>CAWIQP010000001.1:0-61285 GCA_963838285.1 uncultured Chloroflexia bacterium
TGGGCGGTCGGTTCGCTGGCCCTGGTCTTCGCGGGGCGGGCGCCGTCCCTGCGCGATCAGCAGCTCGTCGTCGTCGGACTTGCGTCCCTCGGCGATCCCGAGGTTCGGTCGGTCGCCCAGCTTGCCGCGCTGGCGATGCTCTGGGACGCGGTCCGGATCGATCTCGCCCGCAAGCTCGTCGTCGTGGACGAGGCCTGGAAGGTGATGCGCCAGCCCGCGGGGGCGGCCTTCATCGAGGAGCTGGCTCGATCCGCCCGCCACTATCACGCAGGGTTGCAGCTCGCGACCCAGGACATCGTCGAGTTCCTGCGCTCCGACTACGGCGAGCCGATCGTCAAGCAGTGCGACATCCGGATCCTGCTCGGCCAGACGCCCGAAGGCGCCGATGCGCTCGCCCGCTACTTCGATCTGACGCCGGCCGAACGGCGCTCGCTGATCCATGCCCGCCCGGGCGAGGGCCTGCTGTTCGTCGGGCGAAGCCACGTCGCCTATGAGGCCGTCGTAAGCCGCCGCGAATACGCCGCGCTCACGAGTCGGCCGTCGGATCTGCTGGACCAAGAGAGCCAGAGGTTCGAGCCGCCCGATCGACCATGACCGGCCGGCTTGGCCTCGGCTGCCTGGTCGGCTGCGCCGGGCCGCTAATCGCATTCATCATCCTGTGCGGCGGGGTCGGGATCCTCGCGGGCTCCTGCGCCGTCGCCGCCGAACAGGTGGTCCCGGCGCCGGCGTCGATCAGTGGCATCCCGCCCGCCTACCTCGTCCTCTACGAGCAGGCGGGTCAGCGCTTCGGGCTGCAGTGGCAGATCCTCGCGGGCATCGGGTACAGTCGAGACCCACCACGGCCGTCTCGACGCAGACTGCAGTCCGAACTACGCCGGAGCCCGCGGGCCGATGCAGTTCGAGCCGGCCACGTTCGTCGAAGCGGCCAGGCTCGCCGGCATCGCCAACCCGAACATCTGCGACCCGGCGGACGCCATCCCCGCGGCCGCGGCGCTGCTGGCGCATGACGGCGCTCCCGGGAACTGGCAGGCGGCGCTCCTGGCCTACAACCCGAACCCGGCATACCCCGACGAGGTCATGACCTGGGCGAACCGCTACGCCGATGGCGGTCGAGGTCGTCTGGCCGCTGGACGGAAAGATCACCCAGGGCTTCGGACCTACCTCGCTCACGCTCGAGGGACCTCTGGTCTACCAGGGCAAGTACTACCCGCACTTCCACCCCGGCATCGACATCGCCGCACCCGATCGGCACACCGGTCCGGGCTGTCGCGGCCGGGAAGGTCGTCTTCGCCGGGCGGAACTCGAGCGGCGCCGTCGTCGTCGAGATCGAGCACCTGCCCAACGTCATCTCGCTCTACGGCCATCTGGAGGATCCGCCCGCGGTCAAGGTCGGCGACGTCGTCGTCACCGGCCAGGTCGTGGGTGACGTGGGCGTGACCGGGGTCACGACCGGGCCGCACCTGCACTTCGCCATCTACGAGGCCGGCGTCCCGGTCGACCCACTGACAGTCCTGCCGCCGAAAGGATGAGACAACCATGGCCGTACCGTTTCCGATTCCGCCGCTCCTGCTTGCCATCATGGGCGGCGCGTTCCTGTTCGTTCTCGCCGGCCTGTCGGTCGTGCCGCCATTGGCCACCGGAGTTCGCCAGGGCGGATACGAGCGGGCCGTCCGGCGCGAACTCGTCCGCCTGGAGGTCATCCTGCCGGCGAACGTCGAGCTCGACGCCGACGCAACGGCCGAGCTGATCCGCGCCCTCCATCCGGGGCAGCGCCGCGGCGTCGATCGGTTCCGCGTCGGCTGGCCGCCGATCGAGCTGCGCCTGGCCTGGCGCGGCGGCTCGATGCACTGGCAGATCGACTGTCCCGCGCAGGTCGTCGCCTCGGTCGAGATGGCCGTCCGTTCGGTGCTCGGACGCTGCGAGCTCGAGGAGCTTGCCCTCGACGATCCGGTTCCATCCGCCGTCGCGACCGCGCGACTCGCTCGGGCGGCAACTCGTTCCCTTCGTCTCGACGCGACGAGCGCCTCGTCGGTGCCGCTGCGTCTGGCGGTCGCGCTCGATCAGGCCGGCACCGGCGTACAGGTAGTGCTTCGCATCCGGCTGATGCCCGGTGCGGCAAACGATCCCGACGAAGAGGGCATCGGGCGGTCGATCGGCGGGTTCCTGGTCTCGACGATCATCGATGCGCTCCTCTTCCGCGAGACGGCCGATACGCGGCCATCGAAACCAGCGCCGGCGCGCTCGACCGATCAACCGACCGGCATGTACAGCGCGACCATCGCCCTCGAAGCATCCGGCCCGAAGCCTGCGGTGGCTGCGGCGCTGCTATGGAAGCTCGTCGGCGCAACCGACGCGCTGCGCTCCGGGCCGCAGTCGCTCGTGTGGACCGTCCGCGAAGGCTCGAAGTCCGGATCGTCCGCGCTGTCGGCGGACCCCGAGCTTCTCGGCGCGTTGTGGGCGCTGCCCGACCGGCGCTTTGACGAGTTGGCGCTCGATCGCGAACGATCGCTGCCCGGTTCGCGCCGCGAGTCAGAGGGGGCGTCGGGGATCGCGATAGCGGATGCCCGCCGCGGTCCGCTCGTCCTCTCGACCGACACTCTCGCTCGCCATCTCGCGGTCTTCGGCGCGACCGGTTCGGGCAAGACCACGCTCCTGCTCAATCTCGTGCTCGGCTGCGCCCGAGCTGGAGTCGGGGTGAGCGTGATCGACCCTCATGGCGATCTGACCGCCGACATCCTCGGCCGGCTGCCGCGAACGTGGCGGACCCGCGGTCCATGTCCTGCGCCTGGCCGATCGGGCTCATCCGCGCGGCTTCAACTTCCTCGAGCGCCACGGCGACGACGACGCGCAGCTCGTGGCGTCGCGAGTTCGTGACGCTGCTCGCGGATCTGTGGCCACGCTTCTGCGGACCCAAGATGCAGCACTACCTGCGTCACGCGTTGTTCGCCGCATTCGCCGATCGCGACCAGCAGACGATCCTCGAGCTGATCCGCATCCTCACCAACGACGCCGCCCGGGTGCGCTACACCGAACCAGCTCTCCGACCCGATGGAGCGGGCCTTCTGGCGCGACGAGTGGCCCGGACCCAGGGAACGCGAGCGCGACCCCTCGATCAAGGCGGTGCTCAACAAGCTCGGCGCCTTCGTGTCCTATGGCTCGATCCGCTCGGTGGTCGGCCAGGGCGACTCCACGATCTCGCCGCGGATGGTGATGGACTCAGGCGACGTCCTCGTCGTCGATCTCTCAGGCGTCGGCGGCGACAACTCGGCGCTCTTTGGCGCGATGCTCATCAGCCGCTTCGCCATCGACGCCGTCGGGCGGCAGGGCCGGCCAGCGTCAGAGCGCCGGCCGCATCTGCTCGTCGTCGACGAGGCTCAGCGCTTCCACACCCAGGCGCATGGAGGGGATCCTCGCCGAAGGCCGCAAGTTCGGCCTCCACGCCGCCCTCGCAGCCCAATCGCTCTCCGCGCTCGGGGAGCGCCTGGGCAGCGCAGTTCGCACGAACGTCGCCTCGGTCGCGCTCCTGGAGCCCGGCCCCGAGGACGTCCGCGACCTGGGCCGGCTGTTCGCCCCGGTCAGCCCCGAGGAGCTCCTCGCGATGCGCCGGTTCGACGTCGTCGTCCGGACGCGCGGCTCCGATGGCACCCCGCTCGTTCGCGGCGGGCGGGTTTCGATGCCCGGACCCGCCGATCCCGAGCGCCTGGCCGCCAACGTCGCCGCGAGCGACGAGCGCGACGCCCCTCGATCGCTGAAGGACGTCGAAGACGAGGTCCACCGGCGCTCGGGCGGCAACGAGCCAGCGGAGGACGAAGAAGGCCAACGAGACCAATACGCCGGAAACCTCAGCTCGTCCATCTGAAACGGCACCGGCAGCGGCCGAGTCCCAACACAAGGGGGACGGCGTAGTGACGCCCGGAGATCCGCGCTGGGCTACGCGTCTGGGCTACGCGCCTGGGCTATGCGCCAATTGCCCGCCGAGAATCGCCCGAATCGAGCACGAATTGGCGCCTTCGGTGAGCGGAAGACCCTACTATGAGCGCTGCCTTCCGAATGATCGAGCCCGGCAGCGCCATAGATCTGGACCCAGACCTGCTTCCAATCGCCGATCGAGCCCTGCTTCGACTCCTCGCTCCGCCACGGTGCAGCTCACGGCCGCAGAGCCCGGACAGCTCGTGTACGCAGACCTCCGCCGCGCCCAGGAGCACGTGCTCCGCCTGTATCGCGCAGGCCTGCTCGAGCGAACACCCACTGTCCCGACAAACGCCCGGTCGTGCCGAGCTCGCATACCGCCTCAGCCCACTCGGTCACCAGCGTCTCGGCACCAGACGCGCTACAGCTCCGGCCTCGTACCTGCGCCACAGCATCGACACCGCGAGGGCCATCTGCGCCCTGAACCGAGCGAGTGACCGCGAGCACGCCGCCCGTCCAGCTCTGGCTCCCCGACTCGATGACAGGCGAACGTCCTCGGCCGGTTCGTCCGACCCGACAGCATCGCCGTCGTCACGACCGACGCAGGGTCGGCCGTCCTGGCGCTCGAGATCGACGAAGGGACCGAGCACAGGCGAACGATCCGCGCCAAGCTCGCGGCCTACCGGCGCCCGCTGTCACGCCGACCGTCCTGGCATCTGATCGTCGTGGTTCCGGGGCCGATCCGCGCCGACTGGATGGTCCGGCAGGCCGGTGCCGCTGGATCTCGGCGAGCGCAGCTGGGTCGTGACGCACGCCGACCTCGCCCGCGACTCGCTGGACGCGTGCTCCGGCCACTCGATCCGAGATCTGTCCGCCGGCTTCGATACGGTCGCTGCTCAAGCCGCCTCATCGCTGGCTGCCTGCGCCCGTCGGCTCCCGCGCCTGGCTCGAACTCCTGGCGGCCGGAGGCGGCGAGATTGAGGATGGTGCCCTGGCGCCCTGAGGACTCGGCACGCTGCCATAGTCGGTGCTGCTTGTTAGGGAGATCTTCTAAGCCGTCCTCGATGAAGTCACGCAGCCAAGGCCAAGGGAGCGCTGCTCTCACCGTCTCTGGGGGTACTCACAGATCCCGGCGAATTTGCGTTCTGGTACACACTCCCGTACGCAATAGGCTTGACACGGAGATGAGGCGCGCCTATCGTCAGTGTCGGCGGCCGGCCCAGAACCCGGAATGCGTACCCCGGTAGAGACCGGTCGCCTCCACTTCTCGGAGCTTCCCGACGCGAGCTCCCGCGGCATCCGCCGCATCGAGCGCCGGCGCCGGTTCCCTTTCGGGTCCTCGGCGATCTCGCACCTTAACAACCCGCATAGCGCTGCCAATCGCACGTTTTCCACGAGCGACTGCGCGGCCACAAGCCTTTGAGGCGAGCCGACCGGACGACCGGTCGAACGGTGAACGGACCTGCTCCGTGCCGAACGATCGGACGACCGCCCTCGCATCTGGGGGTGGTCCGCTCGGTCGCTCGACGCAGCGATCCATCAGCCGTTCGACCCCGAACTCCGATCCGCTCACCTCACCTTATCGAAAGGAGGGATGCCCGGAAAGGGAGTCCACCTAACCGCTACCCGCGCACAGGACCGGGGCCGATCGCTCGATGCGATCGCGCTTTTACGGCCAGTGCGTGACTGGCCGTCGTTCCCCGGTCCTCCGACCCATTCGGCAACAGTCGAACAGACAAGGAGATACATCGATGGAAACGACGGCAACAGAGGCCACTCGCGACGCATCCGCGACGCGCGTCGTCTACGGCGTGAACGATCTCGAGCTCGATCTGGCGGGCAGGCGCATCACGACGGTGTACACGGTCCTCGAGCAGGTCCTGAACATCCCCCGCGAGGCGTCGGTGACCGTCAACGGCGGTCGGGTCGACGACGAATACGTCGTCCGCCCGGGCGACGAGATCGAGTTCCTCAAGAGCGCCGGCGTGAAGGGCCAGCAGGCCTGACGCACGTCGGAGGGCGAAGGCGGGAGCCGGGTCCATCCCGATCCTCCCGCCTTCGCCCCTTCTCAGAGGAAAGGAGTCTTCGCGCCATGCAGTTGCGCACATACCTTCGGATCGAGGGCGAGCTCGTGTCCCACGTGACCGAGAAGGTCGAGCGGGAAGTCGAGCTATCAGCGCTCCTCGACGAGGTCGTCCGAAACCAGCCGATCTCGACCGGCCGCCTGCCCGCAAACACCCGATTTCTCGTCCGCCTGGGCGAGCGCGAGGCATACGTCCTCGAGCAGCCGCCGATGCGGCGGGTCATCGAGTTCCACGCGACCCAACGTGCAGGATCCGAGCCGGCTACCTACCGGCTCGCGCTCCCGTACGTGGTCTTCGTCGTGGGCGTCGAGGCCGGCCAGATCGTTACCCTCTCGAACTTCTTCCGAACGAGCCCGATCCGCTCGATCGACGATCAGCTCTCCCACTCGTGCCTGCCGAACACGTCGGACGACGGCGTCGTCTGCCTCGGCTCGGTGCGGGTCTCGGGCCGATCGGTCGGCGAGCGAATCGACGCCTTGATCGGCGCCTTCTGGGCGAGCCGCTTCAACCAGGACCTCCATCGCCATCCGCTGCCGTTCTCCGGCGGCTTTCGGAGCTGGGTGTCCCGGAGCCGAAGCGACCCGCTCGCGGCACTGACCCTTCAATACGACCCCACCTGGCGGACGATCCGCCAGGTCGTCGCCTACATGGTCGGCGCAGCCGAGCGGGACATTCCCGACTCCGGCGTTGCCGAACCCGACATCAGCGAGTCCGAGGTCGTGACACCGATACCGGAGCCAGACGTTTCCGCGCCGGTTCCGGAAGCGCAAGGAGGCGACGCCAATGCGTCGGCTGCCTGAGGCGTTTCGGTCCATTCCGGCCCTGGAGCCACGCGATCTCTGGGAGATGATCGGGCCTCGACTCGTGGACTCGGCATACGAGCCCTCGATGGATCGGCTCGAAACGCAAGCCCTCACGATCGCGGTCGCTGCGCTTCGAGCGTCGGGTCGACGAATGCGCGACGCACTTGTGTACGACACGCGTTCGTTCCGACGCCTCGAAGCCGCGCTCTACCGGATCCCCGACAGGCCACCGGAGGTGCGCGATGTTCCCGATCGTTGAGGCCGGCTCGCCGGCTCTTGAAGGAACAACCCTCCCGGCCTTTGTCGTCGCGAGAGACGGGCTGTATCTGCGCAAGCAGAGCCTGCTCGGGCTCAGTCAGACGAAGGTCGAGCGAGTCGCTCATCTCCCGACCGGCAAGCCATTTCTCGACTACCGGCTCCCAAAGCTCCCAGCGGAGCTCATGGGCCAGGTCGTCGGGTTCTTCCGGGCGGTGTACGACCGCCAGCAAACCGAGGCCCTCGTGCTGCTCTTGTGGCAGGACGATCGCTTCGAGATCCTGGTGCCCTCGCAATCGACGACATCGGTCTCGGTCCGGCACAAGCTCGACTCGTCGGGCCTGCCGGCCGGGTCCCGCCTGGTCGGCACGATCCACTCGCACGGCGCCTTCACGGCCTTTGCGAGTGCGACCGACGAAGACGACGAGGCGGACCTCGACGGACTCCACGTCGTCGTCGGCGATCTACTCCGGCGACGGCCATCGTTGTCGGCGGCGCTCGTCGTCGACGGTTATCGCTTCGGCGTCCGCCAGAGCCAGGTGCTCGAGCGGCCCCGGGCGATCGTGCCGCCGCCCGACGAGTGGCTGGCACGAGTGAAGGTGGCCCCCGCGCCACGGCGCAAGTCGTGGCCGAAGGCGCCGGCGCTCACGCTGCTGCCCGGCAAGATGGAGGCCGTTGGGCCATCGCCAGACCGGCGACGGCTCGACGAACTCCTCGACGCCGCGGCAGCTCTTGCCGAGAAGCTCGGCTATCGGCTCCGCGCCGATCTCGTGCCGACATACGGCACGACCGAAGGAGCGGCATTCGATGCCTAGTCGCTTCGTCCTGGTCGGTTGTGGCGGCATCGGCTCACAGCTGCTGGCGCCACTGGTTCGGTATCTCACCCACAGCTCTCGCGAGGCCCTGCTCGTGCTCGTCGACGGCGACGTCTTCGAACATGGCAACGCGCTTCGCCAGGAGTTCCCGGCATCGGCCGTCGGCGCTAACAAGGCCGAGGCCCTCGCCGGCTGGGTCCGCGAAGCAGGTCTCGCCTGCCAGGCGGTCCCGCTCTATCTAGACGAGGCGAACGTCGGCGATGTCGTCCGAGAGGGCGATGTCGTCCTTCTCGCGGTCGACAACCATCGAACGCGAGCGCTCGTCGATCGCCACATCGCCAGCCTTTCCGAGGCCACGCTCATCAGCGGCGGCAACGACGAGATCGACGGCAACGTCCAGCTCGTCCGCCGGCGTAACGGCGTCAGCCTCGACGGCACCCTTTCGGAGATCCACCCCGAGATCGCGACCGCGACCGACGGTCCGGCGAGCGGCGAAGGATGCGCGGCACGAGTTGCCGAGCGTCCCCAACTGCTCGTCACGAACCTCATGGTCGCCTCCGCGATGCTCAACTGCCTCTGGGCAGTCTGCGAAACAGGCAGCGCCCCGTATAGCGAGGTCTACCTCGACGTCGTCCAGAACGCGGCTCGCCCGCGTCGCTGGTTCCGCGTCGGAGTGGACGCCGCCTGACGGGAGCGGGTTGTCATTTGGTGCACAGCGATCGGCCGGGCGCAAGTCCGGCCGATCGACATCCATTACCACTTGGGAGTTCTTCGTGGCCCAACCGCAGCCGTCCCGCTCGATCACGGAGGTCCCGCCGGAGCCCGGGCTCGACGCCCTGCGCCTCAGCGAGCTCGTCGACGAGTACCGGGTTGCCCTCAAGGTCGCCGGCCGAAGCCCGCGGACAATCAGTTGGTACGGCGATCACCTGGCCGAGTTCATGCGCTTCCTCGAGCGCTCCGGTGATCGGGCGACGCTCGCCGAATTGCGCCCGCCTGTTGTCCGCCGCTGGCTCGTCGCCCTTGGGGCGCATCGTGACCGGCCCCTTGCTCCGAGCAGCATCGCCGGGCGAGTTCGTACGCTCCACGCCTTCGGCTCCTGGCTGGAACGCGAGTTCGATCTTCCCAATAACCCACTCCGCGGAGTGCCGGTGCCGCGCGTCCCAGATCAGCTCGTTCGCAGCCTGCGCGAACCGGAGATCCGCGCGCTACTGGCCGCAATCGAAGGCGGATCCGAGCAGCCCGACCGCGACCGCGCTCTCGTGCTGCTCCTCCTTGACACCGGAATCCGACTCTCCGAAGCCGCCGGCATGACCGTCCACGATCTCGATCTCATCGAGGGCCGCTGTCGGGTCATGGGCAAGGGCGCGAAGGAACGCGTCGTGCCGGTCGGGCGCAAGGCCCGGCGCGCCGTCCGCCAGATGCTCGTCAAGCGCGGCAACCCGGTCGCATCAGCCCCGCTCTTCGCCGGCGCCGACGGCCGCCCGCTCGCACCGCACGGCATTCAACAGGTCATGCGTAGGCTGTCCGAGCGGGCCGACATCTCGGTCCGTTGCTCGCCTCACATCCTGCGGCACACGTTTGCCCGCTCGTTCCTGCAGAACGGCGGCGACGTGTTCAGCCTGCAGCGCATCCTCGGCCACAGCCCGTCGTCGCTGCAGGTCACCCGCCGCTATGTCGATCTCCTCGACGACGACCTTCGCGAGATCCACCGGAATGCGTCGCCTGTGGATCGGCTGTCATGAGACCTCGCAGACGGCAGTCGGACCGGGAGGCTGCATTCGCACGGGTCCTCGCGGGCATCGAAGTCCTTCGGGAGGAGGCGGAACACAGGCGCGAAAACGTGCGCAGCGACGGCCCGGAGAGGAGGCGGTGCGACTACGGGCATGAGGTCGAGGGACCCCATGTTGCCGATTCGCCCGAGCAGTACGCAGCCGCGGCGAACGCGCTAACGCTCGTCGGTTACATGTGGGCAGCCCTGAGATCGACGACGACCAAATGATCGTCGATGTGCTTCTGCCCGAGACACTTGCCCGCCTCGGTAACTACGAGCTGCGACCGGCCGCCCGGCTTAGGGAAGCCTTCGGAATGACCAGGGAAACATGCGGTGTCATGGGCTGCGCTTTGACGGTTCGAGTGCTCGCCGACGGCTCGTTTCTCGTGCTCTGTTTTCCGATCGAGCCTGGGTTCGGGGGCATTCAGGAGTACGGCGACGGACTGACGACCGTTCCCGGTCGGGCCGTGCTCATCGCAGAGGTGGAAGGCAGATGGTGGATCGTCGGGCATCGCGACCGCGGTCCTGGGCACAGAGTCGTCGGCCTGGTTGACGTGATCCCGCCGTCCGAGTTGCCGACCAACTGAGACACCCCGCGAAGATCCAAGGCCTTCGGCGCAGTGCGGACTCGGACCGAGATGAAAGTGAAGCCACAAGCTTCATTTGGAGAGAATGAAGCTATGATCTTCACATAGGATGAAAAGGCGATCAGTCGATTGATGGCGACAGGGGGTGAAGCCGCAGGCTTCACTTCGGGAGAATGAAGCTATGATCTTCACATGGGTGAGATGACGACGAGTAGTCAGCCGGTGGCGACGCTTATCGGCGACGTCGTTCGGTCCAGAAAGGCACCCGACCGCCTTGCCCTCCATGACCGCCTCCGTGCCGCGCTAGCGGCCGTGTCTGCCCGAACGACGCCGCTCGATTCCGTGCATATCACCGTCGGGGACGAGTTCCAGGGCAGCTATGCACGGCTCGGCCAGGCGATCGAGGCCGCCGTCCTCCTCCGCCTAGAGCTCCTCCCCGACTTCGAGACCCGCTACGGTATCGGGTGGGGCACAGTGAGCAAGCTCGACGACACGACCCAGGACGGCCCGGCATGGTGGACGGCCCGGGACGCGATCGAGTGGGTCGCCAAGGCCGAGCTACAGCCAGAGACGCGTTTCGTGAGGACCGCATACCGAAGTACCGAACCTGCTGAGCCCACGACCGACGCCGTCAACGCGGCGCTGCTATGCCGGGACCAACTCATCGGGATGTGGAACGAACGCTCCCTGCGCATAATGAGGGGCTTGATGTCTGGACGAACCCAGGCGGAGTTGGCGATTTCCGAGGGGATCTCCCCTTCTGCCGTGTCGCAACGAATTCGCACCGACGGCCTGGGGATCGTGCTCACAGCGTCCGGCTGGCTGGCGGATCTGCCGTGAGCCTGTTCGCCGTCTTGGCCCTGGCGATCGGGTTCGCCGACCTGGCCCGGGGCGCCAAGATCCGAGGCGTCCCCTACGTTGTGCCCATCATGGTGGGCGCGATCATCACCACGCTCGTCGGGGTTCTCGCTGCCCTAACGAGCGTGACCGACATACTGCTCCTCCTCGTCATCATCATCGTCCTCATCGGCTGGGTCGTGTTTGGGGACCGGGCGCTGCAGAAGCCGACCTCTCGGGTCTGGGCAGGCGCTGCCGTAAGCGTCCTGGCTGTCGGCGCCGCAGCTACGGTTGGTTTCTCTGGCGGCGCAACTCCGGTCGGTGGCGCAATGGCGGACTGGTTGCACTGGACCGCCTTCCCGCGGCTGCCCGCAGTCGCAGCCAATCAAGCGCCAACCCAGGCTCGTCCTCATCGCCGGACTATTGATGGTCCAGCTCGCGACCGGCAACCTACTCGTCCGGCTCACCATCTGCCTGAGCGGGGCCCCGGAGGCATCCGCCATCAAGGATGAGCCGGCAACTCGACTAAAGGGCGGTCGGATGATCGGGCCGATGGAGCGACTGTTCATCCTCGGGCTGGGCTTGGCCGGTGAGCCTACTGCCGCCGGCATCGTGATCGCGGCCAAGGGGCTTATCCGGTGGCCTGAACTCCAGGCCGTCCGCGACGCCAAGGCAGAACACATCATCGATGCCGTCACCGAGTACTTCCTCGTGGGCAGCTTCGCCAGTTGGCTCGTCGCGCTCGCGTCTCTCGCAATTATTCGGCTGGCCTGGAGTTAGCGCTGGCCGGGAGCCAACGAAACACGTCCCAGAGCGGCTCCGTTCGCAGCCTGCGCGAACCGGAGATCCGCGCGCTACTGGCCGCAATCGAAGGCGGATCCAGCAGCGGACCCGCGACCTCGTGCTGCTCCTCCTTGACACCGGAATCCGACTCTCCGAAGCCGCCGGCATGACCGTCCACGATCTCGATCTCATCGAGGGCCGCTGTCGGGTCATGGGCAAGGGCGCGAAGGAACGCGTCGTGCCGGTCGGGCGCAAGGCGCGGCGCGCTGTCCGCCAGATGCTCGTCCGGCGCGGCAACCCGGTGGCGTCAGCTCCGCTCTTCGCCGGCGCCGACGGCCGCCCGCTCGCACCGCACGGCATCCAGCAGGTCATGCGCCGGCTGTCCGCTCGGGCTGACCTCTCGGTCCGCTGCTCGCCACACATCCTGCGGCACACCTTTGCCCGCTCGTTCCTGCAGAACGGCGGCGACGTGTTCAGCCTGCAGCGAATCCTCGGCCACAGTCCGTCATCGCTGCAGGTCACCCGCCGCTACGTCGATCTCCTCGACGACCTGCGCGAGATCCATCGGAATGCGTCGCCCGTGGATCGGATGATTTGAATTCCCTGCGGATGTAGCTCGTTCCGATTACGTGTGTTCTCCAGAGCCTCACCGTAACCGGTCGCCCGGCATATAGTTGATCGAAGGCGAACAGGGGGAAGAACGAATGCAATCACTGATCCAGCGATCGACGGCACGGATATCCCGCGCCTATGTGTGCGCGTAGAACATGCCCGACGACGCTTCCGATCAGACACCCGTCTGCGCCGCGACTCGGCGATCTCCGAGGCGACGCCCTCGTGGCTCACCTGGCTGAGCACAGCAACTGGACCGCCATGGAACTTCTATGGCGGGCCGGCGAAGCCGCCCTCGCGGTGCGGATTGCTGTCCAGATGGCGACTTCCGATGACCCACGCCTGTCGGGACCTGATGCTCCACGAACTATTGACGCCGACTATCGATCCCGGCCCGGTAAGTACCGCCATATTCGATGCGATAACAGGCCGCTGGCCGAGGCTCCCTGGCGACGCGGTTCGGGAGATCGACGAAGCTCTGCGGGATGCCAGCAATGCCATCCCGGCCGTGGCTGCCCGCCGAGACCTGATGGAGTCGTGGCTTCTCAATCAGCCGGGCCCGATCGCCGATGCATATGCGATCTGGGTCATCCGTGGCGCGTCGCCCGTTTTTCCCCCACGGGACAACCATTGCGGCGTCCGTCGCCCGTTGCAAGGCTAACGCAAAGCTTCGGGCTCAAGCGGCAACCGAATCCGGAGCCGCTTGCGGCAACGCCCGACGCTAACTCCTGGAACCGTGCCGCAGGTTTCATCAAATCGGCCTGCGCCGCTGACGACAAGGCTGGCGAGATAACTGGACTGGTCGCCGACCTCGTATCGACCTCTCCGGCGGTTGTCGTGGCAGGTCCGTTTCAGACCGTACTGACCCAGCTCATTTACAAGCGGGGTGGCCCGACGTTGCTCGGGCTTCTGGAGGGTCCGGAGCTTCCGGTCACTCCTGGTATCGAAGCACTGCTCGCCCTCGTTGAGACGTGGCCCAACGAGGCAGAGCGAGTGCACTTCCTCACCCGGACCCTTCAGAAGCAAGCGACTCTGTGGGCGCTCCTCGTTCCGATCGTCAGCGCCTGGTCCCCGGAGTGCTGTCGAGCGAGCTCCTTGCAGCGATCCTCGGCATGCCGGAAGAGGATGTCCCGGAGACGCTGTCGGCTCTCTTCACTCTCGCCCAGAAAGCGTGTCCGCGACCTTGATGGAGATCGCAAGCCGGCATCCACGGCCGAGTGATCCTGCACTGTTCGCCGTGGTGGTCGCCAAGGCTCTTGCTCACTTCCGGCGAATAGCCAAGGAGATCAAGAAGCGATCGCGGAGGATCCCAACAGTTCGCCCGTCGCCCGACCGGTCGATGCATTGTGGTGGCCCAAGGAAGGCGACGAGAGCGGGCTAAGGCTGCTGACCGAGGTGATGGCGTCGTTTGGCTCCGCGGCCGAGCAGGTGCAGGCGCTGGCTGACGTCTACGGCGATCGCCGCGCAACGGCGGGCATGGTGGCAGCCGCGATCCACGACGCAGTTATCACGCCGTTTGTCCTGGAGGCGCGGGTGAGATCCCCCGCAAGCTCGGGGTCCGTTCCGCGTCGTCGCTCAGAGCCGTTCGGGACAATCGACCCGGCTTGTTTGGGTCGGCCGCGAGTTCGATGCAGGCCCAGTCCTTCGATATTGATATCGCGGCGGTCATGGCGCCAACGGACCCCAGCACCGCCTTCGCCAAGTCGGAGGCCACGTACGAGTCAATGTCGGAACAGGATCGGGAGGAGTTGCTGGGGTTGCTGGAGCGATTCGGCGGGCCTGGTCAGGTGCCCACCATCGAACGCTTTGCCGCCGGCCACCGGAAAGCAGAGCCGCGCTCGTCGTGCGCGAGCGTTTGGGATCTACGCTCGGGTCGCCCCGACGGGCTCCGTGCCCGCGTCCGTTCATGAGGGGATGAGAGTTACTGCCCCCGAGGTCAGGGAGGCAGCCTTTGCTGCGGTCACTGATCTCCGACCTCGCGATCTGGGGCTCGTCCGCGAGATCCGCGATCTCGCACGCACAGACGGAAACGTTGCGCGTCTGGCCACGCGGACCCTTAAGACGCCCCTGTGTTGACTCTTTCATTGGCATCCTGTCCGGGGACATCGCGGAACAAGAAGCAGATTCAGCTGCTGGGAGTCCTTGGAGCGGCAGCTCGGCCTGGAGTGGTCGACATTCTGTTGAACCACCTAGGCGATGCCGAGTCCGATGCCCTGACCGTCCACGTCGCCGCAAGCGCGGCGCTCCTCGAGGCCGTCCCATTCGTCAATGCCTCGTCGGCGCAGATGGAACGCTTGGCTCAGTTGATCGATGGCGACGGGCGAGAAGCGCGACCCTGCCGCGCGCGAGCTTCTCAAGAACGCTCTGCACAAGGCGTCCCTGGGTCCTGACGAAGCTCTTGATCTTCTACTGGAGACGATCTCGCCAGCTGCGTTACCGTCCGAGCTGTTCGGACCGGAGCACACGACTATTGTCCGACAGTTTGCCTTGTACAAGCTGGAGCGCGACCGTGGTCCAGCCGGATGGGCAACCGCACTGACTCACCTGGACAACGTGGCAGAGCGCCTCATGCGGGCGACCTACCTTCGCTTTGGCACACATGACAAGGTCAAGCAGCGGATCCTGGAGACCCTACGGCGAACCCGATTACGGCAACCTCCTCACAGCCTGCGAGGGGTCGCTCCTGAAGCCACGTGAGTCGTTCCTGGTCTTGCACCGCCTCCGCGGCGAAGAGACCGAGGTTCCGCATCCTGGCATTCCTACAACCCAGAGACCTGGGACATGGCGCTCCTAGTTTTCAAGACGGGGGCCAAGACCTGTCTAGCGATGCTCAACCAGCCGGTGACGAAGTCCTAGCGGTGCCAGGTTCGACCCGGCTTCGGCGCTCCCCTCTGGCCCGACGACCGCTTCACGCGAGACGCGCGCCGCCGTCAGGGCCGGCGCCCGCCCGAGCAGGTGGTCGGCCGGCGACGCGAGGTCGTGGCGGCTTGCGACGTCGGTGTCCGCGAGCGCGACATAGCGGCGGACCATGTCGAGACTTGTGTGGCCGAGGATGCGCTGGAGCGTGAACACGTCGCCGCCGTTGACAAGGTAGTTGTGGGCGAACGTGTGGCGGAACGTGTGCGGCGAGCAGCGCCGCTCAAGCCCCGCGCTGGCCTTGAGCCGTTTGAGGATCTGCTGGATCCCGTGGAACGTGAGTCCGGTTCCGGACTCCGCCAGGAAGACGGACTCGTCGGGCTCGCCCCGTCCTCGTTGCGCGAGATACCGCCCGATCGCCCGTCGTGAACTCGTTCCAACGGGCACGAGTCGTTCCTTGGCGCCCTTGCCCATCACCTTGATCGCGCCGTCGGGCCGCAGGTCACGGAATCGGATGCCCGCCGCCTCGGAGACGCGAAGGCCGGTGTCGAGGAGGAGCAAGAGGATCGCCTGGTCGCGGGTGCCCGCTCGGGCGAGAAGCTCGCGGAGCTCGTCGTCGTTCAACGGCTCGATGAGCTTGCGCGGTACGCGCGGCTTGGCGAGACGGCGGATGGCCACGGCCTCCGAAAGCTCTTCGGCCGCGAGCCAGTTGCCGAACACATGCAGGCAACGGACGTAACCGGCAACACTCACCGGGGCGAGCGTGGCCCGAAGCTCGACGAGCCAGGTGCGCCAGGTCGGCGCTTCTATCTCGTCGAGGACCGCGTGGGCTCCGAAGCGTGCGACCGCCCGGCGAAGGATGTCGCTATACCAGCGCACCGTTCTGGGCGATAGCCCTTCGGCGTTCTTCGCGTCGCAGAACAACTGCACGGCATGGCCGATCTCGAGGGGCCCCGCAGGTGCGCAGGTGCTGCAGGCCCGCGAACTGCCATTCGAATCTGATTCCCATCGCGCCGACCAAAAGAATCAGATGCCCGGCCCTTTGACTCGGAAGTGTCAGATGCCCACGGATCGAGGGTGTCAGATGCTCGCGACATATTCTTACCTCCATGGGCGTCGCCCACGAGGTCGTCCTACGCACAAGATCTAGTGGTTCTGCTAGCCCCAACACCACTACATGTTGTGGTGTTGGCGCGCCCGGAGGGATTCGAACCCCCGACCCTCTGATCCGAAGTCAGATGCTCTATCCACTGAGCTACGGGCGCGCGGCCGGCCGATGATAACGCCTCGCGCGGTGGGCGGCGAAAGTGAGCGGCGCCAATCGTGTCGGCGCCAATTGTGTCGACGCCGTCGGCGGGCAGCGCCGCTGGGGCTCGGGCGGCGGAGACCTGGCGTTGGGCTCCAGATCGTCAGCGAATAGCCGGGGCTCGTCGTTCGGCCGCCGTCGCAACGGTGAGTGGCCGGCGAGTAACCCCGCCCTCGCCGCCCGGCGCCGCCGGACCGCAAGCGGCCGGCGCCCGGCATGTCCCGCTAACGGTCTGCGATCTCGGCCCGACCTACGGCTCGGCCATGACGCCACCGTAGTAGCGCTCGACGCACTCCGGGCAGATGCCGTGGCTGAACTGGGCACTGGACCGCGCTTCGACGTACGTTTCAATTCGAACCCAGGCATCGTCGGCCCCTCTGATCCGCTTGCAGTGGGCGCAGATCGGCAGGATGCCTTCGAGGCGGTCGATCCTCGCCGTGGCCGCCTCGAGACGAGCCACCGCTTCGCGCAGATCGTGGCGCTCCCGACGCAGCGTCGCTTGGGTCGCGTACATCCGCTCGCGACGCGCCTGGACGAGCCGGTTGCCGGCAGCGCTGGCCACGACCGTACTGACGGTGAGGATCTCGCCCTGGAAGCGGGCCGCGGGGTCGATGGGCGCAAGCGCGATGGCGACTAACAGGAGTCCCAGCGAGAAGGCCAGCCAGGCCAGATGGGGCCGCTGGTCGAACCCGCAGAACAGCGCCGACGCGACGATCACGACCTCGTACGAGCCGATCAGGAGTATCGCGTCGTGCGGAACCTCGATCAGGGCCGTCACGATCAGCAGGTTCAGGACCACGCCCGAGAAGACCGCCGTCGCGTACGGTCGCCGCCAGGCCAGTCTCCGGCTCAGGAGGGGCACGCCCGACGCGATCAGTGCGATCAGCGCGACCACGTCCACGAGAACGGGCTTCATCCCGATCAGAGCCACATCGGCGACAACGATTGCCATCACGAGCATGGTCTGTACCCGGACGGCCTCGCGCACGTCGCGGCGCTGGAGGACCCGATAGCGCGGATCCATGATCGGCCTGGGGGCCAGCAGGTTGCGCCACCTCCGGGCGCGCCGTGCCACGGCCGAGGTGCCGCCGGGGAACTCGTCGCCGGCTCTGGGTTGTCCGGTTGCCATGACCTCCGGCCCTATGAGGTGCTCAGACTGCGCGCTCGTCCGGCGTTTCCGCCTCGCGTAGGGAATCGGTCGCGGGCGGTCCCAGAGGCTATGAGAAGAGCGTTCTCGTCCTAATGGAGCACGCCGTGGAGCGAGCCGTGCGCGGCGCCGGCGGGTGCGGCGAGTCGCCGGACGGCCGAGAATTCGGATGTCGGGGAGCGGCGGCGGCTGTAACCTTCTCGATTGCAGGGACAGGCGCGATCGACGGAGGAGAATCGGGCATGGGCGACTCGCTCAAGATCGGCAAGGCGGCGGGACCAACCGCGAAAGCCACAGGTATCGTGGCGGCGGCCGCCGACACCGCCGCCCCCGAGGGCTCGGCCCTCGTCCTCGTCCCGCCCGCCCCGGTCGCCGTCGTCGAGCCGCCGCAGGCGACGAGCGCAATCAAGCTCGACGCGGCCACGCTCGCCAAGCTCGATCGTCTGGTCGCCCAGTACGTCGTCGACATCTCCAAGCTCGACGTCAAGGACCCCAGGTTCGAAGAGCGCATCTCGGACATTCGGAAGCTCGGCGACGACGAGATCAAGGCCTCCGCCCAGGTCTCCTCTCGCCTCCTCGAACGCCCGGTCGGCTCCATGCAGAAGGGCGGACTCGCGGCCTCGGCGGCCGTCGGCAACAGCCTCATGCAGCTCCGCCGCCAGGTGGACACGCTCGACCCCAGCCACCAGGGCGACCTCTTCGGGCCCCGCAAGCTCCTCGGGATCATTCCTTTCGGCGATCGCCTGCGGAGCTACTTCGCCCGCTACCAGTCGAGCCAGGGCCAGATCAACGCGGTCGTCACGGGCCTTCAGCGCGGCCAGACCGAACTCGCGAAGGACAACGAGGACCTCGAGCGCGAGAAGGTCAACCTGTGGCAGGCGATGGAGCACCTGCGCCAGTACATCTACCTGGCCCAGAAGCTCGACGCCAGTCTCACCGCTCGGATCGCCAAGATCGAGGCGACCGACCCGGAGCGAGCCCGCGTCCTGAAGGAGGACATGCTCTTCTATGTCCGCCAGAAGGTTCAGGACCTGACGGCACAGCTCGCGGTCAGCGTCCAGGGCTACCTCTCGCTCGACGTGATCCGTCGCAACAACCTGGAGCTGATCCGCGGCGTGGACCGCGCCACGACGACCACGGTCTCGGCGCTGCGCACGGCGGTCATCGTCGCCCAGGCCCTGGGCGATCAGAAGCTCGTGCTCGATCAGATCACGGCCCTCAACACCACCACCTCGAGTCTGATCGAGAGCACCTCGGTGATGCTCCATCAGCAGTCGACGGCGATCAACGAGCAGGCCGGCTCGGCCACGATCGACATGGAGAAGCTGCAGGCCGCCTTCGACAACATCTACGCCACGATGGACGAGATCGACGCCTTCAAGCTCAAGGCCCTCGACTCCATGACCAAGACGGTCGACGCCCTGACGACCCAGATCAACAAGGCCCAGTCCTATCTCGATCGCGCGAAGGACGGCGAGGCGGCCGCGCAATTGACGGCGGGCGAGAAGAGCGAGACCGCCCGGCCGAACTGATCGGGTGTCTGCCGGGTTCGGGCGCCGCCGGGAGACGGCCTGCCGCGCCGGGCGCCTGGCTCGATCGGCCCTCAGGCTTCGACGGCCGGCGTCGCGTGGGCGACCAGGGCCATCTCGACGAACGGCCGCAATCGGGTTTCGATCTCCGCCCGCGTCCGCCGGAACGCCTCGAGCCTCCGCTCGTCGGGGCCTTCGACCTCGGCCGGGTCCTCGAGGTCCCAGTGGAGCATCTGGTGCCGGCCCGGGAAGACCGGGCAGGCCTGGCGCGCGCGGTCGCAGACCGTGATCACGTAGTCGAACCGCCGGCCGATGAAGCCCGCGAGAGGCTTGCTCCGCGCGCCCGACCAATCGATGCCGACTTCCTTGAGAACTCGCACCGTGTACGGGTTCACACCCTTGGGCTCGGTGCCGCCGGAGGACGGCTCGAAGGCCGCTCCGCCCAGGCCGCGCAACAGGGCCTCGGCGATCTGACTGCGCGCGGAGTTGCCGGTGCAGATGAAGAGAACCCGGATCGGCGCGGAGGGCATGGCATCAGCCCTCACCGATGCCGGACGCCGTGAGCGCGCCGACCGATCCGGCCGTCCCCGGCTCGAGCTCCCCAGCGATGACCCGGAACCTCGCGGCGGCCTCCGGCCGGAGGGAGTAGTAGATCCACGTTCCGCGGCGCTCGGAGGCGACCCAGCCGGCGGTTCGCAGGACGCGCAGGTGGTGCGAAACGGTCGGCTGGCCGATCCCGCAGCAATCCGTGAAATTGCAGGCGCAAACCTCGCCCTCGGCGCTCAGCTGGCGGAGGATGGACAGCCTGGTCGGGTCGGCCGCGGCCTGCAGTAGCAGGACGTCGGGATCGGTGGCACGCTTCATGGGCCCAGGATATCGATCGGCTTCGATATTGACAACTATCGATATGGTGCTATTCTCCGCACCGAAGTTCGCCGCCAATCCCCCGCCGCCTGCGAGTGCTGAGGAGCAATAGATGACCGCCGAATCCCAGACGACAGACAGACCCGCGGCGACGACCGAGCCGGCGACGAGCTCCGAGATTCACGAATCCGTACGTGAGCGCTACGCGGAGGCGGCTCGCGGCGTCCTGTCCGGCGGATCGTGCTGCGCCGACGAGGGCAGCTACGGCAGCGAGCTCTACTCCGCGCTGGAGCGGGACGAACTGCCGGACGCGGCCGTCATGGCGTCGCTGGGCTGCGGCAATCCAATCGCCGTGGCCGACCTCCACGAAGGCGAACGCGTCCTCGACCTGGGCTCCGGCGGCGGCATCGACGTGCTGCTCTCGGCCCGACGCGTGGGGCCGAGCGGCCGGGCCTTCGGCCTGGACATGACCGACGAGATGCTCGCCCTGGCCCAGCGCAACGCCGCGACGGCGGGCGTCACGAACGTCGAGTGGTTGAAGGGTCACATCGAGGCCATTCCACTCCCGGCGGCGTCGGTCGACGTCGTGATCAGCAACTGCGTGGTCAACCTGGCCGCCGACAAGCCGGCCGTCTTCCGCGAGGTTGCCCGCGTCCTGCGGCCCGGCGGACGGATCGGCATCACCGACATCGTCGCCGACGACTCGCTCACTCCTGAGGAACGCGCGCAGCGCGGCACCTACACGGGCTGTATCGCCGGCGCGCTCACGTTCGCCGAGTTCCGATCCGGACTCGAGGCCGTGGGCCTGGAGGACGTGTCGCTGACCGTCAGTCATCAGGTCGCCGACCGGATGTTCAGCGTCATCGTCAAGGCGCGCAAGAGTCGGGACGCGGCCACCGCGGGCTCGGCCGAGGAGGTGCCGGAGGCCGAGGCCGCGACCCCGGCGGACGACGCCGCGTCGAGCGGCCAGTGCGGCTGCGGCGGCACGGGCTGCTGCCCATGACGTCGATCGAGCGAGCGCTCGACTCCGACCGGCCAGCCATCGAAGGCCTCCTGACCGGGAGCGGGCTGCCGCTCGACGGGTTGGACATCGCCCTGCCGACGGCGCTCGTCGCCCGCACGGGGACGGACCTGGTGGGCTGCGCCGCCGTCGAGGCGTACGGTTCGGCCGGCCTCCTTCGCTCCGTCTGCGTCGCTCCGGATCTTCGCGGCACGGGTCTGGGCACCCGACTCGTGGCCGAGGCAGAGGCGCTGGCCGCGGCTCATGGCATCGTCGAGCTGTACCTCCTGACCGAAACGGCCGGCCCCTGGTTCGAGCGCCTGGGCTACGCGGCGACGACACGCGCCTCCGTCCCGCCCGCGCTCACCGCCTCGCCCGAGTTCACGAGCGCCTGCCCGGAGAGCGCCGCCATCCTCAGCAAGCGCCTGTAGGTCCGCGCTCCCAGGGGGATGTGCGCACAACCGTCGATCGGCGCGATGGACCGACTCACAAACTGCCGACGCAAAGCGCGTCATCGCCCGTTGGCGCCGGAGTAAATTCCTCCATGCAGCCCGCGAGGCTCGGAGCGGAGGGCGGGGGCACGCAAGGAGGGTCCGTGTTCAGGTTCAGCATGAATCCGGCGGCCATCGGAATTACCGACGGCATCCAGGACGCCTTCGCCTACCTTCAGCAGACGTGGAGGATGTGGCTACCGGTGATCGTCGCGATCGCCGCGTGCTCGTTCGTCGTTTACGCGATCGTCGGTCCAGTCGACACCAGCACGATCTACCACGTCGACCCAGACACGAACCAGATCGTCTGGAACCAGGACCAGGCCACGGGGGTCCTGGCGCGGTTCGCCGCCGCCGGAGCCGTCACCGGTCTGGCGGGCCTGATCGGCAGCTGGGTCTTCGACGCGATCGCCATCGGCGGCCTGCGGCATCGCCCCATCACGCTCGGCGGCATCGTCGTCCGCGGCCTCGTCGCCGTGGCCGCCTCGCTCGTCGTCGGGGTGGCGTTCGGTTGCGCGGCGATCATCCTGGTGATCGTTACGGTGTTCGTTACTCCGATCGGAGTACTGCTGATCCTGGCCGCGGTTCCCCTGACCATCTATGTCGGGATCCGCATCATCTTCTACAGCCTGGCGGTCTTCGACGGCTTCGGGCCTATCGGCGCGCTCGAGGAGAGCTGGCGGTTGTCGGACGGCGCCGTGATGCGCATGCTCGGATGGGGCCTGATGGCCATCCTGATCAGCCTGGCCTTCGGCATTCTGGCCGGCGTGACGACGTCGATCGGGGGCGGCCTCCAGCCGCTGGGCCAGGCGCTGTCGACCGGCGTGTCCACCACCGGATCGTGCTTCACGGTCTTCCTCATGGCCGTGCTCTACGAGAGCCAGCGGGCCCGCATGGATCCGAACCTCTACCCGTACGCTCCCGGGGCCTTCTATCCGGCGGGTCCGTACCCGTACGGCCCCGGACCGTATCCGGCCGGCCCCTACGCGAGCGGTCCCTACGCAGCCGGTCCGTACCCCGGCGGACCCGGTCCGTACGCCCCCGGCTCGTATCCCGGCGGCCCGGCCTGGCCGAGCGCGCCCGCCACGCCGCCTCCCGGCGCCCAGGGTGCGAATGCGGGGCTGGGTCAATCCAAACGCGCCGAACTGGCCCGCGCCGCCGCCCACCCAGGGAGCGGTGCCCGGCTGGGTCAATCCGAACGCGCCGAACTGGCCCGCGCCGCCGCCCACCCAGGGAGCGGTGCCCGGCTGGGTCAATCCAAACGCGCCGAAGTGGCCCGCGCCGCCGCCTCCCGGCGCCCAGGGTGGAATTCCCGGCTGGAATCGAACTCGGGACCGGCCTGGCCGTCGTATCCGCCCGCCTATCCGAACGTCCCGCCGGCCCCCGGGGCGGGCCCGAGCGGCTGGTCTTCAGGGGCTCCGGGAGAGCCCGACCAGACGCCACCGTCGTGGCCCAAGCCGCCGGACCCGCCGGCCTCGTCGTAGATCGCGTGGCGGACGGCGAACCGGTCTGCCGCGCCGGCGCAACCGATCGGCCGCGACGGAGAGGGTTCAGATGCCCGCGGGCTGGCGCACCAGGATGACCGTAGTTCGGCCGGGTGCGATCTCGCCGTTCAGGACCACGAGCTTGTTGGCCGCGCTGTGCCGCCCGAAGGCCTCCTGAAGGCGCGCGTCCTCGATCGGGTAGCTGTACTCCTCGACCCGCCTGAACGCGGTCGCCAGGTCGGGCACGACCTTCTGGGCGCCGGCCACCAGGATGACTCGACCGGCTCCGGACACGATCGGGCCGAGCTGGCTGCCGCCGAAGGAAGCCACCAGCATGCGGCCGTCCTCGGTGACGGCCTGGACGCTGTTTACCTGGAAGTCCGGCGCCGCGCCGAGCTTGCGGATCTCGCGCATTTGAGTTGCGCGGTCCATCGCGCGAGTCCGGGGCCGGATCGCGTCGTAGCAGCCGCTCTTCTCGATCGCGGCAGTGACGCCGATCTGATCGAGTGTGACTGACGCGCCTTGGCCGACCTCGGCGCCTTCCGGGATCAGGCTCAGGACGAGGTTCTTCGCCGCTTCGCCGTCGTCGACGATCTGGGCGTCGAACCCGTGCGTGCGAAGGGCCGCGGCGGCACGGTCGATCGCTTCGGCTCCCGCGGGTCGGGCGAACTCGTCGTTGACGGGCAGGCGCTCGATGGTCTTGGTCTCGGTCATGGTCATTTCGGTCTCCTGGCTATCGACGCCATTGGGCTAACGACGTTCATCGATTAGCCGTTCGATCCGCGGAGTTGCTGGTTCGGTCGAAGGCCGTCGCGCCACCGGCGACAATCCCGTCCCGACCTTGCCGGACACCTTCCGCTCAATACGATGTATGCGTGCACCGTTACCGTGGTAACATTGCATCGGCAATAATACCAAGGAACATAGTGAATGTCTACACCTTCTGCGGACCTCCAGCGTGAAGAACGTGAGATTCCGGCATCAGGCGCCGCCGCCCAGGTTCGGTTCACGCAATCGGATGAGGCGGTCTCGCCCGAGGCGCTGGCAGTTGCGACCTCGGCGTTCGTCAGCACGTTCGATCATTGGGCCAATCGAAAGGCCGCAGAGGCCGGGGCGAGCATCCCGCGCCTGCGCCTTCTCTACGAGCTCCACTGCCACGGCCCGCGCAAGATGGCGGACCTCGCCGAAGCCCTGGCCGTCACGCCGCGCAACGTCACCGCTCTGGTGGATGGCCTGGAGGCCGAAGGGATGGTCAGGCGCGTTCCCCACTCGACCGACCGGCGGATCACCCTGGTCGAGCTGACCCGCGACTCCGACGGCGTCGCGGCGCAGTTCGGGACCTACCAGGCCTCGATCGCCAGCCTCTTCGTGGGCGTGGGCGAAGACGAGAGGCGCGCGCTGCTGGGGCTGCTCGAGGCGCTGCACGATCGAATGCACGCCGATATCGCCTGCTCGACGGCCGGACTGGAGACCGCCGATGCCTGATCGCGTCGATCCGGTCGCACCTGTCGAGTCGGCCGCCGAGGAAGGCGCCGGCGCTTCGAACCGCCTGCCGGCGATCTACCTCGGCCACGGCGCACCGACGCTGGTCGACGACGCGCTCTGGCCGGTCGAGCTGGCCGGCTGGGCCGCCGATCTGCCGCGTCCGAAGGCGATCCTCGTCGTGAGCGCTCACTGGCAATCGGCGCCGCTGACGCTGGGGGCGGTTAACCCGGCGCCCCTCGTCTACGACTTCTACGGTTTCCCGCAGCGCTACTACGAGATCCGCTACGACTCGCCACCGGCGCCCGATCTGGCGGCGCGGGTCGGGGCCATGATGCCGGCGGGCGAGCCCGTCGCCCAGCGGGAGCGCGGCCTGGACCACGGCGCCTACGTGCCGCTCCTGCTCATGTACCCGCAGGCGGACGTGCCGGTGCTGCAGATGTCCATGCCGGACCTGGCGCCGGAGCACCTCTTCGAGATCGGCCGGCGGCTGGCGCCCCTTCGCGACGAAGGCATCCTGATCATGGGCAGCGGCTTCATGACCCACGGGCTGCCGTTCGTGCACGAGTACTGGGACGGCCGGGCGGGCGCTCCCGAATGGTCTATGGAGTTCGACCTGTGGGCCGCCGAGACGCTCGAGCGCGGCGACCTGGATGCCCTGTTCGACTTCCGCCATCGCGCCCCCGGCATGCCCTATGCCCACCCGACGGTGGAGCATTTCGCGCCGCTGTTCGTGGCTCTTGGAGCGGCGACGGATCCCTCGGCGGCGCCCAGGTTCACCATCGAGGGGTACTGGCTCGGCCTGGCGAAGCGATCGTTCCAGGTTCGCTGAGACTGCTCGGCTCAGAGCGCGCGGGACGCTGCGGCCTTCGAGTCAGGTGATCGCGTTCGCGGCGCGCGGCGCCGCTCCGTACTCTCGGCGCCGCTCCGCACGCGCGTGGCCGCCCCGTACGCGCGTGGCCGCCCCGTACGCGCGGCGCCGCTTGACCGGCTGAGGCCGCCACGATAGCATCCGCTCAATTCCGAGTGCGGGACTAAGAATTAGCGATCCCACCGCACGTCCCCCGCCGCCCCGACGCCGACCCTGCCCGCCCAACCGACCGCGTCCAATACCCTGGCCGGCCCGCGACGGCCGTCCGTCCCCGAAGTCGGAGGAACCCATGAGCTTCGCCCAGACCGTGATCCTGGCTGCGTTCGCGGGCGGAACGATCTTCCTGGGTCTGCCGGTCGGTCGGCTGCGAGGGCTCTCGCGCGGGACACAGGCTGCCCTCACGACGGCCGCGGGCGGCGTGATCCTGTTCCTAATCTACGACGTGCTCTCTCAGGCGGTGGCGCCGGTGAGCGAGGCCCTCGACGCCGCTCGAAACGGCGACTCCCCCGCGAGATTCGCCGGGTACGCCGCGACGCTCGGGCTGAGCGTGTCCTTCGGCCTGCTCTCCGTGACGTACCTGACGTCGCGATTGGCCGCGCGGCGCGGGATCGCCGCCGGAGTCTCGCCTCGACAGATCGCCCTGGGCACCGCCGTCGGTCTGGGGCTGCACAACTTCTCCGAAGGACTGGCGATCGGGCAGTCGGCGGCGACGGGCGCGACCTCGTTCGCGCTTCTCCTCGTGATCGGCTTCGCCCTGCACAACACGACCGAAGGCTTCGCCATATCGGCGCCGCTGAGCCAGGACGAGCGGCCCAGCTGGAGCTTCCTGGCCGCGGCCGGGCTCGTGGGAGGCGGCCCGACGTTCGCCGGCGGGGTGCTCGGCTATTCGGTCGTTTCGCCCGTCTTGTCGATCCTCTTTCTCGGCCTGGCGGCCGGCGCCCTCATCTTCGTGTTCAACGAGATGATGGCCGTGGCCCGCCGCTTCTCGCTGCCGATGGTGACCGGCGTGGCGCTCACGATCGGTCTGCTGGCGGCCTTCGGCACGGACTTCGTGCTCTCGGCCGCCGGGGCATAGCCGGGCCGCCGCGCCCGCTCGGCGAGGTCCTCGCCCCGCCCAAGACTCGCCCCGCCCTCGCCGCGATCAGGCGTGAACCACCGGGTCGATCGGGTAGTCGACGAGGATCTCCGGGCCGGAGGCGCCCACGCGGTAGACGTCCTCGAATCGCACGCCGCCGAAACCGGGTACGGCGAGGATCGTGTGCCCGATCGTCACGGTCATGCCCTCCCTGAGCGGCATGCTCCGATGCGGCGGGATGATGGTCGGGGCCGGCGGCTCCTCGAACCGAAGCCCGATGCCGTGGCCGAGGCCGTAGACCTGGTACTCGCCAAACCCGTGGCTTTCGCACACCGCCCTGGCCCCTTCGTCGAGTTGGGCGATCGTGCTGCCGGGCCTCATCCCCGCCCGTGCCGACGTCACGATCTCCCGGTAGGTGGCGATCAGCCCGACCTGGCGGTCGTCGGGCGCGCCCAGCACGAAGCTCCGGGCAAGATTGGCGCAGTAGCCGTCCACCTGCGGAGTCAAGTCCACCAGCACAAGCTGGCCGCGCTCCAGCGGCGCGGAGCTGACGCGACCGTGGAGCATGCACGTTTCAACGCCGAAGTTGACGTAGATAGGCGTGCTCGTGCCCTCGGCTCCGGCCCGCATCATCGTGTACGTGGCCTCGGTGGCGACCTCGTGCGCGGTGACGCCCGGACGAAGAAGCGAACGCGCCCGATCCATCCCGAGTCCGGCGATGCGCTGAGCTTCGGTCATGAGCTTCAGCTCATCAGGTTCCTTGACCGTCCGGAGCGGGTCCATCACCGGATCCGAGGAGACGACCTCGGCGCCCGGGTTGACCTGCTTGAACAGGTCGACCAGGAAGGCCGGCGTCCCGAACCACATCTGCAACCCGACCTTGAAACGGCCGTCCTTGGCCCACGAGGCCGGCGCGGTGCCGGCAAGCTCGCGCAGCCGCCCGACAACGTCGTGGATCTGGCCGCCCACGCTCCCGAAGACACGGACCTCACCGCCTGCGAGAGCGGCGCGAAGCTCGGGCTCCTCCCCGGTGAAGGCGATCAACTCGGGTGGTCCCTGGAACGGAATCAGCGCCCGCGGTTGGGCTCTGTCAGTGCCGAAGAGGTACCGGTAGTCGTCGTGGTTCAGGACGACGATCGCAATCCAGCCCTGCTCGCGCATGGCCGCCTGGATGCGGCCGATGCGATCGAGGCGGACCTCCAACTCGTCCTCCCGACGTGGCCGGAACCGGAAGCGCGGCCGGCGCCGTACCCGCCCTGGATGGTGCCTACCTTAGATGGCGCTGGTGCAGGCCCGGCACTTCGTGGCGTCGGCCGGGACCGTTTCCTTGCAGAACGGGCAGTCCTTAGTCGGCGGGGCGGGCGGCTCGGGGGCCGGGCGGAGCAGCGCCGTCGTGATGAAGTAGACGACCAGGGCCACGATCACGAACGTGATGACGACGTTGATGAAGGCGCCGTACCGGATGTCGACCTCGGGCACGGGCTTGCCCGCCGCGTCCACCGTCGCGTCCTTGAGCTTGATGACCAGGCCCGAGAAGTCGACTCCGCCGAGGAGCACGCCGATCGGCGGCATGATGATGTCGTTCACGAGCGAGCTGACGACATCGCCCAATGCGATGCCGATGATCACGCCCACCGCCAGGGCCAGAGCGTTGGTCTTGAGCAGGAACGCCTTGAAGCCGGCCACCTGATCCTCCTCGAGCTGCCTCTCCCGTCATTCGCCCCGGCGATTGCGCCGGCGCGGCCACTCTACCGGCAGCATAGACCAGCTGCGGCGAGTGGCGGAATTGGGATTGGGGCAGCTAAACCAGATGGAGGGTGCTCGGACCGCCGTCGAGTTCGGTGCGAGGGTCAGAGACCGAGCATCTTCTGCTTGGCGGCCGTGAACTCCGCGTCGGTCAGCTCACCGCGGCCGTGCATCTCCGACAGTTCGCGCAGTCGGTCGACTCCGGCATCGGGCGCGCTCTGGGTAAGCGCCGGCGCCGCGCGGCCCGACCCCGACAGAAGGACGACGAAGAGCCCAACGAGCAGCAGGCCGAAGACGAGCGCGGGCAGGAGACCGACCAGGCCGTAGCCCAGGTCGAAGCCGACCATACGCCCGTAGCCTCTCATGGGTCCGAACCCCGGCTGCATCCCGTCGTGGCCCGCGTTGACGCCGTAGTTGTAGGCGACGACGCCGACGATCGCCAGCGCCGCGATTCCGACAACGAGTCCGAGAAGACGCCATGCAAGCTTGCGGTTCATCAGAATCAACCCTTTCGAGTCCGTGATTGGCGTCATCCTGGATCGAGTCGCTGAAGCGGTTCTGAATGGCCTGCCCGGAGCGGCGAGGTGGGTCGCGAGCGGGCGTCGACGCGCACCACACGGGAGCTTCCGCGATCAGGGCGCGCTACCATGGCTGCCGAGGCGGTGCGAGAAGCACCGCGACCGAGAAGGGGCGCGCAGTGGCCGAGGACGACCCGACCGGCACAGACGCAACCATGCCGGGGAGCGATCTGCCCGCGTCACCGGATGGGCCTGCGACGCCGCCACAGGAGGGCGGGCCGGCCTCGATGCCGCCCGCGCAAGACCTGCCGCTGGCCCAGTATCTTGCGCCGCAAGCGGCGTTCGGCCCGCCGCCCGGCTATCCGACGGCGCCGCAAACGGCGTTCGGTCCGCCGCCCGGCTATCCGACGCCGCCTCAACCGGGATTCGGTCCCCCGCCCGGCTACGCGCCGGGACCCCCCGGCTACGCGCCGGGGACATATCCGATCCAGCCTGGGTTCGGCCAGCCCGCGTTCGGGCCGGCGCCCTATCCCGCTTCCGGCTGGATGCCGCCTCAACCGGGGCCCTGGGTTCCGGCCCCCTACCCGCCTGCCGGCCCGGGGTTCCAGCCGTGGTACGGGGGATTCGCCTACGCGCCTGCAGGGCCCGGCCCGGGTCTGCTGTGGGGCGGCGTGGGTATCAGGTTCGCGGCGCTCCTGATAGACATGGTCCTGGTCTTCTTCGTCCTGGTCGCCGCGGGCATGCTCATGGGGGCCTTCGGCCTTACCAGCGCGTCCGGCGGGGCCGACTCGCCCGCGGCCGCCGCCCTGGCCCTGGCCGCGTGGCTGTTCATCGTCATCTACCACCCTGCCTGCTGGTACATATTCGGGGCCACGGCCGGGCAGAGGGCCCTCGGCCTTCGAGTGGTCCGGCTGTACGACGGGCAGGAACTCGGCATCGGCGCCGTCCTGGTCCGCTACGTCATCTTCCTCGTCGTCACGATTGTGTTTCCGCTGGGCCTGGTTTCCGCGTACCTGGCGGCGAACGACCCGTACAAGCGAGCCTGGCAGGACGACGTGGCGAGGTCGATCGTCGTCCGGCGCCTGTAGCGGCCTGGAAGCATCGGAACTGAGGGCCGGCCCGGGGCTCGGGCCAACTCGCGGCCGGCGCCCGGCACAGGCGAAATGGAGCGGGCGCGAACGACCCATCCGGACCGTCCGCGCCCACCCGATGTGAAGAGCTAGCTGGCGGTTATCGTCACGCTGGTGGCCGTGCGAGTGCCGCCCGTCCCCGGGCTCGCGCTCGCGGAAGCCGAGCCGGAACCGGACGTCGCGCCCGTCCCGGACGTCTGGACGATGACCGAGGCGCCGGTGGCCACGTCGGAGCTCGTGGCGGACGTCTGGTTGTGGTAGGTCGTCGAAGAACCGGTCGAGATGGTGGCCGTCCTGCCGTTGGCCTCCTGGATGGTGATCGAGTCGGACGTGACGCTGACCACCGTGCCGGAGACCATGGCGGCGCCGGCTGTCAGGCCGCCCGCGATACCGGCGCCGGGCGAACCGCTGGCGGCTGCACCGAACCCGAAACCGTTCGCCCCGGCGAACGCGCTGCGGGTTGTGGTGCTCTGCTCGGTCGAGGTGATGCGGCCGACGGCGAAGCTGACGCCGCCCAGCGCGACCATCGCCGCGACGGTGAATAGGACGGCGTTGGCGCTCACGCGCCGGGCCCGCGTCTGCAACCTGGCGGGCCGCTTGTTGCCGGCCGGAGGCGCGGGGACGAACGCCTCGCCGATCTCCGCCTCCTCGGAAGGAGCCCCTTCGATAGGCGCGGCCGGCTCGGCTCGCAGCGTGTCGGGCTGCCAGACCGGAAGCTCACCGCTCGCGGACCCGGGAGCCATTCCATTCTCTCTTGGCGTAGTCATCTGAGCATCTCCTGGAACGTCTGCCGGTCTTGGGTGCGGAAGGATATTCGCGCCGTTCGAACCTGCAACGCCGCCGGCCGAATTGGCGATGGCCGGCTTCAATGGAGACAGCCTGGCTGGGCGATCCTGTCGAACTGGTTACGGCCGACGTCTCCGAGCGGGCGGGTCCGCCCTTCGCGATCGGAAGGCCGCGGGCGGCGTCTGTTGCCAGGCGCGGGTTACTCGGCTGAGCGCGAGTCCCGATGGCCGCCGGTCGAGCGCGGCCAGCTGACGCTGATGCTCGCCCCGCCCGCGGGCGAGGTGCCGATGTGCCAGCGTCCGTTCGTCGCTCGCACGATCGCGTCGGCGATGGCGAGGCCGAGGCCGGCACCGCCGGGCGCGTCCGAGGCGCGATGGAACCGGTCGAAGACCCGGCCGCGCTCCGCCTCGGGAATGCCGGGACCCGAGTCGTCCACGGTGAGGCGCACGCGCCGCCCCTCGCCAACGACGCCCACGGTGATGCTGCCGCCCGGCGGCGAGTAGCGGCAGGCGTTGTCCAGCAGGACGCCGACCAGCCGGTCGAGCCAGTCCGGAGGCGCGCTCACGATCGCGTCGGCTTCGCTCGAGCCCGGCTGCGCGTCCAGCGTCTGCCCGCGAGTCTCGGCCACCGCGTGGAATCGGTCGGCCGTTTGAGCCGCAAGGACGCGGAGGTCGACGGGCTCCGCCTGCGGCGCCGCGCCGGTAGAGTCGAAGCGCGCGAGCCAGAGCATGTCATCGACGAGGCGGCGCGTTCGCTTGAGCTCGTCGTCTATTCGGCCGAACGCCGACTTGTCCCAGTCCGCCTCCCGACCGCGGGCGAGAGCCAGCGTCGCGGTCGCCTCGATGACGGACAGCGGCGTCCGCAGCTCGTGCGAGGCGTCGGCCGTGAACTCGAGCTGGCGCTGCCTGGCCCGCTCGATTGGGAGGGCCACACGCCTGCCGACGACCAGGGAGCCGAGGAACACGAAGATGAGCAGGGCGCAGCCGATCCCCAGCTCGGCAACGATCAGGGTCGACTCGCTCTGGGACACGCTCGCCATCGACTGGCCTACGACGAGGCGCGAGGCGCCGACGACCCGGCCGGCTATCCGGTAGGTCACGCCGTCGATCGAGACCGTGACGGGGGCGGTGACCGACCGATCCTCCGCGGGCAGGACGAGGTAGTTCAGACCCTGCCCGGCCGCCGTTCCGTCCGCGCCGACCGTCCACAACAGGACCGGAAGCCCGCGCGGATCCTGGCGCGTCGGGTCGAAACCCGGACCGCCCTGGCCGCCTACGCCGGGCAACCCGCCCGGCTGGCCGAAATCGGCCTCGACGTTCAGGGCCTGATCGAGGTGCTGGTCGACCTCCGACGTCAGGTTGCTCGAGGCGACGACCGCGACGACGACCGCGATGGCCAGGTAGGCGATGGCCACGAAGGCGCTCGCGGCCATGGCCACGCGGACGATGAGCATGTTGACCGACGGGCCCTCGTGGCCTCCGGCGCGCGGGTGGCGGAATGCCTTCACGCTTCCTCCAGCCGGTAGCCGGCGCCCCGGACGGTCACGATTCGAACGCCAGCACTCGGCAGCTTGGCCCGCAGCCTGCTCAGCTGGACGTCGATCGCGTTGGAACCGAGCGGGTCGGTCTCGTCGTCCCAGCCGTGTTCGGCGATCGCCTTGCGATCCACCACCGCCGGCGAGCGGCGCATCAGCAGCTCGAGGATCTTGTACTCGGTGGCCGTGAGCGGCAGAGCCCTGTCGCCGATGGCGACCTCACGCCGGACGGGGTCGAGGGAGAGCGTGCCGCGGACGATGACCGGCGAGTCGACCCCGCGCGGCCGCCGCTGCAGAGCCCGAACCCGGGCGAGCAGCTCGCCGAAGTCGAAAGGCTTGACCAGGTAGTCGTCCGCCCCGGCGTCCAGCCCGCGGATTCGATCGGGAGGGGCGTCTCGGGCGGTGAGCATCAGGATCGCCGTCGGCTTGCCGTGCTTGCGGGCCCAGGCCACCACGTCGATCCCCTCGGCCCCGGGCATGCGCCAGTCGATGACGGCCACGTCGTAGTCGTAGAACTTCAGGAGATCGATGGCGTCGTCGCCGCGCTCGGCGGCGTCCACCTGATAGCCGTAGTCCTTGAGGCCGAGAACCAGAACCTGGCGGAGGCCGGGGTCGTCCTCGGCTACCAGCATGCGCATCGTTCTACCTCGATGGCCGTCGGCGGCCGGTCGGCGCCGCGCTCGGCGCTGCCGATCGAAGGCGCGGCAATCGTAGCGCCGCGGCCAATCGATACGCGTGCCCGAGGAACTGCTCCGCCTGCTCGTCCATGCCGCGACATTGCCCGATGACGCCTTTCGATCGGGTTACGGCGGGCGATCCGGCCGGCGACGAGGAAGCGGCGGGCCGCCGAGGCGACCCGCCGAACCGGGTATGGAGGAGTGGCTACGCAGCGCCGGCGCAGTCGTAGAGCGAGCTGTCGACGCTCGTCACGACCTTGCAGGTGGAGCTGACCCAGCTCTCCACCGAGCTGCTGCTGCCGCCGAAGCCCCCGACGCTGCCGCCCATGCCGCCGCCGACGATCACGAAGCGCAGCTCGCCGTCGGCTATGTAGGCCTTGAGCTGATCGAGGGTCGGCGCTGGATCGGAACCGGTGAAGCCGCCCATGGCCATGACCGGAAGCCCGTCTCGAGCTCGATCTGGCCGGCCGAACCGGAACCGTTGACCGCGACGATCCACTTTGCGTTGCCGCGATTCGCGGTCAGATAGGCGGTTAGAGCGGAGTCCGAGGAAGAGGACGTGCCGCCGCCCGGCCCACCGCTCGGGAAGCCTCCGCCGATGCCGGCACCGGTCCCGTTGCCCGCGCCGCTGCCGGCTCCCGGGAAGCCGCCGCCGGGCAGACCGCCGCCCGCGGGAAAGCCGCCCGTGGGCAGGCCGCCGCCCGACAGACCCCCGGCGAAGCCGCCACCCCCCGGCCCGCCGCCGACGCCGCTCGCCGCGCCGGGTCCCGGATGCGGATCGCCGCCGTTGTAGCTCGTGTTCATGGTCTGCCAGGCATAGGCGCCCGGCGCCAGCAGCATGGCCACCACGCCGGCTCCGGCCGCGGCGAGAGCGATCTTCCCGACCGCGGGCCTGTCGGCGATTGCCGGCAGCGACGTCGCGATGAGCGCAAGCAGCGCCAGCGCCCCAAGCGCGATCGCCGCCGCACCCAGGCCGGGCGCGAAGTCGGGCGTACGGTCGAGCAGCGTTGCGCCGAACCAGGCCGAGCCCAGACAGGCGATGCCCACGGCGACGCCGCCGAGCCACACCCGCCGGCGCAGGCCCCACAGGTCCACGAGTCCGGCGCCGATCAGGGCCGCGATGGCCGGTGCCAGGGCGACGGCGTAGTAGGAGTGGATGATCCCGGACATGTAGCTGAAGACGACGGCCGTCACGACGAACCAGCTGCCCCAGAGCAGGTAGCCGGCCAGGGCAGGGTCGGTCCGATGGGCCCAGCGCCGCCGGAAGAGACCCACCACCAGGCACACGATCGCGAGGGGTATGAGCCACGCGATCTGGCCGAACATCTGGTCGTTGAAGAGCCTCAGCAGACCGACGTCGCCGCTGAACCCGCCGCCGCCACCGCCGCCCGGGCCGCTGGCGCCGAAGATCCTGCCGAGACCGTCGTAGCCGAAGATCAGGTCGAGCGGCGAGCCGGTCGTGCTGCCGCCGATGAACGGCCTGCTGGCGGCGGGGATCAGCTGGACGATCGCGACCCACCAGCCGCTGGTGACGAGCACGGTTGCCAGGGCGATCCCCAGGCCGGCGATCCGGCGCCGCAGGGTCGTGTTCGCCGCGAAGCCGAAGACGAGCGCGTAGCCCGGCAGGACCAGGTACGCCTGGAGGTACTTGGTCAGGAAGGCCGCGCCGACGAACGAGGCGGCCAGAGCCACCCAGCGGTAGCTGCCGTTCTCGAGCGAGCGGAGCAGCGCCCAGGCAGACACGACGAGCAGCAGCGTCAGAAGCGCGTCCGGGTTGTTGAAGCGGAAGATCAGGACCGCGGCCGGAGTCAGGGCCATGACGACCGCGGCAATCGTTGCCGCGGCCGGCCCGAACGTCCGCTTGACGGCCGCGAACAGGACTCCGACGGTAGCCACTCCGGCCAGGGCCTCCGGCAGGAGGATGCTCAACGAGCTGAGCCCGAAGAGCCGGACCGAGAGCCCCATGACCATCGTCGAGAGCGGCGGCTTGTCGACGGTGATGAAGTTGGACGCGTCGAAGCTGCCGAAGAACCAGGCCGACCAGCTCTGCGAGGCCGAGAGGGCGGCGGCGGAGTAGTAGGTGTTGGCGTAGCCGCTGACGGTCAGGTTCCAGATGTACAGGACGGCGGCCAGCGCGAGCACGCCGGCCAGGGCCGGCCGGACCCAGGCGGCTTCGTCGACGTTGCCGCGTACGAGCGACCTCAGGCCCTCGACGGGTCGGAACCTGGGCGCGAAGGCGGGTCTGGCTATGGCGGTCATCCTCGTATTCCTTTCGACTGGGAGAGCGTAGCGATTGCGGGTCGAGTCGATCCGCGTGCGCTCCGGGCGCCTTCGATGGCAACCCGTAGCAGCGCGAATCGGGTCAGCGTCGCGGCCGTGTTGGCGACCACGAGCACGGCGATCTCGGTCAGGCGGCCGTGGCTCGGCGCGAGAGCGTCGAGGAGCCCGAGCGCTGCCGACGTCACGGCCAGAGCGGCCCCAAGGGCCACGAGCCCCGCGGCGTGGTCACGGGCGAGGCCGTCGCGGCCGCGCACCTCGAACGTGAGACGGCGGTTGGCAGCCGTGTTGGCCACGGCCGTAGCCGCGAGCGCCACGGCGTTGGCCATGCCCGCGGACATGACCGGCCTGAGCCCCGCGTAGAGCAGGACGTAGGCGATCGTGCTGGCCGCGCCGATGGCCGCGAAGCAGGTCAGCCGCCGCACGGTGTGTCGATGAAGGGCGAGCCGACCGGGAACGGATAGGGCTGTCATGGCCGCGACTTTGGCGCGGATTGCCTTTCGGACTGGTTACACGGCCTGCGGGTCCGGCGGCCGCGTTCGCGGTCGGCGGGCCGGCTGGGCCGACCTCGGCGCGGCGGTCGAGTTGCGACTGGCGGACCTCGACGAACCGGCCGGGCTACTGAATCCGCACGATTGCGCCGGCACGATATACTCAACGCCATGCAGAATATCTCGACGGAGCAGAGTATCGGGTCGCGGCCGGAAGCGGGCGCGTCCGGCCGCTCCGGTCTCGAACGCGAGTTGCTCGAGGAGATGACGGCCTGGTCGCAGCGCGATCGGGGCGGGGCCTTCAAGACTTGGCACCGCCACTCCCTGAGCCTGGTCCACCTCAACGTCCTGACCGCCCTGGAGGACGAGGGGCCTCTGTCCATGAAGCGGCTCGCGGAGGTCATGGACGTCTCCGACGCGAGCGCCACCGGCATCGTCGATCGGATGGAGAAGCGCGGCCTGGTGGAAAGACGCCACGGCACCGGCGACCGTCGAGTCGTGCTGGTCCACATCACTGATGCCGGTTCGCAGGTCTTCGGCGACCTGGCCGCCCACCGCCGGACGATTCTCTCCAAGGTGCTGGCGGAACTATCCGAGGATGAGATGGCCGCCCTGCTGGTCGGCATGAGGGCCGTTCAGGCAGCCCGCGGCCGCCTGCTCGCCGAAGCCGCCGGCAGCCAGGACGAAACGCCCGGGGTCGCCCGGGGTCGCCGACGTGACGCCGGGGCATTACTCCTCCGCCGCGCCTTCACCAGTCGTACACAGTTGACGGTCACGCTGACGTCAAGGTCGAACGGCCAGCCCGGCCGGCCTCCACGGACGATGACCATGAGCCCGCTATCGAGGATCGCGCCCGAATGAACAGGCAGGAAGCACGCCGATGATCAGACTCCTCGCCACCTACCTACGCCCCTACCGCCGGCCGCTGGCGATTGTGCTCGTCCTGGTGACGATCCAGGCTCTCGCGAACCTGTATCTGCCGAACCTCAACGCGGACATCATCAACAACGGCGTGGTCAAGGGCGACACCGGCTACATCGTTCGCACGGGCGGCTTCATGCTGCTGGTCACCTTGCTGGTCGGCCTGTGCGCCATCGTCTCGGTCTTCTTCGGCTCGAGGACGGCCATGGCGTTCGGTCGCGACGTACGCAGCGCGATCTTCCGCAAGGTGATGAGCTTCTCCCAGAAGGAGACGAACGTCTTCGGGACGCCGTCGCTCATCACTCGTAATACGAACGACGTCCAGCAGGTTCAGATGGTTCTGGTCATGGCCTTCAACGTCATGATCATCGCGCCGATCATGCTCGTCGGCGGCGTCATCATGGCGCTCCGCGAGGACGTGCCGCTCTCCAGCCTGCTCGTCATCATCGTGCCTCTCGTAGCACTCGTGATGGGCTTGCTGGCGACTCGGGCGATGCCCCTCTTCCGATCGATGCAGAAACGCACCGACCGGGTCCAGCAGGTCATGCGCGAGACGCTCAGCGGCATGCGGGTCATCCGCGCGTTCGTTCGCACCGAGCACGACGAGGCGCGCTACGACGCCGCCAACCGCGACCTGACCGACACGGCACTGAGAGTCAACCGCCTCTTCGCGATGATGATTCCGTTCCTCTTCGGGATAATGAATGTGTCGACCGTGGCGATCGTCTGGTTCGGCGGCCTGCGCATCGACTCCGGCGGGATGCCGATCGGCAACCTGTCGGCGTTCCTCCAGTACGTCATGCAGATCCTCTTCGCGGTGATGATGGCGGCTCTCATGTTCGTCATGGTCCCGCGGGCGGCGGCCTCGGCGGAACGCATCATGCAGGTTCTCGACTCGGAGGCGGAGCTGTGCGACCCGGATGTCCCGGTCGAACTACCCGATCCGAAGGGCATGGTCGAGTTCGACAAGGTCCAGTTCGGCTACCCGGGCGCCGAGGAGCCCGTGCTGTGCGACATCTCGTTCACGGCCCGGCCCGGCCAGACCACGGCCATCGTCGGCAGCACGGGCGCCGGCAAGACGACGCTGGTCAACCTCATCCCGCGCTTCTACGACGTGACCGAAGGCCACGTCCGGATCGACGGCGTGGACGTCCGCGACATGCGCCAGGAGGATCTCTGGCACCTGATGGGCGTCGTTCCGCAGCGGGCCTTCCTGTTCAGCGGAACCGTCGCCACCAACCTTCGCTACGGCGACGAAGAGGCGACCGACGACGAGCTCTGGAGCGCCCTGGACATCGCCCAGGCGAAGGGATTCGTCGAGGAGATGGACGGCAAGCTCGAGGCCGAGATCGACCAGGGCGGCACCAACGTGTCGGGCGGCCAGCGCCAGCGGCTGGCGATCGCGCGCGCGATCGTGAGGAAGCCGAAGGTATTCATCTTCGACGACAGCTTCTCGGCGCTCGACTTCAAGACCGACCAGCAGCTCCGCGCGGCGCTCAGACAGGAAATCCACGGAGCGACTGTGATCATCGTGGCCCAGCGCGTCGGGACGATCCTGCACGCCGACCAGATCGTGGTTCTGGACGGAGGAAACGTGGCGGGGATCGGAACTCACGCGGAATTGATGAAGACCTGTGAGACCTATCAAGAGATCGTGTACTCGCAGCTGACCCGGGAGGAAGTGGCATGAGCGGGCCGGCACGCGGCAACACGAGTCGAGCGCCGGGAGCCCCGGCGGGCGGACCCGGCGGTTTCGGCGGCCGGCGCCGCGGTGGCGGCTTCGGGCCAATGGGCGGCATGGCAATGCCCGTCGAGAAGCCCAAGAACTTCCGCCGCGCCCTCCGGCGGCTCATCGGCGAGCTGGCGCCCGAACGACCGAAGATCCTCCTCGTCGTGGTCGTCGCGCTTCTGAGCACCGCCGGCAGCGTCTTCGGTCCGAAGATCATGGGCAACGGCATCAACCAGCTCATGGACGGCCTGGTCGGCAAGATGTTCCCGCTGGGAATGACTCAGGCGCAGGCGATCGCCCTGGCCCAGAAGCAGGACCCCCAGGTGGCGTCCATGCTCGCCGGCACCACTTTCACGCCCGGTGTCGGCGTCAACTTCGGCGCGCTGGGCGGCGTTCTGCTCGGCCTGCTGGCGCTCTATCTCGTGGCCACGTTCTTTACATGGGTGGCCTGGTACACCATGGCCGGCGTCGCGCAGCGCACCGTCTACCGGCTCCGACGCGAGGTCGATCAGAAGCTCGGCCGGCTTCCGCTCAAGTACTTCGATACCCACGCCCACGGCGACACGCTCAGCCGCGTCACCAACGACATCGACAACATCGCCAACACCCTGCAGCAGAGCCTGACGCAGATCATCACTTCGATCACGACGATCATCGGCGTGCTGGCGATGATGTTCTGGATCAGCCCGATGCTGGCGGTCATATCGCTCCTCGTGCTTCCGACCGCCGCCGTCCTGACCATGCTGATCGCCCGCCAATCGCAGAAGCAGTTCACGGCGCAGTGGACCCGCACCGGAGTCCTGAACGGACGCGTCGAGGAATCCCACACCGGCCACAGCATCGTCAAGGTTTTCGGCCATCAGGAAGACGCCATTCGCCAGTTCGACGAAGAGAATCAGCTCGTATACGAGGCGAGCTTCAAGGCGCAGTTCATCTCCGGGTTGATCATGCCGGTGATGACATTCGTCAGCAACCTCAACTACGTCGCCATCGGCGTCCTGGGCGGCATCCAGGTCGCCAACGGAACGATGTCCCTGGGCGACGTCCAGGCGTTCATCCAGTATTCGCGCTCGTTCACGCAGCCGATCACGCAGGTCGCGAGCATCATGAACCTGCTGCAGTCGACGATGGCCTCTGCCGAGCGCGTCTTCGAGCTGCTCGACGAGCCGGAAGAGATTCCGGACGCGGTGCACCCGCGCGCCCTCGACAACGCCACCGGTCACGTCACGGTCGAGAATGTCGCCTTCCGCTACGAGCCCGAGACGCCTCTCATCGACGACTTCAACGTCGACGTTCGATCGGGCGAAGTCGTGGCCATCGTCGGTCCCACCGGCGCCGGCAAGACGACCGTCGTAAACCTGCTGATGCGGTTCTACGAGATCGACAAGGGCAGCATCAAGATCGACGGCATCGACAGCCGCGAGCTGACGCGGGACAACCTGCGCCACACGTTCGGCATGGTGCTGCAGGACACGTGGCTGTTCGGCGGAACGGTCCGCGAGAACATCGCCTACGGCCGCGAGAATGCCACGGAAGACGAGATCGTCGACGCCGCGAAGGCGGCGCACGTCGACCACTTCGTGCGGACGATGCCGCAGGGCTACGACACGGTCATCGACGACGACGCCTCGAACCTGTCACAGGGCGAGAAGCAGCTGCTGACGATCGCTCGAGCCTTCCTGGCCGACCCGCAGATCCTGATCCTCGACGAGGCCACGAGCTCGGTCGACACTCGAACCGAGGTCCTGGTCCAGAAGGCGATGGCGCGCCTGATGAAGGGCCGCACGGCCTTCGTCATCGCCCACCGCCTCTCCACGATCCGCAACGCCGACGAGATCCTGGTCATGAACCACGGCAAGATCGTCGAGCAGGGCAGCCACGACGAGCTGATGGCGCGCCGCGGCTTCTACTTCGACCTCTACAACTCGCAGTTCGAGGAGGCGATCGCGGAAGCGGTCTAGCCGAACCGAACCGTCGCGCACGCCGAAAAGGGCCGGGCATCCGCCCGGCCCTTTTCGAATTCGAGGTCCGGAGCCGGGCGCCGGCGTGGAGTAACCTGCGCCAATGCACCCGTTTCGGTTCGCCGTCCAGCAGGGAAGCGCGCGGAGCGGCGTCGCGTGGGCCGCCACCGCCCGTCGAGCCGAATCGCTCGGCTACGACATGCTCGTGATGCCGGACCACCTCGGCCGCCAGCTCTCCCCGTTCGCGGCTCTGGCCGCGGCCGCGGCGGCCACAACCCGGCTCCGAGTCGGCGCCTTCGTCTTCGCCAACGATTACCGCCATCCCCTGATCCTCGCTCGAGAGGCCGCCACGCTGGACCTGCTCTCCGGCGGGCGCTTCGAGATGGGCCTCGGCGCCGGCTGGATGACGGGCGACTACAGCCAGCTCGGGATGGCGTACGACCCGGCGCCCCGGCGGATCGACCGGCTCGAGGAAGCGATCCCGTTGATCAAGCGGCTCCTGGCGGGCGAGACGGTTACCCACGAGGGTCCGAACTACCACCTGACCGGGGCCTCGGTCGGCGTGGAGCCCGTCCAAAAGCCGCGACCGCCGCTGGCGATCGGCGGCGGAGGGCCGAGGCTGCTGAAGCTGGCCGCGCGCGAGGCCGAGATCGTCGGGCTGGTGCCGGGCTTCGACGCCCACGGCCGGATCCACGTGCGGCAGGCGACCGAGACTGCCACGGCCGGAAAGATCGCCCTGATCCGAGCCGCGGCCGGCGAACGTTTCGAGCGGCTGGAGATCAATCTCTGGCTTGGCGACGCCGGCCTGATCGGCAGCGGCAACTCGCTGCTGGGGTCCGCGGCGGCCGCGGCTCGCTGGGCCCCTACCGCGATCTACGGCAGCCCCTACGTTCTGTACGGCACGCTCGGCGCGGTGCGCGAACGGCTGCTGCGGCGGCGCGACCGGCTCGGCATCAGCTACTACACCGTCCCCAGCCACGCCATGGAATCGATGGCGCCGCTCGTCGAGGCGCTGGCCGGCAAGTAGACGCGTATCGCTCGGGCGCTCGCGCTCCTTCCGCATTACCCTGCCGCTATGCACGAAGAGACGCGCCGAATCCCACCCGATCGATACGCCGCCCGGCTGTCCGCATGCCGCGAGTCACTCGCCGAACGCGGCTTCGATGCGCTCCTCGTCGGCGTCGGGCCCGACCTCCGCTACCTGACCGGCTTCGTCGGCGAGCCGATGGAGCGCCTGACTCTCCTGGTCGTCCCGCGTCAGGGCCCGGTTTCCTTCGTCGTCCCGCGGCTCGAGGCCGAGAAGGCCCGATCCACTCCCCCGGTCGCCGGCGGGCACGCGGCGGTCGTCCCGTTCGAGGAGACCGACGACGCCCCGGCGATCGTGGCGGGCCTCCTGGCCGCCGGGCGCTCCGGTGCCGGTTCGCCGATCGGTCTCTCGGATCGGCTGTGGGCCATGCACGTCCTCCAGTTGCAGGCCGTCCTGCCCGGGCGGCGGTTCGAGCCGGCGAGCGTGGCCCTGCGCGACCTGCGCCAGGTCAAGGACGCGGACGAGGCGCGGCTTCTCCGGCTCGCGGCCGCGGCGGCCGACCGGACGGTGGATGCGATCGCCGCCGGACGACTGGTCGGCCGGACCGAGGCGGAGATCGGTCGCGAGATCCGAGGACGTTTGATCGACGAGGGCCACGACCTGGCCGACTTCGCCATCGTCGGGTCCGGACCGAACGGCGCCTCTCCCCATCATGACGCGAGCGACCGCGAGATCGGGGGCGGCGAGCCCGTAGTCCTGGACATCGGAGGCACCCTGGGCGGCTACTTGAGCGACACGACTCGGACGATCTGGGTCGCCGGAGAGGCCGGAATTGAGCCGGAGCCCGAGTTCAGCCGGGTGTACGACCTGGTGCGAGAGGCCCAGGCCGCGGCAACGGCCGCCGTCCGCCCCGGCGTCCCGTGCGAGCAGATCGACGCGGAGGCGCGCCGGGTCATCGGGGCAGCCGGATACGGCGAGTTCTTCACCCATCGCGTCGGCCACGGCATCGGCCTTGAAGTCCACGAGGACCCGTACATGGTCGCGGGCAACGCCACGCGGCTGCAGCCCGGAATGGCCTTCAGCGTCGAGCCCGGGATCTACCTGCCGGGCCGCTGGGGCGTTCGCCTGGAGAACATCGTCATGTGTGCCGAGACCGGCCCCGAGGTGTTGAACCGGTCGAGCCTGGAGCTGCGGGTAGTGCGAGGCTAAGCCGGGGCCCGGGCGCCGCTGCCCCCATCTCGCCCGCCGAATTGCGACTGGTAGTTGGGCGGGCCTGACGCTACGATCGTGCCATCGATTCCGGCCGTGATGAGACCCGCCAGAGCGGGCCAGGAGGTTCCGATGGGTTCGTGGCGCAAGGCGTACGGGCAGTTCGGGGCCGTTGCCCTCGTGCTGGCCATCGTGGCCGGCTGCAGCAACTCCGGCGCGACGTGGCCCGCCTTCCCGACGTCGCCGGGCAACCCGCTGAATTCGGGCGGCTCGGTCGGCAGCGCCGTTCCCGAGGCTTCGGGCGTCCGCGTGATCCTGCCCGCCGCCTCCCAGGCCGCGGTCACCCAGGCGTCCCCGTCCGCCGGCCCACGGGCGACCGCCGGCGCCGCGACCGTGGACCAGATCACCGCCGACTACACCTACAAGGACGAGCTGATCACCCCGATCGCCCATCTGTACGGGACGTTCCTCGACGACTTCGTGATCGTCACGATCAAGAACGGCAACTCCTCGCCGGTCAAGGTCGTGGTCACGAGCCAGGTCACCGACTACACCGACCAGGCCACCGACACGGTGACGGTCGACGCCAACGGATCCCAGGAAGTCCGGCAGAACCCGCGGCTCACGACCACCGCCATCGACGGCCTCAACAGTGAGCACCAGGCCGACCTGCACGTCACGGTCGCCTACCTCGACAACGGCCAGCCGCGGACGGTGCTCGACCAGACGAGCGAGACCCTGGTCACTTCCCGTGACGACTTCCCGTGGTCCATCACCGGGTTCTCCCAGCAGGACAACTACGACCTGATCGTGGCCATGGTCACGCCCACCGATCCCTCGGTCGAGAAGCTCATCCGGGATGCCGCCAACTACGACCCCAGCGGCGCGATGACCAGCGGCTACGAGACCCAGGACGACTCGGACGGCTCGGTCTGGCAGCGCCTGGCCGACATCTGGCAATCCGAGACGACCGACTTCAAGCTGACCTACATCAGCACGACGATCACGTTCGCGTCCGGCTCGTCTCAGCGAATCAGGCTGCCGGGCGAGGTGCTGGACACGAGCAGCGGCAACTGCATCGAGCTGACACTGCTCTATGCCTCCGCCGTCGAGGCCCTGGGCATGCAGCCGGCCATCATCATCATCCCGGGGCACGCCTACCTGGCGGTCCGCCTGGACGACACCAACGACTCCTACTACTTCATCGAGACCACGATGATCGGCCAGGCCACGTTCACGCAGGCCGCGAAGGAGGGCAACAAGGAGTGGACTGACGCCCAGCCCCACGTGGCCGCCGGCGAGACGGACTACGGCTGGGTGGACGTTGCGACCCAGCGGCAGAACGGCATCGTCCCGATCCCCTGGCGCTAGAAGGAGAGGCGCTCAGCCGGCCTCGCTCGCGGACGCCGGGGACTGCTCGGAGGTCGGCTCGGGAGTCGGATCCTGGGCTCTGACGGTCGTCGTCTCCGCATCCGGCTGAGAAGACGCGGCGCGTCCGGCCAGGTCCGCCTCGAGCGCGCGGAGGTCTTCTTCGTCGAGCTTCGCGCCCCACAGCGCGGCGTCGCGGCCCCAGATTCGCTTGACCTCGTCGGCTCCATGGGGCCCCAGGACGCCGAAGTCGAACGACTCGATCCAGGGCGCTCCGGTGGTGGACGGCTCGTTGAGCCAGCGGCTGGCGGACCTTTGCACGTCGTCGATCAACTCGTGCGTGTCGGGCCGGCGGTACTTGTCGAGGGCCGCGATCGACCTGCGGAATTCAGTTCGCGAGGTGCGCGTTGGCGCGGCCGCGCCGATCTCCATCATCCGACCGAAGGTTCGGTACAGGTGCCAGCGGAAGGTGGCCTCGTCCTGATCGAAATCGGGCGGCGGGATCTCTCCCGGCCACAACTCGCGGCTCAGGGCATCGACGCAAATCGACCTCCGGCCGGCTTCGTTCCACGACTCCGCCCCGGCGATGAGATCCTCGAGTTCCGCCACTATCAGGTCGCACAGCTCGGCCGTTTCCGGGGTCCGCAGCAGCCGGATTCGATCGATCGCGCCCTTCAGCCGAGCCGTCGAGACGGATCCCGGCTTGCTCCTCACCCTGTTGGCAAGCTGCGCGATCTCCGCCTTGGCACGGCGCAGCTCCCACGACGATTCGCGCCCGCCCAAGCGAACGAACCATCGCACCGGGATCAGCATCAGCGCGCCTATCAACGCGGCCAGGCCCAGGACCGTCGAGGTGCGGAGCTGCGGCGGCTGCGCGACCGCGATGGGGATCAGGACCCAGCTTAGGGCGATGACGATCGCCCAACGGGTCGCATTCAGGATCTGCGTGCGGGGCCGGGCATGGGCGTCTATGAGGTTTCTCGCCTCCACCAGGAAGGAGAAGACCGCCAGCGCCGCAATGCCCGCGGCCGCGACTACCGCGGCGTTCATACCCCAGGCCCTCCTCGACGGTTACTCGCCGTCGTCCGACGAAGGGTAGCGAGGCGGAGGGACCCTGCCAAGGGTCACCCGACCGGTCTTGGCCGGCGAACCTGGGCCAGCGCGCGCTCCGCCTGGGCCCGATGGAGACGGCCGTGCCCGGCCTGGACCCGGAAGAGCTGCTCGAGCGACTCGGGACCCCGCTCCGCGTGGATCCCGATGCGGCCGCGGGCCGCTGCCGGCGTCCGTCTCCACAGGGCCACGTTGGCCCGCCGGAGAACGCCGAAGTAGTCGAGGAGCGTGGTCGGGTCGTCCTCGGTGTGATCGAGGCGGGCGGCCCAGGCGTTCTGGTCCCAGCTCACGAGGGGCGGCTCGTCCTCCGACAGGATCCAGCGGTAGCGGGCGGACGTGACCAGCTCGGAGTCGCACATGTGGCCCAGGCATTCGAGCACGGACCACTCACCAGGTTCGGGGCGCGTCCGGAGGTGAGCCCCGGCCTGATCGATCAGCCGGCGCCAGTGCTCGGGCTCGGTGGCCTGCACGACGACAGGGTCGTCTTCTCCGAGGGCCTCCAGGGCGGGCCGGCGATAGGCCTCCGCCTCCTCGGGCGACATTCGAGTCATCGAGAACCTCCTCCGATCAGCGCCGCCGCGGCCAGCCGGCGGATCTCGCGGTGACGATAGAGGAGTGGCCGAATCGGCCGGCATCCCGGGCTGTATCGGCGCCGCCGCCGCGTCTCTCGCGGCCCGCCAGCGACGCGCCACGACCGCGGGCTCGTCGCCGGCGAGAGCGGCCGCGGCCTGCGCGGCGGCGCCCAGGGCGACGAGCTCCAGGCCGGCGACCACTCGGATCGGCCGGCCCGACAGCCGCCGCGCAACGGATTGCCAGGCGGTTCCCTGCGCTCCTCCCCCGATCAGCGTGATCGGGTCGCCGCCCGCCGTGACCGGGGCGCCGGCCGTGCCGCCAGCCTGCTCCGAGACGGCCGCCAGCGCGTCGAGGAGCGAGACCAGGGCGCCCTCGTACGCGGCCATGAGAATTGCTCCGGGCGCCGTTCCGTGGCGCAGGCCGAAGACCGCGCCCGAGGCGTCCGGAAGGTTCGGCGTTCGCTCGCCGTCCAGGTACGGCAGCACGACCACTCCATCGCTCGGCAGCACCGCCTCGCGGTCCAGGCTCAGCCAGGCCGCCACCCGATCCACGGCCTGGGTGCAGTTGAGAGTGCAGGCGAGAGGCAGGAAGCGGCCCGTGGCGTCGGCGAAGCCGGCCACCGTGCCCGACGGGTCCGCGGCCGGGCGTTCCGAGACCCCGAAGACCGTCCCCGAAGTGCCCAGGCTCAGGACCGATTCGCCCGGTTCCAGGCCCAGCCCCAGCGCAGCGCCCATGTTGTCGCCCGTGCCCGGGCCGACGAGCACGCCGGCCCCGAGGCCCAGCTCGCCTGCCGCCTCCGATCTCACTTCGCCGGCGACGTCCGCGGGCCCGAGAACCTCCGGCAGGAGCGCCGGATCCAGATCGACGCCCGCCAGAGAGAGCACCGCCTCGTCGTATCGGCCGCCCGGCACGGACCACCAGCCCGTGCCCGAGGCGTCGCCGCGGTCGGTCGCTCCGCGGCCGGTCAATCGTTCGGTCAGGTAGTCGTGCGGCAGGCGGACGGCCCGCGCGGCCGCGGCCACCTCCGGCGAGACCCGCCGGAGCCAGGCCCACTTGGACACCGTGAACGACGCCACCGGGACGATCCCGATCCGTCGTGCCCACTCCTCCGGCCCGCCCATGGCCTTGACGAGTCCGGCCGCATCGGGCGCCGATCGCGTGTCGTTCCAGAGCACCGCCGGCCGCAGCACGCTCCCTCGCGCGTCCAGCACCACCAGCCCGTGCTGCTGGCCCGCGACCGAGATGGCGCGGATCGAGGGGGCGACTCCGGTCGCGGCCAGAGCGTCGCGAAGCGCGGTCCACCAGCCGTTCGGATCCGATTCGCGGGCTCCTCCGGCGCCGGCCACGTCGTGCCCGGCACGCCCCTCGGCGACCACCCGACCCGTCGCCGCCTCCACGACGAGAACCTTCGTGCCCTGCGTCGAGCAGTCGACACCCGCGACCAGACCGTCGGCCATGCTGTCCTCCCGCGTACGGCGGCCACCTTCGTATGGCGGCACGCCCGAACCCAGATTATGCGTGGGCTGCGGCCCGCGACAAGCACCACTCCGGCGGCTAGTCTTTCGAAACTGGGGTTTGTCCGGACATTGCGAGCGTCGGGGTGAGACCAGGATGCCAAAGTACGTCGGGGCGATCGATCAGGGCACGACGAGCACGCGCTTCATCGTGTTCGACCATTCGGGCGCCGAGGTGGCCATCGCGCAGATGGAGCACCGGCAGATCTATCCCCAGCCGGGCTGGGTCGAGCACGATCCGCTCGAGATCCTGGCGCGCTGCCGTGAAGTCATCCTGGGTGGACTGGCCAAGGCGGGCATCGGCGCGGCCGACCTGGCGGCCATCGGGATCGCGAACCAGCGCGAGACCACCGTCGTGTGGGATCGCCGAACCGGCCAGCCGGTCTACAACGCCATCGTGTGGCAGGACACGCGCACCGACGGGTTCATCGCCGAGCTGGCCCGCGAGGGCGGCCAGGACAGGTTCAGGTCCACGGTCGGCCTGCCCCTGGCGACGTACTTCTCGGGCCCCAAGATCCGCTGGATCCTCGACAAAGTCGCCGGCGCCAGAGAGAAGGCCGAGGCCGGCGACCTTCTCTTCGGAACGATCGACAGCTGGATCATCTGGAACATGACCGGCGGAGGACCGGCGGAGCGGCCGGCGGCGTCGGGTCCGAGGTTACGACCGAGGGCGTGCACGTGACCGACGTCTCGAACGCCAGCCGCTCGATGCTGATGAACCTCCGCACGCTCGACTGGGACCCCGACATGCTGGCCGTCATGGGCGTGCCCCGCTCCATGCTGCCGTCCATCCGGGCATCCAGCGAGGTCTACGGCGAGGCCGTCGGCGAGCTTGCCGGTGTGCCGATCGCGGGGGATCTGGGCGACCAGCAAGCGGCGCTCTTCGGCCAGACCTGCTTCGAGGCCGGCGAGGTCAAGAACACCTACGGCACGGGTTGCTTCATGCTCCTGAACACGGGCACCGCGCCGATGGCGAGCAAGAGCGGACTCCTGACCACGCTGGGCTATCGCATCGGCAAGGAGCCGGCGCACTACGCGCTGGAGGGTTCGATCGCGATGGCCGGCGCGCTGGTCCAGTGGCTGCGCGACAACATGGGTCTGATTCGCGCCTCGGACGAGATCGAGACGCTGGCGCGGACGGTCGACGACAACGGCGGCGTCTACTTCGTGCCCGCCTTCTCCGGCCTCTTCGCGCCGTACTGGCGGAGCGACGCCCGGGGAGTCATCGCCGGTCTGACTCGATACGTCACTCGCGGCCACATCGCCCGCGCCGCCCTGGAGTCGACGGCATGGCAGACGCGCGAGGTGCTCGACGCCATGAACGCCGACTGTGGCGTGGCCGTGACCGCGCTCAAGGTGGACGGCGGAATGGTCCGCAACGAGCTGCTGATGCAGTTCCAGGCCGATGTCGTGGGCGTGCCCGTGATCCGGCCCAGGGTTGCCGAGACGACGGCGCTGGGCGCCGCCTACGCGGCCGGGCTGGCCGTGGGATTCTGGAGCGCGATCGACGACCTGCGGGCCAACTGGGCCAGCGACCGCGAATGGCGGCCGACGATGGACCCGGCCCGGCGGGCGAAGGAGTACGGACTCTGGAAGAAGGCCGTGACGAGGACCTTCGATTGGGTGGAGTGATCGGCAGCCCGGCGGCGACGGAACGGTGAAGACCGGCGCGAGTGGGGGCGGCGAAACGCGGCCGGACGGCGGGGGGCCGCAGTCGGGCGGCGGGAAGCGGCGCGCGGAGGCCGAGGAGCGACGCGCGGAGGCCGGCGCGCCCCACGTCCTGATCGTCGGCGGCGGCGGCACGGGCGGCGCGCTGGCCCACGACCTGGTGCTCCGCGGCCTGCGGGTAACCCTCGTCGAGCGGGGCGAGGTCACCTCCGGAACCACCGGCCGCCACCACGGCCTGCTCCACAGCGGCGCCCGCTACGCCACCACAGATCGCGCGGCCGCGGTCGAGTGCATCGCCGAGAACAAGATCCTGCGACGCATCTGCCCCGGCTCGTTCGAGGAGAACGACGGCCTGGTCGTAGCTATCACCGACGAGGACGTCGAGTACGAGAAGAGCTTCCTCGAATCGTGCTGGCAGTGCGCCGTCCCGACCAAGCGCGTCGAGCGCGAAACGGCCCTGCGGATGGAGCCCGGCCTGAACCCCGAGCTTCGGTTCGCCGTCCAGGTCCCCGACGCCACGATGGACGCGATGCGCATGCCGCTGCGCTTCTTCGCCACCGCCCGTCGCAACGGGGCGGACATCCGGACTTTCACGGAGGCGATCGCGATGACCGTGGCCGGGCGGACCGTCACCGGCGCCAGGGTTCGCGACCACGCCTCGGGCCGCGAATACGACATCGGGGCGGACATCGTCGTCAACGCCGCCGGGCCGTGGGCGGGAAAGGTGGCCGAGCTGGCCGGCGTCGCGGTGTCGATCGTGCCCTCGCCCGGCGTGCTGGTCGCGGTCGCCGGACGCCACTGCAACATGGTCGTGAGCCGGCTCCATCCCCCCGGCGACGGGGACCTCGTACTGCCCCAGCGGCTACGTACGGTGCTGGGGACGAGCTCGTGGGTCGTGGAGGACCCGGACGACCTGGCCGCGCCGGCCGACCACGTCGAAGCGATGGTTCGAGCGGGCGCCGAGCTCGTGCCCGCCGTGGCCCGTGCCGAGATCAGGGCCACCTGGTCGGCCGCCCGGCCGCTAATCGGCGAAGCCGCGGAGGGGGCGGGCCGCGATCTCGGCCGCGAGCTGCGCTGCTTCGATCACGCCACGGACGCCACTCCGATGGAGGGCTTCGTGACGATCGCCGGCGGCAAGGCCACGACGCTGCGGGCCATGGCCGAAGTCACGGCCGACGTCGTCTGCGCCAAGCTCGGCCTCGTCCGGCGGTGCGAGACGACGGAGGTCGTGCTGCTGCCCCACACCGCCTGGTACTCCGCATGAACGCCCACCTGCGAGTGTCGCGGTTCAAGCAGGGCGACCGCGCCCGTCACTTCGACGAGTTCGACGTCGAGACCGGTCCCGGCACGACCGTCCTCGACGCGCTGCTGGAGATCCGCTGCAATCGAGATCCTTCGCTGGTGATCCGCCACTCCTGCCTGCACGCCGCCTGCGGCACCTGCGGCGTTCGGATCAACGGGCGCGAGATGCTCGCCTGCGACACGAAGATCGCCGGGCTGCCGGCTGAAAGGCCGATCGTGGTCGAGCCGCTCGCCAATCAGCGACTGGTAGCCGACCTCGCGACCGACATGGTCGACTTCTACGCGCGATTCGAGGCGGTCGGGCTGCCGCCCGTTCGGGAGTCCGAGGTCTCCGGCGGAGCCGCGCCTCCGGACGGAATCAAGGCCTTCGGGCGCTTCGAGAACTGCATCGAGTGCGGACTGTGCCTGTCGGCCTGTCCCATCGCGCGGACCAACCACTCGTACATCGGACCGGCCGCGCTGGCGGCCGCCGCGCGGGTCGTCGACGAGCCGCGAGGTCACGAGCTGGGACCCGTGCTGGCTCTCGCCGCCGAGCCGGACTCGGTATGGCGCTGCCGCGACGCTCTCGAATGCACGGCCGTGTGCCCCTCGGCCGTGGACCCGGCCGGCGCAATCCTGGGACTGCGCCGCCACGTGGCATTCGGCGGCCTCAAGCGGATGCTGGGGCGCCGGCCGGGGTAGGCGGCGCGGGGTCGGGGCGTGGATTGGACGGCCGGGGCGTGGTGGGGCCGGCCCGGGCGTCGGCGGGCTGGCCGGCACAGACCCCCTCGACGCCGGGCCCGGCATCCTGCCCAACTTGCCCCGAGTGCAAGTTGGGCGTGTTCCGGACGGATTCTCGAGCCCATCGGGGCCCGGACGGCGCTTCGGCGAGCGTGACGCCCGGGCCGGGGTGCGAATGCCGGCCCCACGCCGGCGGAGCTTGTGCCCCAATTCTCACCTGAGGCAAGTTCGACCAGATAGCGCGGGCGCTGTCGGCGATGTCCTCCCGGACGAAGGGCGAGGTGTTTCGCGGGGCCGGCGCAGGGCCCGGCTGCGCGCGGTCGCCCGGCCGACTAACCTAGGCTGGCCTCTGCCGAGCGGCGAGGCCCAGACCGAGGCCCGGTCGCGAATTCCAGGTCCACCACACGATGTCCGCGCCAGCGACCGGGCCCGCGCCCCAAGCGCCGCCCGCACCCGAGGCGACGTCCGCGCCCCGCACCGACGGCGAGACGCAGGACGCCGTCGATCGACCCACCCGGCGGACGCTCGTCGTCGGAGCCGGCGCGGTGGGTTCGTTCCTGGGCGCGCTGCTCGGGTCCGTCGGCCACGACGTGACCCTCATCCGCATCTTCGAGCCCGATTCGGAACGTCCGCTGACGCTCGCTCGGCCCGACGGATCGCGAGCCACGATCCCGGTCCATCGATTCACGCGCACGGCCGACGCGCCGGCACCCGAGCTGATCCTGGTGGCGGTGAAGATGCCGGCTCTGCGCGAGGCGCTGGCCCCGACGCTGCTCTGGCCGGACGTGCCCACGCTCACCGTGGAGAACGGCGTCGGCGCCGAGGAAGTGGCGGCCGAGATGAGGCCGGCGGCCCCGATGCTGGCGGGTTCTCTGACCGCTCCGATCCGGCTCGCATCGGAGGACGAGGTCCAGCAGTTGGGCCGCGGTGGTCTCGCGCTCGCCGCCGCTAACGATCCCGCCCGGCCGCTGGTGAGGGACCTGCTCGACGACTTCGGCCGGGCCGGGCTGCGGGTCGCCGAGCGGCCGGCAGCGCCCCCGATGAAGTGGTCGAAGCTCCTCGCCAACCTCATCGCCAACGCGACCGGCGCGATCCTCGACATGGATGCGGAGGCCATCTACCGCGACCGCAGGCTGTTCGACGTGGAGCGGCGGCAGCTCCTGGAGACGCTGGCGGTGATGGAGTGGCTCGGGTTGCGGCCGGTCGCGCTGCCCGGCGCGGCGGTCCCCTGGCTGGTTCGCGGCATCCGTTTGCCGGCGTGGCTCGGCCGCCCGGTGTTGACACGGATCGTCGGCGGCGCCCGCGCCGGCAAGGCCCCGTCGCTCCGGATCCAGGTCCAGTCCGCGCCCCCCGACGCGCCGTGCGCGGAGCCCACCGAGGTCGCTTGGATGAACGGGGCCGTGGCTCGGATAGGGGCCGAACACGGCGTCGCCACGCCTGTGAACGCCAGGTTGGCGGCGCTTGTCGAGGATGTCGCCACTCGGCCGGAGCGGCGGGCATGGTTGCGCGGCCGTCCGGAGCGTCTGCTCGCAGAACTGGCGGGCGGCGGAGCCACGGACCGCTGACGCGGCCACGGGCGGGCGGCGTCGATGCCCCGCTCTGAAGCGGATTCGCGGCCCTATACTTCCCGGCGATGCAGAACCTAGACCTCGTCCGGGTCGTCGTCGCCCTCATCGCCGGCTACCTGCTCGGCGGCATTCCGTTCGGAATCATCGTGCCGAGACTCATCGGCGGTCCCGATCCCCGAACGATCGGCAGCGGCCGGACGGGCGGAGCGAACGTGTCGCGTGCGGTCGGCTTCCGCTGGGCCGCAGTGTCGGGCCTGCTCGACGTCGCCAAGGCCTCCGTGGCCGTTCTGCTGATCGTGGCCATCGGCGGCGGCCCGGTTCCGCAGGTGGCGGCCGCGCTGGCCGCGATCGTGGGCCACAGTCGCTCGCCGTTCATCGGGTTCCACGGCGGACGAGGGGTCGCTCCCGCCACCGGCGGCGCGATCGTGATCGCGCCGATCATCCTGGCCGCCATCCTCCCCGTCTTCGTCCTGACGATCCTCGTGACGCGCATCTCGTCCGTGGGGTCGCTGAGCGCGAGCCTGATCGGCGGCGTGGCCATGGTCGCGATCACCGCCCTGACGCCGCTCGCCCCGATCTACTTCGTGTACGGCGTCGGAGTGCCCGGCCTGATCTGGCTCTTCCACATCGACAACATCGGGCGACTCATGCGTGGCGAGGAGCGACGCATAGGCCGGCGGTCCGGGGCCGCGGCGGCCGGCGGCAGTCCCGATCGCGCGACATCGCAGCGAAGCTAGCCGTCGTCCCCGACCGCGCCTCACATGGTTGCGGGTGCTCGTCTACCTCTTATGGCGTATTCTCATGTGGACTATCCTGCCGACATATCCCATAGGAGATTCCGGAAGGTACGCCAGAGCGGACTGGGGAAGCCATGGGAACGGAAATCGATTTCGTCGGGTTCGCCGACGACTGCCGGGTTGAAGGAAAAGTAGACCTGGACGACGCGCGCCTGGCCGACCTGCTGAACAGTCGACAGAGCATCGTCGTCCGCGACGTTACGCTGGTCAGCACTCTCGACGGGCACACGCAGGCGCTCGAGCAGCTCGAGATCAACCGCGACGAGCTCGACATCGTGGTCGCCAGCGGCCCCCGCGGAGACCCCAAGCGCCGGCTCGCGACCAAGCCGAACGGCGTGACCATGAAGCTCGGCCCGTACTGCGCCGAAGGGTTCATGCACGCGCCGCCGACGGCGAACCCGGTGCGTGGCATCGGTCATCGCCCGGCCATGGTCGCCATCACGGACGCGGTCCTCGAATACCAGTTCTGCAGCGAGCCGGTCAGCGAGTGGTTCCGGACGCTTCTCGTCAATCGCGAGATGGCGGTTTCGCTCCGCACGGTGACGAATCCCGGGGGCATGCAGCCCGGAGCCGCGTAGCCCGATCGCCGTCAGGACGATCGCGGCCGACACCGGCCGGCACTTCGCGGCCGCCGCTAGCGCACAGCGCCCAGTAGCTCGTTGGCGTATGACCTGACCGTCTCGGCGTCCGTCGCCGCAAGCGCCTTCGCCGCGAGAGCGTGCAGCTCGGTCCCGGTCACACCCGCGAGAGCCGCCCGAATCCCATCGAGCGAACCCGCGTCGGCCGACAGCTCGTCGACCCCGAGGCCCACCAGGACGAGAGCCCCGGCCGGGTCGCCGGCCAGCTCCCCGCAGACGGCGACCGGAATGCCCGCCCCATCGGCCCCGGCCACGACCGCCGCGATCGTCCGCAGCACGGCCGGGTGGAGCGCATCCTGGAACCTGGAAAGGGACGGGTTGCCGCGGTCGGCCGCCAGTACGTACTGCGTCAGGTCGTTCGTGCCGATGCTGAAGAAATCGACCAACCGGGCGAGCTCCGGCGCCAGGATGGCCGCCGACGGCACCTCGATCATCACGCCGGTGACCATCCGGTCCGGGCAGGCGGCTCCCGTCGCGGCCAGGGTTGCCCAGGCCTCGTCGCGGAGTCCGTGGAGAGTCTCCGCGTCGGCGATCGTGGCGACCATCGGCGCCATCACGCAGGGAGTGACGCCGGCCTGACCGGCCGCGCGCCAGATCGCGCGCAACTGGGTCAGCAGCAACTCGCGAGAATCCTGCGCCAGCCGGATCGCCCGCACGCCCAGAAACGGATTCGGCTCCTCCGGCCTGCCAAGGTAAGGGATCGACTTGTCGCCGCCGATGTCGGCCAGCCGGATCACGACGGGCCGGACCGGCCCGAACGCCTCCATCACACGCCGATACTCGGACACCTGCTCTTCCTCGCTCGGGGCGGCCTGCCGGCGGAGGAAGAGGTACTCGGTGCGGAACAGTCCCACGCCTTCGGCCCCGGCCTCCAGGGCGCGGGCCGCCTCATCGGGGCTTCTGATGTTGGCCAGAAGCGGTATCCGCTGCCCGTCGGTCGTGGCGGCAGGGCGGCCGCGCAGCGCCGCGGCAGCCCGGTCGCGGGCGCCGCGTAGGGCCTGGCGGTCGGCCAGCTCACGGAGATCGTCCGTCGTCGGGTCGATCACGATCTCGCCGCTCTCGCCGTCGACGGCGACGGTGGCGGCGCCCCTGACCGAATCCAGCAGCCCTGGCACGGCTACCACCGCCGGAATGCCCAGGCTTCGGGCCAGGATGGCCACGTGCGCCGTGGGCGATCCGGCGGCCAGGGCCAGGCCCAGCACCAGGCCCGGAGGCGTCTCCGCCAGCAGCGACGGCGGAAGGTCGTCGGCCACGACCACGGACGAAACCTCGGGCAGATCCAGATGTGCTCCGCTCAGGGCGCGAACCACCCTCACCGCGACGTCCCTCACGTCTCCGGCGCGGGCCGCCAGGAGCGCGTCGTCGAGAGCGGCCAGGACCTGGGCCGAGGCTTCGGCGGCCGCCAGCACGGCCTCGACCGGATCCATTCCGCCCCGCGCCAACCGGATCGCCTCGTCGACGATCGCCGGGTCGATCGCCATCAACGCCTGGGCCTCGAGAATCTCGGCGTCGCCGGGGCGGTTCATCTCGCACAGCCGCTCCGCCAGCGCCTGGAGCTGCGCGGCGGCGGCATCGGCGGCCCGGCGGATGCGCAACTCGGCCTCCCCGTGGGATCCCGCGGCCACGACCGGAAGGCCGCCGGCTCCGCGCGGCCGGTACCGCCACACGGGCCCGACGGCGATTCCCGGCGCGGCCGGAGCGCCCGCGATCCGTCCCGGCATGGCTACTCGCCGGCCTTCCCGCCGCGCATGGCGAGAAGGTCGCGCAGTGTTTCGACGGCCCTGTCCTCGTCCGCGCCCTCGGCAACGACCCGGACCACGTGGCCCCTCTCGACGCCGAGGGAGAGGACGCCGACGATGCTCTTGCCGTCGGCCGGTGGCCGGCCCAGGGTCACGTTCGCGAGACGGACGGTCGAAGCGAACCCGGTGGCGGCTCGAACGAAGGCCGCCGCCGGCCGGGCGTGCAGCCCCGACCTCTTTCGGACTTCGACATCGATCGACCTCACCGCCGACTCCTCCGAGCCCCCAGGCCGGTCCGCCTGATGGCGTCCGGCTCGTCCGAGACTCTCAACCCTTCCCTATCGTACCCGCGGCGGTCCGAATCGGACTGCCGGGCGCCGAACCTGGCATCATTGGCAGTCCAAGGGGCTCACAGGAGAATTCGCTCTGTCGATGGATCGCGCGACGGCCGGCAGCCCGGCTCGAGCAATTGCCGGCCTGGCGGCGCTGCAGGACCTGAGTGTCCTGCTCGAAGGAATCGAAGATCCCAGGTCCCAGCGGCCGATCTGCCGGCAGGTGCTGGAAGCTCGCCGCAAGCTTCTCGGGCCGGACCATCCGACCACGATCGAGGTCGAGGCGCGACTGGCCGCGATCGCGCTCGAGCTCGAGGAGTACCTGGCCGCCCGCGACGCCTACACCGTCCTGATGGAACGCTGCGAGCGCGTGCTCGGCCCGCGCAACCTGGACACGCTGTCCGCGGTCCACGGTCTGGCCGTCGCGCTTTCGTTCATGGATGAGCCGGCCACGGCGCGGCCCATGTACGAACGGGTCTACAACGGCCGGCGAAACGCCCTGGGCCAGGACGACCTGGCCACTCTCAGCGCTCTTCACAACCTGGGCCTGACGCATCGGGCGCTGGGCGACAACGCCGCGGCGCGGGCCACATTCGAGCAGCTTCTCGACATCCAGCGCCGCGTCTTCGGTCCGGAGAACGCACTGACCCTGCGGACTATGACGAATCTCGGCAGCGTGCTCATCGCCATGGAGGACTACTCCCGGGCCTGCGAGGTCCTCGCCGAACGTGTCGACCGGAGCCGGCGCGTCCTCGGCTCGAACCATCCGGACACGCTCGACGCCATGCTGGAGCTTGCCCGAGCCCTGTGCGGAGCCGGCGACAAGGCGTCGGGCCGTTCTCTGTCGGAGCAGGCTCTCGCGGCCACGATCGCCGCGTGCGGCCCCGACTCCCCCGAGGCGATCGGCGCTTTGACGCAGCACAGCCGGCTGTTGCTGAAGCTGGGCGAGGCCAGGGCCGCGACCGACGCCTACCGGACCCTCTTCGACAAGCTGACCCGGCTCAACGGTCCGGAGGACGTGGCCACGCTCGACGCTCTGGCCGGGTTGGCCGACGCGGTCGGGCGGGCGGGGGATCACAAACGGGCCCACGATCTCGACGTGCAGCTGCTCGACCGCCGCCAGAAGGTGCTCGGCCCGGACCATCCGGCGACGCTCTGGGCCGTCGGCGACCTGGCCTGGAACCTCGAGCAGCTCGGTGACCTGAGTGGAGCCGCAGCCCAATTCGGCGAGCTGGCCGAGGCGCGGGCACGGACGATCGGCCCGGACGAGCCCGACACGATCTGGACCCTCCAGGGGCTTACCCGCGTGTTGAGCAAGATGGAGGCGCACGCCGACGCGCGCCACGCCTACGCCCGGCTGTACGAGACCCAGGATCGCCGCCTCGGCGCGGAGGCCGAGGAGACGCTCGACGCGCTGCGGGGGCTCGCCTGGGAGCTTGGCAAGGTCGGCGAGCTGGAGGCGGCCCGGCGCAGCTGGACGCAGCTGGTCGAGACCAACGAACAGGTCCACGGGCCAAAGGACGAGCGCACGCTCGACAGTCTGATCTGGCTGGCCGAGGCGCTGGATGAGCTCGGCGACGAGGAGAAGGCCCGCGCCATCTCGGAGCGAGTGGCCGGGCCGCTCGGCCGCCTGTATGCCGCCAGCGCCGACACCGCCGGCCCGAACGATCCCCGGACGCTCACCCTGGGCCACGACCTAGGCCTCACCCTGGAGCGGCTCGGCCAGCTCGAGGCGGCTCGGGTCGCGTACCGGACGACGCTCGACGGCTACGTCTCCCTGCAAGGGAAGCGCGGCCGGGCGGTCGCGAATCTAAGGGGTCACCTCGCGGACATCGCCCTGAAGCTCGGCGACCCGGCCGCGGCCCACGCCATGTACGGGGAAGCGCTCTCGATCATGCGCAAGCAGCCCGGTCCCGAAGACCCCGACACTCTCGCGCTGGTCGGCCGCGACGCCGTGGCGCTCACCGAGCTGGGCAAGAAGATCGCCGCTCGAAATCAGGCCCGGACGGTCGTGGACGGCTACCGGCGGACCCTTGGCGAGGAGAATCCGCTCACCCGCCGCGCGCAGGCCCGCCTCGACGCGCTGTCCCCGGGTCGTCGCAGGCGCTCCCAGGCATAGTCGGGCGCAGGCGCCCCGTGCGCGACAACTGACCCGCCGGTCCCCGTTGGGCTTGCGCAACGGGGCGCTGCACCCGTATGCTTCGCGGCCAATGAACGCCAACACCTTCAGCCGCCGGGAGAACTCGCGCATGGCCTCGTGCCTGCGCAGTTCCATGTTTGTCATGCCCCGGCGGCCCCGAAGTGCGGAGGACGGGGTCTGAGGTTCCTGCTCGCCTGAGTGCAGCGGGGCCGAGGATCGGTCCCGGGGCCGCGGACTCCGAGCGAAAGCAAGCTTTCGCCACAGGAGCCGCGGTTCTTTGTTTCTCCGGATCGAACGACGGGCGGCCGCCGAATCTGACGCCCTACCCCAGGGCTCCCCGGGATCAAACACAGGCAGAACGAACGCACCGCTTCCAGGCGGCCAATCCCAGGAGATCACCGTGTCCGACAAGAACGATCCCGCTCGCCGCACCGAGACGCTCGCCGTACACGCCGGCCAGCAAGTGGACCCGACGACGAAGTCCCGCGCCGTCCCGATCTACGCCACCACGAGCTACGTCTTCGACGACGCCGACCACGCCGCGCGCCTCTTTGGACTCCAGGAATTCGGGAACATCTACACCCGGATCATGAACCCCACCACCGACGTCTTCGAGCAGCGGATCGCCGCGCTCGAGGGTGGGGTCGGCGCTCTGGGCGTTGCTTCGGGCCAGGCGGCCGAGACACTGACGATCCTCAACCTCGCCCGGGCCGGCGACAACGTGGTCACCAGCTCATCGCTCTACGGCGGCACGTACAACCTCTTTGCCTACACCCTGCCCAAGTACGGCATCGACTTCCGCTTCGTCGACGGCTCCAAGCTCGAGGAGTTCGAGAAGGCGATCGACGGCAAGACCAAGGCCGTCTACCTCGAGACGATCGGCAATCCGCGCCTGGACGTTCCGGACTTCGAGGGGATCGCCGCCATCGCCCACAAGCACGGCGTGCCGGTGGTCGTCGACAACACCTTCGCCCCGATCCTCTCGCGGCCGCTCGACTGGGGCGCCGACATCGTCATCCACTCGGCCACCAAATGGATCGGCGGCCACGGCACCGTCATCGGCGGCGTGGTCGTGGACGGCGGCAAGTTCGATTGGGCGGCCTCGGCGCGCTTCAAGGCCGACTTCGTGGATCCGGACGAGTCGTACCACGGCGTCAGCTATACCGGCGCCTTCGGGAGCGCGGCCTTCATCACCAAGCTGCGAGTTCAGCTGCTGCGCGACCTGGGGCCGGCCCTGAGCCCGTTCAACTCCTGGCTCCTCCTGCAGGGTCTAGAGTCGCTGCCTTTGCGCATCGAGCGCCACAGCTCCAACGCTCTGGCGGTAGCCAGCTGGCTCGAGAAGAACCCATCGATCGAGTGGGTCAGCTACCCCGGCCTCGCATCCCATCCTGCCCACAAGTTCGCGACCAAATACCTGTCGGGCGGGTTCGGCGGCGTCGTGACCTTCGGTCTGCGGGGCGGCGTCGAGGCCGGCCGCAAGCTGATCGACTCGGTCAAGCTCTTCAGCCTGCTGGCCAACGTCGGCGACGCCAAGAGCCTGATCATCCATCCGGCGTCGACGACACATCAGCAGCTGTCGGCGCAGGACCAGATCGCCAGCGGCGTGACGCCGGAGCTGGTCCGCATCTCCGTCGGCATCGAGCACGTCGACGACATCATCGCCGACCTCGACCAGGCCGTCCGAGCCGCGACGGGCACTCGCTCGTCCGAGCCCGTCGCGGCCAGGTAGGAGCGCACGGCGTGGGCGCGGCTTCGGTACGGTGGCACTCGGGGGGACGCGGGACCGCCGCGTCCTCTCCGGCCGCCGTCCGGCCGTCTTCACCTGATCCCGCCGGACCCGCGTCATCGGCGGGTCCGGCTCCCGATTCGAGCGGTACCGCCTCGCCGGCGGGCCCGGCCGCGTCGCCTGCCGATCGCCGGGCACGGGCGGCCCATGTCGCTTCGGCTCCCTTCGTCGTCGACGACCCCGGCGTTTCGACCGCACGCGACGACCCCGGGTTTCGTAGCCTGAACGGCGTGGACAACACGCCCGATCCGCAGGCCGGCAAGATCGTCTCCCGATGGCTCGGGCGCTTCAGCCTGGAGTCGGGCGCGGTCCTGCCGGACCTGGTCGCCGCCTATCGACACGACGGCGTTCCGATCGGCGAAGGGCGCCAGATCCTGGTCGTCCACGCGCTGACCGGCTCGGCCGACGCCGCTGGCGACTGGTGGGCCCCGCTGATCGGGCCCGGCCAGGTCCTCGACACGGACAAGTTCGGCGTCATCTGCATGAACCTGCTGGGCAGCCGCTACGGCACCAGCGGACCGACGTCGCGCGACCCGGCCACCGGCAAGACGTACGGTCGAACCTTCCCGCGGGTCACCGTCCGAGACCAGGCGCGGGCCCAGTGGCGCCTGCTGGATGCGCTGGGGATCGGCAAGCTCGCTCTGGCGGTGGGAGGATCACTCGGCGGCATGGTCGCTCTGGAAGTGGCGCTCGAGCGGCCGGGCGAGATCAGCCGGGTGGTGCCGATGGCGGCGCCGGCCCGAATAGGCCAGCTCGCCGTGGGCTGGGACCGCATCCAGCTCGAGATGGTCGACAAGCTCGGGATGGAGGGCCTCGACCTCGCCCGCCAGCTGGCCATCACCACCTACCGTAGCGAGATCGACTTCGAGCAGCGCTTCGCCGGCCGCGTCGAGCCGGACGGCACGCCTTCGATCGTCAGCTACCTGCGCCACCAGGGTCGCAAGCTGCTCGAGCGATTCGACGAGGACACGTACCGGACGCTGGTCCTGGCCATGGACACGCACGACATCGGCCGGGACCGGGGCGGGCCGGTGGCGGCGCTGCGGCGGCTGGCGGCTTACGGGACGCGGCTGACCGGCGTGGGCATCGAGGGCGACATCCTATACGGCACGAACCAGGTGCAGGCAATGGTCGAGGCCGCCAACGAGGCGGGCATGGATGCTGCTTACCGCGAGATCCTCTCGACGAAGGGCCACGACGCCTTCCTGGTCGAGTGGGACCAGTTGACGAAGATCCTGGCCGAGGCGCTGAAGTAGGGGCGCGGCGGGAGCGGGCGGGCGCGGGGAGCGGGCGGGCGGCGCGGGCGGCGTCGGCGGGCGGGGAGCACGCGGGGAGCACCCGGGCGGCGCGGGGAGGCGCGGGCGGCGGGAGCGGCGCGGGCGGCGGGCGCGGGCGCGCGGGGAGCACGCGGGGGCCACGCGGGCGGCGGGAGCGGCGCGGGCGGCGCCAGCGGGCGGGGAGCA
>CAWIQP010000002.1:0-87826 GCA_963838285.1 uncultured Chloroflexia bacterium
TCTTGATGGCGGGGATGGCTTCCACTTCCGTGGGCTTCGTGTCGGCGACGAACTTGGCGAACTCGTCCTCCAGTAGCTCATCCTTGGACTTGAAGCGCGGGATCAGGCCGAATACCTTCTCAAGGATTTCCCGAAGGGTCAGGCGACGGTCAACCGCGGCGGCCTTGCGCAGCTTGTCGAGCGTGTAGTACTCCTCGGGTTTGTCGAAGACTTCGCGGTTGACGTAGTCGATGACCCGGTCCCATTGGCCCGCTTCGACAGCGGCGGCGATCTTCGGGTCCTCACGCACGGTGTCCCCAAACCGGCGAAGAACATGCGGTCGATCTTCATCCCGTCCAGACCGATGGCCTCCTCCCTGAATCGAGGAGAGGATGTCCGGGCCAAGATGCTCATACGTGGTGCCAAGGACATCGATGGGCCGGTTTCCCCTTGGTCGTCGACGCCTTGCCTTCGGGCCGAGGGAGCTTCAGTACCTCGTCGTAGTTGAACTCGTCCTCGAAGTACTCGCAGTTGGCGAAGAAGTCGAAGAGCTTGAAGGCCGTCTTGTGCGGCTTCCGTACGGCCTCGCTAGGCTGTCATCGAACAGCTCCTGGAAGTTGTGCTTGCGGGTGCCGCGGCCCTTGATCTGGATGAAGTCGGTTGGCGAGAAGATCGGGCGAAACAGGCCGAGATTCAGGATGTCCGTACAGTCGTAGCCGGTGGTCATCATGCCGACGGTCACGCAGACCCGGGCCTTGCTGGTCTTGTAGTAGGGATGAAGTTGGCCGAGCCGAGCAGGTTGTTGTTGGCGAAGTTGATCGGTGAACTGCTGGGCGTCGGGAATCTGCGAAGTGACCTGCACGGCGAAGTCGGACTGGTACTTGCCCGGGAACATGCGGTCGGCCATCTCGTTGAGGATCTGGGCGAGCTTGGCAGCGTGATTCTGGCTGACGGCGAAGACGATGGACTTGCCGATCTCGCCGCTGACCGGGTCGCGCAGGGCGTTTTCCAGAAAGGTCTTGCAGAAGAGCTGGTTGGTGGCGTCGGCGAAAGAAGCGCTTCTCGAACTCGCGCTGCTTGAAAGCTTCGTGCTGGTCCTCGCCCGCGTCGTCGCGTGAAGGTCGACCACGAAGCCCTCTTCGGAAAGAAGTTCGGTGGTGATCTCCGTGCGGGCGTCCACCACCGTGGGGTTGACCAGATAGCCGTCCTTGACGCCATCCAGCAGGGAATAGCGGAAGGTCGGCTGGCTATTCTCGCAGCCGAAGGTGCGGTAGGTGTCCAGCAACAGGCGCCGCTCGAGCTTCGCGGGGATCGCTGGTGGCTCGTCCGCGTCGAATTTCTTCAGATAGTCGCGGGGCGTGGCGGTGAGGCCCAGCTTGTAGCCGATGAAGTAGTCGAAGACGGCGCGGGCGTTGCCGCCGATGGAGCGGTGGGCTTCATCGGAAATGACCAGGTCGAAATCGGTCGGCGAGAAGAGCCGCTGGTACTTGTTGTTGAAGAGCAGCGACTGAACCGTGGTGACAACGATCTCCGCTCGCCGCCAATCGTCCCGGTTTTCTTTGTAGATGACCGTTTGGAAGTCGGCTGACAGCAGCGCCGCGAACGCCTTCTTGGCCTGATCCTCCAGCTCGAGGCGATCCACGAGAAACAGGACGCGCCGGGCATTGCCAGAGCGGAGGAAAAGCTTGATGACGGCTGCGGCAGTCAGTGTCTTGCCGGTGCCGGTGGCCATCTCGAACAGGAAGCGGTCTTTGCCGTCCTTCACCGCCCGCTGGAGGGCGTGAATGGCATTCAACTGATAGGGCCGCAAGAAACTTAGTTTGTTGGCGCGGATGTAGCCGGGCCGCTCGGCCTCGTTGCGCCAGGCTGCCTCAGACTGGTAGTTGGGGCGTTGGGTCAGGACGATGTAGTCGTCGCCGATCTGTTCATCACGAGGAGCTGCGGGTTAGGCGTGACCTCTGGTAGCCGATCGACTGAGTCAGGCGACGGGAATGACGTAATGAGGTATGGGTTGCCGCGCTCAAGGTCCCAGAAGTAGTGCAGATTGCCGTTGGAGAGGATCACAAAACGGCAGTTCTGGGACTTGGGCGTATTTCCGGGCTTGTTCTTTGCCGATGAGCGGGTTCTTGTCCTCTGCTTTGGCCTCCAGAACGATGAACGGGAAGCTTTTGGCGTCGAGCAGCAGGAAGTCGATGAAGCCCTTGAGTCGTCTTCTCGAAGTTCTCGCCGAGCGCATCGAGATCGGATGACTTGATGGTCACGCTGGGCTCAAGACGGATGTTGGCCGGCGCGTGCCATCCGCGAAGAAGCGCCAGCCAGCCGCTTCGAGCAGCTTGTTGATCTTGATACGGGCGGTGGCTTCTTTCATGACCGCGCGAAGTCGTGGTTGGCGCCGCCCTCAGTTCGACGTTCGCGAAGTTCCACCGTTCACCCCACTTCGGACACCGGCCGCGTGCCGATCCCACCCGCGCGTCGCCTCGACGGAGGGCGGCGCTACGCTCGGTCCCAGCCTACCGCGCTGGAACCTCGCGATGGTTGCGTTTTTGCTACGTAGTCGTCCCTTCCCGCGGCGCACTTTGGGTCGCGGCGATGAGGTCGGCGGGCGAGTGTTGCCACGCACGTCGGAAGGGTGCCAAGGGCGTCTCCGCACACTCGTGTCAAGGGACAGCTGAATTTGGACGGGGACGGACAGCAGAACTGGACGCTGGCGGCCACGAAATCTGGACGCTGGCGGCCATCAGAACTGGACGGTCGCGCATGGCCGTCAATGGCAGTGCCGCGTCCGGCGGCATCCCTTGAGCGGTTCAATGTCGTGGCTGGTATCCAGCTTGACCTCGCGGAGCTCTGCCACTCACGATACGGGTCGATCTGAGCCTTGGTCCCAGAAGGAGGGTTAGAGGTGGCCGAGCCAAGAAGTGCCCGCAGCGTTGGCCTGCGATGGCTCGCGTTCTTCGCTCTTGTGATAGGCGCGGTCGCGATGCTGACATCCGGGCAGCCGAACTCGGAAGCCGCGATCGCCTTCGGAGGTGGGTGCGCATCGGCGGCGGCAGCGTTGCTCGTGCTCGATTCGGCCTTGGGCTAACGATCGACCAGCGGTCGGACGCCTCGACCGTCGATTGCCTCGGTGAGGCGATGCGATTGACCCTCGGTGACGATGACGTGGGCGTGGTGGAGGAGCCGATCCACGGCCGCGGTGGCAAGGCCCTTGGGGAAGATCGTGTCGAATCTCGCCGGGTGGAGGTTCGAAGTCAGGATCAGCGAGCGGCGTTCGTATGTGGCGTCGACCAGCCGATAGAGCGCCTCAGCCTCGTCGGCACCCGCGGGCAGCAGACCTATGTCGTCGACGACAATCAGCTCCGAGCGAACGATCCTCGTGACCACCTCGCCTGTCGTGGCGTCGATCCGCGACCGAGCGATGGTGGCCGTGAGCGACTCGAGGGTGAACCAGGCGACCCGCAGGTCATGGTCGATCGCAGCATGGGCGATGGCCTCGGCAAAGTGGCTCTTGCCGGTTCCCGACGGACCGACCAGGACCAGGTTCTCAGCCCGGCCAATCCAGTCGAGGCTGCGCAGAGCCCATTGGGCATCGAGCGGGATGGCTGACGCTGACGGATCCCAGGCCTCGAACGTCTTGCCCGAGGGCAGGCGGGCGGACTTGCGATGGTGCTCGCGGGTCGCGTGATCGCGGCCGACGGCCTCCTCGGCGAAGAGGGCCATCAGCACCCGCATGTGGTCCCAGCCTTCGGCTGCTGCTTGTTCGAGGATCGCGGGGCCGGCCCGTCGGGCATAGCAAAGACGGAGGCGGTTGAGCAGCAGCGTGAGCTCTAGGGGTATTGGTGGCGGCTCGACCGGCCGCAGCGCCGGCGGCAGCGAGCGCCACTTGTCGTATCCACCGGGCGGGACCCAGCCTCGCAACCGGCTGCGGGACTCGATCGCATCGGCGGCGTTGCTCATTGCCCGAGCATCTCCCAGGCGCCTGTGCCCGGCTGGAGGGTGTCGTCGATATCGATGACCAGGCGCTCGTTGCGACGGTCGCCCATGAGCCTTCGATGGTCGAGGATCGACTCGAGGTCGCCCTCGGCGAAGCGCCCGGCCTCGGCCGCGAGAGCGAGAGCCTCTTGGAGCGAGGCTGGTCCCACGAGGCTTGCGAGCTCGGTCGCCCGGCGCATCTTGGTCCGGATGTGATCGGTCCCCGCAGCCGCGGCGAGGGTCAGCCAGCGCTCGGCCCCTGGACCAAGCTCGAGGAAGGCAACCTCATCGGGCCCGACCGCTTTGGGCTTGGGGTTGAGGGGATCGCTCGTCCGATCGGGATAGTGGGCCGGATCGATCCGTGGGTTGCCCGGAGTCGTGAGTCGATGGCGGGCGACCTCCCGGGCACCAGAGGGTTCCCCGTGGACAACCACCAGCTCGTCGCCGTCGACACGAACCCAGACCCGCTCGCCCACGAGCTTGTGGGGAACCGAGTAGCGGGCCGAGCCATGCCGGACCGTGGACTCCTCGTCGACCACGCGGGTGAGCCCGAAGGCGACCGTGTATGGCTCGGCCGGGACCGGGTGGAGCCGCCGCCGCTCGTCGGCCACGAGCTCGAGCGGTGGCCGCCGGGTCTCGCGGTGCTCACGGGCGTTGACCTCGCCGCAGAACGTCTCGCATGCGACGCGCAAGGCTGTGAACGAGGTGTATTGGGCAAGCAGGTTCGCCTCGGTCGGGACGATGTCGGCCTTGGCGATCTTGACGGTGCTCTCGCTGCCACCCTTGGACGCTGGATCAGCTGGCACGCAGGCGTGGATCGTCAGGCCATAGTGGCGGCCGGTCGCCACGAGAACCGGGTGCTTGACCGCGATGCCCGCGACCCGATCGATCGTCACCGTCCGCTCGTTGTCGGTCAGGGCATATGTCGGGCAGCCACCGAACCGGCGAAGCGTCTCATCGAGACACGCGATAACGGTCGGCATAGTCCGGTCCCACGTCGGGATGACGACTCGGAAGCGGCTCCAGGCGAGCCAGGCGCACCACAGGAGCGTGTCTCGGCCGCCGATCGTTGGGCCCTTGCCCCAGTCGAACTGGAACCACATGCCAGGCTCAGGGATCCAGGGCCGGAACACCCGCCGATGGCCGGCGGCGTATGCGCGCTTGATCGAGGCCATCGCGCGCCTGGTCGTCCGTTCCGAGCCGTCGAAGCCGAGTGCGAGGAGCTTCTCGTGGGCGACGTCGGCCCGGACCCGGCCATGGGAGCGCTCGACCCACTCTTCGAGCTTGGGCAGGAACTCATCGAGGATGTGGTCGCGGCGGACCGGATCGGTCGTGACCTGGCCCCTCTCGCGCAGATGCACATATCGGGCCACCGTCATCGGCGAGCAACCGGTCAGCCGCGCAGCCTCCCGGAAACTGCCAGTCAGGTCGAACGCCTCAAGAATCTCCACGACGTCTCCGGCATGCTTCACCACGTCCCTCCTTGCGCGAGCTGGGTTGCCTTCACAACACCCAGCGTGAGCGGGAGGGACGCTTAGTTCATGGCGTCGTCAGCGAAGCAATCGGGCGTGTCCAGATTTCGTGGCCGCCAGCGTCCAGTTTTGATGGCCGCCAGCGTCCAGCTTCGTGTCCGCCGGCGTCCAGTTTCTCGTGGCCGTCGTCAACTCCCGGCATCGGAGACGGCCAAGAGAGTCGGACGGAACCACGGCAAGCAGCCTGAGCGCGGACGTATCCACGATCGGCCTTCGCTAAGATCGCTGCGAGCGGCGAGTATGGCCCGATGCGCGGGGACATCGGGCGGGTTCGCCTCTTATCGCCGCGATCCGCTCGTCGAACTACGCCAGGACGGGCGGGGCTTGTTACAACTTTCTCTACTGCATCAAGTGGACGGGTTCTCATCCTCAAAGGCTGGGCCGAGCCAGTCCAATCTAGCCGCGTAGCATTGGCCGGGGGTCAAACGGCGTGGACCATGCTGCCCCGCTTCCCCGAATGCCTAGCGCGCAGGGGAGCCTATGGGGACGTCCATTGTTCTGTGCCTTGATGGCACGCAGGGCCGAGGCGTCTCGACGAATCGCGCCTCACCTATCCAATGGAGCGACAGGGGGGTGTCTCCAACAGATACCTGCAGACCGATCTGACGCGCCCGCTTTCCGGCGGGGCGCTTCTGTTAGTTGGCGCATCTGGGGTGGACAAGTCATGGCAAGGTTCAATCGTCTACCGGCCGGACTCGGTGCCGTAATCACCGTTGTCCTTGCCGCCGTTACCATCTCACCAGTTGCAGCGGCTGTCCCACCGGGGAGCGCTGTTGGCATATCCGACATAGCCACGGTTGCTATGGCGCATGGCGCGCTGGGTGTCTATCTCGATGACTCCGGGGCCCCGGTCGTCGTCGTCCCATCTGCGCAGATGGTGTCTCTGACCGCGGCCGACATGGCTCCTCCTGGCGTGTCGGTGCGAATACAAACAACAGACTTCTCTGCCGCGGCCAAGCAGGGGATCCACGACGATCTCCTGGCGATGAGTTCGAAGGCCACCAGTTCGTACGGATTCTACTTTGACCTGAAGACCGCGAAAGAGGTCATCCAAACCAAAGGTTCAGGCGACGAGTTTGCAGACGTTGCAGCCAAGTACCCTGGGCACGTAGAGATCCAAGCGGGCGCCACTGGGGGCCTGACGTACGCGACTTACGATCGAATGCATGATTCTCCTGCGTTCTATGGCGGCGGGCTTGTTTCGGGGACATCTCCATGGGGCGGTGGAGCAATCTGCACCAACGGTTTCGAAGCCCACAGCGGCTCCACCATATATATGGCTACAGCCGGCCATTGCTTCGCTCTGGGTTCATCGGTCAACTCGGGCTATCCCTGGTACATGGGATACGTCAGCGGCCGTGATTATCCGACGTGGGACATCGAGTGGATCTACGGCGGTTCGTACGCACCCGCCATCTACAACGGCCTGGCAGGCGACAATGGTTCACACATCAACGTGTATGGCCGCAAGTACGCACATGGGTTGGTCAGACCGGGTATTGCGCGACCGACCAAGCGAGTGGAAGGGTGTGCGACTGGAACGTGACCAGCACCAGCGCGACCTTCATCAGCCTCGACCACGGGATAAACGTGACTGACAACCTCTACGCATACTCCGGGACCAAGGAAATCCAGGGCAACTCCGGCGGGCCCGTCTACTACCCCTACAACGGTGGCGCCCTGATAACTGGCACCATCGTCGGCTTCTTCGACAAAGGGCTCGGTAACACCAACTACTCGACGAAAGCAGCCGAATCGCTCGCACATTGGGGCCTGGAGGTCGTGTGCGCTAGCACCTGCGTGATCCAGCCATGACCAAGGCAAATGCAGTGATTGAAGCACCGTCACGGCCACGCTTCAGACCGCCGCTCGCAGTTCTTGTAGTCGCAGCGGAAGGTGCGGCAGCAGTCATTCTGGTAGCCGCGCAGCTCTTCCTGCCGTGGTTCCAGATCACCTACCCGAAGAACATCGCGTTACCGCCGGGGCCCTATTCCTGGGGCGACTGGCACAGTGGGTTCGTCGACCAGGCGGTGCTCCTGACTTTCGTGGCACCGTTTGTCTCGCTTGCGGCCGCCCTTGCGCGAGCCGTCTTCCGGCGTCGTTGGACCACGATCGCCCTCTTTGTCGGGTTCGTCGCGGCTTTCGCCGGATCTGTCGAGACGTTCGGTGACGCGGGCGTGATCAACCCAACGCCTGGCGCCACGACGACACCTGGAATTGGTCTGTGGCTGTTCGCGGTCGCGGCAGTCGTTGGCCTGGTGTCGGTCGCAGCCGATTTCGTTCTGAGATCAGTAAGCCCTCGTTCATGACGGGGGCGGCCAGCCGAACCGGTCCGAATCGCTAGACCACCAGGGGTTCTAGCCCCTGGTGGTCTTGTTCTGTGGACGCCGTCACAGCTAGCTTGTTATCTCGGCCTCAAGTCCTCTCGCCCCGACCATATCCAGGAGATTCCCTGCTGGCGCGCCCTTCCACTGGCGTGGTCACTGTGTTTCGGCCTGTGCAGCAAGCCTCACTGAGCCAAGCGAGCACCCCCGGTGTCGCCCGCCGGGTGTTCCCATGGGTGTTCCCATCTCCGCCAGATTGTGGCGAGAACGGGTCAAATGGGACTGCTTCCAGACCCGATCTGAGCACGAATCGGGCGTTGTCGACCCGGGGGTAGGGGGTTGGTGCCGACGGCGGGAGTTGAACCCGCATGACCTCACGGCCACTCGATTTTGAGTCGAGCGCGTATGCCAGTTCCGCCACGTCGGCACGGTCCGGCGGGCATGGTACAGCCTGCGAGGTCCCCCGCGTCGAGCCGTGTTCGGGCCGGCGGCGGCAACGTGCCCGCAAATCGTGCGTTGCGACCGTGAGGCGGGAGACACCGCGCCGTGAGGGTTCGCCCCCTCGCTGCATGCTATCCTCGCGCCGCCGCGGCCGATTTGCGCGCCGCCGCGTGTGCAGCGTCCGTGGATGAGAGAGTGGCTGACGGGCCAGTCGTGACCGACGCGAAGGCAGATGCAGAAGGACGGGCCGACGCGCCCGGCCAGGGGATCGACGCCGCCCTCATAGAAGAGGCGCTGGGTGGTCGACTGGAGGCGTTCAACCTGCTGGTGACCCGCCACCAGGATCATCTCTTCGCGCTCGTCTATCGGCTCGTGCCGGACCGCGATCAGGCCGCCGACGCGGTCCAGGAGGCTTTCTTCAACGCCTACCGCAACCTGGCCTCGTTTCGCGGCGGGAGCGTGCGCAGCTGGCTGGGCCGCATTGCCGTCAACGCGGCGATGGACCTCCAGCGGACGCGCCGCCGAAGGCCCGTTCAGCCGTACCCGGAATACGAGGACGACAGCTGGCAGCCGCCGGCCGAGCCGGATGCCGAGCCGGAAACGAAGGCCCTGGCCGCCGAACGTTCCAAGGCACTGGCCCGGGCGCTGAACGACCTGCCGGGCGACCAGCGCAATTGCATCGTGCTGTTCGACGTCGAGGGATACGACTACGCGGAGATCGCCTCGATCATGCGCGTCGAGATCGGCACGGTGAAGTCGCGCATCCACCGTGGCCGTCTCGCTCTGCGAAGCGCGCTGGCGGCGGATCGGGAACTGTTCCGTGGCTGAGATCGTCTGAGGACCGTGATGGACCGAACCGCTTCCGCAGCACACGCGAGCCACGACGAGTCGCTCATCGCCCGTTTCTACGGCGGCGACGTGAGTGAGGACGAGCGCGTTGGCGTCATCGAACTCATGGCCGCGTGCCCGGACTGCGCGGCCCTCTTCGCCGATCTCGCGGCGATCGCCGATGCCGTGGAGGCGATGCCGGTTCCGCCCCGACCGCGCGACTTCACGCTGACGGAGGAGGACGCGGCGCGCCTCCGCCCGAGGCGACTTGGGTTGTCCGCCGTCTTTGGGGTTGGACTTCGCCGATCGCTGGGTAGTTCGCTTGCCGCGCTGGGGCTCGTCGGAATGGTCCTGACCGGAGCGGCGTCGCTGCTGGGCGGGACCCCGACGGCGGACATGCTCACGACCCAGGGAGAGCGGGCGGCCGTGGTGACCACGGCAGGCAACGAAGACACGGCATTCGGCGCCGGGGCCGTAGCCATGCCCACCGCGGGTCCGGTGAGCACCGCGGCCGTGGCCCCGGTCGCGGGCGGTACTCCCGGCCCGGCTCAGGTCGCGGCCGCCACACCCGCGGCGCCTGAGCTTGCAGCGGCGAGTCCCGCTGGCATGGACCAGACCGGGTCCCTCAACGGGGGCACGTCCGCCGGCCAGCCCGCGGCGTCGCCAGCGGGTGCCACCGTTCAGCCGCTGCCGCCGTCTCAGAACACCGGCGTCGCCTTTGGGGGGATCGGGGCGAGTGGGACGACCGAACCACAATTCCTGCCCGCGCCATCCACGACCGGCAGCGGCATGGATGCCCGGCTGGTGTGGATCGTGGGATTTGGCGTGCTGTTCGCGATCGGCCTGGTGATAGCGATCCTGCCGCGGCGCCCTAGAAACCGGGGCCGAGGCGCCCGCGGGTAGGTTCCCGCCATCGGAGCGGTCGTGCTCGAGGAGGGCGCGTCCGAAGCGGCCGCAGGTAAACTTGACCGGCCGGCCCCTGCTGCCCGATCGCCGGCGTCGAACCGACCGAGGCCCGCATGACTCGTCTGATGCTGCTCGACAGCAACGGCCTCATCTACCGCGGCTACCACGCCCTTCCGCCTCTCACTACCAGCAGGGGCGAGCTCGTGAACGCGGTCTTCGGCTTCTGCAGCATCCTCCTGCGCGGCATCCAGGACGTGCAGCCCGAGTACGTGGCGGCGTGCTTCGACCTGCCGGGACCCACCTTCCGCCACGAGCAGTTCGCGGCCTACAAGGCAACCCGCGCGCCCATGCCCGACGATCTGCGATCGCAGTTTCCCAAGGTTCGGGAAGTGGTCGCGGCCCTGCGCATCCCCGTCTACGAGCTGGCCGGATTCGAGGCCGACGACGTCATCGGCACCATCACCCGCGACATGGACGCCCGGGGCATCGACACGACCGTCGTGACCGGCGACCTCGACATGCTCCAGATCGTGACCGACCGGACTCGCCTGATGACGACGCGCCAGGGCGTCGACTCCACGATCTACTACGACCCGGCGAAGATCTGGGAGCGCTTCGAGCTTCGGCCCGACCAGATGATCGACTACAAGGCTCTCAAGGGCGATCCCACCGACAACATCCCTGGCATCCCGGGAGTGGGGGAGAAGACCGCGGCCAAGCTCGTAGGCGAGTTCGGTTCGCTGGAGGGCATCTACGCCAGGTTGGCCGAGGTCAAGCCGGACAAGCTGCGCGACAAGCTGGTCGAGGCCCGCGAGCAGGTCTTCGCCAGTCGCGAGCTGTCGCGGATCGTCCGAGATCTGCCGATCTCGCTCGACCTCGAGGCGTCCCGCCTCTCCGACTACGACCGAGCCCAGGTTGTGCGACTCTTCCGCGAATTCGAGTTCCGTTCGCTGATCGACCGGCTGCCGCCGCTCACCGGCGAGTCGGCCGTGGATGCCGCGGAGGCGCTTCGGTCCGTGGCGGGGAGCGTGGCCGCCGTCCGGGTCGCGGGCGAGGAGCCGCGGGGGCCGAGGGGCCAGGGCCGCTCGCTCATCGCCCAGAACGAAGGTGGGCAGCTGCAGCTGTCGATGGACTTCGGGTCGACCGGACTGAGCGAGCCCACGCCCGCTCCGACCGCCGAGCGCCGGCCGCTCCTCACCGCCGACGCCGGACCCGTGGATCTGACCGCGGCATTGCGTGCGGCAGTGGCGGACCCCACGCTGCTGGATCGCTTCGAAGCCACCGACGCGGACGCGGCCGAGGCGACGGCCTGGCTGGCGGGTCAGGCCGAGGTGGGCGCCGCGCTGCTCATGGACGACCCGCGTCCGATGCGTGGCATGCCCCAGGCGCTGGCGGTGGCCGGCTCCGACGGTCGCGTGCTGGTGGGGGAAGGACACGACGCGGTCGGCCGGCTGGGGGACCTGCTGCTCCGGTCCGGTACGCGCGTCGTGGGCCACGAGACCAAGCCGCTCATGGTGGCGAACATCGCCGGCGGGGCCACTCGGCCACTCCCCGTGGCCTTCGACACTCAGATCGCGGCCTACCTCCTGAATGCCTCGCTGCGCAGCCAGACCATCGCCGACGTGGCCCACGAGCGATTGGACGTGACGCTGCCTCCCGCCGGAGACGTGCCCCCCGCCGTCCGGATCGGCCTGGACGCCCTTGCCGCGCTCTCGGTTCGCGAGCCGCTGGAGAAGGCGCTCGTCGAATCGGGTCTCGAGCGGCTCTTCCGCGAGGTCGAGCTGCCGCTGATCCCGGTTCTGGCCGAGATGGAGGCCGCCGGCGTGGCGATCGACCGCGATGCCCTGGCTCTGCTGGACACGGAGTTCGGCGGCGAGATGGCCCGGTTGGAGTCGGAGATCTACGCCGACGTCGGCCACGAGTTCAACCTGGGGTCGCCCAAGCAGCTCGAGCAGATCCTCTTCTACGATTTGAACCTGCCCAAGGGCAAGCGAACCAAGACGGGCTACTCGACCGACGCGTCCGTCCTCGAAGAGCTGAAGCCGGCGCACCCGATGATCGGCAAGCTGCTCGACTGGCGGCTCTACTCGAAGCTGCGCTCGACCTACATCGAAGCTCTGCCGGCGCTCGTATCCGAGCGGGACGGCCGGCTGCACACGACCTTCCATCAGGCCGTCGCGGCCACCGGCCGGCTCAGCTCGTCCGACCCGAACCTCCAGAACATACCGATCCGTTCGGAGTTGGGCCGGCGCATCCGCCGGGCGTTCGTGGCCGGCGCGCCGGACGTGACGCTTCTCGCGGCCGACTACTCGCAGATCGAGCTGCGCATCCTCGCCCACGTCAGCGGCGACGAGCACCTTCGCGACGCCTTCGCCCGCGGCGCCGACATCCACCGCGAGACGGCCGCTCGGGTCCTCCACAAGGCGCCCGAAGACGTCACCCACGACGAACGGTCGATGGCCAAGATGGTCAACTTCGGCCTGGCCTACGGCATGAGCGACTTCGGGCTGTCGTCGCGGGCCGGCATCTCGCGCGCCGAGGCGAAGGAGTTCATCGACAACTACTTCGCCACGTACAGCGGCATCAGCTACTACATGCTCCACATCAAGGAGCTGGCTCGACAGCAGGGCTACGTCTCGACGTTGCTCGGCCGCCGCCGCTCCATTCCGGAGCTGCGGATGTCCAACCCGGCCTTGCGTGGCGCCGGAGAGCGGATGGCGATCAACATGCCGATCCAGGGCACCGCCGCCGACATCATCAAGATCGCGATGATCCGCCTGCCGGAGCGGCTGCGCTCGGCCGGCCTCCGATCGCGGATGCTGCTCCAGGTCCACGACGAGCTGGTGCTGGAAGTGCCTCGTGGCGAGGTCGAGGCGGCGGCGCCGATCCTTCGCGAGACGATGGAGTCCGCGTTGAAGCTCGACGTGCCGCTGACGGTCGACGTGAAGGTCGGTGACGACTGGGAGTCGATGCGGCCGCTCACCCGCGAGGACGAGTTCCTGGCGGAGCTGGGCGAGGCGCCCGCGGAGGTCGCCACGGGCTAGGCCGGTCCGGGCCGCCACAGTCGGCCGTCCCCGGGCGACTCGGGACGTCGCCGGCCGCCACCCTTCGGCGCAGTCAGGCCCCCGCGATGTCGACCTGCCAGCGGTCGTACTCGCCGCCCAGCGGCGCGGCAGCGGCCTCGAATTCGGTACGCAGAGCGCCGATCGTCTCGGGCGTGACCACCATCGATTGCCCGATGACCACCAGCCAGTAGCCCTTGCGCGCCGATGTGTCGATCTCGATGTGGCGGCGGGGCGCCTTGAGGGTTCGCGCGAGATGCTGGGCCGCCTTCACGCCGGGCACATAGATGAAGTGTCGCGTCTCGTGCGGCAGCCTGGGGTCGGCCCCGGCGCGGCGCAGCTGGGCGATCGCCGCCAGTTGCGCGTCGCCCGACCGGGGCCGTCTCTCCTCGGGTGTCCGCCTGAGAAAACCCACCGAATCCTCCGTTGTCGCGACGGCGGCGCCGTACGCATCGCGGATGGTAGCGGCCCGGAGGAATCCGTCCCCAAAAGGGGTATCGGCCGTTTGGTCGGTGCGGCCAGCGGGCCAGGTCGGCTGCCGGCGGCCAGGTCGGCAGGTGGCAATGGAAGCCGAACGACGCATCCAGCCTCCGGCGCCGCTAACCTCTAGGTATGCCCGAACTGCCCGAAGTCGAAACCATAGCGGCCGACCTGCGCGGCCTGGTCACGGGTGCGCGAATCGTCGGCGCCGGCTGCAACTGGCCGCCGACGCTGCGCAGCCACGCGCCGGACGCTTTCGAGCGGGGAGTGGCGGGCCGTGAGATCGACGGGGTAGGGCGACGCGGCAAGCAGCTCCTCGTCCGCCTGGGGCCGGGCCATCCTGCGGATCGGTCGGGCGATCAGTCGGGCGATCGGTCGGGCGATCGGTCGGGCAATCCCGCGGAGAGCGAACCGGCCGTCCTCACGGTCCATCTCAAGATGACCGGCCAGCTCTTCGTCGTCCCGGCCGGCACTCCGCTGGATCGCCACGTCCATCTCGTTCTGGCGCTGGCCGACGGCCGTGAGCTGCGGTTCCGCGACATACGCAAGTTCGGGCGCATCGGGCTGTACCGGAGAGACGTGGCCACGGGCGAGCCGGTTGCGGGCGAGGCCGAGGGCGTCCTCGCGACCGGCGCCGAGCCGCTGGCGAGCGACTTTACCGCTGCGCGCCTGGCCGAGATGCTCTCCCGCCGCCGGGGCCGGCTCAAGACGCTGCTGATGAACCAGGACTTCCTGGCTGGAGTCGGCAACATCTACGCCGACGAAGCTCTTTGGCGGGCGAGGCTCCATCCGCTGCGGGACGCGCAAACGCTGCGGCCCGACCAGATTCGCCGCCTGCACGAAGCGCTGCGCGAGGTGCTGGCCGAGGCGGTCGAACGGCGCGGGAGCTCGGTCGACGACTACACGGCGCCGGAAGGCGACGGCTCCATGCAGGAGCACCTTCAGGTGTACCAGCGGGCCGGCGAGCCCTGCGATCGCTGCGGGCGAGCGATCCGGCGGATCGTCGTCGGCGGGCGATCGACGCACTTCTGCGGCTGGTGCCAGAGGCTGCCGGGCGGCCAGCGAGCGGCGGCGGCCGCGCTGCTCCGGCCGGAGGCCGTGCCCCGGCGGGCCGGCGCTCGCCAGGGTCCTCGCTGGACGGAGCTTTCGGGCGAGGGGGCTCTCGGCCGGACGCGCGATGAGGAAATCCTGGTCGCGCAAAGGGCCGGGGACCGTGTGCGGCGCGTCGACGCCCTGCGCAAGGCCGCCGCCGCTCGCCGCGCCGCCGCCCGCGCCGGAGGAACCGCCTGATGTCGATCGTGCGGCTCGATGGGGTGGTGAGGGAGGTCGGGGACTTCGTCATCCTCGACCACGTGGACGCCTCGATTGCCGCCGGCGATCGGATCGGCCTCGTCGGCCCCAACGGCGCCGGCAAGACGACCCTGCTTCGGCTCGTGGCCGGCCTCGACGAGCCCGACGGCGGCGAGATCCACCGCAAGCGGGCCCTTACCGTCGCCCTGCTGCCGCAGGAGGCTCACGTCGACTCGGCTTTCATCGAGGCTGCCAGCCTGAGGCTGGCCGTCCGGGCCGGAGCGGTGCGGCTGGAGGAACTGGAAGCCAGCCTCCGCAGGCTCGAGCACGAAGGCCGCGTGACCGAGCCGGAGTACGAGAACCTGCAGCACGAGTTCGCGGTCAAGGACGGATACGCGCTCGACCAGCGCGTCGAGGCGGCGCTGTCCGGACTCGGCTTCGAGCGCCGCGAATGGGATCGACCGCCGATCTTCCTGTCCGGCGGTGAGCAGACTCGAGCCGTGCTGGCCCGGCTGCTGCTCGCCGATCCCGAGTTGCTGTTGCTCGACGAGCCGACGAACCACCTCGACCTGGGCGCGCTGGAGTGGCTGGAGGAGCATCTCGGCCGGCGCCACGGCAGCCTGATCGTCGCCTCGCACGACCGCGCATTTCTGGATGCGACCGTGACGCGCACTTGGGAGTTGCGCGATCGACGGTTGACGCCGTTCCGCGGCAGCTACGCCTCGTACGCGCGCCAGCGCGAGGAACGCGACATGCGGGCCGCGGCGGAGGCCGAGGCGCGTGCGGGCGAGATCGCCCGCGAGCAGGATCTGATCCAGCAGTACCGCCACCAGCGCAAGCACGGCAAGATGCACGAGCACGAGGCCCGGCTCGAGGCGCTGCAGCCGCTCGAGAGACGCAGGTCGGAGGCCCGTCTGAAGCTCCCGACTGAGGCGCTCGCCGGTGGGGCGCTCGCTCGCTCGTACGAATCGGTGGTTCGAGCCGAGGAGCTGGTCGTGGGGTATAGAGCCGTGCGGCCGAGCAGCGCCGACGAGGCAGCTCCGGAGACGGCCGACGGGGCCGACGGGGCCGATGCGGCCCGTTCGCGCCCGGACGCCGCAGGATCGGCCGGCATTAGCGGAAGCGCCGGTGGGGCCGCCTCGGCACCGGCCGAAACGCCCGTGGCCCGCGTCCCGTGGCTCGAGCTCAGGCGCGGCGATCGCATCGGGATCGTGGGCCCGAACGGCGCCGGCAAGACCACGCTGCTGCGTACGATCGCCGGGGAGCTGACGCCGCTGGACGGCGCCCTCGATCTGGGCCGCAACGTCCAGCTCGCCTACCTGGCCCAGCTTCGCGACGCGCCGATCGCCGGCGCCACCGTTCTCGACGCGCTCCTCGACGAGATGCCACTCACCCCGGCCGCGGCGCGAAGCCACCTTGCACGCTTCCTGTTCCGGGGCGATGACGTGTTCAAGGAAGTCTCGGCCCTCTCCGGCGGGGAGCGCTCGCGGCTCGAACTGGCGCTGCTCTTCCTCCTCCCGGCCAACCTGCTGCTTCTCGACGAGCCCACGAACCATCTGGACATCCCGGCCCGGGAGGCCCTCGAGGCCTTCATGGCCGGCACGGCGGCCACGGTGCTGGTGGTCAGCCACGACCGAAGGCTGCTCGAGAAGGTTTGCGAATCCCTGTGGGTGGTCGACGACGGGCTGGCGGTGCCCTTCGAAGGCGGCTATCGCGCCTGGCGAGCCGCGGTGTCGGACGGCTGGACGGTGAAAGCTGCCGCCGAAAGGGAAGCTGGACGGCTTCACGGCGGTCGGGCGCGGGAGACCGGCGGGCGCCCGCCGGGGAACACGGTTTGGGCTTCGAGTCCGGGGCCCCGCTCGCGATCCTCGCGCCCCGCGGCTTCTTCACCGGGGAGGGGCCGCGCGACGTCGGCGGTCGGAACGACCCGGGAGGGAGTGCCCGCCCCGGCGTCCCAGGCCGCTATCGCCGCTTCTGGGCAGCCCGCGGTCAAGGTGTCCAAGGATGCCTATCGTCGCCGCAAGGCCCAGATCGACGAGGAGCTGGCCCGCCTCAACGAACGCAAGCTGCGGCTGGAATCGGCCCTGCTCGACCCGGGGGTCCACGGCAACTTCGTCGAGCTGCGGCGGGTGAGCGGCGACCTGGCGGCCGTGAACGAGGCGCTCGCCGCCGCCGAGGAGGCGTGGCTGGAGCTGGAGGAGGCTGCCCCGTGACCGAGCACCTATCCGCGGGCGGCCGGCCCGGCGGACACAGCCGTGGCACCCTGGGGACGCGCGCCCCGGTGGTCGGGCTCATCGGCCCGATCGGCTGCGGCAAGTCGACCGTGGCGGGCCTGCTCGCGGACCGCGGCGCGGCCGTCGTCGACGCCGATCGGCTGACGCGGGACCTCATGTCGCCCGGCGCCCCGGTCACGGAAGCCGTCCTTGCCCGCTTCGGCGGGGAGTACCGCCGGCCAGACGGCTCGCTGGATCGGGCCGCTCTCGGTCGCCTCGTCTTTGCCGATCCCGGTCGCCTCGCCGAGCTCGAGGCGATCGTCCATCCCGCCGTCTCGCGCCTGATGCGCGAGGCCATCCGGACCGCGGACGGCCGCCGCCCGACGGCCATCGTGCTGGAGGCGATCAGGCTGGTCGAGGCCGGCCACGCGCCGTGGTGCGACGAGGTCTGGCTCGTCGTCTGCGGCCCGGAGTCCCAGCTCGCCCGTCTCACCGGCCGGGGCATGGACGAAGCGGACGCCCGCCAGCGGATCGCCGCCCAGGCCGCTTCGCTGCCGGAGTGGCGCGCGGCCGCGACCCGGACCATTCGCACGGACGGGCCGCTCGAGGACGTGACCGTCGCCGTCGACGCCGCACTCGACGAGTTGATGGCGGGACGCCGCTGACCCGTCGCCGCTGCGACCTCTGCGGCGCCACCGTCCCGGAGCCCGACCCGGGCCGCTATGCTCGCAGGCGAGACGGGCCTCGTCGAAGTCGTTTCGAGGTAGAGCAGATGACCGCCGACAGCTTGATCCGGCAGCACCGCACGGCCGACGCGACCGTTACCGTCCTGGCCGGTGGGGTGCCGCTCGCCAACCGGGAGGTCGTCGTCGCGCAGACCAACCACAAGTTCCGCTTCGGGTCGGTGGGCTTCGACTTCATCCCGCTCGCCAACGGTGAGATCCTGGGCGAGGAGCGGTCTCGGATGGAGCTGCTGGCCGAGAAGTGGCTGGCCCTGTTCAACTTCGCCACTCTGCCGTTCTACTGGGGCAATTTCGAGCCCGTCCGCGGCAAGCCCGATACCGCCCGCATTCTCGCCGCCGCTCGCTGGTTCGCCGAGCGCGGCGTTCCCCTCAAGGGCCATCCGCTGTGCTGGCATACCGTCCAGCCCGACTGGCTGCTGCCGCTCTCGAACGAGGAGATCCTCGAGGCGCAGAAGGCCCGCACCCGCCGCGAGGTGACCGACTTCCGCGGCCTCATCGACACCTGGGACGCCATCAACGAGGCCGTCATCATGCCGGTCTTCGAGAACGGCGAGAACGGCATCACCCGGATCTGCCGGGCCAACGGCCGCATCGCGACCGTTCGGATGGCTTTCGAGACGGCGCGCGAGTCGAACCCGCAGGCCTTCCTCCTGCTCAACGACTTCGACATGTCGTCCGCCTTCGAATGCCTGATCGAGGGCGTCCTGGAGGCCGGCGTCAAGATCGACGCGCTCGGTCTGCAGAGCCACATGCACCAGGGCTACTGGGGCGAGGAGAAGACCCTCAAGATCGTCGACCGGTTCGCGCGGTACGGCCTGCCGATCCACTTCACCGAAACCACCATCCTGTCGGGTCATCTGATGCCGCCCGAGATCGTCGACCTCAACGACTACCAGGTGAAGGACTGGCCTACGACACCCGAAGGTGAAGCCCGCCAGGCCGACGAGATCGTCCGCCACTACAAGACGCTGCTCTCGCATCCGGCAGTCGAGGCTTTGACCTACTGGGATTCGACCGACCTGGCCTGGCTCGGCGCCCCGGCCGGGCTGCTCCGCCGCGACTTCTCGCCCAAGCCCTCCTACGAGGCGCTGCACGCGCTCATCAAGGGAGAGTGGTGGCTGGCGGCGACCAGGATGGCCACCGATGCCGAGGGACGCCTCCGCTTCAACGGTTTCCTGGGCGACTACGAGGTCGCGGCGGAAGATCGAAAGGCTGCCTTCAAGCTGGATCGCAAGGGCGCGGCCGAGGTCGAGGTCCGGCTGCCGGGGTAGCGGGGGCGCATGGGAGGCCGCGCGCGAGCAAACGACCTCATGATTGGCTCTTGTTCACGAGCTGAACGCGGCACAGTTTGGCAAGGCGAGGAGGTACGCGGTTTACGTGTGGAAGAGGAGGCCAGGGTGAGATCCTTGAGTGTCTCGTCGACTTGTGTCGCTGTGCGTGAGCATCGGCGGTGGCCAGCCGAGCGGGCACGAGGCCACCGGCCTTGAGCGACGGAACGGCCGGGAAGGGACGCCGGGTCAGGTCCTACGCCCAGAGGAGGCCACGAGTGGCCGCTCTGGCGCTTGTCGTCGCGATCGCCCAGGCGGCCGCCTGGTCGGCGCTGCCGCGGGCGCATTCTCACCTCAGCCCGTCTACTGCCCGATCTCCGGCCCGATCTCCGGCCCGATCTCCGGCCCGATCCGGCCATCTCCGGCCGATCTCCGGCCCGATCTCCGGCCCGATCTCCGGCCCGATCTCCGGCCGATCTCCGGCCCGATCTCCGGCCCGATCTCCTCATCGTCCCGTCTCCGAACCCGTCTCCAGTCCGGTGTCTGGCCCCGTCTCGGGTCCGATCTCCGGCCCAGTCTCCGGGCCGATTTCGGGACCTAAATCAGGGCCTGTCACTTGCCCGATCTCAGGACCCACCTCCGGACCTGTGTCCGGACGAGTCTCCGGGCCTGAATCTGGGCCGACTGCCGAGCCCGCTCCGACACCGACGCCCGCGGCGTCAGCGACGCCTACGGCCACGTCGGCTGGGCCTTCGCCGACGCAAAATCCCCCTCCCGTCACCCTGAGCGGCACCGTCAAGACGGCGGACGGCACACCGGTCCCCAGCGCGATGGTGGAACTCATCAGTAGCGGCGGGATCGGCACGAGGACCACGACCGACGCCACAGGTGCCTACTCCCTATACGTCACGCCCGGGACCTACGCTCTATACGTGTCCGGCTCCTTCAACTCGCCTGGCGTTCCGGCCCAGTTCTACTTCGAGGTCGGGAATTCGATGTTGCCGCCGGCGGTCCCGGCATTGGCATCAGCGCCGACAAATCCCTCGACCTCACGCTGCCGACCCCATTTGCGGAGACCGTCCTGGTGACGGATTAGGCAATCCCGTACCGAACGCGAGTCTGTCAGGCGGAAGTTGCTCGGGATCTTGGGACGCTGCCAACGGTGTGACGGGCACCCTGGGATTTCAACCCGAACCAGATAACGGAGGTATCGACCGACGCCTCGGGCCAGGTCGTCCTGACCTACCTTCCCTGCACGGGATCTGCACAGACAGTCACCCCGCCGTCGGGCACCCCCTGGTGACCACTACTGCCTCGATCCCGCCGACGTCTACCGCCGGCTCGGTCACCTTCGTTCTGCCCCTCCCGTCACCCTGAGCGGCACCGTCAAGACGGCGGACGGCACACCGGTCCCCAGCGCGATGGTGGAACTCATCAGTAGCGGCGGGATCGGCACGAGGACCACGACCGACGCCACAGGTGCCTACTCCCTATACGTCAGCCGGGACCTACGCTCTATACGTGTCCGCTCCTTCAACTCGCCTGGCGTTCCGGCCCAGTTCTACTTCGAGGTCGGGAATTCGATGTTGCCGCCTGGCGGTCCCGGCATTGGCATCAGCGCCGACAAATCCCTCGACCTCACGCTGCCGACCCCATTTGCGGAGACCGTCCTGGTGACGGATTCGGCAGGCAATCCCGTACCGAACGCGAGTCTGTCAGGCGGAAGTTGCTCGGGATCTTGGGACGCTGCCAACGGTGTGACGGGCACCCTGGGATTCAACCCGAACCAGATAACGGAGGTATCGACCGACGCCTCGGGCCAGGTCGTCCTGACCTACCTTCCCTGCACGGGATCTGCACAGTTCACAGTCACCCCGCCGTCGGGCACCCCCCTGGTGACCACTACTGCCTCGATCCCGCCGACGTCTACCGCCGGCTCGGTCACCTTCGTTCTGCCCCCTCCCGTCACCCTGAGCGGCACCGTCAAGACGGCGGACGGCACACCGGTCCCCAGCGCGATGGTGGAACTCATCAGTAGCGGCGGGATCGGCACGAGGACCACGACCGACGCCACAGGTGCCTACTCCCTATACGTCACGCCCGGGACCTACGCTCTATACGTGTCCGGCTCCTTCAACTCGCCTGGCGTTCCGGCCCAGTTCTACTTCGAGGTCGGGAATTCGATGTTGCCGCCTGGCGGTCCCGGCATTGGCATCAGCGCCGACAAATCCCTCGACCTCACGCTGCCGACCCCATTTGCGGAGACCGTCCTGGTGACGGATTCGGCAGGCAATCCCGTACCGAACGCGAGTCTGTCAGGCGGAAGTTGCTCGGGATCTTGGGACGCTGCCAACGGTGTGACGGGCACCCTGGGATTCAACCCGAACCAGATAACGGAGGTATCGACCGACGCCTCGGGCCAGGTCGTCCTGACCTACCTTCCCTGCACGGGATCTGCACAGTTCACAGTCACCCCGCCGTCGGGCACCCCCCTGGTGACCACTACTGCCTCGATCCCGCCGACGTCTACCGCCGGCTCGGTCACCTTCGTTCTGCCGGGCATACTCGCCGGACTGACGCGTGTCGGATTGAACGTTACCGCCTCGCCAATCATCACTGGTGGCACCGCGACCGGGACAACCGTGACGTTCACCCAGGTCACCGGGAGCGGCACCACCTCGGCGGCGCTTTCGAGTTCTGGCCCGGCCGCGCCAAGCAACTTCCAGCTCTCGGCCTTGCCGACCTACTACGACGTCTCGACGACTGCCGCGTATTCAGGCTCGATCACCGTCTGTCTTCCGTATGACCCGAGCGCCTATTCGGACACGAGCCAGGTTCGGTTGCTTCATTGGAACGGGTCCAGCTGGGACGACGTCACGAGCTCGCTGCTCCAGGCCGACGACATTGTTTGCGGGACGACCACCTCGCTTTCGCCGTTTGTGGTCGCCCAGGCGCTGCAGCAGGGTCAGTCGATCAGCTTCGGCCCGCTCGCTTCGAGTGTCTACGGCGCCGCGCCGATCACGTTGACCGCGACAGCATCGTCTGGCCTGCCAGTCAGCTACACGGCGGCGGGCGCGTGCACGATCACCGGCAGCACCGTGAACGTCAGCGGCGTTGGAGCCTGCACGGTCACGGCATACCAGGCCGGCAACGCGAGTTGGACCGCCGCGGCGCCGGTGAGTCAGAGCTTCGCGATCAACCCTGCCACGCTGAAGGTCACCGCGCCGAGTCCGACCCGCGCATACGGCTCGACCAACCCGGTTCTGGCTCCGACCTATTCAGGCTTCGTGGCCGGCGACAGCTCGGCTAGCCTCGCCACGGCCCCAACCTGCACCACCACCGCGACGACTGCCAGCGGCGTCGGCACCTATCCCGTGACCTGCTCCGGCGGCGTCTCGGCTAACTACACGTTCAGCTATGTCGGCGGGACGCTCAGCGTGGCCCCGGCCCCGCTCACGATCACCGCCACGAGCAAGTCCAAGGCATACGGCACCGCGCTGACCCTCGGCACGACCAGCTTCACCACGAGCGGTCTCCTGGCCGGCGCCACCGTTACCGGCGTGACCCTCACGAGCGCAGGCTCCGCCGCCGGTGCGGCCGTCGGCAACTATCCGATCGTCCCGAGCGCCGCTGTCGGCACAGGGCTCTCCAACTACGCGATCACTTACGTGCCCGGTACCCTCACCGTGACCGCGGTTCCCCTCAAGATCACCGCGCCGAGCCCGAGTCGGACATACGGCTCGGCCAATCCGACCTTGGCCCCGACCTATTCAGGCTTTGTCAACGGCGACACCGCGGCGAAGCGACCACAGCCCCGACCTGCACCACCACCGCGACGACCACCAGCGGCGTTGGGACCTATCCGGTGACCTGCTCCGGAGCTGTCGACTCCAACTACACCATCAGCTACGCGGGTGGGACGCTCACCGTTACCAGGGCTCCGCTGAAGGTCACCGCGCCGAGTCCGACCCGCGCATACGGCTCGACCAACCCGGTTCTGGCTCCGACCTATTCAGGCTTCGTGGCCGGCGACAGCTCGGCTAGCCTCGCCACGGCCCCAACCTGCACCACCACCGCGACGACTGCCAGCGGCGTCGGCACCTATCCCGTGACCTGCTCCGGCGGCGTCTCGGCTAACTACACGTTCAGCTATGTCGGCGGGACGCTCGAGCGTGGCCCCGGCCCCGCTCACGATCACCGCCACGAGCAAGTCCAAGGCATACGGCACCGCGCTGACCCTCGGCACGACCAGCTTCACCACGAGCGGTCTCCTGGCCGGCGCCACCGTTACCGGCGTGACCCTCACGAGCGCAGGCTCCGCCGCCGGTGCGGCCGTCGGCAACTATCCGATCGTCCCGAGCGCCGCTGTCGGCACAGGGCTCTCCAACTACGCGATCACTTACGTGCCCGGTACCCTCACCGTGACCGCGGTTCCCCTCAAGATCACCGCGCCGAGCCCGAGTCGGACATACGGCTCGGCCAATCCGAACTTGGCCCCGACCTATTCAGGCTTTGTCAACGGCGACACCGCGGCGAAGCTGACCACAGCCCCGACCTGCACCACCACCGCGACGACCACCAGCGGCGTTGGGACCTATCCGGTGACCTGCTCCGGAGCTGTCGACTCCAACTACACCATCAGCTACGCGGGTGGGACGCTCACCGTTACCAGGGCTCCGCTGAAGGTCACCGCGCCGAGTCCGACCCGCGCATACGGCTCGACCAACCCGGTTCTGGCTCCGACCTATTCAGGCTTCGTGGCCGGCGACAGCTCGGCTAGCCTCGCCACGGCCCCAACCTGCACCACCACCGCGACGACTGCCAGCGGCGTCGGCACCTATCCCGTGACCTGCTCCGGCGGCGTCTCGGCTAACTACACGTTCAGCTATGTCGGCGGGACGCTCAGCGTGGTCGTCGTGGACCGCTTCTGGACTTCGGCCGGTGTGACGCTCAACGTGGCCGCGCCGGGCTTCCTCGCTCTCACCGATGTCGGCAGTTCGACCGTGGTGGTCAGTCAGGCCCCCAAGGGCAAGCTGACCCTCGGTTCGACCCCGGGCGGATTCACCTACGTCCCACCAAGCGGCTGGACGGGCACAGATACGTTCGCCTACGAGCTCAAGACCGGCAACAAACTGTCCAGCCCTGTGACGGTAACGATCTACGTTCTCAGGTCGGGGGCCAGCTGTGTCGGCTGCAACCTGTCGGGCCTCCAACTCGGAGCACTGGTCCTGACGGGCGTCAACTACAGCAACGCGAACCTGGCGGCCGTCGGCCTGAGCGGAGCGAATCTCAGCGGGTCGAACCTATCCGGCGCGAGCCTCACCGGCGCCAGCCTGACTGGGGCCACGCTCACCGGGGCCAATCTCTCGAATGCGAACCTCACAGCCGCCGATTTCACCGGTGCGACTACTGCGGGCGTGACATGGTCGGGCGCAACATGTCCGGATGGAACGTCCGCCAACTCGCACGGGCACACATGCGTCGGTCACCTGACGCCGATCGCTGGCATGGTGGCGCGGGCAGTCGCGGCTTCGAGGCCCGGTGCGGGCCTCGCCCTGGTGGGGGACGTCAAACAGACCGACCTCATCCGCTAGTCGACCCGATCCGCTGGCAAGTGGCGTCTGCCCGCCGCCCGATGCTGAGGTGGGCTCGCGTGCGCCTGTGGGCCGCCCTCGCTGGAGGCCCGCGCGATGCCTGATCTGCCACTGGGGGAGACGGTCGCCAAGCCCGTGATCGACCCGTGAACGACTTGAGGCCCAGCCTGGACGCCTTCCTTGCGAGCGCTTCCGGGCTGATAGTCGTTGCGGCCGCCTTCGTCATCCTGGCGACCGTCCTCGCCGCCTCGTTCCGACGCGTGCTGGTATCTGGCGCGTTCGGCTCCGGCCCAAAGGACGCGGCAGATCTTGGGAAGCGAGGCGCGTCTTTGGCCGCCTTGCTCGTGGCTGCCGCTCTGGTCGTCCCGACGATATTCGTCCTTGCGTCACCGGATGTGTTCGTGATTCCGAAACTCACGGCTCTCCGCGTGATCCTCGTGATCGGGCTCCTCCTGCTCGTGTTCGGCCGGGGCCGTCGGGTCGACTCCAACGGGCTCGGAGCGTCGCGGGTGAGCCGGGCCATCGACATCGCGCTGGTGGCCTACGTCGGGCTGACCGTCCTGGCCACCATCGCCTCGATCGACCCGGCTCACAGCCTGGTCGGCGAGTACGAGCAATACCAGGGTTTGCTCACGACCCTGCTCTACGCCGCGTTCTTCTGCCTTGCCCGCATCGCGCTCGCAGACCAACGCCGCCTGACGCTCCTGGCGGCGGCGACCGTCGCCGGCGCAACGGTCGTGTCGGGCTACGCCATCCTCCAGCAGCTGCACCTCGACCCGCTCTGGAGCACCCTGTACAAGGGCAGCGTGTTCTCGACGCTTGGACAGCACGAATGGCTCGGAGCATACCTGGTGCTCTGCCTTTCACTTGGTGTCGCCCTGCTCTGGAGCGTTCGGTCCTACGCGCGTCTGCTCGTTTCCCTGGGGCTCGGCCTCATCCTGATCGCCCTGCTTGTGGCACTGAGCCGCGGCGCCTACCTCGGGATCGGTGTGGCGGCAGCGGTCTTCGTCATCGCGCTTGCGCCACGCGCTCGTCCAACGCGGCGCTGGCTCATGGCCCTGCCCGTCCTCGCGATGTTGTTGGCGCTCCTCGGCGTGCTCCCGCCGGTTCGGCAGGAAGCCGAGTCGGTCGTGTCTCGGGCAGCGTCAACGACGAACCTCGCCGAGGGCTCCATCGTCGATCGGCTCGACCTATGGAGGGTCGGGCTGGCCATTACGGTCGACCACCCGATTCTCGGCACTGGCCCCGAGACGTTCCCGCTGCTGTTCCCGCGATACCGGGACGCCCTGCTCGCAATTCACCGTACGTTCTGGATCATGTACCGGCCAGAAAGTCCTCACAACGTGTACCTCGAGATCTCTGCGGGCGCCGGCGTGCCTGCACTTACTGCCTATCTCGCGCTGATCGGGGCGACCCTTCTTCAACTCATCCGGGCCGCTTGGCGTGCGCCGAACCGCGCTGCCCGGGTCGTCCTCGCAGCCGTGCTCGCTGCGGCAGCCGGACACCTGATTACGGACCTGTTCATGACGGCCGAACTAACTGGTTCCTGGCTGTTCTGGCTGACTCTCGGCGCCGGGTTGGGATACGCGGAAGCAATTCTGGTCGTCCGGGCGCTGCCGGTCCCGAGATCGACTGCCCGACGCCCCGGCCCGTCGCGCCCGCCGCGCCGGACGTGCCGGGGCGCGGACACGATGAGATACGCTTGCCGGCGGCAGAACGGGCTGACTGACTTCCGGCGGATCGAGCGTCCCGCCGGGCCCGATCGCCCCAACGGGAGGGACACGATGCGGCTGATGGTTGGCTCAACGCAGGTGCCGGGTGGCTCTCCACGAAGAGGGCGCGGAGCGCGCGTCGCCGCGTCGCTGCTCGCGGCAGCCGCTCTCGGGCTGTCCGGCTTCCTGGCCGCCGGCCTCGCCGCGGCGGGACCGGCAATCGCCGCCAACCAACCCGTGGCCGCAAAGGCAACCGCCACACTCGCCTCTACGCCGACGCCCGAGCCGACCGAAGCCCCCCAGCCGACCGAACCTCCGGAACCGACCGAAGCCCCGCAGCCCACGATGTCGCCGTTCGTCTCCGGTCGCCACGTCTACGACTACGGGAACGTGTTGCCGGCGAACCTGGCGACGCAGGCCGAGACGCTGGCGGCGGACATCGAGGCGCGCGGCGGCGGAAGAGTCGTGGTCTATACGACGGCCCAGCCGGAGGACATGCCGGACACGCTGGCCCAGGATTGGCAGGTCAACGGAATGCTCATGACCGGCTCGGAGGAGAGCTTCGGGGAGCTCTCGTTCGGCTCCGTGCTCAAGGCGAAGCTCAGCAAGGCGCAGTTGAGCGCCGTCGACACGACGCCCGGACCGCAAACGATGGCCAGCTGGATGATGTCGTCTCTCGCCCGGGTGGATGCGTTCCTCGCCGGAACGCACGTGTTCGACGGCACCGGAATCCTGGACGCGGCAGGCAAGCAGAAGGCCGAGGCCGCCGCCACCGCACTGTCGGGCAAGATCGGCGCCCCCGTCTACATCGACATCGCGCTCGGCGACGCGGACCCCTCGAGCGCCGCCTTCTTCAACGGCGCGGACCTGAGCAGCGACTTCGACAGCGCGCTCATCATCGCGCTGGGCGTCCACGGCACGCAGATCGCCGGCTACATACAGACGGACAACTCGGACCTGTGGGAGTCGTACCACAACGCTGCGCCCTGGCAATCCGACACGCTCGCCGACGAGGCGGCACCCGGCGGTGACGTCCAGGCGGCGCTGCTGGGTGCGATCGAAGACGTCCAGAGCGGCTCGTCCTCCGGTCCGGGAGGGCTCGGCGTGGAGTTCTGGTTCTGGGTGGTCTTCGCCATCGTCATGGTCATCGTCGGGGTGGGCAGCCCGTTCTACGGCGGGTGGCTCATTCGCAAGATGACCGGCGTGTCGGGGCCGGCCAAAGGCGGCCTGCCCGGAGACGCGATCATCGAGAGCATCGCCGACACGGGTACGACCGTGTCGATGCCGGGGGTCGGGCCGGAAGCGCCGGAGTACAAGTTCGGGCTGCAGGTCACGCCGGCCGGGGGCGGAGCTCCGTACAACGTGGAGGCGAAGGCATTCGTCCCGCGGCTGTACATTCCGATGGTCGTTCCGGGAGCCCACGTCGGCGTCGTGATCGATCCGACGGATCCCCAGAAGGTCTCGATCGACTTCACCCAGATGGGCGGCGGTCCGGCCGCTGCCGGGGCCACGCCGAGCGCCGGGCCCGGCGGCATGGGCTTCGAGTTCGACGCCAGCGGGCAGCCCGCGGCGGGAGAAGTTGGCGCGCTGATGGGCGCCGTGCGCAGCGGCACGATGCCCCTCATCAAGGGCAGTGCCGATCAGCTATTGGCCACGGGCACTCACGGCACCGCGGTCATCACCACCGCGAGCCCGATGGGCAAGACCGTCCGCGATATCAATCCCAACGCCGATCCGTCGCGCCTCGACGACCCGATGTGGCTCTTCACCGTCCAGGTCAGCGTGGCCGGTGAGGCGCCCTTCCCCGCGGTCTTCGGTCATCGTGTGCCGCTCGGCAAGGTGGTCTCCGTGGCTCCGGGCGTGAAGCTCGCGATCGCGGTCGACATGTCCGACCGAAACGAGGAAGTCGCCATCGACTGGGACAAGTCGCCGATCTCATAGGCCTGGGCGGCCTGGGCTGCCTGGGCTGCCTGGGCGGGGATCGCGCGGCGCGCCATTTGCCCGACCCGGGGATGCCGTCCGGCGTCGTCCCCAGGGGCGGTCCGGCCCCCTAGAACGTCTGTGCTATTAAGACCGAAGGCGGTATACTCGCACTCCCGCTGACGAGAGGGTGAAGTGCCCGACTTCCGGCTCGTTGCCGATTTCAAGCCGACCGGCGATCAGCCCCAGGCGATCGAGAAACTGAGCGAAGGCCTGGCTCGAGGCCTTCGCCATCAGACGCTGCTCGGCGCCACGGGAACGGGCAAGACGGCCACGATCGCCTGGACGATCGAACGCCACCAGAAGCCGACGCTCGTCCTGGCGCACAACAAGACCCTGGCGGCCCAGCTGTACTCCGAGTTCCGGGAGTTCTTTCCGGACAACGCCGTCGAGTACTTCGTCAGCTACTTCGACTACTACCAGCCGGAGGCGTACCTGCCGCGCAGCGACACCTACATCGAGAAGGACTCGAGCCGCAACGACGAGATCGACAAGCTCCGGCACGCGGCCACGAAGGCCCTGTTCGAGCGGCGGGACGTGATCATCGTCGCCAGCGTCAGCTGCATCTACGGCCTGGGCGCCCCGGTCGACTACGGGGCCACGATCCTGCGGCTACGGGTTGGCGGGCAGTACCGCCGCGACGCCGTGCTCCGCCACCTCGTCGACCTCCAGTACCAGCGCAACGACCAGGCCCTCAGTCGTGCCCGCTTCCGCGTTCGCGGCGACACCCTGGAGCTGATCCCGGCCGCGGAGGACCGCCTTGTCCGCGTGGAGTTCTTCGGCGACGAAGTCGAGCGGATCACAGAGCTCGATCCGCTGACCGGCGAGCTGCTGGCCGAACGCAAGGACGTCAACGTCTACCCGGCGACGCACTACGTCACTCCGACCGACAAGCTGATGGCGGCGGTCAAGGCGATCGGGGAGGAGATGGAGGTTCGAGTCTCCGAGCTGGAGGCCCAGGGGCGCGAGCTGGAGGCCGCCAGGCTCCGGCAGCGCACGACGTTCGACCTCGAGATGATGCGCGAGCTGGGCTACTGCACCGGCATCGAGAACTACTCGCGACACCTTTCCGGCCGCGACGCCGGCTCTCGGCCCTGGACGCTGCTCGACTACTTCCCGCCGGACTGGCTGCTGGTCGTCGACGAGAGCCACATGTCGATCCCGCAGGTCGTGGGCATGTACAAGAACGACCGGACTCGCAAGGAGATCCTGGTCGACTTCGGCTTCCGGCTGCCGTCGGCGCTCGACAACCGGCCGCTGACGTTCGAGGAATTCGAGGCCAGCGTCAACCAGGTCGTGTATATGAGCGCTACGCCCGGACCATACGAGCTGGAACGTAGCCAGCAGGTGGTCGAGCAGCTGATCCGTCCGACCGGCGTCGTCGATCCGCACATAACCGTCAAGCCGACCGAGGGCCAGATTGACGACCTGCTCGAGCTGATTCGAGGCCGGGTGGAGCGCGGCGAGCGGTCGATCGTAACCACGCTGACCAAGAAGATGGCCGAAGACCTGGCCGATTATCTTCACGAGCTCGGCGTGAAGGTCCAGTACCTCCACTCCGAGGTGGACACGCTCGAACGGGTCCAGATCCTGCGCGACCTACGGCTCGGCGTCTACGACGTGATCGTCGGGATCAACCTCCTTCGCGAGGGGATCGACCTGCCCGAAGTCACGCTCGTGGCGATCCTGGACGCCGACAAGGAGGGCTTCCTGCGCAGCGCGTGGTCGCTCATCCAGATGATCGGCCGGGCGGCTCGGAACATCGGCGGCGAGGTCGTCATGTACGCCGACAACGTGACCGAATCGATGCGGGCAGCCATCGACGAGACGAACCGGCGCCGTGCCATCCAGCACCGCTATAACGAGGACCACGGCATCCAGCCGGTGACGATCGTCAAGGGGATCCGCGACATCAACGACCGGCTGCGCGCCGTGGCCGAGGCGCACGGCACCTACGCCACGGCTCCGGGGCAGGAGCGGGCGTTCACGGAAATGGCCAAGGGACAGGTCGAGAAGCTCGTCTCCCAGATGGAGGCGGAGATGCGCCAGGCCGCCCGCGACCTCGAGTTCGAGCGAGCGGCGGCGCTCCGCGACGAGATCCAGGAGATCCGGCTGCGGGTCCTCGATGAGGACGCGTCGGCGGCGGTGGCCCGGGCGGCGGAGAGGGCCGCGAAGGCTCGACCGGTTGGGCCGGCGGGTTCGAGGCCCGCCCCCGCAAGGTCCGGCCGGCTCATCAAGCCGGTCCGGCAGGCGGCGCAGCACGCCGGGCGGCGGGGCAGGGGAGGGACCGGCGGCGACGGCGAGGGTCCGGAGGGACCGGAGCTGGAGGTCACGGAGGTCGTGGTCGTGCGCGCCGGCGACGAGCCGGGCGGCGACTCCCTCACGGCCGCTGCTACCGCGTCCGACTGGCTGCCGGGGATTCGCGACGAGCACGAGGACGACGGCTGGTCGGCCAAGTGGCTGGACCGCCCGACGTGGGACCATACGGTCACGCCGAACGTGATCAAGAGAACGGGCACTCGACCGCCGCGCCGCGGGCGCCGGCGCTAGAAGGCCCCGGCCTGGAGGAGGATCGATGGACCCACTCAGCGAAGCGTTCCAGCACCACACGTGGGCCACGGAGAAGCTGATCCGGCACCTGCGCCGGCTGCCCGAGGCGGCGCTGACCGCCACGGGCCCGGGCGTCTACGGCGAGGTGCTGGCTACGCTCTCGCACCTGCTCGGCGCCGACGGACGCTACCTCGGCTACCTGGCAGGAACGCCGCCGCCACCGCGACCGGGCCCCGACCCGACGCGCACCCTCGACGAGCTGGCCGACCAGCTTCGGGACCAGGCCGTCCGCTGGAGAGTGGTGTTGTCCCGTGTGGGAGAGCTGGACGTGACGCTGCCCGCCCGCGGCGACCGCCCCGAGCTTCCTCACGCCACGAATCTGCTGATCGTCCAGGCCCTCCAGCACGGCAACGACCATCGCACCCAGATCTGCACCGTGCTGTCGGCCGCAGGCTACGAGGCGCCGGACCTCGACGTCTGGTCGTACTGGATGGACCGGCGCCGGGAGCCGTAGGGCGACGCCGCCGGCTAGGCCGAATCCGTCGGGATCGCCGGCTCCGGAACGATTGCCGCCGGAGAGCCGATCGCTCGGCCGGCGGAGGCGGCCAGGACCAGCAGCAGAACCACGATCAGGACCAGTGCCGCGCGCAGCCCGACGACCCCGGCCACGGTGCCGATGATCGGCGGCGCCGAGGTGGTCCCGAGGGCGCCCATCGTCGCCACGGCCGCGATCCCCACGCCGGAGGCGATCCCCGGCTGAGACCCACCGGCGCGGAGGGCGATCGGGTTGGTCGCCGCGATTCCTATGCCGAGGAACGCGAACCCGACGATCGCGGCCAGCGGCTGAGCGATCGCCAGTGCCGACACCATGCCGGCCGCGGACACGAGCGCGCCCAGAGTGACCAGCCGAGCGGCGCCGAGCATCTGGGTCAGCCGGTCGCCCGCCAGCCGGGCAGTCGCCATGGCGGCCGAGAATACGGATATGGCGATAGCTGCCTGCTGGGCGGTTCCGCCGATCGTCTCCTTGATGAAGACGCCGCTCCAGTCGCCCACGGAACCCTCGGCGACGAGCCCGCACATGGCGATGAAGCCGATGATCGCCAGCCGCCTGGTAGGCCGCCGGAAGGCCGAGCCGCCGGCCGCGTGCCTGTCGGCCAGCATCGTTTGGCTCAGGACCGCCGCCGAGACGACCATGACGATCGCGAGAACGACGAACTGCTGGAAGACGGACAGTCCGGCCGCCAGGGCGATGGCGGTCGAGAAAGCGCCGAGGAACGACCCGATGCTCCAGGTGCCGTGAAGACGCGACATGATCGGCGTCGTGCCGGCGCGCTCGATGGCCAGTCCGTTGGCGTTCATGCAGACGTCCATGGAGCCGTGCGCGGCGCCGTAGACGAGGAGAGCGCCGGCCAGCATGACGAACGACGTCGAGGAGGCGATCACCGGCATCATCAACGAGCAGCACACGAGCATCAGCACGGTGACTCGATGGCTGCCGATCCGGCCGGCGGCGTAGCCGGCGAACGTGATCGTCAGGATCATCCCAAGCGGGGCGCCCAGGAGCGCGAACCCGAGATGGACCGCGTCCAGGCCGGCCTGCTCCTTGATAGCCGGTATCCGAGAAGCCCACGAGCCGTAGAGGACGCCGTTGGCCACAAACGCCGCGACGACGGCGACCCTGGCCCGGCGGAGGTGCGGCGGCTCGGGCGGCCGGCTCACGACGCCCTCCGGGTGAGCGCCCGCCGGCCGCCGACCGTGAGAATCGCGAGCATGACGAGGATTATGAGCAGCGACCCGCGCAACGTGACGGCGGTGGCCAGGGTGCCGATGACCGGTGGGCCGATCAGGCCGCCCGCATAGCCCATCGTGGATACGGCGGCGATCCCTACCGAGGCCGGAATGCCGGGCTCCGATCCGGCGGCCCGGAAGAGCGTGGGCACCACGGCGGCAAGCCCCAGCCCCATCATCCCGAACCCGACGATCGCCACGGCCGGGATCTGGACCGCCAGGGCGAGACCCAGACCGGCCGCCGCCAGGGCCGCGCCTCCGCTCACGAGCCGGGCCGAACCCAGGGCGAGGCTTAGCCGATCGCCGGCGAGTCGGGCGACCGCCATGGAACCCGTGAAGATCGTCACGGCCAATCCGGCAAGTCCCTGGGAAGCGTTCATGGTGCTTTGCAGGTAGACGCCGCTCCAGTCGGTGGCCGAACCTTCGGCCATCAGGCCGCACAGCGCCAGGGCTCCCAGCAGGACGAGCGGGCCGGTCGGCAGCCGGAGCCGGCCGCCGCCCTCGGCGTGCCTGTCCGGCAGCATCGTGAAGCGGAGGATCACGCCGCCCAGCGCCAGGCCGGTCGCCGCCACGGCGAATTCGGGGAAGACCGGGATCCCCAACGCGGCGACCTGCGTGCTGACCAGCGCGCCGGCGAAGGCGCCGATGCTCCACGAGGCGTGCAGGCGCGACATGATCGGACCGGCGCCCGCGTGCTCGACGGCGATCCCGTTCGCGTTCATCGAGACGTCCATCGTTCCCTGACAGACGCCGAAGATCAGCAGGCTGGCGGTGAGACTGGCGAAGTTGAACGACGCGCCTTCGAAGACCATCATCACCGCGCATCCGATCGTGGCGAGGGGCGTCATCACGTGGGTCCCGAACTTGCTGCCCAGCCAGCCGCCGAATGTCATCGTGAGGACGGCGCCCACCGAGGCCCCGAGCAGCGCGAACCCGAGACCGGCGGCGTCGAGACCCGTCTGTTCTTTGACGGCCGGGATCCGCGCCGCCCAGATCCCGAAAGACCCGCCGTTCAACATGAACGCGGCGGCCACGGCCGCCGCCTGAACCCGCAGGTCGCGCCTTGCGACCGGAGCGACCGGCCTCACGCCGCGACGCCCATGGCGCGAGCGGCCGCGACGAGGACGACGGCCGCGAGAACTCCGGGCAGTAGCAGTCGAGTCCGGGCGACGATCAGAACGCACCCGGCTACGGCGACCGGCTCGACGCCGATCAGCAGCGCCGGCGGGTTGGCGGGAGTCAGGAGGCAGTTCACCGCGGCAAGGGCCGCGAGCGCGGCCGGGCCGGCGAGTCGCAGGTAGGAGATCGCCCATGCGGGCAGCCGCTCGATGCCGGGAGCGAGCATCGGCAGGGCGCGGGACGGGTATGTGACCGCCCACATCAGGAAGGCCAGCGGGATCAGACCGAGGCTCATGGCAGGCCGGCCTGGGCCGCCGGCTCGGGCGTCTCGGGCGCGCTCGATTCGTCGGTCGTCGACGCCGGGACGGCCAGGCCGAAGAGCGGACCGAGCAGTGCGCCGGCGACGAGTCCGACCGACGTGCCGCCGATGAGCCCGATCGGTACCGCGACCGCCACCGCACCCAGCGCCGCGGCCACGTCCCGACGCCCCGAAACCATCCCGAGCGAGAGCCCGGCCATCGCCGCCGGGAACGCCACGTCCAGGCCGAGCAGTCGCGTGTCCACGGCGCCCCCGGCCAGATACCCGATCGCGGAGCCCAGAGTCCACGGAACGAGGATCACCAGCGCTGCGATCCAGTAGCCGGGCGCGTCGAACCTGCCCGATTCGCCGGAAGTGGGCGAGCGAGAGCGCGAAGGTCTCGTCGGTCAGGAAGTGGGCCATGAACGCCCGCTCCTGGCGCGGTCGCTCGGCCGTGTACGGCGCCACGGCGGCCGAGTAGAGAAGGTGTCGGGCGTTGACCAGGGCCGTCACGCCGGCGATCGCCAGCCACGGGGCGCCGTCCTTGACCAGGCCCGCCGCGGCGAACTGCGCACCGCCGGCGAGGACCACGAGACACGTCACGACCACGTCGAGCAGGGTGAAGTGGGCCTGCAGGGCGGCCAGGCCGTACACCAGCCCGACGGGCAGCGCGTAGGCCGCGATCGCCATCGCGTCGCGGGTCAGCTGCTTGCGCGATGCCTCGGTCCGATCCGGGCTACCCATTGGTGTTGCTCCCACACGTGCGTCGTCGGATGGTACCGAAAGCCGGAGGGTTGGGGGCGTGGCCGGGTCGAATGGTAGGATCGGGCCCCCACCCTGGGAGGTGCACGACGTGAGCGCAGCTCAGCCCGCCGGCCCAACGGACGCAGAACCCCTCGAGCGGCTTGTGCGCGGCAACGCCCGATTCCTCGGCGCGATCGCCGGGTCGCCCGATCCGGCGGGCCGCACGGCAGCGCTGGCCCAAGCCGACCCATACGCCGTCGTGCTCGGCTGCGCGGATAGCCGCGTGCCGCCAGAGACGATCTTCGACGAGGGGACCGGCCGGCTCTTCGTCGTCCGCGTAGCCGCCAACGTGGCCGGTCCGAGCGAGATCGGCTCGATCGAGTACGCCATCGCCCGCTGGGGCTGCCCGCTGCTGGTCGTCCTGGGGCATACCCAGTGCGGCGGTGTCGCAGCCGCGATGGACCGTTTCCCGGCCGGCGCCGACGCTCCGCCGTCGGACCCCGGCGCGGTGAACCTGGGGCCGCTCATCAGCTCCATCAGATTCAATCTGGGGACGGTTTCGCAGGCCGCGCCCGACCCCTGGCTGGAGGCGGTGACCGTCAACGTCCGTCGCACCGTCGAGGCGCTGAGCCTGTGGTCGCCGATCATCCGGGCTCGGCTGAAGCCTGGCCGGCTCGCGGTGGTCGGGGCCATCTACCACGTCGAGACGGGCGGAGTGGAGTTCCTCGAACCGGCAGGCTAGGAATCGCGACGGTGCCACATTCGCCGCGCGGCCCGCCTGACCGCCCGTTGGTAGGGCGCGCCTCCCGGTTCGCGTTGCGCGAACGTCTGTTCTGTTTCCGCCGATTGGCCTACAATGTCGCCCTATGCCGCAGGAACAGCTCGTCGTTCGCGGGGCCCGCGAACACAACCTGAAGAACGTCACGGTGGCGATGCCGCGCGACCGGCTGATCGTCATCACCGGCCTCTCCGGCTCGGGCAAGAGCAGCCTCGCGTTCGACACGATCTACGCCGAGGGCCAGCGCCGCTACGTCGAGAGCCTGTCGGCGTATGCCCGCCAGTTCCTCGGCGAGATGCAGAAGCCGGATGTCGATCAGATCGACGGCCTCTCGCCGGCTATCTCGATCGATCAGAAGGGCGCCAGCCGGAACCCACGTTCGACCGTCGGCACGGTCACCGAGATCTACGACCACCTGAGGCTCCTGTTCGCTCGCATCGGCCACCCGCACTGCCCCACGTGCGGCCGCGAGATCGAGCGCCAGTCGATCCAGCAGATCGTCGACCAGATCTACGACCTGCCGGAGGGCACGCGCCTCATGGTGCTGGGGCCCGTGATCAAGGACCGCAAGACCGAGGGCAACCGGGAGTACGAGCAGATACGACGCCAGGGCTTCGCCCGAGTCCGGGTTGACGGCGAGCTGATGGACCTGGCCGAGACCCGCCAGCTGGACAAGTACAAGCGGCACATGATCGACGTCGTGGTGGACCGCTTCATCGTCCGGCACGGCGAGGAAGCGGGTCGGGGCGACGGCGCCGCGCTGGACCCGGCGCCGGCCGATGGGGCCACGCGAGCCGCCGAAGACTCGGCCGCCGGGACTTCCCGGCCGGATTCGGCTCGTCTGGCCGACTCGGTCGAAACGGCGCTGCGACTGGGCGAGGGAGTTGTCCTGATCGCTCCGGTGCCGCGCGACGGGGAGGCGCCGGAGTTCGAGGAGCGCCGCTACAGCGAGCGGTACAGCTGCCCTTACGACGGCACCACAGTGGACGAGCTCGAGCCCCGCAGCTTCAGCTTCAACTCGCCGCACGGCGCCTGCCCGAGCTGCACCGGCATAGGCAGCCGCCTCGAGATAGATCCGGAGCGGGTCGTTCCCAACAAGAACCTGTCGCTTGCCGGGGGAGCGCTCGTGCCCTGGGCCCGCCTGCCGATGGAGAACTCCTGGCACGGCCGGATCATCGAAGCTGTCTGCCGCGAGCACGGTTGGGACTACGACGCCCCGGTCAAGGACCTTCCGGCCGAGGCCCTGAAGTACATCCTCTACGCGGGCCGCGGCGAGCGGGTGGTCATCGGTTACCGCCACGAACGCGGTGAGAACACGTACGACGCCACCTTCGAGGGCATCGTCCCGAACCTGGAGCGTCGCTTCCGCGAGACGGACTCGGACTTCATCAAGTCGGAGCTGGAGCGCTACATGGTCGCCCGGCCCTGCCCGACGTGCCAGGGCAAGCGGCTCAAGCCGGAGATCCTGGCCGTCACCGTCGACGGCCGGAACATCTGGCAGGTTTCCACCCTGTCGATCACGTCGGCCTGCGAGTGGGTCGCCCGTCTACCCGAGCGACTGACGGAGCGGGAGAGAACCATCGCGCGCCAGGTCCTGAAGGAGATCTCGGCCCGGCTCGGGTTCCTGGTCGACGTCGGCCTCGACTACCTGACGCTCGATCGAACCAGCCAGACGCTCTCCGGCGGCGAGGCGCAGCGCATCCGCCTGGCCACCCAGATCGGATCGAGCCTGATGGGCGTCCTGTACATCCTCGACGAGCCGTCGATCGGCCTGCACCAGCGCGACAACGCCAAGCTCATCGCGACGCTCACGCGTCTTCGCGACCTCGGCAACACGGTCCTGGTCGTCGAGCACGACGAGGAGACGATCCGCACCGCCGACTGGGTCGTCGACATCGGGCCCGGGGCGGGGGAGCACGGCGGCGAGATCGTGGCCGTCGGCCCGCTGGAGGCGATCCTGGCCGAGCCTCGCTCGATCACGGGGGCTTACCTGCGCGGCGAACGGATGGTGCCGATCCCGGCGAAGCGGCGAGGCGGCAGCGGCCGGTCGTTGGTGGTCCGCGGCGCGCGTGAGCACAACCTCAAGAACGTGGACGTGGCGTTCCCGCTCGGTCGCTTCGTGGCCGTGACCGGCGTCTCGGGGTCGGGCAAGAGCACGCTCGTCTCGGACATCCTCTTCAGGGCCCTCGCCCGCGAGCTCAGCGGCTCACGCGAGTCGGCCGGGGCCCACGACGCCCTGGAGGGCCTCGAGGCCATCGACAAGGTGATCGACATCGACCAGAGCCCGATCGGCCGGACCCCGCGCTCCAATCCGGCCACGTACACCGGTCTCTTCGGGACGATTCGGGAGCTCTTCGCGGGGACGCAGGAAGCCCGGCTGCGTGGCTACATGCCCGGACGTTTCAGCTTCAACGTCAAGGGCGGCCGGTGCGAGCACTGCAAGGGCGACGGCATCCTCAAGATCGAGATGCAGTTCCTTCCGGACGTCTACGTCCCGTGCGAGGTCTGCAAGGGCAAGCGCTACAACCGCGAGGCGCTGGAGATCCACTACAAGGGTCGATCGATCGCGGACGTACTGGAGATGACGATCGAGGAAGCGCTGGACTTCTTCGCCGCCGTGCCGAGCGTTCGGGCCAAGCTGCAGACGCTTTTCGACGTGGGCCTGGGCTACGTCCACCTGGGACAGCCCGCCACGACGCTGTCGGGCGGCGAGGCGCAGCGCGTCAAACTGGCCACGGAGCTGTCGAAGCGGGCCACGGGTCGAACCGTCTACGTTCTCGACGAGCCCACGACCGGATTGCACATGGCCGACGTGGAGAAGCTGCTCCACGTCCTTCACCGCCTCGTCGACGCGGGCAACACGGTCATCGTCATCGAGCACAACCTGGACGTGGTCAAGACCGCCGACTGGATCGTGGACCTGGGCCCGGAGGGGGGCGAGCGCGGCGGCTACGTCATCGCCGAGGGGACGCCCGAGCAGGTCGCCCGGGTCCCCGGCTCGGCCACCGGCGAGTACCTGGCCCGCGTCCTGCGGGGCGAGCCGCTCGTGCCTCTGTCGGCCGTTACGTTCGCGGAGTCGGCCGGGCGGGTGCGCCCCGCCCAGAAGGCCGCCCGTGTCGAGATCGTGCCTCCTCCGGAGAAGCGGGCGGCCGCGGCGGGAACGCGCCACTCCAGGGAGTAGCCGCTGTGGCACCAGGCGTGGAGCGCGCCGCCGGAGCTCCCGTCGGCTAGGATGGGCCCATGCCCGACATCGAGTACGCATTTCTGGCCGATGCCGCCGAAGTCCACCCCGGATCCAAGTTCTACGTTCTCGGAGGCGGGGTCTCGCGGCTGAGCGGACCGTCTCTTCCGTTCGTCCATCCCCATCTCTCGCTCGTCGTGGGGCTGCGGCTCACCTCGGTCGAGCGAAAGCGCGAACACGAGCTCGGGTTCGTCGTGACGGCGCCGGACGGCTCCGAGGTCGCCAACGCGACCGGACGGGTCGTCTCGCACGGGCCGGCCGACGCAAGCGACGTCGTTCTGACGATCGCCGTCGACCTCTGGAACATGACTTTGAAGGCAGTGGGCGAGCACGCGGTCCGGATCTCGATCGACGGGTCCGAGAGGAAGCGCCTCCCTCTGGTCGTGACGCGGGTACAGCAGGCCAGCGCCCCGGAACCGCCTCGATACCTCGCCTGACGTGGCGAGTGGACGCGAGCCGGCCAGGCACGAGGTACCGGCGATAGACGAGGCTGCCCTGGCCGCGGCCCGGGCCGCCGACAGGCTCCTCGAGAGCGCCCGCGAAAGCGGGTCGCAGCGCTGGTCCAACTTTCTCGCGGCGCTGCCCGATCAGCTCCGGGACGCCGGCGTCGGTGAGTTGCGCGTGATCGCGCAGCGAGCCCGGGCCGCCTACGGCCCGAAGGACTCGATTCGCGACGCCTTGCCGGCGGACCTGACGGAGCCGTTCCTGGCCGACCTGGACCGGCTTCGGAAAGCGCTCGCGCGCCAGGCGGCCGAGCGGTAGACGCGGCGCCGGCTCGCCGGTGGGATGGCGAGTCGCAGCCCTGCCGCGAACAGAGACTGCCGCGTTGCGCCGAGTCGGACCGTCCCGAGGCCGACGTCCCGAGGCCGACGTCCCGAGGCCGGCGGCTGCGGTACTGGCTATCCTGGCGTGAACATGCAACCCACGAATCCCGAGAGCTTTCGGCCGCCTGCCGTGCCTCCTGCCTACGGCACGGTCCCGCTGCCGTACGGCCTGCGCATCGCCCGAATGGGGACGCGCGTGGGCGCATGGGCGATCGACAGCCTGATCCTCATCCTCTTCCAGTTCGCGTTCTGGACGTTCGCCTTCGCCGTTGGGGCGCTGAGCATCAACCCGGCCGCTCAATCGCAGATGGAGGCTGCGCCGCTCACGCTACCGACCGTCGCGCCGTACAGCGCGAACCTGGCCCTCCTTGCCGCCCTGCTGGCCGTATTCGTCGCCCTGAACGTCGTCTACGTAGCAGTCTGCTGGGCTCGTATGCGGGGCACGCCGGGGCAGAGGATTCTGTCGCTTCAGGTTGGCGCCGCCGCCACCGGCCGGAACCTCGGCATCGGACGAGCGCTGGCTCGTGCCGTGGCGGCCGTCGGCGTGCCTCTGGCCGCTGTCGCGGGCGTGTTCTACGGCGTCTTCGCGTTCGAGACGTCCGTGCCCTGGTCCGACGTGATGAATCCCCAACCCGGGGGACCGTCGGACGCCTGGCTGTCGCAGTGGTCCGTGCCGCTGGTTGTGGCCCTACTGGTCGCGGTCCTGTGGCCGCTGCTTCTGCTCGTGGTGACGGCGTCGAGCCCGACTCGACAGGGCCCGCACGATCGATTGGCAGGCTCGCTGGTGGTTGGCAAGGGGACCGCGCCCGCGTGGATCGCCCCCGGCTATTGGCCGGGCTACGACCCGAGGCTCGGCCTGCCCGGCTACGGGCCGGCTTACCGGCGCGGCAACGGTCCGGCGTACTGGGCGCCTCCAGATGCCCCTCCCGGCGTCTCTCGCGTCCCGACTCCTGTCGAGCCACACGAGCCCGCCGACTCCGACGCGGATTCACCGGAGCCCCGAACCGACACGGAACCGACCGGACTGCCAGGCGGCCCCGATGCGGGGCCCGGCTGGCCCTGGACCGCGTCGGATGCCAGGCCCACGCTCCAGGCTGCAACCGTCGGGCGGCGCATGGCGGCCTACCTGTTCGACAGCGTCCTGATCTACGTGATCCTGGCCGTCACGGCCTCGATCGCCGAGGCGGCCTTCCTGCCGGGGAGTGCCTCCGGCGTGGACGAGCGCACGCGCATCCTGTTCGGCCTCCTCGGAGGGCTCGAGCAACTGGTGTACTTCACCGCAGGCTGGGCCATATGGCGCGGGACGCTGGCCCAGCGGATCCTGCGGATCCAGGTCTCCGAGGCAACCACGGGCAAGGCCCTGCCCTGGCTCGACGCGCTGGTTCGCTGGGCCGTGCTGCAAGGCCCGTTCGCGCTGGTGACCATCGTGCCGGACGCGATCGTGTCGCCGGTGGCCGTGGGTGCCGGAGTCTGGGCCGCGTACCTCTGGTACACGACCTCGACCGACCCCGGCCGGCGCGGGTTGCACGACCGGTTCGTGAACAGCCGAGTGGATCGGGAGAGCTGATTCGGCGGTGCGTCATGAGCAGTCGGAGTCGAGGCACAGCTCGGCTTCGCTGAAGGCCTCGAGCAGGAATTGCGAGGGCGACGCCGGATCGTACACGAGCGTCAGCGAGCGGCGGGCCCGAGTCCACGCGACATAAGCCAGCCGGCGCTCCTCCTCGAGCGATCGGGCAGGTTCGGGGGCGTCCCGCAACGAGCGGGCGGAGGGAAATCGGCCGGCGTCGAGCCCGATGACCGCGACGTGGTCGAATTCCAGGCCTTTCGTCGAGTGCGCCGTCGCGAGGGTCAGGTTCGCGTCGTCGCGTCGCAGCTCGGCGACGAGTCTGCGATGCCGCTCCAGCGCCTCCGCCAGGTCCGCCAGCGTCGCGTATGGCGCGGCCCAGCCGACCATGGCCGCCAGCAGATCGCCCGTCTCGACGGGGAGCGGCTCGTCGAGATCGCGGCCGTCGGTATCGAGCGCGGCGGCCGTTCCGTGCCCGCGTGAAGCGTCGCGCGTCGCCAGCTCGTCGAGCCGCTCGATCCCGTCTCTGGCCAGGGCGACCAGGAGCTGGAGTGGCGGGCGGTCGGCGGCCGAACCGTGGCCGGCAGCGGCAGAGCCGTATTCGGCAGTGGCCGAGCCGTGGCCGGCCGCGGCCGCGAGCAGCGCGTCGACTCGACGGTCCTCGGAGAGAAACCTCAACCGGGGCGCCCGGAACGGCAGACGCATCTCGAGCGCGACGGCGGCGGCCGGGAGGAGCTCGGCGTTGGTTCGAGCCAGGATCGCCCGGGTTCCGCCGTCGTCCGGCCAGCTCTCGTAGACGTGCCGCATTCGGACGGTCTCGTCGGATGCGTCGGGCGCGAGGATCAACCGCCCATCGGCGCCCGGACCGGCCCCGATCACCTTCACGAATCGCTCGTCGTTGTGGGCGACCAGCCGGACCGCCCGCTCCACCACCGGCCGAGGGCAGCGGTAGTTGACCGTCAGGTCGATCCGCCGCAGGCCCGGCAGCGCTTCCGCCAGGGCGAGGATCCGGCGGACGTCGGCCAGCCGCCAGCCGTAGATCGTCTGGTCGTCGTCGCCCACCAGGAAGATGCGGTTCTGCGGCGCCGCGAGCAGCAGGGCGAGCCGCAACTGCGTTCTGTCCACGTCCTGCGTTTCGTCCACGAGCAGGTGCTCGCAGCGTTCCCGCCAGCGGCGGAGGAGGGGAGGCCGGGCCTCCAACAGCCTCAGCGCCCGACCGACCAGATCGTCGAAGTCGAGCCCGCTCGAATCCTCGAGGGCCTGCTCGTAGGCGAGGAAGGCGCGGGCGATCGGCCCCGGCTCTGGGTCCGTCGCCACTTCGGCCGCCGTGACGCCGACCTCCAGTTTGAGCCGGCTGAACGCGTCATCGAGGCGGCGGATGGCTCCGACCGAGATCTCCGGCCACATGTCGCGCAGCACTGCCTCGCGATCGAGTAGCGGCTCGACCGACTCGCCGCCGTCGGCGAGGATCTCGCGACCGAGGGCGTGGAACGTCTTGACCCGAACCGTCCCCGGCGCCAGGCCGAGCGGCTCCAGCGCGGCATCCACGCGCGCCGCCATCTCGTCCGCGGCGCGCTTGTTGAACGTGACCGCGGTGATCCCGGCCGGCTCCGCGCCCGTCGCCACGAGCCACGCGATTCGTGCGACGAGGGTCGTCGTCTTGCCACTCCCCGCCGGGGCCACGCACAGCACCGGGCCCGGCGGCGCAGTCGCGGCCGCGCGCTGGTCGGGCGCGAGGCGGTCGAGTCGTTCGGCGACGGAGGAGGGGAGCACCCGGGAAGGCTGCCAGACACCGCTTCACCGGCGCTTAGCCCACGGTGCACAACACGAGCGATGCGCCGGGAGTCATGATGCGACATCGATCTGGATGACCGAGGAGGGAAGGGTGGGAACCGGACATCTGGCCCGAACCGGCTCGATATTCGCTTTGCTGCTGGCGGTGGTCGCCTGCTCTGGCAAGGCCACGCCCAGCCCTACGGTGGCTGTGAGGGGCGCCCCGTCGGCGGCATCGTCACCGACGCAGACCGCGAGCCCAACTCCAAACCCCACGCCCAGCCCCACGCCCAGCCCCACGCCCAGCCCAACCCCCAGTCCGCGCCCGATGGCCCCGGCTACGCTGAAACCCGGCCCGAAGATGACCATGGCTCGCGCGGGCCAGGCCGCGGTTCGTCTCGCCGACGGCCGCGTCTTGATCATGGGCGGCATCGTTCCGTTCGTCGGTAAGTGCCCCATGGCATGCATCGAGCCCGACACGGCGAGCGTGGAGGTCTTCGACCCCAAGACCGGCAAGTTCAGCCACAACGGCTCGCTGGCCCAGGCGCGCAGCGATCCGACAGCGGTGCTCCTCAAGGACGGCACCGTTCTGGTGGTGGGAGGACGCTATTATGGCGCTCCCGTCGAGACGATGGAGATCTACAACCCTGCCACGGGTACGTCGGCCCTCGTCAAGCTGCCGGCCAACCTGGCAAGCCTGCCAGAGAGCGCCGCGACCGTGCTCCTCGCCGACGGCAGGGTGCTGATCGCCGGCGGGACGTACGACCTTGACAGATCTTCGTCGAAGGCGACCCTGATCTTCGATCCCGCAAGCGGCGCGCTAAGCGACGGGCCACTCATGGCCGAGCCCCGGGAAGGTGCCACGGCGACGCCGCTCGACGACGGGCGAGTGCTGATCGCGGGAGGAGAAGACGTCGAGGGCGGCTACGGCTCTGAGCAGAGCGACGCCGAGCTGATCGATCCGTCGCAGCCGCTCTCCCAGTCAACCTTGCTGGCTACGCAGGGCTCCCCGATAACTTCCACCCTGCTCGCCGACGGCCGCGTTCTACTCACGGAATGGGGCCCGAATAACAGCGGCGAGGATTGCACGACCCCGCCGGTGTCGGAGGTCTTCGATCCAACGATGGAGACGCTCACGTCGGTGGGCCCGATGAGCCAGCCACTCGCCGGATCGGCCGCCATCAGCATCCCGGATGGCCGAGTGCTCCTCTTCGGCAGCCCCTACGGTGGCTGTGAGGTCGTTGATACGGTCGAGGCGTTCGACCCGGATAGCGGTACGTTCCAGGTGGTCGCGACCGGGTTCCCGGAGATCAGCGGTTTCAGCGCGACGCTCCTGGACGACGGCGAGATCCTGATCGCCGGCGGCAGCGACAACAACGTCTATTGGAACGGGATGACCGCCAGGAGCTGGTTGCTCGAGCCCTGATGGCCCAGGGGTGTGGGGACCCATTGCTCGACTGCGATGCAGATGACTGAGGAGGCGGGGGTGCGAACCGGACGTCTGGCCCGAATGGGCTCGATCGTCGCTCTGATGCTGACCGCGGTTGCCTGCTCGAGCACGGCCACGCCCAGCCCGACGGCCACCATCCGCACGATGACGCCTGCCAGCCCGCGCCCGACGGCCGCACCATCGGCGACGCAGACCGCGAGCCCATCCGACCGCACCAGCCCCACGCGCGGTCCAACCTCCAGCCCGCGCCCGATGGCTCCGGCTACGCTGAAGGCCGGCCCGAAGATGGCCGATGGCTCGCGAGGGCCAGGCCGCCGTTCGTCTCGCCGACGGCCGCGTCCTGATCCTGGGAGGTAGCGTTACCGGCACGGGCAAGTGCGAGATGGCGTGCATTCCCACCGCGGCCACGGCGAGCGTGGAGATCTACGACCCACGAACCGGCAACTTCAGCCCCAACGGTTCGCTGGCCCAGCCGCGTGCCGGCGGGCAGGCCCTGCTGCTGAAAGACGGCCGCGTGCTAGTGGCCGGGAGCGACCCTGAGTACGGTTCGGTGGGTACCATCGAAATCTACGATCCCGGCCTGGGGAGATCGGTCGTCGTCAAGCCACCGTCCGACATTCCGTACCTGCCGACCGATCCTACGGTAGTCCTGCTCGCCGACGGCAGGGTGCTCATCGCCGGCGGCCTGTATCCCGACCAATCCGCGGTCTCGAACGCCACCCTGATCTTCGACCCGGTGTCCGGCGGGATCAGCCACGGACCGCTCATGGCCAGGCCGCGAGAGGGAGCCACGGCGACGCTGCTAGACGATGGGCGTGTGCTCATCGTGGGAGGAGCCGATGGTCACAACGGCGACGCGCAGAACCTCGCCGAGTTGATCGATCCGTCACACCCCCTCGCCCAGTCCACGTTCCCTGTGTACCAGGGTCGGCCAACATCGACGCTGCTCTCCGACGGGCGCGTTCTCGTAGCGGGAGGCGGCCCTGACGACTTCGGCGCGCGTGGCGGAAGAACCCCAGGAGTCTCGGAGGTCTTCGATCCCAGGACGGAGAGGTTCACTCAAGTCGGTCCGATGAGCACGCCGCGCACCGGACCGATTGCGATCGGGATCCCGGATGGTCGAGTGCTCTTCTTCGGTGGGATGGACTCGAATGGCACCGCCGTGGGTACAGTCGAGGCGTTCGACCCGGGCAGCGAGACGTTCCAGGTGGTCGCGACAGGGTTCCCGGAGATCAGCGGCTTCAGCGCGACGCTGCTCGACGACGGCGAAATCCTGATCGCCGGCGGTCAAAGCGGCGACTGGGAGATGACGGCGGCCAGCTGGCTCCTCACGCCGTGATGACCTCGAGGCAGGCGATATCCATCGTCGCCGCCGTGGCCTTGTCCGTGACGCTGGCGGGCTGCTCCGGGAGGGGTCGCGTCGCCGTCGACCACTTCCACCTCCGCGCCGACCGCGGCTCCGATTGCCAGGCCGTCGCCGTCGGTCGACTGCACAGCCGCGCTGGTGCTCGAGCAGGTCGACCGGCTGCTCGCCGGCCAGGATTTCGAGGCCCATTACCTGACCATCGGCGACAAGCTCACGCTCTCGGTCTGGCTGGTGGACCCGACGATCGACCCCGCGACGAACCCATCCGGTATGGCCGCCGCCGACCGCCAGGCCGTGGAGCGCGGGCTGTCGCTCTCGTTCCAGCTGGTCCACCAGATCCCGTGTCTTCAGCGGGTGTTCGACCAGGTCAATCCCATGATCGTCGACGACCGCTTCCAACACTGGTACAAGGACTTCCTTCCCGTGAGCGCCTTCGTGGGCCTGCACGACCCCACCGCGGACGACCTGATCGCCGCCGTCCAAACGGCCGGGGCCGCGCTCGAAGAACCACGCGCCACAGTGCCGCAGGCGGCTCAGACTCCGGCGGCGGGCTCGTGCGACTGGGCGGCGGCGCGAGCCGCCATCCACGCCTACTTCGGCGCCGAAGACAACACGGCCGCCTACCTGATCATCGGCGCAGGACTCGTGGACCAGGGCAACGCGACGCCCACGGCACCCGACGACGTGGGCGTGGAGGTCCAGTGGCCAGTGCACGACGCGGCTGAGGCGGCCGATGGGCCGGTCCGGGAGCGCCTGAACCACATCGCCGAAGCCCTGGCCTGCCTCTGGCCCGCCATCGATTCACTGGAGGCCTTCGTCGTGGACCCGGCAGGTCGGACGCTGGTCTATGCCGTGGTGCCTGGGTCGGTCATCCGAGCCCGGATAATCCCGCTGCCCCCGAGCGGCGTCCGCATATACCCCATGACGCCCGCGGCGCAGCCGTAGGGATATGTCCGGGTCCCGCAGCGGGCCGGCGGTCGGGCTACGAGACAGGCACGTAGCCGCTCTGCTTCACGACACGCTGGCCATCGGGCGAGAGCAGCCAGTCCCTGTACTCGAGCGCCGGGCTTCCGGCCGCCGCGTCCTTGCGCGTCACGACGTACACCTCGGCCGCCAGCGGGTAAGTCCGTGACGATATCGTCGCCGAAGTCGGCTTGACTCCGTCGACGCCGATCATCTTGACCTGCGGATCCGAGAACATGACCGCGGCATAGTAGTAGACCGAGAAACCGAGCCCGAGCCTGTCGCCGGCGGCGCCGGTCACGGGATTGCCACCGATGGCGTTGTACGGCCCGGCCATCGTCTGGACGACCATCTGGGGGGCGTCGACCATCTGCACGGTGCCCATGACCATCTGCTTCATGAGTTCCTGGCTACCGGAGTCGGGCTCGCGCTGGTAGGCGTGGATCTGGGCCGTCGGATCGCCCAGGTCGATGCCCGCTCCGCTCCACGTGGTGACCTTGCCGGCGTAGATGTCGCGCAGCGTCGCCAGCGGCATGTTCTCGGTCGGGTTGTTCGTGTTGACCAGGAAGACGAAGGCGTCCAGCGCGAAGGCCTTCGTCTCGAGCTCGACCCCCGTCGCCGATGCTTCCGCGAGTTCGTCGGCCGAGGGCAGGCGTGCCTCCAGAAGCACGTCCGTCTTGCCCTCGATCAGGTTCACGTAGGCGTTGTGCGTGGTGCTGAACTTGATGCCGGTTATGGTCGCAGCGGTCTGCGGGGAAACGGAGCGCTTCGGATCGGGCACGTACGTCCGCTCGGTGTTCGCCGACGCGGGGGCCGACCAGACGCAGGGAACGGCGAGCAGGTCACAGGCCAGCAGGCGAGCCAGCGGCCCGGTGGTAGTGGAGCCGTCCACTCTCGGGTAGCCGGCCACGATCGCCGACCTCATCGCCGAAATACCCGTTGGTGACATGCCCGGGGCAGCGCAACTGCAGGCAACCCCGGCTACCAGCGTCGCGGTCCCGAGCAGGGTCGCCACTGATCGTAGGCTCTGCACGATGCCCCTCCAACTGTCCGGCCGCCACCCGATACCTCGGCGCCGCTGGGCAGCGAGTCTAGCGCCGGCCGGAGTCGTGGCGAGGCCCTCCGTCCGCGCCGAGAGCGACGGCGCAGGGCGTGCTCGAGTGACGCCGGGGGTCGTGCGGGGGCGGCCGTCACTCCCTGGAGTAGATCGTTGCCTGTGAGTTGGACCAGATCTGGCGGTAGCCACCGGCGGAAAGGTCGGATTTCACCTGGTCGATGAGGTCGGGGGCGAGGCCCGCCGGCTCCAGGACCACGTAGCCGTACCCGCTCGCAATCTGCGCGTCGAGCTGATCGAAGCCGAGCAGTCGGCCGCCCACCGTGTGGATGCTCAGCTCCGGCTGGAGTGAGATGGAGGTCTCCATCGCGCCGGTGAAGACGCCGACCGGCACCGATATCCACTGCTGGAAGCTGGACGCGATGTTCAGCACGCGGGTCGAAGGTCCGAGGCGGCCCGCCTCCTCCTCGGAGCGGAGCTCGTCCACTACAGCCTGGCGGGGTGCGTCGATGATGAGGCGAGGGTCGGGATACACGCCGGGCACGCCCATATTCCAGTAGCCCAGTTCGGCCTCGCGCAGCGCGAGACCGAGCGACTCGGAGGCGCGGTGCTCGCCGATCTGGACGTTCGTGGCCAGCGGCTGAGTCGTCGGGTAGACGGCGAGGAGAAGGAAGACGCCGATGGCGAGCGGCCCGAGCAGCCCGAGCCGGCGCTGCCTGGAGACGGCCGCCAGCGCGGCCGCGGCGCCGATCGCGAGCATCACCGGCAGCCAGTACTCGACCGACTTCGGCACCTCGTAGTGGACGGACTGCTGGGTCAGGTCGGCATACCCGACCAGGCCCGACGCGGCCCATGCGGCCAGCCCGGCGGCGATGCCGCAGCCGAGCACGATCCAGCCGCGACCGATTCTCAAAGCCGACAGCGCCAGGCCGCCGAGGCAGAGCCAGACGAGGTGGGGAAAGTCGATCATTACTTCCGAGGCGGGATCTCCGGGCTGGGGTATGTGCGATCTGGCCACGACCAGCAGGGCGGCGATGGCCGCTCCGACGAGCGCCGCGCGCCCCCACTCGGCGGTGGACACCCAATCGCTTGCGTCGTCCGAGTCGATGTCAGGGGCGGTTTCGTCGTCCGGAACGACGGCTTCCACGGCCGTTCCGGCCGAAGCCACCGAAGCCAGGCGGTCGGCCACCGCGCCCACGGCGAACGCCAGCCCGAATGCCGTCGCGATACCGGCGACCACGAAGAGCGCGCCGATCCACGATGGAGCGTCTATGCCGCCCATGGTCAGGGCCTGCGGAGCCGCAAGAACGAGCCCGCCTCCGAGCGCCGGCACGAGCCTGCGAGCCAGGCGGACCGGGTAGAGGATCAGGGCTCCGCCCGCCGCCGCGATCGCGACCAGGCCGATCACGGGATGCACCAGAAACGCGCCGCCGAGCGCAAACGCCAGAACCAGGTCCGGCCGCCGCGTCGACGACGGCCGCGACGACGGCCGCGAGGAGGCCGGCGGCGCGATGTCATGCGGCTCAGCGGGCTGGAGGCGCTCGTTTCGGCCGCGCAGCTCTCGAGCTATCAGGCATAAGGCCCATGCCGCGAGCGGAAAGACGACTACCGTGTCCCGGCTGTCGGGGATGCGCATGAACGTGAACGTGAGGGGGAAGGTGAGCAGTACCCAGAAGCTCGCGCTGCCGCCGAACAGGTCCCGCGCCAGGCGGCGAACGGCCAGCGCCAGCAGGATCGTCAGCGGCAGGGCGAAGGCGGCGTCGGCCAGGACGGCGTCGAGGTTCGTGATGGTCGTGATCTGTCCGAGCAACGCCACGTAGCCGAGCATCAGCCGCGACGGACCGTATATCGGCGAAGGGGACGTGGTCAGCGTGCTGAAGCTGCCGAAGACGCGGACGTGCTCGACGGGGGCGACGTGGTTCGGCAGGACGTCCATGAACGGGACGGCCGGCGAGGCCAGCTGGACGATGAGCGGCCCGGCCCAAACGGCCACGACCAGCAGCCACCAGGCCGCGGGTCGGGAGACGTACGCTCGGATCGGCCCGGCCAGGAGCGGTCGTCGGCGGCGCCCGGCCACGTAGGACACGGCGACCGCCGCGTGCAGCGCGAGCAGCTCGGGCCAGCCGAACAGACCGGCACTGCCGAGAACGAAGAGCACGCCGGCGTCGAGCACGACCGCGGCGGCGAAACCGGACAGGGCCAGCTCGGAGAGACTGCGATACGCAGGCACGCCGAGCAGTCGGAGAACAACCGCGCCGGCCAGAACGTTCGCGGCGGCTGCCGCCGCCACCAGCACGGCGGCGGGTCCCGTCACCGAGAGCTGCGAGAGGACCCCGCTCACGGCTCCGCCGTAGGTGAAGCCCCACAGCGGCGATACCCGGACGACCTCGAGGCCGGCGATCAGGAAGCCGAATCCGACGAGCAGCGCCACGCTCATCTGGGCGGCGTGGAGGTCGCGGCCGATCAGGCCCCCGGCGAAGCCGAAGGGACGGACCTGCGGTCGCGGTCCGGACGCGGCGTGGGAGCGGTCGGCGGAATCCCTCACGGCCCAATCATCCCACAGAGGACGGGCCGGCCTGCGTCCTCGGACGGCGGCGCGGCCAGCCGAGCGGGTCTTCGGCGGCGCGCCAGGCCTCCGATTGCGGGTGACCCCTGAAGGGAATCCGGCACGGCGGTCGCTACGATGCCGCCATGACGAGCCTCACCCGCGACATCTGCCCTTCCTGCGGCGCGTGGCTGATCCTGGTCGAGGTGCTGTACGTCGCCCCGGCGTGGCGGCGATACCCAAACGTGGGCAGCCGGGTCGTCTACGAGTGCCCGAGTTGCGCGGGCGTGTACGAGACCTGGGCGGTCGAGGACGACCCACTCGAGGAGATCAGCGGGCCGCGGCGGGCGCTGCGTAACGGACTGGCGGCGCGGCGGCCTACTCCCAAGAAGACCTGACGCGGCCGGGTCGGGACCGCGGCGAGGTTCCGGGGCTCACAGCGCGGCGAAGGACTCCATCTCCACGCCGGAGAGGCGCCACTCGGCGGCGGCCACGTTGGCCCTGACCTGCTCGGGCGTGCTGGCGCTGGCGATCACCGAAGCCACGATCGGCTGACTGAGCAGCCAGCCGAACGCCAGGTCCAGCAGGGAGTGGCTCCGTTCCCCGGCGAACCGCTCGAAGGCGGCGATGCGGTCGAAGGCCGCCGCCGTCATCAGTTCGGCGGATCGGGGGCTCTCCGACAATCGGCCGCGGCCCTCTCCGCCCGGCTTGTACTTGCCGGTGAGGAACCCCGACTCGAGCGGGAAGTAGGGGATGAGGCCGAGCCCGTGGGTCGCGCAGGCCGGAATCACCTCGGTCCGGATGTCGCGCGCCAGGAGGCTGTAGTGCATCTGGGCCGAGATGGGCCGGGCGACGTGCTGGGCCCGGGCGGTCCAGTCGGCGTCGACTATCTGCCAGGCCGCGAAGTTGCTGTGGCCGACGTACCGGACCTTTCCGGAGCGGACGAGGTCGTCGAGGGCCCGTAGCGTCTCCTCTATCGGCGTCTCCGCATCGGGCGTGTGCACCTGGTAGAGGTCGATGTAGTCGGTCCGCAGCCGGCGCAGGCTGTTCTCGACGGCCTGGACGATCCACCGGCGCGACGCCCCACGTTCGAGCGGCGACTCGCTCATCGGCATTCCGAACTTGGTGGCCACGATGAATCGGCTCCGCCGCCCGGCCAGCAGTCGGCCGAGCTGACTCTCGGAAGCGCCGGGTCCCTCCTCCGCGCCCCGACCGTAGACGTCGGCGGTGTCGATGAAGTTCACGCCCTGCTCCAGGGCCTCGTTTAGGACCAGGCGGGCGGCCTCGTCGTGCAGCCTGCCGGCGAAGTTGTTCGTGCCGAGCCCGACGGCGGAGACCGTCAGGCCCGAATCTCCGAGCCTGCGAAGTTCCACGACGCACCTCCTCGGACGAAGCCTACGCGCAAGACAGAAGGACCGCAGCCGACGGCCGTCCCGTTCGCCGGGCGGTTCGATCGAACGGGCCGGGCACTCGATCCGTAGAATGACCGCCAACCAGGCGCCGGCCTCTCCTGAATGCGCGTCGCGTCTTCAGGGGGCGCGGATCGGCCGGCGAGGTCGAGCGAGCGAGAGAGGACGGCGGGCGAATGGCTACGACGCAGACTGGACGGGCAGCCTCGGCGGAGGTTGCGGGAGCGGGGCTCATCGAGCCGATGGTGGGCTTCACCTTCGATGACGTCCTGCTCGTGCCCCAGTACTCCGAGATCCTGCCGGGCGAGACGGACGTGCGCAGCCGGTTCTCGCGGAATGTCGGCCTGAACACGCCGGTCGTCAGCGCGGCCATGGATACCGTGACCGAGGATGGGATGGCCATCGCCATCGCCATCGAGGGCGGCATCGGCGTCATCCACAGGAATCAAGCCCCGGAGCGCCAGGCCGAGCAGGTCGCCGCGGTCAAGGCCGCGCCGGTGCCGGCCGACGCGCCGCTCGCCAACCTCGACGGAAAGGGCCGGCTGCGCGTCGCCGCGGCGGTCGGCGTCGGGCCGGACTCGGTGGCCCGGGCCGAGGCACTCGTGAAGGCCGGCGTCGACGCCCTGGTCGTCGATACGGCCCACGGCCACACCCGCAACGTGATCGAGGCGCTGCGCCGCTACCGCGCCGCGTACGGCGCCGCGATCGACCTCGTCGCCGGCAACGTGGCCACGGCCGAGGGAACCGCCGCCCTCATCGAGGCGGGCGCCGACGGCGTGAAGGTCGGCATCGGGCCGGGCGCCATATGCACTACGCGCATCGTGGCGGGCGTCGGCGTACCGCAGCTCACCGCGATCATGCTCGCCGCCTCCGTTGCTCGAGAGCACGACGTGCCCGTGATTGCCGACGGCGGCATCCGCTACTCCGGCGACATCGTCAAGGCGCTCGCCGCCGGGGCGGACTCGGTCATGCTCGGCCGCCTGCTGGCCGTGGCCGAGGAGAGTCCGGGCGAGACGGAGCGCGTCGGCGGACGGGTCGTCAAGCAGTTCCGGGGCATGGGCTCGCTCGCGGCCATGTCGGCCGGAAGCGACCGCTACCCGCAGGTCGATCGGCGCAAGCTCGTCCCCGAGGGAGTGGAGGCGCTGGTATCCGTCGCGGGTCCGCTCGCCGGCATCCTGTACCAGCTCATCGGCGGCACTCGAGCGGGCATGACGTACTGCGGCGCCGAGTCGATCGCCGACCTGCGCCTCAAGGCTCGCTTCGTTCAGCTGACGCATTCGGGTCAGATCGAGAGCCACCCGCACGACATCGAGCTGGCGCGCTCCGCCCCGAACTACCCGTAGCGGCCGCCCTCGGCGCTCACCGTAAGGCCGGCCCGGAGAGACGGTCCGACCGGCGTCGGGGATCGGCGCCGTCGCATCTGAACTTTGTGGAGTCCTCGCCTCGTCTGGATAGGCGAACCGATCTTCTAGGTCGGACCGAACGAGGGCGAGCATCGTGGAGGGGCAGCTGATCGTGACTCGGGAGGAAGCCGCGGGGGACGCCTCCTCCGACTACGTCCGCGCCGCTCGGGCGGAGGTGAACGACGCCTACCGTCTGGCCGGCTACCTGCTCGGCGACGCGACGGAGGCGCAGGACGCGGTCCAGGACGCCCTGGTCAAGGCCTGGCGCAGCTGGCCGAACCTGCGCGACCCGCAATCCTTCGGGCCCTGGTTCGAGCGGATCGTCGTCAACGTCTGCCGCGATCGAATGCGGCGGCATCGAACCTTGCGGATGGTGGAGCTGGACGCCGCCGGCGACGTCGAATCCGGGGACCCCTTCGGCTCGATGTTCGCGGGCGACGAGGTCGCGGGCGCGGTCGACAGACTCTCGCCCGACCACCGGATCGTGATCGCCCTCCGATTCTGGCGCGATCTCACTCTCGAGCAGGTTGCCGAGACGCTCGGCCTGCCGCTGGGGACGGTCAAGTCGCGCCTTCACTACGCGCTCCGGGAGCTCCGGCGGGAGCTGGGGGGTACGATCGATGAGGCCTGAGATGGACGAAGTGGAAGAAGGGCCGCTCGAGCAGCGGCTCCGCAGGTCGGCGGCCGGCCACTCGCCGGCGGCTCCCGAATGGCTGGTCGGATTCATCGAGACGGTGCCGGCGCGGCATCGAACGGCCGGACGGTTGGCGCTGGCTTTGGACCGGCCACGCGTCCGGCGCGGCGTCTTCGCGACGGTCGTCGTAGCCGCGGCGCTCCTCGCGATCGTCGGCAGCGCCACCCTGGTGGCCGTCAGGAACGGCCAGAACGTCGAGCCCGGGACTCCCTCGCTGGCCGGATGGACGTGGCAAAAGGCCGACGGGACGAACGTCAACCGCCCCTACCAGGTGGCCAACGGCTACATGGGAGGCTGCGGCCAGGACGACACGCTGTGCACCTCGCCGGACGGGCTGCACTGGACGACGCCGGCTGATCCCTCGATCGTCGCCGTGGACGGCGGCGCCTACTTCGTTCCGAATACCGTCGCCCGCATCGGCGGCATCTACGTGGCGACGAGCGAGTCGTCCTCCATGGCGAATCCTGCCCCATGCGGCACCAGCGCAGTGACGTGCGGCCCGACCACGGTGATGTGGCGCTCGACCGACGGCCTGCACTGGAGCCGGGTCGATTCGCCGGACTTTTCCGGGCTGACGTTGATCGACGTGTCGAGCCTTTCGGGCTTCTTCATCGCATACGCGGCCGGCACGCCGGATGAAACGGGTTGGGTGCTGACGTCAATCGACGGTCTGTCGTGGGTGCGATCCAGCCGCCTGCCGGTTCAGCCCGAGATCAGCAGTTCCGGGACGACCGGCATACAGGTTGGGTCCGCAGGCACTCAGTGGCGCACCACAGACGGCACTCACTGGACGCAGATGACGGTGCCGGCGGGCTGGACCGTCGGCTCCATTTACGCCATTCCTAGCGGCGGGTTCGTGGGCCTGGGCATGTCCCAGACCGCGGTGGGCTATCAGATCCTCACCTCCGCCGACGGGCTGACCTGGCGAATCGATCCGGGCGATCTCCAGGGCGTGCCGCTGGCGCTCGACTCCGTCGGCGGCCGTCTGTTTGCCGACGTCTCCGCTTCCCCGCTGAACGCGTCGGCGTACCCCGACTCGTCCGCCTTCGGCGCGACCGCGTTCGAGATCTGGCAGTCGGCCGACTGGGGCCGGACCTGGCAGCCGCTGCTCGATGCCTCGGGCGAGCAGATGTCCGGCCTGGTGACGGCGGTGGGCAGCCGTCTGTTCATCTCATCGGCCGACCCGGCGGTGACGGACTGGCGGATCGCCTGGGTGGGGACGCCGCCGGGTATGTCGCCGGAAGTGCCGGTCGAGCCCGCGGCGACCTCAGGCTCGGAGACGGTGCCTTCGGGGACCACTCCCGGGCCCGTCGTCCCGGCCGCGACCGGTCGCGTGCCAGCCCCAACGGCGGCCGTGCCGGTGGCGACGGTGCCCGGGGAGGCTGGACCCGTGCCGACGTCCGGCGAGGCCTCGCAACCCACGCCGCCGGCGACGCCGAGTGGCGGGATCTCGGAGGCCGACGCGATCCGGCTCGCGGCCGCGGCGCTGGCCGACTCGCAGGCGGCAGCGCCGTCGGACATCGCCCAGGTCGAGGCCGGCCAGGCCACGCTGGTCTACGGGAATCCGTTGGAGGTCGAGCCGCAGCCCAGCTGGGTCTGGCTCGTAACGTACGGCGCGCCGTCGGGATCCGGATCGGGCGGGGCGGTTGCCGTCGACTACGCGACCGGCGTCGTCGTCGGGATGGAGAGCTGGACGCCCTGAGGCCGTCGCCGGCGGCGAGTGATTCCGCGGACCGGGCTGCGTCCCGACCGGGTCGGCCGGAGCCGCGGGACGCGCATAGAATCGCCGGGTGACCCCCGAGCTGGAAGCGACCCTCAAGCGGCTGCCCGACCGCCCCGGCGTGTACCTGATGAAGGATGCGCGAGGCACGGTCATCTACGTGGGCAAGGCCCAGAGCCTTCGCGGCCGGGTCCGCAGCTACTGGCAGAAGCAGACCGGCGGCGGCGAGAGCCAGCTCATCCGCAGCGTCATCGACCGAATCGCCGACCTCGAGTACACGATGACCGACTCGGTCAGCGAGGCGCTGCTGCTCGAGATCAACCTTGTCAAGCGCTACCGGCCGCGCTACAACGTCCGGCTCAAGGACGACAAGAGCTACCCGTTCATCAAGATCACCCTGGCCGAGGACTTCCCGAGGGTCGAGCGGACGCGCAAGCTCCCGGCCGACGGCAGCCGCTACTTCGGGCCCTACGCGTCGGCGAGCAGCGTCGACGAGGCGATGAACCTGATCCGGCGGCTGTTCCCGTTCCGGACCTGCACGCTCGAGATCCACGAGGGCCGCAAGGCGATCGAGCGTCCCTGCCTGCTCTACCACATCAAGCGCTGCCAGGCGCCGTGCGTCGGCTACATCGGCAAGGCCGACTATCGGGGCCAGATCGAGCAGATCGAGCTGTTCCTCGAAGGCCGGCAGGAGGCCGTCGCCCGCGAGCTGACGCGCCAGATGCAGGCGGCTTCGGAGGCGACCGAATACGAACGCGCGGCAGCGCTCCGCGACAAGGTAAAGGCCATCGAGCGAACGATGGAGTCCCAGAAGATGGCCGCCCACGCCACGACCGAGGAAGACGTCCTGGGCCTGGCCCGCCAGGATACCCAGGCGGCCGTGCAGCTCTTCGCGGTCCGTGGCGGGAAGATGGTCGGGCGGGACGTCTTTCTGCTCGATGCCCCGCGCGAGACCGACGACGCCGCCGTGCTGGCGGGCTTCGTGCAGCAGTACTACGAGCGTGCCACCTCCGTTCCGCCGGAAGTGCTGGTCCCGTCGCCGCCCGAGGACGCGGCGGAGCTCGAGGAGTTCCTGGCGGCCCGCCGGGGAGCGGCCGTTCACCTGCGCGTACCGCAGCGCGGAGCGAAGAGGGAGCTGATGGCGCTGGCGGCTCGCAACGCCACGGAGACGCTGGCGCGGGAGCACGCCCGCTGGCTGGCGGACCAGGGCAAGACGCTCGCCGCGCTCGAGGAGCTCGGCGAGGCGCTCGCTCTTCCTGCCGTGCCGCTTCGGATCGAGTGCTACGACATCAGCAACTTCCAGGGGGCCCAGTCGGTCGGAAGCATGGTGGTGTTCGAGGAGGGGCGGCCGCGGACCGGCGAGTACCGCCGTTTCAGGATCAAGGACGTGAAGGGTGCCAACGACTTCGCCAGCCACCAGGAGGTCCTGCGGCGCCGCTTCAAGCGTGCTCGAACGGGCGAGGAGGGCAACGAGGAGGAGCTGCGCTGGCAGCTGCCCGACCTCGTCGTGATCGACGGAGGCAAGGGGCAGCTTTCGGCGGCGAAGGAAGTCCTGGACGACCTCGGATACCGCGATCTGGCGGTGGTCGGGTTGGCCAAGGAGCGCGAGGAGATCTTCCTGCCCGATCGCGACGATCCTGTGCTGCTGCCGACGACCTCACCGGCTCTCTACCTGATGCAGCGGCTTCGGGACGAGGCCCATCGTTTCGCCATCACCTACCACCGCTCGCTGCGGGCGAAGGCGGCGACCCGTTCGGTTTTCGACGACCTGCCGGGAGTGGGTCCGAAGAGACGAGCCGCGCTGCTGCGCGTCTTCGGCTCGGCCCGGCGAGTGCGCGAGGCGCCGCTCGAGCAGGTCGCCGCGGTGCCGGGCATCGGGCCCGCGCTGGCGGCGAAGATCAAGTCCGGCCTGGAGGGGTAGCGGCGGTAGGACCGCCCGCGGGCTGCCGGCGCGGCCGGTCTGTGGCGCCGCGCCGCGCCGCCGGGCCGAACCCTGCTATCATCCCGCCTCGTGCGAAGACTGCTGCCTCTCTTCATCCTTGCCCTCGGCATCCTGGGCTGCTACATCGACTTCATGCCCGGACCACAGGGTCTGGGCAGCGGAGCGCAATTCGTAGTCCTGAGCAACGTCGACGGCGGGCTCGGCCAGCCGCTCCAGACGAAGCTGGGGCTCGACCTCCAGGGCGGGTTCGAGATCAAGTACGGGACGGTCACGCCCCCGGGCGAGCAGGATCCCACCTCGGCCCAGATGGAAGTGATCCGCTCCATCATGGAGAACCGCGTGAACTCACTCGGCGTCTCCGAGCCGATCGTAGAGACCGTCGGCACCAACGAGGTGCTCGTCCAGGTCCCCGGTGCCACGGATCCGACGCAGATCCGAAACCTGGTCGGCCAGACGGGGTCGCTCTCGTTCGTGCTGCTGCCGCCGGCCCAGTACGGCGACGCCTCGGGCTCGGCCACGTGCCCGACGGAGCCCAGCGGCACCTGCCTGCCGGTCCCGCAGGAGAACGCGACCATCGATCCCACGTTGCCGGCGCAGTTCACCGGCAAGCAGCTCGATGCGGGCGGGATCAGCGCCGCGGCCGATCCGAACAGCCCCGGCAACTGGCTGGTGAACTTCGCCTTCGCCGGCGATGCCGGAAACCAGTTCGCCACCTGGACCGGGGCCCACATCAACGACTACTTCGCGATCGTTCTGGACGGCAAAGTCCAGTCGGCGCCGTACATCAAGAGCCAGATCACGGGCGGCCAGGGCCAGATCACGGGCCAGTTCACCCCCGCGCAGGCCAAGCAGCTGGCGACGATCCTGTCCTACGGCGCGCTGCCGTATCCGGTGCAGGAGGAGTCGAGCCAGGAGATCCCTGCGTCGCTCGGGAAGACCTTCATGAACCAGACGCTCTTCGCGGGCGCGATCGGCATCGGCCTGGTCCTGCTGTTCATGCTCGTCTACTACCGGCTGCCGGGCCTGGTCGCCTGCATGGCCCTGATCTACTACGGAGTGGCGGTCTACGCCATCTTCCGAGTCATACCGGTGACGTTGACCCTGGCCGGCATAGCGGGCTTCGTGCTCTCGGTAGGCATGGCGGTCGACGCCAACATCCTGATCTTCGAACGGACGAAAGAGGAGCTACGCGCCGGCAAGACGCTGGCGACGGCGGTCGAGGCCGGCTTCAACCGGGCCTGGAACTCGATCCTCGACTCGAACGTGTCGTCCTTGATCACCGCGTCGATCCTGTACTTCGGAGGCTCGTCCACGATCAAGGGCTTCGGCCTGGTGCTGATCGTCGGTGTCGCGACCTCGATGTTCACGGCCGTGACGGTGTCGCGAACGCTCCTCCGCCTCGTGGTCCGGCAGGAGTTCGTCCAGAAGGCCTGGCTGTACGGCGTGAGCGACGAGGAGTTCCAGGCGAGAGCCATCGGCGGTCGATTCGCCCGGCGGGAGGCCCGCGGACGTGTTTGACGTCATCGGCAAGCGCAACTGGTTCTTCCTCTTCTCCGGCCTGATCGTCGTTCCGGGTCTGATCTTCATCCTCCTGACTCCCATCACGAACGGGCAGGTGGGCCTGAAGTTCTCGATCGACTACACCGGCGGCACGGTCTGGCAGATCCAGTTCAAGAACCCCAACGCTTCTCTCGACGAGGTCAAGGCGGTCCTGGTGGCCCAGGGTGTGACGGACGCCGAGGTCTCGGAGGACACGGCCCACAACATCACGATCGACACGAAGCGAGCCGATCTGCTCCCGCCGCCCACGCCGGAGCCGACCGTCTCCGCCGCGCCGAGCGCCAGCGCCGGCGAATCCGCCGCGCCGTCCGGCTCGCCGGGGGCCAGCACGAGCCCCGGAGCGTCGAGCAGCGCCTCCATAGCTCCGTCCGCCAGCCCGTCCGTCGCGCCGAGCGCTTCTCCAACGGCCAAGCCGACGCCGACGCCGAACAGCGTCGACCAGACCGGCGCGTCCTGCACGCTGCATCTCCCGACGACCGGGACGCTCGCCAAGGTTGCCACGGCGCTACAGGCCGACCCCAAGCTCGGGCCGATCGCCTGCACCGGGATGGAATCGATCGTCGGGCCGATCGTCAGCGCCGAGCTCATCCAGCAAGCCGTCCTCCTGATCCTTATCGGGTCGCTGGGCATCCTGATCTGGATCGGCATCCGGTTCGGCAGCATCAAGTTCGGGGCCACGGCGCTGGCCGCCCTGCTCCATGACGTCATCGTCGTCGTCGGCACCTTCGCGATCCTGGGCACGCTCTTTGGGGTCCAGATAGATTCGTTATTCGTGACAGCCATGCTGACCGTCATCGGATTCAGCGTCCACGACACGATCGTGGTCTACGACCGGATTCGCGAGAACAAGGCCCGCCACGCCGGGGAGCCGTTCGATCGGATCGTGAACCACTCGATCCTGCAGACCTTCGGCCGGTCCATCAACACGAGCCTCACGGTTGTGGTCACTCTGACCGCCCTGCTCCTGTTCGCGGGCGCGTCGGTCCACTACTTCGTCCTGGCTCTGCTGATCGGCATCATTTCGGGCACGTACTCGTCGATCTTCAACGCCAGCCCGCTGCTCGTGGTCTGGCAGCTCTGGGACGATCGCCGGCGGGCCGAGCGGCTTGCAGCCATGCGTGGGGGCCGTCGAGCCTGACCCGAGCCGCCGCCGAAAGGCCGCGGTCCTGTGTTTCCGTGGTTTCCGTGGCGCGCCTGCGTGTGCGCTGAGCCGCGGCCGCCGGGCCGCGAATACGCCGCGGTTGAGTCGCTGATGTCATGCTGCGCGGCATGATCGTTTCGAGCTTTCGCTGGCGGGTGGCCCCGCACGTTGCCGTCGATTCCGCGTGCGAGGCGCTGGCCGCTGAACGCGGGCTGTCGCGGCGGATGGTCGCGCTCCTGGGGGCACGCGGCGTCACGACCGCGGACGCTTTGACTCGGTTCCTCGCGCCGCCCGAGGACGCTCTCCACGACCCGGCCCTGCTACCCGACGCGGCCGCCGCTCTCCGGCGCGTGTCGGAGGCGCGGGCACGCGGCGAACGGGTGCTGGTCTACGGGGACTTCGACGCGGACGGGTTGACCGCCCTGTCGATTCTCGTGCTGGCTTTGCGATCGCTCGACGTCGACGCGGAGCCGTACGTTCCGGAGCGGCTCGGAGACGGGCACGGGCTGTCGATTCGAGCGATCGAGCGGGCGGCCTCGGAAGGCCGGACCCTGATCGTGACCGCGGACTGCGGAACGAGCAGCGCCGCCGAAATAGACGTGGCCCGGGGTCGTGGCATAGACGTGGTGGTGACGGATCACCACTACGCGGCCACGTGGCCGGCAGGTGCCGTGGCGGTCGTCAACCCGCTGCGCGAGGACGGCGTCTATCCGGAGCGTGGATTGACGGGCGCGGGCGTGGCCTGGAAGGTCGCCCACCTGCTCGTCCGCGAGATCGGTCGAGGCGTTGGCGGCGCGGCGGAGATCGGTGCCGGGACTCTGCCCGAGTCCGTCCGGGAGCTTGCCGACCTGGCCATGATCGGCACCGTGGCGGACGTCGCGCCCATCCTGGGCGAGAACCGCGCGATTGCCCAACTTGGCCTGGAGCAGCTTCGCGCCGGCAAACGCCCCGGCCTGGCCGCGCTTGTCGAGCGTGCCGGCCTGGCCCGTGAGGGCCTGGACCTTGACTCTGTGGGCTTCGCCATCGCCCCGCGGCTCAACGCAGCCGGCAGGGTGGGGGAGGCGGCTCGAGCCGCGCGCCTGCTTCTGGCCGGCGACCGCGCCGAGGCGGACGAGCTGGCAGTGGAGATCGAGCAGGCCAATCTCGACCGCCGTGAGATGAGTCGCCAGGCACTGACCGAGGCCAGGCGCGAACTGGGCCTGGGACCCGCGCCGGACGCCGCCACGGACGGGCCCACCGCCGGCGAATTGTCGCCCGCACGGCCGGACAGAGCCGCCGCAGGGGAGCGGCTCCCGGCCGCGTTGCTGGTCCGCGGGGAGTGGCCCGTAGGCATCGTGGGCCTCGTGGCGGGCCGCCTCGCAGAAGACTTCGGGCGGCCCGCCGTGGTGGCCACCACGCTGGACGCCGGGGCCGGCACGCTGCGGGCCTCGTGCCGGAGCGGCGGCGCGATGAACCTGGCCGAAGCCCTGATCGCGTGCGAGGATCTCCTGATCCGGCACGGCGGCCACCGCGCCGCCGCCGGCTTCGACATCGCGGCGGACCGCTGGCCCGAGTTCGCCGCCCGCTTCACTGCCATGGCCGCAGCCGAGGCGCCCCCGCCGGCGCCGCCGGAGCTGGCCGTGGATCTCGTCCTGCCCTCCGATTCGGTCGACTACGGTTTCGTACGGGAGATCGCCCTGCTGGCTCCGACCGGGTCGGGCAACCCGGCCCCGGCCGTGGCCGTGACGGGCCTGACGGTCCTGCGGGTCCGCGCCGCAAACGGCGGGCATACCCAGCTCGTGCTGCGCCGGAGTCGCGACGTGCTGGACGCCGTCGCGTTTCGCCGGCCGGACCTGGCGTCGATGCTTCACGAGGGCGACAGGATTGACGTCGTCGCGCGAGCTGCGAGTCGCAGGTTCGGCGGCCTGGAGTCAATCCAGCTGGAGGTCCTCGACGTCGCCGCCGAGGGCGCGCAATTCGCCCCGACCGCATCGAGCCCGGCAGCGGTATCGACATCGTCGTGATGCCCGCATCGCCGGTCGGCTACGCTTTCACGCGATGAGTACCTACCTCGAGCGTCTGGCGGCCCGCACCGAAACCGTGGACTCCGTCCTGTGCGTCGGCGTCGATCCCCAGCCCGAAGCGCTGCCTCAGGGCTTCCCCGCGAACCTGGCCGGGGTCGAGCGCTTCTGCGAGATCCTCCTGACCGCGGCGCTCCCGTACGCGGCGGCGGTGAAACCGAACCTGGCCTTCTTCGAGGCCTTCGGGTCGGCCGGGATCGCGGCCCTGGAACGCCTGCGGGGACGCGTGCCGGCCGGCGTTCCGTTCGTGGTCGATGCCAAGCGCGGCGACATCGGGACGACCGCCTCCCGCCAGGCCGTCGCCCTGTACGACATCCTCGGCGCCGACGCGATCACGGCCAACCCGTATCTCGGATCGGAGGCCATCGAACCGCTGATCTCACGCGCAGACCGGTTCGCCTACCTCCTGTGCCGCACGTCGAATTCGGGTGCGGCGGAGCTGCAGGGCCTCGAAGTGGCGGCAGACGCGACTTCGGGCGCTCCGGCCGAGCCGCTGTACGCGCGCATCGCGCGGCTGGCCCAGGGCTGGGGTCCGGGCGGGACCGTGGGCCTGGTCGTCGGCGCGACCGCGCCCGCCGAGCTGGAGCGGATACGCGCCCTCGCGCCGGGCCTTGCGGTGCTCGTGCCGGGCGTGGGAGCGCAGGGCGGCGAAGTCGAGCCGGTCCTGCGGTTCGGCCCCGCAGCGGGGCCGCCGGCCGGCGGGCGGTTCGGCGGAGGACTGCTGGTGAACGTATCCCGAGGCATCTCCGGAGCGGCCGGCGGGGCCGGAAGGCCGGCCGGCGCATCGGCCGTCGGGAGCGGTGCCGGGACGGGCACGGACGTCGCCGATCTTCTGGCCGCCGCGGCGGCGGATTGGTCGACGCGGCTCCGCCCGCCCCGCGACGCGGCCCGCGGCGGTGAGAGCCGATGACGCAAGCCGCCGAACCCGATCGTATCGACCCCAAGGCCTACGCGATCGCCTCTACGGGGCGCCGCTTCTCGGCGTGGGTCATCGACCTGCTGCTCGTCTTCCTGATCGCGAGCTTGGCGGCGGTGATCTTCGGCGCGTGGCACGCCACGACCAGGACGATGATCAACGACGACGGCTCGACCTGGACGACCTCGACCTACTACCTCGACACGGTGTGGTCCTACTCGCTGTTCGCCGTCTTCTCCGCCGCCTACGTCATCCCGATGTGGCGTCTGCGCGGCGCCACCCTGGGGCAGCGGCTGCTGGGCCTGCGCGTCTTCCGCGCGTCGGAACCGGCGCTGCTTACCTGGCCGCGCGCGGCGATCCGATGGCTGGGCCTGTACGGTTGGGCCTTCGTCGGCATCGGCTCGGCCGACTACGGCGTCCTCCAGTCCGGGGTCGAGGTCTGGATTCTCGTCCTGCTCGTGACCGAGGTGCGCAACATTCGCAATCAGGGCATCCACGACCGATTGGCGAACAGCCTCGTGGTCGGCCCCCGGCGGGGGATGCCTTCGGCCTGGGCCTGATCGTCCCGCTATACACTTGGGAGCATGAGCAGCAGACGGGATTCGGCGGGAGCGAGCGCCGGCGGGACGGCCGACGGGCTCGGGATCGCGGCGCGCTCGCGGCGCGCCGCCTCGACGCGCTCCTCCCGTGGCGAGGCCGTGGACGTGACGAACGAAATGTCGGATCGAGGCCGCGCCGCCGCCCGCCGAGCGCCCCGACCCCAGAACCGGCAGCGGGTCGTGATCCTGAGCGGTCTCTCTGGCGCCGGCAAGACCGCCGCCACGAAGCTGTTCGAGGATCTCGGGTACGCCTGCATGGACAACGTGCCGGGTGAGCTCCTGCCGGATCTGGCCGAGCTCGTCTCGATCGACCGCCAGCGATTCGAGAAGGTGGCCATCGTCCTGGACGTTCGGGCCGGGAACGCGCCGCTGGCTCTGGCGGCGATGCGCGGGGCGCTGGAAGGCCGGGGCATCAAGCCGCGGGTCATCTTCCTCGAGGCTCGAGACGACGTCCTGATCCGGCGCTTCTCCGAGACGCGCCACCGTCACCCTCTGTCGGGCCGTCGTGGCATCGCCGGGTCCATCGCCGAGGAGCGCCGCCTGCTCGATCAGGTCAAGGCGGACGCGGACATCGTCGTCGATACGTCCGACCTCTCGCTGCGCCAGCTCAAGGAGCGCATCTTCGCCAATCTGGAGGACGTGGCGTCGGACCAGGATCTGGTCTTCCAGCTCATCAGCTTCGGCTTCAAGTTCGGCGTGCCGCTGGAGGCGGACCTGGTCTTCGACGTCCGCTTCATGGAGAACCCGTACTACGTGGATTCGCTGCGCCACCTGTCGGGCCTCACGCCGGCGGTGCGCGACTACGTCATGAGCCAGCCGATCGCTCAGCAGTTCTTCGACTTCCTCGCCAGGTTCCTCGAGCTGACGGTGCCGGGCTTCCGCAGCGAGGGCAAGACCCGCCTGACGATCGCCATCGGCTGCACCGGCGGCTATCACCGCTCCATCGTGATCACCGAGGAGCTGCGCGCGTGGCTCGAGAAGCGCGGCTTCGGCACCGTCGCCGTCTTTCACCGGGAGCTGGAGCGCGAATGAACCGGCCGCGAATCCGGGTCAGCGGCGCCGTGGTGCGGCGCTGGCTCGAGCCCGGCATCGGCCTCAAGCGCTGGCTCCTCGTCGTCTTCGCCGGAGAGCTGCTGCTTGCCCTGGCCGGGGCCCTGGCGCTCCGCCAGGTCTATCGCGAATACGACTTCTCGGGCCCGGGACAGGGCCTCCTCTACGTACTCACGCTCCAGTTCATGCCGTACTGGATGCGAGGCCTTCTCGTCGCGGTCGGCGGCGGCGGCCTGTTCCTGTATGGGTCGTGGCGCGCCGTTCGAGTTCTGATGGGCCCCTTTCTCTCGTCGGAGGGAGACCAGCCGCTCGTGGAGGTCATCTACCAGAAGCGGTTCCTCTCGCGCGGCCCGAAGGTCGTCGTCGTCGGCGGCGGGACCGGCCTGTCCATGCTGCTCCGCGGGATAAAGGAGCACACCGGCAACATCACGGCCGTGGTCACGGTCGCCGACGACGGGGGTTCGTCCGGCCGCCTTCGTGAAGAGCTTGGAATCCCGGCCGTCGGCGACATCCGCAACTGCATTGCGGCCCTCGCGGATTCGGAGTCGTTGATGGCCGAGCTGCTGCAGTACCGCTTCCCAGGAGACGCCGAGGCGAGCCTGGGCGGCCACACCGTCGGCAACCTGCTCCTCGCGGCGATGACGTCGGTGCAGGGCGACGACTTCGAGGAAGGCGTCCGCCAGATGAACCGGGTCCTGGCGGTCCGCGGCCAGGTAGTGCCGGCTACGGGCACGGCGGTGACGCTCCATGCTCGGCTGCTCGATGGGGTCGAGGTGGCCGGACAGTCGGAGATCGCGAAGTCGACGAGGATCGACCGGGTCTGGCTGACGCCGGAGAACGTCGCGGCCGGCGACGACGCCAGGCGTGCGGTCGAGGATGCCGATCTCATCGTGATCGGCCCCGGCAGCCTGTACACGAGCATCATGCCGAGCCTGTTGCTGCCCCAGCTCCTGTCGGCGGTTCGGAACTCGCCGGCGGTCAAGCTGTTCGTCTGCAACGTGGCTACGCAGAGGGGCGAGACCCAGGGCTACGACCTGGCCGACCACGTGGCCGCCCTCGAGCGCCACACCGGCCCGGGATGGATCGACGTGGTCATGGCCAACAACCGCTTCGACGCGAAGCGGCCCGGCGGATACGCCGCCGAGCCGGTCAAGCTGCGCTGGCCGCCGGTGACGATCTTCCCCGACTCGCCCACGCCGCGACTGGTTCTCGAGGACGTGGTCGATCCCGAGAACGCCCACCATCACGACTCGGCCCGACTGGCCACCGCGGTCATGCGCGTCTACGAGCGGGAGTCCTTCGGCCGCCACCGCTCCCGAGTCTCACGGACGGCGTAGTGTCGGCGCGGCGGTGCGCTGGCACGCGACCTGGCTCCGGGGCGGCATGACGAGGTCGGTGGCCGGGTGAGCACCGCGGAGCGCGACCTCGTGGAGTCCCTGCGGGCGGAGCTGGCGGCGATAGATCCGCCCCGGAAGTGCTGCCGCGCCGCCGAACTGGCCGGCCTCGCCGGAGCCTTCGAGCGGCGCCGCCGAACGGTCACGCGCGTGGCGTTGCGGATGAGCCGCGGCCGGAGCGGGGAGGCTTCCGACGACGCCCCCGGCTCCGCCGCCGAATCTTCCCCGTTCGAGTGGAACCGCGCCGCGGAGCACTGCCGAGTGGCGTACCTACGCGGCCGGTTCCTGGCCCACGGCTCGTTGAGCCTGGCGTCGGGCAGGACGCACCTCGAGTTCGTGCTTCCGCCGGACGAAGCGCGACGGCTGTGCGAGGAGCTCGGCCAGTTCGATATGCCGGCCCGCTGCCGCCTCCGGCGCGGCCGCGGCGTCGTCACCTGGAAGAGCGTGGAGACCGTGGTCACGTTCCTCAAGACCCTCGGCGGCAGCTCGGCGTTGCTGGAGCTCGAGGCCCGGCAGGTTTCGCGCTCGGTGCGGGGAGATCTGAACCGCGTGATCAACGCCGAGTCGGCCAATCTCGGGCGGGCGGTGGCGGCGTCCGCACGGCAGCTCGAGGCGATCGACGCGCTCGAGGCGGACGGCCGCCTGGCGGAGCAGCCGTACACGGTCCGGCTGGTCGCGGACGCTCGCCGGGAGGAGCCTGAGGCCACGTTCACGGATCTCGCCGAGCGTCTGGGCCTTCACCGCTCCGCCGTGCAGCGCGCCCTGGAGCGGATCGAGCGTCTCGCGCTCCATCCCGACGAGGGGGCAGGGAAGAGGCGGTCCCGGGCTCGAGGTATGCACAGGCGCGCTTGATCCGGTCACTCGATCTCGCTACAGGCGCCTTCGTCTCCGGCGGAGCCGCGGCGGACGGTCTCTTGCGGGGCCAAGTGACACGCCTGCACGGCCCGACCGTCGCCGCTCGACGGGCCGAACCTCCCTCCGGAGATCCGCTCCACTCTGTCATCATTCCGGACCATGAGACCCCTGATCATTGCCGCCAACTGGAAGATGAACACCACCCCCGCAGATGCAGGAGAGCTGGCCGCGACAATCGCCGCCCGGACCGAGGAGCCGGGCGTGATTCGAGTCATCTGCCCGCCCTTCGTTTGCCTGGCCGCCGTCCGTGACGCGCTGGCCGGCAAGAACGTCGCCGTCGGCGCCCAGAACGTCCATCACGAGCTCGCCGGCGCCTATACCGGCGAGGTGTCCGCGTCCGCCCTGGCCGGCCTGGCCACGTGGGTGATCCTCGGCCATTCCGAGCGGCGTCGCGACGCCTTCGAATCGGACGAGCTCATCGGCAAGAAGCTGGCGCGTGCGATCTCGTCCGGCCTGCGCCCGATCCTTTGCGTCGGCGAACTGCTGGCCGAGCGCGAGGCCGGCCGCGCCGTGGAGGTCGTCGCCACTCAGCTGCGCGGGGCTCTCGCGGGCAAGGACGTTGAGGCCCTGCTGAACGGCGGTTTCGTCATCGCCTACGAGCCGGTCTGGGCCATCGGCACCGGACGTACCGCGTCGAGCGCCGACGCCGCGGCCATGGCCGGGGCGATTCGCTCCACTCTCGCCGCCGATCTCGGCTGGGGTGAGGCCGCGGAGAACGTGCCCGTGCTCTACGGCGGCAGCGTCACCAGCGCCAACATCGGCGAGTTCCTGGCCGAACCGTCCATCGACGGCGGCCTGGTCGGCGGCGCCTCCCTCAAGCCGGACGAGATGGCCGGCATGGTCGCCCGCGCCGCCGTGACCGCGAAGGCTCGCGCCGAGGCCGAGGCATGACCGCGGCCCCCGGCGGCTCGAGCCGCCCGCTCCCGGGCGCGAGCGATCGGCCGAGGCCGATCTGCCTGGTCGTCCTGGACGGATTCGGCATCGGGCACGACGTCGAGGTCGACGCCATCGCTCAGGCTCACATGCCCAACTGGATCGAGTTCCTTGAGACGTGGCCGCACTGCTCGCTCCAGGCCTCCGAGGAGTTCGTCGGGCTGCCGAAGGGCCAGATGGGCAACTCCGAGGTGGGCCACCTCAACCTGGGAACCGGTCAGCCGGTGCTGCAGGATCTGCCGCGCATCGACAAGTCGATCTCGACGGGCGGCTTCTTCGCGCGCCCGGTTCTGCTCGACCTGTGCGCCCGCGCGAAGGAAGCGGACCACACCCTCCACCTGATCAGCCTCGTCGGACCGGGCGGCGTCCACGCCAACGATCGCCACCTCGTCGCGGTGGCGGAACTGGCCGCCCGCCAGGGCGTCAAGCGCGTCCGCGTCCACGGCCTGCTCGACGGTCGCGACACCCCGCCGCGCTCCGCCATCGAGTTCGTTCCCGATCTGGAAGCTCGCCTCAAGGCCGCTCATCCGGACGCGAAGATCGCCACCATCGGCGGCCGCTACTACGCCATGGACCGCGACAAGCGCTGGGAGCGAACCGGCAAGGGCTACCAGGCGATCGTCAAGGGCATTGCGGACTACCACGCCCCGTCCGCCACGGCCGCCGTTGAGGAGGGCTACGCCCGCGGCGAGAACGACGAGTTCATCGTGCCTACCGTCATCGACGGCGTGGATCACGGAACGATCGCCGACGGCGACGCCGTCCTGCACTGCAACTTCCGCGCCGACCGCGCCCGCCAGCTCTCCCACGCCCTGGCCGACGCCGACTTCACGAGCTTCGATCGGAACGAAGGCGGCCCGGCGCCCAAGGGCATCCTGTACGCCACGATGACCGAGTACGAGGCGGACCTGCCGGTGCGGGTCGTCTTCGGGCCGGAGGTCGTGCCGTCGCTGGCCGAGGCGGTCAGCAAGGCGGGCTGGACGCAGTTCCACGTCGCCGAGACGGAGAAGTACGCCCACGTGACGTACTTCTTCAACGGCGGTCGCGAGGAGCCGTGGCCCGGTGAGGATCGCAGGCTCGTCCCGAGCATCAAGACGGTGGCAACGTACGACCTGCAGCCGACGATGGCCGCGGAAGGCGTTTGCGACGCGCTGGTGGCGGCGATCGAGGGCGGCAAGTACGACCTCATCGTGGCCAACTTCGCCAACCCGGACATGGTCGGTCATACCGGCGTCTGGGAGGCGACCATCAAGGCCTGCGAGACCGTCGACACCGCGCTCGGACGGGTGGCCAGGGCCGTTCTGGCGGTAGACGCCGGCAACCCGGCCGCTCCCGGGGCCGTCCTCTTCATCACCGCCGATCACGGCAACGCCGACGAGATGAAGGACGCGGCCGGCAATCCGGTCACGAAGCACTCGCTAAACCCGGTGCCGCTCCTGGGCATCGGACGCTACCTGGAAGGCAAGCGGCTCAAGGACGGCCGCCTGGCCGACGTAACCCCGACCATCCTGGAGATCGGCGGTCTGAAGCCCTGGCCGGATGTGACCGGTCACTCGCTTCTGGCCGAGGAATAGCCGCCGCGGCACATTCCGAAGGTCGGTCTCGGCCAGGCGAGGCCGGGGCGAAGGCGACTGCCCGGGCCGGCTGACGTCGAGCGGCCGCCGGCCGGGGCCCCAGCCGCCCGTGAAGGCGTCCGCCCGGCCGGGACCGACCGTGTGCTAACATGCGCCGGTCCGCCACCGGCGGAACCAGAAAGAGGTTGTTTCGAGCTGTAAATCCCGCTCTTGCCATCGGCCAGGACATCATCGGTGTCTTCTTGATGCTCGCGATCCTCCTCCAGGCGAGGGGCTCCGGCCTGTCTGCCACCTTCGGTGGCGATTCGTCCGTGTACCGCAGCCGGCGCGGGATAGAGCGACGCCTGTGGCAGTTCACGATCCTTCTGGCGGTCCTGTTCTGCTTCTTCTCCGAAGTGAGCTTCGTGAAGTTTTGACCTTGCGGTCGACAGGGCTGGAGGGGCACTCCTCGGCGGCGACGGGTCCCGTCGCGGTCCGCTCGGCTAGAGCGGTCGTGAAGCCATGAAGCGTCGGGATCGATTCGCGATCGCAGTCCTGTTCATCGCGGTGGCCATTGTCGGCGCGGCGCTCGTCATTCCCGGGCCTTCTTCAGGGCCGAACCAGTCCGCGCGACCTACCGGCACGGCCGTGCCCTATCGCGAAGGCGTGATCGGCCACACCAGCTCGATCAACCCACTCACGCCGCGATCCCAGGCGGATCAGGATCTCGTCGCGCTGCTGTTCCGCGGCCTGACCCGGGCCGGCCCAAACGGAACCGTCGAGCCGGACCTGGCGACCTGGACGGCCTCCGACGACGGACGCACGTACACGTTCCAGATCAGCAGCGACGCCTACTGGGACGACGGCCAGCCCGTGACCGCGGACGACGTGGTGTTCACCGTGGGCCTGGTTCAGGACTCCGAGTACGACGGGCCCATCGGGTCGTCGTGGCAGGGAGTCCACGTCAGTGAAGCCGGTCCGTCCACCGTGACCTTCACGATGGCGCTTCCGATTGCCGCATTCCTCCGTCAGGCCGAGCTGCCAATTCTGCCGTCGCACCTGCTCAAGGGCACGCCTGTCACCAAGCTGGCCGACTCGAGCTACAGCTCCCGGCCGGTTGGCGACGGCCCGTATCGGATCGTCCAGATCGACTACTGGCACGCGCTTCTGCAGCGCGTCACCTCGGTGACCGAGGCGCCGCTTCCCATGCCTTCGGTGTCCGCCAGCGCGGGCCCCAGCTCCAGCCCGATCACCTTCCCCACGTCGGCGCCCACCAGGGGCGCCAGGGCGACGCCGACGCCCAAGCCGACACCGACTCTCGCGCCGACCCCCATCCCGACGCCGCCCCCGACTCCGACGCCTACACCGACCCCAACGCCGACCCCGGTGCCGCTGGCAAGCGGAGCCTCGCTCGTGCCCATGTCGAACATCGAGCTTGACTTCTACGACGACGCTGCCTCCGCCGCGGCGGCCTTCCACGCCGGGAAGCTCGACGCTGTCGGCGGCCTGACGAACGACGAGACCGACGCGGCCCTGGCGACACCCGGGGCCCGGCTCGTGTCCTACCAGTGGGCCAGCCTGCTCAGCGTGGTCGTCAACCAGCGCCCCGACCACAACGAGCTTCGCGATCCGGGTGTTCGCACGGGCCTGCTCGCCGCGATCGATCGCAACTCGCTGGTGGCCAAGGTCCTGGAGGGCAGGGGTAGCTTCGCCGACCTGCCGATCCCGGACTGGTCGTCGGCCTACGACTCGGGCGCCGTCAACGCTACGCCCTACAGCGTCTCCGACGCCGAAGGGTACCTGACCACCGCCGGCTGGCAGAAGGGCGCGACAGGATGGACTGCCCCCAAGGACACGGCTCCGTACACCATGGAGCTGCTGACGCTCGACGAGGCGACCAACCCGGTCGTCTACCAGGCCGCGCTGGAGGTCGCCGACTCCTGGCGGGCGATCGGGCTGACCGTCCAGCTCGACGCCGTGTCGACGAGCGTGTACATGGACCGTCTGGACAACGGGCTGTTCGACACGGCCATCGCCGACTACGAAGTCGGGCTCGACCCGGACCTGGGGCCGATGCTCCTGTCCACGCAGGTGGGCTCGGGCGGTTCGAACGTGTCGGGCGTGCAAGACACGTCGCTCGACCAGCTTCTGCTCACGGTCCGCAAGACGGTCGATCCCACCGCCCGCCAGGCCGCCGTCTCGGCCGTGGAGCAGTACGTCTCGACGACGCTGCCGATCCTGCCGCTGGCGTTCCGCGACTACGACCTGGTGGTTTCGAGCCGGGTCTACGACGTGGTGTCCAACGAGATCGCGGACCCGTCGGGCCGATTCTGGGATGTGATAGACTGGCGCCTCGCCAGCGACCGGTAGGCCGGCTGCTGTGTGCGCCGAGGTGGCGGAATTGGCAGACGCGCTGGTTTCAGGAGCCAGTGGCCGCAAGGCTGTAGGGGTTCAAATCCCCTCCTCGGCACCAGGTTTTCGGTGCAGCGACGTGGAGCCGTCGCGATGGCTGTTCGTGCCCAGGTGGCGGAATTGGTATACGCGTACGTTTGAGGGGCGTATGGAGCAATCCATCCGGGTTCAAGTCCCGGCCTGGGCACCACCTTCTCCCTGAACCCACCGGCCGCGAGGCGGCCTTGCGCCGCCCACTGCGGCTTCCGGGGCGGTTAGCTCAGTGGTTAGAGCGCCTCGTTTACACCGAGGATGTCGCAGGTTCGAATCCTGCACCGCCCACCAATCCATCCAGCGACTCCCCTGGGCTCAGCGACGCCAGGACTCCCTGTTCGTCCGGGTAGTGGATGGAACGGCCCTATTCACCCTTGCCGCGGGGTTGTGCCGGCGTGAGAGTGAATGCTGAGGGCAAGTTGCATGAATGGAGCCAACCCGCCAAGCCTTGGCGCCCAGTGGCACAAGTTCGAGATGGACGTGGCCGGCGTACCCTCCGGCTCGGTCCGGGGTGTCACCGTGCTGGTCGCTGGTGCCATATGGGTACTCGAGGTGCGGTTGCTCGGCTGCCCGCGCCTCTCGTTTCTCGTCCTGGAACTCCTTGCTGCCGTTTCCGTCGCCGGCTGCGTCGTCGAAATTCGCAACTGGAGGCGCTGGCCGGCGTGGGAGTTGTTGATGTGGTCGTACTACGAGCAAGTCCGGCTGTTCCAGGACAGGACGCCAGGACTCGGAGCTCGTCTCGATGCCTTGATGAAGCGGGCCACCAGCGACCCGGCCAGTTGGGCCGAGATCCGCTCTCTGGCGGCCGGGGCAGAGCCTCCGATGCGAGAGCGGACTCTGGCCCTGGCGGATGTAATGGAGGGTCGACCATTGGCCCTCTCCCGGTCTCGAGCGGCGGTCGCAGCGATCGAAGACGATCGTGAGCGCCGATACTGGGCCGAAGGCCTCGCCGAGCTCGAGTCGTTTGCGGCGTACCTAGGGGGCGGAGACTACGTCACGCCGCTGCGGGACGCACAGGCTCGGCTAGGACATTTGCACGCGCCCATTCGCGTCAGGCTGAGACGATACGGCGTGTGGGCCCTGCCGTTGGTCGTGGGGCTAGTGGTGACGATTCCCGTGGCCATCATCTGGCACTCTTAGCAGGGCGCATGACACGGGACCACGTTTGCCTGGTCGGGCGTTGGTTCGAGCGTTGATGGCTGCGCCAGCGCCGACCCCACCCGGTGCGTCAAGGTCTGAGCGCATAGCATTGGGCCGGTTGTGAGTCTGATCCGTGAAAGGAGCGTGCCACCGCCGTGGCACTGAGTCACCCACGAACTCGTCTCGGCGGCGTGCTATTCGGGCCGCTCGCAAAACCCCGATACCCCGGGGACCTCTTCTACGAGTTGGCACGCGAATCTCGTCATGCCTATCGAGAGTCTGTGGTTCTTCTCGTCTTGGTTGGTGCGGCAGGGCTGGCAGTCATGGCTCTCGCTCCCTCGCCAGAGTACGTGCTGGCCGGTTTGGTCATGGCTCTCGCGGGAGCACCGCTCGCGATGGCCGTGGCGCGCCGATGGCTCCTTCGGCAACGCTGCTGGCCTGCCAGTGAAGTCCTCCTCTGGTGGGCGGAGAGAATCGTGCGGGAGTGGCAGTCGATCGACGGCGGCGATCCTCCAGCAACGTCCGAGGAGGCTCTGTCCCGTTTGGATGGTCTGAGCGGTGATCTCCCGACAGCGCTGCGGTTGCCCATCCTGCTGGCCAGCGGGGATCGAGATGGCGTTGGTCAAGAACTACGGAATTGGCAACCATCCGACATGGTGTTCCGGGCTCGCCGCGCCCGATTACTCTTCGGCCTGGCATCCGACGACTGAGTCGATAGCCTGGAGGCTGCGTGGGCGGCGAGCGACGCGATCACAGATCCGGCCGAGCGCGCGACTCAGGGGGCACTGGTCGCGATTGAGGAGGCTCGGCGGCGGTCGGTAGAGGGCCTCGATCCGTTCCCGGTGCTCGTCGAGGCTCGGCGCGCCCTGGGCCCGATAAGCCTCGATTGGATTAGCACGAGGTATCTACCCCCCTTGCGCATCCGAGCGCTGCGTGTCGTCGTTCGGATCGCGACCGCCATCGCGCTCCTTGCCCTGTTCGTCGTGCTGTTTGAGGGCCTCCTATCCGAGGTTGTCCCCCTCGTTGAACGTTGACGGGGTCCCGGAGACCCTCCACCAATCTCTGTTGCCCCTGCGTGGAAAGATGGCGCCGTAACGCTGCAGCGGACAGGGGACGGCGTGGCAGAGCGTCCAGGGGATGGCCAGGACGGCCCGGGTTGATGGTTCGCAACCGGTCGAGGGCACGCTCGCGGGCCCAGTCCTCGAACAACCTCCAGACCGCGTTGGGTCGCGGCGGCCGAGTCGTCGAGTCCTGCTCGGTCGTGTCGGCGTTCTGGTCGTGGCAGCCGTATCGGCTGCAGCTGTCGTTTGGCGGGCCGGCTGGACGCCCGCCGCCAGCATCGAACCGCCAGCGACACCTCGCGTCATCACGACGACCGGCGGCGTGACTTGGACGGTGATGTGCGACGGGACATCCGATGTGGACTGCGACGGGGCCATCGGGCTGTTTGCGAACAACCTCGCCAGGAGTTGGCAGTGGATCCTCGACGGGAGCGGCGGGCGACTGACGGTCCAGCCCAGGGCATGTCCGACCCTAGACGGAATCGCCGCACGCCAGTGCTGGGATGTCACGGCGCTGCTGCCCGACGGGCCATTCTGCATGGTGGTGACGCACGGTTCGAGCGATCCTCTGCACTCGGACTACTTCGAGATCGGGGGTCAGGATGGAGAGGGTAGGGGCGCTCCACTGCCGTCCGGCTGGCCGATGTGCCTGAGTGGTTCGTAGCGGGGGCCGCGGCGACACCATATCGGCGACACACGCCGCCGAGGCAGCCTGGGCTTGAGAGTCCGCCGTCGTGTGCCCGCTTCATCGAGTCGACCGAAGCCGCCGAGGGAGCGTCGGACGGCAAGATCCCGACCGAACCTTCCCGATGCCTGGGAAGTCAATCGGTCGAAGGCACGGAGGACTTGCGTCAGGCCGCGCGGACCTCGACCCGGCGGATCGATTGCATGCTCCGACCGGGACGCCTGCTAGACTGAAATCGCCGCACGGCATCTGTTGCGGCCCAGCATCGATCGGAGGAGGGACACGTGGTCCCGATCATCATCGTCGTCGTAATCCTGGTAGTCCTCGCTCTCTTTCTCGTCGGGATCTACAACGGTCTCGTCACGAAGCGCAATCGCGTGGACGAGGCCAACTCTCAGATCCAGGTCCAGCTCAAGCGTCGCCACGACCTGATCCCGAACCTGGTCAACGCGGTGAAGGGCTACATGGACTTCGAGAAGGGCGTTCTCACCGCGGTCACCGAGGCCCGGGGCAACGCCATCTCGGCGGGGTCGCAGGGCCCGGCCGCGCAGGCCCAGGCCGAGAACGTCCTGAGCGGCGCCCTCAAGTCCCTCTTCGCGGTCGTCGAGAACTACCCGCAGCTCAAGGCCAACGAGAACGTGATGTCGCTGCAGGAGCAGCTGACCACGACCGAGAACCAGATCTCGTTCGCCCGCCAGCACTACAACGCGACCGTCCTCGAGTTCAACAACTCGCTTCAGGTGTTCCCTAACGTCCTCATCGCCGGGCCGTTCGGCTTCACGAAGCGCGAGTTCTTCGAGGCCGAGCCGGAGGCCGCCGAGGTCCCGGTCGTCAACCTGGGATAGCCGACTGCAGGGCCCTGCCGGCGAGAGTCTGCGGGGCCGCTGCGTCTTGAGGCCACACAACCGTGACCACCAGCACGTTCTACTCCGAAGAATTGGCTAACCGCCGCAATTCCTTCCTTCTTGCGCTCCTCGTCATCGCTTTCCTGGCCGTTTTCGGGTTCGTCATCGGGTTCAGCATCGGCTACGGCAGCGGCGACGAGGTCGCGTTCGGGATCGGCGCCCTTGTCATAGCCGTCGGCATCGGCAGCCTCAGCGCCCTTTTCTCGTACTACAACGGCGACAAGCTCGTGCTGTCGAGCTCTCACGCCCGGGAAATCAGCGCTGAACAAGCCCCTGCCCTCTACAACGTCGTCAACGAGATGGCCATTGCCGCCGGCGTGCCCATGCCCAAGGTCTACATCATCGACGACCCCTCGCCCAACGCCTTCGCGACCGGCCGCGACCCCCAGCACTCGTCCGTAGCCGTGACGACCGGTCTTCTCCAGAAGATGAATCGCGAAGAGCTCCAGGGCGTCCTGGGCCACGAGATGTCCCACGTCCGCAACTACGACATCCGCTTCACGTTGATCGTGGGCGTGATGATCGGCAGCATGGCGTTGCTGGCCGGCTTCTTCCTGAGATATACGTTCTGGTTCGGCGGTGGGCGTCGCGGCAACAACCGCGACGGCGGCGGTGGCTTCGCCGTCGTTCTGCTCCTCGTCGGGCTGGTCATGGCGGCCGTCAGCTACTTCTTCGGAGCGCTCGTGCAGATGGCCGTGAGCCGCCAGCGGGAGTACCTCGCCGACGCGTCGTCAGTCGAGTTGACTCGAAACCCACACGGCCTCGAGAGCGCCCTCGCCAAGCTGGCCTCGGACAACGAGCCGCTCCATTCGGTCAACGGCGCGACTCAGCACCTGTACATCGTCAATCCGCTCAAGAAGCTGGGCGGCGGCTCGAATCTCTTCTCGACGCACCCGCCCATCGTGGACCGCATCAACCGGCTCCGGCAGCTCACCGGCGACCCGCCGATGAGCCCTCCTGAAGTGCGCCAGCTGACCGGTCTCGAGTAGTTCGATCCTACTTCCACCGCCGCAGACGGAGGCCGGAAAACCGACCGATCCGGCGGATATCGACGGGGCCGCACGTTGCCTTGCAGCGTTTCGGTCGGGCGTGTTACCTTTCCCGGCGCCGACGGGCAACCAGTCCGTCAGATCGGGCCGAGATAGCTCAGTTGGTAGAGCACGCGACTGAAAATCGCGGTGTCGCCAGTTCGATCCTGGCTCTCGGCACCAAAGACGGCTGGCGTCGTAATCGAGCGGAAGTGGCTCAGTTGGTAGAGCATCACCTTGCCAAGGTGAGGGTCGCGGGTTCGAGTCCCGTCTTCCGCTCCACTCCCTTTCTCTGCCGACCGGGCGGGCGCCCGCCGAGATCGATCGAGCCTCTGCCCCTTCGTCTAGTGGTAGGACAGCGGACTTTGGATCCGTTAGGCGAGGTTCGAATCCTCGAGGGGCAGCCAGTCTGACCCGCAATGCGCCGGTTCCCCAGCCGGCCGGGGCCACCCCAGGGGCGGCCCGCGTCGAGGCGACGTACCCAAGTGGTTAAGGGGGAGGTCTGCAAAACCTCTATTCGGCGGTTCGATCCCGCCCGTCGCCTCCACTTTCCCTCGTGAACTGGCCCGTCAGGCGAGAGTCGATCAAGCGACCCATCAGTCGCACGGCTCTGGGCCTGGGCTGAACGCCGGTCCGAGCAGCACCGTCCCGTACAAGAGTTCAAGTCGCCCACACGACAAGTCAACTCGCGCGGCCGCAGGCGGGTAGTGCACGTCCAGGCTCGTCAGGAGCCGGCCACTGGGCGAGACGGCCTCGACGTGCCATGGGAGCGGCGGTAGGTCGGCCTTGATGGGCTGCTCAACGGTATTGCCCGGTACCGTTTCAAGCTTCGTGCCGTTCACGACGATCGTGACCGCGATCGTCGTGTCGTTGTTGACCCAGAGTTTCGTCAGGTCCTGTGAGCCGACTGAGGTTGTCTGGCTGGCGGGAGAGGGACTCCCTGTAGTCGGGCCACATCCGGCCAAGACGCAGGAAAGGGGCACTGTCAGCAGCAGCAGCCTTGCTCTTCGGAGCATCTGGGTCCCCTCCTGTGCACGGCCAGTTGCCCAAGCGGCATGCGCTGGTATTGTCTGCTCGATTGGTCACCCACGTCGACGCCGACAAGGAGACGGCTCCACGTATATGGAGATCTACAACTTGTGCGGCTACATCATCTGGTGAGCCATTCGACGCGGTCGTCACGCCCGATCATCCTGGTTCTCGCGCTTGCGACGAGTGCGGGCGCGTGCGGAGCACAGACCGTCGGGCCAACAGCCACGCGGCCCACTCCGGCTTCACCGACGACCGTATCGACGCCCAAAGCCACGATCTCTGCGGAGGCGAGCGCGACCGAGCTATCGGGTTCGCCGGCTCCGTCAGGAACCGTCAACTTCAAGATCGATTTCGCGTGCATCCCTGACAGCTGGGCCCTCTTGACGGGCCCAGCTGTCGCCTCCGACGGCACCAATCTCGTCTGGTCGGCCATCGGCTCGCTCGCCAACCCCAACCTTCCCACGCTGCCGGACCTTGTCGGCTTCTCTTCAGGCCACGACAGCGTCCCTCATTACGTCTATCGCGGGCCGAACCGCGACTCGTATATCAACGCCATTGCCGTGAGTGACGGCCACTACGCGTTCGTTGAGAACAACGATCGGCTCTACGGCACCGACGGCTGGCGCCTGTGGGCACTCCCGGGCGCGGGCCAGAAGGCTGTCCTTCTCGACAAGGGAGATCTGCCCGGTGCACCCCAGCCGGGCAGCATCGCCATGGGCGGAGGGCAGGTGATCTGGACCACGTTCCACGAAGTCGCGGGCGTCGTCACTTCGCAGATCCGAGCCGCGAATTTCGATGGCTCTGACTCACGGATCCTCGCCTCTGCGCCGGCGAGCCGGACCGAGTACTGGTGGCCCTCGCTCGATCCGACCGGTCGCGTACTGCTCTATAGCACCGTCGAACACTTGAGCGGCGGCGACGAAGCCTTCCGCATCTACCGCCTCGATCTCTCGGTCCCAGATTCACCGCCAGTCCGGCTCGGAACCGACGACAGCGCGACCGAGCCGCTGAGCAACGGCAGGACCCTCGTCTGGCGGACGGTCAACGACAACGTCATGAACTGGGGCAACGACCTCGTGATCGCAACGCCCGACGGCCAGGCGCCCAGATCTCTTTCGCTTCCACAGATCGGCTACGTTTCACTCGGGAACCGTTACCTTGCCTACAAGCGCCTCAGCATCGGTGATCTGACCCTCTACGACACGGCGACGGGCACGTTCGATCTAGTCGAGCAACACGGGTCCAGCGATCCGTGGCAGCTCCAGGATGGGTGGACTGTCGTCACTGGCGACCTCCTGGTCATACGCCGAGCCAATCCGTCGAGCCCGACACCGCAGGTCTGTTGGGCCTCGCTCCCGCACGTCCCATGAGCTGCGGCGGCCCTGGTACGACCCAATCCCACGTTGGCGAGCGCCGCCCAGACATGGATCCCCTGGCCGACTCCGCCGGCACCTGTTCAGGCCACTCGACGCATAGGATGGCTCGGCTTTCGGTAGCAACGTACGGTAGCAACAGAGCCGTACGCAGCCGGTCAGGCGCTATGAACGGCCGTTCGCTGCGTGCTCAACTCGGACGCAGACGAACGCGCGAGGACGTCCCTGGCCGAACTGCCAAACCTCTATTCGGCGGTTCGATCCCGCCCGTCTCCTCCACTTTCCCTGATTGACCGGCCCGGCCTTGCCGTGTCCCGCCCGGCCCGCGGCGACTGCCGGCTCTGCGGGGCGCTAACCTAGCAAGCGAGCCGGAGTGGCGGAACTGGCATACGCAGCGGACTTAAACTCCGCGGCCCGAAAGGGCGTCAGGGTTCGAGCCCCTGCTCCGGCACCACATTTCACGCACGAACAGCACGGCTGTTCCATCCAAATAGGGGTCGGGCGGACCGCCTGGCGACACTTGGCAGCTTCGTGGCAGCTTCGCTGCTGTACAATCCCGGGCAAGTCGAAGGCCCACGGTGCCAACCAGAGGCCTTCAGCGGCGATCCTGTGTTGGAGGAACGTGCCGTGGAGCAGCCTGGTAAGCGACCGAGGCGGTCCGCTGGCGAGGGGGCGATTTACGAGACCGCAGATGGGCGGGTTCGTGGATCGATCCTAGTAACGCTTCCGAACGGCTTGCAGAAGCGCGTCTTCGTCAGCGGCAAAACGCGGACCGACGTGAGTCGGAAGCTCGATGCGAAGCGCAAGGAGAGCACTGCGGGCGCCGTAACGGGCGAGACGCTGGCGAAGTACCTGCCGCGCTGGCTCGAGGCTTGCAAGTCCCGAATTCGGCCCTCGACGCACGTCGAGTACGTCCGGCACTGCAATCAGTACTGGCTTGCCGGTGGGTTCAGCGCCGAGCTGGGCAAACGAACGCTGACGAAGCTGCAGCCGGTCGACGTCGAGCGGCGGATGACCGAGATGCTCGACCGCGGCCTTTCGCCGGCTACGGCGCGCCATGCGCGCTCTGTTCTACGACGAGCGCTCAACGACGCCATGCGCGAAGGCCTTCTAAACCGCAACGCCGCGGCTCTTGCGCGGCCGCCACGACTCCCACTGCACGAAATGCGGGCCCTATCTCCGGGAGAGGCCCAACGCCTGCTGGAAGCCACGAGAGACGAGCCTGGAGGGCCGTTGTACGCCGTTGCGCTGGGGACCGGATGCCGGCTCGGCGAGCTGCTCGGGCTCTCCTGGGGTGACATCGCACCCGACAGCGCCTCGCTCGTTGTTCGTCGAGCGCTCGCAGAATCCGGCCAGGTCGTCGACGCAGCCGGCAAGCGACACACAACGTGGGCCATGGCCGAGCCGAAGACAGCACGGAGCCGCCGGACGGTCATGCTCCCGGAGATCGCAATCCAAGGCCTCCGCCGCCAGAAGGCCCGCCAGGCCGCGGCCAGGCTCGCTGCCGGGACTGCCTGGCAGGACCAGCTCGGTCTGGTGTTCACCGACGAACTCGGACGACCGCTCAGCCCTGAGACGGTGTCCTCTGGCTTCCGCAAGACGGTCGCGCGGCTCGGTCTCCAGCCGGTGAGGTTTCACGATCTCCGGCACAGCGCCGCGACCCTGCTTCTAGCCGCAGGCGTACCCCTCAAGGTCGTATCCGAGACGCTCGGCCATAGTTCGATCGCGATCACGGCCGACACCTATCAGCACGTCACCCCCGACCTGAGGCGGGAAGCCGCAGAGGCGCTCAACCGGGCGCTGCAAGTCCGGCCGGCAGACTGAACCGAAGGAGCGTTCGAGCGTCGGTCGATCACCCCTGCCTTGACGCGACCTCGCCGATCGCCGAAGACGGCACCAATCGGCGCCGGCCCACCTTGACGGTTCGGATGCGTCCGGCCCAGATTTCCGAATACAGGGCCGTCCGGCCGATGCCGAGAGCCCGGGCGGCCTGCGCGATGCTCAGCAGGCGATCGGGCTCGCGCTCGCTCGGACGGGCTCCGACAACAATCTCATCTCGCAAGGCCTCGACGAGTTCCATGACGGCAGCATGCAGCCGGTCGCTCATCAGGTCAGGCTCGTTCGTTGACCAGGCGTCGGGCATGACAGTGCGCCTGTCTATCCGGGACGCGCTGCCCGATTGCCGCTCGCCTCGGTGTAGTCGAGAAGGTGAAGGCAACAGCGTTTGCAGCTCGTTCATGGCGACGCGCGATCCCTAAACCAGTGGACTCCGGCGCCTCTGGGCATTCCCACGCTATCGCTCGCCACCGCAGAACCGAATGGCCCCGTACGACCCGGCGAGGTTGCGTCGGCACGGAAACTCGCGGCCACGGCGCGCTCGGCCGGACTCAGACCTGATCCGGCGTATTGGAAGCTCCGTCGGACGACGACCTGGTCGCCTATGGCCTTGGCGCGGATCTGGGTGAGCCAGGGATCGGCCTGGGCTCGAAACTCGGCGCGCACTGCTCGCAGCGTTGCGAACGTCACCGAATAGCGGCGTGCCTTGGTCAGGAAGTGGCCACGGAAGCCGAGGTTGTGGGCCCAGCGCGGGCTGAGCGTCCAAGCCGATCGCATCAGAGCCCGGGCATGATCGGAGATCTCGGCTCGCTCGATCACTCCCTGGACGCGGATCCGTCGATCCAGGCCGCCGCCGAGTTGCGCATCTTTGGTTGCGTACTTGGCGAGGTAGCCCGCGACGCCGGCTCCGTGCCCGTCGCCTGCGTCCCGGTCCGCGCTGATCGGCCTCGTGTCGATCTGGCTGCCCCAGCGGATCATATGCTCACGTCCACCGGGTCCTTCCACCGTGACCGCTACCCGCGCCGCCGTACGGGCGACGGCCTCCGCTAGACGCTGCGCCGTCGCTCCGCCCGCCGGCGCGGTGTCGGGACCGTCGGGTCCGTCGAGCCGGATGACCGCATGGACATGCACGGCACCCCGGGCCTGGAACTCGGCGACCTTCGCATAGGCGATGCGGACTTGCGATCGCAAGGCTGCGACGCTGAGTCCGCCCAAGGCCGCGAGCTCGCGGGGCAGGTACGTGATCGTCCGCCGCCACAGAGCGCCGAGGTTCGCGTTCCACAGGGTCGCGGCCCCGTAGTCGTAGCAGGCGGAGCAGAGGGCCTGGCCAATCCGGGAATCGCCCTCGGCATGGCGCTCGGTGCAGCGCATCGGGATGCCGTGATCGCAGGTCTCAGGACCACTGACCCGGCAGCGGCGGACGCCACCAGCATCGACGATCCGGCGATGGACCGCGCCGAACGATGGCGCCGTGAACGTCGCGAAGACGAGCGGGTGCGAGGCAACGTCAGTCGAGACACCTTTCTCTTCGCTCCCGGACAGCCCGGCGGCAACCAGGAAGTAGGCGTCGCGGCGGTAGCGCTCCGAGCAGGGCGGACAGCGCGACTCCCGTCGATTGCCACAGGCCACCAGGACGAAGCCGGGGGCTTGTGACCGCGTCGACTGGCGGGCGAGGACTGCTCCGGTGCCTCCCGAGACGGCGACCGACTCACCTTCGAGGCGGATCGGCGAGGTGCAGCCGCCGGTCCGGCGGATCAGCTCGACAACGGCAGGTGCGCCGGCGCCGTAACGGTGAGCGAGCACCGCCAGCGGATCGGGCTCAGCGAGTGATGGGGACGCAGGGACGACCACGGACCCGCTCCTACCCGCCCGACTCGGAGCGATGGAGCGGCTGGGGGACCGGCGCCGTCTTCAGGGACGCCGCACGAACCGCGGTCGCCCGGAACGACCAGGCCAGGCGTGGCCGGGAGCCTGAGGTGTCCACGTACGCCGTGGCAGTCAGGCCCTCGAACGCGACCGCCGGGAAGGGCAATCCAGCCGCCGCCTGCGGAAGGACGGGCGCGGTACGGGAAGCGATCTTGACGCGAACGACCTTGGTCCGTGCCTCCGGATCGGCGTCGAACACTGAGACCGCCCAGAGGGGCAGACCGGAGTCGCGATCGTGCGCCTGGACCCGCTGGTCGGGCGTCGAGGCCTCGAAGTCGATGACTTGCTCTACGGCGCCAACGGCGTATACCCCTGCCGGGAAGACCTGGTCCATGTTCATGGGAATGTGCCTGCCAAGTGCCATGCTGTGTTCTCCTATCTGATTTCGAACAGCCGGAATCAGCCGACGCCTTGCTCACAGCTATCGCAGCTGAGGAGCTCGTGCGGCTCCGGAAAAGTGGGGGCGATCGCTCTCTTCTGGTCCGGTATTCCTTACCCGGACCTGGGCCGGTCGCCACACAAGACGCTAGGCCGACCAATCGAGAGAGTCAAGGCTTCTGCGTACCATCCCGCGTACCATCGGCGACAAATTCCGAAGAATATGCCGTCAGTCGGCCTGGAAACGGAGGTCCTGAGCTCGGACGAGGTCGCGTCCGGGAGCTGCTGGAAAAGTCGTGACGGCGCGGGCTCTTTCGCTCCGATAGATTAGGCCACTTGCTGGGCGGCTGGGACTGAATGGGCGGTGGCCACGAGCGCCGCGATGGCGTCACGTTCCGGACCGTTGACAGCCAGGCCGCGGGCGCCGGCGATGACCAGATCCATCACCGCCCAGGCGAGGGTGAGACAGCTCGTCTCGCCCGGGAAACGACCGATCACCTTGGTGCGCCGGCGGACTTCCTCGAGTGAGCGCTCCAGCAGGTTCGTAGAGCGCAGCCGCTTGCGCAAGGCGAGCGGATAGGCCAGATGCACTGTCAGAGCCGCGAGGTCGTCGGCAAGACACGCTGCCGCACTCGGGTAGTCGCGCTCAAGTTCGCCGACGATGGCCCGCAGGCGAGTCTCCGCCTCCTGCGGGCAGCTCGCCCCATCGAGCGCCGCCCAGTAGGCACGCCTGATCCGTTCGTGGAGGAGCGGCTTCTTGGGCAGCTTGGCGAGAACGTTGCGCAGCCGATGGACCGTGCAGCGCTGCCGGTCGGCATCGGGCCAGAGCTGCCCGATCGCCGCGATGAGTCCGGGTGCGCCGTCGGATACGACCAGGAGCGGACTCGCGAGGCCGCGAGCAGCGAGGCCTCTGCCCAGACCGAGCCAGTCCTCGGTTCGTTCGCGCTGGCCCAGACAGACATCGAGCAGGACCCGTTCGCCTTCGAGCGTGTAGCCCCAGGCCACGAGAACGCCCTCCTTGGGACCTTCCGGACGGACCGGCAGGTAGATTGCATCGAGCATCAGGCTCAATAGGCGGATGTCGGCGAGGCTCTTGGCCCGAAACGCCCGATACCGGTCTCTCAGCTCCGAACAGATGCCCGATACGGCGGTCCGGCTGATATGGCCCAGACCTGCCTCCGCGGCCAGGCTCTCGATGTCGCGGTCGGACAGGCCCCGGACGTAGGCCCCGATGACGAGCGCTTCGAGCGGTCTCGTCCGGATCGAAGTGCGGCAGTCGGGGATGACCGAACTCACGAAGCGGGTGAGGCTGTCGCGGACCTGGGGCACAGCGATCGTGATCGGTCCCTCCGCGGTCGCGATCTGCTTGGAGCGGTGGCCGTTGCGCGAGCCGCGGGCCGCCGGCGTGCGCTCGAAGCGAGCGCGCCCAAGGAACCGTTCGACCTCCTCCTCGATCGCCCGCTGGAACACGAGCTGGGCGCCCAGGCGGCCGAGCTTGCTGAGGCGTTCGAGGTCGTCGACCTCACCTTCGCTTTCGAGTCCGTCGAGCAACAGATGCTCGATCTGCGCTTCGATCTGGACGCTCGGGGCTATCCTTGCTTGCACGGCGTAGTCCTCCTGATGCGAACTTCCTAGGTCCGCTTCGGAGCCTACGCCGTCTTCACTTTTACAGCAGTCTCAGGACGCCACCCTCGGACGACGGCTGAGGTCGCGGGCCGAACCACGACGACCGAGATCGCGGTCGGTCGGATGGAAGCGTTCGCGATGGACTTCGCTAGATCGCTGCGACCGGCGAGTGTGGCCCGATGCACGGGGTCATCGGGCGGGTGTTCGCCTCTTATCGCCGCGATCCGCTCTTAGGAACCTAGCGAGAGGGTGGGGCTGGTGATCATGTCCGCACAGTCGAGTGCGTGCCCAGGCTGGACCCGAACCTTGGTTGCTGAACCTCGGATGCCGCTTGTTACAACTTTCTCTACGAGATCGAGCAAGTGACTCCCTGGGTGTTGAGACTGACGAAACGAGTGGGGGCGTCTTCACGTTCTACTTCACCAATTCGACTCTGGGTCGCTCAACCTACTACACAGTCACAGATGCGGCGGCATATGATCCGTCGAGCGTCGAGTGGATCGACGAACGTCCGTGGACTGCGGATTTCGCGGGTTTTGGCCCACCTGTTTCACTCGATTTGGCCCAGCGATTTCGCGGGTTTTGGCCCACCTCGGAGAAGCTGCTCCTGACGGCCGCGTGAGGCTCATCGCATCGGCCACTCTGGCCTCGACCAAGGAAGCTGTCGAGGAGAAGAGCCGGTGCCCCGTCCCCGTGCTGCCATGCGCAAGATCAGAGACGTGCTGCGGCTCCGTCATGCGGAGCACCTGAGCACAAGGGCCATCGCAGCCGCGACGCGGCTGCCCAGAACAACCGTCCGCCACTACCTCGATCGGGCGAGCGAGGCCGGTCTCTCCTGGCCGCTGCCGGCCGAGACCGACGACCGCGAGCTCGAGGAACGCCTCTTCGGTCGAGCTGCTCCGCCCCCGCTTTCGAGCGCTCGACCGCTGCCCGACTGGGAGATGGTCCATCGCGAGATGCACCGGCCCCACGTCACGCTCCAGCTGCTCTGGACCGAATACCGGGAACGCTGCCCCGATGGCTATGGCTATACCTGGTTCACCGAGGGCTACGCGACCTTCCGAGCCCATCTCGATGTCGTGATGCGCCAGGAGCACCGCGCCGGCGAGAAGCTCTTCATCGACTTTGCCGGCTCCACGATTCCGATCGTCGACCGCGCGACGGGCGTGATCAGCCGCGCAGAACTGTTCGTCGCCGTCTTGGGAGCCAGCAGCTACACGTATGCCGAAGCGCTGCCCAGCCAGAAGCTGCCGCACTGGGTGGCCGCCCACGTCCGCTGCTTCGACTTTCTAGGCGGGGTCCCGGCCCTTCTAATCCCGGACAACCTGCACTCGGCGGTCACCAAAGCCAACCGTTACGAGGCCGATCTCAACCGAACATACGAGGACCTCGCGGACCATTACGGCTGTGCCGTCATCCCGGCTCGGCCCCGAAAGCCCAGAGACAAGGCGAAGGCGGAATTCGGCGTTCAGGTGGCCCAGCGCTGGATCCTCGCGGCCCTTCGCAACCGGACGTTCTACTCGCTCGCAGAGGCGAATGTCGCGATCGCCGAACGACTCGATTGGCTCAACCGGCGTCCGTTCCGCAAGCTCGACGGCTGCCGGCAGAGCCTCTTTCTGGCCCTCGACCGGCCGGCGCTGCGGCCACTGCCCGAGCGTCCGTTCGAGTCCGGCGTATGGCGCAAAGGCCAGGTCAACATCGACTACCACGTCGAGGTCGACCACCACTACTACAGCGTGCCCTACCAGCTCGTGCATGAGACGGCCGACATCCGGATCGCGGCGTCCACGGTCGAGTTCTTCGTCCGGGGCCGCCGGGTGGCGAGCCACGTCCGCTCGGCCGAGCGATACAAGGCGACGACGAGCCCTGAGCATATGCCCGAGGCGCACCGACGCCATCTCGAATGGACGCCCGGTCGCATGATCAGCTGGGCGGCTGAGACCGGACCGTCGGCCGGGCGTCTGGTGAGCGAGCTCATGGCCCGCAAGCCGCATCCCGAGCAGGGCTATCGCAGTGTCTTGGGATCATCCGCCTCGGGCGTCGCTATGGATCCGAGCGCCTCGAGGCCGCCTGCGCGAGAGCCCTGGTCATCGACGCCCCGACGTATCGGAGCGTGGAGTCGATCCTGAGGCACGGCCTCGACGGCAAGCCCTTGCCCGAACCCTCGCCAACCCTCCGACTTCCCCGCCGCGAGCACGCCAACGTCCGCGGCCCCGCCTACTACGAGTGAAAGGAGAACCCGTGCTCAGCAATCCCACTCTCGATCGGCTCTACGCGCTCAATCTCGCCGGCATGGCCCACGCCTTTGCTGAGCAGCGCGAGCAACCGACCACCTATGGACCGCTCTCGTTCGAAGACCGCTTCGGGTTGCTCGTCGACCGCGAGGCGACCGAGCGGGAGAACCGTCGCCTCGAGCGTTATCTGCGGGCGGCCAAGCTGCGGCTGTCGGCCTCGATCGAGGACGTCGACTTCCGGGCTCACCGAGGCCTCGACCGCGGCGTGCTCCTCGATCTCGCCGCTTCGCGCTGGGTGGCGGCCCACGAACAGGTCCTGATCACGGGACCAACCGGCGTCGGCAAGACCTATCTCGCCTGCGCCCTGGCGGTTGCCGCCATCCGGGCCGGCCATTCGGCGCTGTATCTGCGGACGCCGCGAGCCCTCACCGAGCTTGCGACCGCGAGACTGGATGGTCGCTTCCGAAAGCTCCTTGCGACTTGGGCCAGG
>CAWIQP010000003.1:0-102928 GCA_963838285.1 uncultured Chloroflexia bacterium
TCGCGGACGTTGAGCCAGAGCGGGACGTCGAAGCGCATGAGTCCGATGCAGCCGCGCAGCTCTCCGCGCTCGTGGATGGTGACGAAGGCCGCGGCCGGCTCGCTCAGCGCGGCCGGAACGTGCTCCGGCGCCGCGCCGCGGGACGCACTCCGCCGCTCGGCCGCCTCGTTCAGCGCGGCGGGCACGTGCTCGGGCGCCGAGCCGCGGGACGCACCCAGCCCCACGGCCGCCTCGATGGACATGCGGGCGATCTCCAGGAGTTGTCTCTGGTCCGATCCGTCGAACTGCTTCATCGGATGCCTCGCTGTTTCCCCAGGAGGCTACGCGTCCTCGGGCTCGACGCCAGAGTCGAATGGCGCGTTCTTTGGTGGCGTCTGCGCGGCGCGGCGCGCGAGGCGACGGGGCGACTCACCGCCCGCGCGCCGTGGCCCGCGCGAGGCGATCCGCCGCCCGCGCGCCGTGGGGCGCTGGCGGCGGGCACGGGCGGGGGCGAGGCGCGGCGAACACCGGCGCAGACCCGTCGACTTGGCCAGATGCCGACCCCCGTAGCGCGAGGATCGATCGTCGCGGCCGCCAATCGCCGTGGAGTCATGAAAGGGCACCAAAACCGCTCGGATCGATGCCGAATGGCGACCCCGGTCGGCATTTGGCCAGAATCACGCCCCCCGGCGGCTATTCCGGCCTCGAGATCCGCGTACACGGGTCCGGCGCCTCGCCTCGCGCTACCGCGGTCGGCATTTGGCCAGAATCGGGCCGCCGGCGGCGACTCTCGGCAGCTGGGGGCGGCCGGGAGCTTTTCGGCCCCCCGGCCGGGCGTTCTCAACAGCTCGGGGCACGCCGCGCCGCGCCCCGGCGCCCGCCCGCGCCTCGCCCGCCGCCGCGCCGCGCGCCCGTCCCGCGCCTCGCCCTCGCCGCAATCGGCCTCGCCCGCCGCCCGCGCCCCCCGCCCGCCACCCGCGTCGCGGCCCGCCCGGAGCCGCTCTCCCGGACAGGCACCTCGGGCCGTTCGGCCCTTTGCCTTACTCCGGCACGAGAAGAGCATGAATCGCGAGGACTCGTCCAGTGCGACCGTTCGCCCCGACTCACGACACATCCGCCGACCCGGCCACGCCCGCCATGCTGGGAGTGGCTGAGGCCGATGGCGCCGTCCGCTGCGTCGCCTGCGCCCATCGCTGCCTGATCAGACCCGGACGGGCCGGCATCTGCCGCGTGCGTGAGAACCGCGACGGTGAGCTCGTCACGCTGGTGTTCGGCCAGGCCGTGGCCGCGAACGCCGATCCGATCGAGAAGAAGCCGCTCTTCCACGTCTATCCGGGCAGCGTGGCCTTCTCAATCGCGACCCGCGGCTGCAACTTCCATTGCCTGCACTGCCAGAACTGGGCCATCTCACAGGTCGAGCGCACGGGGCTGTCGGCTCCGTCGTTCAACCTCGCGCCGGCGCGCGTCGTGGCGGCGGCCGTGGCGGCGGGCTCGCGCAGCGTCGCCTACACCTACACCGAGCCGACGGTCTTCATCGAATACGTGCTCGAGACGGCCCGACTCGCGCGCGAGGTGGGGCTGGCGAACGTTCTGGTGACCAACGGCTACCAGACGCCCGAGGCGCTCGACCTCCTGGCCCCGCTGGTCGCGGCCGCAAACGTCGACCTCAAGTCGTTCGACGACCGGTTCTACCGGCGAGTCTGCGGGGCGCGCCTGGCGCCGATCCTGGCGGCACTGGCCGGCATGAGAGAGCGAGGCGTCTGGCTCGAGGTGACGACACTGCTGATACCCACGCTCAACGACTCGCCCGACACGCTGGAAGCGCTGGCGCGCTGGATCGTGGCCGAGCTCGGGCCGGAGACGCCATGGCACGTGAGCCGCTTCTTCCCTACGTACCGGCTGACCGACCTGGACCCCACCCCGGAGTCGTCGATCGAGCGGGCCGTGGAGATCGGCCGCGCCGCGGGTCTGCGCCACGTCTATTCGGGCAACATGAGCGACGGCGACGAGGACACTCGGTGCGCCGGATGCGGCGAGACGCTAGTCCGCCGTCGCGGCTTCAGCGCCAGGCCGGCCCCGGCTCTCGTCGACGGCGGCTGTGCTCGGTGCGGGCGGGCGCTCGCCGGAATCGGGCTGGCGGAATTCGGTAGAAGAGCGGAGCGCTCCACCGGAATCGGGCCGGCGGAACCCGGAACGAGAGCGGAGCCGTCCGCCGGAAAGGGGACTCGAGCGTGAGCGGCAAGCCTCGCCGGCCGGCGGTCGCCGGCATGTTCTACCCCGCCGAGCCGCGGCAGCTAGGCTCGCTCGTGGCCACTCTGCTGGCGGGCGCGGCGGGCGCGCCCCGGCCGGAGGGCCTCGGCGCGGCCGACGTTGCCGGCCTGCTCGTCCCGCATGCCGGACTCGTCTACTCCGGCGCGATCGCGGCCTTGAGCTGGACTCTGGCCGGCGAGATCGCCCCGGCCACGATCGTCCTGGCCGGCACCGACCATCAGGCCTGGGCGGCCGGCGTGGGCGTGTGGACCGGCGGCGCGTGGCGCACTCCGCTCGGCGACGTGCCGATCGACGACTCCCTCGCCGCCGCGATCGCCGCGCTCGGTCCGCCGTTCGCGCCGGACGACGCCGCGCACCTGGAGGAGCACTCGCTCGAGGTCCAGCTGCCGCTCCTGATCCGGGCCTGCCCCGCGGCGAAGATCGTGCCGCTCGCCGTGAGCCCGAGGCTCACCATTCACGCCCAAGCCGGGGTCATGCTCGGCCGGCTTCTCGCGGAGCGGCGCGCCGCCGGCGAGAGCATCCTGCTGGTGGCCAGCTCGGACATGGCCCACTATCCGCCGGCGCGGGTATGCGAGGAGACCGACGCCGAGCTGCTCGAGCCGCTGCTCAGGATGGACGCCGAGGGGCTTCGCGCCGGCGAGTCCCGCGCGCTGGCGGCCAACCGGCCCGGACTCGTCTGCGGGCTATGCGGCATCGATCCGGTGCGAGTCTCCCTGGTGGCGCTGACGGAGATGGGCTCGACGCGCGGCGTCCTGCTCGGGGCCGCCACCTCGGCCGACGCCGGCGGCGACTCCCGCCGCACCGTCGGATACGCCGCGGCCGCCTTCGTCTAGACTCGACGCATGACCGACGACTCCGATTACTGGGCCAAATACTACGAAGTCACGGTCGAGCGGCCGGCCTGGCAGACCGTCCGAATGGCGATCGAGAAGTTCCGCGAGGAGGACGAGACCGCGGCCGCGACGGCCGGTGGAAAAGCCGTCCCGCACGCCCTTCGCTTCGCCGTCGACCTCGGCTGCGGGGCCGGGCGCGACGCGAGGGAACTGCTCCGGGCCGGCTGGCGCGTCCTGGCCGTGGACCGGGAGCCCGCCGCCCGGACCGCGCTCGAGGCCGCCGTCGAGCCGGACCTTCGGGACCGGCTCCAGATTCACATCGAGGATCTGGCCACGGTTCGGGTGCCGCCCTGCGATCTCGTAAATGCCAGCCTGTGTCTGCCGTTCCTCGCCCCGGACGCATTCCGCCCGACGTGGGACCGGATAGTCGCGGCCCTCGCACCCGGGGGGCGATTCGCGGCGATGCTCTTCGGAGACCACGACGAGTCCGCGTCCGACCCGGAGATGACCTGCCTCCCGCCGGATCGAGTCCGAGACGACCTGGCCGGCTTCGAGATAGAGCACTTGTCGGTGGAGGAAGACGACCGCCCGACGGCCCTCGGCGACCCGCACCATTTCCACCTCGTGGAATTCGTCGCGCGGCGGCTCGGTTAGCGCAACCTCCGGAACCGAACTGGCGCCGACTCGCCAATTCCTGTATATATACCCTCCCCGTTCCGGCCGACAGCCGGGAACCGGCGCCGGCTATGCAGACGGCGCGTCGAGGACGGAGTCCCGGAGTTCACGACAATTCCGGGGCAGATTCACCAGCCCTACACACGCCACGAGCAGTCTCGAAACCGAAAGCGGCTGCGCTCTTCCAGCCGGCCGCTCGATCCCACCAGACGGAAATGGCCAAGGAGGCCCAATGGCATCGGAGATCGCCGGCAACGCGCCGGCCCACGCCGCGATCGAGGTCAATCCTCGCGCCCGGTTCGAGATCATGGGCGCGATCATGCTGGCCCTGTTCCTCGGCGCGCTCGATCAGACCATCGTCGGTCCGGTCCTGCCCAGGATCTCGACGGAGCTCAGCGGCGCCGACCTCTACACCTGGGTCGTCACCTCGTATCTGGTCACCAGCACAGCCGCGATCCCGATGTACGGGAAGCTGTCCGACCGCTTCGGCCGGAAGCCGATGCTGCTGATCGGCATCGTCCTGTTCCTCATCGGATCGATACTCTCCGGCCTCAGCCAGACGATGTGGGAGCTGATCGCGTTCCGCGGAGTTCAGGGTCTCGGCGCCGGCGCCCTCTTCCCGATCTCGCTGGCCGTCATCGGCGACCTGTTCACCCCGGCCGAGCGCGGCAAGTACCAGGGTCTGTTCGGTGCCGTCTTCGGCGTCGCGTTCCTGGTCGGACCGTTCCTGGGCGGCTTCCTCACCGACAACCTGTCCTGGCACTGGATCTTCTTCGTCAACGTACCGGTCGGGCTGATCTCGCTCTACCTCATCGGCCGCCTGCTGCCGATGGTCCATCCCAAGGATGCGCGCCTGACCCTCGACATCGCCGGAGTCGTCACGTTCGTCGGCGCGGTCGTTCCGGTCCTGATCGCCCTGACCCTGGCCGAGACCACGAACTGGCTCGATCCCTCCGTCCTCGGCTGGTTCGGCGTCGGCGTGGTCTTCCTGGTGCTCTTCATCGTCGCCGAGGCAAAGGCCAGCGATCCGATGATCCCGCTCGATCTCTTCCGCAACCGGACCTTCACCGTTTCGGCGGCGGCGAGCTTCTTCGCGGTCTTCGGCTTCTCGATCCTCATCATCTTCCTGCCGCTGTGGTTCCAGATCGTCAAGGGCGAAAGCACCACCGCCTCCGGATACCTGCTCTTCCCGTTTCTGTTCGGGTTGATCTTCAGCTCGGTCGGGACCGGCCAGGTGGTCAGCCGGACCGGCCGATACAAGGCCATCCTGGTGGTCGGCCTGGTCCTGATGGCGATCGGCGTGTTCCTCTTCGGGAACCTCCGCGGCAACACCGACTTCGCGCCGCTGGATCTCTGGATGCTGATCGCCGGCCTGGGCGTGGGTCCGACGATGGTGATCTTCACCTTGATCGTTCAGAACGACGTCCCGTTCGAGCGGCTCGGAACCGCCACCAGCGACCTGACCCTGTTCCGCCAGATCGGCACGTCGGTCGGGCTGACGATGGCCTTCACGCTCTTCCGCGACAACCTGACCTGGGATTCGATTCGATCCGCCATCGTGTCGGCCGGGGCGCCTCCGTCCCAGGTGCCGCTCACCGCCCCGGCGGCCTTCGATCCCAACCAGCTCATCTCCGTCGGCGGCTCGGTGTCCGACGCGTTCGCTCAGCTGCCCGCCCAGCTCAAGGAACCGTTCGCCGCGGGCTTCTACCAGGCTTTCTCTCTCGCCATCGCCAACTCGGTGTGGCTCGGGGTCGTCGCCTCCGGCGTCTCCCTCGTGGCCGTGCTGGCCCTCAAGGAGAAGCCGCTGCGAACCCACTTCCACGCCGAGCAGGCGGCCCGCGCGGGGCTTCACCGGCAGGCGACTGGGCCGGTGGCAGGCGCCGCCGAGTAGCCTCCCCTCTTCGTCGCACAGCAGTGGCCGCGGTCAACCCCGCGGCCACTTCCATTCGAGAGCCGTCGTTGCGCCCCGGCCGTCACCGGCGATACTTGGACCGTCAGCTCCCGAATGGATCCCCCGTCGAACGCAGCGCGAGGTGACCGCCCGATGAAACGCATGCAGGGTTGCCGGGGGATCGGCGTCCTGGCGGTCGCGTTGATGGCCGCGGCTTGCGTCGGCTCTACCGCTACGCCCGAGCCGACCGTCGCCCCTACGGCCGTCGCCCCCACGGCCTCTCCGACGACGGCGCCGACGACGACTCCTGCCGCCATCTCACCGACCGCGTCCCCGGCCGCCATCGCATCGCCCGTTCCAACCGCTTCGCCGACCTCGGCTTCGGGCCTGCCCGACTTCAGCCACGTCTACGTGATCATCATGGAGAACAAGGAGTACAGCAGCGTCGTCGGCTCGAAGTCCGCCCCGTATCTGAACGAGCTGATCGCCCGCTACGGCCAGGCCACTCACCTGTACGCCGAGACGCACCCGTCGGAGCCCAACTACATCGCCCTCACCTCGGGCGGCCTCCAGGGCACGAACAGCGACGGCGCGTACAACCTGAACGTGCCGAACCTCTTCGACCAGATCGAGGCCTCGGCCCGGACGTGGCACGTCTACGCCCAGAGCTACCCGGGCAACTGCTTCAAGACGTTCCAGGCCACTCCCGTCGCGGACGGTCCCGGGGCCGTCGGCGACTACGTCCGCAAGCACAACCCGGCGATGAGCTACACCTCGATCAGCGGCAACCCGACACGCTGCGCCAACATCACCAACCTGGCCGGCTTCGACCCGGCGGCCGCCGACTTCGAGCTGATCATTCCCAACGAGATCAACGACATGCACAGCAGCTCCGTTGCCGCCGGGGACGACTTCCTCAAGGCGTTCCTGCCGCAGATCCTGACCAGCCCGGCCTTCGACAACTCGGTCCTGTTCATCACCTGGGACGAGGGGTCAACCGACGAGAATGGCGGCGGCCACATCCCCACGGTCATCGCCAGCCCGGGCATGACGCCGGGCTCCCACTTCGACGGCGACGCCGACCACTACTCGATCCTCCGCACCGTCGAGCTGGCCTGGGGCCTGCCGCTCCTCGGCCAGGCGGCCAGGGCTTCCACGATCGCGCTGCAGTACTGAACGAAGGGGCTGGCGGCGATCGTTCGTACGAACGCAGCAACCTGAGGTGGGGTTGGCGGTCGACCTCTAGGGCCGATGCAGGTCGGCGGGGTAGGTGGATCCGTATGAGCCGGCGCCACCTACGACGAGGACGCCGCCGTCCGGGAGAAGCGTCGCCGTGTGGACTGAGCGGAGAGTCGTCATCGATCCCGCGGCCGCGAACTTGCCGGTCTTGGGGTCGTAGAGTTCGGTCGAGGCGTCCCCGGATCCACCCGCGACGAGAACGCGACCGTCCGAAAGCAGCGTGGCCGTCTGACCCATGCGAGGGGTCGTCATCGAGCCGGTCGCGGTGAAGACGCCCGTCTTCGGGTTGTACAGCTCCGTGGCGTCGAGCACCGGCGTGCCGACGGCCCCGCCGCCGGCGATCAGAACCATGCCGTCGGAGAGGAGCGTGGCGGTGTGGTTGGTGCGAGCGGTGGTCATCGAGCCGGTAGCGGTGAAGACGCCCGTGGTGGGGTTGTGCAGCTCGGCCGAGGCAACGTCCGGCAATCCCCCGGCGACGAGGACGCGGCCGTCGGGAAGGGCCGTAGCCGTCGCGCCATAGCGGGCGACGGAGATGGAGCCGGTTCGGCTGAAGGTGCCGGCGGTGGGGTCGTACAGCTCGGCCGAGGTGTCCGCGGTTCCGCCGACCACCAGGACTCGACCGTCCGGAAGCAGGGTGGCCAGCGGCGAGCCGCGAACGACGGCCATGGAGCCGGTTCGGCTGAACGTGCCCGTGCTGGGGTCGTACAGCTCGGCCGAGGCGTCCCCCGCTCCACCGACCACGAGCACGCGGCCGTCGCGCAGAAGAACGGCGGCCTGGCCCATGCGACCGACGGTCATCGACCCGGTCACGGTGACCGTGTCGGTATTCGGGTCGTACAGCTCTGCCGACGCGAGCCTCTGATTGGTGCCGCAACAGCCGCCCGCGATAAGGACGAGGCCGCTCTTGAGCAACGTGGCGGTCTGGTAATACCGCGTAGTCATCGCGACGGTCGCGCCGAACGCCCCCGGAGAGGACCGCGGAGCGACCGAGGTCGGCCCTGCCGACGGGCTGGCTGCCGATGTTGCCGTGGACGTTCCCGAGCAGCCGGTCGCCGCGAGACCGGCGACCAACCCAACGGCAGCGAGCAGCGCCGCGCGAGAACGAATGGTCATTTGCCGCCACCCCCGGTGAACCTGAGCTGTTGCGGCCGAGATCCCAACTCTAGCATTGGCCGGCGTGCGGCTATGTCACCCGATCCTAGGGCACGACGTCCACCAACAGGGGCGGCAGCGAAATCACGTGGTCCGGCTTCGATCCGATGCAGGTCTCGCCTTCCCAGATCTGGGCAGTTGCGAGGATCTGCCATCGGCCGGCCGGGAGATGGACCTCGGGGTCGGAGGCCCATTGGCTGTAGAAGGAGGCGTTCGGATCGTCGGCACCGTAGGCGACGGACTTGGCGGGGCGGAAGGTTGCGGGCGTCCCGCGAACCATGGTGGTCGAGGGCGAGCAGATGAGCCTCGAGAGTGGCCCTCCCATCTCGCGGCTGCCATCGAGCTGCTTGAACGAGAACCAGACGAAACCATCGTCGGCGCTGTCAACCGCGATCGATTGCTGCGGGCCGTCGTACGTCAGGGTCGCCACGATGTCCAGGGCGTCCGCGGCGTGATGCGTGCCGGGTGGGAGTGACACGTTGAGCTCGAAGGTCCCGTCCGTCGCCGTCTGAGTGGTTGCCGGAGCGGATGAACAAGCGGCAACCGCAAGTGCGATCGCCAGGAGGACAATCCCGCGCCGGGGCTTGATCGAATCGACCACAGTTCCCCCACGCTTTGTCCGATTCTACGCGCCGCGGTCTCGGTGCTCTCGAGACCGGGCTCCGTCGTTGGCGAGGGTGTATCGATGTCGCTCGGCGGCCCGGTCGGTGGTCGTGGAGATCGCCCGTAGCTGGAAGGCCATCAATGGGTCCATCCGATCAGGGTGCCCGAGAAGTAGTCGAGCACGACGACGAGGCCGGAGAAGTTGTCGAGACAGGCCTGGTCAGCCAACGACGGCAACCTCTCGAGGTAGCCCGACGGGCACGGCGACGCGGCGAACGAGCCCTGTAGGCGCACCTCCCAAACGAGGCGGGCGTCGCTCGTACCCGGCGAGGCGAATGGGTCGTGCTCGATGGCTGCCCAGATGACCTCGGGCTCAGCGCCGGCGGGGGGTGCCAACCGTTGCGCAGCAGCGATCGCCGCATCGCGCGAGAGGCCACCTGGCGGGCCGCTTGTGGATGAGGTCGCGCAGGCGCAGCCGGAAGCGACGGGGGTAGGGGTCGCGGACGGCGACGCGAGGGCGCATCCGGCAACGCCGAGCAGCGCCAGCAAGAGATGCGACTACGACTCTCATCGCGTCGGTTGGACGCTCCCTGCAGCGTTTGGTTCCGTCGCGGACACAATAACGACTCCCGATCCGCCCAGGGCATCTCGGTTCTGCCCTGGGGCGCGGTGGGGCGGTCCCACTAGAAACCGCGGCCGTTGGCCAGCGTGCGCCAATGTACCTAGTGCCGTTTGTGGTCGGTCGGCGCACTGCACGGCGGCTACCTCAGGTGGAGCCACCGCCGCGGCCCTCGCAGCACAAGCGCGAGGGTCAGCACGATACCCACAGCCAGCAGAGAGACGCCAAGGGCGATCGCCATCTGCTGCCCGGCGGCTAGGGCCGCTTCTGATCGCGTGTAGCTCGACGCGAAAGGCAGCCTCGGGACGGACCAACACATCGGCGGGAGCGATTGGAGGCAGATTCCACTCGCTGTCGCCAGCAGCCAGATCCACGCCATGCCATGCCCCACGACAGCGCCCGCCAGGCCGACGAGGCGAGGCCGGCGGAGGCCGATATAGAGCCACATCGCGGCCAACGGAATCGTGAGTAGCACGTTCAGCTCCAGGGTCGCGTATCCGCTTACCAAGCCGATTCCGAAGCCAGCCGCCCACAGCCAAGGGGTGGACACGGGTGCCCACAGCTTCGAGTCGAGGCGTGTATGGGCGTGCATCCAATCCCCCACTGATGCCGAACACGTCGGCTCGCGAGCTAAGACGGCGAATTCCAGTCTCGACCGCGATAGGAATCCCGTCAAGGCACGCGGCGTCGGCGTTGGCGAGCGTTCGCCAATGTCACCCCCGCAGCCCCGACTCGAAGCTTGCTCCCGTGGCGCCCCGCAGAGCAAGCTGGTGGACCGACGATGGCTCTGACAGCGTCCAACCGAGCAGGATGTCTGCCGTGAGAGATCGAGTCGGTCCGTTCATGCAGCCCACGACTACGTCTGGTGTCGCTCGGCCAGACTGTCCCCGAGGTTACGGTGCGCTGGAGCCCACCTCGCCGCAAGGCTGATGGTTCGGACAGGGGACGTGACCTCCGTTGCCGGACGGCAACAGATGGCCGTTGACGGGTCCGGCAATCATCGTCGACGTAGCCGTGGCAGTCGGCGTCCCTCCGGAGGACAGGGCCACGCCTGCGCCGATGATGAACGAGACGACTATGACAACGGCTATGAAGCCGACCAGGAACCGCCTCATCTCGATGTCCCCTTCCAGTTGCAGAGTCTCTATCTTGAGAGGCGCGGGCAGCCCGTCAAGGGCCGCCGCAGGCGGGCGGCCGGTGCCGGTGAAACCGGCGGGCCGCGCACCTTGACGGGCGACATCTGGCACCCTTCATCGCCACGAGATCGCCCAGGGCTTCCAGCCGCGGCGTGAGAGGCTGGTCGGGCATACGGCTGAGGAAGTCATTGAGAAAGCCTCGGCGATCATGGGCCGGGAGCCGGAGCGGGTGTGGGACTCGTCGAGCGAGCCGACCTGGGCGGGGCCGCATGCGGTGTGGGCATCACGGACCGCGTAGACGAGCGGCTGGCGGGGCGAGCCCGGGCATGGGCCGAACGCGGCGCGGGTCCCGGCTGGCCAGACCGGCCGCGGCGCGGCATCATTCCGCGGAGGGCACGACCCGGCAGCAGGAGGCATGGCGAAGGTGGCAGTCAGCGAGCGAGCGGGAAAGCCGGCGGAGGCATCGATGCTGGTCGACGTCGGCCGGCTGGTCGACGCCTACTACGACACCCATCCCGACCCCAGCGTGCCGGCCCAGGCCGTGGCCTTCGGCACGTCCGGGCATCGCGGCTCCTCGCTCAACGGCTCGTTCAACGAGGATCACATCCTGGCGACGAGCGAGGCCATCTGCCGCTACCGCAAGAGCCAGGGGATCGCGGGGCCGCTCTTCATCGGCAAGGACAGCCATGCCCTGTCCGACCCGGCCACGCGCACGGCCCTCGAAGTGCTGGTCGCCCACGGCGTCTCGGTCCTTGTCGACAGCGCGGACGGGCTCACGCCCACGCCGGCGGTCTCGCACGCCATCCTGACCTACAACCGCGGCCGGACCGACGGCCTGGCCGACGGCATCGTCGTTACCCCGTCGCACAACCCGCCCGAGGACGGCGGCTTCAAGTACAACCCGCCCAACGGCGGCCCGGCCGACACCGACGTCACCGGCGCGATCCAGGCGGAAGCCAACGCGCTCCTCCGAGCCGGACTGAGAGGCGTCTCGCGCGTCGCCGTCGAGCGTGCGCTGGCCTCGGTCGGCCGATACGACTTCACCGCCACCTACGTGGCCGACCTGGCCAACGTGCTGGACATGGAGACGATCCGGGTGGCCGGACTCAAGCTCGGCGTCGACCCGCTGGGCGGCGCCAGCGTCGGCTACTGGGCGGCCATCCGCGACCGCTACGGCCTGGACCTTACCGTGACCAACGAGGTCGTCGATCCGCAGTTCGGCTTCATGACCGTCGACTGGGACGGCCGGATTCGAATGGACCCGTCGTCCCCCTACGCCATGGCGAGGCTCGTGGCCCTGAAGGATCGCTTCGACGTGGCCTTTGCCAACGACACGGACGCGGATCGCCACGGCATCGTGGCCGGCTCGGCCGGGCTGATGAACCCCAACCACTTCCTGTCCGCGGCCGTCGCCTACCTGTATCGAAACCGCGACTGGCGGCCCGACGTGGCGATCGGCAAGACGCTGGTCTCGACGAGCATGCTCGACCGCGTCGCCGAGGAGCTGGGCCGGAAGCTGCTGGAGGTGCCGGTCGGGTTCAAGTGGTTCGTGGCCGGGCTGGTCGACGGCTCCCTCGGTTTCGGCGGGGAGGAGAGCGCCGGGGCCTCGTTCCTGCGCCGCGACGGCACGGTCTGGACGACCGACAAGGACGGCATCATCGCCTGCCTGCTCGCGGCCGAGCTGACCGCGAGGACCGGCCGGAATCCCGGCGTGGCCTACGAGGCCCTGACCGCCAGGTTCGGAGCGCCGGCCTATCGGCGCATCGACGCCCCCGCCACGCGCGAGCAGAAGGCCATCCTGTCGAAGCTCTCACCGGCCCAGATTCGGGCGTCCACGCTGGCCGGGGAACCGATCGTCGCGGTCCTGACCCGCGCCCCCGGCAACGACGCCCCGATCGGCGGCGTGAAGGTCGTCACCGAACACGGCTGGTTCGCGGCGCGTCCGTCCGGCACCGAGGACGTGTACAAGGTCTACGCCGAGAGCTTCCTGGGCGAGGACGCATCTCGCGCGGATAATCGAGGAGGCGCAGGCGGTCGTGGCCCAGGCTCTGAGCGCCGCCGGCTGAGCCTGCCGGCCGAGCGCCGGCCGAGCGCCGGCCGAGCGACGGCCGAGCGGCGAGGGGGCGAGTCGCTCGCACGCACCGGGCTCTTGAAGGGACTTCCCGCCGGCGGTCCTGGGACGGTGCGGGCAGACACCGAGGCCGGCGCAGGCCCGGCCGGCTCCTCGCGGCGAAGCCACGAACGGCCGTTGCCGGCGGTCAACGAAGCCACAAGACGGGAGTGCCACCGGCGCTCCACCCAAAAGTACTCATCGAGTGGGCCGTAAGGCTGGTATTGACGACCCGCCCGGCTCGTCTAACGTGTATCCGCACATGGCCGCAATCATGAGTACAACGGTGGATCAGTCCGATCGTCAGCAGAACGCCACGACCGCCAAAGGCCCAAGCCAGGCGGTGGTCTCGCTAAACCGCGAGTACCGCGCCGTCCTCATCAACGAGGAGGCCGCGGGAATTGGTCGCGCCGTCGCCCAGATCGTTCGAGGCGACGGATGGCACGAGGCCAAGGCATCGGCGGTGCTCGTCTCGGCAATCATCGGCTGGCTCGGCGCGGACGCGGTCCGTGCCATCGGTTTCTACGCCAACGGCACCGGCCCGGTGCAGATGCTCGCCAAGGTCGGCAACTACTACATCACCGGCTACGGCATCGAGACCGAGGACGACATCGTCGTCAACTCCTGCGAGCGCCATCGGGCCCGGTTCAGCCAGTCGCGGCTGGAGGATCTCGATCCGACCGAGCCGAACCCGCGCTTCACGATGGGCAGCCCGCTCGCCCAGCGAGCGGCCGATCGCCTGGCCGCGATCCTGTCCGAGGAGATCGACCCCGAGATCGCGCGAGTGGTCCTCGGCGCCTGACGGCTCGACGGCTCGACGGCGCGGCCGACGGCCGAGCGCTCAGCCCAAACGTCGCAACGCCTTCAGCCGGGCAACCGCGCCCGAAGCTCCAGCGTGTGCTCCCACTCGTGCTCGAGAAGTCGCCTGAGCATGCGCCGGGCGGTGCGCGGCGGCCTGCCCTCACCTCGGTCCGCAACTCTCGCCAGTTCCTCGGCAGTCATCGCGTTCAGACGGGCCATGAGCGTCTGACGCTCGGCGGCGAGGGCGGCCCACGGTTCCTCTCCGGCACGTTCGATGGCCGCGACCATCGCCCCGCCTCCGGCGAGCGTGCCGAGAGTCGAGCTCACGTACGCCCATTCCGACTCGGCCACGTGAAGGAGGATGGCGGCCGCGGCTCGCCCGCCCGTGGCCGGCTTGACGGTGAGTGGCGGCTCCAGGCCGCGTGCCGCCGCCACGAGCTCCTCGCGCGACCAGCCCGCCCATCGCAGCTGCCGCGCGGCCTCCTCCTGAGTGAGAGGCTCCAGGTCCGTGGCGAAAACGCCCTGTCCGAATCCCAGGGTCTTGCGCTCGATTGCGTGGTTCGCCACGACCAGCTCGATCGGCTCCGGGTCCGGCACGGGCTCGCCGTGGCTCCGCAGGAAGTCGAGGCGCTCGCGAATGGCCGTCCGCGCGTTCTCGATCGCCTGCTCGGTGGTCGGGCCAACGGTCGAACAGCCCGGCAGGCCGGGCACGTATACCCAGGTCTTGCGGTGCTGGGGACCGGACTCGAGATAGAGGTCGAAGCGCACGGCGCTACATACCGAGCGCCTGTTCGGGCGGCACGAAGTCCAGCCCGTGCGCGGCTGCCACCAGCTCGTGAGTGACCTTGCCGGCCATGATGTTCAGCCCGTCGCGGAGGTGGCAGTCGGCCGCCATGGCCGCGCGGTAGCCCTTGTCGGCAAGGGCCAGGGTGAACGGAAGCGTGGCGTTGTTGAGAGCGAAGGTCGAAGTTCGAGCCACGGCGCCGGGCATGTTCGTGACGCAGTAGTGGACCACTCCGTCCACCAGGTACGTCGGGTTGGAATGGGTCGTCGGCCGCGACGTCTCGAAGCAGCCGCCCTGGTCGATCGACACGTCGACCACAACCGTGCCGCGGCGCATCGCCCGAACCATCTCGCGGGTGACGATCCGGGGAGCGGTGCCGCCCGGAGTGAGTACCGCGCCGATGACGAGGTCCGCGGCGATGACGCTCTCCTCGACCGCGTCAGTGGTGGCGTAGCGGGTCTTGAGGGCCGGGGCGAACGCCAGGTCGAGCTCCTTGAGCCGGGGCAGCGACTTGTCGAGGACGGTCACGTCGGCCTCGAGGCCCAGCGCCATTCGCAGCGCGTTCATGCCGACGACTCCGCCGCCCAGGACGACGACCTTCGCCGGCGGCACGCCGGGCACGCCGCCGAGCAGGATTCCCCGCCCTCCGGCCTCGCGCTCAAGAGCGTGAGCGCCGGCCTGGATGGACATCCGGCCCGCGACCTCGCTCATCGGCGCGAGCAGCGGCAGGCCGCCGCGCTCGTCGGTGACCGTCTCGTAGGCGACGGCGATGCAGCCCGACTTGAGCAGACCCTCGGTCTGGGAGCGGTCCGGGGCCAGGTGCAGGTAGGTGAACAGGACCTGACCTTCGCGCAGCATCGCGATCTCGGCGTGCTGCGGCTCCTTGACCTTGACGACGAGCTCGGCCCGGCCGAAGACCTCGGCCGCGTCCGGGACGATCTCCGCGCCGGCGGCTCGATAGCCGTCGTCGTCGAGGTCGATCGTCTCTCCGGCGCCGGTCTGGACGATCACCTTGTGCCCGTGCGCCACGAGTTCGCGAACTGCGCTCGGCGTCAGGCCAACACGGAACTCGTTGTCCTTGATCTCGCGGGGTACACCGACAAGCATCTCGACCTCTCCGGGGCAGTCGAGCGCCAGCGCGACTCGCGACCCGCTGCCCAACCTGCAGGTCCCAGGCCCGCGAGAATCGCGCGGCGTTCGAGCGGCGGCATGGACGGCGACGCGGGAAGACTCCGGGATCGCGTGCGACGGCGTGCGCCGCCTCCGCCCACGGTCGAGAATCTCCGGCCCCGTCGGGATCGACCTACCGCCGCCCTCCTGGGAGCCGTTTCGGCCATTCTGCCACGGGCTGCCGATCTTGCCCGGCGGGCGGACCGCGATGAGCGATTCATGCGCTGACGGCGCGACTGGCCCAGAGCCGCGCCGTCAGCACGTAGAACTCGGTTCCGTCCGGGGAGCCCGGCCGAGGGCTCTCCGGGGTCGGCGACTTGCGGCCGGAGCCGCAACTCGCTTGCGGTTAGCGCCGCATCGTGGCGTTGACCCGCCGGATATGCGATCGGTTGACCAGGAGCGAGTCGCGCGGGGTGTCCTTGATGGCCACTCCGTTGAACTGCACGCTGGGAGAGAACACGGGCAGGAAGAGTTCCGTGCCGCGCTCAGTCAGGGACAACGGGTCCTGTGACGGGAGCAGAAGGAGAACGCCCGTGACCTTGAACGGCGACGCCTCGAGCGTCACGTCGTAGGCCACTCGGAACTTGCTCCAGGCGTCGCGGTCTGCGTCGCTGACGGCCGGCTCGCCGTCCTCCGCCGGCATCGCGATGGTGATGTCGTACGGGTCGACGTTCTTGACGCCGTTGGCGGGAGCCAGCGCCGAGCCGTCGTTGGGGCCCTGCATGGCGTTGTTGACGTTGATCGCCGCGCGCTTCTCGAGCACGTCGGGGAGCTTGACTCCACCCTGGGCGAGCAGGGCGTCGATCCGGCCATCCTCCGTGAGCGCAATGAAGTGGCCGGGCTTCCTGCGAGTGACCACAATCCCCGTCGTGCCCAGGGCGGGGTTGAAAGTGCCTACGGCCATAGCATTCTCCTTTGCGCCCGTTGGGCCACGCTCCCGACCACCGGGTCGAGCCACGCACGGACTTTGAGCGGACCGGAACCGACCAGGGCTGGTCCTGTCGAGGTTTCGGTGCCAGTCCGCATCAACTTGACGGACTTCAGGCCATCAGTGCATTAGCCGGAGGTCCTACCCACCCCAAGCAGTTGGTGTCGGACCCGGGCAGTTCGAACCGGCCGGGGGCCCCGAGAGGCATGGCGAGCCCGCTCGAGCCCCGCGGGAAGCCCCCGGAGCCCGAATTTGCGGCCGGCTCGGCCGAGTCCGCTCAACCGGCCCCGCGGCCCCGCCGCCCCGGTGGCCAGACGGAGCCAGTGGCCCCGGTGGCGCCGTCTCGCGGCTAGGCCGACGGGCGATAGGGGAGGTACGCCGGGAACCAGATCGCCGAGTCGACCGCGTCGAAGACCTCCTCGTCGCGGTACAGCCGCCCGACGCCGCAGTCGCGGCTCTGGCAGACGACCTTGGACGCGATCTGGCGGGAAACCTCACGCAGTTCCGAGACGGCCGGGTAGAGGGCTCCCGCCGCGAGACGCTCGGGCGAGACCATCTCGGCCAGCGTCCCGGCGGCCAGCAGGAACATCTCGTCGGTGATCTCGCGAGCCTCGGCGACGATGGCCCCCAGACCCATGCCCGGGAAGATGAACACGTTGTTCGCCTGGCCGATGATCCGGCTCTCGCCGTTCACCGTGACCGGCTCGAACGGACTGCCGGTGGCGATCAGGGCGCGGCCTCCGGTCCACGTCATGATGTCGGCCGGAACGGCTTCGGTCTTGGCCGTGGGATTCGACAGCGGGAAGACGACCGGTCGGTCGGTGTGGGCCGCCATCTCGCGAATGGCCGATTCGGTGAAGGCGCCGGGAACGCCGCTGGTGCCGATGAGCATCGTCGGCTTGACCGCCGCCACCACGGCGTCAAGGTCGCGCCGATCGCCCGGGTTGAGGCCGCCCAGGCCGTAGAAAGCCAGCTCGTCGGGCGCGAGGGCGAACTCGCGCTTGTCGTCGTCGAGCTGGTCTCGATCGGCGAACACGAGGCCCTTCGTGTCGACCGTGACGATCGCCCGCCTGATCGTGGCCGCGTCGACGCCCTGGGCGGACATCGCGGCCCGGACCGTGCGGGCGATGCCGATGCCGGCGGCTCCGGCGCCCAGGAAGACGAAGCGCTGCTCCGCCAGCGGCCGGCCGAGCGCCCTGACCGCGGCCAGGATGCCCGCCAGGACGACGGCGCCGGTGCCCTGGATGTCGTCGTTGAAGCTCGTGATGCGGTGCCGGTACCGATCCAGGATCCGGATCGCGTTGTGCTGCTTGAAGTCCTCCCACTGCAGCACGGCCCGAGGACAGACGTCCAGCGTCGCGGACACGAAGGCCTCGATGAAGTCGTCGTACTCGGCGCCGCGCAGCCGCGGCCGGCGGTACCCGATGTAGAACGGGTCGGCCAGGAGACCCTCGTTGTCCGTGCCCACGTCGAGTGACACCGGCAGGGTGTGAGACGGGTAGATGCCCGCTCCGGCGGTGTACAGGGCCAGCTTCCCGACGGGGATGCCCATGCCGCCGGCACCCTGGTCGCCCAGGCCGAGGATGCGCTCGTTGTCCGTGGCCACGATCAGGCGCACTTCCTCCACGGCCGATCCGGCTCCGGTCGAATCGGGTCGGGCGTTCCGGAGCAGGTCGGGGATGCGGTCGATGTCGGCCGGGGTGATCCACAGGCCGCGCGGTCGCCGCATGATGTGGCTGAAGGTCTGGCAGGCGCGCCCGACGGTCGGCGTGTAGACGATGGGCATGAACTCCTCGAGGTTCTCGAGGACCACGCGGTAGAAGAGGGTCTCGTTGCGATCCTGCAGCGCCGCCAGGCCGATGTAGCGCTCCAGATCGTCACCCTTGCGACGGATGTGCTCCAGCTCCAGGCTCACCTGCTCCTCGATGTTTGAGGTTCGGGGCGGGAGCAGGCCGCGCAGCCCGAAGTCGTCGCGCTCGCCTTCGTCGAAGCCCGTGTCCTTGTTCAGCAAGGGGCTCTCTAGAAGCTCGGCGCCGCGGAACGGAACGTGGAGTGTGCCGGCGGGACGGAGGTCCTTGACCGACCGAGGGATCTGTCTCATGCCGTCAATATTCGCGCTGCATACGTTCGATGCAACGGCCGTTCGGCCCTACCGCAGGCGGTCGCGTAGCGATGCCGGTGGGCGACGCCCGCCGCGGAGCCACGGACCGTGCTGCCGTCCTCGCGCGGGGGCCGACGGCGCGGCCGCGGAGCCGCCCGCCGCGCAGACCGAACGACAGCTGCGCCTGCCACGACCCGTGTCGGGGCCCAACTTCGCCAGATGCCGGCCCCATAGGGCAAGGCGGAGGCCGACCGACACCCCCTCCTCGTGGCGCCCTACCTGCGCCCTCTCCCGGGGCCGACCAACACCCGCGCCCTCCCGGGCCCCCACCTGCGGAGCCGCCAACCGACACCCGCGCCCTCCCGGGCCCCCACCTGCGGAGCCGCCAACCGACACCCGCGCCCTCCCGGGCCCCCACCTGCGGAGCCGCCAACCGACACCCGCGCCCTCCCGGGCCCCCACCTCGGAGCCGACTTAGCCAAATGCCGGCCCCCGTAGCGCGAGGGCCGATCCCCACGATCCACGATGGCCCTGGAGGCGCCGGGCAGGGTCCCAAACCTCTGATTTCAGCGCCAGATGACAACCCAGGCCGGCATCTGACTGCCATGAAGAGGGCCCCATGGCGGCAAAGTGGGTTCTCTACGGAACCAAAGCCAGCCAGGAGGCCCACGTATGTTGTACGCCGGATTGGACCTGTCGCGCCAGAGGCTCGATGTCCACGTCCTCGATGAAGACGGGGCAGTGGTCGCGGTCCTCGCCGTGCGTCCCGATGCCGATGCCCTCCACACCCTCGCCGCGCGCCTGAACACGCTCGGACACCCCATCGAAGCAGCGATCGAGTCGATGAACGGCGCCCGCTTCGTGCACGACCAGCTCGAGCTCTGTGGCTGGGACGTGGCGATCGCCGATGCGGTCAAGACCAAGGGCCTTGCGCCACTCGCTGCTAAGACCGACAAGATCGATGCTCGCGTGCTCGCCGAACTTGCCCGACGCGATCTCGTGCCGGCGATCTGGCTGCCCGACCCGACCGTTCGAGCCGAGCGCGAACGAGCTCGCTATCGACTCCATCTCGTCCATCACCGAACCGCCCTCAAGAACCGGATCCACGCCACCCTCATCGCCTTTGGTCATCCGGTGCCGGTCTCGGATCTCTTCGGGGTCGCCGGACGGGAGCTTCTGGCCTCCCTCGCGATCCCCGAGCCCTGGGCCTCCACGCTCCGCGGAGCACTCGAGCTCGTCGATGAGCTCGATACCCGGATCGCCGCCGCCGAGGCGGAGCTTCGGGCGCTCGGCGCAGACCACCCCTACGTCGAACTGCTCCGGACCGTGCCGGGCATCAGCTGGATCCTCGGCTACACGATTGCCTCGGAGATTGGCGACATCGCTCGCTTCCCCTCGGCCAAGAAGCTCAGCGGCTACACCGGTTTGTGTCCTCGGGTCTACCAGTCAGGCGGCACCGATCGCCGCGGCGCCCTCAGCAAGGCCGGACCGAAATACCTGCGCTGGGCGCTTATCGAGGCTGCGGTTCACGCCGCCCAGGATCCCCGCTACAAGGCCCACTACGAACGAACCAAGCGCCGGCTCGGCAAGCAGCGAGGCAGCCGGATCGCCCGAGTGGAGCTCGCTCGAGAACTCTCGGTCGCGATCTGGCACATGCTCACGCGCGGAGAGCCGTTCCGTGCGGCAGGCCCCATTTCTGGCTTGGTCGCTTGACGACCCTCATTTGACTTGGGCCGCCGCTGTCTCCCACCACACCTGGTCCTTCCCGGAGAAGGCACATAGAGACGTGAGACGCGATCTTCCTTTCCACGCCCGCGCCCCCGCGTGAACTGCCCGCTTGACGCCAGCCACTTCTTCATAGAGGCCAGAATCGGGGCCGCCTGGAGGCTGTCACGCGTCGTCGGATCGGGGCACCAGGAGTCCGGAACCACGCCCCGCGCTACCCCGGTCGGCATCTGGCCAGAATCGGGCCGCCCGGAGGGGCATCTGCGGGCGCCGTGCCCGACCGGCAGCCGCGGCCCGCCGCATCCTGGCACCCGCCCCCGCGCCGCGGCCCGCCGCATCGTGGCCCACGCCGCTCCCGCGCCGCGGGCCGCCGCATCCTGGCCCCCGCCCCCGCGCCGCGGCCCGCCGCATCCTGGCACCCGCCCCCGCGCCGCGGCCCGCCGCATCGTGGCCCACGCGCCGCGCCGCGGGCCGCCGTGACACCAGCAATCCAGCTGCTGCGCGGAACCGGGCTACCCGCAGGGGCTCGACTCGCCCGGCAGAAGAACCCGGACCAGGAGCGACTCCTTGGCCCCGGACGAGTCGATGAAGCGCGTCAGCGCGTTGGACGCCTGGACGACCGGCAGTAGCTTGCCGAGATCGGCTCCCGAGACGACGGCGCACCGATCCTGTCCGCCGTACGGCGAGCCGAACGTGGCGAAGGTCCCCGACAGCGGCCACGGAGTCTCCTTGGGCGTGATGCCCGAAGTGGCGTCGGTCGGTGGCGTGAGCAGGACGGCGATGCTCGCCGGAGCGTACGGGCTGCTCTGGCCCAGCTCGGCGCCCAGCCAGCCGGCTAGATCGCCAAGTCGATTCCAGAACGCCCCGAACGCCGCCGCCGTCCCCGGGGAGTCGGAGGTCTCGGTCGCATCGGCCGGCAGCGGACCCGTCAGGTCGTACGTAGCGCCGTCCACCGTCAGCTCGATGTGCGCCACGACTCCGCCGGCCATCGCCCCGCCGAAGTCGGCCGTGGCACCGAGCAGGCCATCCTTGCGAGCCTCGGCGACGATCTCGTCGATGCCCTTCGCGCTGATCGACTGCGTCGACAGGCCCGTGTAGATCGGGCCGGGGTAGATCGTGGGGATCGCGACCATGCCGTCGATGTACTGGCCGTCGGCGATGGTCACGCTGGGCAGCCAGCCGAACGTGTCCGGAGGCGGCAGGGCTTGCGTCCGCCACGCCTGCAGGTAGAAGCCGCTCGCCGAGGAGGAGCCCGACGGAGCCGGCGAGCCGATCGGAACCGGCGAGACGGTTGCCGCGACGGAGGGACTCACCGTGGGACCGGCGGAGGGAGTCGCCGCACCGGCGGAGACGCACCCGGCAACGAGCAGCAAGGTGGCAACGACGCCGCCGGCAAGACGTGCGAACGAGGAGGCAGTCCGGTCAGTTGGAAACATTTCGGCCTTCCATTCCGGGGATCATGACCGCCAGACGTCGGGAAGCGCGGCGCGGTTCCGCGTCGCTACGGGTACGTGATTGAGGGTACCGGCGTTACGAAGAGGCCGCTGGGCAGAACGGATGGGTTCTGCGAGCCGCCGCAGCCGGACATATCGATGGCCGCCCACGAGATGTAGGCGGGAAGGGTCACGAGGCCGCGATGCTGGAGCCCCAACATCTCGTAGTCGACCGGCAGCAGGCCGATCGACGATATTCCGTAGCCCTGGGCGGCCAGTGCTACCCATGGGGAAGGAGACCTGCCCGGCGCGAGCGTCGGCGTAGGGGTGATGCCAATGCACGCGAACGAGATGCTCACCACGACTCGCGTGCTCGCGTGCGCCGGGATCTCGAAGCGGTTCGAGGTTGGGTTGGCGGACCCGCCGGACGCAGGAGACAGCGTCCCCGACTGGAAGATGGAGCCTTCCCACGAGGGCATCGAGCTGTACGCGGTCATGGGGTCCTCGATGCCGACGACCGTGAGCGGGAAGTCGCCGGAATTCGCGAGGGTGAACTCCATCCGCATTTCGCCGCCGGATGCGGCCGCGAATTCCACCTCGTCCAGCCCCCCGAACGTGGCCGGGACCGTGCCGAGATAGAGCGGCCCGGAACCGACGACCGGCCCAGTCGCCCGGAGTGGCTCGTAAACGTTGACGAACACGCAGCCTCCCACGCCGACGGAGATTAACAGCGCCAGGGCCAATATCGCGGCGAGTCGAAGGCGCCGCCGGCGTGGCGTTGAGACCGCGGGCTCGCTCGAGGAGGCGACCGCCGGTTCGAGAGACGGGAGCGGGTGAGTGGTCGACTCGACGAGGACGAACGCGACGAACAGCGCGAACGCCGCGGCTGCCGCAAGCTCGATCGGCTGGATCAGGGAATCTGGCATCAGCACGTCACCGCGTTCGACCCGAAGACGAGGCCCACGGAAACGGGCATACGAACGTCGGTTTCCCGTTCGATGCCCAGAACGCTGTACCGAAACGGCAGTTCGCCGAAGGTGACGTATGCGGTGGTGGGCAGGTAGTCAGTGTTCGAGACGGCGCTCGGTTCCGGCGATGGCCCCGGAAGCACGGAGTGGCAGGTCCGCAGATGCAGTACGAGCCAAAGAGAGGAGATCCCTCGCGGGGGCAGCTCAAAGGGGTGGAGTGTCTGTGTGTAGGAGCCAATGTCGTACGAGTTATCCATCGTGGCGCCGGCGGGCAGACGAAGCTCGACGGAGGCCACGTAGCCTCCGGCAGGCTGCTCCGCCTGGAAACGCGCGAGGTCGAACGACGTCACGGTCAGGGGCAGGTCGCCATTGTTGGCAAGGTCTATACCTACCTGGAGTTGCCCGCCCGGGACGAAGGCCACGTACTGTTCCGCCCATCCCGTTTCGGTGCCCATTCTCGTTCCGAGGATATCGGCCGGTTTGCCAACTCCCTCCCAGCCGCCGTATGTCAGCGGCGTGCTCTGGGCGAACTGCAAGAGGCCGCAGCCGACCGCAATCAACGCGCCACTCAAAAGCACGGCCAGGCCGCGCGCAAGCCGCGCCCGGCGGGAACTCAGTTGCCAGAGTCCGAACCAGGACCAGCCTGCAGCGAACTCCGCCCGGCGACCTTCGGCCCGGGTGGCCCGAACCAGCCAGGCGACGATCAACAGGGCGGCGATGAGGGGCAATGCCGCGAGGGCGACGAGGAGCGACCCGTCCAGCGGCACTGCCAGAACGGGACCGGTCCGGGGCCAGGGTCCGACGGGCAGCGCGGGCACGACGTAGGGCGAGGCCGCCGGCGTCGCGCCGCTCAGCGAGGCGCTCGAGAGTGGGCCGCCCGGCGCCGGCGCGGCCGGGCCGACCACGCCTCGCAGGGCGACGACGGCCAGGGCCAGGACCGCGGCCGCCGCCACTCCCGCCAGGGCGGCCGCGGGCCGGATGCGTGCCCAGACCCCCGGCCCCGGCGCCGGTTCAGTCTCCGCCACTCTGGCAATGCGGAGCCTCAATCGGTCTGGTGCCGGCCCGGCATCCCTGGTCCGCAGCCAGGCGCGGATCTCACCCTCGAAGCGCTCTCCGATGGGAGCTTCGCGCTCACGCTTCATCGGGAGCCTCCTCGCGCCAGCCCTGCCGCTCCATCTCCGCGCGCAAACGCCTCAGGGCGTGATGGAGCCTCGACTTCACCGTCCCGGCGGGGATGCCAAGCCGGCGCGCCATCTCGTCCACGGTCAGATCTCGGTAGAAGCGCAGCGCGACCACGAGCTGCTGGTCGGGATCGAGCCGGGGAAAGGCCCGGTCGATGGCGTCGCGGGCGAGCAGCCGGCCCACCTCGTCGGGAGCGCGCGGGCTGCCACTCTCGTCGTCGTATCCCGGCAGGTCCGCCACCGGATGACGACGCCGCCGACGCAGTCGATCCCGGCAGACGTTGACGACGATGCGGCAGAACCAAGGCTCGAAGCGGTCCGGATCTCGCAGGGTCCCGAAATGCCGCCATGCCAGGACCGCGGCGTCGTGGGCCGCGTCCTCCGCTTCGGTTGGATCGCCGAGGATGACGCCGGCCAACCGGTAGGCGGAGTCCAGGTGACGATCGGCCAGCCGCGAGAACTCCGCAGCCGCGCCGACGCGTCCCCGTTCCACCGCAATGTCCGCGGCCACGCTCTGCCCATCTTTCGCTCGGTCGTCGCCTCTTCGGGCCCCCATCAGCCCTCCACTCCGACTGACGTCACGAACCGCGGGAACGTTCTCCGAGTGTCCTGGGCTCGCGCCAGGCGGGCAACGGCGAGCCGGCAGGCGTCCGAGCCTCAGCCCTCGATGACCGCCTTGACCGAGTCGACGACGTGCGGCAGGTTCGCGGCGGTGATGCCGGCGACGTTGATGCGGCCGCGGCCCACCACGTAGACGGCGAACTCGTCGCGGAGTCGCGCGACCTGGTCGGCCGAGAGGCCCAGCAGGGCGAACATGCCCCGCTGGCGGCGAATCGGCTCCCAGTCGCCCGGCACTCCGGCGGCCACCAGCGCGTCGACGAGGGCGGCCCGGTTGCCGAGGATCCGGTTGCGCATTCCGGCCAGGTCCACTTCCCACTGGGCGCGCAGGGCGGCGTCGGTGAGGATCGTCTCCACGATGTCGCCGCCGTGAGCCGGCGGGTTGGAGTAGTTGGAGCGGATGGCGATCTTGAGGTGGCTCAGGGCCGAGGCGGCGCGCGCGGAGTCGGCCGCGACGACGGTCAGGGCGCCCACGCGTTCGTTGTACAGGGCGAAGTTCTTGGAGAAGCTCGAGCAGACGATGAACTCGAGTCCCGGCCGCGCCAGACCGGCCAGCCAGTCGGCGTCCTCGCGCAGGCCGAAGCCGAAGCCCTGATAGGCGAAGTCGACGACGGGCAGCAGCTCCCGCTCCACGACGATCTCGCCGACGGCGGCCCAAGTCTCCGGGTCCGGGTCGACGCCGCTCGGGTTGTGGCACGAGCCGTGGAGCAGCACTAGGTCGCCTGGCACCGCGGAGCGCAGGGCGCCGAGCATCCTGCCGACGTCGATCCGGCGCCCGGATTCGTCCAGGTACGGGTACGTCCGCAGCGCGAACCCGGCCATCGCGAAGAGCTGCGGGTGATTGGGCCAGGTCGGCTCGCTCAGCCAGATCGTCTTCGAGGAGCCGGTCTGGAGGAGGAAGTCGGCCGCCACGCGAAGCGCGCCCGTGCCGCCGGGAGTCTGGGCGGTGGCGGAGCGCCCGCTGGACACGATCTCGTGGTCCGTACCGAACACGAGGTCGCGCACCGCGGTCCGATACGCCGGCCGGCCGTCGATCGGCAGGTAGCCTTTCGACCCGGCCTTGTCGAGGAGCCGGCGTTCGGCCTCCAGGACGGACGGGATGACCGGCGTGACGCCGGAGTCGTCGACGTACACGCCGACCGAGAGGTTGACCTTCTCCGGTCGCGTATCCGCCTTGAAGGTCTCCGTGAGGCCGAGGATCGGGTCCGGCGCAGCGGGTGTCAGGGAGCGAAGGGGTAGTGCCACGGGAAGTTCCTTGAATCTGGGCGACGGCTGGTCGAGCACACGATACCGAAACGCGACGCGACGGGCCGGCGGATCGCGCGAGTTCCGGCGCGGATCGGCTACGGGAGGTTGGGGCGACGGGCTGGCGGGGGTTTCGGGCGGCCGGCCGCGGGAGATTTGGGCGGCCAGCTGGCGGATCACGCCCGGTCGGACTCGTTTTCAGGATTCTCTCAGCCGCGGGTGCGATAAGTCTGCATCTGGGGGACGCGGCGCTACCCCCTCCGCATCGCGTCCCTCAAGTAGCCGCCCGGTCGACCGAGAAGACCAGAAGACCGGACCGCCGAACAAGTACATCTCTCCCCCGCTCCCAGACGCCCTCCCGCTCTCCCTCCGGGAGGGCGTCGGCTGTCCCCGCCGCGATCCGCCGGGTCGGCGAGAGGTCGCGGCCGCCGGCCGTCGGGCGGCACTCGCCCCTCCACGACACGTCGATGGGATTCTCCCCGACCCGCGCCCCAGCCGACTACTACCAAGAGCCTCGCCCGAGGTGTGTTCACCGTCGCCCGGAGAGTGGAGTTGTTGGAGCCGTCGCCCCGGCCCTCGCAAACGCAGGCCGTGCCCCTCGACGAGGTCGCCGGGACTGCCGGCGCATCCGGTTCGGACGCGGCGCCCGCAGTCGCCCCGGCGGCGGTCGACGACGTCCCGCGAGCCGGCCCGCGCCCGCCAACCGCCCGAGAGCGGCGCACCGACCGGCCGCAGACCGCCGACGGCCCCGCGCTCGGCCCCGCGCCCCGTCGAGCGCCGCACGGAAGTCGCTGCGTCGCGCTGGTGATCACGGAGCCCGCCGCCAAGCTGTTTGGGGACCCGTTCTTCTCGCCGTTCGTCCGGAGCACCTACGCGACGCTCGCCGAACGATCGATGCTCATGGTCCTGCTGACCCTGCACTCGTCTCAGGACATGGCGCTGGCCGAGTCGTACCTGACCGGCGGGCACGTCGACGGGGCGATCCTCGTCAGCCTTCACGGCGACAACCCGCTGCCGATGCGCCTTCGCGAGCGCGGCGTGCCGACGGTCATCTGCGGGCGGCCGCCCAAGGGCATGGCGGTCAGCAGTGTCGACAGCGACAACCGGCAGGGCGCCGTCCTGGCCGTCAACCACCTCATCGAACAGGGCCGGCGGCGGATCGCCGTCATCGCCGGAAACCTCGACATGCCCAGCGCGATCGATCGACTGGGTGGCTATCGCGAGGCGCTGGCCGACGCGGGCATCCGCCTGGACCCGACACTCGAGGAAGTCGGCGACTACCAGCCGCACCGGGCCCACATGGCGATGGAGCGGCTGCTCCTCAACCACCCGGACGTCGACGCCGTGTTCGCCTGCTCCGACCTGATGGCGGCGGCCGCGGTCAAGGTGCTCCAGCAGGCCCGCAAGCGCATCCCGGACGACGTCGCCATCATCGGCTTCGACGACTCGCCCACCGCCCGGGCCACCCGGCCGGAGCTGTCGAGCATCCGCCAACCGATCGACGACATGGTCCGCGAGGCGATCGGCGTGCTGACCGGCGAGATGCCGGACCCGGACGGCGCGCCACGCGAGATCATCCTGCCGACGGAACTGGTCGTGCGCGAGTCGACCGTGGGCCCCGCCAGGGCCGCGTAGCCCCCGACCGAATCGGACGCGCGCCGGAGGCGGGCCGCCGGGCCGGGGCCGGTCGAGCCCCCCTCGGGTCGCCCCTCGCGTCGCCCCCTCGGGTCCGTATCGCTGTGCTAGGCTTCCGTGCTTGTTGGCCAGTCCTGGAGGGGCGGGGTGAGGCGGATCCGCGGCTCGGAGGCTCCATCGGCGGCGCGGTCGCGCCGGCGCGAGATCCTGCTTCTCGCCCTTGCGGCCGTGGCGATGCCCCTGATCCAGTGGGCCTGGACGAGCGCCAACGGCAGCTTCAACGACTTCCACGACTACTGGCTGGCGGGCAAGCTCGTCGCGCAGGGCCAGTCGCCCTACGACCTGGCCGCGCTTCGGGCGCTCGCCAAAGCAGAGCATCTGAACTTCCTGGTCGGCGGGGGCTACTCGTACCCGCTCCCGTTCGCGATCTTCATGGTGCCGTTCGCCATGCTGCCCTTCCAGCTCAGCCTGGAGGTCTTCATCGGCCTCTCGATTGCGCTGTTCGGGCTCACCGTCGCTCTGTGGATCGGTTGGGCCCACGGCTGGGAGCGCGAGGGTGCGCGGCGCCGGCTCGTCCTGGCGCTGGCCGCGGGTTTCTACCCGCCCGTCTTCGGCACGGTGGCCAGCGGTCAGGCCAACCTGATCCTCTTCCCGCCGATGGCCGGGGGCCTGGTCCTGGCGATCGGCGGGTCGAGTTCGGCGCGGCGAACGATGGGCGGCGCGCTGCTCGGCCTGGCGGCGATCGTCAAGCTGGTCCCCGGGGTCGTCGTCGTGCCGTTCGCGATCGGGCGACGCTGGGGCGGTGCCGTCGGGACCGTCGCCGGCGCGCTCGGGGCGCTAGTCGCGGCAATGCTCGTAGCGCCGTGGGCGGCTCAGGGCAGCGGCGGCCTCACCGCGCTCCTCGACTCGGACTCCTACTTCACGAACCAGTCGATCAACGGCTTCGTAACCCGGCTGGTCACGCCCTCGGACCGGACGACGCCGCTCTTCGCCCACGCCTTCGACCCGCGCCTGCCGATGCTGGCGCTGACCGCCGCCTTCGGCCTGGCGACGCTGGCGGTGTTGTGGCGGGCGCGGGACCGGCTCGCGGACCGGCGCGGCCTGGCGCTCGGCCTGGGGCTGGCGCTCGTCGCGGGCGTGATCGGGGCGCCCAAGAACAGCTTCTGGAACCAGGCCTTCGCCCTCGCTGCGGTCGGCCTGCTGCTTGCCGTGGACTGCCCCGACCTGCGCCTGCGCAGTCTGGGCCGCGTGGACTTGACGCTTCTCGGCGCCTGGCTGGCGGGCGCGATCGTATGGACGCTGCTGTGGATGTCTCCGCCCGCGAAGTCGGCGGGGCTGCCGGCCCTGACCACTCTCCTGCAGTCGTCGTCGCTCTACGGGATGCTGGCCCTGTGGCTGCTCCTGGTCCGCCGGCTTGGGATGCGGGCGGAGGAAACAGGAGGGGCGGACGGGTTCACCCGGTAAGTGGCCGACCGCTGAGGCGCGTGACGACTGATCCCAGGTCCGATGCGCGACGTATCCAGAATCGAGGGCCGGCGGCGATGTCCGACGGCTGGAGGGCTGGGCATGGTATCCGAGCGCGATCGAAGCGCATTCGCCTTCGTCGAAGTAGCGATCGCCGTCCTGCTGGTGGCGTCGTGGTGGCTGCCCTGGTTCCTGGTGACGCCGGTTACGCCCGATCAAATCCCCACCGGTGCCGCAAGCTGGTCTACGAACTGGTTCGGGCTTGCCGACAACGGCATCACCACCGCGAGGATCGTCGTGGCCGTCGTGCCTGCGGTGCTGGTCGCCACGACGGGGCTGGCGCTCTTCCTGCCCTGGCGCGGCTTCGTCGTCGCGACCCTCATCGGCTTCGTGGCGACGCTGTTCGGCGCGTCCGGCGTCATCGAGCACCTCAGCCTCGGCATGACCGAGTTCGCCGGTAGGACCACGCCCGACGTGGGGCTGCAGATCTTCGCCTGGCTGTGCTTCCTCGGCGCCCTCGTGAGCGCGGTCGATCTCACTCGAAACGGTTCGAGCACGATCGTCTGGCGCAAGCTCGGAACACCCGTCATCGGCCGTTACGGCCCATTCACCGGCTATCTATGCCTCGTCGTCGCGTGTGTGCTGATCGCCGCCTTCCCGATGTCGGCAAGGTGGACATGGCTCGTCGTCGCAGCGATGGCGGTCGGCCTGGCCGTGTGGGTGCGCGCACTCCGGAAGGACCGGCCGAGCGCCTGACGCTCGTCTGCTACGTGGGCGGGCCGATGGTCTGCCTCGCTCAGGCCACGATCTCGTAGCCCAGCCGGGCCCGAAGGCGGCCCATGGCCATCAGCACCGGCGTGCCCAGCGCCAGGACGGCCAGCGCGTCGCCGGCGGCGCGGAAGGAATCCCAGGTCAGCGACGTGAGCGCGTAGTAGCGGCCGAACTGGGCCAGAGTCTCGGTCGCGGAGAGACCCGGGATCCAGCCGACGTTCTCGACGCCGCGGTAGAAGGCGACCCAGCCCCAGATGTCGGTCAGGGCGCCGTAGGCGAAGCCGGTCACGACGGCCACGCCCACCAGGACGGCCAGATCGAGCCGATCGGGTAGCCAGGTTCGGCGCACCGGCCGGAAGCGCCGAACGAGCGAGCCGGCCAGGCCCGACGAGGCGCCCACCCAGCCGACGGCGAAGGTCTCGTACGGCAGCCAAGGCCCGACGCCGCCGGTGACCAGCCCGGAGACCATCAACGAGAAAGCGCCGACGAGGAACCCGTACGAGGCCCCGAACTCGTAGCCGGCGCACAGGACGAGGAAGAAGATCGGACTGAAGCCGCCGATCCCGTTGACGAGCGCCAGCCGGAGCGCGGCGTCGATCGCGGCCAGGGCGGCGAGCAGCGCCAGCCGGCCCGAGTCGAGGCGTCTGGCACCGGCCTCCATGAGAACGAGCGCCGCCACGGCGCCGCCCGTGACGGCCAGGGCGGGGACTTCCGGCGGGAGGCCGAGGCCGAGGAACGGCCAGACGAACAGCACGATGCCGGCCAGCGAGACGACGGCGACGCTCATCGGGCGCCTCCGGCGAGTGGCTCCTGGGGCCGCTCGGCGCGAGTGCGGGCGCATTGCCCGGGTCACGGCCCGGGATCGGCGCGCCTTCGGCCACCCGCTCCGAGGCGCGCCCCGCGCGCAGCTCGATCGTCCGATCCGCGAGATCCGCCGCCAGTTCGGTGTCGTGCGTGGCCAGGACCACCGCCGAGCCGCCCGCGGTCAGTGCCCGGACGGCGGCGGCGAGCGAGCGGCGAGCGGCCGAGTCCATGCCGCGGGTCGGTTCGTCCAGCAGGACCAGCGTCGGCGAGCCGGCCAGGGTCGCCGCCAGCGCGGCCCTCTGGCGCTCCCCGGAGCTCAGGTCGCGCGGGTAGCGATCGGCCAGGCGGTCCAGCCCGAAGGCCCGGAGCATCGCCTCCGGCGCCTCGTCGCTGCCGGTGCGGCGCAGCGTCAGGGCCACCTCTTCCCGAACGGTCGGCAGGTGGAGCAGCGCGCCGGGGTTCTGCGGCAGGTACGCGGTCCGGCCGGCGGGGCGCCGCACCGTGCCCGCCAGCGGGGGGAGCAGCCCCGCCAGCGTCCGGAGCAGCGTCGTCTTGCCGGAGCCGTTCGGGCCGACCAGCGCCACGACCTCGCCGCGGCCGCCCGCCAGAGAGAGGTCGCGGAGCACCGGCTCGCGGGTCGGGCCGGCGGCCACGCCTCGCAGTTCCCAGGCGGCCTCGCCCGTGGCCGCGCGCGGACGCACGCCCGCGACCCGCGGCAACCCCGGGCCAGCTCCCTCCGTGACCCGGCCGCCGTCCACTCTCAGCACCCGATCCGCCGCCGCAGCCACCGTCTCGAGTCGGTGCTCCGCGACGACGACCGCGCGGCCATCGACAACGAGTTCGCGGCACAGCGCCACCACCGCCGCGGCGCCCGCCGGGTCGAGCTGCGACGTGGGCTCGTCGAGCGCCACGAGCCGCGGCCGGAGCACGAGGACCGCGGCCAGCTGGACGCGCTGCCGTTCGCCGCCGGAGAGCGTGGACGAGCCGCCGCCCGCGCAGGTGTTCGATCCCGAGGGCCGCCATCGTCTCGTCCACTCGGTCGTGCATCTCCGCCCGAGCCACGCCCAGGTTCTCCAGACCGAAGGCGATCTCACGTTCGGCCGAGCCGTAGACCGACTGCGTCTCGACGTCCTGGAAGACGAGCCCGACGCGCTCGGCCAGCCGCGGGATCGGCGTTCGGAACGGGTCCAGCCCCGCAACCTCGGCGCGGCCCGAGATCGCGCCCGCCGTGGAACTGCGGCACCAGGCCGTCGAAGAGCCGCAGGAGCGTGGACTTGCCGCCGCCCGAGTCCCCGGCCAGAAGCGTGAGGCCGGGCTCGATCGTGAGGTCGACCTCGCGCAGCGACGGCTCGCTCCGGTTCGGGTACCAGTAGGAGACGCCGGCGAGCCGGGCGACGGCGCTCCCGTTCGAGGCGCTCATCCGGGCTCGCCTCGCGGCTTGGGCCGAAGGGCGGCCGGCGGCAGAAGCGCGGGCAGGGCCAGTGCCAGGCAGCCGGCGACCGCGAGCGGTTGTACCGGCGGCATCGAAAGGGTCGGGTACGGGTACCAGTCCATCGGGGCGCCGGCGAGGCGCAGGCCGAGGAACGCGACGGCGGCCGCCAGCGCGGCGGCGACGACAACGGCCTCGCGCCGCCCGAAGCCCGAGGCGGAGTAGCTCGTGCGCCGCCCGGCCCCGAACGCCCGAGCCTCCATCGCCTCGGCCAGCAGAACCGAGTCTTCGATCGCGGTCAGGAGCGTGGGCACGAGCACCTCGTGCCACGAGCGGAGCCCGCCCGGCTTCCAGCCGCGCATCCGCTGGGCGTCGCGGACCTCGGTGAAGGTCCGCCCGAAGCCCGAGACCAGGTTCAGCGAAGTGGCCACGGCGATTCCGGTTCGTTCCAGCGAAGCCGGCATGGCGTCGACGACGTCGTGCGGCTCGAGGACCAGCGACAGCGGGGCCACCGAAAGAAGCGCGGCCGCCAGGCCCAGCCCGAGCGCGCCCCCGAAGGCCAGCGATTCGACCGTGAGCGGCCCGCCGACGAGAGGCAGCCCGTCCGGCAAGCGAACCAGCACGTCGGCGCCGGTGTGGCTGGCGAGGACGTCGATCAGGGCGGCGAACGCGGCCGAGGCGACCACGGCGATCGCGAGCGGCCGCAGCCTGCGGCCCGGCGGCAGCCACGTCAGCAGGACGTCGAGCGCGACCAGGCCGACCAGCCCGCGATAGATGGGGTTGTCGGTGACGAGGGCGACGGTGACGGCCGCGAGCGACCAGACGAGCCAGGCCCGAGGCGCCAGTCCGGCGCAGGGCGAACGTGGGCGGCCCGAGTCCGATGGGCGCGCCGGGGACGCTCCGGCGGGGCGGCGCCGACGCGGGCGGCCCGCCCGATCCGGGAGACCCCGACGTGGCCGTCACGGCCCCGGTCGCCGGCCGGCGACCAGACGCAGGATCGCCAGCCCGGCCAGCGCGCCGCCGGCGAGCGCGGCCAGGAGCAGGCCCGCGTCGACGCCGCCCGACGGCGCCGGAGCCGGAGCGGCGGGCGGCTCGAGTGGCGGCGGAAGTCCCCGCCTGAGTGGCGGCGGCCGCGACGATGCCGGCATCGGAGGCCGGTGCGGGCGGCTCCGTTGGTGCGGGCGTTGCCGCCTGGGCGGCCGGCGTTACCCCGGCGGCGGCCGTCCGGGTCGGGCCGGCGGTCACCGCTGCCGTGTGGGTCGCGCCGGCGGCGGGCGGTGGCGTGCTCGCCGGAGTGGCGCTGGCCGGCGCGGCGCTCGCCGCCGCCGACTGGCCGGGAGCCGCAGACGCAGCGGCGGGGCACACTCCCGCCGCGGCGGCCGGCACCGCCGGTACCCCCGAGGCGGGCACGTACCGGAATCCCTCCGCGTCGCCGTCGCCCAGGGTCAGGCTCGAGATGCCCACGCTGGAGAGCTGCCACGCTCCGCCGCCGCGGGCCACGAACACGGCCCAGTAGCTGTCCTTGCCGGGGCAGGCGGCGTACTGGGCAGGCTCTCCGTCCAGGGCGCAGACGGCCTCGCCGAAGCCGGCGAACGTCTGGCCGGACCAGGCCACTCCCGACTCGTTCAGCAGTTCCTCGCCGGAGATGGGGCCCGCGGCGAACGCCACGCAGCGAGTCACGACCGAACCGTCGCCGTGCTCCACGACCAGGGCCGCGTGGTCCGGGCCGGCCGCCGCACATCCGGACGCGAGCGGCGCCACGGGCGCGAGCGAAGCGAGCGCCGCCAGGGCCGCGGCGGGCAGGAGGAACGAGAGACGGCGCATCATCGCCTCCGCGCGGCCGGAGCATGAATACCCAGCCCCCGCCCACCGACGGCGACCAGCGCGAAGAGCGCGGCGACGCCGTACAGCAGCGCCGGCGGGCCCGATGAATCGGATGAACCGGCGGCGGCAGCGGCCGGTTCGGCGGTCACGCCGGCCACCTCGGCCGTCGAGACATCGGCCGGTGTGGACTGAGCGGTTAGGGGCTCGACGGTCGACGTCGCGATCGCGGGCATGGGCGAGACGACGCCGGCCGGTCCGGCCGCGCCCGCCGGGGGCGTCGGGTTCGGGGTCGGTGAAGAGGTCGGCTTCGGGGTCGGCTTCGGGGTCGGCCGCACAGTCGGTCTCGGCGTCGGCCGGACGGTCGGGCGAGGCGTTGGGGTCGGTCGGCGCTTGAGTCGGACCGGCGGTGGCGATCGTGGTCGGGCTTGCGCTCGGGCTGAGGCCGGCCGATGGGCTCGACGCGGCGCAGTCGATCGCCGGAAGGCTTCGACCGGCCGTCCAGTGCACCGCGCCGGCGTAGGGAACTCGCATCAACGCGGCGGGAACCTGGCTGGTGGTCAGGGCCGACTCACCCATGCCCGGGTAGACGAAGCCGCCGTCGGTGGCCTGGCCGGAGCGCAGGTGCGTCAGGACGTTGTCCGACCCCTGCGACCAGGCCGCGCTCTCCGGATCCTGGCCGGCGGCGACGAGCGCCTGCAGCACGATCGAATCGGAGTCGGGATCGGATGGGGGTCCGTACGCCGACGAGAAGAGGAAGCCACCGTCGGTGAACTGCTGGGTGTGCAGGTAGGCCAGGCCGGCCGCGGCCTCGGTCGTGTGACCGCCGGCGGCGTCCAGCGCCATCAGCGCGATCGCCGTGTCGTTGGAATCCCCGTCCCCCGCCGCCTCCTGGGACGAGTCGTACGTCCAGCCGCCGTCGGTGCCCTGCAGGGAAGCGAGGTCGTCCGTCGCGTCGGCCGGCACCGTGGCCCCGGCCGCCACCAGGCCGAGAATCGCCAGCGCCTGGCCGAACGTGGACCCGTCTCCGTACGCGCCGGTGTCGGAGTGGTACAGCGCCGCGAGTCGGCCGAGCAGGTCGCGACCCGCGAAGGCCGCCGGATCTCCGCCGGCCGCGACGACCGCCAGAACCGTCTTGCCCGTCTTCGCCGCGTCGCCCGCCGCGGCGTCGGACGCCGTGGCCAGGAAGCCCAACGCGGTGGCCGTGCCCGCGCAGCCTTCGAGAGTGGCCGGATCGTAGCCCGCGGCCGCCGTCCCGATGACGAAGTCGGCCGTCTCGCCGATCGAGTCGTCGATCGAGCCGTCGGGCAGCTGGGCCGCCCAGAGGTACCGGAGAGCGGCGGTTGCCCGTTCCGAATCGGTGGGCTCCGATGCCGAGGTCGGGGGAGCCGAAGCCAGGCTCAGCGGGGCGGTGAGGAGGGTCGCCAGTATCGCGCTGGCGACGAGGGCTCTTCGCATTGTTCCTCCGGCGGCATTGCCCGCCTGCCGGAGGGACCTCGCCGCCGGAGGCCTCCCACCGATCCGCGCAGGTGGGTGACTTGCGCCGTCCGGTCAGGTCTCCTGGCTTGCGGATCGTGAGTCGTTGGCCGGGCCAATGACTTCGCTGCTGGCCGCCTTCCCGGGCTTTCGCCCCGTGGCATGCGATCGAGCTCCCGCTCGATCGCCAGAGCCAATTGGCTCCCGCCGATTGGCTCGTGGCCAGCCGCTCCTCGCTCACAGTTGCGCGACAGCGCCGGTTTCGCACCGGCTTCCCTGATACGAGCGGCTATTCGAATTGACCTGCGGAGGGTACCGCGCCGCGGCACCGCGCGCCATAGAGATCGCCCGAGGCGGCCCATCCGAAAGTAGCCGGCCCACCCGGTCGCGGCGACGGCGCGGTCGGAGCGAACCGGCCCGCGCTACAGTGGTGACCTTCGCAGCACCGGGAGGTTCGGCATGGCGCCCGTTCGGTTCGGCACGTTCGTGCCTCAGGGCTGGATCATGGACCTCGTCGACATCGAGGATCCGATCGAGCAATACGAGACCATGAGCCGGGTCGCCCAGACTGCCGAGCGCCTGGGCTTCGACTCGATCTGGCTCTTCGACCACTTCCACACCTACTTCAAGCCGGTGCTCGAGACGACCTTCGAGTGCTGGACCTCGATGGCCGCCCTGGCTCGCGACACGAAGACGAATTCGACTCGGCCAGATGGTCACCTGCAACGGCTACCGCAACCCGGCGCTGCTGGCAAAGATGGCGTCGACGGTGGACGTGCTGAGCCACGGCCGGCTCGACTTCGGGATCGGGGCGGGCTGGTACGAGCACGAGTACAGGGCCTACGGCTACGACTTCCCGCCCACTCCGGGCGAGCGGCTCCGGATGCTGGCCGAGGCGCTGCCGCTGATCAAGGCGATGTGGACGGAGCCCTACGCCTCGTTCGACGGCAACTACTACAAGATCGACGGCGCGATCAACGAGCCCAAGGGCGTGCAGAAACCGCACCCGCCGATCTGGGTCGGCGGCGCGGGCGAGAAGGTAACGCTCAAGCTCGCGGCCCAGTACGGCGACGCGATCAACCTGGGCGGCCACCTCGACGACATGGACTACTACCACCACAAACTCGATGTCGTGGCCGAGCATTGCGCGACCTTCGGCCGCGACCCGTCTACGCTGATCCACTCCGCCAACATCGAGACCACGGTCGTCCGCGCCGGCGACGATCCCGACGCTCTCACGCGGACCTACCGGCGCGACCAGACGCTGGCCGAGTACAAGACCCACGCCGTCGTCGGCGGGGCGCAGGAGATCATCGACACCTACGCCCGGGTGATCGAGGCGGGAATGGACTACATCATCATTTCGGACGTGCCGGGCCTTGCGACCACGGACGTCCTCGAGTTCCTGGGTTCGGAGGTCCTGCCGGCGTTCAAGTAGCGGAGCGGCGGGGGCATAGCCAGGGGGGGATGACGATGACGGAGTCCACCGGACAAGGATCGGGCGTAGACGCGGTCGAGATAGGGGCGCCGACGGCACGGAACGTCGCCCGGGCGGCGGCGGAGGCAGCCGGCTTCACGACCTTCTTCGGCGTCGCGGCAGCACTGGCAAGGCCGGATTGGATCCCGATCTACCCGGCGGCGATGGTGCTCGTCCTGATCGTGGCCTGGTGCGTGGTGAGCCTTGCCCACGAGAGCGTCGTCGTGTCCGTCGACTCGATGACGTGCCGGGGCTGGCTGTCGCTCGTTGGGCGACCCCGAGACCGAACGCCACAAATCGCGCCGGGCGCCAAGTTCATCTACATGCCAGACCGATTCTGGCTGGTCGACGGCACCCGACTGGCACTGGGCGTACCTCGCTGGGATCGCCACCGGCTGCGGGATGCCCTCACCGGCGCCGGGTTCGAAGTCGAGGACCGACGGGCGGAGTGGACCCGAGACCACCGCCACCGCTTGTGCGCGTACCGGCTCTCGTGGTTGGCGTTCTTGGCAGGCCTGTGGGGCAATCTGGCCTTCGTGCCAGGTCCAATGCAGCTGCCAAGTCTGGCGGTCATGTTCGCCGGTCTGGCCGGCGTCTGGTGGTTGCGACCACCGCAAACGAGCGGGCCGGTCGTCGTGTGGCCGTCGCCTCCGAGCGACACCCGGGGCTAGAGAGACTGCGCCAGGATCGCCGCGATCTCCTCGTCCGTGAGCAGGATCGGATTGGTCTTCATGCTGCTGCCGCGGCTGTCGGCGACTATGGCCGGGATGTCGGCCGCGCTCATGCCGAAGGTCGAGAGCCGCGGGACGCCGAGTCGGGCTGTGAGCCGCTCCAGTTCCGAGACCAGCGCCGAGCGCGCCTCCGGGTCGCCGGCGTCGGAGTAGCCGGTGAGCGTCCTCCCGACGGCCGCGTAGCGGGCGAGAGCCACGCCCGCGGGATCGCGCTCCTCGAGGGCGGCAATGTTGAGGCGCGTCGCCGCCGCGAGCGTCGCTCCGCAGGCCACTCCGTGGGGAATCGGGAACTGCGCGCCGAGCGGCGAGGCGAGGCCGTGGACGGCGCCGAGTCCGGCCTGGGCCAGGCAGATGCCCGAACACAGCGCCGCGTACGCCATCCGCTCCCGGGCGGCCGCCGCCACGGAACCCGGACCGGCCGCTCCCCGACCGGCGGCCGCGCCGCTCGCCGACGTCTCCTCGAACCAGGCATGCAATCCGTCTCGAACGCACGCCAGGCCGGAAAGGGCGAGCGCGTCGGTGAACGGGTTCGCCCGAGTGGAGACGTAGGACTCCAGCAGCTGGGTCAGCGCGTCCATGCCGTTGCCGGCGATCAGCTCGGGCGGGCAGCCCGCCAGCAGGTCCGGATCGATGACGGCGACCTGCGCCACCAGGGACTCGTCCCGGAACGACTTCTTGAAGCCGCCGGCGCCGCGGACGCTCAGCACCGCGTTCTTGGTGGCCTCGCTGCCCGTGCCGGCGGTGGTCGGGACGGCGACGAACGGGACGGACGGACCCCGATACGGCAACTCCGGCCCGATGCCCTCGAGGTGGTCCATGACGGAGTTGCCGGGGATCAGGAGTCCGGCGACCGCCTTGGCCGTGTCCATGACGCTGCCGCCGCCGATCCCGACGACGACTTCGATCGAGGTGAGGCCGCCGGAGAGGCTACTCGCAGGGCCGCCCGAACCGGAGCCACTCGCGGGGCCACTGCCGGAGCCACTTCCCCGGTGACGCGCCACGATCTCGTCGACCAGGGTCGGCGACGGCTCGCCGGACATCGCCTCGACGTTGACTTCCACGCCCGCGGTCTCCAGCGCGACGAGCAACCGCGTCCAGTCCAGCGACTCGATAAAACCCGGCCCGCGGACGACCACCAGCGCTCTCCGGCCGAATTCCCGGACGACCGCGCCCAACTCCCCGGATCGACCGGCACCGAATGCGATTCGCGGCAAGCGCGAGATCGAGAACGCCGGCGGCCCCGCGGGCACCGCGTCGACGGCTCCGCGCTCCGAGCGTGCGCCGGCCTCCGCCGGTCCTTTCTCCGTCATCGTCGCCTCTCCGTCCTAGTCGCTCGCCGGGAAGATGCCGTTGTAGCGAAGGTTCTGCCGCGGCGAGACCATCCAGTCTTCGACCTGGTCGCGGAAGGCGCGATAGTGCGCCGTCTCGCGGTGGCCCTTCGCGGCCGCCTCGTCGGTGTAGGCCATGTACGTCACGAAGCGCGTCGGATCGTCGACCGACTGAAGGCTGTCGAAACGCATGTTGCCGGGCTCGAGTATCGACTGGGCGCAGTTGGCGCGGATGGCTTCGATGAAGTCGTCGACGTGGTCCGGCTTGACGTGAATGTGGACGATCGTTACGTACATCGGTTCTCACGCGGTGAGCTTCAGCCGGCCGGGTAGAGCCCGTCGTAGCGGACGCCCTGGCGCGGCTCGGCCATCCAATCGGCTACCTTGTCGCGCCAGGCAATGTAGTGGGGCGTGTCCTTGTGGGCCTTCGCCGAGGCTTCGTCCCGGTATGCCTCGTAGGCGATGAAGCGGGTCGGATCGTCGACCGACTGGAGGATGTCGAAGCGCAGGTTGCCGGGCTCCAGGACGGAGTTCTCGTGGTTGTCCCGGATCGACTCGATGAAATCGGCCACGTGCTCCGGCTTGACGTGGACGTAGACGACCGTGACGTACATGGCGCCTCCCGGGCTCGATTCGCGCCGCGATCCGCGACGCGAGCGTGCGCCCATGATCGAGCATTCGTCCAGGGATGGCGAGGCGGGCGTCCGTCGGGCGGGCAGGGTGGTTCGTCCGGCGCAGCCGCGCGAGTCGCCGCGGCGGCGCGTCGGGCCCGGCCCCTGCGCCGCCAACCCGGCGCTACGTCGCTCGAGGTTGGGGTGTGGTCGGAGGAACCGTAGCGGGCGCGGTCGACCCGGAGGACGAGCCTGAGGACCCGCCACTCGACGACCCGGTCGACGACCCGGTCGACGACCCGGTCGACGACCCGGAGGCGAAGCTTGGCCCGGAGACCTCGATCGGCGTCGGCACAGCGGGCTGCCCTGTCCAGACGATGCCGGTGACGATGTAGGAGACCCTTGTCGGGCACGGCGCCGCGAAGCACGTGACCACGGTCTTCGACACTGTCACGTCCGCAACGACCAGCTGGCCGATCTGCGAGTCGGACAGCGCCACCGCCGTGCCGACCCCGATGCCGTCGATCGTCCAGTAGCCGCAGTCGGGCGGCGGACCCAGGGTTGGAGCCGGAGCGGGACAGCTCGTGTCGCGCCCAAGGACGCCGCCGAGCAGGAACGACCCCAGCGTCGGCAGGTCCGAGGCCCGGTGGACCTTCGCGCCGCCGATCGACGTCGGGACGCCGTCGGCCGAGGTTGGCTCCACCGAGACCGAGGGTTCGACCGGTGGCGGCGGCAGCACCAACGACGGCACCGCGCCGGCAGACTCGGAGGCGACGGGCCCAGTCCCTGCGGTGAACGCCGCGTTGAGGCTGGCTGCCGGGGTCTCACCGACCGGAGTGGGCGAGGCCGTCCCGTACGGGTCGGACCTCCACACCACGGCCTCGACGACGATCGCGGCCTCGCAGGCGGCCCGATCGTTGGTCGGGCATTGCGCGGCCAGCGGGTCGTCGATGTGAACCTGGGCCACGACTATCTCGTTCTTGGGCTCGTCGAAGTTGCTGACTGGCGAGATCGCGAGCCCGTCGATCGACAGCCAGTAGCAATACGGGATCAGCTGCGACTCGGCCGCCGGCGTGCTGAGCTGCATCGGACAGGGCGGCACGAGGTCCGGCTTCGTGACGCGCCCGCCCAGAAGGAAGCTGCCCGAAGTCGGGAAGGAGGCCTGGTCGGCGGCGCGGTAGACACGCTCACTTCCGAGCTGCGCCGGCACCGCGGGCCAGACGACGGCCTCCACCACGATCGACGCCTGACAATCCGCCTGGTCGGCGGACGCGCATTGCGCCGCCTCCGCATCGTGGGTGTGGACGCGGGCGACGATCGCGGGTCCGTGCCCGGTGTCGTTGTCGATCCAGCCGCCCAGCGCCGAGGAGCCCAGCGTCGCGACCTTGAGTCCGCCGCTGGTCGCATCCGACCCGGCCGCCGGCCCGATCCCAAGACCGCCGCATTGAGGGATGAGGTCCGCCTCCGGCGACGCGGGCGCGGACCCGGACGGCACCATCGGGCACTCGGCGATCTCTCGGAACCCGTACCCGGCCAGCAGGAAGCTGCCCGAGGTCGGGAACGAGGCCTGGTCGGTGACGCGGTAGACGGGCTGGCCGTCGATCTGGCTGGGGATCTCGCCGTTGCCGGTGGCCGCGACCGATGGGCCGCCGGGACCCGCCGGTTCGGTGCCGTTCCTGAAGGCGAGCCCGGCGCCGATCAGCCCGGCAACCGCAAGCACGGCGACCGCGACGACCGCCGAGAGGAGCCGCGGCCACGGCTGTGCCCGCCGCCCCGCCCCCTGCTGTGCCCCCCACCCAGTCCGCGGCGCGGCCCCGGCAACGGCGCCGGCGCCGGCCTGCCGCGAGCGCAGGTTCGGGTAGTCCCGCTCGGCGCGATGCAACTCCACGGCGAAGCGGCTGGAGAGTCGCTCTTCGAGATCGTCGTTTGCCCTGTCCCTGGCGGAGGTGCCGCCGGTCGTGTCAGCCTTCATCGAGCAGCTCCCGGAGTCGCGCAAGGCCGGTCTTGAGCCGTGCCTTCGCCGTGTTCTCCGTGACGCCGAGCGCATCCGCGGTCTCGCGCACGGAGAGTCCGACCATGTGGTGGAGGACCACGGCCGCCCGAATCGGGCGCGACAGCCGGCCCAGCGCCTCGTCGAGCTCGATCGACTCGGACGTCTCCGGGCCGCCCATCGGCAGCTCGTGAACGGCCGGATCGAGGCGGAGCGTCCGGCGCAGCCGCCGCACGACCCGCAGCGCCTCGCGGGTCTGGACGGTCAGGAGCCAGGCCCGAATTGCCAGAGGCTCCCGGATCGCCGGGCCCGCGCGCAGCGCCCGCTCGAAGGTGGTCTGGACCAGGTCCTCGGCTTCGGCCTCGTCCCGGGCGATCGCCCGAGCCGCGGCCAGCAGCAGCGGACCGTGGACGTGAAGCGTGGCGGCCCATGCCGGGGCCGGCGTCGCCGCGCGTCCCCGGGCCGGGTTGGCCTGGCCTTGTTCGTTGCCGTCGAGCGTTGCCGTGATGTCCCTCACATCACTAAAGAGGCGCCGGGCGCCTCGAATGGGTATCGGCGTGACTCAGTCTGTCTCGATTTCGCGGCTCGCGCACCCCGGAGACGACGCGACGGCCCAACGGGTTCCGTGGCGACGACGTTCGGCGGCCGGTGGCCGGCACCCCGCGTCCGGTAGCCGCGGCGGGGCGTTCGTGGCCGGCGGCGCGATGTGCCCCAAACGATTGCCGCGGGCACTCTTATGGAGGTTCGGCCGGTCCGAAGCCCCGAATCGGACGGTGGTCCGGCCGGCTCTACGCTCGACCGCGGCCGATGAAAGCCGGACAACACGGCTCCACCGGCCCACTTTCCTCCACAACAGTGCTGGGGGCAATCAGCTGGAGAAAGGGCGCCGCGAGGCGGCGATAGGAGCGCGCGCGGCGGCGGGGCGGCGGGGCGCGGTGGTGGTGGCGGGGCGGCGCCGGGGCGCGGCGGCGCAGCGGACCAGATCTACTGCCGCGCCCGCTGGCCGTCGGGAGTGAGCTCGAACCACACCGCCCGGGCGGGTTCCAGCAGGTTCTCGACGATGCGCCGGATCGACTCGCGGTAGGCGGGCCAGATGACGACCCGCAGCGCTTCGTCGGGCGAGACCCAGCGCATCGAGTCGTGCTCGTGCGACAGCAGCGGCTCCGCGCCCGCCGGAACCCGAACGGCGAACACCACGGCGCTGACGACGCCCCCGGCCGACGGCTCGTGGAACTGGTTGACCTGGTCGAGGTCGAAGAAGCCCGCGATCTGGTCGGCTCCGAAGCCGGTCTCCTCCCCCAGCTCGCGCAGAGCACCGGCCGCGACCGTCTCCCCGGGTTCGAGGCTGCCGGAGACGCACTGCCACAAACCGGGCAGGATGCGGCCGGGCGAACGCCGCATCAGAAGGATTTCGATGCCCGGGTCGGCCACTCCGCTGGCGGGCGGCGCGGCGTCGGGGCGGCCACTCCGCTGGCGGGCGGCGTCGGGTCGGGGGCGGCCACTCCGCTGCGGCGGGCGGCGTCGAGCCCGGGCCGACAACGGGGACCGTGCTCGCAGAACCGGGCGCCGCAGCGCCCGCAATGCCTCGCGAATGGTACAGCGGGCTGGGGGCGGACGGCCCCGTCGCCTCGCCGGGGGCGGCCACCGGGCCGCTCGTTCGATTCCGAAACGCCCAGACTTCGACGAGGTCCGGCCGGAACGGGCTCACGGTTTCACGCTCGATCAGCGCCGGGCGCTCAGATCCGCTCGAAACGCTCGACCGGGACGACGAAGATCACGGCGCCCCCAACCTCCACCTCGAGCGGGTACGGCATGAAGAACTCGCCCGGCTCCATGATCGGCGGGATGGGGCTCACGGTCTGCGTCCTGGCGTGGCAGTTGTCGCGGACCACGCTGACGACCTCTTCGACCTTGGCGTCGTCCACGCCCAGGAGAATGGTCGCGTTCGACTGCTTGAGGAACCCGCCGGAGCTGTGCAGCCAGGTCGCCCGGTACTCGTGAGCGAGCAGGGCATCGATCAGGACGCGGGCGTCCTCGTTGTGAACGACGGCGATGACGAGCTTCACGGGGCCGAGTATAGGCGGACCGTCGGCCCGGGCGAGTCGCGAATCCGACCTGGCCCAAACTCGGTTGAGGGTCGCGGTCGGGGGAACGGGGCCGTACAATCGCCTCGGACTACGCTGCGGGGGTCATGGGGAGGAATCAGTGCCGGGCGATCGACCGCTTCACCAACGAACCGATGGCCAGCTCTTCACGGCCGCGGCCGCGGCCGTTGCCCGCGGCGACGACCTCGACGATTGTCTGGCCGAACTGCTCGGTCTGGCAGCCGAACATTTCCGAGCGCGCTCCGGCGCCGCCTACATCCTCGACCAGGACCGCGACGAGCTCGAGCTCGCGGTGACGTACGGCATCGACGCCGAGACGGTCGAGGCCGCCGGCTCGATCGAGAAGGTGTCGGAGAGCCACGATCCCCTGGCCAACGTCACTCGGTCGCGGCAGCCGCTCCACGTCGATGACGCGGCCCACGTCGCGATCCTGCGCGGCGGTGCCACGGCGCTGCTGCTGCCGCTGGTCGTACGGCGGGAGGGCGTCGAAGTGGCGCTGGGTTCGATGGGTCTCGGTTTCGCGGGACCGCTGCCGGCGAAAGAGGCGCTGACCCTGGCGGAGCCGCTCGCGGATCTGGCGGCCGTGGCGATCGAACGGGCCCTGGCACTGTCGCTAGGCTCGGAGCGCGCGGAGTGGTTCGACCGGCTTGCCCACACCGACCTGCTGACCGGCCTCGCCAACCGCCGCACGGTCGACCGCGTCCTCGAGCTGGAGGTCGCCCGAGCGGGCCGGCAGGGAGTGCCGCTCAGCATCGCGATGCTGGAGATCGACCGCTTCGGCGACATTCAGAAGGCGGGCGGCAACGCCGCCGGCGACGACGCCCTGCGCCGGGTGGCCCAGATCCTCGCCCAGTCGGTCCGGCTGGTCGACACGGTCGGCCGGTTCGGCAACGAGCAGTTCATCGTCGTCGCGCCCGGCCCCGACGGGCTGGTCGTTGCGGAGAGGCTGGTGCGCAGCATCGCGGCGCTGCCTCCGGTAGACGGCAGGCCCATGTCGGTGTCGGCCGGGATCGCCGGCTTCCCGATGGACGGTCGCACTCCGGAGGAGCTGCTGGCGGTCGCCGCCAAGGCAATGCACGCGGCGCGCGAGGCGGGCGGCGGTCGGGTCGTCACGCAACCGGCGGCGGAGTAGGTCCAGGCAGCGCGGCGCCGCTGGGGTCGCGCGCCCAGACTGGGCCAAATGCCGACCGGGGTAGCGCGAGGCCGGGGTATTCGACCACGCCGGGGGCCGGTGGCGGTCCGGCTCTCAGCCCGGCGCTAAGGGGACTGGAATCTGGCCAGAACGTCGGGCGCGGGAGGACGCAGACGGGCTAACCGTAGCGGCGTGGCGGTCCGACTCTCCGCCCGGCGCTACGGGGACTGGAATCTGGCCTGAATCTCGTGCGCGGCGGGACGTAGACGGTTCGAGGCGAGACGCGACCGGGCGGCGGGTCGCGGCGAGACGCGGCCGACGGGAGAACACAACGTGCCAGCTTCGGCTGACCGCGGAATCGGCCGCCCGAACCGCCCGGCCCGATCGCCGGTCCGGCGAGCCGAGACCGAGGCGGAGCCGAGCACCGGCAGCGAGCGCACTTGGAGGTGCGTGAGCGAGGAGCGCAGGCGACAACGAAGGAATCGGCCGCCCCAACCGCCACGGCCCCGATCGCCGGTCCGGCGAGCCGAGACCGAGGCGGAGCCGAGCACCGCAGCGAGCGCACTTGGAGGTGCGTGAGCGAGGAGCGCAGGCGACAACGAAGGAATCGGCCGCCCGACCGGCGATCCTACTGGCTAGAGAGAGACTGTACCGCTGACCACCATCGGCCCGGTCGGTTTCGTTACGTTGCCGTTTGGCTCCTTGCAGACGAAGAGCCACAGGCTGGCCGAGGTGGGCACGTTGTCCACCTCCACGCCGCCTTCGCCGGAGTCGTCCACCGTGAACGACCCGACCTTGACCGGAGTGGCGTTGTCGCTGCTGAGCCAGACCACGTAGACCTGATCGCCATGGGTGGCCGTGAGTCCGTGCAGCGTCATGATGACGTTGCCGGTCGGCCGGAGGGCGGCGATGCCGGTCGCGCTCGACCCGTCGGCTGCCGCCATGACGGCGGTCCGAGTGTCTTTCAGTGTGAGTGCGTACTCGATCTTGGCCTGCTGGTCGCGGGCCTTCTGCGCCCTGGCCAGGCTCGCGATGTCGCCCTGGAAGAGGAGCGCGGAACCGGAAAGGGCCAGGACGGCCACCGCGGCGGCGGCCCCGACAGCCCAACCGAAGACGCGGCGTCGACGCGAAGCTCGCACTCGGGCGAGGGAGATGACCTGCGCCGGCTTCCGATCCGAGGCGGCGGCAACGACGGGCGCCTCGGCGACGGGCGTGGCGGGCGCCATGACCGATGCCGCGGCCGCCACCGCGACAGGCTCGGCGACGGGGCGCTCGGAGGACCGGCCGGCGCGGCGCGTCTCGAGGTCCGTCTTCGCGGCCGCGATGACCGACTCGCGCAACCAGGCCGGCGGCTCGACAGGCTCGAGAGATTCGGCCAGATACGGCAGGACGCCGCCCAGCTCTTCGACCTCCGGATGCGGCTCCGGGCAGCCTTCGAGATGGTCCTCGACGGCGATCATTTCGTCGGGATCGAGGGCTCCCAGAACGAATCCCGGTGCGAGTTCGCGGACGCGATCGCAGGTCATGACCATCTCAAGCCATGCCCTTCTTGCCGTTGGACGGCTGCGCGGCCACCGCGCCGACATCGTCCGGACCGGCGAGTTCCTCTCGCAGCGATACGAGACCCAGCCGCATGCGGCTCTTGACCGTGCCCAGCGGGGCGTGGGTCCGATCCGCGATCTCCCGTTGGGTCAAGCCGTCGAAATAGGCCAGCTCGATGGCCTCTCGCTGTACCGGAGGCAGGATCGTCAGCGCCCGGCGGACCTGCTCGGCGTCGAGCCGACCGGCGACTTCGGGCCAGATGTCGGGAAGCGTCAACGCGGCCGGGGTCACATCCTCGGCGTCGTCGGCCAGTGCGACGCCGGTTCGCTGGCGGCGCATGGCGTCGATGGCCCGATGGCGAACGATGGCCAGCAACCAGCCCCGGACGCTGCCCTTGGCCTCCGCATAGCGGCCGGCATTGCGCCACAGTCCGAGGAACGAGTCCTGGACGACGTCCTCGGCGAGCCCCGTCTCGGTCGTGATTCGCAGGGCAAGCGCGTATGCCATCGCGTGATAGCGGTCGTATATGGTTTCGAGTCCGCCGATCTCGCCGGCTGCGACTTGCCGCATCAGTTCGGCCTCCGCCTGCCCATCCGACAACCCGTCGGGAGCGACCAAGGGCAGGGGCGCTGCCACCGAGTCCCTCATAGTTTCATTCGCAGCGAAGCGCCTTCCGGTTCACTCGTAGCGGACATCGCGTGCTCAGTTGTCCGCCCCGAGCCCCCGAGTGGCGGCCGAACCCGGGTCGAGCGCCGCAAAGCGCGGCCATCCCGAACGGCCCCGGACCGGCCGGAAGACCGCAACCGGGCCGACCCGCCGGATCCCGCAGGACCATCGTCGGTGAACCGGACGCCGCGTCGGCGATCGTCATCTGGGTGCACCGGCCGAGTCTAGCCGAGCCGCGTTGGGGTGAGTAGCTGTGCGCGGCACGGTTGCGTCCCGGGAATGCGCCGCCGAGGTCTGCCTGGGAACCGCACCTCGCCGTGGATTCGGCCGCCGCGACACGGCCTCGAAGCCGGCGCGAGTCCCGCTGTGAAGGTCGGCCGCGGTCGTCTATCCTGTCGGGAACTGCGCACGAAATGGCGCCCGAACGGCGCCCGAACGGCGCCCGAACGGCGCCCGAACGGCGCCCGACTCCAGACTCCGGCCGAGGAGGTGACGGTGAGCAAGCTTGGAAGCGCCACGGCCTTTGCGGCCGAGGCCGCCCTGTGGATTGCCGGGGCAGCGCTCGTCGCGGGGGCCGCGGGCGCGCACTGGAAAGTCGACGTGCCGAACGTCGACCTGAGCGGGTTGATGGGCTCGACGCCGTCGGCGGCGGCATCTGCCGGCCCGAGCGCGAGCCACGGCACGGGGGCCGCGACCACTTCGCCGGCGGCCACGGCCACGCCGCGCTGATCGCCCGCGACCGGGAGCGACTCGCTCGATCGACGGCTACGGGTAGAGGCGGACCCGGCGGAACGGCTCGCGGCCGCGCGAGCGCGAGATGAGGTTCGCCCGCTCGGCCATCTGATGCTGCAGGCGCCGGATGTAGGCGTTCTGCGGCGACAGTTCGACCGGCTCCACGCGCCGGATCACAAGGCCGATCGCCTCCTCCGCTTCGCGCAGGGCGGCCTCGCGTGGATCGACCTCCAGCGAGAAGATGGAGGTCAGGCTGGCCTCCATCTGGACGATCGTGTTGCTCTTCAGGACGTAGATCGGCAGGCCTCGATCCTCGGCCTCGCGGAGCGCGGTCGTCTTCTGGCGGTACTCGCTCTTGAGCGTCATTACCACGTCCGCCTCGTCCGGGTCGCGGGCGATGATCACCGGCAGCTGCAGTTCCTTGATGGCCTGCTCCAGGCGCTTGCGACTTATGCCGTGGGGCAGGACTCGTAGCGTCGGCAGGATGGTCGCCCCGTCTCGGACGCGGAGCACGGGACCGTCTTCGCCGTCCCCGCCCTCGGCTGCCGCGCGCAGTCGGACGACGTCGGCCAGCGCCTCGTCATCTTCGGAAGACGCCTCGTCCTCCGACAGCGCCTCGTCCCCCTCGAGCTGGTCGTCGATGTCCTCGCGCTCGACTTCGCCGGTCCGGGTGGCAGCGTCTGCCGCCGAGCCGCCGGCCGCCCGGCCGCCCATCGCCGACAGACGCGACGCACCATTCGGCCCGACCCGCGGGAGCGGCACTGCCTCGTCCTCGTCGTCCACCTCGTCGGCGCGGTAGTCGTTGAGAGCCCGCGTAGCCTGACGCGTCCAGGACCGCTGCCGCTCCAGCTCCCGCAGTTCTCGAGCGCGCGGCTCTGGAACCGGCGCCGCACCGCGCTCGATGGGCCCGCGGTCGGCCAGCTCGTCGACGCGGAACGGCCCGCCCGCCCCGCCGGAATCCCGGCCGAGCTCCGGCGCGCGCGCCGTGCCCGGACCCCAACCGGGACCCGCGACTCGGCCGGGGGCCGCGGCCCGACCCGGGGCCGCCGGCGGCATCGCGAACCGCTCCCCCGGAATCGTCCGCTCGCCGGGGAGCAGCCGCGCGGATTCGCCGGGGCCGCCGTCCGGCCAGCCTTGGCCAGGCGCTCCGGCGCCGCCGCTCGACGGCCCGCCGCCGGCGCCACTCCCTCCGGAGCCGCCACTGCCCACGTCGCCGCGGCCGCGGCGGGCACCCTCGTGGATCTCACGCCCGCCCCGAGCCGGCGTCCGCCAGCCGCCGCCGGCGCCGGGCCGATAACCCGGCCTCACGCCGCCGCGGTCCGCGTCGCGCCAGTCGGAAGGGGCGCGGTACGAGCCCGAGCCGCGCCAGCCGGGCTCGGTCCGCCAGCCCGGGCCCGCGCCGACCAGCCCGGCAAAGCGGTCGCTGCCGAAGCGGTCGCTGCCGTTGAGCGCCTCGCGCGGCGACGGTCGCGGCCGCGACTGGGAGCGGTGGACGCCGCCCTCGTCGCGCCAGCGCAGCTCGGCCGAGATCGGGTCGCCGCGGAGCAGCGCGTCGACCGTCTCGGCCACGTCGCCGTGGACCGTGACCTTCTCGCGGTCGAGGATTTCGACGATGACGTCGAACGTAGGCGGAGCCTTGCGCTCGAGAACGCTCTTTTGCGAGCGGCGGCGCCGCGCCTCCTCGTCGCCCAGAGTCACGGTCTGGATGCCGCCGATCAGGTCCGTGAGCGTGGGGTTGAGCATCAGGTTGTCGAGGTTGTTGCCGTGGGCGGTGCCGATGAGCTGGACGCCCCGCTCGGCGATCGTTCGGGCGGCCTGCGCTTCCAGCTCCGTCCCGATCTCGTCGATGACGATGACCTCGGGCATGTGGTTCTCGACGGCCTCGATCATGACCTCGTGCTGGAGCGAGGGCGTTCGAACCTGCATCCGGCGCGCCCGGCCGATGGCCGGGTGGGGAATGTCGCCGTCGCCGGCGATCTCGTTCGAGGTGTCCACCACCACGACCCGTTTGCCGTGGTCGTCGGCCAGGACTCGAGCGGCCTCGCGCAGCATCGTGGTCTTGCCGATGCCCGGCCGGCCCATGATCAGGATCGACTTCCCGGACTCCACGAAGTCGCTGATGATCTCGATCGTGCCGTAGACGGCTCGGCCGATGCGGCACGTCAGGCCGACGATCTTGCCCGTCCGGTTGCGGATGGCGCTGATGCGGTGAAGCGTGCGCTCGATGCCGGCCCGGTTGTCGTCGCCGAAGGTGCCGATGTGATCGACGACGTATTCGATGTCGGACTCGGCGATCTCGCGGTCGAGCAGCGTGACCTCGGCGTCCGGGAATCGCGCCTCGGGCCGCCGGCCCAGGTCCATCACGATCTCGATCAGCTGGGTCGGGTCGGTCAGGGCGTGGACCGCCTCGAGGACGTCCGGCGGGAGCGCGCCGAGGAGCACGCTGAGGTCGTCGATCGACTCGCGCCGGCGATGAGTCGCGCCCTGATCAGTCACGTCTTCTCCTGCCATTTGCAATCAGCGTACCGCGGGGACGAGGGCGGGTTCGGCGACGCGGACGACGGCCTCTTTCATGAAGAGAGTCACGGTGTCCAGGGCCGCGAAACCGGCCTCTTCGAGGCGGCGGTCGATCGGCGACTCGTACGTTCGAACGGGAGCCAGGACGCCGTTGTCGGGGCAGCCGCCGCCCCGGCCGATACGCGCCGCGAGCAGCCCGAGGCCGAACCCGACGAGCGCCGTGACGTCGGTTTCGGGCCGGGCCAGGAGCTTGAGATAGTGCGGCTGCTCCTCGCGGGCCACGCCCAGCTGCAGCAGCGCCTGAAGGTGGCCGGCGCCGTTCTCCGGGGCGATCTGGACGTACGACTCCATCTCGGCGAAGCGCAGGATGGGAGCCAGGCTGGAGCGCGGCACGCGCGAGGTGGAGCCCTGGCGCTCCCAGTCGGTCAGGCGATACGACTCGAGCCGGACCACGGGCTGCGGCGTGACGGCCGAGTAGAGGCCGGCGAGCGGCAAAGCGTCCAGCGGCTGGCACGGCCGAATCCCGGCCGCCCTCGCCTGCTCCTCCGACCACGGCGGCGGCAGCGGCCGGTCCGAACCGCGGAAGAGCAGCCGCTCCTGGCCGTAGCGCGCGAAGCCGGCCTGCATGAAGAGCTCGGGGTTGCCCTGGCCGTCCGAGCAGGCCACGTGGAAGCGAATGGCGCCGCGCTTGGCCCCGTCGCGCAGCAGGTGCTGGACCAGGCGGAAGCGAGTATCGCCGGAGTCGCCGGAGCCGATGGCGTCGAGCTCGACGATCGTCCACTCGTCGCGCGACGCGTCGCGTTCGACCCGAAGGAGGCCGGACAGGCGGCGCTCGTCCTCGTAAACGAAGAGCAGGTCGTTCGGCCGGAACGCGCCGAGCGGCAGCCGGAACAGGCTGAAGACTCCGATCCTGGGTCCGCTGACCGGCAGCCCGAGCGAACGGGCGTCGACGTTCTCCTGCTGGGAAAGCCTCGACAGCTCCCCGAGGGCGGCGAGATCGGTCAGACGGGCGAGGCGGACTCGGCCGCTCACTTGGCCTCCCCGAGCGACCACGGCTCGGTCCCGGCCGCGGCGATGCCCTCGTGAGGCTCCGCGAATTCGGCTGCCATCGTGGCCACCAGGCGGTGAATGCGAGTTTCGCCCGCCAGCTCCGGATGGAAGGAGATGGCGATGACATTGCGCTGCCTCACCGCCACGACACGCCGGTCGGGCAGCCGCGCCAGAACCTCGACGCCGGGTCCCACGCGCTCGATTATGGGCGCTCTGATGAAGATCGCGCGCACCGGCCGGTCGCCCAGTATCGGCATGAGCAACTCGGTCTCGAACGAGTCGAGCTGCCGGCCGAAGGCGTTCCGCTCGACCGTCACGTCGAGCAGCGGGAAGACGGGCTCCTCGCCGCCGGCGATCTCCATGGCGACGACGATCATGCCGGCGCACGTTCCCAGGATCGGGGCTCCGGATCGGGCCAGGGCCATGATCGGCTCGCGCAGATTCCAGCGGGCGACGAGCTTGCGCATCGTCGTACTCTCGCCGCCCGGGAGAATCAACCCGGAGATCCCTTCGAGATCCTCGGGCAGGCGGACCGCGACCGGCTCGACGCCGATCGACCGCAGCGTCTGTATGTGCTCGATGACGGCGCCGTGGAGCGCCAGTACGCCGATCTTCATCGACTCGCTTCTCGTAGAAGCCGACCTCTGCGTCCCTGACTCGTCAACGCAGACCCTCCGAGGGCCGAGGGGACGCGCCGGCGAGCCATCGGCCCGAGGACTACCAGCCTCGGACCGCCAGCCGCTCCGCCTCGGGGACCGTGGCCGCCGCGATGCCTCGCATCGGGCTGCCCAGGCCCTTCGAAACCTCGGCGATGATCTTGGGGTTGTCGAAGTGGAGGGTGGCCTGGACGATCGCCTCGGCCGTCTTTGCCGGGTTCTCGCTCTTGAAGATGCCCGAACCGACGAAGACCCCCTCGGCGCCCAGCTGCATCGCCAGGGCCGCGTCGGCCGGGATGGCGATCCCGCCGGCCACGAAGTTGACGACCGGCAGCTTGCCCTCCGCCGCGACCTGCTTGACCAGGTCGTAGGGAGCGTCCATCTCCTTGGCGGCCACGAAGAGCTCGTCCTCGCGCATCGACTGCAGGCGGCGGATCTCGGACATCAGCGTGCGGATGTGCCGGACCGCCTCGACGATGTCGCCGGTGCCGGCCTCGCCCTTGGTCCGGATCATGGCCGCACCCTCGTTGATCCGGCGCAGCGCCTCGCCGAGGTTCCGGCAGCCGCACACGAACGGGACCTTGAAGGCGTGCTTGTCGATGTGGTTGGTCTCGTCGGCGGGAGTGAGCACTTCCGACTCGTCGATGTAGTCGACGCCGAGAGCCTCGAGGACCTGCGCCTCGACGAAGTGCCCGATCCGGGCCTTGGCCATGACCGGGATGCTGACCGCCGCCATGATCCCCTCGATCATGAGCGGATCGCTCATTCGGGCGACGCCGCCCGCGGCGCGGATGTCGGACGGGACCCGCTCGAGTGCCATGACGGCACACGCCCCGGCATCCTCGGCGATCCTGGCGTGCTCGGGCGTGACGACGTCCATGATGACGCCGCCCTTGAGCATCTGGGCGAGCCCTTTCTTAGTGGCCCAGGTGGAGGTCTCGGCGGTCATTTGTACCGTCCAATCCTTAGCTGCGGTGGGTCTGCGGGGCGCGCTCCAATCCGGCAGCGACCCGCCCCACGCTCCGGGATTATACCCGCGCCGCCCGGCCCTCCCGATCGAGCGGCCCGGCGCGTCGCGCGGTGCGGCGGCCGAACGCCTGCCCGTGTCCGCACGCGACCGATGGAGAAACACAGGCGCGGTACAGTCCCGGCATGCCGCCCGACCCATTCGCCGAACTCGCCGCCGAGGTCGTCGCGTGCCGCCGCTGCCCCCGGCTGGTGGAGTGGCGCGAGGAAGCGGCCGCGAACCCGCCGGCCCGCTTCGCCGGCGAGCGGTACCGGGCCCACGCACTGCCCGGATTCGGCGACCCGAAGGCCCGCGTCGTGGTCGTGGGGCTCGCCCCCGCCGCCCACGGCGGCAATCGTACCGGTCGCCTCTTCACCGGCGATAGATCCGGTGATTTCCTGTTCGCCTCGCTGCACAGAACCGGGTTCGCGAACCGGCCGACTTCGGTGGCCGTCGACGACGGGCTGATCCTGCTCGACCTCTACCTCACCGCGGTAGTGCGCTGCGCCCCGCCCGACAACAAGCCTGCGCCCGGGGAGCGCGAGAACTGCCTGCCGTATCTGGTCCGCGAGCTGCGCCGGCTGCCCGACGCCAGGGTCGTGGTCGCACTGGGCTCGTTCGCGTGGGACGGCGCGATCCGCGCCTTCCGCGATCTCGGCCACCAGGCGAGCCCCAAACCGGTCTTCGGGCATCTGAATGAGGCGCGGGTGGGGTCGTTCACGCTCCTGGGCTCGTACCACCCCAGCCAGCAGAACACCTTCACCGGCCGGCTCACGCCGGCCATGCTCGACGCGGCCATGATCCGAGCGCGCCGGATGGCCGATGCCTAGCCGTCTGCGCCAGGCCGCGCTCCTGCGCGCGATCGTTCGTCGCAGCCTTTCCGACCTGCCCCTCGTCCTGGCGGCATGGCTGCTGATAGCCTGCTCCACGAGCCTGATCACGGCCGCGGCCACGTACTCCGAGAGCGTCGCGGTGGGCGGCTTCCAGCGGATGCTCGAACTGTCCCCGCCGGCCTCGAGCGCGGTCCGCGTCCACGCCAGCGTGCCCGCCGGTTCGGTTGAGGACGCGAACGGGGCGGTCGCGCCGGTCATCGCCGCGACGCTGGGCTCGGACACCGGCCACACCTCGCTGATCGCCACGACCGACGGCCTCTCTCTGGCGGGCGTCGGGGCCTCTGACGCCGCTCACTTGATCCTGGTCGGCAGCTACGCGGACCTCGAGAGCCACGCGTCACTGGCGGCGGGACGCTGGCCCGAGCCGGGGGCCGCGACGGTGGAGGCGACCCTGTCCGTCGGGGCGGCGACGGCCCTGGGCCTCTCGCTCGGCGACCGGGTGAGCCTGACCAGCGTGCTCGACCCCACCAGGAATGTCGAACTGGCGATCGTCGGTCTGTGGCGGCCGGACCCGGCGGATCGCTACTGGCTCGGTTCCGCGCTCGAACTGACGGGCACGCAGACCACGGGCACGTCCACCACCCGCGGCCCGTTCGTGGTGGCCGCGCAGGACCTGGCGACCGTCGTCGGCGGCGGCAGCGTGGACGTGGAGTGGCGCTGGCTGCCCGCCATCGATTCGCTGCAACCGGGCCGGGCGGACGCCCTGCGCGCCGCCATCGCCACGATCGGGGACCGGACCCAGGCGGCCTATCCGGCCACCTACGTCTGGGTCGACACCGGTTTGGCGGACGCGCTCAAGGCGGCTTCGAGGTCGCTGCTCGTAGCCCAGGGCAGCATCCTGCTGCTCTTCGCCCAGTTCGCCGTCCTGGCCGTGTACGCGATGCTTCTGGTGGCCGGCATGCTCGTGGAGCGGCGCCGCTCCGAGTCGGCTCTGCTCCGGTCGCGCGGCGCGTCGTCCGGTCACGTGGCGCTGCTGGCGTTCGGCGAGTCGCTGCTGCTGGCCGTGCCCGCCGTGGTAGTGGCCCCGTTCGTGGCGCTGGCCGTCGTCCGCCTGGTCGGCGCCGTCGGGCCGCTCGCCTCGGCGGGCGTGCTCACGTCCGTGAGCATCGACGGGACGGCCGTGGCGGCCGCGGTCGGCGCCGGCATCGGCTGCGTCGCGGTCCTGACTCTGCCGGCGCTGCCCGGCCTGGGAACGGGACCGCTGTCCGGCGTGCGCGCGGCGCTGGGCCGCCAGCTCGGTCGGACGCTGGCGCAGCGCCTCGGCCTGGACCTGGTTCTGCTGGTCGTGGCGGCGGTCGCCATCTGGCAGCTCCAGCTCTACGGGGCGCCGTTGACCAAAACCGTCCGCGGCGACCTCGGAATCGATCCGCTCCTCGTTGCCGCTCCTTCGCTCGGATTGCTGGCCGGAGCGCTCATCGCCACGCGCGTCGTGCCGCGCCTCGGCGAGGTCGGCGAGCGGCTGCTGGGTCGCGGCCTGGGCCTGCTGGCGCCGCACCTGGCTCGCCAGGTCGGCCGGCGGCCGCTTCGCTACACGCGGCTGGCGCTGCTGCTGATGCTCGCCGCCGCGCTGGGAACCTTCGCGGCCACTTTCGCGGCCACCTGGACTCGCTCTCAGACGGACCAGGCGGCATACCAGGCGGCCGCGGACGAGCGGGTCACCGTGCTAGATCACCCGGTCCTGCCCGAGTGGGCGCTCGGCCCGACGTACGGCGGGATCCCCGGCGTCGAGTCGGCGGCGTCGGTCGTTCGCGAGGGGTTCGACGTCGGCCGGGACGTGCGCGGCGGCCAGTTCCTGGCGGTCGATGCGGGAGCGACGGCCGGATTGGCCTCGTTCCCGCCGGGCACGTTCGACGGTTCGCCGCAGGCGGCGATGGCGTCGCTCGAAGCCGCGCCGGCGGCGCCGATGCTGCCGCTGCCCGGCCGTCCGGAGAGGCTCGCCGTCACCCTCGCGACCGGCCTCGTCGACTCGGGCACGGCCGGTCGGCCGACCGATCAGAACGCTTCCCCGCCGTCGGTCTACGTCTCGGCCGTGCTCTCCGACTCGAACGGCCTCCACCGCTTCGACGGTGGCTCGGTACAGCTTTCGACCGCGTCCGGGGTGGCCACGATCGACCTGGCAGCCACGGTCGGCGGCGCGACCTACCGGCCGGCCTACCCGCTGTCGCTGGAGGCGATCGAGATCGAGGTCGGCGCGCCGTCGCCGTCGCAGCTCAATGGCACCGTCGAGTTGAGGGGCCTGGCGGCGAGCGGGTCGTCGAGCGGGAGCGACTGGCAACCGATCGACCTGAACCTGGGTGCGGCCGGCTGGGGCTGGAGCAGGGTCGCGGATCAGGCCGTCACGCCCTACCAGCCGCCCGCGGGCAGCCCGGGCCTGGTGTCGATCGGCGACGCGTCCGACCAGACCCCGACGGTGTCCCAGACGCGGACCAACGGCCCGACCACGTTCCGTTACTGGGCGCTCCCGACCGGACCGACGGCAATTCCCGCGATCGCCGACTCGCAGCTCCTCGACGCCACGGGCGCCCGCGAGGGCGACACGGTGCTCGCGTCCCGCGACGGCTTCGAGTCGCCGGTGCGGATCGTCGGCACGGCCGCCGACTTCCCGACACTCGACCCCACGGTGCCCTTCCTCGTCGTCGATCGGGCGGCCCTGGAGCTCGTCGACTACTCGACCTGGGGGCTCGTCGACACGCCCCACGAGTGGTGGCTGTCCGTGGAGCCGGGAAGAGACGCGGAGGTCGCCACGACCCTCTCCGGAGGGCTCTACTCGGTGGCCTCGCTGGTGAGCCGCGCCCAGCTGCAGAGCACGATGCTGGTCGACCCGATCGCCCTGGGCGTGATCGGCGCCCTCGGCCTCGGCTCGATCGCCGCGATCGCCCTGGCGATGATCGGCTTCCTGGTGACGGTCACCTTCATGGCCCGCGAACGCATCGGCGAGCTGGCTCTGCTGCGGGCCCTGGGCGCTTCGACGCGCGGGCTTGTGGGCATGCTCGCGGTCGAGGAGGTCCTGCTGCTCGCCTACGGCCTGATCGCCGGCACCGCCCTGGGGCTGCTGCTGGCCTGGCTGGCGATTCCCTTCACCTCGGTGACCTCTACCGGAGCGGCGGCGGTGCCTCCGCCGGCGATCGTCGTCCCCTGGGACGCGATTCTTCCGGTGGCCCTTCCCGCGGCGGTCATCCTGGCCCTCGGCGCCGTGGTCCTGGTCCGCGCGGCCGCCGGTGAGGCGATCGCCCCGGCGCTGCGCGGGCGCGAGGTGGAACCGTGAGCTGGATCGCGGTCCAGCTGCGTCGCCTGGCCGACAGTCGGGCCGCGACGGGCGGGCTCATGGGCCTCGCCCTGGTGACGTCGTTCCTGTTCGCCGGAGCGCCCCGCGTCATCGACGCGCAGGCGGACGTCGCGCTCCACTCGACGATCGACGCGGCGACCTCCGACACTCGGAACCTGAGCGTCTCGCAGACGGGCCGGATCGCCATCGGCTCGCCGGATCCGCTGGCCGCGGTGGACGCGGCCGGCGACCAGTTCTACGAGCAGCTGCCCGGCTCGGTTGCCGCGCTCCTGCAGGCGCGCTACTCCGCCATCGACACCCCGCGGTTCCTCCCGATGGGGCTCGAGGGCCGGACCGTGCGGCTGCGATACCTGCAGGGCGCCACCGATCACATACGGCTGGTCGCGGGCCGGCTGCCGACGGGGCAGACGAGCCAGCTGGCGGTCCCGCCGGGGACGCTCCAGGACGGCACGACGGCGCTGAACAGGCCGCTGCCGCCGCCCGACTCGCTGACCACCTTCGAGGTCGCGGTCTCCTCCGCCTCGGCCGAGGACCTTGGGGTCCACGTGGGGGATACGCTCGAGCTCCGTACCGACTCGACGGACAAGCTGGCGGGCCGATCGGTGGCGTACATAGCCATCTCTATCGTCGGCATCTACGACGTTCCCGACGCGACGGCCGACTACTGGTTCGCCGATACGTCGCTGGAGCGGCCCCAGATCCGATCGCTCTCGTCGCTGAACCAGATCGACGACATGACGGTCCTGATCGCGCCGGAGGCATACCCGAGCCTGTACCGCGCCACTCAGGACAGCGGGCTGCCGTTCCGGTACACGTGGCGCTTCGAGATCGACGCGACGAAGCTGCGGGCCCAGAGCATCGACTCGCTGCTGACGGACCTGCGGCGGATGGAGAGCGTCTTCCTGGCCTCGGGAACGAGCTCGGCCGGCCCTCAGGCCGCCGTCGCAGCTGAGCGCGCCGGCGCTCCAGAGCGGGCTGCGCATGCTGGTCCAGACCTATTCGTCCGAGTGGCGGGCCGTCTCGCAGATGCTCAGCCTGGCCGAGGTCGGCGGCGGCGCCGTGGCGCTCCTGGCGTTGAGCCTGGTCTGCCTGCTGGCCGGGCGTCGCCGGGCGCGTTCGCTGTCGCTCTGGCAGAGCCGCGGCGCCTCGAGGCTCCACGCGATGGTCGGGACGCTCGTCGAGGTCGCCCTGGAGGTGGCCGTGCCGGTCGTCCTCGGGGCGGCGCTGGCGATCGTCCTGATACCGTCGCGTCCGCTGACGCCGACGCTGGCCCTGGCCGGCGGGATCCTGGTCTTCGCCTCCGGGTTGATCCTGGCTACGACCTGGGCCGCGAGCGGCGACCCGGCGGCCGGCGGGCGAAGTGGCTCGACCGGAGGGCCGGGCGGCGGCGGAGACGGGCGCAAGATCGAGGGCGGCCGCGGCCTGGCGGCGATCACGCGCGGGAGCCGGCCCGCGGCGCCTGGCGCTGGAGGCGACGGTGGTCGCCGCGGCGATAGTCGGGGCATTCGTGCTCCGCCAGCGGGGCGTGGCCGGAGCGGGTGCCGACGTCGTGCTGACCTCGCCGGATCCGCTGGTGGCCGCCGTCCCGGCGCTCATCGGAGGCGCGGCGGCGCTAGTCGTGGCCAGGCTGCTGCCGATTCCGCTCGACCTGCTGGCGCGCCTCGCCGAGCGCCGCCGCGGGCTCGTGGCGATGCTCGCCCTGCGGCGCGCGACCGGGCGGAGCAACGACCGCCTGCTGCTCACGGCGCTGCTGACGATGGCCGCGGTGTGGTCGTTCGCGGCAGTCTCGCTGGCGTACCTGGGCCGGGCCAGCGAGGCGGCCGGCTGGCAATCGGTCGGCGCCTCGTTCCGGGTCACGCTGCAGGAGGGCTCGGTCCCGCCCGACCTCGACTTCGCGAAGCTGGCGGGCGTCGAGGCCATCTCGGGCGCCGCCGTGTTCGGCGCCCACGTTCCGGCCACAAACGAGTCCCTCTCCGTCATGGCCCTGGACCTGGCCGCGTACCGCGACGTGACCGCCGGCGGCCCTCTCGACGGGGTCGTGCCCGAGTCGATGATCGACTCGGAGGAGCCCACTCCCACGGCGGCCGTCACTCCCGGCTTGACCCTGAACCCCGCCGCCCGGGCTCGGGCCGCGGCCTCGTCGAGCGCTCAGCCGGGCGGGACCGCGAACCAGGTCACCGCCTCGCCCGACCCCACAGCCCAGGCGGCCCTGGCAACCCCGTGCCCGTCCGCTCCGGCGCTCCCAACCTCCATCCCGGCCATCGTCTCGACGACCTTCGCGAGCGACATGGACCTCCACCTGGGAGACTCGTTCCAGGTCGCCCTTCCCGACTCCCGGCCGTCGTTCACGGTGGCCGCGATCCGGGCCACCTTCCCGACACTCGATGCCGGGACGGCCTGGATCGTCGTCGCCAGGCAGAACCTGGCAGCGGCGACGCCGGAGGACGCCATGCCCGCGACGGAAGTCTTCGTCAGGGCCGACCCCGCCGCCGGCCCGACCATCGCCAAAGCGCTGCAGGATCGCCTGCCCGCCCAGGGCGACGTCGCCAGCCGCTTCGACGTCAGCGACGGCCTGCGCGACGCCCCGGACTACGTGGCGGTGGTCTTCGGCCTGGCCGCGGCTTCGCTCGTCGCGGCAGTCTACGGAGCGCTGGCGATCTTCCTGGCGCTGCTGCTCGCCGGGCGCGGAGCAGTCGCGCGAGTCGGCCCATCTGCGCATCCTCGGGCTGAGTCGGGGAGAGAACCTGGCGCTGAGCGCGATCGAGCACGGACCCGCGTCGTTGCTGGTGATCGCCGCCGGCGTCGTCCTGGGAGCCGGCCTGTTCGCGTTCCTGCAACCCGGGCTAGGACTCGGCGGGCTGGTCGGCGGCGACATCGACGTCGGCCTGCCGATCGAGGCCGTCTGGGTCGGGGCGATCTTCGTGGCGATCGGCGCGATCGTCGCTCTGGCGGTCGTCGCCGAAACCGTCGCCGAGTCGATAATCAGCCCCACAGCCGCACTGCGGAAAGGCATCGAGTGACCGCCCAACCTTCCGTTCGACCCGCCTTCGGCGACGGAGCCCAGATCGTCTGCGACGGTCTGATCCGCATCTTCAAGGTGGCCGACATCGAGGCCGTGGCCCTGCAGGGCCTGGATCTCATCGTCGAAGCCGGGGAGATGCTGGCCGTCGTCGGAGCTTCGGGCAGCGGCAAGTCGACGCTCCTCAACATCCTCGGCGGCCTGGACGTGCAGTCGGCCGGACGGGCGCTCGTGGCGGGCCACGACCTCGGCCAGATGGACGCACGGGAACGCACCGACTACCGGCGCCGCGTCGTCGGCTTCGTGTGGCAGCAGACGTCGCGAAACCTGCTGCCGTATCTCACCGCGCTCGAGAACGTCGAGCTGCCGATGACTCTCGACGGGCGGCCGAACCGGCGGGCCCGGGCGAAGGAGCTGCTCGACCTCGTCGGTCTGTCCGAACGGGCCGGCAGCAAGCCCGAGAGGCTCAGCGGCGGCGAGCAGCAGCGGGTCGCGATCGCGGTCGCGCTGGCCAACGAACCCGCCGTGCTGCTGGCGGACGAACCGACCGGCGAGCTGGACAGCGTAACCTCGGCGGACGTCTTCGCGCTGCTGCGGCGCGTGAACAGGGAGCTGGGGACGACGATCGTGGTGGTCACGCACGACGCCCTCGTCGCCGACCAGGTGCCGCGAACCGTCGCCATCCGCGACGGCCGGACGAGCACCGAGACGGTCCGCCGCACCGAGGCGCAGGTCGAGGGCGGGCATCGGACCATCGCCGAGGAGTTCGTCGTCCTGGACCGGGCCGGGCGGCTGCAGCTGCCGCGCCAGCACATGGACGCGCTCCACCTGGCGCACCGGGTGCGGCTGCTCCTGGAGCCGGACCACATCGGCGTGTGGCCCGACCCGGCGGCCCAGAAGCGGCGGACCGCGAGCGGCCGCGCCGGCTCCACGGCCACCCCCGGCTCCGCCCCTGCCGCCGGTCCGGACGCCGGCCCCACGCCCGACCGCGAGGAGAAGCAATGACGTCCCGCGCCCGGTCGTCCGCCGACCTCCGTACTCCGGCCGCAATCGGCGCTTCGCCCGTGGACGGCTCGCCCATCGTCCAGGCGGTCGCCCTGCGCCGCGACTTCCCGTCCGGCGACGGCGCGGTCCACGCCCTGCGCGGCGTGGACCTGACAGTGAATCGCGGCGAAATCCTGGCCGTGCGAGGCCGCTCGGGGAGTGGCAAGACGACGCTGCTCAACATTCTCGGCGGCCTGGACCGGCCGACCTCCGGCAGCGTCGCGATCGACGGTCGCCGCATCTCCGATCTCGACGAGGCGGAGCTGGTCGCCCTCCGCCGGACCACCGTCTCGTACATCTTCCAGACCTTCGGCCTGATCCCGATTCTCAGCGCCGCCGAGAACGTGGAGATACCGCTGCGGCTGCTCCGGACCGAGCAGCGCGAGCGCGACCGCCGTGTCGGCGATCTGCTCGCGCTGGTGGGCCTGGCGGGGCGGGCGCACCACCGGCCGGCCGAGCTCTCGGGCGGGGAGCAGCAGCGCGTGGCCGTCGCGCAGGGCCCTGGCGAGTCACCCGAAGCTCCTTCTGGCCGACGAACCGACCGGCCAGCTGGACCTCGAGACGGGCCGCACGGTCATGATCCTGCTGCGCAACGTGGTCAGGGCGGAGGGCGTCACGGCCATCGTCGCGACCCACGACCCGATGATGCTCGACCTCGCCGACCGCGTCCTCGAGCTCCGGGACGGGGCCTGGGTCGGGGACGCGTCGCCAGAGACGGTCGGGCCGCTCGGGCAACCGGCCGCGCCGTAAGATTGGCCCAGTGAGCGAAGCGCGACTGCTCCTCGTCGACGACGACCCGGCCCACCTCGGCGCCCTGGCCGAACGCCTGCGCGGCGACGGCTTCGAGGTGACCGGGGTCGCGAGCGGCGCCCAGGCCCTGGAGAGTCTCGACGCGGCCTGGCCGGACCTGGTCATCCTCGATCTGATGATGCCCGAGATGGACGGCCAGACGCTTGCCGGGCGTATCAAGAGCCGCGCCGACATCCCGATCCTGGTCCTGTCCGCGGTCGCGGAAGCGGACAGCAAGGCCGAGCTGATCGCCCATTTCGCCGAGGACTACGTCACCAAGCCGTACGACTACGCCGAGCTGGTGGCGCGGATCCGCCGCGTGCTTCGCCGCCTGCAGGACCAGATCCCGGTGGAGGAGCTGGCCCTGGGCGACCTGACGCTCGTACCTCGCAAGCGCGAGGCCATCGTCCGCGGCTGCCCCGTCTCGCTATCGCCGACGGAGTCGCGCTTCCTGGCGACCCTCGCCGCCAGCATGCCCAAGGCCGTCTCGACGGACCAGCTACTGCGCAAGGTGTGGGCCGATTCGGATGCCGCGGACCCCGCCTACGTGTGGGTGACCGTGCGGCGGCTCCGCCAGAAGCTGGAGCTGGATCCCGACGAGCCTCACCACCTGGTCACGGAATCGGGCGGGGGCTACCGGCTGGCCGCGTGGGAAGCCCGCCCGCGACCCGAACGCCGGAAGCGCTGAGTCGTCGCGCAATCACGCGAACGGGTGGCCAGCCGGCAGGACGTTCGGGCGCCACCGCGAAGGCATTCGTACCGAAGGCCCCGAAACGCACCAAATCGGCGGTTCCGGCCCGCGAGAACCGCCTCCGCGTTATGGCGGCTGCAAGGAGAAGACCGTACTCTCCTACGGCTTGGACCAGGCGCGCCCAACTACCGGGGAGCCCAGATGCGATTGATCGGACATCCGCTGAGAAGCCACCGCCGCTCGCGCGGTCAGGCGCTCGTGGAGTTCTCGCTGGTGCTCCTGCCCTTCATGGTCATCATCGTCGCGCTGATCGAGTTCTCGTTTCTGCTGACCACGAAGATCGGCGTCACGGATGCGGCGCAGGATGCGGTCCAGCTCGCATCGGAGTTGGGGACGGATCAGTCCTCCGATTTCCAGGTCCTGCAGCTGATTCAGAAGGACGTGTCGACGCCGCTGAACCCGACGCAGATCGTTTCCGTGGAGATCTTCAATAGCGACGCCAACGGCATCGCCAACACCGGCGAGGACAAGTACGTGCCGGGCGCGCCCTACTACCAGAATCCCAGCAACACGGCGCAAACCGTGCCGTTCAAGCAGATCAGTACGGGCTACCTGCCGTCGGCACGGTGCAACACAGTAGCCAGCAGCGTTTGCGGCGGGGTCGACTTCATAGGCGTCATCATCACGTATCAGTACTCTTGGGTCACGCCACTGCCCAACCTCGTCGGCCTGGGATCGTCGCCTCCGACGTTCGTCCAGAGCAGTGTGAGCCGCATGGAGCCTATCCAATGAGGAGACTCCTCGGGCGGCGGCCGCAGCGCGGTCAATCGCTCGTCGAATTCGCCATGATCCTGCCCGTGATCATGTTCCTGCTCCTGGGAATGATCGAAATGGGCTTCGCCATCAATCACAACACGTCGATCGTGACGGCGACGCGCCAGGGGGCGAGGGTCGGCGCCGAACTTGGCGACGGCAGCTCTCTGCACCACTGCTCGGATTCCACCAACTCGGCCACCGTCGATCCTCAGATCATCGCGGCGGTTGAGGGCGCACTCACTTCTCCGGGATCGCCTGTCAACGTGCAGCAGGTTTCGCAGATCGTGATCTTCGAGGTCGGAGACGATGGGACCGCGGCCCACAACATGACCCCGACGGGGAACAAGAACGTCTGGGTCAAGTCTGTCGACGGCTCCGGCAATCCAACCGGAACCCTTCTGCCGGGCAGTTCGACCCAGCACATGTACTTCACTCCGGGTACGCCCAGCACCTACCCGGCGTCGAGCCGCTGCGGCACAGCGCCAGCGCCCGCTATAGGCGTCTCGATCACCTACACGTACAAGTTCATCACGCCTCTGGGCGCCCTCGTCGCGTCTCTCGGCGCAGGCCAGATCCAAATGAGCGACCAAACGATAATGGCATTGGAGCCACCGTTGCCATGAGCCTACCCAGCATCCGCGTTCGCATTGGCAGAGCACCAGATGGCATCGAGATCGGCGCCAAGGAGGCCGGCCAGGTCATCGTCATCTTCGTCCTCATGTTGACCGTACTGATCGGCATGGTGGGGATTGCGATCGACGTCACATACGCCTGGCGCAACGGCCTGCAGGTTCAGCGAGCCGCGGATGCCGCGGCTATGGCCGGCGTGGTTTACCTGCCAGGAGACCCGACCAACGGTGAAGCGAAAGCACTGTCGATTGCCAAGATCAACGGCTACTCGACAGGCGTCGTTGCCGCGCCGACCGCCGGCGACTCGCGCAAGATGGACGTGACGATTACTGCACAGGTCCCGACATTCTTCGTCAGGCTCTTCGGAATCAACACCTGGACTGTCTCGCGAACCGCGCGGGCCGGGTTCATCATGCCGGTGCCGATGGGCAGCCCGCTCGCCTACATGGGCGTGGGCTGCTTCGTTCTCGAGAGCGGGACGGCACCACCCTGCGCCACTGCCGGCAGCGGGTATGCCAATAGCGGCTTGACCACGCTGGGCACCTCCGGCGGAACCCCTCTTGGCAGCCTGGGCGCTTGGGGGGCGATCGAGACCCCGGGCAGTGACCAGCAGAATGGCGACGCGTACGCACCGAAGGGCAACGGCGGCGGCCCATGGAATGTCAACGTCAGCAGTAATGTCATGTACCCGGCCTCGTCCCCGGGGCCAGGAGAGGACGGATACAAGGGCTACTACTACACAGTCACCATTCCAACGGGCGCTACCAACGGCACGATCCAGATCTTCGATCCGGGGTTCTGTGCCATGGGCTCCACGACTGCCGGCAACTACGGGGCCGGCGACCACTGGGTAAACGGCTCCGGCGTGGTCTCGACGTACTACAACCTTTTCAACACGAACGGGGTTCCGCTCGCCGGCCCGACCGGCTGGACCTACATGGGGGTGAGCTCCGGCACGCTTTTCCAGAATGAGGCGCACTCCAATTCCGCCAACGGCGGATCCGGCGGGACTGCTTGCAGCAGCACCGGCGTCGCGGGCGGGGACAACTTCCACGACCTCTGGTGGACCCTAAATTCCGGGCTGCCCGCGGGGACGTACGAAGTGCAGGTAACGACAACCAACGTAGATCCAACAACGGGGTCGGTAATCTCGGAGACAAGCGATAGTTCAGTAGCCCAGAACATGTTTGCCATCCAGGCCAAAGACACGGGCACGGCCCCAACCGTCTTCGGCTACGACAAGATGGCCGTATACAACAACCTCGCGGGAAACAACCTTCCCCAGCAGTTCTACGTTGCCCAGGTCGACCAGGAGACGGGAGCCGGCAAGACCCTGACGATCGACTTGTTCGATATCGGCGACTCGTCCAACGGCTACATCCAGATCCTCAGTCCTGACGGCGGCACGGCGCACACGGTGGCCTTCAACTACACCACGTTCAGCGCCGCTGTCTCCGGCAGCAGCGTGGGGAGGACGAGTCCGGGCAACTGCAAGTCAGGTCTATCGGACGTCTGTGCAAACAACGGCGTCTCGAAGATCACCGTCGCCAGTGGCGGCAAGAGCAGCTTCAACAACACCTGGATCGAGATCACCATCCCGCTGGGAAGCGCGTATGGCTCAAGCGGCCTGTACATGGGCGGCTGGTGGCAGGTCCAGTACGTGGTCAGTTCGGCGAGCGACCTCACGACCTGGTCGGTCAACGTGAACGGCAACCCCGTCCACCTCGTTCCGATCCCCTAGACCCAGCCCCGCGTCGCAACAATCGAGCGAGGCCCCCGGAAACGGGGGCCTCGCTCTTCGATTCCGGCGGGTGTGCGGAGCGGCCCGCGTGATCGCAGAGGTCGCCCCTCATCCAATCCGAGGCGCGCCACGTCCTCCGTCACACCGCCCGCCCTGCTCGGCCGGCCCGCGCGACCGCCCGACCAGTTATGGCGCCTGCAAGGAGCAGTCTCTACTCTCTTCAGCCTGGCATCAGGGAGCCAGTGCCGGGGGAGTCCGCATGACGACGATTCGACGTCCGCTTCGACGCCGCCGCTCGCGCGGTCAGGCGCTGGTGGAATTCTCGATGATCATTCCGATCTTCCTGACCATCGTCGTGGCGATCACCGAGTTCTCGTTCCTCTTCACGTCGTACATCTCCGTGGGCTACGCCAGTCATGACGCGGTGCAACTCGCCGCCACGTACGGCAACACCCCCGGAGCCGACTGCGCCATTCTCCAGCGCATCGACAGCGACATCGCGATCCCCGCAAACCCAAAGCAGATCACCTCAGTCGATATCTTCTGGGTCAACACGTCCTCGGGCCTACGCGCGTGCCCGGCGCCGAGAACCTCTACACGTACGACGGCGGGGCCCACCAGTGCCAGCTCCCGGACCTGTCGTTCATCAACGTGCCCTTCTCCGGGCCGACGCCGAACGGCTACCCGGAGAACACGCGCTGCAACGTGAACCAGGCCGTCGGCTGCCCGGCCACGAACGGCATCGCCCACACCACGGTCGACACGATCGGCGTGAAGATTACCTACCAGTACTCCTGGATCACTCCCTTCCCGCGGCTGATCCTGGGCGGGACCGGGAGCCCGCCTTTGATCACTTCGGTCAACATCATGCGGCTGGAGCCGGTGCTATGACGCGCCTGCTCGGACGCCGCCGTGAACGCGGCCAGTCGCTCGTCGAGTTCACGCTGGTCGTCCTACCCATCATGATGACCTTGACCCTGATGATCGCCGAGATGGGCGTGGCACTCGGCACGAACATGACGTTGATCGAAGCCACCCGCGAAGGGGCCCGCGTCGGCGCCGTCCTGGCCGACGGCGACGGCTACGGCTGCGCCGGCTATACCGATGCCGGCAGTGTGGATCCACAGATCATCGCCGCGGTTCAGCGTGCGATCGAATTGCCGGGGAGCGGCATCACGCTGGCCAATATCGACTTCGTCGAGATCTACAAGTCGGACGCAAACGGCAACCCGATCGCGGGCACGACCAACAAGTGGACGCCCACCACCCCCGGCAGCGGAACCAAGGCCTGCGGCGTCAACCTTGACTTCCTCCAGGGCGCCGTGAACTGGTCGGCGGCGGTCAGGGGCACGACGCTGCCGGTCGATTCCATCGGAGTGCTCATCCAGTACCGCTACCAGCTGTTCACGCCGCTGGCCGCCCTGACCGGGCTGTTCGGCGCAAGCCAGATAACCATGGTCGATTCGACCGTTATGGCGCTCGAGCCATGAGGGACCGCGCGATGCTTCTCAACCCCAGGGCAATGCTGCGTGCAGGCATCAATCGAGTTCGCGAAGCCGCGGGCGTGGAGCCGCTCGCCGAGAAGGCCACCATCGCGGGCGAGCTCAAGCAGGCCGGGCAGATTTTGATCATCTTCGCCCTGATGCTGACCGTGCTTCTCGGTCTGGTTGGCATTGCCATCGACACGACATACGCCTGGCGCGAGTCGCTGCGGGTTCAGCGCGCGGCGGACGCCGCTTCTCTCGCGGGCGTCGTCTACATGCCGGGCAATTTCGACAACACGTCGCCGAACGCCGTGACCACGGCCACGGCCGAGGCTGGCATGGACGGCTTCCCCAGCGTTTCCAACACCGTCTCGGTGACCCAGGTCACGGGCAACCCGAATGAGCTGGCGGTCTCCATCACGGCTCAAGTCCCCACGTTCTTTAGCCGCATCTTCGGCATCAATACCTTCTCCATCACCCGCAGCAGCAAGTCCATATACATCCAACCGGTGCCGATGGGCAGCCCTGAGGCCTACTTCGGCTCGTTCGGTACTTATCAAACCGAGGCTGGATCGGTCACGTTGAAAGGGCCGAACAACGAGACGATGACCGCCCGCGGCTTCTGGGCGTCGATGCTGACTCAGGGCGCGGCCGTGCAGAACGGCGACGCATATCTCCCGACGAAGAACTCCCCCGACAGCAACGGCACACCGACAGGCACCAACCCCGAGCATAGCGACGGATATTACGACTACTCCATCTACATGCCTCCGGGCTCGACCAACGGCCAGGTCTACATCTACGATCCGGGCTTCTGCGACACGGGCTTCGACACCAACTCGAACACTGCCTATGGAACCGGCGACCGCTGGTTCGTGCCCACCGGTACGCACGCGAATACCAATGCGGTCAGTTCGTACTACAAGCTCTACGACACCAATAACCAGCCTTACAATCTCGCGGCCCAAACGCCGCTCGGAGACTCGGGCAGCTTCTTCGCGAACATACGGGCGGCCGACACCGACCAGGGCAGCAGCGTAACCACCGGCACTCACACGGGCGACATCCAGGACTGCCGCAACAGCACGGTCGGTAACGCCCCGACCAACCCCCTCTACTACCACGACCGCTGGTGGAACATGATGGGCGGCGTCGGCACGAGCGTGAACGGAGCGTCCGGTACGATCGGGACGCTCAGCGGCGGCACGACCGGGCGGACCTACCGGCTGCGCACGACCACCGATCCCGGCGACGCGACTCAGGACAATACCAACGCCACAAACGACTTCGCGATCTTCGTCACCGACACCGGCACCGCGCCCCAGGTATCGGGGATCGGCGCGATGCAGATGTACACACCGCTGGCACCGACCCACGACTCCCAGTTCTATCTGGCCCAGCTCAGCCAGCAGGCCGGGGCCGGCAAGACGATCGAAATCGACCTCTTCGACCCAGGCGACACCAACAACGTCCCGGCCAACATGAAGGTCCTCCAGCCAACCGCGGGAGGCTGGTCGGCCGTGAACCTCACCTGGACTGCCACGAGGCTCGCGACATCCGGCTCCAACTGTGTCGGCGGATCCGGCACTTCGATCCAGACCAACAACGGCGGCACGAGCTACTTCAACGGCTGCTGGGTCACGATCGACATCTACATTCCCACCACCTACACGGCGCCGATGAACGGCTGGTGGGGTATCGAGTACGACATGGGAACCTGCGTCACCAGAACCGGCTGCGTGGCGACAGACGAGACGACCTGGCAGGTCAACATAGAGGGAAACCCGGTCCACCTGGTTTGAGGCGGGACCCTCGCAACTATCGCGAAGCCCCCGGCGTCGGGGGCTTCGTTTTCTAGTGCGTGTGATGACTGGCAGGCCGGGAGCCAGCTAGCAGCTCAGGCCGCCGCCACCGCCGCCGCTCGTGCCGCTCGCGGCCGGAATGCCGTCGAGGCTATGGGCCACGACACTCTGGATCGTGGCCACGGACTTGGCCGTGAGCACGTCGTTGGCGGCCCCGGTGGTCGACGGGTCCAGGGTGATGCTCTTGATGTTGCCCGCGCTGATGTGCTCGGCCAGGGCGGCCCACTGCGAGATCACGGAGGGATCCAGCGGCAGGCTGGTCCAGAACGCGTTCCCCAGATCGCCGACCAGCGAGGGGATCTTGGGCAGGATGGTGCACGGATCGAGGCTGCTCCGCAGCGACTGGATCACGAGCTGCTGGCGCTTCATCCGGTCGTAGTCGCTCGAGAACTCGCGGGTCCGGGCATAGGCGAGGGCCTGGTCGCCGTCCATGTGCTGAACGCCGGGCTCGAAGTCCAGGTTGATGTCGCCGGTTCCCTCGGGCACGCCGTACCCGTTGTGGACCGTGGCGCAGTAGCCGTACTTGTTCTGGGGCGTGCCCTTGGGGCCGCAGGGATGGTCGACGACTCGGGTCGGGACGTCGATCGTGATGCCGCCCAGGTCGTTGATGAGGTTCACGAAGCCCATCAGGTTGATCTGGACCACGCCGTCGATGTGGAGATTCGTGAGGGTCCCGATGGCCTGCTCGAGGGCCGTGATGCCGCGCAGGTAATCGTTCGTCGCCGAACGGTCCTGGTAGTAGGGGAAGTTCTGCGGGTGGATCACGGCCGCTTCCTGCCAGATGTCCTCGAGCATGCTCGACCACGTGTAGGGCGGACACCCGTAGGTGATCTGAGCGTTGCTGATGTTGGGGTAGTGCTGCGCCGTGCCCGACGGCAGCGGGACGCAGTACATGTTGCGCGGCAGGCCGATCATCGCGGAGCGGCCGGTCTTGAGATCGATGTGGAGGAGGATCATCGTGTCCGGCCGCAGGCCCACGTTCCGGCTGCCGCCGACCCCCGCGTCGACGCCCAGCAGCAGGATGTTCAGCTGCCCGTCCGCGCCGATGCTGCCGTTGTCGGTCAACTGGCCGATGTACGACGGGATCGTCGCGTTGGGGTCGATCGAGAAGGCGGGGAGGGCGGACGACGCGGACGCGGACGCGGATGCCGCCGAGCCAGAAGCGGAGGCGGAGGCGATGCCGGAGTCGGAAGCCCCCGGGTTGTGCGTGACGTTCGGGTTGTAAGCGTTGTCCTCGGGATCGTCCGTGGATATGGCGTAGGTCTGGCCGGCGGCCATAGCCGACACCGAACATGGAGTGAGAGCGGTAACGCACGACAGGGCGTTCTGCCAGGTCATGACGACCGACCCCGCACCGGCGTGGATGAGCACGGTCCCCGACAGGAGGACCGCGATGCCGGCGGTGGCCGCCCACTTCGGGGTCGAGCTCGCGACCGGCTTGCGCCGGGCGGGGCGTATCCCACGCGCCTGCACGTACGCATCCACGATCGCCCACATGTGGTACAGAAGCCCGACCAGATCGAGGATCAGCAGGCTCGTCAGCCACTGCTGATTGACCGCGAGGTTCAGTACCGAGTGCCTATCGAAGATCAGGATCGTCAGGAAAGCGGCAATGACGGCGAGCGCCGGAATGGCGACGATCGCGCCGCGGGCCCGATTCCCGGCCGAAACCTGGCCGAGACCCGGGAACAGGAACGACAGCAGCGCGGCCCCGCTGGGTGTCCGCAGCCACGACTTGAAACGCATGCTCGCTAGATCCTCATCGATGCCATCGAGGCGGAGCCCCTCGCTCAATCTTAAGCGGAACGGCCATACCCTACTCTGACGTACCGCGACGCGGGATGTTCCAGGCTGACGGCCCGGCGCGGTTAAGACGAAGTGAACGTTCGCTGTAGGGCCGACCACCTTGGCTCGCGGCGCACCGCGCGGGCCGCTTCAAGAGGATCGCACATCCCGCGGGCCGGGCCGCGTCGTTGTCGATGCCGGGCCGCATCGAGCCGCAACCGGCGGGCACGGGCCGGGACCCATGGCCCTGCTCTGGTAGGATGCGTCTCATGGAGGGCGTGGTCCTGGTCCTAAATCAGAACTATGAGCCACTCAACGTGTGCAACCTGCCACGCGCCTTCCGGTTGGTGTTCGGCGAGAGAGCCGAAGTGCTCGAGTACGACCACCAGTTGATCCGGACGCCGCGGGCGGACTATCGCGCGCCCGCCGTGATCAGGCTCCAGCACCAGATCCGCCGGCCGCGGCCCCGCGTCAAGCTGACGCGCCGCGAGGTCTTCGCGCGAGACGGCTACACCTGCCAGTACTGCGGCCGCCAGGCCAACGACCTCACGCTCGACCACGTCGTGCCGCGCCATCGGGGCGGCGCCCATGCCTGGGACAACCTGGTCACGGCCTGCAAGGGGTGCAACCACCGCAAGGGCGGCAAGCTCCTCGACGAGGCGAAGCTCCGGCTTGCGCGAAGACCCGTCGAACCGCGCTGCGACGTGTACTCGGTCTTCACTCCGTACCTGCGCGACGACCGCAACGAGAGCTGGCGCTCGTACATTTTCCTTGGCCACTGAGGGCGGGCCGGGGCCTGATCGATCGCACCGCGCGGCGTCGATCGGGGCACCGCCGGAACCACGGCCGCGGGTTCCCGCACCCGTCGAGGAACTGCTGGCAACCCTTCGGCGCGGCGGCCAGGCCGCGTACGTCGTCGGCGGCTGCCTGCGCGACGCGCTCATCGAACGCGAGCCCGCCGACTGGGATCTGACGACCGACGCCCGGCCGGAGCGAGTCCAGGCACTCTTCCCGGACTCGGTCTACGAGAACCGATTCGGCACCGTCGTAGTGCGCCGGGGCGACGCCCAGTACGAGATCACGGCATTCCGCAGGGACGTCTCGTATTCCGACTTCCGCCATCCCGACGCGGTGGAGTTCGGCGACTCGATCGAGCAGGACCTGGCCCGGCGCGACTTCACCGTGAACGCGATGGCATGGGGCGGAAGGCCCGGCGAGGAGCCCGCTTTCGTCGACCCCTACGGCGGCCGGGACGACCTGGCCCGCCGCCTCCTGCGAGCGGTCGGCGACCCGAACGAGCGGTTCGGGGAGGACGCTCTGCGCATGGTCCGGGCAGTCAGGCTGGCGGCCGCGCTCGAGTTCGAGATCGAGCCCGAGACGTTCGCGGCGATCGGCCGCAATGCCGAGCTGGCGCGCAACGTATCCGGCGAACGGATCTACGCGGAGCTGCTGAAGCTGCTGGCCGCGCGAAGGCCGTCCGTCGGGCTGCGCCTGATGGCCGACTCGGGCCTCCTGGCCGTCGTCGCCCCCATCCTGGACCGCCAGCGCGGCCTGGGCCAGAACAAGATCGACGGCGAGGACCTGTGGGATCACACGATTCGCACCGTTGACGCGGCGCCGGACGGGGACGTGGTGCGGCTGGCGGCGCTGCTCCACGACGCCGGCAAGCCCGACACGCTCGCGGGCGGTCACTTCCACGGTCACGAGGCCGTTGGGTCCGGGATCGCCCGCGACTTCCTGGCGGGCCTCCACGCCACCCGCGTCCTCCAGGAGCGAGTGGCGCATCTCGTGCTCCATCACATGTTCGCGTACGAGCCGAACTGGAGTGACGCGGCCGTCCGCCGCTTCATCCGGAAGGTCGGGCCGAGTTCCGTCGGCGATCTGCTCGCCCTGCGAGCGGCCGACAACGTGGGCAGCGGACTGCCGGCCGACGCCGGCAACCTCGCCGAACTGGCGTCGCGGGTCGAGGCGCAGCTTGCGGCCAGCGTGGTCCTGGGCCGCGGCCAGCTGGCAATCGACGGCGACGACCTGATGGCCGAGCTGGGACTGCCGCAGGGCCCGCTGCTCGGCCGGCTGCTCGACGACCTGACCGAGCGGGTCGTGGCCGAGCCCGAGCTGAACGACCGCGCGATCCTGCTGGACCTGGCCCGGCAGGAGGTATCGGATCGCCGATTGCGCGAGAATCGAGGTTCATGAAGCCGATGCGCGGGGCGGGCTGAATGTTCGAGTTGCTGCTCCAGGCCGACAGGGCGCTGGCACGGGGCGCCCTCGACCAGGCGGAGCGCACCTACTGGCAGTTGATCGACCTCGACCCGACCAACGCCATCGCGGCCGCGGGTCTGGCGCGCATCTCGCTGGAGCGCGGCGACGAGCGCCTGGCCAGAACCTTCGCCGACCGAGCTCTGGCCATCGATCCGGAGAGCATCGTCGCCCGCCGCGTGATCGAGACCATCGACCACAGACCCGCTATCGGCGGGGAGGAGCCGCCCGAGCTGCCGATGGCGGCGGCGGAGCGGCTCGAGGCCCTGAGCCGCCGGCGCAGCCGGGAGCACGGGTCTGACGAGGAGTCCAGGCCGTTAGGGCGGTCCGGCTCGAAGGCGGGGGCTGGAAGATCGAGGGCGGCAGGCTCTCCCGGCGCGAGCATAGACGGCGGCCACGCGGCGGGGAGCGGTCGGCCGGCCGGTGCCGGTGGGGCGGCGCGGACCGGCACAACGGGGAGCGGCGGCGCCGGGGCGCCGGCGAGACCGGGCCCGGCGAAGGAGTCGCGCGGCCGAATCCGACCCGACCAGATCGGCCCGCTGCCGTCGGAACCGCTGCGTGAACGGCGCCAGGCCGGGCGAGTCGCCGCAGCGGCAGCCGCGGCCGCGGCGGCATCCCGAGAGGCAGTCCAACCTCGCCACGAGCCGCACCACGCGATGCCGATCGGGCGGCGTCACTTCGATGCGGTCGACCTCAAGGGGCCGCCGTCGGACGCCTTCTCCGCCGCCGAGATGGCGGCGGCCGTCGAGGCCGTCGATGCGCTGGAGGAGACCGCCCCGAGCACCGCCGGCGTCACGGCGGCCGCGCCGGTCGAGACGCGCGAGGCGAACGGCCAGGCCGACGTCCTGCGTGCGGTCGACGCCACGGACGCGGACGAGAGCGTCGCCCTGCGCGTCGCGCTGATGTCGGATGAGGCCGAGCTGGAAGCCGCGGAGCGGGCGGCCGAGGCGGCGAGAGCCGCCGATCTCGTCGCGGCGCAACGTGCCCAGATGGAGGCGGTGGCCGAGGCGGAGGCCCGTGCCGACGCGCAAGCCAGAGCCGAGGCGCAAGCCAGAGCCGAGGCGCAAGCCAGCGCCGAGGCGCAAGCCAGCGCCGAGGCGGAGTCGGCCATGGAAGAAGCCGAGTTCGGCGCCGACGAGTTCGAGGCGGCGGAAGCCGTCGCCCGGTCCCAGGCCTCGATGGAGCTTCGAATGCCGCCGACCCAACCGGACGTCGAGACCGGCAAAGCCGACGCGGTCGAGCCGTCGACCGCCGCTCCGGACCTCGAGGCGGCCGAGCCCGCGTCCGGCGAGCCGGTCGAGTCGGTCGCGCCACCCGCCGCCGGCCACGTCGAATCGCCCCTCGTCGGTTCGGTAGAATCCGCAGACGCCGAGGCTGCGGAGGCCGCCGCTGTGGCCGAGGCGGTATCGGAAGTCGCGGGTGCCGTTCCGGATCTCGAAGAGGAACCGCCGCCCGCGATCGGGCCGTTCACACACCCCGGCGGCGAGGAGCCGTCCGAGGAAGAGGCGGAGGCGCAGGCGTTGCGCGAGGCCATGTCCATCGTCCTCGGAGGCGACGCCGAGGCCGGCGCCACCGGAATCTCCGCTCCGGCGGGGGCAACCTCCGAGATCGCCACCGGGGAGCAAACGGACGAGTCATCAGCCGGCGCCGAGCCCTCCAGGGAAGCGGACACCGGTGCCGAGGAGCCGCGCCGCAAGCGCGGTCTGTTTCATCGCTTCAGGAGTAGTTGAATGCGCATTCTCGTGACCGGCGGTGCCGGCTATGTCGGGTCCGTCTCGGTCGAGGCCTTCCTCGATGCCGGCCACGAAGTAACCGTCCTCGACGACCTGTCGACCGGCCACCGCGGCGCCGTGCCGCCGGGCGCGACCCTGGAGGTCGGCAGCTACGGCGACGCCGCGTTCGTCACCGCCCTGCTGGAGCGGCGGGGCATCGACGCGGTGCTGCACTGCGGGGCCAAGTCGCTGGTCGGCGAATCGATGGTCGATCCGGCCAAGTACTTCCGCGGCAACGTCTCGGGCGGAATCGCCCTGCTCGACGGGATGCGGGCCGCGGGCGTCAAGCGGATCGTCTTCAGTTCCACCGCCGCCACGTACGGCATGCCGGACAGAACGCCCATCGTCGAGTCGGATCCCGTCCGGCCGATCAACGCCTACGGCGAGACGAAGCGCTGCGTAGAGGCGGCGATCGCCTGGTACGGCGAGGGATACGGGCTCCGCAGCGTCATCCTGCGCTACTTCAACGTCGCCGGCGCCAGCAGGATCAACGGCGAGCAGCACGACCCGGAAACCCATCTCATCCCCAACGTCCTGCTGATGGCCGAGGCGGGTCGGGAGGTGACGCTGTTCGGCGGCGACTACCCCACTCCCGACGGAACGTGCGTCCGCGACTACATCCACGTCGAGGATCTGGCCTCGGCGCACCTGGCCGCCATCGTGGCCACGGACCCCGCCGACGCCAGAACCGGCCCGGCGGCCGGACCTTGCCAGCCGCTGATCTGCAACCTCGGGAACAGCAAAGGCTTCAGCAACCGCGAGATCGTGGCTGCGGCGCGGTCCGTCGTCGGCCACGAGATCGACGTGAAGATCGGCCCGCGCCGCGCCGGCGATCCGCCGATCCTCGTGGCCAGCTCCGCACGAGCCATGAGCGAACTCGGCTGGCGGCCTCGCCACGCCGCCCTGGAGGAGATGATCGGCTCGGCCTGGGAGTGGCGCCGCGCCCATCCCGCCGGCTACGCCGACTGATGGCACGGGCCCGCGGCGCCGACGGGGTCTAGAATCCGGCCATGCCCCTCTTCCGTCGCAACAGCCCGCCGGCGGCGCCGCTCGACCCGGAGCGCTGGCGACCGCAGCGTTTCGGCCGCGGCCGCCGCTCGATGCGGGACGCCATCGTCGAGCCCGCCTGGAGTGGAGTCCGCGTTCTCGCCCGGGTCCGGAACGCCGGCGTGAGCCTCGTCGACGAGGACGGCGTCGATTGCACCGCCGAGTTCGCCGCGATCGCGAGTGCCATCGCCGCCTCGGCGCGGGCTTCGGACCTGGTCCTCGACGGGTTCCTGACAATCGAGCCGACCCAGACCCGGCCCGTCGGGCCGACCGATGCGGCCCAGGCTCCTACCCCCGGCCAGATGATGACCCAATGGATAGTCGGGAACCGCGTTGGCCGGCACGCCGAGCCCGAGCGCCATCTCGACCCGGACCGGCCGATCGCCTTCGTCGCCGTCGATTTGCTCCAGGTCGACGGCACGCGCCTGCTCGACGTTCCGCTGCTCGAGCGCAAGCGCCTCCTCGACGGATCTCTCGAACCGAGCGATCTGGTTCGGATCACGCCCTTCGTCCGACCCCCCGTCGCCAGCTTCGTCGCCACGTGGCGCAGTGCCGGGTTCAACGCGCTGGCGTACAAGGGGGCCAACAGCCGCTACGCACCGGACGCCCGCAACGACGACTGGTCGATCTTCCCGATGCCTTTCAAGTAGGTTCCGCGGCGCCGAGCGTGCCCCGGACGCGCCCGGCGTGGTACGGTGGCTTCGATGCCGTCCAGCGCGCTCACTCCCGCAATCAAGGACGAGATCGCCCGGCTCGGTTGCGCCGACATCATGGTCGGCATTCCGAGCTATAGGAACGCGGCGACCATCGGCCACGTCGTTCGCGCCGCCCAGGCCGGGCTGGTCCAGTACTTCCCGGACCTGCGCCCCGTGCTGGTCAACGCCGACGCGGGCTCCGCCGACGGAACCCAGCGTGTGGTGGTCGAGACCGAGCCGCCCGGCTACGTCGAGCAGATCCTGCTCGTCCATCCCACCAACCGCCTGGCCGCGAGTCAGCCTCACCTATCCCGAGGTCGACGGCATCGGCGGCAAAGGGGCGGCCCTGCGAACTCTGTTCGAGATGGCCGCCGCGCTGCAGGTGGAGGCTCTGGTCGTCGTCGACTCCGACCTGCGCTCCATAGTCCCGGAGTGGATCGAGCTGCTGGCGGGGCCGATCCTCAAGGGCGGCTACGACTACGTGACACCGCTCTACGCCCGGCACAAGTACGACGGCACGATCACCAACACGGTCACCTACCCCGTGACGCGGGCACTGTACGGGCTTCGCATCCGCCAGCCGATCGGCGGCGACTTCGGAGTGAGCGGCGACCTGATCCGCCACTACCTCGAGCAGGACAGCTGGACGGCCGACGTTTCGCGCTTCGGCATCGACATCTGGATGACGACCACGGCTCTGACGGGCGGCTTCGCGGTCTGCCAGACGCGCCTCGGGGCCAAGATCCACGATCCCAAGGACCCCGGCTCCGACCTGGGACCGATGTTCCGCCAGGTTGTCGGCACGCTCATGACGATGGCCCGCGACAACGCCGACCGCTGGTTGAGCATCGCCGGGAGTCACGAGGTTCCGGCCTACGGCTTCGAGCGGTACGCCGATCCGCCCCCTCTGGAAGTCAACACCCTGCGTCTGCTGGCCCAGTTCCACTCCGGCTCGCTGACCCTCGCCGACACGTGGGGGCGGATCATCGGTCCGGACAACTGCAAGCAGGTCCTGGCCCTCGCGGCGGAGGCCGGGCCGCTGGCCGAAACGGCGGCCCATCGGCTGGGACTCGGCCGCGAATCGGGCGAGGGCACGGCCGACCCGATGCCCTCCACCGACGTGCTGTCCGACGCCGTGGCCGCCTTCCACTTCCCCGACGACCTGTGGGCCCGCGTCTTCTACGACCTGCTCGTTTCGGCGAGCTTCGGCGAGGTCGAGCTGGAGCGCCTGGTGGCCGCGTTCGTCCCGATCTATTTCGGCCGCGTCGGCAGCCTGGTAATCGAGGCCCGGCGCCTGTCGGAGGAGCAGGCCGAGGAGCACGTCGAGCGGCAGGCGCGCGAGTTCGAGCTGTGCAAGCCGTACCTGGTCGAGCACTGGCGGGAGGCGGCGGAGGCTGCCGGGGCCGCCTCGACTGCCGGGGACGCCGGGTCTGCCCGGTCCGGCACGACCGCGGAGGCGGCGCCGTGACCCGAGCGCCGCTTCCCTCGCGGATCTTGATTCCGGTCGCCAACCCGCTGACCGCGCAGGAGCTGGTACGCATCGGCGCCTCGCTGATGGATCGCCGAACCGGCATCCTGACCGTCCTCGGGATCGTGGAGGTTCCGGAGGAGACGCCGCTGAGCGAGGGCGCGACCCAGGCCCGCCACGCCCGCCGGCTGCTCCAGAAGGTCCTCGACTACGCCCCGGAAGGCGTCACGATCCACCCTCTGGTTCGGATTGGGCGGCGCGCGGCGGAGGGCGTCATCGAGGCGGCCAAGGAGCTGGACGCGGACCTGATCGTGTTCGGCTGGGGCGGTAAGCCCTCGCCATCGCGGCCCGGAGCCCCCGCATCCGTCTTCTCGCCGACGATCGACGAGGTGGTCCGCGACTCGCCGTGCGACATCGCCGTGATCAAGCAGCGCGACTTCTCGGAGGTCAAGCGCGTGCTCGTGCCGATCCGCGGCGGTCCCCACGCGGAGCTGGCTCTGCGCTTCGCCGACGCCCTGGCCCATCGCTACGACGCGGAGGTCGTGGCCCTCCACCTCGTGCCGCCGGGCGTCGCGGAGGGCATCCGGACGCAATCGGAGAGGGCCCTGGCGCACTTCATCCGCCAGCACGCCGACGGCCATGTCGAGCAAGCCGTACGCGAAGCCGCCAACGTCCGCAACGCCATCCTGCGGGAGGCCGAGACCGCGGACATCGTCGTCATGGGCGCGTCGGCCGCGCCGGCAACGAGCGACGGCGGCGAAACGTACCTGTTCGGGGCGCTGCCCGAGGCGGTCGCCGCCCGATCGCGCAAGACGGTCATCGTCGTCAAGACGCGCGAGGCGATCGGCCAGGCCACGTTCGAGAAGCTGGAGGCCCGGGCCGAGACGCTGGCGGCGGCCGAGCGCGCGGCGCACGAGGCGCGCTCGATCCCGCTGCGGGTCGAGCGCTGGTTCGGCGAGTCCAACTTCCACCATCGCGAGTTCGGCGACCTCGACCGGCTGGTCGATCTGAAGCGCAAGCAGGGGCTCACGGTCAGCCTGGTCCTGCCCGCCCTCAACGAAGAGGAAACGATCGGGATCATCGTCGAGCGGGCCCGGCGCGATCTCATCGACCGTCATCAGCTCGTCGACGAGTTGCTGGTCATCGACTCCGACTCGTCCGATCGAACCCGCGAGGTGGCTGCCGAGGCCGGCGCGCGCGTCGTCGTCCACCAGCAGGTCCTGACCCGCTACGGCAGCTTCACGGGCAAGGGCGAGGCGCTCTGGAAGAGCCTCTACGAAACGTCCGGCGACATCGTCGTCTGGGCCGACACCGACGTCCGCAACTGGCATCCGCGGATGGTCTACGGGACGGTCGGGCCGCTGATCGCCGAGGAGCGCATCCAGTACGTCAAGGGCTATTACCGCCGGCCGATAGTCGAGGGCGGCATCCTCAAGGAAGGCGGCGGCGGGCGGGTCACCGAGCTGGTCGCGCGGCCGCTGCTGAACCTCTTCTACCCGGAGCTGTCCGGCCTGATCCAGCCGTTGTCGGGCGAGTACGCGGGGCGCCGCAGCCTGCTCGAGACGCTGCCGTTCTTCACCGGCTACGCCGTCGAGATGGGGCACCTCATCGACGTCGCCGACAGATGCGGCCTCGAAGGCCTGGGCCAGGTGGACCTGGAGCGTCGGGTCCACCGCAACCAGGAGCTCGAGGGGTTGTCGCGCATGAGCTTCGTCATCATCCAGGCGGTCATGAAGCGGCTGGAGGGACGGCGCAAGACTCGGCTCTTCGCCGAGCTGGGTTCCACGATGAAGCTGCCGCGCTCCGGCCACGGCCAGCTGGGCCTGGAGGTCATCGAGCTTGCCGATCACGAGCGACCGCCGATGATCCGGATTCCCGAGTATCTCGAGAAGCGGCGAAGCGAGGCGATCGCTCAGGTCGCGAGAGCCGCGTTGGGCGAGTGGACGGCTGGCGAAGGCTCGCCGGAGGCGGAGACGTGAGCGGCCTCGCCGGAGGCCGGGGCGTGAGCGGCCGCCGCCGCGAGCGGCTGCGAGTGCTGGTCGCTCCAGACTCGTTCAAGGGTTCGCTATCGTCCGTGGAGGTCGCCCGGGCGCTGGCGGAGGGCTGGTCGCGCGCCCGCTCCTCGGACGAACTGATCCTCGCGCCGCTCGCCGACGGGGGCGAAGGCACGCTCGCGGCCATCGCCGAAACGGGCGGCTGGGAGTGGCGGGAGTGTCCGGCCCACGACCCGCTGTGCCGTCCGTTGACGGCGCGCTGGCTCCTCTCCGCCGACGGGAAGCGCGCCGCCGTGGAGCTGGCCGAGGCATCCGGCCTGTCGCGCCTGCCGGAGGGGGAGCCGCGCAGCCCGCTGACCGCCACGACCGAGGGGACGGGCGAGGTGCTCCAGGCCGTCCTGGACGCCGGCGTTCGCCACATCCTGATGGGCGTGGGCGGCAGCGCCACCACCGACGGGGGGTCCGGCCTGCTCCATGCCCTGGGCGTCTGGTATCGCGGCGGCTCCGGCGCCAGCCTTCCGGGGCCGATCCCCGACCTGGCGGCCATAGACCTGGCGGCGCTGGACCAGCGGCTCGGCGAGCTCGAGATGCGCATCGCCTGCGACGTGACCAATCCCCTCCTGGGCGAGCAGGGAGCGGCCGCCGTCTACGCCTTTCAGAAGGGCGCGTGGCCGGAGGACGTCGAGGCGCTCGAGGCGTGGCTGACGCACTATGCCGACCTGCTCGAGACGGAGGCCGGGACGCGAGCCCGCGACATCCCGGGGTCCGGAGCCGCCGGCGGGACCAGCTTCGGACTGCTCTGCCTGGCGGCGCGAATGCGGTCGCTCGAACTGGTTCCCGGCATCGACGTGGTCATGCAGGAGACGGGCTTCGACGAACGCCTGGCCGGCGCCGATCTCGTGATAACGGGCGAGGGCCGGGTCGACGAGCAGACGGCCTACGGCAAGACGGCGCTGGGAGTTGCCAGGAGGGCGGCCGCGTCCGGCGTGCCGTGCCTGGCCGTCGGCGGCGGAGTCACCCCCGAGGGAGTGGCGGCGCTGGCGAGCGTGGGCACTGTCGCCGTGTCGGTCCTGGACCTGCCGATGACGCTCGAGGACGCCATGAGCCGAGCCGCGCCTCTCGTCGCGACCGCCGGCGAGCGGCTGGCCCGGCTGGTGGAGCTGGGCACCGTCGTCGGAGAACGGCGGTCGGTCCGCCTCGGCGCCGGCGATACCGTCGCGTGACGCCGCCTCGCAGGGTCGACGCGCCCACACCGAGCGCCGCCGCGCCCGCCCGGAAGCGGGCCCGGTCCGCACGCCGGCGCCGCCCCAGCCCCGATGCCGTCGCCCGCCGCTGGGCGACCCAACTCGAGAGGAAGCGGCCGGGCCTGGTCTCGTTCGTCCTCGACCGCCTCGCCGACGTCGCCGGGCGGCCGGTCTGGCAGCGCCGCCTCGATCCGGTCAGCGAGCTGATACTGACGATCCTCTCCGCCAACAGCGCCGACATCAACGCCGAGGTCGCGTTCGTCGCGCTCGCGACCGCCTATCCGTCCGCGCCGGCCCCGGCCGCTCCCGGCGAGCCGCGTCCTTTCCCCGGCTGGGGCGGTCGCGGCCTTCCGGACCTGCCGCCGCCGGATTGGGCCGCGGTTGAGGCAGCGCCGATTCCCGAGTTGACCGACGTCATCCGGCCGGGCGGCCTGGCCAATCAGAAGGCGCCGCGCATCCAGGCCGCGCTCCGGACGCTGGCCTCGGACGGCGGCGGCTACTCGCTCGACTTCCTGGCTTCGAAGCCGCCGCTGGAGGCGCGCGACTGGCTCGCGGCGATCCCGGGCATCGGCAAGAAGACCGCATCGGTCGTGCTGCTGTTCGGGTACGGGCTGCCCCTAATGCCCGTGGATCGACACGTCCATCGCGTCAGCGAGCGCATCGGGCTGATTCCCGCGACGGCGGACGCGGACGCGGCCCATGACTACTACCTGGCGATGCTGCGGCCGGATCAGATGTACGAGGCCCACGTGTCGCTCATAGGCCACGGCCGCAGAACCTGCCACGCTCAGCGCCCCGACTGCGAGCACTGCCCGATCGCGCCTCGCTGCCGCTACTTCGACCCGAAGGCGGAGTAGACCGGGTCACCGGCCGCGGGCCGCGTCTCGTCGCAGCGGGCCGAGGCCCGGGCGCGGATCGCGCGAGCGCCGGTTCACCCCGCCACTCCCCCCACCTATACTCGCGGCGAAGCCCGCGCCGCCGGGCCCTCGGGGGAGGCGCACAACCACATGATCGAGCACCGGCCGCGACGGATACTCCTCGTCGACGACGACACGAGTCTTCTCGTCGTCCTGTCGGAGCAGCTGCACGACGACGGCTACGAAGTGGCCACCGCCCGCGACGGCCAGGAGGCTCTGCGCCGGCTGGAGGCCGGCTGGCCCGACCTGATCCTGCTGGATCTGATGATGCCGCGGGTGGACGGCCTGGCGCTCGCGCGGCAGATCAAGGCCGAAGCCGACCTGCCGATCATCGTCCTGTCGGCCATAGACACGGCCGACAGCAAGGCCCGGCTTCTCGACGAGGTGGCCGAGGACTACGTCACCAAGCCCTACCACTACCCCGAGCTGCGGGCCAGGATCCAGCGCGTCCTGCGACGCCTGGGCGACCGAATTCCGCGCCAGTCGCTGGTGCTCGGTCCCAACCTGACGCTCGACCTTCATCGCCGCTCGGCCACCGTCGCCGGCACGGAAGTCCAGCTGACGCCGACCGAGTCGCGGCTCCTGCACGCCCTGGCGGCGAATCTCGGCGAGACCGTCGCGACGGAGACGCTGCTCTCCCGGGGCTGGGCCGACACCGAGGAGGCCGAGCCATCGTATGTCTGGGTCTCCATGCGCCGGCTGCGCCAGAAGATCGAGGCCGATCCGGACCGGCCCGTTCACCTGCTGACCGTCAGAGGGATCGGGTACCGCCTGGTTTTGAGCCGTGACGACACCTGAGAAGCGCCCGCAACCCGGATCCGGCCGAGGCCGCGGCCTGGGCCTGTCCTTCCGAGTCCTGCTCACCACCGGGCTGATCGTGGCGGCCGTCCTGCCCGTGGCCGCCTTCGGCGGCATCGTCATGGCCGCGCATCTGTACTCGAACTCGCAGGTGATGGTGCCGCTCCTCATCGCGGCCATCGTCGGGGCAGCGTTCTTCGGGCTGCTCGGGGCGGCTGTCGTGGTCGCTGGCCTGACCGGGCCGCTGCGCCTCATCACCACGGCCGTCGAGCGGGTGGCCGCCGGGGAATCGAGTCCGCCGATCCACCTCACCGGCGACGACGAGCTGGTCCGGCTGGCGGAGAGTCACAACCGCATCGCCGCGGAGGCCGCGCGGCGCAATCGCGAGCTGGCCGCGCTGCTCGGCGCAATCGCCGGCTACAACCCGGCCCAGGGCCCGGAGGCGCTGGCGACGCGGGCCGGACTGGACGCCTGCGCGATCTACGGCCTGATCGACTGCCGCCTGAACCTCGTCGACCCCGCCACCGTCCCGACCGAGGAGACCATCCCCGGCGATCCCCGGCCGGTCCGGGCCGAGGTGCGAGCCGGCAGCGACACACTGGGCGTCCTGACCGGCCATCTGCCCGCGACGCGGGCCTGGGAGCGCGCCGACCAGGACCTGCTCGACCTCTTCGCCAGCGAGGTGGGAGTTGCCCTGCGCAACGCCGAGCTGTTCGGCCAGATCGAGTCCCAGAACGCCCGGCTGCTCGAGCTCGACGCGACCAAGGACGAGTTCCTGCGCAGCGTCAGCCACAACCTGCAGACGCCCCTCACCAGCATCCGCGCCTACGTGGACCAGCTGCGAGCCGTCTCGGAGGAAGCCGCCGGGGACCGGCGCCTCCAGATCGTCGCCGAGCAGGCCGACCGCCTGACCCGGCTCGTTCGCCAGCTGTTGACGGTGACCCGGCTGGAGGCCGGCGTGCTGAGATCCGAGGCGGAGGTCATCGCCGTCGGTACTCGCGTCCGGCGCGCCTGGGAGGCCCTGAACGTCGCGAGCGCGGCGTTCGAGGTCCGCGACGAAGCGCACGGCTGGCTGGCCGTGGCAGACCCGGACCAGCTCGATCAGGTTCTGTGGGCTCTCCTCGACAACGCGGTGAAGTACGGGGGGAGCGACGGCCGGGTCGAGGTAGCGATCCGGGCCGTCGAGTCAAGCGATCGGCTGCACGTCACGATCGCCGACCACGGGGCCGGAGTCCCGGACGCGGATCGGGCCCGGCTCTTCACGCGCTTCACGCGCGGGTCGGCGCAGGGCGGCGGCGACGGCACCGGCCTGGGTCTGTACGTCTCGCGGCAGCTGCTGCGTGCCATGGGCGGCGACCTGTGGCTGGAACCGGGGGCCGAAGGGCGGGGAGCCGCCTTCACGCTTTCGTTGCCGGGCGAGCGGCCGGCCGACGAGCGCTGACACGCCGCCGACCGGCTGATTCGCGCCTGCCGGCCCGCCCGCCGCGCACCGGTCCTGCCACATAGGAACTAGTGACGGGCACGAATTACGCATGGCCACTCATGGGCCATTGGACCGCCCGTCGACCGCGCCCAGAATGGCGCCGCGCGCGGAGCGATGCCCCGCCGCACCTTGCGGGGTCAAGTCGGCCGAGAGCCGAACCGAAATCCCCGAGGGGTGCGAAAACGCACACCGGCTTGAGGCTACGCACGGACAGGCAATGGCAGGACGACCCGGTTTCTTCGGAGGCATACGCCAGGACGACGCGCCGGAGCGCGGCTTCGGCGGCGGCTTCGGCTCTGGGCCGCTGACCGGCGGTTCGCCCGTGGTCCGTTTCGGCGACCCGAACGGCGGCCGCCCCGAGCCGGGCTTTGGAACTCCGCCCGGTTTCGATCCGGTCTGGGGAACGCTCGGCGCACCGGCGCAGCAGGGCGGCGACGACTGGGGCGACCGCAGGGACGAGGCCGTCGACGGCCAGGCCGTGGACGTCGAGATTCTGGGGAACGGGTTCCAGATCTCCGGCCGGATCCAAACCGGCCAGTTCGAACGGCTGTCGGACTGGCTCAACGTGCAGTCGGGGTTCATTCAGGTTCGCGACGCCGCGCACGTCAACCTCGGCCGGGCCGATGCCGTCGATCCCGGGCAGCGGAGAGGCACGCTCTTCGTGCGCCTGGACCAGGTGGTCATGGTGGCCGAGCGATCGGCCGGCCGCACGGGCCGTTCGGGCGGGCTGGTCGTGCAGAAGCAGCCGCGCCGCGTCTCGATCGTCACGCCCGGCTACCACCTGAAGGGCAACATCCACCTCGTCGCCTACGGGTCGATGACGCAGTTCCTCGAGTCGCCCGATCCGCACTTCCTGCCAATCACGGACGTGACCGTCAGCTGGCTGTCGGATGCGGCCCTCGCGGCCCGATTCCCATTTGCCGTGGTCAATCGCGACCAGCTCGTGACCGTCCTCGACGAATCCGAAGCTCCGGCGGGCGACTCGGCCCAGGCTTCGAGCGAGGCGCGCGAGGACGACATGCCGCTCCACCGCAGGTGGGGCGCCGCCTGACCGGGCTCCCCCGAGACCTTCCGGCCCCTCGGACGGCGCGGGCCTCGGCGGCCGCGTCGACGAACCGACCTCCGGCGATCCTTCGCGGCCGCGACTAGCGCGACGGCTGAGTCGGCAGCTGGCGGCGAACCGCGACCACGCGCTCCAGGTCCAGGTCCGCGACCACGACGCCCGGCCCGTCCGGCGCCTGGGCGATGACGATCCCCCACGGGTCGACGACCATGCTGCGACCGTGCGTCGGGACGCCGGCTCCGATGCCGCACTGAGCCGGGGCGATGACGAAGGCCCCGTTCTCGATGGCGCGCGCCCGAAGGAGAACCTCCCAGTGGTCGCGACCCGTGGCTTCGGTGAAGTTGGCGGGGACGGCCAACACGACGGCTCCAGCGGCCGCGAGCTCGCGGTACAGCTCCGGGAATCGGAGGTCGAAGCAGATGCTCAGGCCTAGGCGCACGTCCACCTCTTCGGCCACGCCTTCCATCACGGCGACGACGCTCGTGTCGCCGGGCGTGATCCGCGCCGACTCGAGATCGGACGGCCCGGCCTCTATGGCCACGTCGAACAGATGGAGCTTGCGATAGACCGCCGCGATCTGGCCGGCCGGGTCGATCAGGACGGACGTGTTGTGGGGGCGCAGGGGATCGGACGAGCGCTCGGCCAGACTGCCCAGGAGGATCCACGAGTTGAGGTCGTGGGCCAGCTCGGAGAACGGGTCGGTCAGCGGGCCGGGCAGCTGGGTCGCCGATTCGCGGAATCCCGCCAGAGGGCCGCGATACTGGAACATCTCCGGCAGGGCGATGAGTCCGGGCTTGCTCTCGCCGGCCTCCTGGACCAGCGCGGCGGCACGATCCACGTTGGCGGCCACGTCCTGGTCCGCGGCCAGCTGGACCAGAGCGACTCTGAGTCTGCTCATTCGCGCCCCTTCGATGTGCTGCGTGCTCCCGACGGTAACTCGCCCGGTCGGGTCGATGGTACCCTCCCGTAAAGGAGGCTTCCATGACCACACCCACGCGCGAGGACGCCTGGAGACTCCTGACCGAATGGACGCCGGGCGAGGCGCTGCGCAAGCACGGCCTGGCGGTGGAGGCGACCGTCCGCTGGTACGGCGAGCACCGCTTCGGAATCGTCGAGCCGGAGCTCGGGACATGGTGTGCCGCCGGGCTGCTTCACGACTTCGACTACGAGCGCTATCCGGAAACCCACCCGATGCGGGGCGCCGAAGAGCTTCGCCGGCTGGGCTATCCGGACGAGGTGGTCGAGGCGGTCCTGGGCCACGGAGATCACACCGGGGTGCCGCGCGTCAGCCTGCTGGCTCGAACGGTCTATGCATGCGACGAGCTGAGCGGCTTCGTCATCGCGGTGGCATACGTTCGGCCCAACCGGAGCCTCGACGAGGTCGACCCGCACGCCGTCGTCAAGAAGATGAAAGACAAGGGCTTCGCCCGGCAGGTTTCACGCGAACAGCTCATCAAGGGCGCCGAGGAGATCGGGGTTCCACTCGAGGAGCACGCCGCCAACGTCATCGAGGGGCTCAAGACGATCCGCGCCGTCCTCGGTCTGTAGCCGGCGATTCGGAGGTTGCCGTCTTCACTACATATCGCCTGAAGGGATACTCCGCCAACCCATCGGGCGACGCGTCCGGTATGCGGCCAATGCCCGTGCGGCCCAGGGCAGCGCCGCTGCGAGCGGTATCGCCAGGTAGTGTGAATACCAATCCGGTGCGGGCAGGATCATCGCCCAGCCCAGCAGCGCGAAGGCGGCGGCTTCGTCTCGCATCCGCCACGCTCCGGCCAGGGCGGCCAGAGCCAGGCCATACCCAACAACCTGGCCCAGTCCCGGTCCCAACAACTCCACCGGCGCGACCACGTAGTACGCCGACGACGAGCGACCGTTCTCGAAAGCGGTAAGGAAATCCGCCCAGCTGGCAAAGCCGGCCATGAGGGTGGCCGCGACCAGAAGTGCGACCGCGAGCGCGACAGGCCAGCCGAGAGAGCGGCGCTGCCGCGCAGTCCAGACCAGGCCGGCCGCGGGGAAGACCTTGATCGCGCCGCCCAGGACGGCGAACGTGCCGGCAGAGCCAGGCCAGAGCCAGGACGCGAGGAGGGCGTCGGCGACCAGCAGGTTCACGTTGCCCGACGAGGCGCCGCTGATCGCCGGCCCGGAGAAGGTCACCGCGAACGCCAGCAGAGCGGAAGCGTGGGACCCGAGGCCCGACCGCCTCGCGAGCCGGAACGCGAGTAGCCCGAACGCCGCCAGGGCCGCGCCGAAGACGACGGCCAGGCCTTCGCTGCCGAGCGGAGAGAGCGGGACGAACAGAAGCGCGGCGGTCGGGGGATAGACGAAGCCCTGTCCCAGGTTCGCCGCGCCCAGCCCGTACGGGCCGGCAAGCTGGAATGGGGCATACAGCGATTCGCCTTCGAGCAGGTGCCGGCCGGCCGCGGCGTAGCTCAGCGCGTCGGCCATGACATACGTCTGAGCAGCGCCGATCTGAGTCCAGAGGTCCAGGAGCCAGAGGGCAAGGGCGAATCCGGCGAACCAGTAGCGCAGCCGGAGGCGCCGCGCGGCGAGCCTCAGGCCAGATCGGCTGACGGGAGGCGGAACTTCCGGAATGTTCGATCGCACCTGGTCGTCCCTCGCTCAGGAATCCCCTGGATCGCCACCAGAGGCATCGGATATTGATCCAATGCAGCCCGCTCCGTTTCGCCGGCGCGCGCCGGCGCGCGTTCCGCCGGCGCAGGGGCGTCGTCCACCCGCGCTTGGAGCACAACGTAGACTCGGCAGGTGAAGCCGGCACCGAACCCCACTTCCACCCGGGTCAGGGGAGTCTCCAGAAGCCGGACCGAAGCCGAGAGCTGGGCAGTGATTGGCGCGGGAGCCATCGGCCTCAGCGTCGCACGGCGGCTCGCGGAGGCGGGCAGGGCCGTGACCGTTTACGAGCGGGACGGCCAGGTCGGCGGTCAGGCCGCCGGTTTCGAGGTCGAGCCCGGGGTCTGGCTCGAGCGCTTCTATCACCACGCGTTCAAGTCGGACCGCATCTTACGGCGCACCTTTGCCGAGCTGGGACTCGACAACGGCCTGGCCTGGGCGCATCCGCTAACCGCCACTCTGATGCGGGGAGAGATCTGCCGGCTGGACTCGCCGACCTCACTGCTCAGGTTCAGAAACCTGCCGCTGCCGGCCCGGCTCCGCATGGGGATGACGCTCGCGGCATTGCGCATCCTGCCCGGTGCCCGGCCGCTCGAGGGCCGCGCGGCCGGGCCGTGGCTGCGGCGCCGGATGGGCGACGCAGGCTACGAGCGAATCTGGCGCCCGCTGTTCGAGGGCAAGTTCGGTGAGGAGGCGGAGCAGGTCGCCCTGCCGTGGTTCTGGGCTCGAGTCCACGACAGGACGTCGGTCCTGGGGTACCCGCCCGGCGGGTTCCAGCCCCTCTATGAGGCCCTGGCACGCCGGATCGAGAGTCGCGGCGGCGAGGTCAAGCTGAACGCCGCGGTGGAGTCGCTGGAGCGCACCTCGAGTGGCTTCACCGTCCACGCCCGAAGTGCCGGCGGCCTCCCGATGGCCGCGCATTACGACGGGGTGATCTCCACACTGCCGCCTCGAATCACGGCCCTGCTGGCACCGGAGCTGCCCGAGTGGTGGCGAGATCGGTTCGCCTCGGTGTCCGCCCGGACCGCGATCTGCCTGATCCTGGCCCTGGACCGGCCGCTGACGGACTCGTACTGGCTCAACGTCAACGACCCCGGCTATCCCTTCGTCGTCGCCGTCGAGCACACCAACCTCCGAGATCCGGCCGAATACGGCGGCAGGCATCTGCTCTACCTGGGCGGCTACCGGGATCCGGCCGATCCGGTGCTCGACCTGAGCACAGACGGGCTCGTAGCCGCGTACACGCCGCACCTGGCGCGCATCAACCCCCGGTTCGGGGAGACCCGGATTACGGGCAGCTGGTCGTTCACCGCCCGAGACGCACAACCGATCGTGGGCACGGACTTCCGGAAGCGGATTCCCCCGTTCCGGACGCCCCTACCGGGTCTGTTCACGGCCACCATCGCGCAGGTATACCCGCACGATCGCGGCCAGAACTACGCCATCGGCCTAGGCGAGCGTCTGGCTGCGAGCCTCCTGAAACCCGACCGGGGTCGGCAGGGCGGATCGGGCTAGGCGCCGTCGGTCATGACCGGGACGCCGGGGAACGCCCGGGCCTCTTCCTCGTTGGCGCGCACCCAGTCCACCAGGTCGCGGTTGACGATGAGCGTACCGACGTCCCGAAGCTGCAGCACGCCGTGGCTCGTGAAGCCGATGGTGGCGTTGGAGAGCGGGATCATCGGGCCGCGGGAATGGAGGTACGGCAGCGGCATCTGGCCCGGAAGCGAGTGGAGCGACCCCAGGGCGCTGTACGGCCCGAGCTGGAGCTGCAGGCGGTGGCGAACGGTGTGGATGCGCCGCTTGCCTTCGCCCCGGTCGTCGCTCGCCTCGACGGCGTAGAGGATGGAGCGGTCGACTTCGCCGTCGCCGAGATTGACCACCGTATCGTCGTCGAAGCCTTCCATGAAGGTCTCTCGGACCGCGATCGTTTCCGAGCGATTGAGCAGGTCGGTCAGCCGCTCGCCCTCGCACTCGACGTAGCCCATCAAGCGGCGATTCAGGGCGTACCCGATGAATGGGATCAGCACGCGGCCTCCTGAGGGCGGGACACAGGCTGGGCGGGCCCGGAAACGACGGTGCCGGGAGGTTACCGCGACTCGAGCGGCGGGCCACTCATACCGAAGTACCGGTGGCGCGTCCGCGCACCGCGCCGGGATCAGCCGTTGCGCAGCCCGCTGGTGTCGACGACCTCGAAGTCGGCCCCGGTCAGCGTCTGGAGCTGGTGCATCTCGTCGTCGTTCCAGCGGGAATCCGGCGCGCCGGTGATGTACCACGGCGAGCCGTTGTCGGCGAGGATCATGCCGTACCGCTTCAGGGCGGTCAGGACAACCTGGGCGTGCGGCCCGAAGCCGGAGATGTCGACGGAAGCCTTGAGACGGATGCGCAAGCCCATCGGCGGCAGGTTCGAGCACGGGTCGGCGGTCTGGTGGCGAGCCGGGTAGATGTAGCCGCAGGTGTTCGGGGCGGTGAATTGGATGGCGTGGTCGATCGACCCGGAGAGCACCTCGTCGTAACGCACGAGACCGGGGAAGATCGGCAGCCCGGCGGCGTCGGCGCTGGTCCAGCCCTCGGGCCGGAGAGCGTTGGAACGAAGGTCGAAGACGGCGCCCGAGCCGGCAGCCCAACCGGAGCCCGATTTGCGGACGTCGTACAGCTCCCACAGCTTGCACTGGGTGACGTCGATCGAGATGAGGTGGCGATCGGAGCCGGCCTCGATCCTGGGGCTGGACGGGATCGGATAGGGGCCGGGGTCCGACTCGTCCGCGTAGTCGAAGGCAACGGTATAGGTCGGCGTGCTCGAGGTCACGATGTTGTACGGGATGCCGTCCCCGATGGCGTCGAAGTCGGGATGGAGGTAGGCGTCCAGGCCGATCGCGCTCACCATCGCGTCCGAGTTGGAGGCCACGGGCAGCCCTGAGATGTCGCGGTTCCACACGTTCGAGGACGGGAAGACGTAGCAGGGTTTCAGCGCCGTGGCGAGCGCGGTCGGAGTCGCGGGCGGCGGCGTGACGGGCAGCGGTGTGGCCGGTCGCGGCGTGGCGGGGCGCGGAGTGGCGGGGCGCGGAGTGACCGTCGTACGCACCGTGGCCTGGCTCGTGGGCGCGGCGGTGGCGGTGGGCGCGGCGGTCTGGCTCGGGGCGTTCGAGGCCGAAAGGCCGCTCGAAACGGGCCCGGCGCTGCCGCCCGGCCCGGCGGTGGTGAATGCCCCAGGCGACGACAGCGCCGCTGCCAGCCAGGAAGGCATGCCGCCGTCGGGAGTGGCGCTCGAGCCGGGCGTCGCGGTACCGGCGCCGGAGCCGTTCGACGACGAGCACGAGCCGAGGGCGACGGCGACTACGAGCGCGGCCGCCGCCGCGGCGAGAATCGAGGAGCCTCGAAGAGTACGCATGGGTCGATACTACGAGCCCGCTGCCGCAATCGACCCACGAAGAACGTCCCGGCGGGCGGAGCCTTCCGTACGCGCCACGGCGGCGGGTGCCGGTGCGCGAGCCTCGGGCACGCGGGCCGTTCCGCCGGCCGGGGCTAGACTTGCGGCCTACCAGTCGCGCGAACGCAGCCGAGGTCGGATGGTGGTGAGGAGCGGGCCCCGTGAAGGTTTCGTAGCCGTTCTCGCCCCGGCCGGGCGCGTGACCGCTCTTCTCGACCTCCACCTGGTTCCCGCCCTCGAAGTCGAGGGCTAGGCAGCTTTGGCCGCCCAGACGCCCGCACCGGCCTCCGCCGCGCCCTCCCGGCTTCGACCGACCTGGATCGCGATCGCCTACCTGACCGTTTGGGGATACCTCCTCTACGGCATCGGCAACGCGACGCCGTACCTCCGGACGGACCTGCGCCTGACCGACTTCGAGGCCGGACTGCACGCGTCCGCGCTGGCCATAGGCGTGGTTTCCGCCGGCGCTACCGCCGACGCGATAGCCCGGCGGCTGCCTTCGGGCGGGCTGCTCGACGTGGCCGTGGCGAGCCTGGTGTCGGGGATCGCCTTCGTGGTGCTGGCCCCGTTCCTGGCGGTGTCGCTGGTGGGCGCGTTCCTGATCGGCGTGGGCGGCGGATCGCTCGGCACCCAGGCCAACGTACAGCTGATGCGCTCGAGCGCGGCCGACAGCCGGCGGGTGATGGCCGAAGCTGCGGCCGTGTCCATGCTGGCGGCCGGGGCGGCGCCGCTGGCGCTCGGTCTGGCGGCGTCCGGGCTGCACGCCTGGCGGGTGGCGATGATCGTGCCGATCGTGCCCTTCCTGGTGCTTGCCGCGATCCGACCCCGGGACTCCGTGCGTATCGAAGCCGTGCGCATGCGGCGGGCCAGCCTGCCGGCGCCCTACTGGTTCATGTGGTTGCTGCTGGTCCTGGGCGTTTCGATCGAGTTCTCGTTCGTCTTCTGGGGCTCGACGATGGTCGGCCGGCAAACCGGAATATCCGACGCAGATTCGTCACTACTGGCGAGCCTCTTCGTCGCCGGGATGTTCGCCGGCCGGGCCGCGATCGGTCGCGGCATGGGCGCGCAGCAGAGTCCCCGACTCGTCCTGTCGACCGGCCTGCTGGTCGTCGTGCTCGGCACCGGCCTCGTCTGGGTCTCGACCGTGCCCGCCGTTTCCGGCCTGGGCCTGTTCCTGGGCGGCGCGGGCACCGCCGGACTGTGGCCGGTCGGACTGGCCGTGGCCCTGCGAAGCGCCCCGAAAGCCCAGCTCGAAGGGTCTGCCAGGGCCACATTCGCGTCCGGAGTCGCCGTATTCGCGGCGCCATCGTTGCTGGGCCTGCTGGCGGACAAGGTCGGAGTGGTGTCGGCCTGGCCGATCATCGCGATTCTGGCGGTGGCTGCGCTGGTCGTCCTGGCGGTGGCTCCGCGACCGAACGAGGAGTCCGCGGCGTTTGCCGCCGCCGGCTGAGCCGGAGCCCACCGGTAGCGCCGGAGGCCCGGCTTCCGGGCACGCGCTTGCCTGGGGCACGACGTCGGGGAGGGCGAGCCTCGGCCCTTGGTCCAGGGGTCTGTCGTATCGGTGGCCGATGCGGCCGGGGAGGGCGCGCCTCGGCCAGAAGCTCATCGGGTAGAGTCGGGACGACCCGGCGCACCTATCCGGGCGGCAGCGGGAAAGAAGAAGAGTGGACTACGGCCAGGCCATCATCCTCGGGCTCATTCAGGGCATCACGGAGCTATTCCCCGTGTCGAGCCTGGGCCACTCGGTCATCCTGCCCGAGCTCTTCGGCTGGTCCAACGTCGTGGCGGCTCAATCCGCGAACGAGTCGTTCTTCCTCGCCTTCCTCGTGGGGCTCCACGTCGCGACGGCGCTGGCCATCGCGGCGTACTACTGGCGAGACTGGGTCCGGATCGCGGCCGGCGTCCTGGGCTCTCTGCGCACAAGAACGATCGAGTCTGCCGACGCGAGATTGGGCTGGCTGCTCATCGTGGCCACGATCCCGGCCGGGATCGCGGGTGTGCTCTTCGAGCATGCCTTTCGGACCATTTTCGCGAAGCCTCTGCTCGCCGCGGGCTTTCTCTTCGTCAACGGACTGATCCTTCTCGCGGCCGAGTGGCTCCGCCGGCGGGCCCAGGTTCGAGCCGTCGCGGTCGCCCACGGTCTCAATGCCGCCGGCACTCGCCGTCTCGACACACTCGAGTTCCGCGAGGCGGGCGCGATCGGGGTTTTTCAGATCGCAGCGCTACTGGCGGGCATCAGCCGCTCGGGCATCACCATGGTCGCCGGCCTGGTTCGGGGCCTCGACCACGAGGACGCGGCTCGGTTCTCGTTCCTGCTCGCCACGCCGATCATCCTGGCCGCGGGCGTGTACAAGCTGCCCGACCTGCTCGGTCCCAACGGCGACGGAGTGCGCGGCCAGGTGCTCGCCGGCAGCATCGCGGCGGGCATCGCGGCCTACGCCTCGGTGCGCTTCCTGGCCCGCTACTTCACGACTCGGACGCTGACCCCGTTTGCCATCTACTGTCTGGTGGCCGGAGCCCTGGCGGCCCTGCGCTTCGGCCTCTAGCGTCTCGCGGCGCGGCGGACGGCCATACCGACTTGGGGTTCGCAGCCTCTCTGGAGCCGGGCACTGCCGTTCCGCCTGCAGAAATGGGCTCGGCGGCGAATCCGCGCATGATGCTGTCGACCAGCCGCTCCGCAAACTCGTCATCCAGCACACCGCCGAAGACGAGGCGGAAGTAGACGGGGCCTACGAGCAGTTCCGTGGCGACGCTGGCGTCCGTGTCCGGGCGGAGGTCGCCGCGCGCAATTCCACGGGCGATCATTTTCTCCACTTCGGTCCGCCTGGTCGCAACCACGGTCGCGCGGAACGGATCGCCCAGGGCCGGGTTGCCCGCGATCTGTGACATCAGAGCCAGGATGACGGGCCCGAATTCGGTCTCGGTGATGGCCTTGAGCGGGTTCAGTACTGCGGCGAGCATCTCCTGGCGAGTGTCGCCCGTGTCCTCTATGGTCAGATGCGGGGCGGCCAGGTCTGCGATCAGGGCCTGAGCGAGCGCCTCCTTGGATCGCCAGCGGCGATAGAGAGTGGCCTTTCCAACGCCCGCCCTGACGGCGATGTGCTCCAGCCGGAGGCGCGTGTATCCGTCCTGGATGAGCAACTCGCGCGCCGCATCGAGGATGGCGCGGTGCAGCTTGTCGCTTCGCGGCCGGCCTCTGTGCACGGAAGATTCACCCGTTGTTAACACTTTGCGAGACGGAGCGTCTTGATATATCCCCAGCACTGCTATAGGATACGGAACGGATCGTATAGAAGCAAGGAGAAGTCTTGCGATGACCAACGCCAATATCGCAGCACTGGAAACTATCGAAACCGCCGAGCGCGAGACACCGGTCTGCAGCTGCGGCCAGCAGACTGCCGCCGTGGCCAAGAACGATGGCATCTGGCTCGAGTGCCTCTCCATTCGCGACGCCGACTGCGGCCCGATCGCACGGCTGCTGGCTCCGTTCCACGAGGCCGGCCACGTTCGCATGCTCATTGTCGAACCGCTCGACTACGCGGCGTAGTCCGCGCACCTCGCGACTGACGGCATCGGCCGAACAATCGGCCGGGCGCCCCGGGGAAGCCGCCTGAAGCGGCTCCGATCCATCCCGCGGCACCTGTCAGGCTTGGTCCCCTATAGAGGCCCCTGCGACTCGCAGGGGCCTTTCTCTGTGCCCACCTGCGCCCCCCAGTCAAGCCGGCAAGTGCCACAGGTCACACCGCCGTTCATCTAGCCGGACCCAGAGATGCGGTGGGCGCGGGCTCGCCGAGGCTCTCCGGCACCTGCCGCAAGCAGCATCGAAGCCCGATACTCTACAGATGGAGTTCCTACCCCGAGGTCAGCGTCGAGGTACCGCCGTCGAGCACGGTGAGGCGGTGGCAATCCAGGTCGAGCACGGTAGCGCGGTTCTCTGCGGGCGCTGCGGCTGCCGCCTGGCGCCATTCGACCGTATGCGTAGCCACGGCGGCGCCTGGTACCACGTAGTCGGCGCCCCTGGGCGCGACGCCCGTGGCTGCTCGATCGACTGCCTGCGCTTGCCTCACCGGTTCGCCGAGGCTCCGCTCGGCTAGCCTGGAGGCCGGAGTCGAGCCCAGCTGGCGGGGCGTACGGATAGCGCACTGTTTGGTGCGGGAAACCCGGAGACTAGTCGCCGCGTCGGCTGCCGCGTCGCTTCTTGACGTCGAGAAGCGCGGCGTCAGCACGGGCCGTGAGCAGATCCAGGGTGTCGTCCGGTTCGAGCTGAGCCAGGCCCACGCTGATCCCAACGCCAACGTCGGACTGAACCGACCGATCGATCACCTCGAAACGACGGACGACCACATCATGGTCGACGCCGCCGAGTCCGCACACGAACTCGTCGCCGCCGTAACGAACGATCGGGTCGAAGGAACGCAGATTCGATCGCATTGCGCAGACGACTTCCTTCAGCACATGGTCCCCGGCGGCGTGCCCATCCCGGTCGTTGACGCGCTTCAGGCCGTCGACGTCGGCGAATACGATCACGAAGCGCCCATCTCCCCGCCTGGCGCGGTCGATCTCGTGGTTGAGGGCGAGCATGCCCATCTCGCGACGCAAGGCTCCGGTCAGATCGTCAAGGTGCGCGATGAGCAGTTCGGCCTCCAGCCGCGCCAGCTCGCGAGCGGCAGAGGCTTGGCCCTGGGCAGCTCTGTCTTCACTGGCGACGGAACGGCTGCGTGCCGCGGCGGCACGGCTCCGGGCCGCCGCGGCACGGACACGCACCTGCTCGAGCTTCTGGGCCAGTGGCGAGTCAGAGGCCGCGACAGAACGCTCCATCGCCTCGTCGCGAAGATTCCTTCGTTGGGCCGTCTCGTCGCGTGCGGCCCCGCTGGCGTCACGCCGGGCGGCCGTCCCGGCCCGCAACTGAGCGGTCCTCGCGCGAGCGACGTGCGTGGCAACACGACTGGCTGTGTTCTCCTGGCGCCTGATGCGCAAGGCCTCGTAGGTTTCCGGCCCGGCTCCGTCAAGATCGCCCAGGTGCTGCTGGTCGGCGCTCGCCTGGTCCCCGTCGGCGGCACGCTGATCGTTCGCGGCTTGGGCTTCGTCTTGGTCCGCAGCGGTCTGGTCTTGATCCGATCCGGTCTGGTCTACGTCCGCCGCAGCCTGATCCGCATCTGAATCGGACCGCGCGGCATCGATCGCCAGACGGGAGGGCTGCCCGCTCCGTCGATCAAGATCCGGCTTGCCTACGCCCATCTCAACACTAGATGCCACCGAATGCCACCGCGTGCGCATGGAAGCCAGGCACACGCCAAACCCCAGGTACGTATGCAGTATAGGAAGCCGATGAGGAACCTTATCCACATTCCATGCGGATGGCGCTCGTTCCGTGTGCAAGCACGGGCCCGGCCCCGCCGGTTGGTTGACGAGTCCCTTGTGGACGCAGTTCCTGCGGCACGCCCGAGCGACTCCCTGACCGGCTGATTCGCATAGGAGTCAGCGCAGGGGGGTCAGGCAGGGTCGAAATCGGCCAGCCGACTTCAGGGTGGACGATTTCACGGGGGAAGTGGAGCCGACACTCGGATTCGAACCGAGGACCTGTTGTTTACGAAACAACTGCTCTACCGCTGAGCTATGTCGGCGCGAGCGGGATGGTATCACGCGCGGGAAACGGCGGATCGGGCGCGTGGATGGCGGGCGCCCGGCCTTCCGGGGCGCTACTTCCCGCCGTCGGGCGTCACCACTACGAACATCATCTTCGCGGCCGCGGCCTGCAGAGCCTCCGGCGTGGAGGCCTCGCCCTTGCGCATTCTCGGCAGGCCGGCCCGTCGAGCCGCGCCGTGGTGCCGGGTGAAGTAGCCGGCGGCGAGGCGCTGCCCGGTGCCGGTCTCGCCCGAGACAACCACCGCCGAGCCGCGGATCCGGCGACCCTTGCGAACCAGCTCCACGGGCCAGGGTGAGCGGAAGTTGCGCCACCAGGTCTTCCGCTCCGGCAGCCCGACGCGAATCAGGTAGCCGCCGTCGAGCCGCTCGCAGTTCACCGGGAGCTGTCGAGGCTCGCCGGAGACCCGCCCGACGTAGCGCACCAGGACGACGCTGCCGGACAGGGCGCCGAGCGGGGACGCCAGCCAGCGGACCATGAATCGGTTGAAGCCGGACATCTTCGCGGCCGGCGTCGGCCCGGACTCGGTGGCGGTCATGCGAACCTCCTGGCGTTCCCATCGACATGTTACGGGAAGCTATGCGCCCGAATCAGTCGTCGACCCTCTCCATCTCGCCAGCGTGTATCCAAGGTGCCGCCACTGGCCTAAAGTGTGGGCGCCCCGCCGCTCAGGAGCGGGCATCTGGAGGGAACGATGCACACCGAGTATCTCCCCAAGCTGCTCCCGACGATGATCGACGAAGGGCAGGGCCCGGGCGTCCAGTTCCGCACCGATGGCGAGCTGGTGCCGGCGCTGACGATGGAGCTGGACGGCACGATGCCGGTCTACTTCGAGCACCACATCCTGCTGTGGAAGACCCCCTCGGTCGACATCGGGATGCACCAGATGAAGGGCGCCTTCAAGCGCATGGTCGCCGGCATGCCCATCTTCATGACCGAGACCAAGGGCGCCGGGCAGATAGCCTTCAGTCGCGACGGCGTCGGGCACGTGTTCCACATGCAGCTTGCCCCGGGCCAGACGATCGAGGTCCGCGAGCACCAGTTCCTGGCCGCGACCGCGAACATCGACTACAGCTTCCGGCGGCTCAAGGGCGTCGCCAACATGCTCTTCGGCGGCAGCGGGATCTTCATCGACACGTTCACCGGCGGCCAGGGCGGCGGCACGATCTGGCTCCACGGCTACGGCAACGTGTTCGAGAAGGTTCTTGGGCCGGGCGAGGTCTTCGACGTCGAGCCGGGCGGCTGGGTCTACAAGGATCCGGGCGTTGGCATGGAAGTGAAGGTCGTCGGCCTGCGCATGGGCATCCTCGGCGGCTCGGGCAACCTGGTCTTCAACCGCTTCAGCGGCCCGGGCCGGATCGGCATCCAGAGCATGTACCTCCACATGCCGACGGAGGACTAGCGGCTCCGCTCTCCGCGACTCCGCAACTCGCAGAATCGAACGGCCGCCGGCAACCGGCGGCCGTTCTCTATTTGGCGAGGGTCGTTGGCGAGGGTTCAGGACGCGCTGGCGGCGCCGACCGGTTCGGCCGCGGGCACCGACTGGAGCACGGCCAGGTCGATCGAGATCTTGATCTCGTCGCCGACGAGGAATCCGCCGCTCTCCAGGGCCACGTTCCAGGTCAGGCCCCAGGCCTTCCGGCTGATCTTCGTCGTGGCGCTGAAAGCGGCTCGGCGGCCGCCCTGCAGATTGGGCACCACGCCGCCGATCTCGGCATCGAGGGTGATCGGCCGCGTCTCGCCCCGGATCGTCAGGTCGCCGTCGATCTTGAAGCCGTCGCCGACGGCATGGATGCCGGTGCTGCGGAACGTCAGCTCGGGATTCTTCTCCGCGTCGAAGAAGTCGGCACTTCGGAGGTGCGCATCGCGGGCCTCCATGCCCGTATCGATACTGGATGCCTCAATATGCGCCACGACGGAAGACCGCTCGGGGTGCTCCTCGTCGAAGTCGACTTCAGTGGTGAACTTCCGGAACTGCCCCCGAACGGTCGTCACCATCATGTGCTTGACGGCGAACTCGATCTGGGAATGGGCTGGGTCAAGGGTCCAGGCGCTCATCTTGTTACCTCGTTGTCGTGCTATCGTGGACCCGGACTGGATCATTCACTAAGCAACTATGTGGCATAATAGTTGCATGGACAAGGACTTGCAAGTGGGCAATCCATACGGGCTTGGGAGAGCGCCTGGCGCCGCCTCCGCTCTCGCCGCCCCCCTCGCCAACCTCGACGCGTCCGGCGCCGCGTCGGCCGGCTCGGCTGCTCCGGCCGTTCCGGTTACTTCGGGCCACGCCGGACCCCGAAAGAGGGCCGCAGCCACGCGAGCGCCGATCGACCCAAACTCGGACCTCGACCCGCTGGAGCGCCGCGCCTGGCGAGCTTTTCTGTCGAAGCACGCGCACATTGCAAGGCACCTGGAAGCCGATCTGGTGGCGCGCAGCGACCTGCCTCTCGCCGAGTTCGACGTCCTGTTCCAGCTCGGGCTGTCCGAGGATCGCCGCCTGCGCATGAACGAGCTCGCGGAGCGAGTCCTGCTCAGCCGGGCCGGAATCACTCGCCTCGTGGACCGGCTAGTGGCCGACGGCCTGGTCACGCGCCTGCGGTGCGCGTCCGACGCCCGCGGCTTCTTCGCGGTTTTGACCGAACGCGGGCAGAAGCGCCTGGACGAAGCCACGCCCGGCCACCTGGCCGCGGTCAAGCACTACTTCCTGGCCTCGTTCAGCCGGAGCGAGCTGGAGACGCTGGCCGACCTGATGGAGCGTCCTCTCCCGATCGAGTGAGATCGCGCGCGGGCGGCCGCTTGGTGGTCGAGCCGATCCAGCCAGTGCGGCGAGCCGGACCCGCCGAGGCGAAACCTGACTCGGCCGTCCCGGTCGGTGCGACGAGCCGGACCCGCCGATCTCGGCCTTTGGCCCAGCCGTCCCGGTCGGCGAGCCCGACCCGCCGATCTCGGCCTTTGGCCCAGCCGTCCCGGTCGGCGAGCCCGCCTCACCGGAGGCGCTATCGTTCGGCCATGCCGACGCGGAGCGAAATCGTCGACGTTGCCGGCAGGCATGTCGCGATCACCAATCCCGACAAGGTCTACTTCCCCGGGCCGGGCTACACCAAGCGCGACCTGGTCGCCTACTACCTGGCCGTCGCCGACGGCGCGTTGCGGGGTGCCGGCGGGCGGCCCATGGCCCTCAAGCGCTACGTCAACGGCGCCGACGGCGAGTTCTTCTTCCAGAAGCGGGCGCCGGAGTCTCGTCCCGAGTGGCTGCGCACCGTCGAGCTGGCGTTCCCGTCCGGTCGCACTGCCGATGAGGTGGTGATCGACGACGCGGCGGGACTGGCCTGGATCGCCAACCTCGGCTGCCTCGACCTGAACCCGCACCCGGTTCGGGCCGACGACCTGGACCATCCCGACGAGTTGCGCGTCGACCTCGACCCGATGCCCGGCGTGCCCTGGGACGACATCCGCCGGGTCGCCGTCGTGGCCCGCGAGGTCCTGGCCGACCACGCCCTGGTCGGCTGGCCCAAGACGTCGGGCTCGCGCGGCATCCACGTCAACGTCCGCATCGAGAGGCGTTGGACCTTCGACCAGGTTCGCCGTGCCGCCCTGGCGCTCGCTCGCGAGGTGGAACGCCGCGCGCCCGCCATCGCGTCGAGCAAGTGGTGGAAGGAAGAGCGGCACGGCGTCTTCATCGACTACAACCAGAACGCCAAGGATCGAACGGTGGCCTCCGCGTATTCCGTGCGCCCGGTGCCCGATGCGCGCGTGTCGGCACCGGTCACCTGGGACGAGCTGCCGGAGTGCGAGCTGGGCGACTTCACGCTGGTCACCGTTCCGGGGAGGTTCGCGCAGATGGGCGACCCGGGGGCCGGGATCGACGGGACGGCGGGCTCGCTCGACGGGCTGCTTGAACTCGCGGCGCGGCAGGAGCGCGCCGGGTTGGGCGACGCGCCGTGGCCACCCCACTACGCCAAGGCGCCCGGCGAGCCGCCGCGAGTCATGCCATCGCGGGCCCGGACCGCCGATCCCTCAGTCGCGGGCGCGTCCGTCGCTGATCCCTCCGTCGCGGGTGCCGCTCGCGCCGGGGCCTCTCGCAGGCCGCTCGCGCCGGGCCCTTTGTCGCAGGCGCGTCGCGCGGGCCTCTCGCACCGGGGCCTCTCGCACCGGGGCCTCTCGCGCCGGCGCGGCGCCTTCGCCGACCGGACGCCGCGTCTCCACGAAACCCCTCGTCGAGATCGCCCGCGCGGCCACGAAGGAAGAGGCACTGGCGGCCTTCGAGCGCTGGCGCGGTCGCCACGCTGCGATCGTCGGCTATCTCGCGCCGGCCGACATCCTCGTCGACGGCATGCGCGGCCGCTACACCCTCTGGTATCGCATCCGCGTCAACCTCGAGCACGTGCCCGAGGCGGAGCGGCCTTTGCAGGAGCCGCTCGACGTAGACTACGACCCCTGGGCGGCCATGCGCTGATCTCCGGGCCGGGCACGGAAGGGCCGCTCGCTCCCGCCCAGTGGCGCGGCGCCGTGCCGGTCTGCAGGTGGCGCCGGGCCGGGCCGCTATCCGGCCGGTCGCGCCGGGCCGCTCTGCACGTGGCGCCGGGCCGGGCCGCTCCGGCCCTTGGCGCGGGGCCTTCTGCCCCCGCCCCGTGGCGCGGCGCCGGGCCGTAGGGTTGAGTCCCCAGACTTGGTGTAACAGAGCGGGCAGGCCGTGAAGTTGAGCGGCCACCGCGTCATCCTCGCGTCGTTGGACTAGGAAACCGACGACGAAAGGGACACCACGGTGGCCGACGAAAGCATGTCTGTGCTCGAGAGTGTTCGCAAGGCGATCGAAGAGGGCGACGGCGACTTCCTGCGCGAGACGGTCCATCTTCTCGCGCAAGGCGTGATGGAAGCCGAAGTAACCGAGCTCACAGGGGTGCCCAAGGGCGAGCGCGCGCCAGACCGTCGGCTAACGCAACGAAACGGATATCGCGAACGCCGCTGGGACACTCGAGTCGGCACGATCGATCTGGCCATCCCACGGGTCCGCGACGGCAACTACTTCCCCTCGCTCCTCGAACCGCGCCGGCGAGCCGAACGAGCCCTCCTCGCCGTCGTCCAGGAGGCATACGTTCTGGGAGTCTCGACCCGCCGCGTCGACGATCTGGTCCAAAGCCTCGGCATCACCGGCATCAGCCGCAGCGAGGTCAGCCGGATCTGTTCCGCGCTCGACGCTGAAGTCGAGACGTTCCGGAAGCGGCCGCTCGACGACACGACTTATCCCTACGTCTTCCTCGATGCGACCTATCTCAAGGTCCGCGAGGCCGGCCGAGTCGTCTCGATGGCGGCTCTGGTCGCGACTGGCGTGGCCATGAGCGGCGAGCGGCGCGTGCTCGGTGTGGAACTCTCGGCTGGCAACGACGAGGGCTCGGCTTGGCCTTCGTTCATCCGCTCGCTCGTCGGTCGCGGCCTTCACGGCGTCCGCCTGGTCATATCCGACGATCACGCTGGCTTGGTCAAGGCGATCCGCGAGCAGCTCCTTGGTTCAGGCTGGCAGCGCTGCCGAGTCCATCTCACCCGCAACGCCCAGGATCTCGTGCCTCGCTCGGCGCGGAGCATGATCGCCTCGGCGGTCCGATCGATCTTCGAGCAGCCCGACGAACATTCGGCCCATGAACAGTTCGGTCAGGTCATCGACTCGCTCGAGCCTCGCTTTCCGGCCGTCGCAAAGCTCCTTCTCGATGCCGAGACAGATCTCCTGGCGCACTTCAGCTTCCCCGAAACTCACCGCCGTCAGATCCGCTCGACGAACCCGCTCGAGCGGCTCAACAAGGAGATCAAGCGAAGGACGGCGGTCGTCGGCATCTTCCCCAACCGAGCTGCCGTCATCCGTCTCGTGGGGATGATCCTCGCGGAGCAGGACGATGAGTGGCAGGACGGCCGGCGCTACTTCCGGCCCGACACGATGGACGCCATCGACGCGGTCATCGAAGGAAAGGAGCCGAGCCCGGCGTTGTTGATGGCGAGCTGATCGATCAGACGCGAGGCGACGCTGTTACACACGTCGTGGGACTTGA
>CAWIQP010000004.1:0-1137616 GCA_963838285.1 uncultured Chloroflexia bacterium
CCCACTCGGTTCGCTCTGAAATGGCCCGGGCGTTTCACTGGTATTGGCCCACCCTCGGAGGCCGCGCCAGCGGCCGACGCGAAGCGTCAGCGCGTCCCCTTGATCATCACCTCCTTCTGTGTGTGTAGCGGATAGTCTGGCACGCGGTCAGCGGCCATCGGGCGTCGGTTCGGCAGGAGCAAGCCGCGGCTCGGTGCGGCGCATCGACTCGCCCGAGAGCTCCAGGCGGTGGGCACCGTGGAGCAGCCGATCCAGGATAGCGTCGGCGACAGTCGGTTCGCCCAGGTGCTCGTGCCAGAGCGCGACCGGCAGCTGGCTCGTGACGATCGTCGCCCGCAGATCGGATCGGTCCTCGATGACCTCCAGGAGATCCGCCGCAGCGGCATCGGTCGCCGGCTGCATCGCGAAGTCATCGAGAACGAGAACCTCGCTCCTGGCCCAAGTCGCAAGGAGCTTTCGGAAGCGACCATCCAGTCTCGCGGTCGCAAGCTCGGTGAGGGCTCGCGGCGTCCGCAGATACAGCGCCGAATGGCCGGCCCGGATGGCGGCAACCGCCAGGGCGCAGGCGAGATAGGTCTTGCCGACGCCGGTTGGTCCCGTGATCAGGACCTGTTCGTGGGCCGCCACCCAGCGCGAAGCGGCGAGATCGAGGAGCACGCCGCGGTCGAGGCCTCGGTGAGCCCGGAAGTCGACGTCCTCGATCGAGGCCGACAGCCGCAGCTTGGCCGCCCGCAGATAACGCTCGAGGCGACGGTTCTCCCGCTCGGTCGCCTCGCGGTCGACGAGCAACCCGAAGCGGTCTTCGAACGAGAGCGGTCCATAGGTGGTCGGTTGCTCGCGCTGCTCAGCAAAGGCGTGGGCCATGCCGGCGAGATTGAGCGCGTAGAGCCGATCGAGAGTGGGATTGCTGAGCACGGGTTCTCCTTTCACTCGTAGTAGGCGGGGCCGCGGACGTTGGCGTGCTCGCGGCGGGGAAGTCGGAGGGTTGGCGAGGGTTCGGGCAAGGGCTTGCCGTCGAGGTTGTGCCGCAGGATCGACTCCACGCTCCGATACGTCGGGGCGTCGATGACCAGGGCTCTCGCGCAGGCGGCCTCGAGGCGCTCGGATCCATAGCGACGCCCGAGGCGGATGATCCCAAGACAGCTGCGATAGCCCTGCTCGGGATGCGGCTTGCGGGCCATGAGCTCGCTCACCAGACGCCCGGCCGACGGTCCGGTCTCAGACGCCCAGCTGATCATGCGACCGGGCGTCCATTCGAGATGGCGTCGGTGCGCCTCGGGCATATGCTCAGGGCTCGTCGTCGCCTTGTATCGCTCGGCCGAGCGGACGTGGCTCGCCACCCGGCGGCCCCGGACGAAGAACTCGACCGTGGACGCCGCGATCCGGATGTCGGCCGTCTCATGCACGAGCTGGTAGGGCACGCTGTAGTAGTGGTGGTCGACCTCGACGTGGTAGTCGATGTTGACCTGGCCTTTGCGCCATACGCCGGACTCGAACGGACGCTCGGGCAGTGGCCGCAGCGCCGGCCGGTCGAGGGCCAGAAAGAGGCTCTGCCGGCAGCCGTCGAGCTTGCGGAACGGACGCCGGTTGAGCCAATCGAGTCGTTCGGCGATCGCGACATTCGCCTCTGCGAGCGAGTAGAACGTCCGGTTGCGAAGGGCCGCGAGGATCCAGCGCTGGGCCACCTGAACGCCGGATTCCGCCTTCGCCTTGTCTCTGGGCTTTCGGGGCCGAGCCGGGATGACGGCACAGCCGTAATGGTCCGCGAGGTCCTCGTATGTTCGGTTGAGATCGGCCTCGTAACGGTTGGCTTTGGTGACCGCCGAGTGCAGGTTGTCCGGGATTAGAAGGGCCGGGACCCCGCCTAGAAAGTCGAAGCAGCGGACGTGGGCGGCCACCCAGTGCGGCAGCTTCTGGCTGGGCAGCGCTTCGGCATACGTGTAGCTGCTGGCTCCCAAGACGGCGACGAACAGTTCTGCGCGGCTGATCACGCCCGTCGCGCGGTCGACGATCGGAATCGTGGAGCCGGCAAAGTCGATGAAGAGCTTCTCGCCGGCGCGGTGCTCCTGGCGCATCACGACATCGAGATGGGCTCGGAAGGTCGCGTAGCCCTCGGTGAACCAGGTATAGCCATAGCCATCGGGGCAGCGTTCCCGGTATTCGGTCCAGAGCAGCTGGAGCGTGACGTGGGGCCGGTGCATCTCGCGATGGACCATCTCCCAGTCGGGCAGCGGTCGAGCGCTCGAAAGCGGGGGCGGAGCAGCTCGACCGAAGAGGCGTTCCTCGAGCTCGCGGTCGTCGGTCTCGGCCGGCAGCGGCCAGGAGAGACCGGCCTCGCTCGCCCGATCGAGGTAGTGGCGGACGGTTGTTCTGGGCAGCCGCGTCGCGGCTGCGATGGCCCTTGTGCTCAGGTGCTCCGCATGACGGAGCCGCAGCACGTCTCTGATCTTGCGCATGGCAGCACGGGGACGGGGCACCGGCTCTTCTCCTCGACAGCTTCCTTGGTCGAGGCCAGAGTGGCCGATGCGATGAGCCTCACGCGGCCGTCAGGAGCAGCTTCTCCGAGGTGGGCCAAAACCCGCGAAATCGCTGGGCCAAATCGAGTGAAACAGGTGGGCCAAAACCCGCGAAATCCGCACCGAGCCGGCACAGGTCCGGTTGTCCGACGAGCTCAACGCATCCGATGAGCTTCACATCCGAGATGCGAGGTTCGAGGACCTCGCCGATGGTCATCAGGTGGTTGTGTCCGAGATCACTGTCGGACAGGAGGAGCTCTGCGCGGTGGTCGCGAGCGGGCCCCGAGGCGAGGAGGCTCGCCGCCTAACCACCAAGACCTCGCATGTCGAAGTCGAAATCGGGCCATACCGAATCGTAGGATGGGTTCACAGCCCGCGAGGTGGCGACCCCGTTGGATCGGTGCTAAGGCGGGGGGCGTGGGTGCCGCTCACCGACGTAACGGTGTTCTATCTGCGGTCAGGAGAGAACGTCCGCGATAGGGTGCCGACGCTGTTGGTAAACCGTAACCTGATGCGCGCCTTTCGTGAGGTCTAGGAGCAGGTCTGCTCTAGGCAGCACCGGCCCAGGCATCGCGATCGCCGCAGGCCCGCGGCCGCCGGTCGTCACGATCCAGCGATAGCGTCGGGCAGTGCGCTAATCACGTCCGATGCTGGGGCACTAGCCGAGGCGAGACGATGCGGTCTTGATGCCAGGATGTGGGGAACAACCGTGCCCAGCCTGCCTTGCGAGCCTGGCAGGCAGACCCCAGGCACATCAGAATGGTTGTTGATGGGACCCTCGTGGGAGTCGCCGTCATCAGCTCGGGGCAGATATGGACAACGCGCTCGCGATCGGTTTGCTCACTTTGGCGGTCGGGGTCGTCGGGGTCGTGGTGGCCATCCTGGCGCTGTTCGTGGGACGTCCGGTGTTACTGGACTGGTGGGTCAAGCGCAGCCAAAGGCGCTTCCGCGAAGCCCGGAAACTCTTGAAGGCCTCCCGCGTTCCGCTGTCGAGGGCCGCCGGCCGTCTGTACCCATTTGTTCCGCCCAGGAACCTCCCCCTGCTGTTCGAGACTGGCTGGCTGCCACGCAGGCCGCTCAGCCTTGAATCCGTAGTTGTCTCGGCCGACGCGTTTGAGCGGGACTGTGCGCCCTTAATCGGTCTAGTGCGTTCCCTTCCGTACACCGCGGCACATACGCGCTACGCGAGCTACGCCGACGCGGTCGAGGATCTGGACCGGCCTTCGGAGTTCGCGAACCGAGCCTGCTACCGATTAACTTCGGTCGAACCGGGAGATACGGCCTGGCGCTTGCACGTCAGCAAGACCCATTACTTCGACATGATGAACACCTGTGAAGCCGTCGGGTTCGAGTTCGCCGCATCGTCAATAGATGGTCTGAAAACCCCACGCACCGCGAAGAACATAACGAGGCTTTCGTCGGCTCGAAGAGCGGCAGGTGGTCCGTTCGAGTTAGAGCGGCGATGTGTCGTACCCGGCATCAACACGCTGACCATCAGGAGCGACGGAGCCGATACGGGTTTCTTCATGCATTACCGCCAGACTTCGGAAGCCGAGCCCGACTCTGTCGCGACCGCCATGGGTACGAACCATGTCGCGCCGGCTGGCGAATTCCAGCCTGCCGGCATCGACCCGACCAACTTCGCCAAAGACGCCGAGATATGGCGCACGATCGTCCGGGAGTACGCCGAGGAGTTCTTGCAGCACCCCGAAGCAGCGGGGAGTTCGGGCGCAACCATCAACTACGACAGAGACGAGCCGTACAGCCGCATCAACAAGGCTCGAAAGAGCAAGGGATGCTGGGTCCGCTTTCTTGGCCTTGGTGTCGACCCCCTAAGCTTGAAGGCCGAGGTCCTGACGGTGTGCGTATTCAAGGCCGATGTTTTTGACAAGATCTTTAGGAAGGCACTCCGCGCGAAGGGATCCAACGCCGAGGGAACGCTCCTCACGGGCCACGATTTCAGAGGCATTCCGTTCGACCTCAAGAACGTTGGGACGTTCACTTCCGGCGTCCACAAGACCCTCCCCGCCGGTGCGGCGTGCCTGGCTTTGGCCTGGCAGTGGCGGGACCAATTGATGTCGCCAGACCCGAGTTGGCACCAAAGCAAGCAGAGGTAATCGTGTCCGAGCATGCTGAGAAGCTGGCGTCCGAAGCGCACGCGGTTCCGCCCTGGGCGACAGCCTTAATGTTCAAGTTGCACGACAGGATCCGTTCCGCCGTCCGGGCCCAGCTTGCCACGTCGACGGCGTCCGATCTCAGCGCCGAGGTCCATGTCGGCGCGGGCGACGTGTCTTTCGGGATTGACGTTCCTGCCGAAGACCTCGTTCGTAAGGTGGCATCCGAGGCGCCCGAGCCGATCCTTGTCGTGGCTGAGGGTATAGGCACCCAAGTGTTTCCGGAGGGCGCAGACGCTGCGGCCGCTCGAGTCTGCCTGATCGTCGATCCGGTCGACGGCAGCCGCGAGCTCATGTACCAGAAGCGGTCAGCCTTCATCCTCTCGGGCATCGCTCTTTTGCGGGGGGACGTTCCGACCCTGAGCGACGTTGTTCTTGGTCTGGTTACTGAGCTTCCGCCGTCGACGCAATCGCGGGGCGTACAGGCATGGGCGGTGCGAGGCCAAGGCGCGTACGAGCAGCTATGGGACCTCGATGCGACGAGCCCGGTGGGTGAGGAGAGGCGCTTGCGCGCAAGTCAGGCGACGACGATTTGCGGCGGGTTTGCCGCGTTCGTTCACTACTTCCCAGGAACTCATGCGCCCATGGGACGGCTCGCCGACGAGGTGCTGGCTGCGGTTCTTGGCCCCGTGGAGCCGGGCAAAGCAGGAGCGTTCGAGGACAGCTACCTCTCGACTGGCGGTCAGCTCTATTTGCTAGCTTCAGGCAAGTACCGTCTTGTTGTGGACGCGCGGCCTTTGCTGGCGGCAGGACGGCGCCCGCTGAGTGCCCATCCGTATGATCTGGCTGGTCCGGCGCTCCTAGCCGAGGAAAGCGGTGCCGTCGTTACGGACCTGGATGGCAAGCCCCTTCACTACGCCTTGGACACCGGAACTGACTGCGGATACGTCGGCTATGCCAACAGCGAAATCCATGACGAGGTGTGGCCGGAACTCGATCCTGCCCTCCGCAGGCTCGGCGCGACCGACTGAGTCGCGCCCCGGTTGCCAGGTAGCCAGTCACGCGGAGAATCCGGTACGCCGACGATCAGGTCATGGTGCTCGGTACTGAGGGGCCGATCTGGGGCAGAGAAGTTGGCTCGACCAGTCTCCAACGCTGGGCTGGATGCGTTCCACAGTGGGACTCCCTCTTGACCGCCTTGACCCGGTTCGCTTGGTTGCACGCAGGATCTGGATTCCGGCCGACGGTTGCCCGATGGTGCTATTGGCGGACTCCCTCTTGCCTTCGTCGGCGGATGAGCAACCAAGCCGTCGCTGCCGCCCCCACCGCGACAAAGACCAGCGCGACGACAAGGCCCACCGCCAAACCTCCAGTCTGAGAGCCTGGGCTCGGGCTGGTGGAGCTGTTGGCCGCGGCTGATGGGCCGCTGGACTGTGGTCCCGAGAGCCCCCGGGCGACGACGAACGGCGAGAGCGAGGTGACGCTGCCGCAGACCGTGGCGTTTGTGGAATCGACCGTACCGGTGACGTTATCCCAGCTCGTGCCATTCCAGTGGAGCAAACTGACCTGTTGGTCCCATGCATAGACGTTTGGGTCATACGGCAGGCAGAGCTTGATTGCCCCTGAGTGTGCGGCCGTCGTCGAGACGTCGTAATAGATGGGCGAGCCGGCGAAGACGAAGTCCCCTGGCGCGGCCGGGCCGGCGTTCGATACGGTAACCGAGGTCACGCCCGACGCCGACACATCGGTGAAAGTCAGGCTGATTCCGGTTTCGCCCCCGCCGTTCATCAACGGCGACACGGCGACGTTCGTGCCGGTGGGCGTTGATCCAGTGAGGGTCGATCCGGTGGGCGAGCCGATGGTGATGACGCCGGAGTCGACCGGAGTGAGGTCGCCCCTGACGGCCTGGATCATCGCGGTGCCAGCGGCGTTGCCGAAGAGGATGGCGTAGGAGCCGCCGGAGGGGCCCCAGAGGTCCGTGGCGGCGACGCCGCCAGTGCGACCGACGAGGCCCCAGGTGGCGTCGACGCGCGCCACAAAGGCGCCAGCGGCGTCTCGGCTGATAGCGTAGACCTTGAGTGAGCTGCCCAAGGAGAGTGCTTGGGCCGACACCACCGCGCCCGACCCGTCGGGCGCGGTCTCCACACGGATCTGGGTGGCTGGTCCAACAGTTGGTGTCGGCGTGGGTGTCCCCGCCGGTGTCGTCGGCAGGGTTATGTCAATGCCGCTGACATTCGAGGCGGTCAGGCTCACCGGCGTGCAGGCGCTTTCGTCGATCGTGAAGTTGCCCGGCGCGCCGGCCTCGTAGCAGCCGTTGAGGAAGGTGTGGCTGGGATCCCAGACATAGATGCGATAGCTGCCCGGCGGAACGGTCAGCGAGTAGGCGCCGTTGCCTGAGGGGCTGGTGGTATCGGTGGCGACGTCGTTGGGGTCCGTGGCCGCCGCGACCTTGATGCCGATGAGCGCCGCGCCACTCGGCCCCTTTATCGTGCCGCTCAGGCGCAGGACGGGCGCCAGGGTGATATCGATCCCGCTGATCTGCGCGCCGATAGCCACCGTTACCGTCGTGCAGTCGGACGGGTTGCCGCTGGCCACGAAGTTGCCGGAGTCGGCACTGTTGTAGCAGCCCCAGTAGTAGGCGGCATTGCCGCCGATGGGCGAAGGCTTCCCACCGTTATCGTTGACAACGACCTTGTTGTAGCTGAACGGCGCGGCAACCTCCTCGGAGAAGCTGCCGTTAGCGGCGGTGACGGTGTCCTCGCTGAGGTCGAAGCCCGCACCCTGCGACTGAGCCTTGACGGGAATGCCCGCCAGCCCCTTGCCATCGGGCCTGCGGACCACGCCGCTGACATGCGCAGTGCCGGTGGGCAGAGAAGCTTGCGTGACCGGGAGGCTGAAGTCGACCCCGCTCACATCGGCGTCGGTCACTACCACCGGCAGACAGTCGGCGCCACTCTTCAAGCTGCCATTGCCGGTGTAGCAGCCAAAGTGGATGAGACCGCTGTCCGCAGTGATTTCGAGCGCGTAGCTGCCCGGCTGGACCGCAATCGAGTAGGTTCCATCGGACCCAGTACTGACGGCCGGAGCTCCGCCTTTCGCCCAGACATCGACGTTTGCCACCGGCGCGCCATCGGAGCCGGTGACCCTGCCGCTGATGTGGTGGGTCGACGCGGCGAGGGCCGCGTCAGGCAGAAAAGCCGCTACCAGGCAAGCCGCGGCCACCAGCAAGGCGGCCCGGAAGGTTCTTCGAGGCGATCGGCGGTCCGGACGACCCCCCGTCGGCCTTGTTAAAGGCAAGCCCTCGCCAGTGTGAAGTCCAAGGAACACGGACAAGTCCACCGGACCTACCTCCTCGCAACTGAGTGCCTCTGAGACCCTCCGAAGCCCGATCAGCGCAGCCAATCCACGGACCCACCGCGGAAACGGCCAACGACTCCCGGGCCGAGTTGACGGCGGCTATCAATAGGCAAGGCGACCCCGCCCACCGAGACCTCAGTTATGAGCCGAGCGCTTCTGACGCCGGGTTTGGTCTCCAACACAAGCGGCTCGGCGCCGGCGTGTATATCCGGGTGTCCGTTGTCCATCAGGACGCGTGAGGTCACCAGGGCCCTCGGCCCGTCCAGCCCTCGTAGACCCTGAACGATCGCTTGCCGAGGCCACCTTACTCCGCCCATTCTCCCACGGACGTACAGGTGCTCGAGCCGCGTCGGCGGTCAGCTGGACCCGGCTTGACCCACGATGGAATGTCATGAAAAGGAACCTCACCGGTGACAAGGTTGGGTTGTCAAAAGCAACCAGCACCGGGAGGCTCCAGCCATGTTGTACGCCGGATTGGACCTGTCGCGCCAGAGGCTTGATGTGCACGTGCTCGACGAAGAAGGTCGAACCGTCGAGGTCCTGGCCGTCCACCCTGACGCGGACGCACTGCGGACCCTCGCCAGTCGGGTTCTTCGCCACGGCCAGGAGGTCAGCGCGGTCATCGAGTCGATGACGGGCTCGCGCTTCGTCCACGATCAGCTCGAGCGCTGGGGCTGGGACGTGGCCATCGCCGATCCAGTGAAAGCAAAGGGTCTGGCACCCCTGGCCGCCAAGACCGACAAGATCGACGCTCACGTGCTGGCCGAGCTGGCCCGTCGCGACCTCGTGCCCGAGATCTGGCTGCCCACACCAGGTGTCCGCGCCGAGCGCGAGCGGGCCCGCTTCCGGCTCCACCTGGTCCACCACCGGAGCGCCTTGAAGTGCCGCATCCATGCCACCCTGATGAGCTTCGGCCACACCGTTCCGGTCACCGACCTGTTCGGGACATCGGGACGCGAGCTGCTCGCCGGCTTCGAGCTGCCCGAGCCCTGGGCCACCACACTGGCCACCAGCCTGGCCATGCTCGACGAACTCGATGAGCGGATCGATGAGTGTGGGCGAGAGCTCGCCCGGCTCGGTGCCGACCACCCCTACATCCCGTTGCTGTTGACTGTCCCCGGCGTGGGCCCGCTGCTCGCCTACACGATCGCGAGCGAGATCGGCGACATCGGAAGGTTCGCCAGTCCCAAGAAGCTCACCGGCTACACAGGGCTGTGCCCGATCGTGCGCCAGTCGGGCAACCGCGACGTCCGTGGGCCATTGGCCAAGAACGGGCCCAAGTACTTACGCTGGGCGCTCGTCGAAGCTGCTACCCACGCCGCTCGCGATGTCCGCTATCGGGAGCGCTACGAGCGCAACAAGCGCCGCCTTGGTCGCCAGCGTGGCGCGAAGGTCGCTCGCGTCGACATCGCCCGCCTCCTCGCCGAGGCCATCTGGCACGTGCTCACGAAGAACGAACCCTTCGCCCCGGCAGGCCCCGCGATGCAGCTGGTCGCTTGACGACCCCGGTATGGAATTGGGCCGCCGGAGCAGCCTCCTAGCCGACCTTGTCCTTCAAGTAGAAGGCCATAGAGAGATGAGCGCTGCTCGCTATCCCCATCAGACCGCCGGGCCTTGAGTCCGGCGTCTACGGCCGAGACAGAATCGAAGTACCCAGCTTGACCGCGGGGACCTTTTCATAGAGTTTCATCGTGATCTAGTGTTCCGGCAGTGCCGACCACCTCGATCTTCCTAGTGGCGCGTGTCCTGCTCTGTCGCTGTGCAGACAGGCCGCTAAGACGGGACAACAGGCAGCACCGGCTTTGGCAGGGTGAACTAAGTCGTTCCGGCTAAGCCGGCCGTCCTGGGGGCTCCTACAATCGGTTCCATCAGAAGGGAGACCGCGATGGAATACCTGGCAGTGCTCGGTTTTGTGCTGGCCCTGGTGTTGGTGGGATGGCTGGCAGACCGAAACAAGGGCCCGATCGACGTCGTACCAACGCGGAACACTTGGTGGCGACCCGGGTTGAAGTTCGCGGAGGCTGTAGACAAGCAAGCGATCCTGACCTACGACAACTGGGACTACAGGATCAGCCTCCACCCCTCACACGTGCGCTTGACACAGTGGAAGTCCAACACCGATATCCCGTACGCCTCCATCGCGTCGGTGAACTTCGTTGAGGACACGTGTTTGGCTAATCCGTGCGGCAAGATCAGCGTGATGACGCCCGGCGGCGAGCAAGCGGTCAAGTTCCACAAAGACCAGGACGCAATCGCCAGGTGGTTTCGCGAGCGCATCTGGGAGCAAGCGCAACTGGCCCGGCAATCGTCGACTCGTTTGGTCTCAACCGGCTCAAGTCTCACTGACGAACTTGAGCGCCTCGGTCGGCTTCACGCGTCCGGCCTCCTCGATGACGCCGAGTTCGTAACAGCCAAGCAGCGACTGATGGAGTGACCAGGTCGCTTCTGGCGACCTCACTACCGTTCTCTATGAAAAGGTCCCCGCGGTCAAGCTGGGTACTTTGATGGTGTTTCGGGCCAGACGCCGAACTCAGGGCCCGGCTGTCTGAGTGACCGAATAGCGAGCAGCGCTCATCTCTCTATGGCCTTCTGTTATGAAGGACAAGGTTGCATGGGAGGCTGTTCCAGTGGCCCAATTCCATAACGGGGCCGTCAAGCGGCCAGAACGATAGCGGGGCCTGCCGGGGCGAACGGTTCCTTCTTCGTTAGGACATGCCAGATGGCTTCGGCGAGGAGGCGGGCGATGTCGACGCGGGCAACCTTGGCGCCACGCTGGCGTCCGAGGCGTTTCTTGTTGCGCTCGTAGCGATCTCGATAGTGGACATCGCGAGCGGCGTGAGTGGCGGCTTCGATGAGCGCCCAGCGCAGGTACTTGGGGCCGTTCTTAGCCAACGGCCCACGGACATCGCGGTTGCCCGACTGGCGCACGATCGTTTGATAGTGACGGGCCTGCGGGGCCTCCGCCGGCGCGTAGACGCGGCGATCCAAGCGGTTGCCCACATGCCGTCAAGGCCGACGTGGACGATCGAGTAACCGGGCACACCGGGAGTCCTTGCGACGGCATCATCGGCGTCGCTTCGCCAGGCGCTCTGCCTCAGCCAGGGCGGCCGCGGCCTCGACCGGGTCGTTGGTCAGTTCCTCGATGGCCTTCCTCACATCCATGGTCATATCTGTCCGGTCGTGCCGTCCGTAGTCCTCGTGGTGACGGCGTTCTAGCCACCACGCTGCCGCCTGCCAGCTGGCCGGGGCAGCCTTCGCGATAACCCCGACGAAACGCAGCTCCGCGTCCGCCTCGGCCTTTTCTACGGCGTCCGCAAATGTCCCGTCTTCCATCCATGCGTAGAACAGCGTCTTGCCTATCCCCGCCGCTGCGGCGGCAGCGCGGCGGGTATTCCCGACACGCAGAGCATTGAGGACCGCCTGCTCACGTTCGGCTGAGCGGATCGTGCGCCGGCCCGCGGGTCTGCGGTCGTTGCGCTGCATTGATCTGCTCTGCTTAGCGCCCAGTGGAGTCATGGTCTACATCCTGGGTGAGGCGGAGCCCACAGCACGTTAGTCGCTCCTGGACTGCAATCTGATACGTCGTCGGGGTAGCCTGGACGCGCTGCGCGGCCTTCAGAGCCCCGCGCCTGGCTAGCGTGGCTAGAGGTAGCACTGTGGGCCACCGGGACAAGCTCAACAGGGCGAAGGAGCACCTCGACTCCTTCCAACGAGAATCCATCGATTGGTTCAAGAACTACCCTCAACCCCTCGTCGAGGTCGAGGCGGAAGATCTCGAACATACGCTCATCTACGCCCGAGATGACTTCCCCAGCGAGCGTCTCGGAGTTCTCATCGGCGATATCGTTCAGAACCTCAGGCAAGCCTTGGATCATCTCGCCTACTCGCTGGCCGACTTCCACTCGCCCACCATGACCGATCGGGAGCGCGAGTCCTCTGAGTTCCCCGTCTTCTGGAGTCGCTCCGGGTGGCCGGATGCCAAGACGAAGAAGATCGGCCGCCTTTGCCCATGTGCGCAGGCAGAAATCGAGAGGTTGCAGCCGTTCAACGCTGGCGACCCCGGATACAAGACACGCTCGCTCTGGCAGCTTCACGAGCTCTCGCGAATCGACAAGCACCGCCTGTTGTTGACCACGCTCCTGCGTTCGTGGCCGGGCAGCGTCATTTCCCGTGGTGTCCAATGGGGTAGTTTCGAGGTCTACGAGCAGCCGCTGAAACGTGGCGCAAAGATCGCGGCCTTCACCTTCAGGGGGACCGATCTCAGGTGCACGTGAACTTCAACGTCACCTTCGACATAGCTTTCGCGGATGGTCCGCTCAAAGGTAAGGGGGTCCAGCTGGCTCTCGCCCAGCTTGAGTCTGAGATTGAGCGTGATGTCGTTGCCGTCTTGGAGCCGTTTCTCCTGGCGCACAACCACATCGTCCAGCCTGTTAGTTGAGGACTTAGGGTTACGCCGTCGAAGTAGGTGCGGAGGAGCCTGGCGTTCGTGGGCGAGCAGAACTTGAAGATGGTCAAGGCAGGCCATCAGAGCTGCACTGCTTCCCGCCCGGTGAACTGCTCCCAGCGCTTGATCGAGACGGCCACGTACCGGGGGTCGATCTCCATCGCAAAGCAACGACGACCCAGTCGCTCTGCCGCGATGATCGTCGTGCCCGAACCCAGGAAGGGGTCGTAGACATCGCCAGTGTGGTTGGCGATGGGGATCTCGTAGAGGATGGCCGGCTTCTGCGCCGGGTGGTCGTACTTGGCCTCCTTTGAGCCACCCATCAGCATCTTCGGGCTGGCCGCCCGCCAGATCGTGCTTTGAGTGCGGTCGCGCCCTACGAAGAGGTTCGGCACACCCGGCCGTCGCACGGCCCAGCAGGGCTCATGGCCCCAGTGATACCAAGACCGGCCCATGGCGAAGATGCCCTTGTCCCAGATGATCTGGGAGACGATCTCGAAACCTATCCGCTCGAGGCCTAACGCCACTTCGGTCGCATGGACGCCGGCGTGCCAGACGTAGCCCACCTGGAGGGATGGCACAAGGGCGAACGCCTCGGACCAGTCGGCTCGCGTGTCACCCGATAGCGTTGTGTTGCGATGGCCGACGGTGCGCCCGTGACGCCGCGTGGGCGCCGCGGTGGCGTCATCTGCCGCAGGCTGGCCATCTGCGCCACTGACCATCATGTACGGCTTCTCGGCCGGGGCGAAGCGGTTATAAGTCCCGTCGCGCCATGTCGGGTCGAGGCTGACACCGTATGGCGGGTCGGTCGCGAGAAGCGTCGGCTCCACACCGGCCAGCAGGCGGGTCACATCATCCGGGTCGATCGCATTGCCGCACAGCAATCGGTGGTCGCCGAGCGCGAACAGGTCGCCCGCCTTGATCGTGGTGGGTTCCAGTTCGGGCAGGTCGTCAGGATCTGTCAGGCCGATCTTCGGCTCGGGTGTGGCCAGGCTGTCGAGCAACTCCTGAAGCCCAGGGTCGCCGGCGTCGAGATCGGCTATGAGTTCGGTCAGTCGCTCGTCGTCGCGCTCGGCCATCGCCCCGATCGGATCGAGCGTCGCCAGGACTAGCCGCTCCTCTTGGTCGCTGAGCTCGACGTAGAGCACCGGGACCGTCGGGGCACCAGCGGAGATTGCCTCCTCGACGCGCGCATGGCCGTCCACGACATGGCCGGTGGTGCGGTTGATCAGGATCTGCTGGACCCATCCAACTTCGGACAGCGAACCACGCAGGGCATCACGCTGGGCGCCAGGATGCGTTCGCCAGTTCCGAGGGTTGGCGAGGAGCTGAGTGGGGTCTTCCTCGCCCGAACCGACGATGCGGTTGCGCCACGGAGTTGCGGCCGTGGCGGCCAGGTCACGTCGCAGCGGGCGGTTGAGGTTGGATCGCGTCACCGCTGAATTGTGAGCCTGATCTTCGCCGCGGTCTATCCGCCTGCGGTGCTACGCCTGCAGGGCCAATCTCGGGGCGGGGGATCGGCGATGGCCGCGGGCATCGCCGATCACATCTGGACCTTGGAGAGATCGCGGCGCTGCTGGACTAGGACTTGGGTTTGAGGTATACGGCAAGGCGCTCTCTATAGGCTTGAGGATCGAACCCAGGGCTCAGGTAGAGGGAGTGCGACCGCGAGGTCAGATCCACAAGATATCTAGTCACCCTGCCTCGTTCAACGGCGCGATCAAAAGCCGCAGCCTCGCCCATTCCTACCGCATCGTGGAGCAGATTGACGATCTCCTTGCCCAATTCAAGGTCGATGGGGCTGTCCTGCCATGCCAGGAGCGCGGTCCCAACGCAATCTGCAAACCTACGACGCAACTCCCCCATGTCAGGCTGCTTGAGTCGCGCTACGTCGGCCTTCAAACCCCGGAGCTCCCTCTGATAGTCGAGGACGACGCGAGCCAATACCAGCATGCCAACAGCCTCGGCCGCAGCAGCAATGAGCGGAAACGGCACATTGCTCATGCCAAGCCCCGTCGCCACGAGCGCGACGATGGAGACGACCTGAAAGCCGAAGCCAATGGCCAAACCGACCCGCTCAGGCAAGTGCGGCGGTCGGAGTTTCCCCATGCTCGGGAGTCTACTCGGCCGATCATCTGGGTTCTCGGGCAAACCGAGACACTACCGTGGGGCTCACGGAGGCGCGCCAGACCCAACCTGAGCACCACCGGGGATCGCATCGCTCAGAGAGACCTCAGACTGGGGACAACGAGCCACCCGGCGGCTGTTCCGACATAGATCAGCTGCTCGGTGGAGAGACCCGACTTGGCACGCAGGTCGGCAAGGTGGCGCTTCGCGGTGCTCGGTCGGATGCCCACCAGGTCCGCCGCGTCCGGGATCGACCCGCCCGATTCGACGTAGGCGGCGAGGACATCCAGCTGGCGCGCCGTCGCCAGGCGCATGGATCTTCGGCCGGTCATGTCAGAAGGCCCTCAACGCTGACGTTGGGCAGCACGATGGCGCTGCCGGCCGAGATGGGGACGACGGGCCGTAACGTGAGTTGTATCTCGGCGATGCTCCTTGTGGCCCACAGCACGCGCGAAACGGCCCACGAAATGGCAGGAACGGCCCACGTCCGGGGCTCTTCCACGCTCAGATGGGCCAGTTGGGCCGATTGGGCCGGTTCTGGAGTGGCAGGGCATCTCGCCTGCGACGACCTCCGCTCGTGGCACATCGGCTCGTCGTGCCTCGGCGGCCCTGCCGGTCTGGTCGGCGCCTCACGCGATCGCACGGAGGGCCTCGGCGATGCAATCCGGAACTATGATCCGAGTGGTGGGACCGGGAGGCTCAAGTCCAGTAGCACCTCCAAGATGATGGCCTGACGAGCCGGACTTGGCAGCTTCGTTGGCATCTTCGCCCGCGAACAGGGGCGGACTGAGAGCGGCCAAATCGAACGCTTTCACGCTCAAATCGAACGCTCACGAACCCCTGCGACCCCTCTGGTGCGCCCTTAAACTCCGCGGCCCGCATGGGCATCAGGGTTCGAACCCCTGCTCCGGCACCATCGCGCTTTACCGCGTGTCCAGGGCGGCAACCCGAGGGAGCCGCGACCCACGTTGTCGGCCACGGTGTAGGGCGGGGCCGGCATCCAGCGCGGACGAACCGCCCAGAAAAACGAGGAACGGGCCGCATATGCGGCCCGTTCCTTTCGATGCCCCCGGATATCAGAGCTTGGCGCCGACGGTGCTGAGGAGCTTGTCGAGGTTTCCACTCATGAAGAAGAGGGCGACGATGGCGAGAACGGCGATGATAGAGATGATGAGTGCGTATTCCGCGAGACCCTGACCTTCCTCGCGGTGAAGGGGCAACAGCACGGTACCTCCTTTCCGAGCCGACGGCTGGTAGCCGCCGCGACGTCGGGCGGGCGGGCAGCTGTCGCGCGTGCTCGTCCGTTGGACCGACCGTCATCCAAGCATAAGCGCACTTCAGGCCCGAGCGGCGCTTACTTTGGTACTGGCCCGCGGCGTCGTCGCACCGTCTCGCCCTCGGGAACGATGTCTCGACACGCTCTCGGGAACGCTCTCGGGAACGCGGCCGGCGTCCCTGCTAGAATTCCGCAGTCCTTTCGGCTCCGACCGACCGGCGTTGCCGCTCGCGCATCGGGGCATTCCCATGGGAAGGAGATACAGGCGCATGCGCCGATACGAACTCATGCTCGTGTTGCGTCCCGATCTGGCGGACGACAAGGTCCAGGGGACGCTCGAGCGGATCGCCCGCGCAATCGCGGCGGGCGGCGGCCAGATCGTCAAGCAGGCTCCGTGGGGTCGCCGCCGGCTGGCCTATCCGATCGACCATCATCGCGAAGGGTCGTACTACGTGATCCTGTTCGAAGCCCCGGCGACGGCTATCGCCGAGCTGGAACGGGGTCTCCTGATCAGCGAGGAAGTCCTGCGCCACCTCGTCACCCGCGTGGAGCGCCCGGTTCGAGCCGCCCGCGGCCACGACGCCGACTCGGACCTCGAGGTCGCGCCGCCTCCGACCGAGGACGAGGAGCCGGAGGAGGACGTCGAGCTGATCGACGAGTCCGAGAGCGAAGCGGCGCCGGCCGCCATCGACTGAGGCCCGCCGCGAGGCGGAGCTGGAGGCACGCTCGATGTCGCTGAACAAGGCGATGATCATCGGCAATCTGGGCCGCGATCCTGAGATGCGGTATACGCCGAACGGCCAGGCGGTGACCCAGTTCACGGTCGCCGTCAACCGCAATTACAAGGACTCGGCCGGCGAGTGGAAGGAAGAGACCGAGTGGTTCCGGGTGGTGGCCTGGGCGGCGCTCGCAGAGCGAACCGCCGAGTACCTCCGCAAGGGCCGCAAGGTCTACGTCGAGGGCCGACTCCAGACCCGCACCTGGGATGGCCAGGACGGACAGAAGCACTACACCACGGAGCTGATCGCCAACACCGTCACGCCCCTCGATCCGCGACCCCGTGAAGACGGCACGGCCGAGCCGGCCGGCGCTCGCCCCGCGAGAAGCGGTGCGCCGGCAGGTCCGGGTGGCGGCGACGACTTCGGCTCGAGCGACCTGGACGAGCTGCCCTTCTGAGGCGGCCGCGCCACCGACACCAGACAAACCAAATCGCCGCGCCACGAACGCGGCCGCATGAACTGAGGACCCGAATCACATGCCTACCAACCCGCGAGAGAAGACCCGGGGAAAGCGCGACGACTACTACCGCGACCGCCGCCGCCGCAAGGTGTGCACTTTCTGCGCCGATAAGACGGTCATGATCGACTACAAGGAAGTGAACCGGCTTCGCCGCTACCTGTCGGAGCGGGCCAAGATCGAGCCCCGTCGCAAGACCGGGACGTGCGCCAACCACCAGCGCCAGCTGGCGGTGGCTCTGAAGCGCGCCCGGATCGTCGCCCTTCTGCCGTACGCGCCTCAGCACGTTCGACCCTGACGTAGTCGAGCCGGCCGTGCGTCCGATCGCTCGGCCGGTCAGGCTCTCCGTGAGCGCCGCTACGGGCGTCGGAGGCTGAGTTGGACATCCTGCTGCTGGCTGTTTCGTTCGCCGTCATCCTCGCCGGCTCGGAGCTGTTCACGAACGGCATCGAGTGGTTCGGGCACAAGCTCGAGCTGGGCGAAGGCGCCATCGGTTCCGTGCTTGCGGCGATCGGGACGGCGCTGCCGGAGACCATGATTCCGCTGATCGCGATCGTCTTCGGCGGAGGCGTCGCCGCGAGCGAGATCGGTGTCGGCGCGATACTCGGCGCCCCGTTCATGCTGGCCACACTGGCGATGTTCGTCACCGGCGCGAGCGTGCTGTTGATGCGCGGTCGCCGCGCGACGGGCGCGACTCTCGCTCTGGACGTGGGCGTCGTCAGCCACGACATGGCCTACTTCGCGGTCGCATACACCGTGGCCATAGGCGCGGCGTTCCTCCCGGTTGAGTTCGAGTGGCCGCGCCGGCTGGTCGCGGTCGTGCTGCTGGGCATCTACGGACGCCACGTCTGGGGGCACTTTCAGGCCGAGGCGGCCGAGCACGAGGGCCTCGAGCCTTTGCGGTTCCACAAGCTCGATCGCGGCGCGCCGCAGCACCCGGAGCCGCCGCGGCTGCTCATCGTCTCGGTCCAGGTGGTCTTCGCCCTGGCCTGCATCGTCGGCGGTGCGTGGGGCTTCGTCCAGGCCATCAAGGACCTGGCGGCCGGCCCCGGGGTCAACGGGACGATGCTGGCGCTCATCGTCGCCCCGATCGCGACGGAACTCCCCGAAACTCTCAATAGCGTGTTGTGGGTCCGCCGCGGCAAGGACACACTCGCGCTGGGCAACATCACCGGCGCGATGGTCTTCCAGAGCGCGATTCCGACGTCTATCGGGCTCGTCTTCGCGCCGGCGTTGTGGACGGTCGTCGGTGGCGGGTTGGCTTTCGGGTCGGCCGCCGTCACCCTCGCCGCGGTGGCCGCGATCTTCGTCCCGACCGTTCTCCGCAAGCGCCTTGGAGGGAAGCTGCTGCTGTTGGGCGGGGCCTTCTACCTCGTCTATCTGATCGTCGTGGCGGCGGCTCTGGCCCGGCCTGCAGGCTGACGCCGGGACCCTCCGTGGCTGGGGTTGGTGCCCGGTCGCTATACTTTTCTTTCGCCGGCCTGCTGCCGGCGGCCAGCACCAGGAGCGACGACAGATGGTCACGGAGCACGCAACGGCCCCAGCCGCAAGCGCGGCGTCTGAGCCCGACCAGAACAGCCTCGTTTGCTATTTCAAGGGCGGCTACGTGGCGCTCGGCGAGGCTCGCGTCCCGATCATGACCCACGCCTTCCTGTATGGAACGGCCGTCTTCGAAGGCATCAGGGCCTACTGGAACGCCGAGGAGAAGCAGCTCTACGGGCTCCGGATCAAGGAGCACATCGTCCGGCTGCGAAACTCGAGCAAGATCATGCTCATGGCCGACGTGCCGTCGGTCGACGAGTTCACCGAGATCGTGCTCCAGGTCCTGCGCCGCAACCACTTCCAGGAAGACGCCTACTGCCGCCCCTCGGTCTACAAGAGCACCGAGGCGATAGGCGTCAAGCTGCACGGGCTTACCCACGAGTTCTACGTCCTGGCCGTCCCCATGGGCGACTACATCGACACCGAGAAGGGGATCCCGACCGGGACGGTCTCGTGGAGACGAACCAGCGATACGGCCATCCCGTCGCGCAGCAAGATCACGGGCAGCTACGTGAACCCGGCCTTCTCCAAGTCCGAGGCCATGCTCAACGGGTTCGAGGAGGCGATCGTCCTGACCCAGGAGGGTCACGTCGCCGAGGGTTCCGCCGAGAACCTGTTCATGGTTCGCGACGGCGTGCTCATCACGCCGCCGGTCAGCGACGACATCCTCGAAGGGATCACGCGCGCCGGAATCTTCGAGATCGCCGGCCACCTGGGGATTCCGGTGAAGGAGCGCCAGATCGATCGGACCGAGCTCTACATCGCCGACGAGGTCTTCCTCTGCGGCACCGGCGCGCAGGTCTCGCCGGTCGCCTCGGTGGATCATCGAGCGGTCGGCGACGGTCGTGTCGGGCCGATCTCGAAGCAGGTCAGCAAGACGTACTTCGATGCTGTGAGGGGGCGCCTTCCGGCGTTTCGGCACTGGGTGACGCCCGTCTACAAGAGTGAGTGAGGCTACCGCCCGAGACTCCTCGGCGTTGCGGCCGGTCGCGGTCGCGGCACAGCCGGCTGCGGGGACCAGGGGAAGGGTCTCGCACCGGATTCTCGAGACCATCCCAGGCCTCGTCACGTGGATTCTGATCCTCGTCATGATCCCGCTCGCCATCCGCTGGCCGGTGGTCCTGGGCGTGTTGGTGCTGTGCTTCGACTTCTACTGGATGTACCGCGCCATCGTCCTGTCCGTCAGCGTTGCTATCTCGTTCCGGCGGATCCGCCGCGTCACATCCGTCGACTGGCGCCAGCGCGCGTTCTCGCTGTCCGACCCGCAGAAACGGTTCGACGAGCTGGCCGATCTGGTCGAGAGCGTGCGCGTTCGGACGTCCGAGCTGGATGCCGCCGGCAAGCGTCTTGCGGCGCGCGGAGGGCGGCGAGAACTGCACCGGCTGATCGAGGAGCGGCGGAGCCTTGAGAGGCTGGTCAACCTGCAGGAGCCGATCCCGGACCCGCGCGACATCTGGCACGTCGCGCTGATCCCCACCTACACGGAGCCTTACGAGAAGCTCTACGAAACGGTCAAGGCCCTGGCCGAATCGGATTACCCGTGCGATCGCCGGATGGTCGCGATCATCACTCGCGAGACGGACCTGGAGGGTCGCGAGAACGTCGCGAAGCTGCGCGCAGTCTTCGGGTCGAAGTTCTGCCACTTCTTCCACATCCTCGACCCGCTCGAGCCCGGGGTGGTAGTCGGCAAGTCGAGCGCGATGGCATACGGCGGCCGGTGGCTCTATCGGCAGCTAACCGGTCTGGGCTACGACCCCAAGCAGGTAGTGGTGACGGACCTGGACTCGGACTACCGCGTTCACAAGCAGTACTTCGGGTACCTGACGTACAGGTTCGTCACGGATCGCGACCGTTTCCGGCGGCTCTACCAGCCGGTCCCGATGTTCCACAACAACCTCTGGCAGTGCCCGCTGCCGGTCCGGCTGATTGCGGTCAGCACGACCCACGTCCAGATGTGGCGGCATCTCACGCCCGAACGGCTCATCAGCTTCAGCTCGTACGCGGTCTCGTTGCGGACGATCCACGACGTCGACTACTGGGCGACCGACGCGATACCCGAGGACAGTCGCTTCTACTGGAAGAGCTTCTTCCGCTACAGCGGCCAGTTCCGGGCCGAGCCGCTGTTCATTCCGGTTTACGGGGACGCGGTGCGGGCACGGTCGTATCCGCGCAGCCTGGTCCAGCAGTACCTGCAGATCCGGCGCTGGGCATGGGGCGTGACGGACATACCGTTCTTCATCAACAACGCCCTGAACCACAACGAGATACCCCTGTGGGACCGGATCTCGCGCCTGTTCACGCTATGGGCGGACCACATCAACTGGGCCGTGGCGCCGTTCATCATCGTCTGCGGGCCGGCCCTGCCCGTTGCCCTGAACCAGACCTTCGCGGTAACGCCGTTCGGACAGCAGCTCGGGGTGTACGCCGCCTGGCTCCTGACCGGCGCAATGGCCGCCCTGCTGGTGCTGGTGTTCATCGAGAACCAGCTGGCGCCACCGAAGCCAAAGGATTGGGGCGTCTGGATGCACATCGTGTCCTGGGCGCAGTGGATCTGCCTGCCGGTCGTGGGCTTCTTCTTCACGAACCTGCCCGCGCTCGATGCCCAGACCAGGCTGCTGACGGGGCGCTACCTGGAGTACCGGGTCACCGAGAAGGCCTGACCCCGCGGCGCCGTGGGAGGCAGACGGGGCGGGGGAGTGTCCGGAAGTCCGCCGCCAACGCGGACGCTGGGGCGCGGAACGGCCTGATGTTGCCGCCGGTTCGGTAGGATACCCACATACGAGTCCCGTCGCGGTCGTCGTTTCGGTCGCGGGGATACCGCGCCCGATAGGCGGGCGAGGGGACCCAGGCCACACCCAACGCCCAACGAGTCCGAGGACGATGTTCCGACCAGTCAGCTCCAAGCCCGATCTCGTCGCCCAGGAGCACGAGATCCTGACCCTCTGGCGTGAGCGCCGGACCTTCGCCCGCCTGCGCGCCCAGAACGCGGGCAAGGAGCGCTGGAGCTTCCTGGACGGACCGATCACGGCCAACAACCCGATGGGCGTCCACCACGCCTGGGGTCGGGCGTACAAGGATCTCTTCCAGCGCTTCTGGGCGATGCAGGGCCGGGACCAGCGCTATCAGAACGGCTTCGACTGCCAGGGGCTGTGGGTCGAGGTCAACGTCGAGCGGGACCTGGGCTTCACGAACAAGCGCGACATCGAGGACTACGGCATCGCCGAGTTCGTGAGCTTGTGCAAGCAGCGGGTGCTGACGTACGCGGCCCGCCAGACGGAGCAGTCGATCCGCCTGGGCATGTGGATGGACTGGAACGATCCGGTCGAATTGAGGCGGCTTCGGGACTTGCTTGCGGAGGACCCGGGCCAGACGGTGACGACGACGGGCTCCGACGGCAAGACCGTGACCGACACGGCGGAGCAGCTCGTGGGCCGGCTGGGAATGCCCGAGCTGGGCGGTAGCTACTTCACCTTCTCGAACGAAAACAACTACTTGATCTGGTCGTTCCTGGCCGAGTGCCACCGCCGCGGCTGGCTGTACAAGGGTCACGACGCCATGCCGTGGTGCGCTCGCTGCGGTACGGGCATAAGCCAGCACGAGATGACCGAGGGCTACGCCGATCGTGAGGATCCCGGTCTGACCGTCAAGTTCCCGCTGCTGGATCGACCCGGCGAGGCGCTGCTCGTCTGGACGACGACGCCGTGGACGCTTACCTCGAACGTGGCGGCGGCCGTGGGCGAGGAGCTGCGTTACGTCAGGGTCCGCCAGGGCGAGGAGATCTTCTGGCTCGGCCGCGGGACGCTGAAGCACGCCCTGGTGGGGGAGTTCCAGGTCCTCGAAGAGAAGCCCGGCCGCGAGCTCGAGGGCTGGCGTTACTCCGGTCCGTTCGACGAGCTGCCGGCCGTTCAGGCCGGCTTCGAGGCCGTGAGCGGCGCCGACGGCAAGCCGTATGAGCATCGCGTCGTGGTCTGGGACGAAGTCGGCGAGGAAGAAGGAACCGGCATCGTCCACATCGCGCCCGGCTGCGGCGCCGAGGACTTCGCCCTGGGCAAGAAGCTGGGCCTGCCGATGATCGCGCCGCTCGACGAGAACGGCGTCGTTCTGCCCGGTTTCGGCCCCTATTCAGGACGCGACGTCCGCGACGTGGCGGAGCCGATCGTGGAGACGCTCAAGCATCGTCACCGCTTCTACCGGCTCGAGACGATCACCCACCGCTATCCCCACTGCTGGCGCTGCGGAACGCCGCTCGTGTTCCGCCTGGTCGACGAGTGGTACGTGAGCATGGGGCCCGTCTACGACGTGCCGCGCGATCGCCTGACACCCGAGCAGGTCGAGGCCAGCTTGCGCTACCAGATCATGGACGTGATCCGCGACATCAAGTGGATCCCGGGATTCGGATACGAGCGCGAGCTCGACTGGCTCCTGAACATGCACGACTGGATGATCAGCAAGAAGCGCTACTGGGGCCTGGCGCTGCCGATCTACGACTGCGAGGCCTGCGGGACCGTGAACGTGGTGGGCGGTCGCGAGGAGCTGGCCGAGCGGGCCGTCGAGGGTTGGGACGAGTTCGAGGGCCACACGCCGCATCGGCCTTACGTGGACAAGGTCAGGATCCGCTGCTCCGGTTGCGGCAAGCCCGTCGGTCGCATCGCCGACGTCGGCAACCCGTGGCTGGACGCGGGCATCGTCCCGTTCTCCACGATGCACTATCGCAGCGATCCCGAGTACTGGAAGGGCTGGTTCCCGGCCGACTTCGTCACGGAGAGCTTCCCGGGCCAGTTCCGCAACTGGTTCTACTCGCTCCTGGCCATGAGCACGGTCCTGCGCCGTGAGGCGCCGTTCAAGACGCTCTTCGGATACGCCCTCGTCTTCGGCGAGGACGGCCGCCAGATGCACAAGAGCTGGGGCAACGCCATCGAGTTCGACGAGGCCGCCGAACGGATGGGCGTGGACGTGATGCGCTGGATGTTCGCCAACGCCCGGCCGGAGGACAACATCAACTTCGGCTGGCACGCCGCGGACGAGGCGCGCCGCCGGCTGCTGGTCCTGTGGAACGTCTACTCGTTCTTCGTCACGTACGCGCGGCTGGCCGGCTGGTCGGCCGGGGCCGCCACTCCACCGGTCGCGGAGCGGAGCCCGCTGGATCGCTGGATCCTGGCCAGAGCCGCGAGGCTGGCCAACGAGGTCGAGATCGATCTGCGCGACTACGACGCGCTCGACGCCGCCAGAGCGATCGACGGCTTCATCGAAGAGCTGTCGACCTGGTACCTGCGGCTCTCGCGCGACCGGATGCGCCAGTCCGCCGAGCCGCACGATCGAAATCGCGCTTTCGGGACGCTGCATGCGGCGCTAGTGTCGCTGGCTCGGATTTCCGCTCCGATCCTGCCGTTCCTGTCCGAGGCGATCTATCAGAACCTGGTCGTCGCCGGCGATGTCGAGGGCATTCCAGACAGCGTTCATCTGACGTCGTGGCCTACCGAGGAGTTGAAGCACCTCAACGATCGAGCGCTGCAGGCCTCGATGGACACGATGGTTCGCGCCGTCGACCTGGCCCGCACGCTCCGATCCCAGAACGGCCTCAAGGTGCGGCAGCCGCTGGCGCGAATGTGGCTGGCTCTCCCGAATCCGGCCGGCCTGGTAGAGCGCGACGCCCTGCTCGCGCTCGTCGCGGACGAGGTCAACGTCAAGTCGATCGAGCTCATCGGGGACGAGTCCGAACTGGTGGACCGGCGCGTCAAGCCGCTGCTGCCCAGGATCGGCAAGAAGCTCGGATCGGCCATCCCGGCCGTGATGGCGGCCGCGCGCGAGGGCAGCTTCGAGATTCTGGCCGACGGCTCGGTCCGGCTGGCCGGCGTAACCCTCGCCCCCGACGAAGTCGAGATCCAGGCCACGCCGCGGCCGGGCACCGCGGTCACCCACGACGAAGGCCTGGTCGTCGTCATAGACACGGAACTGACGCCCGAGCTGCGCGCCGAGGGCGACGCTCGAGAGCTCCAGCGCGCCATCCAGGACGCTCGCAAGGATGCCGGGGTGGAGCTCGACGACGAGGTTTCGGCCAGAGTCGAAGCCCCGGAGGCCGTCGAACTGACGCTCCGGCCGTACCTCTCCTCGGTCGAAGCCGAGACGCGCAGCAGGATCGAGTTCGGGCCTTTGCCGACCGCCGCGGACGGGCTGATCGTCGAGCTCGATTCAGGACGGGCGCGGGTCGGCTTGATGACGAGAGCCGTCGCCCCTTAGGCTTACACGCACACCATGGAGGCCAGGTCGCTGAACCCTAGCGAAACGCAACCCACAGACCCTTCGAGCCATCCCCACCGGACCGATTCGCCTCAGGGGCGGCAACGCGAGGCCCTGGTCGTCTTCGCTCTCCTGGCCTGCACGATCGCCGTCAGCGACCAGCTGCTGAAGCGCTGGGTCGTCGCGAGCTTTGCCTATCCCGGCGCGCCTTCGCCCGTGATCGGGGATTGGTTTCGGATCGACCTGATCCACAACGGCGGCGGCCTGTTCGGCCTCTTCCAGGGTTCGGCCGTGGTCTTCGCGCTGGTGACGCTGGCCGTCGTGGCGGTGCTGGTCGCCATCGAAGTCGGGTCGGGCTGGAGGAGCTGGCTCATCACCATAACCCTGGGCCTCCTCCTGGGGGGCGCGATCGGCAACTTCATAGATCGCATCAGATTCGGCTACGTCATCGACTTCGCCGACATCGGCATCGGGAGCTGGCGCTTTCCCTACATCTTCAACATAGCCGACTCAGCCGTGACGGTCTCGATTCTGCTGATGCTGGCTCTGTGGATCGTGGGGCCCTACTTCGGGGCCCACATCCCCGTCGAAGGGAACGACCAGGGTCCGGCCGACCGGGCCGAAGCCGGCAGCGTAGAGGGCCGGTAGTCGATGAGGCGGCTGACGATCACCGTGCCCGACGCCGCCGAGGGTCGAGTGGATCGTTTCGTCGCCGACATGTCCGGCCTGTCGCGCAGCTACGTCCAGAAGCTGATCACGGAGGGCCACGTAACCGCCGCCGGGAGTCCGGTCAAGGCCAACGAGCCCATCTTCGCGGGTGAGGTCGTCGAACTCGAAGTCCCGGAGCCGAAGCCCCTCGAGCTGACGCCCGAGCCGATCCCGCTCTCCGTCGTCTACGAGGACGCCGACCTGCTCATCGTCGACAAGGCCGCCGGTCTGGTCGTCCATCCGTCGCCCGGCCACTCGGGCGGTACGCTCGTCAACGCGCTCCTCGCCCGGGACACCGAGTACGGCGGCATCGCCGGGGTGCAGCGGCCCGGGATCGTTCATCGCCTGGACCGTGACACGAGCGGCCTGCTGATGATCGCCAAGGACGACCGCGCGCAGGCCAGCCTGATGGCCCAGCTCAAGGCCCGGGGCGTCAAGAAGACCTACCTGGGCCTGGTCCAGGGGGCGGTCGTGGCGAATTCGGGTCGCGTCGAGGCGCCCATCGGCCGCGACCCGCACCACCGGACCAGGATGGCGGTCGTTCCGACCGGCCGCGACTCAGCGACCGGCTATCGAGTCCGCGAGCGTCTGCCGGGCTGGACGCTGCTGGACCTGGATCTCATCACCGGTCGCACGCACCAGATCCGCGTCCACATGGCCGCCATCGGGCATCCTCTGGCGGGCGATCCGCTGTACGGCACGGGTACCTCGCGGAGGGGGCCGGCCGGGCTCGAGAGGCTCTTCCTCCACAGCTGGCGGATCGAGCTGCAGTCGCCGGGCGACGGCCACGTCATCCGGGCTACGGCGCCGCTCCCGCCGGAGCTCGAGGCGGTGCTCGAGGGACTGCGGAACCTCCGGGCGGGAACGCTCGGCTCGGGCTCGGAATCCGGCGATGCCGCCGAGTCCGCGGAATCGGTGGCCCCGGTCCAGAAGAGGCCGGCATGAGCGGGCAGGAGCTGGAGTCGAATGCCGTTCCCGTGACGGACCGTGCGGCGGCGGCCTCGGAAGCCGATCCCCTGAGCCCGATGCTGGTGATCATCTCCGGGCCCTCCGGGGTGGGCAAGGACACGATCATCGAAGCGCTCCAGAGGCGCGGGCACCGTCCCGAGTATCACTACGTGGTGACCTGCACGACCCGGCCGCGTCGCCCGAACGAGATCGACAAGGTCAGCTACAACTTCCTCTCGCCGCGCGAGTTCGCGAAGCTGCGCGAGTCAGGCGAGCTGCTCGAGGCCAACGAGGTTCACGGCAACTGGTATGGAACGCCCCGAGCCGGCGTTCGGGCTGCTCTCGCGGGCGGCCAGCACGCCATCCTCAAGATCGACGTCCAGGGCGCGCGTGTCGTCAAGGGCTGCGTGCCGGAAGCCCTCCTGGTTTTCGTGGTGCCGCCGTCACTGGACACGCTCGTCGAACACCTGAAGGCCCGGCGCACGGAGTCGGCCGAGCAGCTCGAGATCCGGCAGCGCAACGCCGCGATCGAGCTGGCACGCAAGGACGACTACGACTACGTGGTCGTGAACGAGGAAGGCCGCGTCGACCTCACGGCAGAGAAGATCGAGGCCATAATCGAGCAGGAGGAACGACGCGGATCCCGCCGCGCGGTGACCGTCTGAGCGCGTCGCAGGCAGGGGCACGATCGATGGCTCAACCTGGCGATCCGTCCTTCGGCTGGGGCGAACCCGTGCGCCCCGACTCCGCGGACACGGGCGCCCAGGCGGCACTGCAGCCGCCGCGCGAGGTCGCGGTGGACGCCCCCGGCGCGGCTAGGACGTACACCTACACCGTGCCGGCCAGGTTCGGCAGCCTCGCCGACGGCGAGGCGGTCCTGGTCGAATTCGGCCGGGGCCGGCAGGCTTTGGGCGTGGTGCTGGGGCCGGCCCAGGGGGATGTGCCGTCCGACACCAAGCCGATCCTGGCGAGGGTCCGAGCCGACGGGCCGTTGCTGCCTCGCCTGACGCTGGACTTCGCGCGCTGGATCTCCGAGGAGTACCTCGCCCCGCCGGCGGCGACGCTACGCTCGATGCTGCCTCCCGGCATGCTCGAGCGGCTCGAACTGGTGGCCGAGCTGCTGCCTGCCGACGCCTCGACCGACGGCGGGGTACAAGCGGGAGGCGAGCCGCCTCTGCGGACGGCGTCGCGGGCCGGAGGCGGCCTGGCCGCCGTCCCGCCGGACCAGGACGAAGCGGCACTTCTCGCACGCCTGGAGAACGGACCGCGCCCGGCTCGCGATCTCGAAGGCGCCGACGGGCGGGCGGCGGCGCTGCGGCGTCTGCGGTCCCTCGCGGCACGGGGCTTCGTGCGCCTGGAGTGGACTCTGACGGCTGCCTCGGCCGGGCCCAGGTTCGAGCGCTGGCTGACGCTCAGCGACGCCGGCAGGGAAGTAGCGTCGCCGGCCGTTGTCGCCGGCGGTGCCGCTTCCGTGGCAGACGGCGGCTGGCCCGCCCGGGGGGCGGCTGCGCGACCACGCCTGGGACCCCGTCAGCGGGGCCTACTGGCGGACCTGGCGGCCGCCGAGGCGGCGGGCGCGCTCGGCTTGGCCGCCGCCGAGGCGGCTCAACGCCACGGCAGCGGCACCGCCACCGGCCTGATCCGGCGCGGTCTGGCGGTGGCCGAGATACGCGAACGGCCGCGTCGGCCGCTTGCGCGGCGGCGGGCCGGTCGGAGGGGCACCCGACCCGAGGGTTCCCAGCTGACGCCGCCCCAGGCGGAGGCGCTGGCGGCGATCCTGGCCGCCGTCGGGACCGGCGACGCGACGCCGCTCCTGCTCGAGGGCATCGCGGGTTCGGGCAAGACCGCCGTCTATGCCGAAGCGATCGCAGAGACGATTTCCGCCGGCCGGCCCGCGCTCGTCCTCGTGCCGGAGATCGCGCTCGCGACGCCTCTCGTTGATCGGCTGCGAGTCGAGCTGGACGCGGAGATAGCGATCCTGCATTCCGGGCTGGGCGAGGGCGAGCGCGCCGACGAGTGGCGGCGCATTCGTGCCGGCGGTGTGGACGTGGTCGTGGGGACGCGCATGGCGGCGACCGCGCCACTCGCCGACATCGGCCTGATCGTGGTCGACGAAGAGCACGACGCGGCCTACAAGAGCGACCGAACGCCCCGCCTGCAGGCCCGCGACGCCGCGCTGGCACTCGCCCGCCTGGCTGGCGCCGCGGTCGTCCTCGGCAGCGCGACACCGTCCGTGGAGAGCGTGGGCCGCGTCCGGCAGGGCCGCTATCGCCACGTCCTTCTGCCGGACAGGCCGAGCGGGGCGCCGCCACGCGTCGAGGTCGTGGATCTGCGCGCCGAGCTGGCCGCCGGCAACCGCGGCCTGCTCTCCGGCGCGCTGTCGACCGCGCTGGAGTCGCTGCCGCCGGGCGGGCGGGCGATCCTCGTCATCAACCGCCGCGGGACGGCCTCGGTGGTCGTGTGCCGCGACTGCGGCCACGTCCAGCGCTGCCCCGAGTGCGACCGGACGCTGGTCTACCACCAGGCCGGCGTCACGCTGCGTTGCCACCACTGCGGGACCGCGTCGCCTCTGGCGTCCCGTTGCCCGGCGTGCAAGTCGCCCCGCATCCGTTACCTGGGCGGCGGAACGCAGCGAGTGGAGGAGGAGGTCAGGGCCGCGTTCCCACATCTGCGGGTTGGCCGCCTCGATAGGGACGTGGCGGAGCACAAGGGCGCCGTCGAGCGCGTCCTGGACGCCTTCGACGAGGGGCGGCTGGACGTCCTGGTCGGCACGAGCCTCGTCGCCAAGGGGATCGACATCCCGGAGGTCACGCTCGTGGGGGTAGTGTCGGCCGACGTCGCGCTGAATCTGCCCGACGAGCGCGCCGCCGAACGGACGTATCAGCTGCTCACCCAGGCCGTCGGGCGGGCCGGTCGCGGCGAGATGCCGGGCCTGGCGATCATCCAGACCTACCAGCCCGACCACCCCGCCATCCAGGCCGTGGCGCGTGGCGACGCGACCGCCTTCTACGACGCTGAGCTGGACGTCCGGCGGCGCTTCGGGTCGCCGCCCTTCGGCCGCCTGGTGAAGCTGACCGTGGGTCTGCCCGACGCACTGGCGGCCGAGCAGGAAGCCTCGGCGATGGCCGACCGGTTGCGCGCCGCGGCGGCCGCGAGTGGCACCGGCTCGACGGAGAGTGGGGCCGCGAGAGTGGACGTCCTCGGCCCGGCCCCCGCCTACGTGGCCCGTCGCGCCGGTCGCTGGCGTTGGAACGTCGTCCTGCGCGGCGATCGGCCGCTGAGGTTGCTCGACCCGCCCCCTGGGGCTCCCTGGTCGATCGACGTCGATCCCGACTCGCTGCTGTAGCGCCGCCGCGTCAGGCGTGGAGCGGTCGGCCGGAACCGCCGTTCGGACTACCCGAAGTCGGGCGGATGACCTCGGCCGGCCTCTCGGTATACTCTGCCGCCATGAGCGTTCGACCCATCGTTCTCCTCGGCGATCCGCGGCTGCGCCTGAAGGGTGAGACCGTGGACAGCTTCGGCAAGTACCTGCACGAGCTGCTGGACGACCTGACCGATACGGTCCGCAAGGCCCCGGGCGTCGGGCTGGCCGCGCCTCAGATCGGGGAGGCCAAGCGGGCCTGCGTCGTCGAGGTCGAGGGCCAGCTCCACGAACTGGTCAATCCGCGCATCGTCCGCTCCGACGGCGACGACCGCGATCTCGAGGGCTGTCTCTCCATCCCCGGCTACGTGGCCTACGTCACCAGGCGCGAGAAGGTCTGGGTGGTGGCCCAGAACCGCCACGGCAGGAAGATCAAGGTCGCCGGCTCGGGTCTGTTGGGCCGGGCGCTGCAGCACGAGCTGGATCATCTCGACGGCAAGCTCTACATCGACTACCTGGAATCGATGGACGAGCTGATCGCGACGGACCAGGACGAGGAAGAGGAAGGGCGACCGGCGACGGCGCGCACGCCGGTAGGGTGAGCGACGCCGCGGCCGAAGGTTCGACTGTCGGTCGCGCGCCCGCGGAATCCCCGGTTCGGACCATCTTCTTCGGCAGCGGCAGCTTCGCCGTCCCGATCCTGAACGCTCTGGCTTCGATGCCGCCGGTCCGCGTCGAGGCGGTCGTGTCCGCGCCCGATCGGCCCGCCGGACGCAAGGCGGAGGTGACGCCCACGCCGGTTACGGCACGGGCTCGCGAGCTCGGCCTGGCCGTTCTCCAACCGACTCGAGTGCGCCGGCCCGAGGCTGTCGCCGAGCTTCGCGAGCTCGCGCCCGACCTGGTGCTGCTGGCGGACTACGGCCAGCTGATACCACGCGTCCTGCTCGATCTGCCGCCGCGCGGGTTCCTCAACCTGCATCCCTCGGCCCTGCCTCGCTGGCGCGGCGCGGCCCCGATTCCGGCCACGATCCTCGCCGGCGACACGGAGACGGCGGTCACGCTGATGCTCGTGACCGAGGAAATGGACGCGGGCCCTATCGTGGCGGCCGAGCCGCTGGAGGTCCGGCCGGACGACACGGCGGTGACGCTGGAGGAACGGGCAGCCGGGGCCGCGGCGGTGCTCTTGCGCCGGGCGTTGCCGGCGTGGCTCGCCGGGAGGCTGGAGGCGCGGCCGCAGCCGGCCGGGGGCATCACTTTGACGCGGCCGCTCCGCCGCGAGGATGCGCGGCTCGATCCCGGCCGATCCGCTGCCGAGCTCGAGCGGCAGGTTCGCGCATACCAGCCCTGGCCCGGCAGCTACCTCGACACGGGGGAGGGGCGGCTGGTCGTCTGGCGGGCCCACGTCGCCGCTTCCGAGCCGGCCGACGAGGCGGGCCGTCTCGTGCCGTGCGGTCGCGAAGGACTGGCGGTTGCAGCGGCGGCCGATCGACTGGTTCTCGACGAGGTTCAGCTCGCGGGCAGGAAGAAGGTCGCTGCCGCCGAGCTGCGGCGCGGATATCCGGGGCTGGTCGGCAGGCTCGTAGTCTGACGCGCGGCCGGCCTCGGACCCGGCATGCGATAATCGCGGCCCTGTGAGTCCTACCTACGCAGCCGGCGACAAGACCGCCGGCGACCCTGCCGTCACGCCCGCGTCCGAGCCCGAGTCCAAGCGGGAGGGCTTCGATTCCGGATCCGCCCGTGCCGACCGCCCCGGCCTGAGCGGGCTCGCCGACGGAGCGCTCGAAGCGTGGCTTGCCTCCGAGGGCCAGCCGGCGTATCGGGCAAAGCAGATCCGCGACGCCGTGTGGCGCCAGGACGCTCGGACGGCCGACGAGATGCTGACACTGCCGGCTGCCTTCCGGGCGCGGCTCGAGAGGGACTTCCGCCTCGACACCATCGTCGAGGACGAGGTCAGGATGGCCGACGGCGGCCTCACCGAGAAGACGCTCCACCTGCTCTGGGACGGGGCGCTCATCGAGTCCGTGCTGATGCACTACCCGGCGCGAGGATTCGCCGGAGCGGGCCGGCCGCTGCATCGGGAGCGCCACACGCTCTGCATATCCAGCCAGGCCGGATGCGCCGTGGGCTGCCCCTTCTGCGCCACGGGCGAGCTGGGCTTTGGGCGCGACCTCGAAACCGCCGAGATCGTCGATCAGGTCCGCCACGCCGCTCGCCGGCTGGCCGCCAGCGGACGTCACCTGACGAACGTCGTCTTCATGGGCATGGGCGAGCCGCTGCTCAACCTGGATCGGGTCCTGGAGGCCGTGGCCGTCCTATCCGACCCGCGCCGGTTCGGCCTGGGCGCCCGGCATGTGGTCATCTCCACGTCGGGCGTCGTGCCGGGTATCCGGCGCCTGACCGCGCTGGGGCCTCAGTTCACGCTGGCGGTCAGCCTCCATGCCGCGCGCGATCCACTGCGCGACGTGCTCGTGCCGCTCAACCGCCGCTGGCCCGTGGCGGAAGTTGCTGCCGCCGCCCGAGAGCACGCCGTCGCGACGGGCCGGCGCGTCAGCTACGAGTACGTGATGATCTCCGGCGTGAACGACACCGACATCGACGCCGATGCCCTCGCCACGCTTCTGCGAGGGGACCTGGCGCACGTGAACCTGATCCCGATGAACCCGGTCGCCCACACGCCGTGGACGGCGAGCGCCCCCGAGCGGGTGGCCCAGTTCGCGGCGCGGGTCCGGCGAAGCGGGGTTGGCGTCACCGTCCGTGCCAATCGAGGCCAGGACGCTGGCGCCGCCTGTGGCCAGCTCGCGGCCGACAGGGCCGGCGAGCCGCCGGCGCCGGCCGTAGCCCGCCGGCGCGACGCCATCGTCCGCCAGAGCGAAACGGCCCTTCGCGGCAGCCGAAGCTCCGAAGGCCTCCCGGCCGACCTGGCCGCGGCCGTCCAATCGGGAGCGGCCCGATGACGGCCGCGCATCGCGCCCTGGTCAGCGCCAGCATTCTGGATTGCGACCTCTCGAACCTGAGCCGAGAGTCCCTCAGGGCGCTCGACGGCGGCGCGGACCGCATCCATCTCGACGTCATGGACGGCCACTTCGTCCCGAACATCACCTTCGGGCCGGGCATCATCAAGCGCCTCCGGCAGATAGGCAATCAGCCCTTCGACGCTCATCTGATGATCTCCGAGCCGGGCCGCTACATGGACCAGTTCATCGACGCGGGTTGCACCTCGATCACGTTCCACGTGGAAGTGGAGGAGCCCATCGAGCCTACGCTGCTCAAGATTCGCAAGGCGGGCCGGCTTGCCGGTCTGGCGATAAAGCCCGCGACGCCGCTGTCGGCGCTCGATCCCTACCGTGACCTGCTCGACATCGTCATGGTGATGACCGTGGAGCCGGGCTTCGGGGGTCAGGCGTTCATGGCAGACGCGGCGACCAAGATCGACCCGGCGCGCGACGTCTTCCTGGATCGGCCGGGCGAGCGGCCGTCGGGGCGCGAGGTCCACGTCGACGGCGGAGTCAGCCGCGACACGGCGGAGCTGTGCGGCCGTCTCGGTGTGGACGTCCTCGTGGCCGGCTCGACACTGTGGAAGAAGGGACGCGACATCTCGAGCGAAATCCGGGCGATCAAGGCCCTCGCCGACGCGGGCTACGCCACGCGCACTTCCGGGGCAGCCCCGGGCGGAACGACGCCGGCCGGCAAGGGCGCCGCTGGAGAGGCCGAGTGAACGACGAAGCGGCCCTTGAAGGAGTCGCCGCCGTGCCGGGGGCGGGAGCGCCTGGGACGGGAGCGACGGAGGCGGGAGTGCCGGAGTCAGCCGGCGGGTCGAACGGCGAGGTTAGCGAATCGGCCGCGCCGCACGCCCATCTGGGACGACGCAACGACCGGCTCCTGCTCGCCGCCGTGGCGGCCTACGCGGTCCTGCTCTCGATCCTGATGATCGCCAGAGGGATCTCCGTCACCCCGGACGTGATCGTCGTCGCCTTTGGGCTCGCGGCGCTGATCCTGGGTCGGGGCAAGCTCTTCCTGCGCGACTGGATCCCGTTCGTGGCGCTCTTCTTCGCCTACGAGCTGATGCGCGCCTACGCGGACAAGTTCGGCCTGCCGATCCACGTGACGGACATCGTCTCGATCGAGCGGATCATCGGGCTCGGCGGACTGCCCACGACACTGCTCCAGAGCCTTCACCAGGGCGCGGCGTCGAACCCGGACGTCCTGGCGTCGATCTCGGTGATCTTCTACTTCCTCCACTTCCCGCTGCCGCTCGCCATCGGCTTCCTGCTGTGGATTCACCAGCGCCGCACCTACTACGACTTCGTCGCCGCGCTGATCCTGCTGTCGATGGTCGCGTTCGCGACCTACCTGCTGCTGCCGGTTGGGCCGCCGTGGTGGGCGGCGGAGCACGGCTACGTTACCGGTGTCCTGCACCTCAGCCAGACCGGCTTCAACGGCCTGGCCAGCTTCTTCGGCTTCCACCCGGACCAGTACTTCTACTCGTACTCGGTCTACAGCATCAGTCCGAACGAAGTGGCCGCCTTCCCGTCCCTGCACGCCGGCTACCCGTTCCTGGCCTTCCTCTTCGCGCGGCGGGCGTTCGGCAGGGCCGGCTGGCTGATGCTCGCCTATACGGCCTGCGTCTGGTTCGCGATCGTCTACCTGGGCGAACACTGGGTGGTCGACATCATCGGCGGGGTGATCTACGCCTCGGCGGCCTACTTCGCCGTGACGCACGGTCCGGGCTGGGCGCGCCGCTTCATGGACCAGGCGGCCGACGAGGAGATCGAAGCCGGCGTGGAAGCCGAGGACGAAGGAGACGCAGGGGCTCTGCGCAGGCTCGGCCGGCGAGTGCGCTGGGCCTTGGTGGTTCAGGGTTTGGCAGTGGCGCTCGTGGGGGCCTGCGTCGCATACGGCATGAACAAGCTCGGCTGGATTGGCGGAACCGACACGGCCCTGTACGTCCTGCCCTGGCTTGGCATCCTTGGCGGCCTGTGGCGCAGCGCCGCCGGCCTGGTCAGCCGCTAGGGCCGCCGATGCGTGCGTTGCTCCAGCGGGTGTCCCGGGCCGAGGTCCGCGCAGACGGGCAACAGCTTGGAGCGATCGATCGAGGCCTGCTGATCCTGCTCGGAGTGGCTCCCGACGACGACGAGTTCGTGGCCGGGGGTCTTGCCGCAAAGGTCGCCGGACTGCGCATCTTCGCCGACGCCGAAGGGCTGACGAATCTCTCGATCGGCGACGTCGGCGGGTCCGCGCTGGTGGTCAGCCAGTTCACGCTGTACGCGGACACGCGCAAGGGGCGCCGGCCGTCGTTCATCGGGGCGGCCGGTCCGATCGTCGGCGAGCGCCTCTACGAGGTCTTCTGCGAGTTGCTGGCGGCGACCGGCGTGCCCGTCCAGCAGGGCCGATTCGGTGCCGACATGGACGTCGAGCTTGTCAACGAAGGGCCGTTCACCATCTGGCTCGACAGCGACGAACTGGGCATCGAGCCGCGGCCCACGTCCTGACGCGGCCGCGCTTCCAGGGTCGGGCGTGTCCGGGAGAACGAAATCGGCGCCGAGCGAGGGGCTCGACGCCGGGTGAGTTCGGTTCGGCCGGCGCCCGGACTGGCGGAGGTCAGCGGTCCGCCCGGGAGAGCGTGCGCTGGCAGCGCGTGCAGACGAGGGCCTTCACCGGCTTGCCGTTGACCTGGATGGTGGTCTGCTGAAGGTTCGGCTGGTAGCGGCGGTGTGCGCGGACCCGGTTCATTCCGGACGACTGCGGGTTGAAGCCGTCCATGGAGACCTTCCCGCAGACGGCGCAGGAGCGAGCCATGAGGTCCTCTCGAATACGTGATCGGAATGCGCGACCCCGACCGGGGCCGGACGGGGCGGTATGATAGCACACCGTTTCCGCCGCTCTGGCTTGAGGTTGTGCTGGCGAATGCCCGAACGCCCCGTGGCCGGCAGATCGATCGTCACTCGCCGCGCCATTGTAGACATCGTTCGAACGGCTGTTCAAAGCAGCTACGGGGTGACCGGATTCAGCGACCCCTCGTTCGGACGCCGGCTGCTGCGCTGGATCGGCCTCGACCGGCCCGGAATGCGCCTGACGACTGCGGGCGGCGTGCGGCTGGATCTCTTCATCACGGTCGCGTTCGGCGTCCCCGTCGCGGAGGTCGCCCGGCAGGTGGACTCGGCCGTGCGCTACTCCCTGCGGCGCTACGCCGGCGCGGAAGTCGCGAGTCTGACGATCCACGTCGACGGCCTGCGCTACCAGCCCGGGGCGGTTGAGCGGGCCGAGGCGATCGAGCGGACGGAGGCGGCGGAGCGGCCGGAGCCCGTCCAGCAGCGGCAACCGGACGAGAGCGCAGCCGGGGGTGAGACGGCTCCGAGGAAACGCAAGCCTCAATGACGATCCGAGCCAATCGATGACGCGCCGAGTCGGAGACGGAGCCGGTCTGCTGGCGGCCTTTCGGGCCGCGGTCGACAACCTGGCCGCGAACGTGGACGAGGTCAACGCTCTCAACGTCTTCCCGGTCCCGGACGGCGACACCGGGAGCAACATGCTGGCCACCGTCAGGGCGGCTCTCGCGGAGGCGGAAGCCGTTGCCGAGCCGTCGGCCGATCGCATCGCCCAGGCGATCAGCTTCGGCGCTCTGATGGGGGCCCGGGGAAACTCGGGCGTCATCGCGTCGCAGATATTCCACGGAATGGCGGAGGCGCTCGGGGGCAAGCGGCGCTTCACCGGTCCCGATCTCGCGCATGCCCTTACTCAAGGCACGGCGACCGCGTACAAGGCCGTGGTCAAGCCGGTCGAGGGCACGATCCTTACCGTCGTCCGCGAGTCGGCTGCCGTGGCCGTCGCCGCGGCCGAGTCCGGCGGCGATCTCGAGGATGTCCTTTCGGCCGCCGTCGAAGGAGCCCGCCAGGCTGTCGCCCGGACGCCTTCGCAGCTGCCGATTCTGAGGGACGCGGGGGTCGTCGATGCCGGCGGGCAGGGCCTGTACCGGCTCCTCCAGGGCGCGCTCGACTACCTCGCCGTGCGGGCGCCCGCCCAGGCCGGTTCGTCCGTCGCCACATCCGCGCCGGCGGCGGCCCCGGCTCCCGCCGTCAACGCGGCCGAGGAGTTCGGATACGAAACGATGTTCCTCCTGCGGTCGGGCTCGGCTCCGATCGATGTCGAGGGTCTGCGCCGGACCCTCGAGGGAATCGGCGAGTCGGTTCTGATAGCCGGCGACGCGACGGCGGTCAAGGTTCACGTCCACAGCGGCCGGCCCGATCAGGTGATCGCGCTGGGCCTGTCACTGGGCTCGCTCACCCGGATCACCGTCGAGAATCTCGACGCCCAGTCGAACGAAGTACGCGAGAAGCGGGCTGCCGACGTCGTCGCGGCCCCAGTCGACGTTCGAGCCAGATACCGTCACCGTGAGAGTCGCCCGCGAGTCGACCTCGGCACCTTCGGCGCCGAGGTCGAGGCTACGGTCCCGGGCTCGGGGTCGAACGGTTCCTCGGGACCGAACGGATCGGGCGCGATGCCGCCGGCGGTCGAGATGGTGCCGCTGGCCGTCGTGGCCGTCGCCGCGGGCGACGGACTGGCACGCATCTTCGAATCCTACGGAGTCGCGGCCGTGGTCGACGGCGGACAGAGCAACAACCCATCCACCGGCGAGCTGCTCGATGCCGTCGAGAAGATCGCCGCGGAGGAAATCCTGCTCCTGCCCAATAACCCGAACGTCGTCCTGGCGGCACGGCAGGCGACCGAGATGACCAGCCGGCGCGTTCGCGTAGTCCCGACACGGAACGCCGCCGAGGGTTTCGCGGCGCTGCTGGCGCTCGACCCGGAGCGGGACGCCACGGCCAACGCCGAGGTCATGACGCTGGCGGGCAGGGCCGTGCAGACGCTCCAGGTCACCGAAGCGGTCCGCGACGCCACCATCGGCGGTCGCAGGGTCAAGAAGGGTCAGACCATCGCTCTCGACCCCGACGACGGGCTGCTCGCGGTCGACAGCGATCGAATGGTGGCCGTGCTGGCCGCGCTGGAAGCGCTCGAGCCGGGGTTCGAGCTGATCACGCTCTACTACGGCGATTGCGCCGATCTGGACGAAGCCGAGGCCGTGGCCCGTCGAGTGGGGGAGTGGCGAGCCGGCGTGGAGGTGGAAGTGATCCAGGGCGGGCAACCGCACTACCGGTATCTGATTGCGGCCGAGTAGCGAAGTGGCCGGGCGGGGGCACTACGGCTCGACTGGGAGCGCCTCCGCCCGCGGTCGCTCGGGTGGCGCGGCCGTCCGCAAGCCCGCCGCCCCGGTCGGCCCCGACACTCCGATCGGCTCGAGCGGCTTCGCCGGCGCGACCGTTCTTCGACGGGTCGGCCCCCGGCTTGGGATCCGCACGGTCCGCGACCTGCTCTTCCACCTGCCCCGCCGCTACGACGACCTGCGCGAGTTGAGCGGCGCCCGCGACCTGTCCCGGATACCCGACGGCGAGGCCGCCAGCGCTCGCTTGCAGGTACGGGGCCTCCGCACCGAGCAGACCTTCCGGCGGCGGGTCCAGCGGACGATCGCCCTCCTGGGCGACGAAACGGGCGAGGTCGAGGCGACGTGGTTCGGGCGGCGCTTCATAGAACGCCGGCTGCGCGAGGGGTCATGGATAGTGGTAAGCGGCAAGGTGCGACACCGCGGATTCACCACCACGCTCGACAACCCCGAGTTCCAGGTAGACGACGGCACCGCGCTGCTGCACGCCGGCCGGATCGTGCCCGTATACGGGCTCACGGCCGGGCTTACGGCGCCGACGCTTCGCCGGGCGATCCGTCAGGCCCTCGATGTCGTGGGGCCCACATATCCGGAATACCTGCCCGCTGAGGCCTCGGGCGCGATCGCGGCTGAGGCCGCCGGCGGCGGCGGTTCTGCCGGCGGCACCGCGCCGTCGGCGATCGAGCCCGCGATGCCGATCGCGGCCGCGCTTGAGAACGCCCACTATCCCGAGACGTTCGAGGCGCGCGACGCCGCCCTGCGCCGGCTCGCTTTCGACGAGCTGCTGGCGCTGCAGATCGGGATGGTCGCGCGTGGTCGCGGCCGCCTCGCGGAGGTCGGCGAGCCGGTCGACGTCCCGGCGTCGAGAGTGCGCCAGGCGATCGGCGCGGTCGAGGCCGCGCTGACCGAGCAGGTCCGGGCCCGGGTCGTCGACGCGGATCCCGCCCGCCTTACGTCCGACCAGGCGGCAGCCGTGACCGCGATCGCCGCCGATCTGGGACGGCCGCGGCCGATGATGAGGCTGCTGCAGGGCGACGTCGGGTCCGGCAAGACCGCCGTGGCGGCCCTGGCGCTGGCGTTCGTGGCCGACGCGGGCAGGCAGGGGGCACTCCTGGCGCCCACGGACCTCCTGGCGCGGCAGCACGCCGCGGCGCTGGGCCGCCTGCTCGAACCGCTCGGGCACGGGGTCACGTTGCTGACCGGGACACTGCCTGCGCCCGAGCGCCGGGCCGCGCTCGCCCGGCTGGCCGAGCCCGTAGCCGGAGACGGTCTGCTCAGCCGCACGGCCGGCCTCGTGGTCGTGGGAACGCACGCCCTGGTACAGGAATCCGTCAAGTTCGCCGACCTAGCGCTGGCGGTGGTCGACGAGCAGCACAGATTCGGCGTCGCCCAGCGCGAGGCCCTCGGCGCGAAGGGCACGTCTCCGCACGTGCTGCTGATGACGGCGACGCCGATCCCGCGGACGCTCGGCCAGATCATGCTCGCCGACCTCGACGTGTCCGATCTGCGGTCGCTGCCGGCCGGGCGGCTCAAGGTGAAGACGGGCATTCGCCGCACGGCCGACCTCCCCGGCGCGGCGGACGACCCGGCCCGGGGCGCCTATCCACTCATCGTCCGCGAGGTGCGGGCCGGCCACCGGGCCTTCGTCGTGGTGCCGCTCGTAGAAGAGGACGAGGAGCTGGCCGCGCGCTCGGCGGACGAAGTGGCTCGTGCCCTGCCGCTTCAGCTAGCCGAGGCCGCCGATCGAATGGGTCTTGCGGCCGAGCCGCCGGCTCGGGTCGGAGTCGTGCACGGCCAGATGAAGGCCGTGGACCGGGACGGGAGGATGGATCTCTTCCGCCGCGGGGAGCTGGACGTCCTGGTCGGGACGACGGTGCTGGAAGTGGGCGTGGACGTGCCCGAGGCGACGATCATGCTCATCCTCGACGCGGATCGCTTTGGTCTGGCCCAGCTCCACCAGCTCCGGGGCCGGGTGGGCAGGGGAGAGGCACAGTCCTTCTGCATCCTCGTCTCCGACTCGACCGATGCCACGGCCCGCGCCCGGCTGGCGGCCCTGGAGTCGAACGACGATGGCTTCGAGCTGGCCGAGCTGGACCTGGAGCTTCGACGCGAGGGAGAGCTGCTCGGGCTCCATCAGAGCGGCCTGCCGACGCTGCGCATCGCCTCGCTTCGAGACAAGGGCGACCGCGAGCGGGCGGCACTGGCCCGTACGGTGGCCGAGCGTCTGGTCGACGAGAGCGGCGCGCTGCGGCCCGGCCATGAAGCTCTGGCCGCCGAGCTGCGCGAAGGTTGGCTCGCCCGGGTGGGGGCGGGCGAGGTGCTTGCCGACGTCGAGGACGATGCTTCCGGTCGGAACGATGAGTGACGCCGGTCGCGTCATCGCCGGATCCGCCCGGGGCGCTCGTCTTCGTTCGCCGGGCGAGGGGACTCGCCCGCTGGGGGACCGCGTTAAGGAAACTCTCTTCGCCATCCTGGAGCCGGACCTTGGCGGAGCCAACGTGCTGGACCTGTTCGCCGGGTCGGGCGCCGGTGGGATAGAGGCGCTGTCGCGCGGCGCCGCCCACGCCGTCTTCGTGGAACGCGACCGGACCGCCGCCCGCGTCATCGGCGAGAACCTGGAGCACGCCCGCCTGGCGGCGCGTGGGCGCGTGGCCTGCTCCGACGTGGTGGCCTACCTGGGCGGCCCCGCCGCTGCCGACGGTCCCTTCGACGTGGTTCTCGTGGACCCGCCGTATGCCGACACCGATCTGATGAGCGCGGCGCTCGAGCGCCTGGGCGCGAGAGAGCCGGCTCTTCTGAGGCCCAATGCGTGGGTGGTGGCCAAGCATTTCTGGCGAACGTCTCCACCTCCGACGGTCGGGCTGCTAGCATCCGTGAGGACCCGCCGTTTCGGGGAGACGGGGCTGACGTTCTATCGCCCGACCGCCGGAACGCCCCGAGATGCAGGGTCGGTCGGGAGCGCCGGCGCGGATGGGCCCGGGGAGATGCCGCAGGAGGCAGCCAGGTGAAGATCGCCGTCTACCCGGGGTCGTTCGACCCGATCACGTACGGCCACCTCGACGTAGTCTGCCGCGCCGCTTCGGTGTTCGATCGAGTCGTGTTCGCCGTCCTGGTGAATTCGCAGAAGAGTGCGTCGCTATTCCCGACGGACGAGCGCGTGAAGGTCATTCGCGAGGCGGTCGACGAGCGCTGCTCGGCGGAGGTGGCCGCCCGAATCGACGTCGAGTCGTTCGAGGGCCTGACCGTCGACTTCTGCCGCCGCCGCGAGGCGACTTTCGTCGTTCGAGGCCTGCGGGCGATCTCCGACTTCGAGTCGGAGCTCCAGATGGCCCACACGAATCGCAAGCTCGCCCCCGGCGTCGACACGGTCTTCTTCATGACCGCGCTCGAGCACAGCTATCTGAGCTCGAGCCTGGTGAAGGAGATCGCGGCCTTCGGCGGAGACGTGACCCAGATGGTGCCACCGGCCGTCGTCAGGCGTCTGGCGGCCCGGAGCCGCGGTCTATAATCCAATCACCCGGCAGCCCTGGCTACCTGCCCGAGGAGGGCCCGACCGATAGACATCATCGTCTTGATCGAGCGCCTGGAGGCGCTCGTGGCGAACGGCAGGAAGCTTCCGCTCACCAACAGCGTGATCGTCGATCAGGCTGAGGCGTTGGAGTGGATCGATCAGCTGCGGGTGACGATCCCAGAGGAGATCAAGTCCGCTCGCCGCGTCACCAACGAGGTGGAGCGTCTGCTCGAGCAGGCCCGCGAGGAGGCCGAGCAGATCCTGGCCCGAGCCCAGGAGCAGGCCACGTACCTCATCGAGGAGCGCGAGCTGACCCGCCAGGCCGAGGAGCTCAGCCACGAGATCGTGCGCCAGGCTCAGCTCGAGAGCGACGAGATCAGGCGTGGGGCCGACGACTACGCATCCGAAGTCCTGGTGGGCCTCGAGGCCCAGGTCATGCGCACCCTCAAGACCATCAAGAGCGGGCTGGAGCTGCTGGACGACAGGCGCTCTGCGGCCGCGGCGGCTGCGGCGGCGGCGTCGACCGCGGTGATGGACAACGACGGCCAGGGAGACCTCGAGCAGTACGACGAGTCGGATGCCGGGCAGCCCATCCGCGGCTGAGGCTCTCGCCTTCAACGTAGCCGGGCTCCTGGGGGAACCGGCTGGGTCTGTCCGACGGCTCCGGATCCTGGCGCCGCCCCTCGACCTGGGCCCGGATCTCGTCCAGGTCCGTGGTCTCGAGGGCGAGCTGCGGCTGACCCGGACCAACAGGGGCCTGATCATGTTCGGGCGACTGCGAACGGCGATCGAGCTGACATGCAGCCGCTGCCTGCGTGAGATCGAGTGGCCCGTCGACCTGGAGCTGGACGAGGAGGTCTTGCCCAGCCTCGACCTCGTGAGCGGCCTGCCGCTCGACACGGTGGATGAGCCCGATGTCTTGCGGCTGACCGCCCATCACGAGCTGGATCTCGAGGAAACGGTTCGGGACGGCATCCTGCTCGCCGAGCCGATCGCGCCCCTCTGCCGGGTGGATTGCCCCGGGTTGTGCATGGTCTGCGGGCAGGAACTGGCCACCGGTCCCCACGACCACCCGAGCGACGACGTGGACCCACGTCTCGAGGCATTGCGTGGTTTCGCGGAGGGTTCCGGTCCCGATTGACTCGCCGGTTTGGAGCGATTCCTCGCATGTCGGTGTCCGGACGCGGTGACAGCGGGGCGCGGAACCGCTAAACTCCCGCCTCGGTCCCATGCGCAGGGTATGCTTCGACGTACCTCGCCACAGATCGGATCGGCGCACCCCGGCGCCTTCCCGGCCTCGCCATTCTGGCCCAGTCAGAAATGGCGCCGCGCCGGAGCGACAAAGGAGAAGCTACTCACATGGGTGTTCCCAAGAGGAAAGTCTCACACGCTCGACAGGGCGACCGTCGCGCCCACCACGCGATGACGGTCCCGCATCTGGAGCCGTGTCCGCACTGCCACCAGCCCAAGCAGGTTCATCACGCCTGCCCGGTTTGCGGCTACTATGCCGGCCGGCCGACCGTCGAGATCAAGCAGGAAAAGCCGCAGCAGACGGCCTGAACCGTTGGATCTGGACACGGTTCGCACGGTTAGCGCTGGCGCCGTCCGCGTCGCCGTAGACGCGATGGGCGGCGATCATGCGCCCCTCGAGATTGTCTCCGGAACGCTGTCGTGGGCGCGCGCGCACCCTTCCGATTCTGTGCTCCTAGTCGGCATCCCCGAGCGCATCGAGAAGGTTGCCGGGGGCGCCATTCCCCCGAACGTCGAGATCGTTGCCGCCAGCCAGGTCGTCGAGATGGACGAGTCGCCCGCACTCGCCCTGAAGGCCAAGAAGGATTCGTCGATCATGGTGGCCATGGACCTGCTCAAGCAGGGCCGCGCCGACGCGCTGGTTACCGCCGGACACAGCGGTGCCGGGATGGCCGCGGCCGTGCTCAAGCTCGGCCGGCTGCCCGGCGTCGACCGCCCCGCCCTGGCCGTCCAGATGGTCACCGAGACGGGCCCGTTCGTCCTCCTCGACATCGGCGCGAACATGGACTCGAGCGGCCACAACCTGTACCAGTTCGCTCACATGGGCTCGCTGTATGCCGAGCGCGTTCTCGGCGTCTCCGCCCCGCGCATCGCCCTTCTCTCGATAGGGGAGGAGAAGGGCAAAGGCGACCTTGCTGTCCAGCAGGCGACGCAGCTGCTCGACGACGACGGCAGCCTCAACTTCATCGGCAACGTCGAGGGTCGCGATCTGGTCAAGCACATGGCCGACGTGGCCGTGTGCGACGCGATGGTCGGCAACGTGACCATGAAGTTCTTCGAGGGCCTGGCCACCTTCATGGGTCACCTCTGGGAGAAGGAGTTCCGCCGTCCGCCGCTCGGTCCCATCGGTTACCTCTTCATGAGGCCCGGGGCGAACCGGATCCGCAAGCTCTTCGACTACGAGAAGATGGGCGCTTCGCCGCTGCTCGGGGTCAAGGGCATGGTGCTGATCACCCACGGCTCGGCACGGCGGCGCATGATCGAATACGCGCTGGACGCCGGCGCCGCGGCGGCCCGGGCGCGCATCCCCGACCTGATCGCGGACGCGTTCCGCGGACACTCTCGCCATCCGGAGCGACGACCACAATGAGACGATGAACGTCCCGCCGCCGGCCCACCGGCTCGCTCCGACCGAACCCGATCCGCTGACCGTGAGCCACTCCGTCATCGTGGAGATGGTTCGCGTCGCCGCGCTGGAGGTCCCGGGAGTTCTGAAGGTAGGGCACGGCGGACGGCTGGCGTGGCTGGCCGGCTCGCCGGTGCGGGCCCGCGTCGGCGACGGCAGGGTGTCGGTGCGCGTCTGGATCGTGGCGAGGCCGGGTCACGCGCTGGGGCCGCTCGCCGCGCAGGTCCGTCAGGCCGTGGGTGCGACCGTGGAGCGGTTGCTCGGTCTGGAGCTGGGGGACGTCACCGTCGTAGTCGATGGGGTCGGGGGCTGGGGTACGTGACCCCCGGCGCGGACGACGCCGGCAGCGCCGCTCGACACGATCGCGTCGGCAGCGATGAGATCGTCTCCCGCCGTCTGGCGCGGCGGCTCGCACTGGCGGCTCTCTTCGAGGCCGAGTTCGGCCAGCGAACCGCCGAGACGATACTGGAACGTCATCTGGCCGAAGCCGCCGCCGATGCCCCCACCGGCGACTTTGCGCGCGAGCTCGTATCCGGGGTCGTTGAGGACCGCGAGAGAATCGACGCCCTCATAGAGCGCCTGGCGCCCCAGTACCCCGTGGTCCAGCTCGCCCGAATGGATCGGACTCTGCTGCGTAGCGGCATCGGCGAGGTGCTACACTCCGGCACGCCGTCCCGGGTGGCCATTGCCGAATGGGTCGAGCTGGCTCGCACGTACAGTGGCGAACCGGCGCGGCGCCTCGTCAACGGTGTGCTCGGGAGGATCGTTCGCGACCCCGAAGCCGGTGCGCGCCGCGCCCCGGAGCCGGGGCCGCACTAGACCGTCAACGTCAAGCTAAAGGAACCCCGAGGAGGGCGTCAGTGGCCACTACCTACGAGCGACTCAAGAAGATCGTCGTCGAGCAGCTCGGCGTCGACGAGGATGAGGTCAAGCCCGAAGCCTCGTTCGTTGACGATCTGAACGCCAATTCGCTGGATCTCGTCGAGCTGATCATGAGCCTCGAGGAAGAGTTCGGCACCGAGATCTCCGACGAAGACGCCGAGAAGATCAGGACCGTGCAGGACGCCGTCGACTACATCGACGAGCACGCGGCCTAGACCGCAACCCAACTGATGCGCCCCGCAGCCGCTCTCGCCGAGCGGCTGGGGCTCCCGGTCCGTGACCTCGACCTGCTACAGCAGGCGCTGATTCACAGCAGCTATCTGCACGAGCATCGGGACCTGGCCGCCGGCCACAACGAACGCCTCGAGTTCCTGGGCGACTCCGTCGTGAGCCTGGCCATATCGGACGCCCTTTATCGTCGCCACCCCGGCGACGACGAGGGCGTTCTCTCTGCTCGGCGGGCATCGATCGTGAGCACCGCCGGTCTGGCTCGATTGGCCAACCGGCTGGAGCTCGGCGAGTACCTGCTGCTCGGCGAGGGAGAGGCGCAGCGCGGCGGCCGCAAACGACCTGCGCTGCTCGCCTCCGCCCTGGAGGCCCTCGTCGGCGCCTTGTACCTCGACCTGGGGTATGAAGGGGCCAGCGGGTTCGTGACTGCCCTGGCCGCGCCCGAGCTGACCAGCGATCGTCCGCTCGGTGCTTTGAAGAGCCCGAAGAGCCGCCTGCAGGAGTACACCCAGCGGCTGTCGGGCGAGCGTCCCCAGTACCGCCTGATCGACGCCGTCGGTCCGGACCACGACAAGGTCTTCCGAGTCGAGGTGGCGGTGGGCGGTCGGGCGATCGGCACCGGCCGTGGACGGTCGCGCCGTGTCGCCGAGACGGAAGCGGCCGCTCACGGGATCGAAACGCTGCGTCTCAGCTCCGGACGCCAGAGCGACGGTCAGGCCGAAGCGCCTGAGTTGGAGGAGTTCCCGGGCGGCGATGGCGAAGAAGACGGCGAAGACCGTGGGGAGGATTGGGGCGCGTCCGACGATCGGGCCGAATCCGGCGACGAGCCCTGGACGGAGATCGATCCCGCGGAACTCGAACTGGCCCGTGACAAAGCGACGTCGGCCGGTCAGGGGGCGAACACTGGTGACGACGGCCATGCAGGCACGATCGAAGAGCCCTCGAGTGGTCAGGGTCGCCCGTCTTGAAGCGGACCGGCCTCTCGGAGCGCCGCCTTTCGACCCACGACGCCCGGCCCGGACGTAGCGGGCGATGACCGCGCCCGCTCGTCTGCTGGCGCTGCGCCTGCAGGGTTTCAAATCCTTCGGCGAGCGAACTCTGGTCGAGTTCGGCCCCGGCATCAGCGCCGTAGTCGGCCCGAACGGATCCGGAAAGAGCAACCTGGCCGACGCGTTGCGTTGGGCGCTGGGGGAACAGGGTCGCGCGCTTCGTCTCCGCAAGTCCGAGGACGTGATCTTCGCGGGCTCCGAGAAGCGTTCGGCCCTCGGCATGGCCGACGTCACGCTGGTCTTCGGCAACTCCGATCGACTGCTGCCGATCGACTACGAGACGGTAGAGCTGGGCCGGCGCCTCTTCCGGTCGGGCGAGAACGACTACCTGCTGAACCGGCAGCGCGTCCGGCTCAAGGACCTAGTGGACCTTCTGGATTCGGCGCATCTGGCCGACAACGCCTTCCTCTTCATCGGCCAGGGGATGGTCGATCAGGCCCTGGCCCTGCGACCGGAGGAGCGCCGGCCGCTCTTCGAGGAAGTCGCGGGGGTGCGACGCCACGAGCGGCGCAAGGCCAAGGCAGAGGATCAGCTGGCTGAGGCCGAGGCCAACCTCGCAAGGGTCGAGGACGTCCTGGCGGAATTGCGGCCGCAGGCTCGCCGGCTGTCAGCCCAGGCGGAACAGCAGGCATCCCGCCAGAGTGCCGGGCGCGAGTACGGCCGGGCGATCATCGCCCTGGCCCGGTCGCGCTGGTTCGAGTCCGCTCGCGCGTCGCGCGACGCGGCGGAGCAGCTGGCCGCCGGGCGGGCCCAGATCGATGCGGCTCTGGCGTCTTTGCGGGAGGCGGAGGAGGCTGCCGCGGCAATCGCGCGGGACCTGGCGTCCGGGTCCGAGACGGAGGCCGAGCGGCGGGCGGCCCACGAGGCGGCCCGGGTGGCCCTGACCGAACTCCAGCTTCGCGATGCACGCGCCGCAAGCGATGCGACCTCAGCGCAGCGCGATCGCAAACGCCTGGAGGGGGAGCTGGCGGCAGCCGAGGCGGACCTGGCGGTCCAGCGGCGCGAGGAGGCGGCGCCTGTGCCGGCCCGGGACCTGGCGCTGGCCGCGGCCGTGGCCGAAGGGGAACGATCGCTGGCGGAGGCGCTCGAGGAGCTGAGCTCCATCCGCGCGGCGCGGCAGGCCGAGGGCGAGGCGCTGGCCGCGCTGCGTCGAGTCGAGGCGGCCCGGGCCGCCGAGGTCGAGACGGCTCGACGCCGCCTGGCCGACGCCGAGCGCCAGGCGGCCGACGAACGAGCGCAGGCCGACGAGGCCTCCCGGCGGCTCGAGGCGTCCGAACGGGCCTGCGGTGCGCCGCGGGCGCAGCTGGCGAAGGCGACGGAGGACGAGAAGACAGCCGTGGCGGCTCGGGAGGCGGCGCGGGCCGAGCTCGATCGCAGAGAGGGGATGCGCCAGGCCGCGGCCGAGAAGGCGGCGGCGGCCGGCAGCCGCGTGGCCGGTCTGCGCGGGCGTCTCGAGGGCTTGCAGTCGAGACTGGCCGAGGATGAGACCAGAGGCATCGGTCGCGCGGCACGACGCTCGGGAGGGCGGCCCCTCGCCGAAGGGCTGGAGGTGGAGGCCGGGTTCAGAGTCGCCGTCGAGGCGGCGCTCGGCGAGGCGATGCGGGGGTACGTGGTCGGACGCGAGGCCGCGCTGAGCCTCGACGGGCAGCGTGGCGTCCTGGTACTCGACGGGGCTCTCCCGGAGGACGGCCGGCGCCGGGGAACCGGGCGTGACCGCGAGGCCGATGCGGGTGAGGCTGCCGCCGCGGCGGCCTCGAGCAACGGCGGCGGCCGGCTCGTGGACGCGATTCGGGTCGACCCGGCGGGAGCGGCCAGCCGTCTGCTGGCGCGGTCGGTGTGGGTGCCGGATCTGAGCGCCGCTCTGGCGGTGCAACCGAGGCTGCCTGCCGGGTGCGTCGCTGTCACGCGGGACGGTGCCGTGGTGACGTCGGTCGGCGTGGTCAGCCTGGGTCGAGCCGAGTCGCTCCTCGAGCGTCGGGCCGAGGTGGCCCGCCTGGCCGAGGAAGTCGCGCGCCAGGAAGGCGAGGCGGCCGCCGCCTCTGCCGGCGCGGCGGAGGCGACTAAGGGAGCGGACGGCGCGCGGTCTGCGCTGGAGGCCGTCCGCGAGGTGGATCGACGAGCCGGGGCGGCACGTCGCGAGGCCGAGGAAGCGGAACGGCGAGCGTCGCGCGCTCTGGAAACGGTCGCGCGCGAAGCTGCCTGGCGGTCGGCGCAGGCGGCTCGCCTGGAAGCCGACAGGGACCGGCTCGCGGAATCGGTCAGGCAGACCTCGGCGGCGGCAACGACGGCGGACGCGGTGGCGTCCACGACGGCCGCGGGCGATGCCCCTGCCGGCACCGCCGGCCGTGGCGGCGCTGCCGGCGCGGCTGCGGGCGCGGAAGGCAGGGTAGCGGGTCCGAGGGACGAGCAGGCGGACGCTCTGCGCGAGGACGCCATCCGCGAGTGGGAGGCGCGCGCCGCCTCCCTTCGTGCCCGTCGCGATCAGCTGGCGGCCGAAGAGGCAGCGCTGGAAGCGAGACGCAGAGAGGCCGAGGTTCGTCGGGCGCGGGCGTCCGCGGCGGCGAACCTGGATCGCGAGCGGATGGCAAGCCTCGAGCGCGAGACGGCCGAGCTGGCAGGTCGTGAGCGGCAGATCGGCGCCGATCGCGAGGGGCTGGGCGAGGACCTGGCCGCCACGGCCCTGCGTGAGGCCGCGATTCGGGCCGAGCTGGAGGAGTTGCGAGCGGCCGCGGCGGCGGCGCGCACGCGTCTTGCGGAGGCCGAGGCGGCCGCGATGCATTCCCGAGATCGGCTGCGAGCCTGCCAGGACCGCGTTCGGGCGGCGGAAGTCGCGGAGCTCGAGGCGCGCCTGGCCCAGGACGCGATCCGCGAGCAGGTGCTCGTGGAGATCGCCGGTCTGGGCGATCTCGGCGTTCGGCTTCTGGCCGACGAGAGCGACGCCGAGTTGTCCGGATCCGACACCTCTGCCGCATCCGCGCCGGCTGCGGCGACCGGTGGGAATGGGTCCGCCGAGGGAGACCCGGACGGCGACTCGGAAGCCGCCGCCACGACCCTTGAGAGCCTGCTCGACACAGCCGCCGCCCGGTGGGCCGCGGCCCCGGCAGTCGAGCCTCCCGGGACCGCGCGGCTGGCCGCCCTCAGGCGCCGCTTCCACGAACTCGGCGCGCCGAATCCGTTCGCGGCCGAGGAGTACGAGGCCACCAGGACGAGGCTCGATGGGCTGGAGGCGCAGCGCTCGGACCTGACCGGCGCGATCTCGAGGACGCGGGCCTTGATCGAGCAGCTGAACTCCATGATCGCGACGCAGTTCCGGTCGACCTTCACGGCTCTCGAGGCCGCATTCGACGCGCGATTCCGCCAGCTCTTCGGTGGCGGGTTCGCACGCCTGAGCCTGACCGAGCCAGAGGATCTTGCCGCGACCGGCGTCGAGATCGTAGCCAGGCCGCCGGGCAAGAAGGCGCAGCCGCTGAGCATGCTTTCGGGCGGGGAGCGAGCCCTCACGGCAGTGGCCCTGCTCTTCGCCATGCTCGAGGTCCACCCCGTCCCGTTCTGCGTCCTCGACGAGGTCGATGCGGCGCTGGACGAGGCCAACGTCGGGCGGTTTGCCGAAGCGCTCCGGGGCCTGGCGGACCAGACGCAGTTCATCGTCATAACGCACAATCGCGGCACGATCGAGAGCGCCGACGCGCTCTACGGCGTGACGGTTGGAGACGACGCGGTGAGCCGTGTGATCAGCCTTCGTCTCGAAGAGGCTCGCGAGCTTGCCGATCGAGTCACGAACAAGAAAGCAGCAGCTCCCGCCGACTGAACGGAGGTTCGCCCTGTTCTTCCGACGCAAACCCAAGGACGAGACGGAAGCGCCGACCGAGCGCGACGACGCGGCACGCCTACACGACGGCGTGCCGGCGGCCGAGCCCGCCGTTCCGGTGGACGTGCCCGTTGCCGCGGCCGGCCGGTCCGAGGCTGAGGCCGCCGATTCGCCGGACGAGCCTGGGACGGAGGCTGCGGGCGACCTGTCGGCCGGCCTCGCACGCAGCCGGGGCGGCTTCATGGCGCGCATTCGCGGCATTCTCCGGAGCGGGCCTGCTGACGCCGACTGGGAGGCCGTAGAGGAGCTTCTGATCTCCGGCGACGTCGGTGGCGGCCTGGCGACGCAGATCGTCGAGCGCGCCCGTGCCCGCAAGGACGCGCCGTCGGCTGAGGCGGCCGTTCGGTCCGAGCTCGCCGCGCGCCTGATGCCGGGCGACCAGGGCTGGCGGCCCAGATCCGGCAACCCGGGCCAGCCGGCGGTGGTCCTTGTGGTCGGCGTCAACGGCACCGGCAAGACCACGACCATCGGCAAGCTGGCCCACCTCTACCGAGCGGAGGGCAGTTCCGTCCTCCTCGCCGCGGCCGACACCTTCCGGGCGGCGGCCATCGATCAGCTCCGCATCTGGTCCGATCGAACCGACAGCCAGTTCGTGGCCCATGCCCCGGGCGCCGATCCATCGGCGGTCATCTACGACGCCCTCGACGCGGCGGTGGCCCGCCGTTGCGACGTCGTCATCGCCGACACGGCCGGACGACTTCACACGAAATCGAATCTCATGGACGAGCTGGCAAAGATGCGCCGCGTGATCGACAAGCGGCTGCCCGGGGCGGAGCCCGAGGTCCTGTTCGTTCTCGACGCCACGACCGGCCAGAACGGCCTGTCCCAGGCGCGGGTCTTCAACGAGACCGTCGGCCTCACGGGCATCGTCCTGACCAAGCTGGATTCGACGGCCAAGGGCGGGATCGTCTTCGCCATCGAGGACACCCTGCACGTGCCCGTCAGGTTCGTCGGCGTGGGGGAGAAGCTCGGGGATCTTTTGCCCTTCGACCCCGAGGCCTTCGTCGGCGCGCTCTTCGCCTAGGAGAGGCTCGTCCGGTCGGCCCGAGCCGCGGCGGAGTTCCTAGCGACCCCGGCGCCGCCAGCCCGTCCGCAGCAGCCTGCGATAGGGCGACTCGAGGCGCCGTAAGCCCTCGCGGGCGGCCTCCACGGAGTCGTCCAGCCGGATGGCCTCGCGATACTCGTCGGCCGCCCGATCCCGGGCTCCGCGGCCCTCCAGGAGCTGGCCGAGGCTGGCGTGGAGCCGGGCCAGATCGGGGTCTTCGAGCAGAGCGGAAGCGAGCACCTCCTGGGCCTCATCGGTGCGTCCGAGGGAGACCAGGGCGAGGGCCCGGCAGTGGAGCGACGGGAGGTGTTGCGGGTTGAGCGAGAGGCCCCTGGCGGTGATTTCCAGCGCCTCGTCGTAGCGTCCGGCTCGCCCGACGATGGCCGCCAGGTCGGAGTGGCGGTTCGGATCGGTCGGGGCGAGCGCCACGGCCTGCCGGCCCTCCATCTCGGCCTCCCAGGCCAGCCCGATCGTCTCCAGGGCGCAGGCGCGGGCGGCGTGGGCCAGGGCCAGGTGCGGATTGATCCCGATCGCGTCCGCGGCGGCGCCCATGGCCTCGCGGCCGCGGTCCTGGTCTGCCAGCGCCATGGCCAGAAGGGCGTAGGCGGCCGCCGAATCCGGAAATGAGTCGAGCACAGCGCGCAGCGTCCGCTCGGCCGCCTCGGGCTTGTTCTGGGCCAGAAGCCGGGCGCCCTGGTTCAGCCTGGCGTCGCCGCTGTCGGACCGACCGTCGTCGAAGGCATGGTCCAGCTCGGAATGCGGACCCAACTCGTACAACCTCCGTTGCTCACAGCGAGGATAGGCGATCCGAAACGGCCGTTACGACCCTGGCGTTGCACTGTCCGCGAGGCGGCCGATGCGGTACACTCCGCGGGCTTTCGGTGCCGCCAGAATCCGCGGCCCAACGCCGTCCCGCCATTCGGGACGGCGGGACGGATCAGGAGTCCACGCCACCCATGTTCGACGCCCTGAGCGACCGCCTGCGCAAGACGCTCGGCGCTCTGACCGGTCACGGTCGAGTCAGCGCCGAAGACGTCGACGCCGCCATGCGCGAAGTGCGGCTCGCTCTGCTCGAGGCCGACGTCAACTTCAAGGTCGTCAAGGACTTCGTCGGGAGAGTCCGCGAGCGGGCGACGGGCGTCGAAATCCTGGAGAGCCTGACCGCCGGCCAGCAGGTCGTGAAGATCGTGAACGAGGAGCTGGTCGCGCTGCTGTCGGCCGGCGACCGGAGCTTCAGGCTGACCGGAAACCCGGCGGTCGTACTCCTCGTGGGCCTCCAGGGCTCGGGCAAGACGACCAGCGCCGCGAAGCTGGCGCGTCATCTGCACAAGCAGGGCCGCCGGCCGCTGCTCGTGGCCGCGGACCCGTACCGGCCGGCCGCCGCGGACCAGCTCGAAACACTCGGCAAGTCTCTTGACGTGCCCGTCTTCCGCGCCCCCGCCGGGACCGACGTACTGGGCATCGCCAGAGGCGGACTCGACGCCGCGCGCAAGCTCGTGCGCGACACCGTCATCCTCGACACCGCCGGGCGCCTGACCGTCGACGAGCCTTTGATGAAGGAGATCGCGGATCTGGCCGCGGCGGTAAAGGCATCTGAGACCCTGCTGGTCGTCGATGCCATGACCGGCCAGGAAGCGGTGAACGTGGCGGAGGCGTTCCACGCCGCCGTGCCGGTCACCGGGCTGATCCTGACCAAGATCGATGGGGACGCTCGCGGCGGCGCCGCCCTGTCCATCAGCGCCGTGACCGGGCTGCCGGTCAAGTTCCTGGGCACCGGCGAGAAGACGGATGCCCTCGAGTCGTTCCATCCCGACCGGCTGGCGGGACGCATCCTCGGCATGGGCGACGTGATGACGCTCGTGGAGCGGGCCCAGGAACACTACGACGAGAAGCAGGCGGCCAAAATGGCCGAGAAGCTGCGGAAGAACAGCTTCACACTGGAGGACATGCTCGAGCAGATGGAGCAGGTCCGGAAGATGGGCCCGATGGGTCAGATAATGGAGATGATCCCGGGCATGGGCGGCATGGCAAAGCAGGCCCAGGAGTCGGTCGATCGAGGCGATCTGAAGCGGGTGGAGGCCATCATTCGGTCGATGACGCCGGCCGAGAGGCGCGACCCGAACATCCTCAACGGAGCCAGGCGGCGCCGCATCGCCCAGGGATCGGGGACGCGGCTGCAGGACGTCAACCAGCTGGTGAAGCAATTCAGCGAGCTTCAGAAGATGATGAAGCAGATGACCGGGGGTCGACTCGGGCGGCGACTTCCCGGCATGTTCGGATAGGGGAGGAGCGGCAAGATGGATCGGAACCTCAACGGGGGCAGCGTCCACGAACAGCCGCCGGCTGCGCCTTTTCCCCAGGCGACCGTGGTATCGATGGGCGAGACCTGGGCTGCCGGCGTCAGTCCGGTATCGGTTTCGCCGCGTTCCAGGCGGCTGCGGTGGGGGATCGCCGGCGCCGTCGTCCTGTGCGTGGTTGTCGCGACGGCCGCGGGCACGTTCGTGCTCTCCGGAGCGGCCGGGGCCAAGTCCCTGACGGCGAGCGTGGCGCCCAAGGACACGATCGGGTTCCTGGAGATCAGGACCGATCTCCCGGGCGACCAGCACGCCAACCTGGCGGACTTCATGAGCCACTTCCCCGGCTTCAAGGATCGGTCGCAGTTCGACAACGGACTGGACGAGCTGCTCAACAAGCTGACGAGCGCGGTTTCGCCGGACCTGACCTACTCCTCGGCCTTCAAGCCCTGGATGGAGGGCGAGGTGTCCATCGCCGTGACCGGGATTTCGACGGGCCCTCTCGACGACGCCTCCGGCGCGGTCGCGATAGTCGCCCTGAAGGACCGCGCCGCGGCCGAAAGCTGGCTCGACTCCGAGCTGAGCCGGCAGAACCTGACCGCGACGTCGCAGGACTACGCCGGCACGAAGCTCTACACGATGGGCTCCGGCGCACCCTCGACGGCCTACGCCTTCACCGATCAGGACCTGCTTCTGGGCACGGTCGACGGCGTCAAGGCGGCGCTGGACAGCCGGACGGACGGGTCGCTCGCTCAGAATGCCAACTACCAGGCGGCCATGAACTCGCTTTCCGGCGACAGCCTGGCCCGGTTCTATCTGGACGCGCGGTCGTACCTGACGTCCGAGATCAGCATGTACAAGTCGATGCTGGGCTCGGCGGCTTCGGCCGCGCCCCTTGTCGGCCTGGACACGAGCTCCATCCCGGCGTGGATCGCCGGTTCCGTTCGAGCCGAATCGGATCACATGGTCGTGAACGTGACCATGCCGCGCGCGACCACCAGTGAGACGGGCAATCACTCGAGCGTCCTCGCCTCGGCGTTGCCGGGCAGCACGGTCGGCGTGTTCGAGGTCCATTCGATCGGGAAGATCATCACCGACGAACTGGCGGCCGCCAAAGCCGAGCTGCCCGCCGGGTCGGCCGACTCGATCAAGAGCGTGACGAACGCCCTTGCCCTGATCGGCGGCGTCGATTGGCTGGGCGATGGAGTGGCGGTCGTGACGAAGGACGGGTCCACCTACGGCGGCGGCATCGTCGCCCAGGCGCCCGACGCCGCGACGGCCGCCTCAAAGCTGGCTTCGATCACCAATCTCGCCACGCTGGCCAGCGGCACGCTCAAGATCACGAGCCGGGACGAGACCTACAAAGGCGTCGACATCACCGTTTTCAGCGTGCCGGCGTCCGGGAGCGTCCCGGTCGAGATCGCGGTGGCGGCCAAGGACAACATGATCGTGGCCGGATACACCGATGCCTTCGTCAAGGCCGTCGTCGATACCACTCCGTCGACGTCTCTGGCGGCTCAGTCGGACTATTCGACGGTGACGTCCGAGGCGGGCTCGAGCAACGAGCAATCGTTCTACATCAACGTCCCGGCACTGGAGGATCAGATCGGGCAGGCCGTCTTCTCGGTCGATCCTTCGCGCTGGACACTCGACTACAAGCCCTACTTCGATCACATCGGTGGCGTGGGCTACTCCGTGGTCGACGGCAATACGGTTATCCTGCGGTTCGTCGTCACGGCCAAGTAGCTAGCCGGGCGACACGCCGCCGCAGCTTCTGGAGGAGCAAACTCGCACATGGCAGTTCGAATTCGCCTCAGCCGAGTCGGGGCCACCAAGCAGCCGTCCTATCGGGTCGTCGTCATGGATGGCCGCAGCGCTCGCGACAGCCGCGCCATCGAGACGCTCGGCCACTACAACCCGCGCACGGACCCCGTCGAGTTCGTCGTCGATGCCGACAAGGTGAACAAGTGGCTCGCGCAGGGCGCGCTCCCGTCCGACACGGTTTCCAGGCTGCTGCAGAACGCCGGCGTCACGCCCAAGGTTCCGCGTAAGGCCGGCCCAGCCGCCAAGTAGTCCGCCGCCCTCGGAGTTCCGGGCGGAGCACGAACGCAAGACAAGAGGAGGCCAATGGCAGCCAAGGATCTGGTCGAGTACGTCGCCAAGAATCTGGTCGACGACCCCGACGCGGTTGTCGTCGAGGTCACAACGGGCCCCGACGGAACAGTCATCGAACTCCACGTCGCCGAAGAGGACATGGGCAAAGTGATCGGGCGAAACGGCAGCGTCGCCAAGGCGCTCCGAACGCTCCTCAAGGTCATGTCCGCACGCGACGGAGAGTCCGTCTCGCTGGAAATCGGCTGAGTCTCCGACCGTGACCGCCGGAGAGCGGCTCGTGGTCGGGCAGGTTCGGGGCTTCCACGGGCTGCGTGGCACCGTCCGCGTCGAGTCCCTGACCGACCGTGCCGAAGAGCGTTTCAGCGTGGGCCGAGTCCTCTACCGCGAGGGTGGAGAGGCGACGCTGACGGTCGTTGAGTCGGAGGCCGACAAGGTCGGCTGGCGCCTGCGTTTCGCGGAGATCTCCGACCGGACCGCGGCCGAGTCTCTCCGCGACGCGTACCTCGAAGCCGTCGTCGCTCCCGGAGAGGAGCTGCCCGCCGGCGAGTTCTACTGGCACGAGGTTGTCGGCGCCAGGGTCACCGACGCGGCCGGCCGGGCGCTGGGCGAGGTGGTGGACATCTACCGTGCCGGCGGCGCCGAGGTCATCGTGGTACGAGGCAGGGCCGGCGAGCTGGACATCCCGCTCGTCCGGTCGGTCGTCCGCGAATTCGCACCGGCTCGGGGCGAGATCGTGGTGGACGGCGAGGCGCTCGGGCTGACCGACGAGAAGGAGCCCGAGGGGAGCGGGCCGGACGAGAGCGGCGAGCCCGAAAGCGCGGACGCCGGTGCGGACGCCGACCCCGCCGAGGCCGGCGAAGATCGATGAGCGAGGCGGACGAAGGCGTCGAGACCGCCGGCGAGCTGACGCCGTCAGGCAAGGCGCGCGCGCCCATCGAGATCGACATCCTGACCCTGTTTCCGGGCATGATCTCCGGGCCCCTCGACGAGAGCATTCCCGGCCGCGTCCAGTCGCGCGGCCTGGCCGCCGTCCGAATCCACGATCTGCGCCAGTGGGGACTGGGGCGGCACAAGACGGTGGACGACTACACCTACGGCGGGGGAGCGGGGATGGTCCTGCGGCCGGAGCCCGTGGCCGCGGCGCTGGCGGTTCTGCGGCGTCCGGATAGCACCGTCATCCTGCCCGATCCGGGCGGCGAGGTGTTCGCGCAGCCGAGGGCCCGCGACCTCTCGGAGCGGGCGCATCTCATCATCCTCTGCCCCCGCTACGAAGGCGTCGACGAGCGGATCCGGGCCATGGTGGACCTGGAGCTTTCGATCGGCGACTACGTGCTGTCCGGCGGCGAGATTCCGGCGCTGGTCTTCATCGACACGATCCTGCGGCTCCTGCCCGGAGCGATCGACGCCGAGTCCATCGAGGAGGAATCGTTCACGGCCGGGCTGCTCGAGTATCCGCAGTACACGCGTCCGCCGGAGTTCGACGGCCTGGCCGTCCCGGCCGTCCTGACCAGCGGCCACCACGAGGCCGTGCGGCGGTGGCGCCTGAAGGAGGCGCTGAGGCGCACCCTGGCTCGCCGTCCCGAGCTTCTCGAAGGTCGAGCGTGCGGGAAGGAGGAGGCGAAGCTGCTTGCCGAACTGAGGGCGGAGGCAGCCGTGGAACCGCCGGCCGGCGACTGACGGTCGGCGTCGACCTCAGACGCGAGGTGGGCGATCGCCATCTGGACCGACTTGCCTGACGCGGCAATTGGGCTCGAATCGGCTTCCGCGCCCTGGCTGTGGCTCGCGGATACGAGGCTACCGGCTCGGTTCCGCGCGTGAGATCGACGCGTCCACGCAGCCGAGCTGCCGGCTAACCCCCGGGGCGCGCGGCTAGGACCGGCCCAACTTTCGCACGGGGCAAGTTGGTTCAGAATGCGCAACGAACCGAGGTCGTCCCGGTGGGATTCGCGGCCAGGGAGTTCCCGGCGTCGGGCATTCACAGGAATGCCGAGGCTCCACCGGCAACCACGGAGCGAGTTGCCGGGCGACAGGTCGCGATTCTGAACGTGGGTGCGGTGAAGCGCGGTTGTGCTAAGCTTCGCCGTCGGCCGCCCCGGTGGCCTCATCCGGTGTGCCCTCGACGCAGCCCGGCTGCGGGCCACATAGCCATCGCAGCGCCGCCGCGCCGCCGCAAGAAGTAGGGATCGATAGTGAACGTGCTCGACGAAGTCACCCAGGAACAGATCCGGACAGACCTTCCGGAGCTCGCGGCGGGCGACACAGTGCGCGTCTCGGCTCGAGTCGTGGAAGGCAACCGCGAGCGCATTCAGGTCTTCGAAGGCACCGTCATGCGCCTTCGGCGCGGTGGCATCCAGCGGTCGATCACCGTTCGCCGCATCGCCAGCGGCGTCGGCGTCGAGCGGACTTTCAAGATCAACAGCCCGCGCATCGACAAGATCGAGGTCGTGCGTCACGGGCAGGCTCGCCGCGCTCAGCTCTACTTCCTGCGCCACCGCATCGGCAAGGCCGCGACGCTGCGCGAGCGACGCACCAACAGCTAGCGAGCCGGAGCGGCATGCCAGACGCCCGTCGCTCCGGAGGTTCGGTCGAGGACCCCGTCCGATCGCCAGCAGTGGCACGGCGGGGTCCCACTGTATCCGCTCCCGGTTCGGCCGGCGGTCGACTCGAGGTCGCCGGCTGGCACAGAGCCCGACTGGACCCCGACTTCGTGGAGGAGCGGATCCTGTGGTCGCGTGGCTACCGCCACGTGGCCGGGATCGACGAAGTCGGCCGGGGTTGCCTGGCGGGACCGGTTGCGGCGGCGGCGGTGATTCTGCCGCCGGACTGGAAGCCGCGGGGACTGCGCGATTCGAAACTGCTCAAGCCGGAGGATCGGCGCCGCCTCGACGTCGAGATAAGGGCCCACGCCCTGGCCTGGGCGATAGCCTTCGTCGGGCCCGAGCTGATCGACCGGATCAACATCCTGCAAGCAACTCTGCTGGCCAGCACGCTCGCCGCGGCGCGCCTGTCGATCCGGCCCGACGCCTTGCTGCTCGACGCCGTATCGCTGCCGGAAGTGCCGGTCCACCAGCGCGTCCTGGTTTCGGCGGACAGACTCTGCGCGTCCGTAGCGGCGGCTTCGGTGATCGCCAAGGTCGCCCGCGATCGGTTGATGGAGGATTACGACCTCCTCTATCCGGGCTACGACCTTGCCCGGAACAAGGGCTACGCCGCGCCAGAGCATCGGGCCGGGCTCGAGGCCCATGGGTTGAGCCCCATACATCGGCTGTCGTTCGCGCCGTGCCGTGATCGCGAGCAAATGTCGCTGTGGCAGGATGCCGCCGTAGACGCCACGACCGAGGCCGCCGCGGGCGCCGATCTCGACGAGGTCGAAGATCCGGAGGTCCCGGCGCCGATCGAATAGCGGCAGCGAGAGGGCAGGATGAGCGGGGACGTCCTCAAGGAACCGGCCCGCGGACGGACCATCGGGCAGCAAGCGGGAGACGCCGCGGAGACCCTGGTCGCCGCGCTGCTGGCCGCACGGGGCTGGTCCATCCTGGCTCGGAATCTCCATCTGGGTCGGAGCGAGCTCGACATCGTAGCCGCCGATCCGGGCCCGCCGGCTCGACTCGTGGTCGTAGAAGTGCGCTGGCGACGATCCCGCGACTTCGGCGGAGCGGAGGAGTCCTTCGACGGCCGCAAGCGGGCTCACATTCGCGCCGCCATCGGCCGGCTGCTGGAGTTGGACCGCCTGCCCGATGGGTCGCCGCTGCCCCGTCTTCCCCTGGCGGTGGACCTGGCGGTCGTCGAGCCCGGAGCCGGCGGTCGTCCGCGGGCCCGACTCTACCGCAACGTCCTCGGCGAGTAGGCTGCGCATCCGGTCGAGTCGTCGCCGGTCGAGGGGCGGTGGCGCCATACCGCTGTGCTACACTCCCGGCCAGTCCGTCGCAGGTTGCGACGGCTCCCGTAGCGGGTTCGCCACACGGCGGCCCGAGACGGAGATCACACGCAGGGCCGCCATGTCGTGAGCGGTGCCGGACGAGCCCTGGGGCTCCCGGTTCGCGACAGGAGCGCTGCGGAGGAAGCAACCGCAGGAGGTTCGTTCATGCCGTCCGTTTCGATGCGACAGCTCCTGGAGGCCGGTGTCCATTTCGGCCACCAGACTCGTCGCTGGAATCCCAAGATGCGCCCGTTCATCTTCGCGGAGCGCAACGGGATCCACATCATCGACCTCGCCCAGACCGTCAAGCGGCTCGATCTGGCCCTCGACGCCGCCCGCGAAACCATCGCCCGCGGCGACGCCGTGCTCTTCGTCGGGACGAAGAAGCAGGCCCAGGAGCCGATCGCCGAGGAAGCCACGCGCGCCGGCCAGCCCTATGTCAACCGCCGCTGGCTCGGTGGGATGCTCACCAACTTCGTCACGATCAAGAAGCGCATCGCACTGCTCGACCAGCTCGAGGCCCGCCAGGCGAGCGGCGACTTCGAACGGCTCACGAAGAAGGAAACGGCGAAGCTCGTCGAGGAGATGGAGCATCTTCGCGACCACTTCGGCGGGATTCGGAAGATGAAGCGCTTGCCCGGCATGGTCTTCATCGTCGACCCGCATCGCGAGCGCATTGCCGTGACCGAGGCTCGCAAGCTCGAGCTGCCGATCATCGGCACCGGCGACACCAACGTCGATCCGGACGAGCTCGACTACATCATTCCGGCCAACGACGACGCCATCCGCGCCATCAAGCTGCTCTGCCAGCTCGTCGCCGACGCGTGCATCGAGGGCCAGCGTGAGCGCGGCGTCCGGGCGACGGTCGAGGCCGAGGCGCCGGAGCCGCAGGCAGAGGTCGAGATCGAGGAGAGCGCGTCCGAGGAGTTGGTCGCGGCTCTCGCCGGAGGGGCGGCCCTCACTTTCGAGCCGGATGCGGACGAAGAAGAGGTTCTCCTGCCGGGCGTTAAGGTTCCGCCTCACACGCGCGACACAGAGAGCGAGGGGACGGCCCGCACCCGCGAAGAGGCTCCGCACGCACACTGATTCGACGAGTTCATGGGCCGGCGGTCGGGCCGAGTAGCGGACGGCCGCGGCGACGCATACGAACAGGAGACACGAGGCAACCATGGCGACGATAACTGCGGAGACGGTCAAGATCCTCCGCGAGCAGAGCGGCGCGGGCATCATGGAGTGCAAGCGCGCTCTCGAAGAGACGAGCGGGGACATCGAGAAGGCCGCCGCCCTGCTGCGTGAGCGCGGCCAGGCGGCCGCGGCAAAGCGGGCCGATCGTGCCGCCCACGACGGCCTGGTTTCGAGCTACATCCACACCGGCGGGAGGATCGGCGTCCTCATCGAGGTCAACTGTGAGACCGACTTCGTGGCTCGCACCGACGAGTTCCAGCGGCTGGTCCGCGAGCTGGCGATGCAGGTAGCCGGTCTCCGGCCGCTGTACCCGACGATCGAGTCGATCCCAGCCGACATTCTGGAGGCCAAGAAGGCCGAGCTGGCCGCGTCGGACACGGTCGCGGCCAAGCCCGAGGCCGTGCGAGCCCAGATCGTCGAAGGTCAGCTCAAGAAGTGGTTCGCCGAGGTCGTGCTGCTCGAGCAGCCGTTCCGAGACCAGGACCGCACCGTCGGCGAATTGGTCACTGAAGCGATCGCCAAGACCGGCGAGAATATCAAGGTCCGACGGTTCGTTCGGTTCGAACTGGGGGAGTAAATGAGCGAGGCCACCGCGGCCAGAGGCGACGTTTCAGCGGGCGGGGCTGCCGGTTCGGTAGAACCCGAGCCGGCCGCCGGGATCGCCAAGCGCCCGAGCTATCGGCGGATCCTTCTCAAGCTGTCCGGGGAGGCCCTTCTCGGCAGCCGCCAGTACGGCGTCGATCCCAACTTCTGCGACTTCATCGCCGCCCAGGTCGCGGAGGTCCACGGCACCGGGATCGAGATCGGCATCGTCGTGGGCGGGGGGAACATCTTCCGGGGCATGGCCGCCGCGGCCAAGGGGATGGACCGGGCGACCGGCGACTACATCGGCATGCTGGCCACGGTCATGAATGCGCTGGCGCTTCAGGACGCCATAGAGCGGGCCGGTGTCTCGACCCGCGTCATGAGCGCGATCGGCATGAACGAGATCGCGGAGCCGTACATCCGGCGTCGCGCCGTCCGTCACCTGGAAAAGGGCCGCGTGATCATCCTTGCCGCGGGTACCGGGAACCCGTACTTCACCACCGATACGGCGGCGGCTCTCCGCGCCGTGGAGATAGGGGCCGAGATCATCCTCAAGGCCACCAAAGTGGACGGCGTCTACGACTCCGATCCCGTCACGAACCCCGAGGCCAAGCGGTACGAGCGTCTGACCTACTCTCAGGTTCTCGCGCAGCGGCTGAGGGTGCTCGACGCCACGGCCGTGTCGCTGTGCATGGAGAACGACACGCCGATCGTCGTCTTCGACCTGAACAAGCCCGAGAACATCACCCGGGTCGCCGCCGGGGAGCCCGTCGGCACCCTGATCACCGGAGGCAGCCCCGCATGAGCAGCGAGACGTTGTCCACCACCGAGCACAAGATGGTCCGGGCGGTTGAAGTCCTCGAACGAGACCTGCAAGGCGTACGGACCGGTCGGGCCTCGACTTCGCTGGTCGAGCGGGTGATGGTGGAGTACTACGGAACGCCCACCGCCCTCAATCAGCTGGCCGGAATCAACGTCCCCGAGGCCCATCAGATCGTCATCCAACCCTGGGACCGCGGCGTCCTGGGCGCCATCGAGAAGGCCATCATCAAGAGCGACATCGGCCTGGTTCCGAATGTCGACGGCGCGGTCGTCAGGCTGAACATCCCACCCCTCACCGAAGAGCGGCGCAAGGACCTGGTCAAGCAGGTCCACAAGCGCATGGAAGAAGCTCGCGTGGAGATTCGAAACCTCCGTCGCGATGCCGCCGACCAGCTGAAGAAGGAAGAGCACGACGGCACCATCGGGGCGGACGAGGGGCGGCGCGAGCACGAGAACCTGCAGCGCGTGACCGACAAACACATCGCCGAGGTCGACCGCGTCGGCGCGGCCAAGGAGCAGGAGATCCTGGAGGTCTAGTGGCCCGTCGGATTTCCCGGCCGACCGACTCCCCGGCGCTCGTTCATCGAGAGTCGCAGGCGGCCGTCTCCGAGGCGGCCCCGCTCCGGGTATCGCCAGACGCGGCGCCCACGGAACCGTTCGCGGTGCCCGTCGACGAGTTGCCGCGACACGTGGCCATCATCATGGACGGCAACCGGCGCTGGGCCAAGGCGCGCGGTCAGACCGAGATGGACGGACACGCGGCCGGGGTGGAGGGGATTCGCGAGATCATCCGCCACGCCGTGCGTCGCGGAATCGAGGTTCTCTCGCTCTACGCCTTCAGCCGCGAGAACTGGGCCCGCTCCGACGAAGAGGTGGGCGGTCTGCTGATGCTGCTCGAACAGGTCATCCGCAACGAGACGGCCGAACTCAAGGAACAGGGGGCGCGCGTTCGCCTGCTCGGCCGGATCGAGGAGCTGCCGCACGAGACCGGCGCGTCGATACAGCAGGCTCTGGACGCTACGGCCGGCGGCACGCGCCTGCAGCTGAACATCGCCTTCAACTACTCGGGCCGCACGGAGCTGGTCGACGCGGCCCGCAAGCTCGTGGCGCAGGGTCTGCGGCCGGCCGAGGTGGACGAGGACGCGCTGGCGGGGGCCCTGTACACCGCCGGCCTGCCCGACCCGGACATCGTCATTCGGACCGGAGGCGATGAGCGGATGTCAAACTTCCTGATCTGGCAGTCCGCTTACGCGGAGCTCTACTTCAGCCCGATCCTCTGGCCGGATTTCGGACCGGATGCCTTCGACGCCGCCCTGATCGAGTACGCGAGCCGGCAGCGCCGGTTCGGCAGGTAGGGGATCGGGATGCGTCAGCGTGCGCTCAGCGCGGCCGTGTTCGTGCCGCCGTTGCTTGTCGTGATCGCGCTGGGGGAGCCGTGGTTCGGGGCTCTGATAGCGGTGTTCGTCGTCATCGCGGGCTGGGAGGCGATCCGGCTCATGCGCTCGGCAGGCTATCCGGCCGCGCCTGCGGTGGCCGTGGCAGGCGCGCTGGCCGTGGCCGCCGACGTGGCCTCGATCCAGCAGCTGGCTCCGTATGCGGACCTGACGGTGGCGGCCGTGCTGATAGTCAGCGGCGTTGTCGCGTTCGCCGAGCGGGATACGAAGGTCGGCTTCGGCTCGTGGACGGGGACCGCCTTCACGGCCGTCTACGTCGGCATGCTCGGGGCGCTGGTGCGTCTCGGGCAGGTCGCCCCACCGCTCCCCGCGACCGCGCCGGTGGCCTGGTTCGGCGCTCAGAGGGGCTGGATCCTGTTGCTCGTGTTGCTCGTCTGGTCTTTCGACACGGGCGCCTATTGCGTCGGGATCGCCCTCGGGAAGCGCAAGTTCCTCGCGCACATCTCCCCGTCGAAGAGCTATTGGGGTCTCTTCGGGGGACTGGCCGCCTCGACGGCCGTGGCCGTCGGCGGGCTGTGGGCGCTCGGCCAGCCACCGGCTCTGGGCCTGGCGCTCGGGCCGATCGTTGGGGCGGTTGCCCAGGCCGGAGACCTGGCCGAGTCGATGTTCAAGCGGGCGGCGGGCGCGAAGGACTCCGGCGGGCTCATCCCCGGGCACGGAGGCATCCTCGATCGCGTGGATTCGTTCATCTTCGCGGCGCCCGTCGCCGCGATCTTCGTAGCCGCCGTGGTCCGGTGAAGTGGCCGTTTCCGCGGGGCACGGGATTGCGGGCAGAGGGCCGATCCGCGTCGCCCTTCTCGGCTCGGGCGGCTCGATCGGGCGCCAGACCGTCGACGTGCTGGTCCGGCTCGCGGGATCGTTCCAAGTAGTCGCCCTGGCCACTGGATCGCAGGGCCGGATACTCGAGGAACAGGCCAGGCTGCTGAAGCCGGAAGCGGTTTCCCTGGCGAACGATCGGTCGAGTGGGCGGCTGGATCTCCCGGTCGGAACCGAGTTCGTGGGCGGCCCGGACGCTCTCGAGACGCTGGCCACGCGCCCCGACGTGGACCTGGTCGTGGTGGCCACGGGCGGGCTCGTCGCCCTGCGTTCGGTCCTCGCGGCGCTCGAGGCGGGCAAGATCGTGGCCACGGCCAACAAGGAGACCCTCGTTGCCGGCGGCCACCTGGTGATGCCTCTGGTGCGACGCCTGGCGGCCGGAGCCGCCGGAGCGACCGGCGACCCGCACCACCCGCTCGCGAGCCCGCTGGGCTGGCTGCGTCCGATCGACTCCGAGCATTCTGCCATCTGGCAGTGCCTCGTCGGCGAGAGCCACGCCGCGATCGATCGTCTGCTGCTCACGGCCTCTGGCGGGCCGTTTCTGGACGCGGCCGTCGCGGACCTCGCGACAGTCACGCCGGTTCAGGCTCTGCGCCACCCGACATGGACAATGGGGTCGAAGATCACGATCGACTCGGCGACCCTTGCCAACAAGGGCCTGGAAATCATCGAAGCGCGCTGGCTGTACGATGTCCCTCTATCGGCCATCTCGGTCGTGATCCATCCTCAAAGCGTCGTCCACTCGGCTGTGCAGTTCGTGGATGGCTCCGTAAAGGCACAGCTGGGAACTCCGGACATGCGGCTGCCAATCCAGTACGCGCTCACATATCCAGAGCGTATGGCCTCGCCCGCGGCGGCGGTCGACCTCATCTCGTCGGGTCGGCTGGAGTTTCGAGCACCCGACGAGGTGCGGTTCCCGGCCCTGCGAATCGCTCGCGAGGCGGGGCTGGCGGGTCCACGAGCCAGCGCGGCGCTGATCTCGGCCGACGAGGTGGCGGTTGCAAGGTTCCTGAACGGCGGCCTCGACTTCATGGGCATTCCACGCCTGCTCGGGGCGGCCGTGGAGCGCTTTGGGACCACCGCCGCGGGTGACGGCGCCGGGCCCGGCCTCGACGAGTTGATCGCGATCGATGCCGACGTTCGCCGGTTCTCGGAGGCCTACGCATGAGCATCGACGGGCTGCTGTTCTGGGTGCGGGCGATCCCTCTCCTGCTCGTGATCCTCGTGCCGCTGGTCCTGGTCCACGAGTTCGGTCACTTCCTGGTTGCGCGGCTGTCGGGGATCCGGGTCCTGGAGTTCGGGCTGGGGTTCCCGCCACGGGCCAAGGTGATCGGGCGCGACCACGAGACCGAGTACACGCTGAACTACCTGCCCATCGGCGGCTTCGTGCGACTCGAGGGCGAGGAGACCGACTCGGACGATCCACGAGCCTTCACGAACGCGCCCCTCGTCAAGCAACTCCTCGTTCTCGTGGCCGGTGTCGCGATGAACGTGCTGACGGCCATGGTCCTGCTGTTCGTCGTAGCCTGGGTCTTCAACCCGGTCGTTCAGCCGACCATCACCGCGCCCATCGCCGGCTCGCCGGCCGCCGTCGCCGGGCTGCAGGCCGGCGACACGCTGGTCTCCCTCGACGGCCAGACGCACTCCGTACTGGAGTTCGGGACCGACCCGACATCCTCGTGGCACGACGACCTGGCCGCCCACGCCGGGCAGAGCGTGAGCCTCGTGGTGGCGGACGCCAGCGGGAAGCAGCGCACGGTCGTCGTCACGCTCCACGTTCCTACGTCATCCGAGAATTGGGCGCTCGGTGTCGGGATGAACGGCTTCGCCCTGGTCGACTCGACGGGCGACCCGTTCAAGGCGGCCGGACTCGCGATCTCGGGAACCGGGCGCGCCATGAGCCTGATCCTCGTGGCCCTGGGCGATGTCGGGAGCCAGTTCGCCACGAACCCGACACAGGGTCCGCAGGGCGTTCAGGGGCCGGTCGGCATCGTCAGCGACATCGGGCATGTCGCCTCCCAGCCGGACGCGCTGATGCTGCTGCTCCTGATGATGGCCGTGATCTCGGCGAATCTGGCGCTCGTCAACGTACTGCCGTTCCCGCCGCTCGACGGCGGCAAGATGGTCATCATGGTGGTGAAGCGGGTCTTCGGAGCCCGTGGGGTCGGCGCCGTGGAGCAGTGGGCCTACGTGGCCGGCTTTGCCCTGCTGATCGCCTTCATCGGATGGGTGACGTTCTTCGACATCGTTCGGGGCGGCGCTCCGTAAACATGGACGAGCCCGGCTTCGCGGCGCGGCGGCGCTCGGTCGCCGTCGACGTAGGGGGCGTCGCGGTAGGCGGCGGCCATCCCATCGTCGTCCAGTCGATGACCAACACCGATACGGCCGACGCCGACGCGACCGCCATCCAGGTCGCGCGCCTGGCCCATGCCGGATCGGAGCTGGTCCGAATCACCGTCAACACCGAAGCGGCCGCTGCGGCCGTGCCGGAGATCGTTCGCAAGGTTCGCGGTCTCGGCGTGGCTGTCCCGATCGTCGGAGACTTCCACTACAACGGGCACAAGCTACTTGCGGGATGCCCCGAGACGGCGCGGGCGCTGGCCAAGTACCGCATCAATCCGGGCAATGTCGGACCGGGAAGGCACCACGACGGCAATTTCGCGGCGATCGTCCGCGTGGCGATCGAGAACGACAAGCCGGTCCGGATCGGAGTCAACTGGGGCTCTCTGGATCAGGCCGTCCTGGCCGAGATGATGGACGCCAACGCTCGCTCGCCCGAGCCGCGCGCCGCCCGAGACGTGATGATCGACGCCATGGTCGAGAGCGCGATCCGATCCGCCGAGCTGGCGGAGTCGACCGGGCTGGCCCACGACCGGATCGTCCTGTCGGCCAAAGTCTCGGGGGTCCGCGATCTGGTGGAGGTCTACCGGCGGATGGCCGGGCGCTGCGACTACCCGCTCCACCTGGGCCTTACCGAGGCGGGCATGGGCATGAAGGGCATCGTGGCCTCGACCGCGGGCCTGTCGCTGCTGCTGGCGGAAGGCATCGGAGACACGATCCGCGTGTCGATCACGCCCGAGCCGGGCGGCGATCGGACCGAAGAGGTGGCAGTGGCCCAGCAGGTCCTGCAGTCTCTCGGGATCCGATCGTTCATGCCCCAGGTCTCGTCGTGCCCGGGCTGCGGCCGGACTACGAGCACGTACTTCCAGGAGCTGGCCAGCGACATCCAGGCGTACCTGCGCGACCAGATGCCCGCGTGGCGCGAGCGGCACCCAGGCGTCGAGGAGCTGCGCGTGGCCGTCATGGGCTGCGTGGTCAACGGGCCGGGAGAGTCCAAGCACGCCGACATCGGCATCAGCCTGCCCGGCACGTTCGAGGAGCCCGTGGCGCCGGTCTTCATCGACGGAGCGCTGGACCGCACCCTTCGCGGCGATCGCATCGCCGACGAGTTCAAGGCGATCCTCGACGGGTACGTGGAACGACGATTCCCGGCTCCCGCGACGGTCCGCTAGCGGCGGCGATCGAAGGCGCTTTCCGTCGCGGCGGGCTCGCTGCCGCACCCTCGTTCGCCCCGCCGGCCCAGGCGGTACGATTGCGCGGGGTCGCCCGGGTCGGATACAGCGCCCCATCGTCGGAGGAGAAGCAGCGTGCCCAAAGAGGGTTTCGTCACCAGCATCACGCACCAGTCCGAGAATTTCCCGGAGTGGTACAACGACGTGGTCCTAAAGGCTGAGCTGGCCGACTACTCCCCGGTTCGCGGCTGCATGGTCATCCGACCGTACGGGTACGCCATCTGGGAGTCGATGCAGTGCGAGCTCGACCGGTACATCAAGGCGACCGGTCACAGCAACGTCTACTTCCCGCTTTTCGTGCCGAAGTCGCTTCTCGAGAAGGAAGCGGAGCACGTCGAGGGCTTCAATCCGCAGGTCGCCTGGGTAACGCACGCCGGCGGCAAGAAGCTCGACGAATGGCTGGCCATCCGGCCGACGAGCGAGGCGATCATCGCCGACAGCGTCAAGGACTGGATCCAGTCCTATCGCGATCTGCCGCTGCTGATGAACATCTGGAACAACGTCGTCCGCTGGGAGCTGCGGACGAGGCTCTTCCTTCGAACCGCCGAGTTCCTGTGGCAGGAGGCCCACACCTTCCACGCCACCGAAGAAGAGGCGGCCGAGGAAGTGGCCACCGGGCTTGAAGGCTATCGGCAGGTATCCGAGGACTGGCTCGCCATCCCGGTTATCAAGGGTCGAAAGAGCGAGGGCGAGAAGTTCCCCGGGGCCGTCTTCACGTGGTCCATCGAAGCCATGATGCGCGACAAGAAGGGGCTTCAGGCCGGCACGTCCCACATGCTCGGTCAGAACTTCGCGCGGGCTGCGGGGATCGAGTTCCTGGATCGGGACAACGTCCGCAAGAACCCGTACGGCACGTCGTGGGGCTTCTCGACCCGCATGGTCGGGGCCACGATCATGACGCACGGCGACGACTCGGGCCTGGTTCTGCCGCCCAACGTCGCCCCGGTCCAGGTCGTCATCGTGCCGATCTTCCGCAAGGACGAGGAGAGGGCGGCCGTGGCCGCCGCGATCGATCGTTTCCAGGCGGCGTTGACCGAGACGCCCGAGGGAAAGGCCGTGCGCGTCAAGGTCGACTGGCGCGACGACTCGCCCGGCTTCAAGTACAACCACTGGGAACTCCGCGGCGTTCCGTTCCGGCTCGAGATCGGGCCGCGTGACGTCGCGGCGGGCCAGGCGATGGTGGTCAAGCGCGTCGATCGCTCCAAGGAGGCCGTCCCGCTGGAGCGTCTCGCCGCGGAGCTGCCCGCTCGGCTGCGGGCCTACCAGGCCGAGCTGTTCAAGCGGGCGTTCGACTTCCGGGAGGCGAACTCTCACCAGGTCGACACCTATCAGGCGCTGAAGGACGGTCTCGACGGAGAGGGCGGCTTCTTCATGGCGCCCTGGTGCGGCGACGGGAAATGCGAGAAGCAGGTCAATGAGGAAACCGGCGCCACGATCCGGTGCATCCCGTTCGACTCGCCGGCCGAGGCCGGCAAGTGCATGGTGTGCGGCGGGCCGTCCGAGCGGCGAGTGCTCTTCGCCAGGGCCTACTGAGCCGCCAGAGACGCCACTCTGATAGGGGGCGACCAGATCGGGGAGACACGCGGGTTGATCGATCGAGCGTCGACCTTGGGCCTGCCTGCCCTGCGCTTGCTTCGGCCGTTGTCGCTGGTCGCCGCGACGGCCGCGCTCTTGTGGCCGGGCGCCTCGTTGGGGGCTTCGGTAGACGCGGCCGTGTACGTGCTCGCCGGGTCAAGGATTCGAGACGGCGTCATGCCGTACCGGGGTCTGTGGGACAGCAAGCCGCCGGGCGCGTTCCTGCTCAACGCGCTCGGTCAGGGCCTCGTTCCCTGGTTGGAGCCGTGGCTGGTGACCTGGCTGCTCACGTTCGTCTGCACGTGCGTCGCCGGCCTGCTGATCTATGACGTATTGCGGCGCCGCGTATCGGTAGGAGTGGCATGGGCCTGGAGCCTGATCGGCTGCGCGGCCATGGCTTGCTATCCCGTGGCATTGGGGGGCGGGCTGACCGAGTCGTTCGCCGTGCTGCCCACCGTCGCGGCCATGTGGGGAATTGCCGTCTGGCCGCGAACGCTGCGCACGACCGCCGCGATCGGGTGCCTTCTCAGCTGCGCCTGCCTGATCTCGCTGCAGTCCCTGCCCGGTGCGGCCTGCCTGGCCGTGGCGGCCGTTTGGGACGGCGGGCGGATGGCCGACACTACGCGGAAGGCTGTTGCCTTTCTGGCGGGCGCCATCCCTGCGCCGTTGGCCATTCTGGGTTGGCTTGTCGCAGGCGGCGCCCTTGGCGATGCCGTGGACCAGATCGTGGCCTTCAACATCGCCGACCGCGAGTCGGGCGGCAATCTGCCGATACTGCTGCCGGCGACGGTCCTGATGCTGTGCTGCTTCGCCGTGCCGGTGGGCGTCGCCGTCGCGAGGTCGATGCGGCGGCCTCGTTCATTTGGCCGGGTCGATTGGGCGTGCCTGGCGTGGTGCTTGAGCTACACGGTCTACATCCTCTACCAGGGGCGCATCTTCCTTCACTTCCTGATCCCGGTCGTCCCGCCGCTCGTCTTTCTCGCGAGTCGTGGGATGCAAGATTTGTGGGCTCGGCTCGCGTCGCCGAAGCCGGGCGTCCGTCGACTGGCCGTCGGTCTTGCCGCGGTGGCCTGCGGCGCTCTGCTGGTGTCTGCGAGCGTCACGGTTCAGCTGAGCGCCATGGCCCTTGGGCAGGCGAACGACAAGGAACGACTCGTGAACGCGACGGAAATCTGGATCCGCGCAGCGACACCCGACTCCGCCACGATGTTCGTCTGGAGTGGCGACTCGGTGCTGTACCTGGGCACGGATCGCGCACCCGCCGATCAGTTCGTCGACGACTTTCCGACCTCGGCGGTCAGGTACTGGACGGCCGACAGGACGGCGGCTCTGCTCGACTCGTGGGATGCGTCGCCACCCGCCATCATCGTCGAGGGTTCCGCCACGCCACCGCTGCTTCGCCCGGCGACTGACGGTCCCGCGTCGGCCGGGCCGGACGTCCTGAGTCCGCTTCGCGATTTCGTGCGATCCCACTACCGCCTGGCGGCCTCGTTCGGCGACAGCGACTCATTCGAAGACGTCTACGTCTACTCGGGTCCGGGATGAGACGGAGCGCGGTCCCGGCACGCGCGACGCTCCGCCGTCGAGTAGTCGCCGCGGTTCCACAGCCAAAGCCAGGAGAGTGATCGCGGTTCCTCGTCCGCCTGTAGTCGACGGCGTGTTGGCTCGTACGCCGCCGCGCGCCCGCGCCGGCCCCCGGCGCCCCTTGGATGGCCCAGGGGCGCCGTGTATACTTCCTGCAATCTGCCGGCCGCTCGTGACGTGGGTGACCCCCACGTCTTTTGTTGAGCGGGTGGTGGCGGGCCGGGAGCCGAGGCGGCCGGACGGAGCAACAAGTCGGTCCCGGCGGATGGCGGCCGAGCATAGTCAACGGGAGGCGCGAAGTGAGTCGAGATTTCGTTGGCGCCCTCCTGCAGCTCAACGCGGAGAAGGGCGTCTCGCGAGAGCAGCTCATTCGCACCGTCGAGGAAGCGATCCAGTCCGCATACCGCCGCACCCCCGGTGACGAGGATATTCACGTGCGCATCGATGCCGACTCCGGCAAGGTGCGCGTCTTCCGCGCTCGCCTCGTCGTCGAAGAGGTCGAGGACCCGACGACCCAGACCACGGTGGAGGAAGCTCAGGCCTATCAACCGGGCGCCGAGGTGGGCGACCTGGTCGAGACCGAGCAACTCGACCAGGAGGCCTTCGGCCGGATCCACGCCCAGACCGCCAAGCAGGTGGTCCTGCAGCGACTGCACGAGGCCGAGCGCAACGTCGTCTTCGATCAGTACGCCAGCCGCGAAGGCGAGCTGATCACCGGCACGGTCTCGCGCATCGAGCCGCGGGCCATCGTCCTCGACGTCGGCAAGGCCGAGGCCATCCTGGCCACGACCGAGCAGTCGCCTCTGGAGCACTACCGCATCGGCCAGAACGTCAAGGCCTACGTGCTCGAGGTCCGGCGCAGCGTCAAGGGCCCGCAGATCTACGTCAGCCGGACCCACAAGGGTTTCCTGCGCCGGCTCTTCGAGCTGGAGGTGCCGGAGATCCATGCCGGCACCGTCGAGATCAAGGCAATCGCCCGCGAGGCGGGCAGCCGCTCCAAGGTGGCGGTTGCCTCGCGCCAGCAGGGTCTGGATCCGGTCGGCGCCACGGTCGGGCAGCGGGGCGCCCGTGTTCAGGCCGTCGTGGCCGAGCTCGGCGGCGAGAAGATCGACGTGATCGACTGGTCGGAGGACGCCTCGACGTTCGTGGCCAAGGCCTTGAGCCCGGCCCAGGTAATCGAGGTTCGAATCGACGAGGAGCATCGGATCGCCAACGTGGTCGTGCCCGAGCGGATGCTGTCGCTGGCGATCGGTCGCGAGGGGCAGAACGCACGGCTTGCGGCCAAGCTCACCGGCTGGCGCATCGACATCCGGAGCGACGTGTCCGTAGCCGAGGCGGCCAGGGCGGAAGCCGACGGACTGGTGGAATCGGCGACGGCCGTTGCCGATTCGGAGCAGGCTGCCGACGAGACCGGGGCAGTCGCCGTCGAGCTAGACCCGGTGAGTGAACCCGCGCCCGTGCAGGCGGCAGATGAGACCGCGGTCGCCGCGGTGGACGAGGCGCCGATTAAGCCGAAGCGCCGCAAGGCGGCGAAGCCGGCCGAACCCGCCGACGGCGAGGTGGCGCCGTAGCCCGGGGCGCGCCTCCGCGGCGGTTTCCGACCCGGTCGTGCGTCGTCTGTCGGACGGCGCGGCAGAAGCGCGAGCTGCTGCGGATCGTCCGTACGCCGGACGGTCGGATAGCAATCGACCCGACTGGTAAGATGCCGGGCCGCGGAGCTTACGTCTGCGACAAGGATGAGTGCCGGTCCGCGGCACTAGACAAAGGCTCGCTACAGCGAGCTCTGGAAGTGCCGATCCCGGTCGAACTCCGGGCCGAGCTGACAGGGGAGGCGAGCAGGAACGCGTTAGGAGGTAGTCGTGGCCAAGAGTAGGAGCGGCACGCGGGGCCGTCGTGGACCTCGCAAGCCGGTGCGCCGCGACGTCGGAGTCCAGGGAGGCCCGGTTCTCGCTGCAGACCCGCGCGACCGCGGCGCGATCGAGCTTCCGCCGAGCATCACCGTCAAGGACCTCGCCGATCTGCTGGGCGTCAACCCCGCCGACGTGATTCGGGAGCTGATCAAGAGCGGCATTTTCGCCAACATCAACCAGGGCATCGACCGCGAGACCGCGGCGCTGGTGGCCGAGGAGCTCGGCTACGAGGTCGCGGAGGTTGCGCAGGCCGGTGGCGGCGCCCCGGCCGGCGACGGCGGGCAGAGCGAGGCGGCGCCGGTCAGCGCGGCCACGAAAGAGCAGCTCTTCGAGGAGGACGACGAGAGCCTCCTTCAGCCGCGGGCCCCGATCGTCACGGTCATGGGCCACGTCGACCACGGCAAGACGTCCCTTCTGGACGCGATCCGGACTACCAAGGTCGCGGCGGGCGAGCGCGGCGGCATAACTCAGCACATCGGGGCCAGCGAGGTCGTCAAGGACGGCCGCCACATCGTCTTCCTCGACACGCCGGGCCACGAGGCCTTCACGGCGATGCGCGCCCGCGGCGCCAAGGTCACGGACATCGCGATCGTGGTCGTGGCGGCTGACGATGGCGTCATGCCGCAGACGCTCGAGGCCATCGACCACGCCCGCGCGGCAAAGGTCCCGATCATCATCGCCCTCAACAAGATCGACAAGCCGGACGCGAACCCGGACCGCGTCAAGAACGGCCTGGCGGAAGCCGGCGTGGTCGTGGAGGAGTACGGCGGAGACGTGCCGATGGTGCCCGTCTCGGCAAAGGCGCGGCTCGGCCTGGACGAGCTGCTCGAGATGATCAATCTCGTCGCCGACCTGCAGGAGCTGAAGGCGAATCCCAAGCGGGCCGCTGTGGGCACGATCGTCGAGGCGGAGCTGGACAAGGGCCGCGGCCCGGTCGCGACGGCGCTGGTGCAGACCGGCACGCTGCGCGTCGGTGACGTGATCGTCGTCGGAGAGACCTACGGCAAGGTGCGCGCTCTCGAGAACGCGCTCGGCAAGCGGATCACCAAGGCCGGCCCCTCGAGCCCGGCGGTGGTCCTGGGACTCGCGGACGTACCGGAGGCCGGCGACATCCTTCGCGTGGTGGCCGACGAGAAGACCGCCCGCTCGATGGTCGAGGAACGCAAAGCCGCTTCCGCGGCCCGTTCGGAAGGGAGTGGCCGCGCCACTCTCGAGGACCTGTACGCGCAGATCCAGGCCGGCCAGACCAAGGAGCTGCGGATCATCCTGAAGACGGACGTCTCCGGCTCGCTCGGCGCGATCACGCACGCCCTGCAGCAGCTCTCGACCGACGAGGTGCGGATCAACGTCCTGCACGAAGCCGCCGGCGACGTCACCGACAACGACATCATGCTGGCAGCCGCGTCCGACGCGATCGTCGTGGCCTTCAGCACGAAGGTTACGGATACGGCTCGACGCGCCGCGGAGGCCGAGAAGGTCGACGTCCGCCAGTACGACATCATCTACAAGCTCACCGACGACATCTCGGCGGCGCTCCGAGGCATGCTCGAACCCGAGCAGGTCGAGACCGTCGAAGGCCGGGCGGAGGTGCGGAAGATCTTCCGGGTCGGCAAGGTTGCGGTCATCGCCGGCTGCTACGTGACCGACGGAAGAATCGTTCGCGGCGGCGGCGCTCGCGTGTGGCGCGGCGGCAAGATCATCACGACGGACAGGATCGAATCGCTTCGACGCATGAAGGACGACGTCCGCGAGGTCGCGACCACTTTCGAGTGCGGCATCGGTCTGGCCGGCTCAAACGACCTGACCGAAGGCGACATCATCGAGTGCTTCACCCAGCAAATGGTGAGCCGGGCGGCCGGTTGAGCCGGAGTATCGGGTCTCGATGACACAGCGAACAGAGAGGATCGACGAGCTTCTCCGCCAGGAGATCGGTGCCGCCCTGGAGCGCGACGTGACCGACCCTCGCATCGGTTTCGTCACCGTCACCGACGTGGAGACGACGCCGGATCTGTCGCGAGCGCGCGTGTGGGTCAGCGTGATCGGCACGCCCGAGGAGCGCAAGGAGACGCTGGCCGCACTGCGACGGGCGATGCCGTATGTCCGCCACGGCCTGGGATCGAAGATCAGACTCCGGCGCATCCCCGAGCTCGAGGTTCGGGTCGACGATACCGTCGAGCGCGGGACACGGGTCCTGCAGATTCTCAACGAGCTGGAGGCCGGCAGAACGCCGGATTGGGTCGATTCGACGGGCGAGTCGCTGCCCACGCCCGTGCCGAGGCTGCCGCACGAAGGGGACGCCGCAGACGGCCCATCCTTGGCCACTTCAGCCGAGGCCGTGACGAAGCCCGGCGCGAAGGCGCAACGGCGAGGCGACCGCAAGGAGGGGCACGGCAAGGGCGCTCAGGCCGGCAGGCAGGCCGGTCGTCGGAGGGCCAGGTGAGCGAGCCCCAGCCGCGCGTCGATCTGTCGGCCTATGCCGCCGCCGTGCCCGAAGAGGTCGTCGACCGGCTGCGGTCGGCCCGGCGCGTGATGGCGATCTGCCACGAGAACCCGGAGGCGGACGCCCTGGGTTCGGCGCTGGCCGTCAGCCTGCTCGTCGAGGCGGGTGGGGGAGTGGCTACGCCCGTTTGCGCGGATCCGGTGCCGGCGATGTACGCCTTCCTGCCCGGCATGGATCGCTTCCGGCGGGAGCCCGACCCGTCCATCGACTACGACCTTCTCGTCGTCGGTGATTGCGGCGAGCTCGAGCGGATCGGTCCGGTGCTGGAGTCCCATCGGGCGCTATTCGAGCGCGTCCCGATCCTGGACATCGATCACCACGTCTCCAACCCGCGCTTCGGGGCCGTGGATTGGGTGGACGCCACCAGCTCGGCGACGTGCGAGATGGTGACGCTGCTGGCGTGGCGCCTGGGAGTTCCGCTGGCCGCCGTCGACGGCATGCTCGCCTCGGCGCTGGCGGGTGGAGTGGTCATGGACACCGGCAACTTCCAGCACCCCAACGTGACGCCGCGGACGCTGGTCGTCTCGGCCGCACTGAGGGAGGCGGGCGCTTCCTTCAGTGAGATCGCCAGGCGCCTCTACCGCTCCAAGCCGAACAGCCAGCTGTGGCTCTTCGGGCTGGTTCTGGCGAAGATGCGGTCGGATCTGGACGGCCGCCTTGTGTGGTCGACCCTCGAGCCGGCAGATCTCGCGACCAGCGGCGCCGGGGCGGCCGAGTCGGAGGGCCTGATCGACCTGCTCGCCCAGTCTGAGACTTCCGAAGCCGCGATTCTCTTCAAGGAGAACGGCGAGTCGACTCGGATCAGCGTTCGAACGCGGGACGGCGGCGTGGACGCGACCGAGCTGGCGGGCGCCTTTGGCGGCGGCGGTCACGCACGCGCGGCCGGGGCCACAGTTGCCCTGCCGCTCGCCGAAGCCAGCCAGGCCGTTCTGGCGCGGGCGGCCGCGCTGGTCGCCGCGGTCGAGCCCCGGCGTCGATGAATCCCGGGCGCGGTATGGACGGGATCCTGGTCGTCGCCAAGGACCCAGGCTTCACGTCGCATGACGTCGTGGCGCTGGTCCGTCGGCTGACCGGGACACGCCGGGCCGGCCACGGGGGAACGCTCGACCCCTTCGCGTCGGGAGTCCTGCCGGTCTTCCTGGGACTGGGCACGCGGCTGGTCGAGTACCACATGGGCGACGACAAGGCCTACCGGGCGACGATCTGCTTCGGTGCCAGCTCCGAAACGGACGATCGGGACGGAGAGCTGCTGCCCGGCTCCGGCCCGGCTCCTTCGCGGGAGGCCGCGGAGGCGGCTCTGTCCGGTTTTCGCGGCCGGATCATGCAGCGCCCGCCGGCCTACAGCGCGATGAAGGTCGGCGGCAGGAGGGCCTATCAGCTGGCGCGGGAGGGGACGCCGCCGGAGCTTGCGCCCAGGGCAGTCACCATCGCGCGGCTCGACCTCGTGGAGTGGGACGGCTCGGACCCCGAGCGGCCCACGGCCGTCGTCGAAGTGGAATGCGGCGCCGGAACGTACATACGCTCACTGGCCCGCGATCTGGGAGAGCGGCTCGGCTGCGGCGCCTATCTGGGTGCCCTCGTGAGGACCGCCAGCGGCCCGTTCCGACTGGCGGCCGCGCACTCGCTCGACGAGATACGCGGTGCGGCCGCCGGGGGTCCCGCGGCGCTGGCCGGGCTGCTGTTGCCGGTCGATGCCGGCCTCGAGGCCATTCCGGAGGCGATCCTCACGGAGGCGGAAGTCGCCGCCGCGTCGCGCGGCCAGCAGGTCAAGCCGGCGACCAGGCCCCAGGTCGAGCAGGGCTCCCGCGTCCGCATGCTGGCCGAGGATAGGTCCCTGGTGGGCATCGGCTCGTGGAAAGCGGGCCGGCTCGTGCCGGAGAAGATCTTCGTGGCCGCGCCCGGCGCCGCCTCGGCGGGCACTGCGGCCGGGGCCGCCACCGCGTCCGGCTCCACCGCGACCGCCACCGGGGCTGCGGCTGCCGCCACAGCGCGTCCGACTCACGCCGCGGAGCCCCGGCTTCGCGTCGTCGATGCGCGCAACCGCATGACCGTCGTGTCGGGCATCGCCGGCCTGCCGCCCGGGCTCGGCCGCCTCTATCTTGCGGTCGGCGTCTTCGACGGCCTGCACCGCGGCCACATGTACCTTCTCCGAGAGCTCTGTCGAGCAGCACGCCGGGCGGGCGCTCGGCCGGCGGTTCTCACGTTCGACGCCCATCCCGAGGAGCTGATCGAGGGTCTGGCGCCGCCGCTCCTGTGCGACCCCGACGAACGCCTCGTTCGGCTCCAGGCCGCCGGCGTCGAGGTGGCGGTGGTTCAGCACTTCGACCACGCCCTGCGGGTGACCGAATATGGCGACTTCGTGGCGGCCATCCGGGACCGAGTCGATCTGGCCGGGTTCGTCATGACTCCGGATGCCGCCTTCGGCTTTGAGCGGAGGGGCACGCCGGAGACGCTGACCGTCCTGGGCGAGCGAATGGGCTTCTCCGTCACCGTCATCTCTTCGTTCCTGTCGAACGGCGAACAGGTCCGCAGCTCGGAGATCCGCCGTCGCGTCTCCGCCGGGGATCTGGCCGGTGCAAGGCAGCTGCTCGGGCGCTCACTACGGGTTCACCGGCCGGCTCGACGCGGGCGACGGGGCGCCCGCGGGGCCGCTGGCCATGGAACTCCCCGTGACGCTGCCGCCCGCGGGCCGCTACCGGGCGCTCCTCGGGCCGGCGTGGCGACTCGAGAGACGCTCGGAGCCGGCTTCGGCGGAGGCGCTGGTGTCGGTCCTGGACGGCAAGGTCGAACTCGAGAGAGCGGAACGAGTCTTCCCCGGACAGATGCGAGTCGTCGTCCAGGTGTCGAGCGACAACGAGCGCGGATAGGGCGGCCAGGGGCGGAATCCGGCGCGCATGGCGGTCGGCGCGCTCCGGGGTTCCCGCTCGAGTGGCACCGGCGTGGCACGGGCTGCCGAACCCTGCTACCATCCGCCAGTCATTTAGAGAGTTAGGAACCAAAGTCATAGAGCTATTCGGAGGATCGTGTGCCGCTCGCGCGGGAGACGAAAGATCAGGTCATTTCGGAATACGCCGTCAAGGACGGCGACACCGGCTCAGCGGAGGTGCAGATTGCGCTCCTGACCGAAAGGATCAAGGAGCTAACTGAGCACCTGCGAGCCTTTCCGAAAGACAATCAGTCCCGCCGCGGCCTCCTCAAGCTCGTCGGACAGCGACGCCGCCTTCTTGCCTACCTGATCAAGAAGGACAACGCTCGCTATCGCGCCGTCATCGCACGGCTCGGACTGCGCCGCTAGCGCAAACGCCGCGTCGCGAGGCGTGACCTCGCGCAGGCATACCCGCCCGGCCAGTCCAGGCGAAAGCAAGGACACATCCTTCCTCCGAGGCTCAGGAGGAAACCACTCGTGTCTCACACATTCGAGACGCAGTTTGCCGGTCGCACGCTGACCATCGAAACCGGCAAGCTCGCGCTGCTGGCTGGCGGCGCAGTCACGGTTCGCTTCGGCGACACCATGGTCCTCGGGACGGCCAACCGTTCGGATCCGAGGCCCGGCCTCGACTTCTTCCCGCTGACCGTCGAGTTCGAGGAGCGCATGTACGCCGCCGGCAAGATCCCGGGCGGCTTCATCAAGCGCGAATCCCGACCGTCCGAGGCCGCCATCCTGGCCTGCCGGCTCACGGATCGGCCGATCCGGCCGCTCTTCCCCGAGGGCTACAAGGACGACATCCAGATCGTGATCACGGTCCTCTCGACGGACCAGGAAAACCAGTCCGACGTCCTTGGCACCTTCGCCGCCTCGTGCGCGCTGACCATCAGCGCGATCCCGTTCCTCGGCCCCATCGGCGCCGTGCGGATCGGCCGCATCGACGGTGAGTTCGTGGTCAATCCGACCGTCGGCGACCTCGAGCGCTCGGACATCGACCTCATCGTCTCCGGAACGCGCGACGCCATCATGATGGTCGAGGCAGGCGCCTCGATCGTCCCCGAGGACGTCATGGCCGACGCAATCCTGTTCGGCCATCGGGCGCTCCAGCCGCTGATCGACATCCAGGAGGAGATGCGCGCCGCCGTCGGGAAGCCCAAGGTCGTGGGCTACCTCGAGCCGGGCACGGGCTCCGTCCTCGACTTCGTGAAGAAGGTCGGCCAGCCGGGCTGGGAACTCGTCGTCGTCGACACCGAGACGACCGGCCGCGACCCCAAGGTCGCGGATCTGATCGAGATCGGGGCCGTCCGGGTGCGCGACGGGGCGATCGTCGATCGCTTCTCGACGTTCGTGAGCCCTGGCCGCGACATCTTCGGGGCCCAGATGCACGGCATCACCACGGCCGACGTGGCCGGCGCTCCTGTCGCCCGCGAGGCCGCCGAGAAGCTCCTCGCCTTCGTCGGCGGGGCTCCGATCGTGGGGCACAACATCGGCTTCGACCTGGGCTTCCTCGATCTCGCCCTGGGCGACTCCGGCAAGTTCGCCGAGGGCGGCTACTTCGACACGCTCGTCCTCGCCCGCGAAGGCTATCCGGACCTCGAGTCCTACAAGCTCGGGGACATCGCCCGCTTCTTCGGCATCGAGGTCGAGACCGCCCACCGCGGGCTGGCCGACGCCGAGACGACGGCCGGCCTGCTGGCCCGGTTCGCCGCCGATCTGCCGGGCCGGATCGAGAATCTTCAGGACGCGATCGCCATCTCGATCCGCGCCAACCGCAAGGAAGGCGAGGATCCGGCCGGACTTCTCGAGGCGGCTCGACGCCAGGCCCGCGTCGGCAAGGCGCTCTTCGGCCTCGTCCAGAAGAAGACGGTTCGCAAGCTCGTCTTCGACGAGGGCATCCGCATGGACGGCCGCGCCGTGGATGAGATCCGCCCCGTCTCCGTCGAAGTCGGCGTTCTGCCGCGAGCTCACGGGTCGGGGTTGTTCACTCGCGGTCAGACGCAGGCCTTGACCGTGGCCACGCTGGGCCCGTCGTCGGACGTCCAGCGGATCGACACGATCAGCCCCGAGACCGAAAAGCGCTACCTCCATCACTACAACATGCCGCCCTACAGCACCGGTGAGAACAAGCCGATGCGAGGCCCGGGCCGGCGTGAGATCGGCCACGGACACCTCGCCGAGCGAGCCCTGCTGCCGGTCCTGCCGTCCGAGGACGAGTTCCCCTACGTCATCCGCCTCGTCAGCGAGTGCGTGACGTCGAACGGCTCGACCTCGATGGCCTCGACCTGCGGCTCGAGCCTGGCTCTCATGGACGCCGGCGTGCCGATTAAGGCCGCCGTCGGCGGCGCCGCGATGGGCCTCATCAGCGAGCCGGACGGCCGCTTCGTCGTGCTGACCGACATCCTCGGCAAGGAAGACGCCTTCGGCGACATGGACTTCAAGGTGACCGGCACCCGCGAGGGTGTCACGGCGCTGCAGATGGACATCAAGGTCAAGGGCATCAGCGAGGCGATCATCCGCCAGGGTCTCGAGAAGGCGCACGAGGCGCGAATGGCGATCCTGGACAAGATGGACGCGGTCATCGCGACCAGTCGCACCGAGATGAGCAACTTCGCGCCGCGCATCATCACCATCAAGATCAACCCCGAGAAGATCCGCGACATCATCGGCAAGGGCGGTTCGGTCATCCGCAAGATCCAGGAGGAGACCGGCACCGAGATCAACGTCGAGGACGACGGCACGGTCCAGATCGCCGCGGTTTCGGGCGAGAACTCCCGCAAGGCGGTTCAGTGGATCGAGTCGCTCACTCGCGAGGTCGAGGTCGGCGGGCTCTACCTCGGCAAGGTCACCCGGATCATGGGTTTCGGCTGCTTCGTCGAGATCCTGCCCGGCAAGGAAGGTTTGATCCGCATCGGCGAGCTCGCCGATTACCACGTCCCGACGGTTGAGGACGTGGTTTCGGTCGGCGACGAGGTCATGGTCGTGGTCGTGGAGATCGACCGTCAGGGCCGGATCAACCTGTCGCGCAAGGCCGCGATGCAGCGTCATCTGGCGCGCACCGAGGCCTAGGACTCAGAACCGAACCTAGAACGGAGGCCGGCCGGCAACGGCCGGCCTCTTCGTTTCCGGCACACCCGAATCGAGCCGTGAGCAGGTTCCGCCCTGGTTGCGACGGCAGGGATCGGACGGCTCGCTGGTATACTCGGCCGGTGCCCGTCAACTCAAACAGCCTGGGTGGAGCCATGTCCCGAGATCCCCGCCAGCTGACCGTCGCGGTCGTGGGTGCCACCGGCGTCGTCGGTCGGACGATGATCCAGGTCCTCGCGGAACGCGAGTTCCCGGTCGGCGAACTGCGTTTGCTTGCCTCCGGCCGTTCCGCCGGTTCGACGGTGAGCGCCGGCGGGCGGACGCTGACGGTAGGGGAGGCGACGGCCGATGCGTTCGATGGCGTCGACATCGCCCTCTTCTCGGCCGGGACCGATGTATCGCGCCAGCTTGCCCCCGAGGCCGCGGCGCGCGGCGCGACCGTGATCGACAACTCCAACGCCTGGCGAATGGAGGGTGCCGTCCCGCTCATCGTGAGCCAGGTCAACCCCGGTGACGGGGAGTGGCACGAGGGCATCATCGCCAACCCGAACTGCTCCACGATGCAGCTTGCGCCGGTGCTGATGGCCATCCGAGACACCGTCGGGATCGAGCGAGTCGTGGTCGACACGTATCAATCGGTTTCGGGGACGGGCGCGGAGGCGCTCGCCGAGCTGGAGTCGCAGATCCGCGCTCACGTCGCGGGAGAGCCGAAGGTGGCTTCGGTCTACCCGCACCCGATCGCCTTCAACGCGCTGCCCGAAATCGACGTATTCCTCGACAACGGCTACACGCGCGAGGAGTGGAAGGTCGTCACCGAGTGCCGCAAGATCCTGCATCTGCCGGGCTTGCGCATCTCCTGCACGGCCGTACGAGTGCCCGTCTTCGTCAGCCACTCCGAGGCTGTTCACGTCGAGACCAGCAAGCCCATGAGCCCGCAGGAAGCTCGCAGCGCCTTCGCGGCGGTGCCCGGAGTTGTGGTCATGGACGACCCGGCCGGTCACGTCTATCCGATCGCCACCCAGGCCGCCGGCAAGGACGAGGTCTTCGTCGGCCGCGTTCGGACCGATCCGTCGGTTGAGCGCGGCATCGCCTTCTGGGTCGTCAGCGACAACCTCCGCAAGGGGGCCGCCACGAACGCCGTCGAGATCGCCGAAGTGCTCCTCGAACGGGGCTGGGTCCTGGCGCGGTCTCGCCGGGAGGTGCCCGGCGGGTCCGAGGAAGCATCGTGACCGAGGCCGAGCGCCGGGCGGCGCTCGACGCGATCGGAGCCGAGGTGGCGGTCTGCACGCGCTGCCGGCTCCACCAGACTCGGACGAAGGCAGTTCCCGGTGAGGGGACCGCGGCCACGGAGGTCTTCTTCGTCGGCGAGGGGCCCGGTTTCAACGAAGACCGGCAGGGCCGGCCATTCGTAGGCCAGGCCGGCGCGCTGCTCAGTGAGTTGCTCGGTTCGGTCGGCTGGTCTCGCGAGGAGGTTTTCATCACCAACGTGGTGAAGTGCCGTCCGCCGGAGAATCGCGACCCTGAGCCAGACGAGATCGCGGCCTGCGGGCCGTTTCTGACCCGCCAGCTGGCCGCCCTCGACCCCGCGCTGGTGGTCACTCTGGGACGCTTCTCGATGGCTCGGTTCAACCCCGGCGCGAGGATCGGCCAGGTGCACGGCACGTTCCGGCCGGCGGCAACGGAGTCCGGCGCCCCGCAGGCGCTGACCTACGCGATGTATCACCCGGCGGCGGCGCTGCACCAGGGATCGCTCAAGGCCACGCTGTTCCGCGACATGGAGGGCGTGCCGCTGGCGCTTCTGGAGGCTCGCAAGCTCCGCTCCGCCGGACCTCCGCTCGCACAGACGCCGCCGGCGGTCGGTGCCCAGCGGGGCGAGGCGGAGAAGCCGCCGGCCGTTTCTGAGGCCGCGGAACCGTCCGCGACCATCGTGTCGTCGAGCGCCACCGCCGAGTCGGTCGGGGCGATTGCCGAATCCGGCACAACGGACCAGCTCAGCCTCTTCTAGGATGAACGCAAGTCAACGGTCCCGTCACATGAGCATCGATGCCTGACAACGAGACACCGCTCCGAATCATCCCCCTCGGCGGCGTGGGGGAGATCGGCAAGAACATGTATGTCTTCGAGTACGGCGACGACATCGTCGTCGTCGACTGTGGGCTCATGTTCCCCGACGAGGAGATGTTCGGGATCGACCTGGTCATCCCCGACGTCACCTACCTGCGCGAGAACCGCGAGAAGGTGCGCGCCTTCCTGATCACGCACGCCCACGAGGACCACGTGGGCGGCCTGCCGTACATCCTGCCGTACCTGCCCGGCGTGCCCGTGTATGCCTCCACGCTGGCCCGAGGACTGCTCGGGATCAAGATCAAGGAACACAAGCTCCACAACAACCCGCTTCTGCCGCTCGATCCCGGTGACATGCTCGAGATCGGGCCGTTCCGGGTCGAGCCCTTCCGGATCAGCCACTCGATCCCCGACGCGATGGGCATGGCCCTCCATACGCCGGTCGGCACCGTGGTCACGACGGGCGACTTCAAGTTCGACCACACCCCGGTCGACGGCCGAAGGTCCGACTTCGCGGTCCTCTCACGCCTGGGCGAGGACGGCGTCATATGCCTTCTGTCGGACTCGACCCGTGCCGAGAACCCCGGCTACACGCTGTCCGAACGGACCGTGGGCGAGACCTTCCGCGAGATCATGGAGCCGCTCGACGGCCGGGTCATCGTGGCCACCTTCGCCAGCAACATCGCGCGCATCCAGCAGGTCATCGATGCCGCCGCTGCCTTCGATCGCAAGGTGGCCGTCATCGGCCGGTCCATGGAGCAGAACTTCCGCATCGCCACCGACCTGGGCTACCTGACCTTCGCCCCGGGGCAGATCCTCCCCAAGGACCAGATCGGGTCCGTCGCGGCCAATCGGGTAGTCATCGCCACGACCGGCGCCCAGGGCGAACCGATGGCCGGCCTCGCGCGTATGGCCAACCGCGACCATCGCTTCGTGGAGATCCAGCCCGGCGACACGGTCATCGTCAGCGCCAGCCCCATCCCCGGCAACGAGGAGTACGTGGCGCGGACCATCGACAACCTCTTCAAGGCCGGCGCCAACGTCTACTACCACACCGTCAAGCATGCCCACGTCTCGGGCCACGCCAGCCAGGAAGAGCTCAAGCTGATGCTGGGGCTGACCCGGCCCAAGTACTTCATCCCGATCCACGGCGAGTTCCGGATGCTGGTGCAGCACGGGCGGCTGGCCATCGAGACCGGAGTTGCTCCCGAGAACGTCTTCATCATCGAGAACGGCCAGGCCATCGAGTTCTTCCCGGACGGCTCCGCTCGGCGCGCCGCGCCGGTGACCTCCGGCTACGTGCTCGTCGACGGGCTGTCGGTTGGCGACGTCGGCGAGGTGGTCCTGCGCGACCGCCGCGCCCTGGCGAGCGACGGCATGTTCATCGTCGTCGTGACCGTGGACAAGCAGACCGGCCGGATCGTCGCCAAGCCAGAGATCGTGACCCGCGGCTTCGTCCGCGGCAACGAAAACGACCCGCTGATGGACGGCGCAGTGGACCGGATGATGGCCGCGATCGAGGGCCAGGGCGATCGCACCAGCGAAGTCGGCTTGCTCAAGAGCCAGATCAAGGACGAGATCTCGCGCTATCTCTACGAGCAGACCCGTCGCCGGCCGCTCGTCTTCCCGGTCGTGGTGGAGGTTTAGATGCCGGCCCGAACCTCGGCCGCGTCCAATCGCTCGAGCAGCGCTCGGGGCAATCGCTCGGCGCCGGCCGTTCGGCGGAGGCGGTCGAGTCGTCGCTGGACCGTTTCGGCCGAAGTCGTCCGCGTCCTGATCGGCCTCGCGATGCTGCTGGTGGGCGTGTCGCTGCTGATCGGCCTGACCATCCGGGGCGGCCAGCTCACCGACTGGGAGCGCAACGTCGTGGCGCCCTGGTTCGGCACCGCTCGGTGGCTTCTGCCCGTGGCGCTGATCCTGCTCGGCTACTACCTCGAGCGGGCGGAGGGTGCGCATTGGGATTGGCAGGTGACGATCCTCGGCAGCTGTCTGGCCTACGGGTCGCTGCTGGGTCTGGTCGGCCTGGTCGAGGGCAACTGGGGCAAGTGGCCGGCCGCCGGGTACGTCGGCAGGGCCGTGGCCAAGTTCCTGACGCCCCTCGTTACCGCGCCGGGCGCAGGCTTCATCCTCACGTTCCTGATGATCGCGGGCGTCCTGCTCGCCCTCGACATGTCCTTCCCCGCGGCCGTTGCTCCGCTGGGACGACTGGCTTCGCGAGCGACCGCCTCGCTGTTCAGACCCGCCCCGGCGAAAGCCCCCGCCGGGCCGTCGACTCCGGCCCGGGCCGATCGACCGGAGAAGACGCCGAAGGAAGCCATTGCCGCGGACGGCCGCCGCTTCGGCGACGAGCGCGCACCCTCGATTCCGGCCGCAATTCCCAATCCCGGCCCCACGTCGCAGACCTTCGCGCCGCCGTTCCTCGGCGGACCCGTCGCCCGCGACGGCGGGCCGATGAGCGGGAGCGCGGTTTCCCGCCTGGGCGGGGGCGAGGCCCCCGTACGCGAGGGGGGATCGGTACGGGACGGCGCCGCAATCCGGGGCGGGCGCCCAGGCATGGGAGCCCCCGGTCAGTCCAAGTTGGGCGCGGCGGTGGCAACCGCGGAGAAGCCGCGGGTGGAGTACCACCTGCCGCCGCTGGCGCTGCTCGAGGACCTGGCCCCGCGCGTCGGCGACAGCGGCATGGATCACGAGCGCAACGCCGCGATCATCGGGGCGAAGCTGTCCAGCTTCAACATTCCCGCCCGCGTGGTCGCGTGGAACGCCGGGCCCGTCGTGACGCAGTACGAAGTGGAACCCTCGCCGGAGATCAAGGTCAGCCGCATCGAGGCCCTATCGGACGACCTCGCCATGGCCCTCGCGGCTCGCACAATCCGGATAGAAGCGCCGATCCCGGGCAAGAGCGTCGTAGGGATCGAGATCCCCAACAAGGACTTCAACATCGTCGCCCTGCGGCGGATCCTCGAGGAGGTCGACTTCCGGGCTGCCTCCAAGCTGACCTTCGCCCTCGGTCGCGACGTGGCCGGCCATGCTCGGGCGGCGGACCTGGCAAAGATGCCGCACCTTCTGATCGCCGGAGCGACCGGGTCGGGCAAGAGCGTGATGGTGAACGCGCTCATCTCGAGCCTGCTGTGCAACGCCACGCCGGAAGAAGTCAGGCTCGTGCTGGTCGACCTCAAGCGGGTCGAGCTGTCGGCCTACAACGGGCTGCCGCACCTGATGGTGCCCGTGATCACGGAGCCCGAGCGGGCCAAGGCGGCGCTCAAGTGGGCCGTCACGGAGATGGAGAACCGGTACCGCCGTTTCGCGGGGGCAACCGCGCGGAATCTGGCCGGGTTCAACGAGACGAGAGCCGATCCAGCCGATCGGCTTCCGTACATCGTCCTCATAGTGGACGAGCTGGCCGACCTGATGATGCGCGAAGGCAAGAACGTCGAGGAGCCGGTCGTCCGGCTCGCCCAGAAGGCTCGCGCCACCGGCATTCACCTGGTGCTGGCGACTCAGCGGCCCTCGGTGAACGTCGTCACGGGTCTCATCAAGGCCAACTTCCCGAGCCGCATCGCTTTCGCGATGGCTTCCCAGATCGACTCCCGCACGATCCTCGACATGCCGGGCGCGGAGGATCTCATCGGCCGCGGCGACATGCTCTTCCAGCCCGCGGACCTGCCTCGACCGATCCGGCTTCAGGGCGTATTCGTGTCGGACAAGGAGATCGCCAACATCTGCGAGCACTGGCGTGCCGAGGCGGAGCCGCATTACGACATGGGCATCCTCGAGACCGGTGAGGATTCGGTGGGCCACGAGGAGGAGGCCGACGACGAAGCCGATCGGCTGCTCCCCGACGCCGTCGGCGTCATCCAGGAGTACGATCGGGCTTCCGCGTCGCTTCTGCAGCGACGTCTCAAGATCGGATACGCCAGAGCCGCTCGAATCATCGATCAGCTCGAAGCGCGCGGGTACATCGGGCCCTTCGACGGGTCGAACGCGCGGCCGGTGTTGCGCCGCGATGGTCCGCCGTCCAATTCGACGATCGGATACGGCGAGGATGAGGCATGACGAGCAGTTTCCCAACGCGCCGGACAAATCGTAGAACCACGAGCCGCGGAGGAGGCCGTGGCTCGCTGGGGCGGGACGGACGGTCGGCGGTTGGCGAGAAGCTGCGTGACGCGCGGGAGCTTCGGGGCGTAGACCTCTACCGCGTCGAGCGGGACACGAAGATCCGAGCCAAGTACCTGGCGGCCCTCGAAGACGGGGACTTCACGGATCTGCCGGGCGACGTCTACGCGCGGGGCTTCCTCCGCAACTACGCAACGTATCTGGGCCTGGACGCGGACGAGATCGAAGAGGAGTGGCGCGAAGAGGCCGGCGGTGCGAGGCCGGCGGTCCCGGGCATCGTCGGACCGCAGCCGATGACCATCCGCCGGGGCGTGGTCTTCCAGCGCAGCCATCTGGTGATAGCCATGGTGGTCGTGATCGTTCTGGCCGTGGGGGCCTATTTCGGCTATCAACTGACGCGATACCTTTCCTACCCGACCCTGGCCGTGGCGTCGGCAGGGCCCGTGCCGGTTACGGTCGCGATCGGGACGACCAACTACACGCTGACCGGCACCGCCACCGCGGGTACGACCATTCTCATCTCCTGGAACGGGCAGGAATCTCGGGAGGCGATCACCGACGACTCCGGTCACTGGACCTACCAGGCCATACTCCAGACCGGCAGCAACCAGTTCGACATCACCGCCGAGAACCTCGACACCAACCACGCCAGCAAGACGGTCAGGCTGGTCGTCGTAGTTCCGTCTCCTACGCCGACGCCCCTCACGCCCGAGGTTGCGTTCGGCACGCCCTCCGACGGAGCGTCGGTCGCCGGTGGCAAGCTCACGGTTACGGGAACCGGCACCGCGGTCTCGATCGTGACGCTGACTCCCATCTACCTCGGCGCGCCGCTCGCCGCCGGCGCCACGCTGCCGCCGCCCACGCCGTCGCCCCTGGCGTCGAGTCCCGCCGTCGGCGTCTCACCTAGTCCCACGCCGTCCGGTCCGGCCGCGTCGCCGAGCGGCTCGCCCGGGCCCTCACCGACGCCGGGGCCGCAGCCGACGTCGGTCGCCCCCGCCGCCGACGGCAGCTTCACGTTCAATGTGCAGCTCAATCCCGGCTTGTGGCGACTGAGCATGACCGGCACCACAACCCAGGGCATCCAGACGAAGCCGGTGGTGCGGACGGTCAGCGTTCCCTATTCGGGCGTGAACGTCACGCTGCAGGTCAAGGGCGGCGCCGCCTGGCTCAGGTACTTCGTCGACGGCGCGGCCGTGGGCCAGAGCACCTACCAGGCCGGATGGCAGACGACGGTCGTAGGCAAGAAGTCGGTCTGCGTGGTGGCGGCGGCGCCGGGCCACGTCTACGCGATCATCAACGGCGTGCAGTACGGGCCCGTGAGCCAGTTCGGCGGGACGCACCTCTACGTGGATACGTCCGGCGTGCCGAAGAACGTCGCCTCCTGCTAGGAAGTCATGGATGGCGAGCCGCTGATCCGGCTGGTTGAGCGCCTGCAGGCCCTCTGCCTGGAGCGGGGAGTCGTCGTAGCCACCGCCGAGTCGTGCACGGGCGGACTCGTCGCGAAGTCGATCACGGACGTCGCCGGTTCGAGTAGGTACTTCCGCGGCGGGGTCGTCTCGTACGCCGACGAGGCCAAGGAGAGACTGCTGGGCGTGCCCGTGGACCAGCTCCAGGCCCACGGAGCGGTCAGTGCGCAGGTGGCTCGGTCGATGGCCCTCGGTGCCCTCGAACGGACCGGAGCGACTCTCGCCGTTGCCGTCACGGGCGTCTCGGGACCGGGCGGCGGAACAGCCGCGAAGCCGGTGGGGCTCGCGTATGTGGCCGTGGCCGACGGCGAGGGTGTGGAGGTCAGGCGTTTCGTGTGGGCCGGCGACCGTTCGGCAAATCGGGAAGCCAGCGCTCGCGCCGCCATCGAGATGCTGCTCGAGCGGGTCTCGAGCGACGGTGGGAACGGCGGGTCTTCGTGAGTCCAGTTCGGGGCGCGGCGTCGATTGGAAGCGGTCTGGCGGCAGCCAGAGATGCCCGGCCGATCCGCGAGGGCGAGCGAATCCATGTGGTTGGGGCCGGCGGAGCCGGTGCAAGCGCGGCGGCACTGCTGGCGGCCTCGCGTGGGGCCGACGTCAGCGGCTGCGACCCAGGAGGGCCGTCGCAGTACACGCCGCCGCTTCTCGCGGCGGGCATCCACCTCGACTGGGCCCACGACGCGAAGCACGTGACGGGAGGACCGGCACCCGACCGTCTTGCCGTGACCAAGGCTCTGACGGCCATAGATCCGGACAACCCGGAGCTGGCCGCCGCCAGGGCGTCCGGCGTGCCCCTGGAGCCGTGGCAGCAGGTCATCGCCGACGCGGCCGTGGGCAAGACGCTCGTTGGAGTCGCCGGCACCCACGGCAAGAGCACGAGCTCCGGATGGCTCGTCCACGTCCTCGTCGAGGCGGGGCTGGACCCGTGCGCCTTCGTAGGCGCGCTGCTGCCCGCGCCTCTCGCCGGCCCGCTGCCCGCAACGGCCCGCTGGGGGCGGGGAACGGCGTTCGTCGTGGAGGCGGACGAGTACGCGGGCAACTTCGATCCGTACCGGCCCGACGTGACCGTGCTGACGTCGGCCGAATGGGATCACCCCGACGTCTTCGGCGACAGGGAGGCGGTTGTCGATTGCTTCGTCGCGTGGCTGACCCGAGCGGCTCGGGCCGCGGTACGACCCACGCTGGTTGCGAACGTGGGGGACGCGGGAGTCGCGGGAGTTCTCCGACAACTGCGAGACTGGCCGGGCGCGGTCGTGGCGACCAGGCTGGTGGAGTCGCCGGTCGGCGGTCCAAGCGCGGCGAAAGGGCGGGATGGGACGGCAGGCACTCGTGGCGAGTACTCGTCGACCATCGTCGGGACCATCCTGCAGGCGGACGCGGAGGGCACGACGGTGCGCCTCGAGGGCGACGCGCTGCCGGGCGGCGTGCGTGTGCGCCTGAAGCTGGCCGGCCGGCACAACGCCGCCAACGCGCTGGGCGTGGCCGGTGCCGCGCTGGCCCTGGGCGTGTCACAGGACGCGCTGGTCGCGGGTCTCGGCAGCTTCACCGGCGTGGGCCGGCGCCTGGAGCGAAAAGGGGAGGGGAGTGGCGTAGTGGTCTACGACGACTACGGCCATCACCCGACGGCGATTCGCGAAACGCTGGCCGCGCTGCGTCAGCTGGAGCCGGGTCGGCGGGTATGGGCCGTCTATGAGCCTCTCACCTACCACCGCACGGCAGCGATGCTCGACGAGTTCGCCGATGTCCTGGCCACTGCCGACGGTGTGGCCATCGCCGACATATGGGCCGGCCGGGACGCCGACACGAGGGTGACCTCGGCCTCGGCGCTGGCCGAAGCCACGGCCCGCCGCCGCCCGGGCTTGACGGTGGTTGCGCCCGGCACGGTGGAGCAGACGGCGGCCTGGCTGGCCGGGGAAGTCCGTGCCGGCGACGCCGTTCTGGTGATGGGCGGCGGCAGGAGCTATCGGATCGCCGAGTTGCTCGTGCAAGCTCTTGGCGGCTGAAGTGAGACACTCACGTCAGCCAGTTGAGTTCGGCGGCCGACGGCCGGGTGTCGGTGCGGCACAATCACTCTTGTCGGTCGAGCCGGCCTGGATCGGTTCGCGCACCGGCGGCGGGGGCCGCGGAAAGGCGCATCCGACAACGCGGGATAGATCAAGGGAGGGCCAATGGCAGGCGATTCCTCATTCGACGTCGTGAGCGATTTCGACGACCAGGAGATGCGCAACGCGCTCGACCAGGTTCGGCGCGAGGTGCAGCAGCGCTACGACTTCAAGGGTGTAGCGTTCGAGCTGTCGCAGGCCAAGACCGAGCTCGTGCTCCTGACCGACGACGAGTTTCGAGCAAAGGCAATCCGCGATTTGATCGAGTCGAAAGCGGTCCGGCGCGGCCTGTCGCTCAAGATCTTCGATTGGGGCAAGCTCGAACCCGCGGGCGGCGACAAGGTTCGACAGCACATCGGTTTGCGGCGAGGACTGGACGAAGACCTGGCTCGCAAGCTCAGCAGGCTCGTCCGGGATGAGTTCCCGAAGGTCAAGCCACAGATCCAGGGAGATGCCCTGCGCGTATTCGCCAAGAGCAAGGACGACCTTCAGCGTGTGATCGTCAGGCTGAAGGAACTCGATGAACCGGTCCCATTGCAGTTCACGAACTACCGGTGAGAGTCGCCCGGCAACCCGGCGCGGCGATCTGAAGGAGTGCGGCAATGTCGATGACTGAGAACCAGGGAGCCACCGCTACGGTCGGCGCCGCCCTGGCCGAAGGGCTTGCTCGAGCCGGAGTGAAGATCGCCTTCACCGTCCCGGGCGAGAGCGTGATGGGCTTGCTGGAGGGATTCGCGGCCAACCAAATCCGGGTTGTGGCGACTCGCCACGAGGGGTCGGCCGCGTTCATGGCGGAAGCCGTGGCGCAGCTGACCGGCCGGCCGGCAGTATGCGTGGCGACGCGCGGGCCCGGCGCCGCGAACCTTGCGGTCGGGCTTCATGCCGCCCGCGCCGATTCGGCCCCCGTTATAGCGATCGTCGGGGGCGTCCGGCGGAACGTTCAGGGGCGTGAAGCGTTTCAGGAACTGGACGCAGTCCGGACCTTCGAGCCGATCGTCAAGTGGGCGGTGGAGCTGAAGGACGCGGGCGATGCCGCCTCCCTGATCGATCGGGTGGTGGCCACTGCGACCAAAGGACGGCCCGGTCCGGTGCTGCTTGCCGTGGCCGGCGATCTGCTGGACGAAACGGTGCCCGCCGGCCGCGGCGGCGCCCATGCGGCCAACAGCATGGACCACCGTGCCGATCCCGACCCGACGCTCGTTCGAAAGGTCCTCCACCTTCTCGCCGACTCCAGGCGGCCGCTGATTCTCGCGGGTGCCGGCGTTCTCAGAGCCCGTGGCACCGACGCGCTCGTCCGCTTCGCGGAGACGATGCGGGTGCCGGTGGTGTCGTCGTGGCGGCGCGGAGACGTCTTCCCGAACGACAACCCGCTTTACCTCGGCATGACCGGTCTCGGCGCGCCTGCCAGCGTTCAGGCGCGGCTGGAAGAGGCGGACGCTCTCCTCGTGTTGGGCTGCCGATTGGGCGAGTTCACGACCTTCGGCTATCGGATTCCGCTGCCGACCACCCGATGGGCGCACGTCGATGTCGAGCCGCGCGGCGCGAACGCTCCGCACCGACCGGACATCGCGATGGCGGCGGACGTGGCTGCGTTCCTGCGCGTGTCACAGCGGGTGCTCAGCCGAGCGGTATTCGATGCGGCGTCGCTCGACGAGCGAACCGCGGCCAACGCGGCGGATCGTGCCGCGTACGAGGCGAGCTCGGTGGTGGACGCGGAGCCATGGGACGGACCCGGGGTGCATCCCGGACGTGTCGTCGCAACCCTGGCACGAGTCCTGCCTCCCGAGGCGATCCTGGCCACCGACGCCGGCGACTTCGGCACCTGGGCGGCGAGAGGCTTCCGGTTCCACCGGCCGGGAACGTTCATCGGGTCCACCGCGGGCCCGATGGGCTACGGCTTGCCGGCGGCAATCGGCGCGGCGCTCGCGCGGCCCGGCCGCCTGGCCGTGGCCCTGGCCGGCGACGGCGGCTTCGCCATGACCATGGCGGAGCTCGAGACGGCCGTGCGCGAACGCGCCCACGTCGTGACCCTGGTCTTCGACAACGGCAGGTACGGGACGATCCTGCGCTACCAGGAGCAGCGTGGCAGCGCCGTCGGGCTGGCAACGAAGCTCGGCCCGGTGGACTTCGCCGCCCTCGCCGAAGCCTGTGGGGTCATGGGGCTCTCTGTTCGATCGGACGAGGAGTTCGAACCGGCCCTGCGGCAGGCTCTGGAGGCCGGCCGCCCGGCGTTGCTGCACCTTACGGTCGATCCACGCTGGACGACGGCCGGTCGCGAACTTGCGGACGTGTCGATCGAAGCGCCGCAGGCGTGGGCTGCTGTCGGGGACGAGACCGCCGCGGAACCAGATCTGGCGGTCGAGCCGCGTGCGGAAACGGTCGTTGCGGTCGAGCCCGAGCCCGAGGTCGCGGTCGAGCCCGAGCCAGAGCCCGAGCCCGAGGTCGCGGTCGAGCCCGAGCCCGAGCCGGAGCCCGAGCCGGAACCCGAGCCCGAACCGCACGCGGTGGAGCCCTGAGCTACACGGCGGTCAGGCCGGCTCCTGGACGCGGCGGCGCTCCAGGACGAGAGCGTTGCGGCGCTCGTGGAGGCGCATCTCCAGGCCGACCGGGTAGATGTGCGGGTTCAGGAGCCGCCGGATCGCCGGATGAAGCGACCCGACCTGATCGCGCGCTCGAGCCCTCATCTCATCGAGAGACGGCGAGGGTCGAACGCGCTTCCCGGCGCGAAGCGCCGGCTCGACCAGCTCCTGCGGGAGCCAGCTCGGAGAGATGGCGCGCATGTGCAGCGAGTCCGCGGGGTCGACGATGACGTCGCCGTCGGGTGGGACGGGGAGGTCCTCGTCGTAGATCATGTCGGCTCTGAAGCGGCCGGATGTGTCCACGAATCGCCGAACCCCCAGTACGCCCGGGATCGAGATCTTGGCGCTGTGCTCGGACAGCTTGACCGGGTAGCGCCAGCCGCCGTCCGGGTCGCAGATGGCGGTGAGCTTGTAGATCGCGCCCAGGGCCGGCTGGTCGTAGCAGGTGTCGAGCCGGGTCCCGACTCCCCAGATGTCTATCCGCGCGCCCTGCTCCCGCAGCGACTCGATGGTGTGCTCGTCGAGATCGTTGGAGGCGACGATCTTGGTGTCGACGAAGCCGGCCTCGTCTAGCATGCGCCGAGCCTCGATCGATAGATAGGCCAGGTCGCCGGAGTCGAGCCGGACGCCCGCCAGCTTGCCTCCTCTCGCCTCGATCTTGCGTCCCGTCTCGATGGCGTGCGCGACGCCCGTCAGAGAGTCGTAGGTGTCGACCAGCAGTGTCAGATTGTCCGGCTGCGCCTCGGCGTAGATGTCGAATGCGCGCTGCTCGTCGTCGAAAACCTGGACCCACGAGTGGGCATGCGTCCCGCGAACTGGAATGCCGTACAGGCGGCCCGCCAGAACGTTGGAGGTCGCGGCCACGCCGCCGATGTAGGCGGCCCGGGCGGCCGACAGCGCTCCGTCCGGCCCCTGGGAGCGTCGCAGGCCGAATTCCAGGACGGGACCTCCGGCCGCCGCCTCCACGACGCGCGCCGCCTTGGTGGCGACCAGCGTTTGGAAGCCGATCACGTTGAGCAGGAGGCTCTCCACCAGCTGCGCCTGGAATAGCGGGCCGCGCACGCGCAGGAGAGGCTCGCTGGCGAAGACGACGGTGCCTTCGGCGATCGCGTCGACGTCGCAGGTGAAGTGAAAGGCCGCGAGACGGTCGAGGATCTGCGGACCGAACAGCGGCTCACCTTCCGTACCGCGCAGGTTTCGCAGGTAGTCGATGTCGTCCGCGTCGAACCGCAAACCCTCGAGTAGGGCCAGGGCGTCGTCCAGGCCGGCCATGACCGCATAGCCGCCGCCGAATGGAAGGGTCCGGAAGCTGAGCGAGAAGACCGTGTCGCGGTCGGCCACACCGGCCCGCTCGTAGCCGGCGCCCATCGTCAGCTCGTACAGGTCGGTGAGCGTTCCAAGACTGGGGCGGTAGATGTCGGATACGCGGGACACGCGGCCCTCGCTGCTACGGTGTAGTTGCCTCGGCCATCGGGGAGGCCGTCGCCGGCGCCCGGCGCATCGCCGGTCCCGGCGCATCGCCGGTCCCGCGTCCAGCATAGCGGCGTCGAGACAGAGTCGCGGGCATGGGCCTGAATACCCTGCGGAGCATGGGACTTTGGGGCACCGAACAGCGCACGAGTCGCGCTACACTCACCGCAGCCCATGGCAATCGCGGTCGAAGGGGGCGATTCGGCCGCACCCGACGATCCCGTGGGGTCGTGTGCTCAAGGGGTGGTGGTGGACACAGGCCGCGATACTGACGGCCGCACGGCGCCGGGTGAGGACGCGCCCGGCACGGGCGCGACCGGCCACGGCCACGCCGACCCCCTCGCATCGGCCGCCGATGACCGGGAGCAGGTCGAAAGCGCGCTTCGAGCCGCGGAGGACAGATACAGTCAGTCCCTCGAGGCCACGGAGGCCGCGCTCAGGAAGACCCAGGCGCTCTACCACGTCAGCAACTCGGCCGTAGCGGCGGAGAGCCTCGAAAGTCTGCTGCAGCGACTCGTGGAGGTCGTGGCCGAGGCTGTTCGGGCAGACCGGGTCAATCTGTTCGCCATCGACTCGGACAAGCGGGCCGTCACGGGCAACTACCTGGGCGGGCCGGGAGGCCTGGAGCGAGCCGACATCGACTACGACGAGGTCCTCGAGGGGCTCGGCGGCTGGGTCATGAGCAACCGACAGGCGACCCTCTCGCCTGGCGGCGTTCGCGACCCGCGAGAGTCGGATCGCGTCGACGCGCGCCGGCGGGCGCTGGGGCACGGTCCGATGATGATCGCGCCGATCCTCTACGGAGACCGAGCCCTGGGCCTGATCGTCGCGACCAATCTGCCGGGAGAGCGCGAGTTCGACCAGGACGACCTGGACCTGCTGTCGGCGATGGCGAGCCAGTCCGCCATCTCCATCGAGGACGCGGCCATCCGCGAGCAGCTCCAGGCCGCTCGCGACGAACTCGAGAATCGGGTCGAGCAGCGCACCGCGGAGCTCCAGGAAAGCGAGGAGCGCTACCGGCGCATCACCGAGACGATCACGGACTACCTGTTCAACGTGAAGGTCGGTCCGGGCGGCGCCCTATCAACCACTCACAGCCCTGGGAGCGTGGCCGTGACGGGCTACTCCCCGGAGGAGTTCGAGTCGAGCCCCGGCCTGTGGATCGACATGGTCGTCGCGGACGACAGGGACAAGGTCCTGGCTCAGGTCCGGGATCTGGTCGAGAGCGGGTCGGCTCGGCCGCTCGAGCATCGCATCACGCGCAAGGACGGTGCGGTGCGTCTGGTCCGCAGCACTCTCGTCCCCCAGTACGCTGCCGACGGCTCACTCGCCGCGTACGACGGCCTGCTCCAGGATGTCACCGACCTTCGAGTCCTGGAGGACCAGCTGGCGCAGGCCCAGAAGCTGCAGTCCATCGGCAGGCTCGCCGGAGGCGTCGCCCACGACTTCAACAACCTCCTGACGGCCATCCTGGGAAACGCCGAGCTAGCGCTCATGGATCTGCCGGAGAGCCATCCGGCGCAGGAGAACGTGCGGGAGATCGTGAAGGCCGCGGAACGTGCGGCAAGCCTCACCCGGCAGCTCTTGATGTTCGCCCGAAAGCAGATCATCGACCCTGTTCCGCTGGACCTCAGCGCGGAGGTGGCAAGGTCGCTCGAGATGCTGCGGCGCCTGCTCGGGGAGGACGTCGAGATCACGGCCGATCTGGACGAGGGCCTGGACACCGTCAAGGCCGATCCGGGCCAGGTTCAGCAGTTGCTGGTCAACCTGATCGTGAACTCCCGCGACGCCATGCCCAACGGCGGCCGGCTGGTCATCGAGACCGCCAACCTGACAGCCGGAGACGACTACCGCGCGATCCACCCGGACGTGACCCCCGGCAGGTACGTCACGCTGGCCGTCGCCGATACCGGAACAGGCATGAGCGATGAAGTTCTGGACCACCTGTTCGAGCCGTTCTTCACCACCAAGCGTACGGGCGAGGGCACGGGCCTCGGTCTGGCGACATGCTTCGGCATCGTGAAAGGGAGCGGCGGGAGCATCTGGGTCCACAGCGAGCTCGGCGTGGGGACCGAGGTGAGGATCCTGCTTCCGGTGGCCGAGGGCCTGGAGCGGCCGTCCGGCGAGCCCAGCGTCTCGATCCCTGCCCCGACCGGCAGCGAAACCGTGCTGGTGGTCGAGGACGACGCAAGCGTCAGACGGCTGGCCGTGCTGGGTCTCAGCTCGAACGGCTACGCGGTACTCGAGGCGGCCGACGCGGCCGAGGCTCTCGAGCTTGCGGCCACGTCGGCTCGGATCGACATGCTGGTCAGCGATGTCGTCATGCCGGGGATGCGCGGCCCGGAGCTGGCCGCCAGAATTCGCACGATCCGACCGAGCGTCAGGCTGTTGCTGGTCTCGGGCCACCCCGACACGGACGAGGCCTTCCGCGATGCAGAGGGCAGAGTGATCCAGCTGCTGGCCAAGCCGTTCACCCCGGAACGGCTCGCGCGCCAGGTGCGGGAGATTCTGGACTCGGAGTAGGGGAGTCCGAGGCTGTCCCGTACGGCCCTATCTCGCAATCGCCCCGATCTGGAAGACAGGGTGACGCGGCGCCTCCGCCTGGAACGCCTCGAGCGGCGAGTCCGGGCGGACGTCGAAGTACGGCCGAGTGATCGCTACTTTGGTGATGTAGGCCCTCAGCACGGGCGCGCTGTCCACCGCAGAGAGTTCCGCGACGGAGACGACCTCGGACCGCCCCGCCCGGGTCAAGGTAACCCGGCCCGCGGCCCGAGCGTTCTTGACCCATTCCATCTCGCCGTATGGGGCGACGAGCCAGCGTCCGCCGTCCTGCTGAACGAGCGTGACCGGGGTGGAGTGGGGGACGCCGGTCTTGCGCCCTGTGACCGTCAGCAGACAGGTATCGCTGGAGCCGATGCCGAGCCGTGCAAGCGTCCTCGACAGGCGGTTGACCACGCGGACGACGGCCGTGACACGATAGGTTCTTGCCAAGGTGGCTCTCCTGCTGGATCTGGTGCCGGCCGGATCCTCGACTTAGAGTTGGGGAGGCACGAAAGCGCCGGACGGGGACGGGCCGGGCCATTGTAGGAGTGCCGGTGAAAGCCGGCTGGGCGGCCCAACCGGCTCCGGCCGGCCCGGCCCCCGATCGACCTGGAGGAGCATGGAGAAGAGTCCGGCAGTCAAGCGCCCCGTGGCTCGGGTACTCCTCTTCGACGAGCTTGGGCGCCTGCTTCTCCTGTACGATTCGGACCCGGTGCGAGGCGGGTACTGGTATCCCCCGGGCGGCCGGATCGAGGCCGGCGAGTCGCCGGAGGAAGCCGCTCGCCGGGAGCTCATCGAGGAGACCGGTCTCGAGGCGGTTGAGCTGGGTCCCGTCATCCTCCGAAGACGCGCGCAGTTCGAGTACGGCGGCCGGTTCCTCGATCAGGACGAGTGGCACTTTCTGGGGCGCGTCGAGTCGCCGGTGATGGGTACAGGGCGCCCCGGCGACGGCGAGGCGGCCGCCGTGGCCGCGCATCGGTGGTGGTCTCTCGCGGACCTGCGGGCTTCGACGGAGCAATTCTTCCCCGAAGGCCTGATCGGGATCGTGGAACGCCTGCAGCCTGCTTGAGGATCGTGCCAACGGACCCCCGCCTGGACCATTCGTGGCACTTGCCCACCGGTGGCCGCCAGGCTGCCGCCTTGCCTGAAAGAATGGCTGGAGACAGGCGCCTGCGAAACGCGCAGAATGATTGTCCTGTCGGCAGATCTGCCGGTATCCAGACGAGGACCAAATGACGAAGCGGTCACGACACGAGCGTGAGCAGCGAGACGCGCAGAACGTGCGGGTCAAGCAGATAACGGCCGAATGGGAGCGCGCCATCTCACCTGAGCGCCTCGCAGCCTTCACGGCCGAGGTTGAAGCCGCGCGCGCGCGGGGACCGCGCCCCAAGCAGCCCGACATGGCGCCCGGAACGGCCCCGCACCCGCCGCGGCCCGGCCACGAACCCCGCCCGCCGAAGAAGGAAGAGACGCGCCGCACGAAGTACTAGGCCGGCGGGTCGACGCGAACCACGTGGCGTCGACAAGTAGGGGAGTGCCGCCGAGTTGCGGGCACCGGGGCTCGGCCAGGCGAACGGCCGGGTGACTGACGCACTCAGGCCCCGGTCGAAGCCGATCGACGCGGTTTGCTCCGGCCGCACATCCGGCTATTCGGTGTTGTGATGGGCCACCGCCTTCTCGGGGCGAACCCTAACGCAAGCGGTCCCGCCGACCGAAGGCTTCGGTATGGACAGCGTTCTCGCCATCGGCTCGTCGCTTGCCCCGCGCCAGGTGCGCCCGGCGGCGGCCCGCGACCCCGAATTCGGGCGCGTTCATCGCGACGGTGTCGGCGGCGGAGCCGAACACACCGGCGGGGCCCGCCTCGGTCACTACCGAAGACGCGGCCGACGACCGGCAGCGGATGCTGCACTTCATCAGTCACGTGGATGCCGCGTGCTTCATCTCGCTCCTCCAGACAATGGACCCGATGCCCGCGGACTCGCGGCTTCAGGCCGAGTACAAGCGCCACTACCGGCAGCTTCGCGAAGCGCTTGAGGTCCCGTTGCCGCCTCAGGACCAGCCGCCGGCTGGTTTCGCGACGGAGTAGCCCGCGGCGTCAGGGCAGTACGTTCACCAGGCAGGTCGGGCCGCCGTCGGCCAGCGCGAACTCGTCCAGTTCGAGCTCGTGAACAGAAAGCCCGGCCTCGCGAAGGAGCCGGGCCGCGGTCGGGTTTCTCGAGCCGAGGAACGCGTGACCGCCGAGCGCCAGGACGTTGGCCCCCAACGATTCGTCATCGGGTAGCGGCAGGCGGCGTACCTCGCCGGCCGGCGCGGCGTCAGGGCCGGCAGCGTCGAGCGAGGCGAAGCCGGAGGCGGTGCCGATGAGCGTGTCCGATCGCACCGCGGTGACGGCCGTGGCCAGGTGAAGGCGATCCATCACCGGGCAGAGAAGGGGGCGGTATCCGAGCGACGCCGCGGCTTCGGCGAGCACGCGCGCGCCGGGGGCGTTAGTCCGGCCGCTGACGCCGATCGCGATCCGGTCTCCAAACACGATCACGTCGCCGCCCTCGAGCGTCGCGGGGTCGTCGACGCGCACGACCTGAGTGTCCACCGGCAGGTGAGCCAGGGCCGCCTGCAGAACGGCCTCGACCTCGAGACGGCGGGCCGCGACGGCGGGCCGGGCCACCACGACGATCGGCCGTCGATCGGGGAGGGCAGGGGCGAGCGCGACGAGCGTGTCCGAAACGAACGTGGCGTCGGGCAGATCCGGCTCCTCGGGAAGTCGGAGCAGCGACAGTCCGGCGTCCTCGAGCGCCGAGCAGAACGCGGCGTGCTCCGCTCGCGCCCGTGACACGTCGATCCGGTGGCGGCCGGGGTGGGTAGAGATCGCGTTGCGGAAGGCCGGGCCAGGGGGCCGGACGATGACGAGCATTCGCGAATCGTACTGGGTTGGGACGTCGGCTATGCCGCCTTGCGCCGCGGCCGAGCGGCAACCAATTCGCCGGCGACGCGCCGGCGTCATCCGTCGCCCGAGGTCGCAGCGGCTCGTCGGAGTGGGGAGGGCATCGGCCGGGGCGCCGCCTGTCACCCGCAGGCGTCAGACGCCGGCAGTACCTCCGGCGCTCGAACAATCCTCCGGTCGTACGGTGTGAAACGGGCCGTCTTTCCCCGACAGTCCTTCCATGCGCCAGATTGCGGCCCCGGGGTCGTCCGTCGATGCCCTGGACCAATGGGGTGTCCAGTTTCCGATGCTCCTCGAGGAGTTCGACGGGCTCTTGCGGCCGACAGCGTCGAGCCTCGTTCGACTCATTTCGTCGTGGCGCCTCTCGATCGCGACAGCCTGGCTGGCGCCCGACGACGCACTCGATCAGTGGGGCATCGAATTCCCGATTCCCGAAGGCGAGTTCGCCGCTCTTGCCCGGTGCCGCCGTCGCGCATGCCTCGAAGCTCGCAGCTCCATTCTCGGCGTCCGCCTGCGGAATGTCTCTCAAGCCGGCGCTCTGGCCGCGATCCTCGCGGCAGTCGTTGCCGGCTCTGCCCTAGCCATCGATCCATCCGCATCCGCCGGCGCGGCGCCGCCCGTCGCTGCGCCATCCGGCGATCGGCCGGTCGTCGTCGGTGGAGCCGAGTCCGCTCCGACCGGGAGTCTTCCATCCATCGCCAATCCGCTGTTGACGATTTCGAGCCCGACGGTCGGTCCGACGCCGGGCGCGACCTCGTCCCCGGGGCCGATCGCGATCCAGGCTGTGTCGAGCGTCCCGCCGTCCGCCGCACCCCACGCAAATGGATCGCAGGTTGGGTCGATCGCCATGCCGACGATCCAGGACGCGAGGAACTACCTGGTCGGTCGATTGGGTGCGAGGGTGGATCGGCGCTACGGCATGTCGCAATCTCAGTGCGCGAGCGTGATATTCGAGGACGAGGCGCGATGGGATCCACACGCTACTAACAGGACCAGCGGCGCCTATGGTCTGCCCCAGGCCAAACCGGCCAGCAAGCTGGGCGATTGGGCAGAGGCCAGGGCCGCCGCGGCGGCAAAGGCCGGGGACTCCGAGACCGCATGGCTGTACCGGGCATGGCGAGATAACCCGGTCGTGCAGGCGGAGTGGGGCGTCGACTACATGATCCAGCGTTATGGATCGCCGTGCGCGGCTCTGACCTTCCGAAACGGAAACGGCTGGTACTGATCCGGTTAGCGAGCATTGCATCGCAACGCCAGCCGTAGATCGTCCGGCGACTTTGGAACCCGAAAGGATAGGGGAGGGGGCGCTGAGGCTGTGCGCGCAGCCCGCTGGGTAGTCGCGGCGTGCAGGTTGGCCGGCAACCAGCGCGGCGGCGCCGAAGCTACGCCGGCACGTACCGCAAATACATGGCGCCCGACGTGAACTGCCTGGTCTCAGCCAGCCTCAGGCCGATCGGTGTCTCGAGCCCTGGGAAGAACGGCAGGCCTGCCCCGAGGATGACCGGGTGGACGACGACGCGGTATTCGTCGATGAGGCCGCGCCGGATGAATTGGGCGGCCAGAGTCGGCCCGCCCACGCTCAACTCGCCGGGGAATTCGGCCCGCAGCCGCGCCAGCGCGTCGCCCACATCGCCGCTGACGAGCCGGCCCATCCCCTCGACGCTGGTGAGGCTTGTCGAGAAGACGATCTTCGGCGTGGCGTTCCAGACTCGGGCGAAGTCGACTATGTAGTCGGGCGCAGACGGGTCGGAGTCCGCGGTCGGCCAGTAGGCGTTCATGAGCTCATACAGCCGCCGCCCGTAGAGGAACGCATCCGTCTCGCGGGAGCGATCGGTGAACCAGCGGTGGGTCTCCTCGTCGACGACCGTCCAGTCGAGGGAGCGTTCTGGAGTCTCGACGTAGCCGTCGAGCGAGACGTTCATCAAGTAGACCAGCTTGCCCATGCTCGCCTCCGATGCGGTGTGGGCGGTGCCTCCAAAAGAACCTCCCCTCGTCCATCTGGTTGGTCAAGGGGAGGTGGGCCAACGAACGAGATTGTCTATGCGTGGGCCATCTGCGCCAACTGCGGTGCGAGCAACCCCGCGAGATCGGGCGAGGAGAGGGGCTCGTCGACCAGAATCTGGCCGTTGACGACCCGGTAGTAGGTCAAGCCCTGGGCGGTCTTCTTCTCGCCGGCCTGGGAGACGGTGACCGTGAAGCGAGCGACAACAGCGTCACCCTCGGCCACGAGCTCCTTGATGGTGAAGATCATGCCGGCCGACTTGAGGGCGACCAGCATGCCCTTGAAGGTCTTTCGATCCGCATTGCCCATGGTCGTGTTGAGGTAGTCGGGAGCGAGGATCTCGTCGACAAGATCGAGGTTGCCTCCCTGCAAAACCTCGGTCATGAAACGGCGGACGACGGCCTTGTTCTGCTCTAGGGACGCCATGCGGTGCCTTTCTGGGCGTGCCACGCCCGTCCGAAGGGGTCGGTCTCGCCATTAGGCCCTGCGCGACGGTCAAGGCGACCGTGATAGGGACGCCGCGCTGGCGGGAAACTTCTGAGTTTCCCTGCCTCCCGATGGGGTCCGAGTATGCGCGGACGGGACCGTCTGTAATCGCGCCGACGCGCCTGCCGGATCGCCTCCCGAAGAGAAGGACGCAGTAACGGACATAACCTCTCTTATCGGAAGTGCGATAGCGGCTTCAGGAGGCCCGTGAAGGCCGTCGAACTCCCGGCGGCGGTGCTGGTCAGCGCGCGGCGCGCCACGGCGGCACACCCGGGGTTGTCGCCTGCCGACGGTCGGTGCGGCACGGGATGGGCGCGCTCAGGTGGAAACGAAGACGCCCAGAGGAACCGCGACTCCGCATCGTTCGACCGGTCCGAGAATCGGTCGATTCGTTCGGATGTTCGTGGCCCCTCCGGGCAAGAAGAACTCTAGGGCGAGGGCGCGGGCGTGCCAACAGGTTTGTCCACCTGTGGGGAGGATCGCGTCGGCTCGCAGGCGCGGTTACCCAGGCCTTGCACAGCGCCGCTCGAGACGTGCCGCGCGTTGATCGGTCGAGTAGAACGGATGTTCTTTGCGAGGAGCGAAGACGGGTCCGGAGGTTCGACCGGCTGCGGCGCCGGCCTCCACGGCGCGAAGTCAGGCTTTGGCGCCGAGAGTACGTCGCCGCCGTCGGAATAGCGTTGCCAAGCGAAGCGCGATAACCAGTCGGAAGGCCTCGAGGAAGATATTCATGCTCATCTTCGAGGTGCCCGCCCGGCGCTCCTCGAAGGTTATCGGCACCTCGACGATGCGGGCACCGGCCAGGCGGGCTCGGAATGTGGTCTCGATCTGAAACGCGTAGCCGCCGGCGTGGAGGCGATCCAGGTCGATCTCGCGAAGCACCGCCGTGCGCCAGGCCTTGAAGCCGCCGGTGAGGTCCCTGTAGGGCATCAAGAGGATGACACCCGCGAAGATGCTTCCGCCGCGGCTGACCAGGCGCCGGATGATGTTCCAGCGCGGGATGTGGCCGCCCTTGACGTAACGAGAACCGAGGACCAGGTCTGCCCGGCCGGCGCGCAGCGGCTCGAGCAGAGACGGCAGATACCGGACGGGGTGGCTGAAGTCGGCGTCGATCTGGACGACGATGTCGGCGTCGCGCGTCAGAAGCTCCCGGAAGGCCGCTACGTAGGCGCGCCCGAGACCCTGCTTCGCCTGCCGGTGCAGTACTGAGATGGCGTCGTTCGCCCTTGCCATCTCGTCCGCCAGCTCCCCGGTTCCGTCGGGAGATCCGTCGTCGACTATCAAGATGTGAGCGTCCGGGACCGAAGCGAGGATGGCGTCGGCGATTGGACCTACGTTGTCGCGTTCGTTGTAGGTCGGGACGATGATCCAGATGCGCGGGGTGGCGGGCGGCATCGACTTCCTGGCTGCTGAAGGGGTCGCCGCCGAGGATAGCGCCTCTCTCCCCTCCCCCGCTCGGCCGGCGTTCGCGCCCGGCCTCGAGGCAGCCCGACCGGGGTCCGGTGCGGTCCCAGGTCCGAAGTATCAGGGCACACAAAGCGCCCGGAGGAACCGTTCGATCGTTCTGCGAGTCCGCGTGTACCGTCCGCTTTTGCCTCCGCGAACAAGGGGTCCGAAAACTCCTCGCTCAAACGGTGACCTGCGCTCCGGCCACTGCCGGACCTGCCACCGAGCCCTCTACATTCCGTCTTCCGCGGCCTGCGTCCTATGCTCCGATCCAGGAACCGTTGCGGGTCCGAGAACCTTCGCGTAGATCGTTCACCGTTTCCGTCGAAACCGCTGGCTTGGTGTGATCTCGCTGGCCCCTCCGGGCAAGACAGAATCTAGGCCCGGCAAGGGGCGTGTGGAAGAGGCTTATCCACCAGTTTCGGCCGGGCCGCCGCCAGTTTTGGCAGTTGTCCACCCCCTGCCAACATGGGTAGTGCGGTGGGTCGATGTGCGGCGATTGCATGAGAACGGGCGTTCTATAGCGGCTCGCCTGGTGTGCGGCAGTCCTGCCGCCTGCTCCCGGCGCATGTGGCCTGGCCGGCCGCCGCGGTCTCGGGCTCAGGATTCCGGGTCGGCCGCGTCGCCGGAGCGCAGAGAGTCGCGCCACCTGGCTGCCACCGCCTCGAGCTCGCCGGCGAGCGGCGGGCTGACGCGACCCTTCACCCGAACGTCGCCGGAGCGGTAGTCGAGTTCGATCGTGCCGCGCTCGCGGACCCGGGCGAGCAACTCGCCGGCCCGATACGGGATTGCCACATCCACTTCGACCCAGATCGACGCCAGCAGCGCCGAGAGCTCGGCCCGAAGGGTCTCGAGGCCGTAGCCCGTGACGGCGGAAATGAGCACCTGGCCGGCTATCGCGGGCGCCGGGGTGTCGCCGTCGCGGGCCGCCGCCTCGATGAGGTCGGCCTTGTTGAACGTCACGAGTCGCGGCTTGTCACCCGCCCCCAGTTCCTCCAGGACGGTCTGGACCGTGGCCCGGTGCTCGGCGAAGTGGCGATCCGAGGCGTCCACGATCTCCAGCAGGACGTCGGCGCGAGTGACCTCCTCCAGCGTGGCGCGGAAGGCGTCCACGAGCTGGTGCGGCAGCTTGTGGATGAAGCCCACGGTGTCGGTGACGATGGCCGTCTGACCCTCGCCCAGCTTCACCTGCCGCGAGGTGGGATCCAGAGTGGCGAACAGACGGTCTTCGGCCTTCGCGACGACCTGGCCGACGAGGGCGTTCAGCAGCGTCGACTTGCCGGCGTTGGTGTAGCCGACGATGGCGACGGTCGGGAACAGCCGGCGGTCGCGCGCGCGCCCGGCTGTCCGCCTCTGCTCGGCCACCTGCTCCACACGTTCCTTCAGCTTCTTGATGTGGTCGCGGACGAGTCGACGGTCCGTCTCGAGCTGGGATTCGCCGGGTCCTCTGGTGCCGATGCCTCCGCCCGTTCGCGAAAGGTGCGTCCACATGCGGGTCAGGCGCGGCAGCTGGTACTCGAGCTGGGCCAGCTCGACCTGGAGACGGCCCTCGTGCGTCTGCGCGTGCTGGGCGAAGATGTCCAGGATCAGCCTCGAGCGGTCGATGACCTTCGTCTTGACCGCTTCTTCCAGGGCTCGCTGCTGAGCCGGCGAAAGCTCGTCGTCGGCGATCAGGACCGTATATCCGGTCTCGGACTTGGCGGCCACGAGCTCGTCGACCTTGCCCTTGCCGACGTAGAAGTTGGGGTCGACATGGCGGCGGTTCTGCCACTCGGCGCCCACCACCTCCGCGCCCGCGGTGTCCGCCAGGCTGGCGAGCTCAGCGATCGACTCTTCGGCCGTCCAGCCGGGGTCGTCGCCGGTGTCGACGGCCACGAGAAATGCCCGTTCGACGGGCGCGGCGAGGTCGATCGTCTCTCTGCTCATATCGGGGCAGGATAGCCGAAGGATCGGCAGAGGCAGCAGCGGGGCGCCAGGCGGACTGACCTAGCTGCTGGGGTTCGCTGCAGGGGGCTGTGTTCGTGCGGTCACGCGTCGAGGGCCGGTCATCGCCGGACAGGGTGAACGCCGGCTAGGGAGAGCGTCGCTCGACGGTCGCGAGATAACCCTCCGCCGCGGCAGTTGCGATCGCGAGTGGCAGCTCGTGTGTCGCGTCCAGCCAATGGATGTCGGGCTCGCGGCGGAACCAGGTGGCCTGGCGGCGGGCCAACAGGAGGTTGCGGCGGGCGTCCTCGGCAACCGCCGCATCGAGCGAGAGGCGACCCTCGATGACCGCGAGAGCCTCGGCGTAGCCGATCCCTGAGAAGCTCGGCAAGCGTGGGTCGAAGCGGCCGATCAGGGCCCGCGTCTCCTCCACCAGGCCGGCCTCGAACTGGGCTCGTGCCCGAGCCCGGATGCGCTCGCGCAGGACCGGCTGCTCGACGGCGAGTCCGAGCCACAGGACGGCCCGCCCGTACCCCCGTGGGCCGGGGAGCGGCGCGTCTCCCCGGAGTCGCGCGATTTCCAGGGCCCGGACGACGCGGCGCGGATTGCGCAGGTCCACTTCGGCGGCCCGCGTCGGAGCCAGGTGCCGCAGCTCGGCGACGAGCGCGAGGAGCCCCTCGGTGGCCAGCCGAGCCTCCACGGCGGCGCGGACATCGGCGTCCCAGGGGAGTTCGTCGACCGCCAGCCCGCACGCGACGGCGCGCAGGTAGAAGCCCGTTCCGCCGGCGAGGATGGCCACGGCGCCGCGCTCGGCGATGCCTGCCAGCGCGTCCGAGGCGTGGCGGGCGTAGTCTGCGACGCTGAACGCCGAGTCCGGGTCGACCAGGTCGAGACCGTGGTGAGGGAAGCGGGTACGCTCCTCTGGCGTGGCCTTGGCCGTGCCGATGTCCATGCCGCGGTAGACCTGGCGCGAGTCGGCGCTGACGATCTCGGCGGGGATGCCGCGGGCGGCGAGTGTCTCTGCCAGGGCGAGGGAGAGCGCGGTCTTGCCCGTGGCGGTGGCGCCGGCCACCACGACCAGGGGCGGCAAGGTGGGATCGGTCACGGATCCAACCGGTCGGCGGAGCGTGACCCGCCCACGACGCGGCCCCGGAGAGCGAAAGGCCCGGCGTACTCGATCCGGATCGTCACCTCCCGGCCGACGAGCTCCTGGACACCGGCCAGGTGGACGAGCTTGTTGTGGCGGGTGCGGCCGGCCAGCGCCACGCTCCCCTCCCCCGCCGTGCCGGCCAGTGCCGGAACTCCGACTGCGGGGTCCTCGGCGGCGTCGATCGTGTCATCTTCGAGCGCCCCCCGGCGGGCCGGAGTCACGCGTTCCACCAGCACCTCGACTTCGCGACCCAGCCAACCGCGATTGATCTCGAGCCCGATCGACTCCTGGCACGCCAGCAGCTCGTTGAGGCGCCTGCGCTTCACCGCGGGTGGCACGTCGTCCGCCATGCGCAGCGCCGGAGTGCCGGGCCGAGGAGAGTAGGCCGCGGCGAAGACGGTGTCGAAGCGAAGTTCCTCGAGGGCGGCCAGGGTTGCGTCGAACTGCTCCTCCGTCTCGCCGCAGAAGCCGACGATCACGTCGGTCGAGACGGCAATTCCGGGCACGGCCTCGCGGATACGCGCCAGGCGCTCGCGGTAGTGCGCAACCGTGTACTGGCGGCCCATGCGGCCGAGCATCGCGTCGTCGCCGGATTGGATCGGCAGGTGCAGGTGCTCGGCCACGGACTCGCAGCCGGCCATGGCATCGATCAACCGATCGGACAGGTCCCACGGATGCGAGGTGATGAAGCGCAGGCGCGGCATCGCCGGCCGGCCGTCGGGGCCGCGGATGCCGTCGATGGCGCGAAGCAGCTCGGCAAGATCGGGCCGCGATCGCAGGTCCAGGCGGCGGCCGGCCGATCGCTCCGTGTCGATGTGGGCGAAACGCTCCTCGGCCGGCAGGTCGTGGCCGTAGCTGTTGACGTTCTGGCCGAGAAGCGTCAGCTCGCGGTATCCGGCGGCGGCTATCCGGCTGGCTTCGGCCACGATGTCGTCGAACGGTCGGCTGCGCTCCGGCCCGCGGCTGAACGGGACGATGCAGTAGGTGCAGGTCTTGTCGCAGCCGTAGACGATCGGCAGCCAGGCCGAGATCGTCGAGGAGCGGGCGACGCGGTTCTCGGCGAGCGCGCTTGCCCGCGAGGCGGCCAGACGATCCGCGGCGCTGACGGGACGGCCGCCGAGCACCGTCGTCGCGGCCGTGGAGACGGTCCGCAGCCCTACGGGGGCCTGGGCGGACAGAAGCCCCAGCCGTTGCGCGAGCTCGGGCTCCTCGTCCGGTCGAAGGAACATGTCGACCGCCCGGAAACGGCGAGCCAGCCCGGCTCGTTCGGATTCGCGGACTCCGCACCCGGTGAGCACGACCCGCATGCCGGGCCGGGCCCGCTTGAGGCCCGCGAGCAACCCCTGGCGTCCGATGACCTTGGCCTCGGCGTGCTCACGAACGGCGCACGTGTTGATCACCACCAGGTCCGCTTCCTCCATGGAGGACGCTCGCGCGCAGCCCACGGCCAGGAGCTGTCCGGCCATCTCCTCGGAGTCGCTCTGGTTCATCTGGCAGCCGAGCGTCCACATGAAGAAGGTCGGCAGGCTGTGGCTCTCGGGACGGAAGTCGACCAATCCGGCCTCGACGGTGGGTGAAGAGTCGAGGCGCTCTGCCGGGGCCGGCACGGCGATCAGGGCGGCCGGTTGTTCGGCTATCGATCGGTTCCTCATCGCGCGGCCGTGCTTCCGGAGACCCGCCCGGCAACCCCGCGGCCCAGGTAGGCGACCATGGCCTCCGCGTCCTCGTCCGGAACGAAGAGCGTGGCGTGCGCCTCGGCGTAGGTTTCGACGTCGCCGTGGTAGTCGCTTCCGCCGGTCTGGACCAGGCGCAAGGCTCGGGCGAGCCCGGCCATGGCGGCGACGGTCTCCGCGTCGAAGTGGCGATAGTGGACCTCGAGACCGCCCAGTCCGGCGTCCACGAGATCCGCCACGAGGGAACGGCGCGCCGGCGCGTCGGGAAAGTGGGCCAGGACGGGCAATCCCCCGGCTTCCCGAATGGCGGCGATGGCATCGCCCGGACCGAGTCCCTGGCGCGGGACGTAGGCCGGTTTGCCTCGGGCCAGGATTTCCCGCATGGCGGCGTCTACGGAGGGCGCGTGGCCGGCGGCGACGAGGAGTCTGGCGATCTGGGGGCGCCCGAGCGACGAGCCGGGTTCCGTCCGGAGGCCGCCGGCCTCCCGGTCAACCGGCATCCCGAGATCGCGGAGCCTGGCCACGATCATCCCGAACCGGACCGCGCGCGACCGGCGCTGGCCGGAGAGGGCCGCCTCGAATGCCTCGCTGTCCGGGTCGACGCCGAGACCCAGGATGTGCAGCTCGCCTTCCCAGAGGTCCCTCGATGCCGGAGGCCACGCTGTTGATCTCGACGGCCGGCACGAGATCAAGCGGCAGTTCGGGCGCTCCCCGGTCTCGCAGCTCGCGCACTCCGGCCAGCGTGTCGTGGTCGGCCAGGGCGAGGATGCGGACTCCGACCGAGTCCGCCGCGGCCACGAGATCTCGCGGCTCCAGGACTCCGTCCGAGCGGCGGCTGTGGGAGTGAAGATCCACGCGGGACGGATACTCCGGCCTGACCGGCGGGCCGCTCACCGCCCGGTTGCCGCGGGTCCTCCGCCGGACCGGGGCGCCATCGCGGGCAGCCTCACCGCCGCTCGGAGTTTCCGGGGCGGCCGGCGGTCGCTCGTCCGAGGCGGCCGGGGTGCGACCCTCGGGCACGTCAGACCTCGACGATACGCTGGATTCGCTCGACGGCGACGGCTCGGCCGCCGGCCCGGTCCACGTCGATCAGGCAGGCGTTGAAGACGACCGGTCCGGTCCCAACCTCGAAGCGCGTCGGGAGGCCGTTGATGAACCGCGGCAGGACCGTGGCCGGGTCGAAGCCGATGACGCTGTGGACGGGGCCGACCATGCCCAGGTCCGACTGGTAGGCCGTGCCCTTCGGCATGATCCGCTCGTCGGCCGTGGGGATGTGGGTGTGCGTGCCCACGACGGCGCTGACCCGCCCGTCCAGGTAGATGCCGAAGGCGTTCTTCTCGCTCGTGAGCTCACAGTGGAAGTCGACGACGCGGACGGGCGGCAGCGGTTCCGACGCCTGCTCGACCAGCCTGTCGAACTCGGTGAAGGGATTCTCGATCGGGGTCATGTAGGTCCGGCCCTGGAAATTCAGGACCGCCACCTCCGTGCCGTCCCCGGCGTGGAATACGCCCCAACCTCGTCCGGGGACACCGTCGGTGCCGTAGTTGAGCGGCCTCAGGATCCGTTCCTCGTGCTCGAGCTGCGCATACATCTCGCGCTTGTCCCAGATGTGGTTTCCCGAGGTGATCACGTCCACGCCGGAGCGGAACATCGCCTCGGCCGTGGAGGCGGTCAAACCCATGCCCCCGGCGACGTTCTCGCCGTTGGCGGTGACAAAGTCGATGTCGTGCTCGTGGCGAAGGCCTGGCAGGAGTGCCTCGACGGCCAGCCGTCCGGGCTTGCCGATCAGGTCCCCGATCATCAGGATCCGGCAGACGCTGTCGCGCGCTGCGACCGGACCCGGGGTGCCTCCGGCGAGAACCACGGTCGCTACTTTGCGTATTCGACGGCCCGCGTCTCGCGGATGACCGTCACTTTGATCTGACCAGGGTAGGTCAGGCTGGCCTCGATCTTCTTCACCACGTCGCGGGCGAGCCGCGTCGCGGTCACGTCGTCGATCTGGTCGGGCTTGACGAGAATGCGGACCTCTCGGCCGGCCTGCACGGCGAAGCTCTTGTCCACGCCGTCGAAGCTCTCTGCGATGGCCTGGAGATCCTCGAGGCGGCGGACGTAGGTCTCCATCGATTCGCCGCGGGCCCCCGGACGAGAGGCGCTGATCGCGTCGGCGACCTGGACGATCGGAGCCTCCTGGGAAGCGTAGTCGACCTCCTGGTGATGGGCTGCGATCGCGTTCACGACCTTCGGCGACAGGTTGTGGCGCTGGGCGATCTGGGCGCCGATCTGGGCGTGCGGTCCTTCGACCTCGTGATCCACGGCCTTGCCCAGGTCGTGGAGAAGGCCGCCGACCTTGGCCGCCTGCACGTCGGCGCCGAGCTCGGCCGCGATGATCGCCGCCAGCCGGCTGGTCTCGACCGAGTGGACGAGGACGTTCTGGCCGTAGCTGGTGCGGAACTTGAGACGACCGAGCAGCTTGACGATCTCGGACGGCAGGGCCGGGATGCCGGCGTCGTAGATGGCCTGCTCGCCTGCCTGGCGCATCACGAGATCCACTTCGGCGCGGGCCTTGGCGACGACTTCCTCGATCCGGCCCGGGTGGATGCGGCCGTCCGCCATGAGCTTGGTGAGGGCCAGGCGGGCCACTTCGCGGCGGACCGGGTCGAAGGCGCTTATGACGACCGTTTCCGGCGTGTCGTCCACGATCAGGTCCACGCCGGTGGCCTGTTCGAGGGCGCGGATGTTGCGGCCCTCGCGGCCGATGATGCGGCCCTTCATCTCGTCGTTGGGCAGGTGGATCGCCGAGACTGTGTGCTCGGCGGTATGGTCGGCGGCGATGCGCTGCATCGACGTGATGACGATCTCGCGGGCTCTCTCGTCGGCCTCTTCGCGGGCCTGGCGCTCGATGGACTTGGCGAGACGGACGGCGTCGCGCTCGGCCTCGTCTCGGACGGCCTCGAGCAGCTGCGCTTTCGCCTCAGCGACGCTCATGCCGCTGACGCGCTCGAGAGCGGCGACGTGCTCCTGCTGGGCCCGGGCCAGTTCCTGGCGGCTCTGCTCGAACTCGCGTTCGCGATCCAGCAGCTTGCGGTCGCGCTGCTCGAGCATGTCGGAGCGCATGTCGAGCTGCTCGTCGCGGGCCAGCAGCCTGCTCTCTAGCGTGGAAAGCTCGGCTCGCTTGGCCCGGGCCTCGTCCTCAGCCTCGCGCTGCAGCCGGAGCTTCTCGTCTTTCGCGGAGAGGATGAGTTCCTTCTGCTGGGTCCGGGCCTCGGCGACGATCCGCGCGGCCTTCTCGTTGGCGCTCTGAAGAGCCTGGTTGGCAACGACGCCGCGGGCGAGAAACCCGATACAGACGCCCACGAAGGCGGCCACCACGACAGTGGCCACAAGGGCGATGGCATCCATATGAACTTGCCTCCCACCCGGTCGAATGACGCGACCGGATGTACGTAGAAACAGTCGGAGCGGCTCCGAACCCTGGCAGTGCCCGCTCCCGGGGCCTGCCGAGCGAAGCCGCGTTGTCAGTGATTCGAGCTGGCGTCGTCGCTCCGGATAGGGCCGACGACGCGTTGTTCGTTTCGCCGCCTAGTCTACGGCGCCGGGGGGATTCCGGTTGTTCGGCACCGACAAGCGGGCCCGTCGTTGCCGGCGTCGAAACCGGCCGGCCAGCTGTCAGTTATCCAAACTGGATTCAGTCCCGGATTCAGGGCTCGCGAACCGGGCGCTCACGGCGCGGCAGACATCCGGATCGAAGCCGTTGCGGGCCAGCAGGGCATACGCGCGCTGCCGCCGAGCTCGCGGATCGGGCGCACGCGTGAGTGAGGCTCGGGCCTTCGCCAACAGTCGCTCGGCAGCGATCTCATCGGCGTCGGCGGCGCCACTCCCTTCGTGCGCGGCGCTCGCGCGGGCGGATGCGTCGCTTCTCTCGGCCAGAACGGCTTCGACGACCTCGCGGTCGATGCCCTTCAGCGCGAGCTCCCTTCTAAGCGCCCCCGCGCCTCTGGGCCGAGCCCGATCGCGCGACTCGACCCAAGCCTGTGCGAAAGCACGATCGTCGAGCATGCCCAGTTCGGACAGCCGGCCGACGGCGGACTCCACGAGTTCCACCGGATACCGCGCCGCGGTGAGGTGGCGCCGGACCTCTTCGACCGAACGCGACCGAATTTCGAGGAAGCGAGCTGCGGCAGCGAGGACGACGGCCGGGTCCGTCTCGGCGGCGTGGCGGTCCAGCCGGGCTCGGCGCGCCTCGAGCCGCTCGGTGCCGGTCCGCCGGGGCATGGGCGTCTATTCGGCCTCTTCGATGCCTTCGACGGGCAGCGAAACCTCCGACATCTTGCCGCGGATCTGCTTCTCGATCTCGGCGGATACGTCGGCGTTTGCCTTGAGGAACTCCTTGGCGGCTTCCCGACCCTGGCCGAGACGCGTCTCGCCGAACGTGAACCATGCGCCGGTCTTGGTGACGATGCTCATGGCGACGCCGACGTCGAGGAGCCCGCCTTCGCGGGAGATCCCCTCGCCGAACATGATGTCGAACTCGGCCACGCGGAACGGCGGCGCGACCTTGTTCTTGACGACCTTCACGCGGACGCGGTTGCCGACGGATTCCGTGCCTGCCTTGATGGTTTCGATGCGGCGGATGTCCAGCCGGACGGTGGCGTAGAACTTGAGCGCGCGGCCGCCGGGCGTGACCTCCGGATTGCCGAACATGACGCCGATCTTCTCGCGCAGCTGATTGGTGAAGATCAGCGCGGTATTCGAGCGGTTCACGACGCCGGCCAGCTTGCGCAGGGCCTGGCTCATCAGGCGGGCCTGGATCCCGACGAAGGAGTCGCCCATCTCGCCTTCGATCTCGGCCTTGGGCACCAGCGCGGCGACCGAGTCCAGGACCACGCAGTCCACGCCGCCGGAGCGGATCAGGGTCTCGGTGATCTGGAGAGCGTCCTCGCCCGTGTCCGGCTGGCTCACCAGGAGCTCATCGACGTTCACGCCGCAGGCACGCGCATAGCCAGGGTCCAGGGCGTGCTCGACGTCGATGAAGGCAACCACGCCGCCGCGGCGCTGCGCCTCGGCGAGGATGTGCTGGCAGAGCGTGGTCTTGCCGGAGGACTCGGGACCGAAGATCTCGGTCATCCGGCCGCGCGGAATCCCGCCGACGCCGAGAGCGAGGTCGAGGGCGATCGAGCCGGTCGGGATGAAATCCACGGCCTGCCGCTCGGACGATCCGAGACGCATGATCGAGCCGCGCCCGAATTGCTTCTCGATGGCCAGGATGGCCGCATCGACGGCCTTGGTGCGGTCCGTGCCGGCACCGCTAGAGCCGCGGGCGTCAGTCCCTCGCTCGATCATCGCCACCTTGCTCCTCGCTCCTGTCCTCGATCGTCCCCGCGAGTCGTCGCGGAACACAATTCCTGGGATTTGCGGAGCGTTCGCCGGATGGCGTCCGCCCGCGAGTCAACTCTCGGTTTCTTCGGTCCTCGGCTTGCGCTTGGGCTTCCAGACCTCGACGTTGGTCGGGGGCTCCAGGAGCGGCTGGATCTTGGTCTTCGCGGCCGCGTCCTTCGGCTTCTTCTTCTCTTGACGGTGGGGGCGGTCTCGACTGGCCATCTGATGCGCCTCCGCGTGCTACAGGCTACGGGTGGGCTCTTCACTCCGACTGCACTGCCGATGCACTCGACCTCGACGGCTGGGCGTACGCCCGAAGCTCGGGCAGGCGCGCAGAGAACGTGCCGGAACGCAGTGCGGAGCGGATTTCGGCCATGAAGTCTAGGGTGAAGGTCAGGTTGTGACAAGTCGCCAGCCGGTAGGCCAGCAGCTCCTCGGCGCGGAACAGATGGGCCAGATAGGCACGCGAGAAGTTGCGGCAGAGCGGGCAGCGGCACCCTTCCTGAACCGGCCTGGGATCGTCGACGAACTTCGCGTTGCGTATGTTCAGACGCTCCCCCGGCACCCACAGCTGGCCGTTTCGAGCGACTCGAGCCGGGAGCACGCAGTCGAACATGTCGATGCCGCGGTGGACCGCCTCGAGCAGATCCAGCGGCGATCCGAGGCCCATGAGGTACCGGGGCCTGGGATCGACTTCCAGAAGCTTGACGACCACGTCGAGCGTCGCCTCGCGCTGGGCCGGCGATTCGTCCCCGGCCAGGCCGCCGATACAGATGCCGTCGAACGGAAGACCGGCCACGACTCGCACCGACTCAGCTCGAAGGACCGGGTCGAGACCGCCCTGGACGATTCCGAAGATGGCCTGATCGAGTCGACCGTGCGCGGCCATCGACCTGGCGGCCCAGCGGTTCGAGCGAGCGGTCGCTTCCTCGAGGGCGCTCGGACTCGTCGATGCGGGCGGCACGGGCTGGTCGAAGGCCACGGCCACGTCCGCTCCCAACGCCTCCTGGACCTCGATCGAGAGCTCGGGAGTGAAGCGGTGGTACGAGCCGTCGAGATGGCTCTGGAAGGTGACGCCGTCGTCGTCGATCTTGCGCAGCTCGCCGAGGGAAACGACCTGGAAGCCGCCGGAGTCGGTCAGGATGGGCCGGTCCCAGGCCATGAACCGATGGAGCCCGCCCAGCGCGGCTATGCGCCTGTGGCCGGGGCGAAGGTAGAGGTGGTACGTGTTCGACAGGATGATCGTGGCGCCGGCCGCGCGGAGATCGTCCGGGTCCAGCGCCTTGACGGTCGCGTTGGTCCCGACCGGCATGAACTGGGGCGTTTCGACGACGCCGTGAGGGAGGGTCAGCCGGCCGAGCCTCGCGTGCGTGGAGCCGTCGGCGGATGGCGGAGCCAGCACCTCGAACTGCGCGGGCGACGTGGAAGCGTTGCGCGGACTCTCGGGTTCGATGGACATCAACGGACGGGCGCGTCCGTTCCCTGGCCGGCTCCGTCCCAGAGGGCCGGCTGATCGGCATCTCCCCGGCGCGGCGGAGGCACTTCGAACCCCAGGCGAGCCAGATGCGCCCGGGCGCCGTCCGTTGCGATGCGCCCCTGGGGGGTTCGATCGAGGAAGCCGAGGCGCAGCAGGAAGGGCTCGTACACGTCCTCGACCGTCTCGGGCTCCTCGGCCAGAACGGCTGCCAGCGCCTGAACCCCGACCGGGCCGCTGCCGAACTTCTGGACGATCGCCGCCAGGAGCTTGCGGTCGGTTCCGTCCAGGCCCGCGTCGTCTATCTCGAGCGCGGCAAGCGCCTTGTCCGCCGTGCCCGCGTCTACGTGGCCGTCGCCGTTGATCTGGGCGTAGTCCCGCACGCGGCGCAGCAGGCGGTTCACGACCCGTGGCGTGCCGCGGCCGCGCCGCGCGATGGCCGTGGCGCCGTCCGAGCTGAGCTCCACGCCGAGCAGCCGCGCCGACCGAACTACGATGGCTGTTAGGTCCGCCAAGTCGTAGAAGTCGAGCCGGTACGTGGCCCCGAAACGGTCCCTGAGCGGGCTGCTGATGCGGCCGGCCCGCGTGGTGGCGCCGACGATCGTGAACGGCTTCAGGCTCAGGCGCAGGCTCCGCGCCGACGGCCCCTTGCCGATCATCACGTCGAGGGCGAAGTCCTCCATGGCCGGGTAGAGGATCTCTTCTACCGCGCGATTCAGGCGGTGGATCTCGTCGATGAAGAGGACGTCGCGCTCGTCCAGCGAGGTCAGGATGGCGGCGAGGTCCCCCGCCCGCTCGATCGCCGGGCCGCTGGCGTAGCGGATGTTGGCGCCCAGCTCGCGGGCGATGATCGTGGCCAGCGTGGTCTTGCCGAGGCCCGGCGGGCCGTGGAGGAGGACGTGATCCGCGGCGTCCCCTCTCTGGCGGGCGGCGCCGAGAAGGATCGACAGGTTGGCCTTCAGCTCGCGCTGGCCGATGTATTCGTCGAGCGTTCGCGGCCGCAGAGTGCGGTCGACGACGACCTCCGCCTCGTCTTCGACTTCCGGCGTGAGTATTCGCGAGATGTCAGTCATGGGCGCGGTCGCTCATGCGCTGATCATACCAGACCGAACGGGCGTTCTACAGGCGCGGGGCACGTGACGCGGCCGGCGACACGGCCGGCGGCCGGCGGCCGTGCCCTCCCTACCCCTTCAGAAGCGTCCGCAGCGCGGCCTTGACGCGGTCCTCGAGGCGCGGCCCGATCGTGAGGTCGGAGAGCGCATCACGCGACGCCTGGCGGGCCTCGCCCGCCGAGTAACCCAGGGCCAGCAGCGCGGCCACTACCTCGGACTCCCCCGCCGCGCCGCTCCCGGCGGCGGCTCCCGCGGCCACGCCCGCGGCAGCGACCTTCTCCTTGAGTTCCAGGACGACGCGGGCGGCCAGCTTCTTGCCAACGCCGGGCACCGCGGTGAGGAGCGCCAGGTCGTCAGAAGAATCGCCAGCTGCAGGTCCCCGACCGGGCGGGAGCCGACGATCCCGAGCGCCACCTTCGGGCCCACGCCGGTAACCGTCAGCAGCAGCCCGAAGAAGCCGAGTTCCTCCGGCGTGCGAAACCCATACAGCGCCTGGGAGTCCTCCCGCACAACGTGGTGGGTGAACAGCTTGGTCCGCTCCCCTACCCGGCATGCGGACAGCACCGAGGGGGCCGCGAAGACGCGATACCCAAGGCCGCCGACCTCCACGATCATCGAATCGCCGAAAACGGCGCCGATCAAACCGTCGAGTGAAGCGATCAAGTGCTCTTCCTCCGCAAGACACTTCTTCCGAGATATTGCCGGGGCCGGTCATATGGAGAACTTGAGCCGGTCGCGACAGGGCCGGCAAATCGGCCGGGTCTCCACGAGGGATTATGGCGATCGGCTCCACCTCGTTTTGTCCCGCATCGCGCGGCCGATGCCACGCTGCCGGGCGAATTCGTCCATAACAGTGCCGGGGTCACTACGACGGAGAAAGTGAGCGAACGGCGATTGCGGCCCGCAAAGCCACGTTCCGCAGGCGCCCTCGCCCCCTCGCGTCTCGCGCGCCCGCGGCCCGTCGCTACGAAGCAGTCTTGGACTTGGGCACGCGCGACGAATGGCCCGTCTTGTCCAGACCCAGGCGCTCCCGCCGCAGGGCCTCCCGAACGGCTTTCTCGTACGGCGTCGCCCCGACCGGAGCGGGCGTCAGGGCCGACCTGTCCAGCGCGCCGATGGGGATTCGGCTGACCGACCGCTCGCGGTTGGCCACGCAGATCGCGATCGCCAGGGCGTCGGCGGCGTCGTCCGGTTCCGGCATATCCGCCAGTCCGAGGATGGCCTGGACCATGCGCCCGACCTGCGCCTTCGAAGCGGAGCCGTGGCCCGCCGTGGCGACCTTGACCTCGTTGGGAGTGGCTTCGCGGATCTCGAGGTCGTGGAGAGCCGCGGCAAGAAGCACGACGCCCCGCGCCTGGCCGACGGCGAAGGCCGTCTGGACGTTCTTGGAGAAGAACAGCCGCTCCACGCCGACCATGGCGGGCGCGTGCAACTCGATCAGGTCCGTCAGGGAGATGAAGATGGACTCGAGGCGTTCCGGCAGCGGCATGCGGGACGGCGTGGTGATGACGCCGTAGTCGATGGATCGCAGCCGGGGACCCGTCCGCTCGATGAGCCCGTAGCCGAGCATCGAGGTCCCGGGATCGATCCCGAGGATGATCACCCGCCGACCTCGGCCAGGAGCGCCTCGGGGATCTCGAAGTTGGCGGTCACTCGCTGGACGTCGTCCTGATCCTCGAGCAGCTCGACCAGCCTCAGGGCCTGTCGTGCCTTCGACTCGTCGAGCTCGACGGTGTTCTTGGCGGTCATCGACAGCTCGGCCGATTCGATCTTGACACCGCCGGCCTCGAGCGACTTGCGCACGGCCTCCAGGTCCGTCGGCCTGGTGTAGACCTCGACCTGATCGCCGGAGGAGTCCACGTCGTCGGCGCCGGCATCGATGGCCAGCAGCTCCAGTTCCTCGGTGTCCCCTCCGGGCGCCAGGGTGATGACTCCGCGCTGCTCGAACTGCCACGAGACGCTGCCCGAACCTGCCAGCTGACCGCCCGCCTTGGTCAGGATGGACCGAACCTCGGCAGCGGTCCTGTTGCGGTTGTCGGTGGCTGCCTCCACGAGGATCGCCACGCCGCCCGGGCCGTAGCCCTCGTAGACGATCTCCTCGAACTGCTCGCCCTCGCCGCCGCCCGTCGCCTTTTCGACTGCGCGCTTGATCGTGTCGAGCGGCATGTTGATGGCGCGAGCGCGCTCGATGGCGAGGCGGAGACGGAAGTTACCGTCCGGGTCGCCTCCGCCGGCACGCGCGGCGACGCTGATCTCGCGGCCCATCTTCGTGAAGACGGCTCCGCGCTTGACATCGTTCGCGCCTTTCTGGCGCTTGATCTGCGACCACTTGGAATGTCCTGACATCGCGCGGAGTATAGCGCCCGAGACGGGCCCCAGCCGTCCTCTGAAACCAGTATTCGGGCTGTTCGCGGCCAGAGCTCACTCAATCGGATGCCGCCGCGCAACGGTCGTCCGAGTCGCTCTCGTCCGCGGGGACGCGCGGGGCTATCATGGCCCGCGGCGGCTCGCCCCTTCGTCACGCCGCCTGTCCGATGCGATCTGACGCCTCCAGAGGATCGATGAGCCGATGACAACCAAGAGTGTCGACCTGCCCCACCTGCGCAGCGTCGTTTTGGCCGCCCATGCCGGGGCCGGCAAGACGACGCTGGCCGAGCGCCTTCTCTTCGACGCCGGCGCGATATCGCGGCTGGGCCGCGTCGAAGACGCCACGGCAAGCCTCGACTACGAGCCGGAGGAGCAGAAGCGCAAGCAGTCGCTGACCCTGGCCGTGGCGAGCCTGGAGCACGAGGGGACGAGGATCCAGATCGTCGACACGCCCGGCTACGCGGACTTCGCGGCCGAGGTCGTCGAGGGCTTCGCCGCCACGGACACGGCGGTGCTGCTGATGGACGCGTCGGGGCACGTCGAAGCCGGCCTCGAGTCGGCGGTGGCGCTGGCTCGAGCTAACGGCCGCCCGGCGCTGTTCTTCATCAACAAGTGCGACCGGGAGAATGCCAACCCCGGCAACGCCCTGGACGCGCTGAGGGCCTCGTTCGGTCAGAAGATCGCGCCCCTGCATGTCGCCATCGGCGCCGGAGAGTCGTTCACCGGATACGTGGATCTGGTCCACCGCAAGGCCTATCAGTTGCAAGGCGGCAAGGAGACCGAGGTCGCCGTTCCGGCGAACCTGGCCGGCGAAGTCGCCTCTCGCCGCGACCAGCTGCTCGAGGCCGCGTCCGAGGCGGACGACGACGTCATGACGAAGTACCTCGAGGGCGAAGAAATCACCGACGCCGAACTCGAAGCCTGCCTTCACACGGCCATCAGGTCCGGAATGGTGGCGCCGGTCCTGGTCGGCAGCGTCTCGAAGGACATCGGCGTCCGGGCGTTGATCGACGCGATCGTGCACTACCTCCCCTCCCCGGTGGAGCTCGGCGAGATCGTCGCGACGGATGCCAAAGGCAAGGAAGCGAAGCTCGTGCCCAGCGCGACCGGTCCGGTCGTCGCCCGGGTCTTCAAGACGACCGCCGACCCGTTCGTCGGCCGGCTGACATACCTGCGCGTCCTCTCGGGAACGCTGCAGGGTCAGGGCCAGGCCTGGAACTCCACGCGCGGCGAGCCGGAGCGAATCGGCCAGCTGCTGCTCCTCCACGGCAAGGACCAGGAGACGGTGGGACAGCTCCACGCCGGCGAGATCGGCGCGGTGGCCAAGTTGACGGTGACGGCGACCGGCGACACACTCTCGGCGTCGCGCGAGCAGGCCTACGCGCTTCCGCCCCTCTCCTTCCCGATCCCGACGCTTCAGGTCGCCATCGAGCCTCAGACGAAGGCCGACCTCGACAAGATGGGCTCGGCGCTTCAGCGGATGCTCGAGGAGGAGCCTTCGGCGCGGGTCGAACGGTCTGAGACCGGCGAGCAGGTGCTGCTATCGATGGGCGACGCGCACGTCGCCGTCCTTGGCGAGCGGCTCAAGCGCAAGTTCGGCGCCGCGATCGTGACCAAGGTGCCCAAGGTCCCCTACAAGGAGACGATCCGCGGCAAGACGCAGAGCCACGGCCGCTACAAGAAGCAGACCGGCGGCCACGGCATGTTCGGCGACGTCTGGATCGAGATCGAGCCGAACCATGGCGGGGGCGTCGAGTTCGCCGAGCGTGTGGTCGGTGGCACCGTGCCCAAGAACTTCTTCCCCGGCGTCGAAAAGGGCATCCGCGAGGCTGCTGCCGAGGGCGTGCTGGCGGGCTATCCGTTGAGCGACTTCAAGGCGACTCTGTACGACGGCTCGTTCCACGCCGTCGACTCCAACGAACTGTCCTTCAAGATCGCGGCCTCGATGGCGCTCAAGCAGGGCGTTCTGGAGTGCAAGCCGGCGCTCATGGAACCGATCATGACCGTCGAGATCCGGATCCCCGAGGTCTACATGGGCGACGTCAACCGGGACCTCAATGGGCGGCGCGGTCGGGTCCTCGGCATGGACACGAAGGACGGTGTGCAGGTGATCACCGCCAGCGTGCCCCAGGCCGAGCTCTTTAGCTATGCCACGGAACTGCGGTCGCTTACGGGCGGCCGCGGAACCTTCACCGCGGTTCTGGACCGCTACGAGGACGTTCCGGCGCACATCGCCGAGAAGGTCATCGAGGCCCACCGCAAGGAAGTCGAGGCCGCGCACAAGGAATAGACCGCACGCAAATAGCGGGCCCCGTGCCGGCCGGCAGGGGGCCCGCGTGCCTGTCTGCGGCGCCGCGAGAGGGCACACGGCCGTTCCTCGTGCCCGTTTCGGAGAGAGCCGCAGGGTGACGCCGCATTGGTTCGGGGTCGTAGCCCGTGAAGACCGACCGCGAAGCAGCGCCTCCAAGTCAGGCATCGGCGCGGCGGTCCGCCCGCTTTAGGCGAATCCTCACCTGCCGGCTCGGCGGCCCAGGTGCTTCTAGCTCGCGCGGGTCAGTCGAACCGCCTCTGCCAGGTCGATCGTGCCTTCATAGATGGCGCGGCCGACGATCGCGCCTAGGCAGCCGAGCGAACGGACGGCCTCGATGTCCTCCAGCGTGGAGACGCCCCCCGACGCGACGATGTCTCCGCATCCAGGCGCGACCATCGAACGCAGCAACTCCAGGTTTGGGCCGGCCAGGAGGCCGTCGCGTTCGATCGCGGTGACGACGAAAGTCCGTACCCCTCGGCCGGCGAGCTTCGCTAGGACCTCCTCGACCGGCATGCCTGCCGCGCCGGGGACCCAGCCCTGCCCCACAGCCAGGCCGTCCCGGACGTCGAGGGCAACCGCGATCCGCTCCGCACCGAACCGCGATACCAGCCGCCCCGCGAACGCCGGTTCGCGCAGCGCCGCCGTGCCGACCACCACCCGCGCCGCGCCGGCTCGCAGGACGGCCGCGACCGCCTCCTCGTCGCGCAACCCGCCGGCGACCTCGCAGGCGACTCCCCTGCCCGCCGACGCCACTATCCGAGCGACCGCCTCCGTCTGACGGCGCGATCCGTCCCGGGCCCCGTCGAGGTCCACGACGTGTATCCACCTCGCGCCCGCGGCGGCGAACGATCGTGCCGTCTTCGCCGGGTCGTCGCCGTAGACGGTCTCGCGCCCGAAGTCGCCTTCGGCGAGGCGCACCACCTTGCCGCCACGCAGGTCGATCGCCGGCAGGAGAGCGAAGTCTGTGGTCGGAAGACGTTGCGGGCGTTGTTGACATGCTACTATGCTACTACGTAAGCACGCGACCGGGAGACGGAACCAAGCAACCTGCCGGCGGACCGCAACGAGGAACGAAATGAGCGCTATGGAAGCCTGGCGCGACGAAGCAGCGGCCGAACTGTTCGAGGCGGTGCTGCGCCTCGAGTCGGCCGACGAGGCCTCGGCCTTCTTCCGAGACCTGTGCACGCTCGGCGAACTGCACGACATGGCCCAACGCTGGGCGGTCGTTAGGCTGCTCGACTCGGGAATGCACTACGCCGAGATCTCGAGCCGGACCGGGGCCAGCACGGCAACGATCACGCGCATCGCCCAATGGCTGCATCACGGCGAGGGCGGCTACCTCCGCGCCCTGGAGCGTCTCCGCGCCACGCAGGTCGACACGACCCCCTCGGGAGAAAGGACTCGATGACCCGCCGCCTGCGTCTGGCAGTCCCCAACAAGGGCCGGCTGGTCGAGCCGACGGTCGGTCTGCTCCATGACGCCGGCCTCGTCTTCGACGCCGGCGAGCGAGCCCTGGTGGCACGAGTCCAGAACTTCGACCTGGAGATCCTCTTCGTTCGGACTAACGACGTCGTGGAGTTCGTGAACGACGGTGTGGCCGAGCTGGGTGTCACCGGCCTCGACCTCGTTGCCGAGTCCGGGACGGACGTGCCGCAGATTCGGAAGCTCGGCTACGGACGGTGTCGGCTCACGATCGCCGTCCCCAACAATTCGCCCTTTCGGGCCGCCGAGGATCTGGCCGGTCTGCGCGTGGCGACATCGCACATGGGCCTGACCAGACGCTACTTCGAGGCGCGCTCGATCCCGGTCGAGGTCGTTCCAGTGTCCGGGGCCGCCGAGGTGGCTCCTCGCCTGGGCCTCGCCGAGGCTATCGTCGATCTCGTCTCGACGGGCTCGACGCTGGTCGTCAACGGGCTTCGGCCGATCGAGGAGGTCTTCGCGTCGGAGGCCGTCCTGCTGGCCAACAAGGCCGCTCTGCGCGACCGGCCGGAGGTCATCGACTCGATCGAGACGATGCTGAGCGCCACGCTGGCCGCGAGGGACCGCAAGTACCTGATGATGAACGCCCCGAAGGCGAAGCTGTCCGAACTGGAGAGCCTCCTGCCGGGCCTGGAATCTCCCTCGATCATCCCCCTGGCTCACGAGGGGATGATCGCCATCCACTCGGTCGTCGAGGCGGATCGCGTGTGGTCGCTGCTGCCGCGCCTGAAGGCGGCCGGCGCTTCCGGCATCCTCATCCTGCCCATCGAGAAACTCGTCTCGTGAGCGCCGTGGTTGTCAGCCTGCGGCGCCTGAACCTGGGCGCGGTCGGGGGCGATCCCGCCGTGGCCGCTGAGATCGAGTCGCTCGTTCGACGCGGAGCCGTACCCGAAAGGCGCGTTCGCGAGAGTGCCCGCGCGATCCTCGACTCGGTTAGGTCCGGCGGCGACGCGGCCGTGCGCGAGGCCAACCTCAGGTACGGCGGCGGACGTGCCGGAGGCTCCTTGCTCGTGAGCCGGGCCGAGATGGAGCAGGCGCGCGACGACCTGCCGCCGCGCATCCGGGCCGGCCTGGAGCAGATGATCGTCAACATCCGCCGCTTCGCCGAGACGGAGCTCCCCGAGACTCGCCGCACCACGATCGTTCCGGGCGTCGAGATCGAGCGGCGCTGGGTTCCGCTTTCCCGGGCGGGCGTGTATGCGCCGGGCGGCTCGGCCGCGTATCCCAGCTCCTTGCTGATGGGCGTAGTCCCGGCCAAGGTCGCCGGCGTGGGGACGGTGGTCGTAGCCTCCCCGGCCGACGCTCACGGTGGACTGAACGGCACGCTGCTGGGGGCGGCCGGGCTCGTCGGCGTGGACGCCTTCATCGTCGCGGGCGGGGCGCAGGCCGTCGGAGCGATGGCCTACGGGCTGCCGGAGGCTGGCATCGCTCCGGTCGACCGCATCGTCGGACCGGGTAACGCCTGGGTCACCGCGGCCAAGCTGGAGGTCTTCGGCGAGGTCGGAATCGATCTGCCGGCAGGGCCGTCGGAGGTGATGGTCGTCGCCGACGGCACCGCCGATCCCGCCCACGTGGCCTCCGACCTGCTCTCGCAGGCCGAGCACGGTCCGGACTCCCCTGCCCTCCTCGTCACGTGGGACGCCGACTTGGCCGCCTCCGTGGAAGTGGAGCTGGGCAGGCAGCTTGCGACGGCCGAGCGTCGGGCCATCCTGGAGCGATCGCTCGCCGCGGGTGCCCTGCTCGTCCTTGCGCCGGACCGGGGCGCCGCGCTGGACTTCGTGAACGCCTACGCCCCCGAGCACCTCTCGGTGGTCGTGAGCGACGTGGAGGAGGCCGTGGCGAGACTGCGGAACGCCGGGTCGCTGTTCGTCGGGCCGTACGCGCCGGAGTCGGCCGGCGACTACGCCTCGGGCGCCAACCACGTCCTTCCGACCGGGGGCCTGGCGCGGTCCTGCGGCGCCCTGTCGACCGAGAGCTACGGCAAGTTCGTCCAGGTCCAGCGGATCACTCGCGGCGGCCTGAGCGCCATCCGGGAAGCCGTCGAGGCGATCTCCGAAGCCGAGGGCCTGATGGCCCACAAGCGGGCCGTGGAGCTGCGTTTCGAGGGCGGCGACGGCGCGGAGGCCGGTGAATGAGCGCCACCTCACAATCCCTGCCGACCTACGTCTGGGAGCCGACCACGGATTCCCTGGCGGCCAAGTACCGCCTGCCGCGCGAGTCGATCGTGCGGTTCGACGTCAACACCTCTCCGCTCCCGCCGGACCTGAGCGACGTTCTCGTCGGGTCGTTCGACCCGCCGCTGTGCGAGTACCCGCCCAGCGACTACGCGGCGCTGGTCGCGGCGGCCGCCGATGCTTATGAAGTCGCTCCGGACGAGCTTCTCCCGACCGCCGGCGCCGACGAGGCTCTCGACCTGATTGCCCGGGCGTCGCTGCGCGAAGGTTCGGTCGCCGTTGTCGCGACGCCCACGTATGCGATGTACCGGATCGTGTCGGAGCAGCGCGGCGCGAGAGTCGTCTCCGTGCCGCGTCTGAGCGCCGACGAGCGCTTCGGGCTCGACATTCCGGCCATGGCCGCGGCCGCGCGAACGGCCCAGCTGGTGTGGCTCTGCGAGCCGAACAACCCGACGGGCGCTTTCGAGCCTCCCGAGCGGATCGGACAGCTGCTGGCCGATATCGAGGCGGACGCGCTGCGGGACGGCCGTGACGCGCCCGTCGTCGCCATGGACGAGGCCTACGCCGAGTTCGTCGGGCGGACGGTCCTGGCGCTTCGGCTCGACTACCCGAAGCTGGTCGTGGTGCGCACGCTGAGCAAGGCTCACGCGCTCGCGGGTGCCAGGGTGGGGTTCGCGGTAGCCCGTCCGGGCACGCTGGCCCCGATCCTCTCCTATCGGGCTCCGGCCTCGGTGGGATCCGTGTCGGCCGCGCTCGCCACGGCTTCCCTGCGGCGCCCCGAGCTCGCCGCCGCCAACGTTGCTCGCATCGCCGAGCAGCGTGCCCGCTTGGAGAAGGACCTCTGCGGCCTGGGCTGGCGGCCGTATCCGTCGCAGGCCAACTTCATCCTCGTGCGATTCAGCTCGACCGCCGCGGCCGATGGAGCCGCCGAGGCGCTTCTTCGGCGGGGCCTGGTCCCGCGCACGTTCGATCCGCGCCACCCGTTCGCCGATTGCCTCCGTCTGACCGTCCGGTCGGCGACGGAGAACGACCGACTCATCGACGCAGCCAGGGGGATTCCCGCATGAGCAACCAGATCGGCACGGTCGTGGCTTCTGGTGAGCGTTGGGCGACCCTGACCCGCTCCACTCGCGAGACCCAGATCACGGTCACGCTCAGGCTCGACGGCACCGGCGAAACAGGCATCGACACCGGCGTGGGCTTCTTCGATCACCTGCTCAATTCGATGGCTCATCACGCCCTCTTCGACCTGGAGGTCGAGGCAAGCGGCGACCTGGCCGTCGACGAGCACCACACCGTCGAGGACGTCGCCCTGGTGCTGGGTGCGGCGCTCGCGGAGGCTCTCGGCGACCGATCCGGTATCGCGCGCTTCGGCGATGCCGCCGTGCCCATGGACGAGTCGGTGGCTACTGCCGTCGTCGACGTGGGAGGCCGCCCCTATGCGGTGGTCGACCTGCCGTTCCGGGGCAAGCGCGCCGGCCGGCTGCCCCTGCAGCTGATCGAACACGTTCTGGAGTCGTTCGCGCGCGGCGGCGGCGTCACCCTCAACGTCAAGGGCCGAGGCCGCAACGACCATCATCTGGCCGAGGCGGCGTTCAAGGCCCTCGGGCGGGCGCTGTGCGTCGCCGTGGCGGTGGATCCGCGCCGTCGCGGGCCCGCGTCCACCAAGGGCGCTCTCGGATGAGTGGCGCCCTGAGAGTCGCGGTCCTCGACTACGGCGCCGCGAACATGGTCAGCATCACCAGGGCGCTGTCCGCCGTGGGGGCCGAGGCGGCGGCTGTCGCCGACCCGGCCGCGATGGCTCGCGCGGACGCACTGGTCGTGCCCGGCGTCGGTGCCGCGAGATCGGCCATGGACCATCTTCGAGATCGAGGCCTCCTGGAGCCGGTTCGCGACTGGGTCCGCGCCGACAAGCCCTTCCTGGGCATCTGCCTGGGCTTCCAGCTCCTGTTCGACGCATCCGACGAGGGGGACGTCGAGACGCTTGGCCTGCTTCCCGGCCGAACCGTCGGCCTGGCCGACGCGCCGACGCTGCCGCACATCGGCTGGAACTCGGTGAACGTGGTCAGGCGGCACCCGCTGTTCGACGGTATTGCCGATGGAACCTGCTTCTACTTCGTCCACTCGTACGCCCCCGCCCCGGCGGAGGATGGCGTAGTGCTCGCGATCACGACGCACGGCCGTCCTTTCGTAAGCGCGGTCGCTCGGGGCTCGCTGTTCGGGGTCCAGTTCCACCCCGAGAAGTCCTCCGACGCGGGCCTGCAGGTGCTTGCCAACTTCGTCCGTCTGGCGTCGGCATCGGTCGAGGGGCAGCCGTTGGACGGGGCGGTGGGCCAGGCCGCGTCGGATGGCCCGGAGTTCGCCCGCTCCGCGCAGGTGGCGTGATGCTCGCCCGACGGGTCATCCCCTGCCTCGACGTCGACAAGGGTCGCGTCGTCAAGGGCACCAGGTTCCTCAACTTGACCGACGAGGGCGATCCTGCGGAGCTGGCGGAACGGTATGCCAGGGAGGGCGCCGACGAAATCGTCTTCCTCGACATCACCGCCGCCCACGAACGCCGCGGGACGATGCTCGCGGTCGTGCGGCGGACGGCCGCGCGCGCCTTCGTGCCGCTGACCGTCGGCGGCGGCGTGCGGACGGTGGATGAGATGCGCGATGTCCTGCGAGCCGGCGCGGACAAGGTCTCGTTCAACACCGCGGCGGTTGCGACGCCGTCTCTCCTGAGCGCCTGTGCCGAGCGCTTCGGCAGCCAGGCCGTCGTGTGCGCCATCGACGCCCGGCGCCTGCCGGCGACTGATGGCGGCGGGCAGCGCTGGGAAGTCGTCACCCACGGCGGACGCCGCCAGACGGAGCTGGACGCGGTGGCGTGGGCGACTCGCGCGGTGGAGCTTGGAGCCGGAGAGCTGCTGGTGACTTCGATGGATCGCGACGGCACCCGAAGCGGCTTCGACACCGACCTCCTCGCCGCCATCGCGGGCCGGGTGCGCGTGCCGGTCATCGCCTCGGGCGGCGCCTCCGGTCCGGACGATTTCGTGACGGCGGTCCGCGACGGCAAGGCCGACGCGATCCTCGCCGCGTCGATCTTCCACCGCCGGATGTACTCGATCGCCGACGTCAAGGCGGCAATGGCCGCGGCCGGATTGCCGGTCCGCACGATCGACAGGCCGGCGGCATGACCGGCGGGCTTTCGCTGCGGGATGAGCCTGCCTGGGGGCCGAGCGGCCTCGTGCCGGGTGTCGTTCAGGACGCGGCCGACGGCCGTGTGCTCATGGTCGCGTACGTGGACGCGGAGGCGCTCGCGGCAACTCTGGCGACGGGCATGGTCCACTTCCACTCCCGCTCTCGCGACCGGCTGTGGCGCAAGGGCGAGACGAGCGGCAACGTGCTGCGTCTGGTGGGTATCGAGGCCGATTGCGACGGCGACGCGCTGCTTTTCCAGGTCGTCCCGACCGGCCCGACGTGCCACCGGAACACCCGCAGCTGCTTCGACGGCGAGGGCGTCCCGGCCGGGACCGCGACGACGGTGTCGGCCACTCCCCCACAGGGTTTCGAGTGGCTGGAGACGCTCTGGGCCACGATCGAAGCCCGTGCCGATGCCGACCCGTCCGTCTCCTACACGGCCCGGCTGCTGGCCGGCGGCGTGGACGCGCCGGCCCGCAAGGTCGCCGAAGAGGCCACCGAGGTTCTCATGGCCGCCAAGGACGACGCCGTGGCTCCGGCCGAATCGCGGGCCGCCACGCGCGATGCCCTGGCGGGCGAGGTCGCCGATCTGCTGTATCACACGCTCGTGCTGCTTCGCGAGCGGTCCCTGCCGCCGTCCCTCGTAGTTGCCCGACTCCGCGAGCGCCACAGGCCGTAGACCGCGATCCCTCGGCAGCCGCTGCCGAACACTCAGCGGCCGTTCCCTGCCGGAGATCAGCTCTTCAGCCGCCCGACGCTCAGGCTCTTCTTGCCGGCCCTCAGCACCAGGAAGCGCCCTCCGATCGGCGCTGGCACCTTGTCGTCCGGAGCCTTGATGCGTTCGTCGCCGATCGACAGGCCGCCCTGGGCAATGGCCCGGCGGGCCTCTCCGTTCGACGAGTACAGGCCGCTGGCGATCGCGACGCTCAGGGCGCCTCCGGCGAGGTCCTCGGCCGTGAACTCGAAGTGGTCGACTTCCGAGAAGAGGATCTCCAACACTTCCGGGTCGCGGATCGGCTCCTTCGAGAAAGCGGCCTCGCTCACACGGACGGCCTTCTTCGCCTCGTCCTCGCCGTGGACGCGCGCCGTCAGGTCGTATCCCACGGCCTTTTGGGCCTCGCGAGCCTCGGGATGCGCCGCCTGCCGTGCTTCCAGGTCTTCGATCTTCGCGCGGTCGAACAGGGTGAACGTGCGCAGGTACCTGCCGACGTCGCGGTCGTCGGCGTCGAACCAGTACTGGTAGAAGTGGAACGGGCTCGTCCGGGCCGGGTCGAGCCAGACGCTCGTGCCAACCGCAGTCTTGCCGAACTTGGCGCCGCTCTCGTTGGTGAGCAACGGGTAGCTCAGGGCGAAGGCGAGGTCCTGCCCGTCGCCCGCGCCGAACTCCTTGCGGATCAGCTCCAGGCCCGCAGTCATGTTCCCGAACTGGTCCGCCCCGCCCATCTGCAGTTCGACACCGCCGGCCCGGTACAGGTGAAGGAAGTCGGCCGCCTGCAGCAGCATGTAGCTGAACTCGGTGAAGCTCAGGCCGGCCTCGAGGCGGATCTGGACCGAATCCTTGGCCAGCATGTACGGCACGGTCAGGTGCTTGCCGATGTCCCGCAGGAAGCGCAGCAGCGAGTACGAGCTCAGCCACTCGTAGTTGTCCACGACCTCCGCGCCGCTGGGTCCGTCGAAGTCGAGGAACCGGGTCAGCTGGCCCTGGATCCCGACCACGTTCTCCTCGACCGTCGGTCGACTCAGCAGCAGGCGCTCGGCCGAGCGCCCCGACGGGTCGCCGATCATGGCCGTGCCGCCGCCGACCACCACGATGGGCGTGCCGCCGGCTCGCTGCAGGTGGATCAGGCCGAAGATCGGGACGAGGTGCCCGATGTGGAGCGACGGCCCCGTCGGATCGAAGCCGTTGTAGCCCTTGATCGGTTTGCCCGTGGCGAGACGCTCCGCAAGGCCCCGGCTGTGCTGATGGAGCATGCCCCTCCAGCGCAGCTCGTCGAGCAGCCCGGGCAGTCCGGGTGCGGTGGTCGAGCCGTCGAGCCCATCGGTCTTGCCTGCCAGCGTCATTGCCGCAATCCGCTCCTTGTCGTCACGCGATGAGGCGCCTGCCCGTCCGAAGCGCCGGCGGGCGGGCGGCTGGAATGTCCGCCTCTCAGCCTATGCTATCTTGCGAGCCGCCATGCAGACCAGCATCGCCCGACGCGAACGCCGTCGCCGCAACCACTCAGGCGCGCGTCGCCCGGGCGGCGGCGCCGGTGGGCGCATCGCCGTGATCCTGCCGCTCTTCCTGCTCGGGACGTTCTTCGTCCTCAGCCTGGTCGCCTTCGGCGGCGCCGTCGAGGTGTACTCGGCGTACAGCAAGGACCTCCCCGATCCGAAGCAGGTCCTCGACCAGCTCGACTTCAACCAGCAGACGGTTCTGTACGATCGAACGGGCACGGTCGAGCTGGCGGCGTTCGGATCGGAGAATCGCCGCGTTCTCCAGTTCGCCGACATCCCGAACGTGGTGCTCGACACCACGACCAGCACCGAAGACAAGACCTTCTGGACGAACACCGGCTTCGACCCGGCGGCGATTCTCTCGGCGGTGCGGGACGCCCTCTCCGGCCACGCGCGCGGCGCCTCGACGATCACGCAGCAGCTGATGCGCACGGCGCCGGGGCTGCTGCCCGACACGACCAGCACGTTCGACCGCAAGATCAAGGAGATCATCCAGTCGGTGCGGTTGACCCAGGAATTCCCAGGCGACGCCGGCAAGCAGGTGATCATCACCGACTACCTGAATCTCAACTTCTATGGCGATCAGAGCTACGGCATAGCCGCGGCCGCCTACGACTACTTCGGGGTCAGCGACCTCAGCAAGCTCACGATCGCCCAGGCCGCCATCCTGGCCGGCATCCTGCAGGCGCCCTCGACGTACGACCTGGTCGCCAACGCCCAGCAGCTCGACGACGGCACCTGGATCGTGCCCGCCGACTCGCCGATCGTCGAGCGCCGCGACGCGATCCTCGAGGACATGCGGCGCAACAACGCGGAGGGGCTGCTGAGGGGCAAGTACGACGACGCGGACATCCTCGCCGCCGAGTCGGAGCAGGTCGTGCTGCACCCGGCCCAACAGGCGGAGATGATCGCCCCGCAGTTCGACCTCCTGGTGCGCCAGCAGCTGGCCGACCTCCTGTGCGGCCAGGGCACGGACCCGGCCGATTGCCCCAAGGTGGACACGGGCGGCTACAAGGTCATCACCACGCTCGACGACAACATGCAGAAGTCGGCCGAGAAGTGGCTCAAGGCCTACGTCTTCGGGCCGAACCAGGGGACGGCAGCGGCCGACATCGCGTACCTCGCCGCCCTTGGGATCACGCCCAAGACCGACAACTACGACTACACCCGCATCATCGGTCCGAGCTCCACGAGCAGCGTCGGCCTGCGCAACGGGAACATCCACAACGCCGCGCTCATAGCCCTGGACTACCGGACCGGGCAGGTCTTGGCATACGCGGGCAGCGCCGGCTTCTACGAGAATCCGGTCAAGGATCCCAGCAAGACCGGCCAGGACTACTTCGACCCCCAGTACGACGTCCTCTCCTCGGGCAACGGCCGGCAGCCGGGCTCGTCGTTCAAGCCGATCAACTACCTGATTGGGATCCAGGACGGCTCGATGACCGCGGCCAGCATGTTCATGGACGTGGCCACGGACTTCGGCGGCGGGTACACGCCTCACGACGCCGACGGCTACGAGCGCGGCCCGGTCCGGCTGCGCGAAGCGCTGCAGTACTCGCTGAACATCCCGGCCGTGAAGGCCGCCGCCATAAACGGCGTTTCCCACGTGATGCAGCGAGCCGAGGACTTCGGGCTGCAGTTCCCGGCGGGCAGCAACCCAGGCGTGTCAATCGGCATCGGAACGGTCGAGGTCCATCCGGCGGACCTGACCTCGGCCTACGGCGCGATCGCGGACGGCGGGACGCTGGTCCAGCGCAACATGATTCTCTCGGTCGCCGACGACAAGGGCAACCCGGTGACCCCGCTCCCCGTCGCGACGGTCACTCACCCCTCTACCCCTGCCGCGACCTATGTGATGACCAACATCCTGGCCGGCAACACCGATCCCGCGCAGAACAACTGGTGGAGCCAGTACAAGATCATGTCGGGCAGCACGCGGCGGCCCGCGACTCTCAAGACGGGCACCAGCGATCAGACCCAGGATCTGTTCGCCCTGGGCTACGTCGCGCCTCCGGCCGACCCGAACGCGCCGGCCATCGTCGCCGGCGTCTGGGCCGGCAACAGCGACAACGCTCCGGGCCACAGCGTGATGTCGCTCGAGATGGCCGCGCCGATCTGGCACGCCTTCATGCAGGACGCCACGGCCGGTACGCCAGTCACGGACTTCAAGCAGCCGGACGGCGTCACCTGGGCCACCGTCGACGCCAACAGCGGCATGCTTCCCGGTCCATACACCACTCAGACCGTTCGCGAAGTCTTCGTGAACGGGACCGTCCCGACCCAGGTCGACAACACCAAGGTGCCGGTCGACGTCGATACGGTCAGCAACACACTCTGGACGTACGACTGCCCGGGCGTGAAGGACACGAAGGGATACCTCGACCTCAGCCAGGTGGATTCCAACAACCCGACCTGGCAGAAGTACGACCAGATCTGGATAGCGAGGGCGCAACAGGGCGTCGGGAAGCGAGGTGGGCCCAACAACGGGGCCACCATGTACTTCTACGAGATCGGCTTCTGGACCCCGTTCGGGCAGACGTGGGGAGCGCCGTTCCCGCCGACGACGTCCTGCACCTCCAACACCGGTTCGCCGCCGCCATTGCCCAGCGCCACGCCGACGCCGGAACCCACGCCTACTCCGGAACCCACGCTGCAGCCCACACCCGTTCCGACCGCAGTTCCCACCGCCGCCGCTACGCAGGCTCCCACGGTTCCGCCGACGGCCTCGCCGACCCCGCTCGAGACGCCCGTACAGGCTCCGCAGGCCCTGCCGCTGCTGCCGCTTCCAGCCTGGCTGTTCCGGCGTTTGAAGCTCGGACGCTCGGGTCGTTCCGGCCGGCGGCCGCGCGCCGGTTGACGGGGATCGCTTCCCTCTAGTCCTCGGCCGCCCCGTTCCTCTCCGGATCGTTCCGGCGCAGGAGCGTACGGGCCAGGTCGAAGGCGGCCCGCAACTCGGGCAGACGGAACACGGCAGCCCAGGCCACGTACACGGCCACGCCGACGAGACCGGCCGCCGCCATCTCGGTGACCTGCCCGACGAGCGAGGACGGGCCGGCGATCGACCGCTCGACGTATCTCTGAACCAGTAGAACCGCGGCCGAGGCCACGCATGCCCCCGCGGCGAAGGCGATTGCGTGCCTGGCGATCGGACGCAGGTCGAACCCGATCCGCCTCTCCATCAGGGCCACCAGCAGCAGCACCTCCGCCCATGCCCCCAGGCTGATGGCGAGGGCCAGGCCTTCGAGGTGCAGTAACGGGAAGAGGACGATCGCCGCGACCACGTCGATGCCAACGGCGACGATCGCCGCGCTGACAGGCGTCCGAGTGTCCTTGCCGGCGTAGAAGATCGGCGCCATGAGCGCGATCAGGACGTGGGCGACGAGACCCACCAGGAAGACCTGGTAGACGGGCACGATCGACGCCGCCTGCTCGGCGGTGGTCTGGCCGTGCTGATACAGGAACGCGATCGTGGGGGTCGCCAGGATGATCATGAACCCCGTCAGCGGCACGACCACGAACAAAAGGAGCCGCAACGACTGGTCCACCAGGCGCCGGAAGCGCTCGTCGTCGCCGCCGGCGACGGCCCGAGACAGCGGCGGAAGCAGCACGATCCCGAGCGGCACACCGATCAACCCGACGGGAACCTGCAGGGCGGTGAAGGCCACCGTGTAGATGGTCAGCGGCCCGTTTCCTGGCATGCTCGTGGCGAAGAACGTGTTCACCAGGAAGACGATCTGCGTAACGCCCAGACCGAGCGCCCGTGGCGCCATCAGCTTGAGCGTTTCGTGAACCGCCGGATCACGGATGGCGAGCGCCGGAGCGTAGAGCGCGGACTTCCGAACGGCCGTCGCCTGGGTCACCACGAGGCCGGCCGCGCCGACGACGACGCCAACCGCCAGGGCATAGATGCCGAGGAACGGCACGAGCAGCAGCGTGCAAACGATGATCCCGATGTTGTAGACGTTGGGTGCCAGCGCGGGAATCCCGAATATGCCGACCGAATTCAGCCCGGCCGTCATCACCGCGCCGACGGCGAGCAGAACGGGCGACAGCAGCATCATCCTGGTCAGCCCGACTTCCATGGCCATCTTCGCGCCGTCGCCGTGAGTGTTGGCGATCAGATCCATCAGCGCCGGAGCCAGGATCCAGGCGATGACGACAAGCGGAACGAGGGCCAGGATCATAAGATTCGCGATCGTCGACACGAGCCGTTTCGCCCGCTCCGCCTCTCCCCTGGCCAGCAGCTCGGACGCGACCGGAACGAGGGCCGAGCCAACCGCGCCGGCCGCGACCAGCTGGAAGATGGTGTCGGGGATGCGGAATGCGGCGTTGAAGGCGTCGTAGCCGCTGCTGTTGACCCCGAACTCGGCCACGAACACAGAGGTCCGGGCCCAGCCGAGCACACGTGACAGCACCACTCCGGCCACGACGACCACGCCGGCGAGGGCGATCGCCCTGCCGCCGAGACGGGCCGACGACGTGGCGGAGAGATCGGACGTAGCCGCTTCCCCGGACAGGACCGCGTCCCCGGCCACGGCCACCGGCGAGGCCACGATGCCGTCCAGGTTCTCCTGCGGGCGTCTCTGGGGGCTTCGCTGTGGGGCAGGCCCTGCCGGCCGTGGCCCGGAGCCCGTGGCGCCGCGGGTACCTCCCAGCCGGGCGGGAATCAGATTGCGGGGCCGCCAGTCGCGCATGCGCGGCGACTCAACGGTCTCGGGCGGGTCCACTCCCGGCGGCGGCTCCCCCGCACCGGGTTTGTAGTCGCTCATCGGAACCGCCTGGCCAGCCGCCACGCGCCGCCCAGGAGCCGGCTAGGCGAGTACTCGTGGGCCCGGACGCGCACGACCGGGCGGCCGCCGAACCGGTGCTTGAACAGGTACAGGTTCCAGAGTGGGTGCGACTCGTCCTTGGGAACTCCCGGCGCCGATTGCGTGTCCACGCCGCCCATGTCGTATTCGGTGAAGCCGGACTCGGCCGCCCAGCGGACGATCTCCCACTGCAGCAAGTGGTTGGCGCGGGTGCGGCGCAGGTCGGCACCGTCACGGGAGCCGGCGGCGAAGTACACGAGCCGCTTGCCGCCCGCGAGAAGCAACGCGCCCGTGTCGCGGCCGGCAAGGCCCGCGAACCACAGGCTCGCGATGCCGGCCTCTCCGAGACGGCGCCACTGCTCGAGCTCGTAGTCGCGGTCGCGGACGATGAAGCCCTCGCGTCTCCCTGTGACCGCATGGATGTCGTAGAACTCGGCCAGGGCCGGCTCGCGAACGGATGGGTCGGTCAGGTCGATCCGTTCGGTCGTGACACCCAGCGATACGGCCCGATTGATATCCGACAGCGTGGTGTGGCCCAGAAGACCGCGCTGGACCGCCTCAGACGGCTCCAGAGGCACGATCATCGCCGTCCGTGACACTTGAACGTCCCTTGCCGCGAGGCGGAAGCCGGCGGCGTCCAAGGGCGGCTGCCGGGACGCTCCCCTCCTCCCATGCCGGGTCGATGGTGAACGCGACCGAATGGCGCGTTCTGGCGATGGATCGAAGGCCGGCCAGCGCGGACTCCGCCGAGTCGGGCGCGGCGTCGAGCAGCACGGGGCCGCGCGGCGCGTAGTGGATGCGGTAGCGGCGGAAGGGGCCGGCTCGGCGGCCCAGCAGGGGCCGTTCCTGAATGGAGACGGCGGCGACGGAGCTGCCGTCCCGCTCGATGACGTACCGCAGCGGCGTCCAGCCCAGACTCCGCTTCAACTCCCCCCAGGCGTGGGACTGGAACGCGTCGCCCATCGGACTGCGCACGGCGATCTCGTCCCAAGCGGACGGCTCCCAGTCCGTCGCGTCGACGACCCGAAGCGCCCGCGAGACGTCTCTCCGGGCCGTCGGGCCCGTGGCCAGGCTCAATGACTCCTCCACTGAGACGCGCCCCCCGAGAAGGCGGCGCTCTCGGCGGCGATTGTCGCATCCCGGAGTGCCGTCCTGCCGGCCCCGATCAGAAGCTGACGATGGTAGCTCCGTCGCCGCCTTCGCCTCGGCCGCCCGGCCGCCACGACTTCACGAGCGGGTGGGCGCCGGCGTGATCTCGAACGGCGTCGCGCAGGGCGCCGGTTCCCATGCCGTGAATGATCGTCGCCTGCTCCAGACCGGCGAGGGAGGCGTCGTCCAGGTACCGGTCCAGCACCTCGAGCGCCTCCTCCACCTTGGCTCCACGAAGATCCAGGGAGGAAGCCACCGTTCGGGCGCGCTCCAGCTGCAGCCGCGCCGCGGAACCGGCCGGGGCCGGGCCGCGCTGCCCCGGGAGCCCACGCGAGGCGCCGGAGCCGGATCCCCGCGAACCGTCCGTCTCGCCGCCGGTCGCGAGCTCGAGGTCGTCTACAGGGATCGTGATGCGGAACCCGCCGGACTCCAGGGTGGCTCGCCGGCCGCCCTTCTCGAGGGCCGCTATTCGGCCCTCCGCGCCGGCAGTCCGGGTGCGCGCCCGCATCCCGATGCGCCACGCGATCGGCGGCAGTGACGGAGCGCGGGCCGGCTGGCGCTCTTCGGCCGGCGCGGGCAGCTTCTCGAGCTGGGCGTTGGCACGCTCCAGGTCGTCGTCGAGGCTGCGCTGGGTGACCGTCTCGCGTTCGAGTCGCCGCCGAATGCCGCGCACCTCGGTGCGGACCTCGGCGATCATCCGCTCGGCTTCGTCGCGAGCCGTCCTGACAGACTCGTCGCGCTCGCGCCGAGCCCGGCGGCGCTCGTCCTCGGCCGCCACCAGCGCGGTCCTGGCTCTCTCCTCGGCGGACCTGGCCAGGGCCAGGGCCTCGGTCGTCTCCAGCTGCGTGGCCTTGATCGACGCCAGCGTCTCCTCGAAGGCCTGCTGTTCCTCGGTCAGGCGCGAGCGGGCGTCGGCCACGATGGGCCCGGGGAGGCCGAGCCGCTCCGCGATCGCGAAGGCCTGGCTCTGGCCGGGCAGGCCGATGGTCAGCTTGTAGGTGGGACGCAGCGTCTCAACGTCGAACTCGACCGAGGCGTTGCGGGCACGAGCGGTCGTGTGGGCGTAGAGCTTCAGCTCGGCGTAGTGCGTCGTGGCGGCGACGAGAGCACCGGATCGAATGAAGTGGTCCAGCAGGGCCTGGGCAAGCGCCGATCCTTCGGTCGGATCCGTTCCGGCGCCGAGCTCGTCCAGCAGGATCAGCTTGTTCGGGCCTGCCGTCTCGACGATGCGGACGATCGAGCGCATGTGCCCGCTGAAGGTCGAGAGCGACTGCGCCACGGACTGCTCGTCGCCGATGTCGGCGTACACGTCCTGGAGAATCGGCAGGCTCGTGCCCGTGTCGGCCGGTATGTGCAACCCCGACTGGTGCATCAGGCTGAGCAGCCCGAGCGTTCGGAGCGCCACCGTCTTCCCCCCGGTATTCGGGCCGGTGATCAGCAGCGCGGTGTACTCGCCACCGAGTCGGATGTCCACCGGGACTACGTGACCGGAGAGACCCGGGTGGCGCGCGCCGAGGAGGACGATCTCCGGCCTGTTCGCGATCTCCGCCGGCACGGCGTCCATCTCCTCCGCGAGACGAGCCTTCGCGGCCCAGAAGTCGAAACGGGCGAGCGCCTCGAGGGTCTCGCGCAGCGGCCCCGCCTGGGCGGCTACGACGGCCGACAGTTCGTCGAGGATGCGCTCGATCTCGGCCGCCTCGGCCAGCTGAGCCTCGCGCCAGGCGTTGCCGAGCTCGACGGCCACGAGCGGCTCCACGAACAGAGTCTGGCCGCTGCCGGAGGCGTCGTGGACGATGCCCTTCACATGGCTTCGGGCATCGGAGCGGATCGGGATCACGTACCGGCCGCCGCGCAGAGTGACGATGGGCTCCTGCAGCGATCCGGCCAGCTCGCCGGAGTGAATGAACTGATCGAGGCGGCTGCGCAGGCGCTCGTAGGCGATGCGAACGGCGCGCCTCAATCCACCCAGTCGAGGCGAGGCGGTGTCCAGAAGCTCGCCGGTGGGGTCGAAGCTGCGCCCCAGGACGCTGCGCAGGCTGGGCAAAGGGTGGATCTCGCGAGCCAGCTCGCGCAGGAGCGGTCGCCGGTCTCCGGCCAGCGCCTCGCCGAGCCGAGCTGCCGCTTCCAGCGTCGCGGCGATGTCGAGGAAGTGCGCCGGTTCGAGGCGGCCGCCCCGCGCAGCTCGCTCGATCCACGGCCCGATGTCCTTGCTGCCGCCGATGCCGGCCCCGGGATGCTCCGCGACGAAGCTCCGAGTCTGCGACGTCTCCTCGAGGCCGCGAGCCACGATGACCGCTTCGGTGGAGGGCTCGAGGGCCTCGGCCAGACGGCGGCCGGGCGGGAATCCGGTCGCGGCGGCGAGACGGGCTCGAACCAGGGGGTACTCCAGCAGGGCCAGCGAGCGCCGATCGACGCCCGCGGCGCCCGTCGGCGCGATCGATGAGCCCCCGGTTCCTCCCGAGTGCCCTGCCTGCTCTGTCATTGCGACGCCACCCGGCGCCCGGCGGGAGAGGAGGCCGTGGAAAGAGATGGATTGCCCGGCACGAAGAACCGCCAGGGACGGCTGCGCCATGGCTCCGGTGCGTAGTCGATGCCGACCCTCGGCCCCGCGGCCATCGGAAGCGGCTCGTCCTCAGCGGCTGCCTCCAGCCTGAGATCGGAGGCCCGGTCGCAGAGATCGACTCCGTCGTCGTGCCTGTCGATCGAGAAGGCGGCGCAAACGAGTCCGGGCCCGGAGGCCAGCCGACTGGACGGTAGCGCCTCGATCCGGCGGCGAGCGGCCTCCGCGGCCGCCGGGCGGTCGTCGCCGGCTCGATCGCGCGCCCACGTCAGCCTCGCCGCCCGCATTCGCTCCTGGCCGCGGATGGGCTCCACGGCGCGAATCAGGAGAGCCGCGGGCCGCCCATCGGGCTCCGTGACGACGTTCAGACAGTGATGCATGCCGTAGACAAGGTACACGTAGGCGACTCCGGGCGGTCCGAACATGACCGCGTTGCGGGTGGTCCGTCCGAACCGCGCGTGCGAGGCGAGGTCGTCCGGCCCGATGTAGGCCTCCACCTCGACTATTCGACCGATCGTGGCCTCCGGACCACTCCCTCTGGTCAAACGGGCGCCGATCAGCGACCGGGCTGCCGCTTCGGTATCGGCCGCGAGAAGGGCCCGTGGAAAGGGGCTACCGCGCCAGGCGCCGCCGTCGCTGCTATCCCGGCCGGCCGGTTCTCGCGTTCGGTTCAGGGGAAGATCGAGACCAGGTCGGACGGCAGGAGGGAGGACACGATATGCACGAACGGGGGCACCAGGACATCCTTCACTCCGCCGGCGATGTGCGACTGATGAACGATCAGATCCTGGGCGGTGCGGAACTGCGCCAGGTCGCCGGACTGCGCCGCCGGCAGCGTGTAGGAGTTGAAGATGATCACCGCCAGCATGAGGAGGAAGATTCCCTGAACCAGGCCCAGGAGGCCGCCCACGATGTCGTCGACGATCGGGTGCTCGGCGGAGATGTCCGTGCGCTTGTAGTAGCCCTGAATCACTATCGAGAGGGCGGCGGTGCCAACGACGAAGACGATCGAGAAGGCCAGCAGCCGGTTGTAGCCCAGGTCGAACTGGGTCCAGTTCTTGGCCAGGAAGTCGCCTACGGGATCCCTCAGGTTGGCGGCGAGGAGGAAGGCGAACAGGATCGAGACGATTCCCAGCAGCCTCCGGATCGCGCCCTGCATCACTCCCAGGAAGAAGAAGCCGAACAGCGCGATCAACAGCGCCAGGTCGACCAGGGGTGCGCTCCTGATGGTTCCTACGATGTCCACCGATCTACCTCCGCCCGGGCGGTGGCTGCCGGCGTTCGTGTCCGGCAGGCTCGGCTAGGGTAGCAGTGCCGAAGGCACGTCAGCAATGCGGTAGCGCACCAAACGGAGCACCCGCACGCGGCGGTTCCGCAACCGAGGCGCGCTGCGTCGCGGGCAGGAGTCCCTTGGCCGGTCGAGCGCTAACTCCTGATGCGGGCCGCCAGATCGTCCGCCAGACCCGACCGGACCGCGGCCATCGCCGAGTCCACCTCGCCCTCCGTCAGGGTGCGATCGCCGGAACCGAAGACCAGGCGATAGGCCAGGCTCTTCTCGTCGGCGGCAAGCGGGGCGCCGCGGTACAGGTCGAAGAGGTCCAGGTCGCGCAACAGATCGCCGGCATGGCCGCGGATCGAGGCTTGCACCTCGGCCGCCGTCCGTTCCTCGCCCACGATGACAGCCAGGTCGCGCTCCACCAGTGGGAAGCGCCCGATCGGCTCCACGTGGACAGGCCTGGGAGCGGCCGCGTCGAGGCCGCGCACGGCGAGCTCGGCGACGATCACGCGCCGGGACCGCAGCTCCCACGCGTCGAGCGCGTCCGGATGGAGCTCGGCCACGCGGCCGCACACCGCCCCGGTGTCGGACGTGGACTCGGCGACGAGCGCGCGACCCGGGTGGAGCGGGAAGCCTCGGGAGTCTGGCACGTACGCCGGCACGGGGAGGTGCAGGCGGTCGCACAGGTACTCTACGATGCCCTTGGCGTCGTCGAGGTCGTACGGGCGAGCGGGCCGGTTCCACGCCGGCGGGGCGGAGTTGCCGCTCAGGAGCATCGCCAGCCGCGTCCACTCCCGCGGGCCCTCCCCTGCCCTGCCGTAGCCCTTGCCGATCTCGAACACCGCGACGTCCGGGCGTCCCTGCCGCTCGTTGAGCGCAAGGACGTTGAGCAGGCTTCCGACGAGGTGCTGCCGCAGTACCGAGTGCTGGCTGGAGAGCGGGTTCGTGACGGCAATGGGGACGCCGCCGGCCGGGTCCGGAATCGCCAGGCCGTCGTCGCCCGGCCATTGCAAACGCGCCTCGTCCTGAGGCGACACCAGGGCGTGAGTGATCACCTCGGTGAGACCCGCTCCGGCGAGAGCCGCCCGGATGGCGTCGCGGACGGCGACGGGCGACGGTCGATATGCCGGCATCGAGGTATCGGGCAAGTGCGCGGGCGTGGTCTCGTAGCCGCGGACGCGGGCCACTTCCTCGGCCACGTCGGCCTCGATCTCGAGATCGCGGCGCCACGTGGGCACGACCGCCACGACCACTTCCTCCGAACCCGCATCGACGACGAGCGGCTTGGGTTCCAGGGCGACCTGGATTCGGGTGCCGGCCGGGGCCGTCTCCGTCTCGATGCCGATGCGCCCGAGCAGCTCGCGCTGGTCCGCGCTGGCGATCTCGGCGCCGAGCAGCTTGCCGACGCGCGCCGGCCGGAAAGCCAGCCGACCCGGCCCCGGCTCCTCCGGAGAGGTGTCCACACGACCGCGCGCGCACACGCCGCCGGCCCAGGCGAGCGTGAGCTGGGCAACTCGGTCGGCGCCGATCCGCGCCAGCCGGAATTCCTGGCCCTTCTCGAATCGCAGGCTCGCCTCCGACCGAAGGGCGTAGCGGTGGCCCGTCCGCCGGATGCTGACCGGGTCGAAGACGGCCGACTCGATCGCGATCTCGGTCGTGGAATCGGCGATCTCGCTGTCGGCGCCGCCCATTACGCCGGCGATGCCGATCGGGCCACTTGGGTCGGCGATGATCAGCGTGTCCGGTGTCAGCTCGCGGACCACGTGGTCCAGGGTCTCGAGCCGCTCCCCCGGCCGTGCCAGGCGGACGATGATGGTGCCGTCGTGTACAGCGGCGCCGTCGAACGTGTGGGTGGGCTTCCCGAGCTCGAGCATGACGTAGTTGGACGCGTCGACGACGTTGCTCACGGGCCGCATGCCGGCGGCCTGGAGCCGCATCTGAATCGTGTCGGGAGACGGCCCGATCTTCGCGCCGCTGATCCAGCGACCGACGAATCGCGTGCACAGCCCCGGCTCGTCGATCTCGACCTTGAGGCGGTCGGACACAGGGCCGCCCTTCTCCTCGACCGCGATCTCCGGCCAGCGAACCTTCGTTCCGGTTGCCGCGGCCACTTCCCGCGCCAGGCCGATGAGACACAGGGCGTCGCCGCGATTCGGCTTTACGTCGACGTCCAGGACGACGTCGCCGTAGAGGTCCGAGAGGTCGCGCCCCAGCGGCGTCGCGGCGGGCAGGATCAGGATGCCTTCGGCGTCGCTCGTGATGTGCAGCTCGTCACCGGAGCACAGCATCCCCTCCGAAGCGATGCCCATCTTCTCGGTTCGCTCGATCCGGCGCTCGCCCGGCAGCACCGCGCCCGGCAGGGCCACGGGAACGCGCTGGCCGGGAGCGATGTTGTTGGCGCCGCAGACTATGTGTAGCGGCTCACCCGAGCCGATGTTCACTGTCGTGAGGTGAAGCCGATCGGCGTAGGGGTGCTTCTCGACCGTGAGCAGCTCGCCCACGACCACGGAGCGCCAGTCGCCGCCCCACTGCTCGACGCCCTTGACCTCCATGCCGAGAAGGGTCAGTCGTTCGGCCAGCTGCTCGGGCGTCAGCTGGATGTCGACGTATTCGCGCAGCCAGCTCAGCGGAACTCTCATCGGAACTGCTCCAGGAAGCGCAGGTCGTTTTCGAGGTAGTAGCGCAGGTCGGGGACGGCGTGGCGGAGGTTCGAGATCCGCTCGACACCCATGCCGAAGGCGAAGCCCTGGTACCGCTCCGGGTCGATGCCGCCGTACTGCAGCACGACCGCGTGGACCATGCCCGCACCGAGGATGGTCATCCAGCCGGACTTCGAGCAGGCCGGGCAGCCCGACGCCGCCGCAGACGACGCACTCGACGTCGAACGCGACCGACGGCTCCGTGAACGGGTAGTAACCGGGCCGGAAGCGGGTCTTGCGCGGCCCGAACATGGCGTGAGCGAACTCATCCAGCAGGCCCTTGAGGTCCGCCATTGAGGTGCCCTCGTCGACCATCAGGCCTTCGACCTGGAAGAACTCGAAGCCGTGGCTGGCGTCGACGGCCTCGTAGCGGAAGCAGCGGCCTGGCAGCAGGGCCCGGATGGGCGGCTTCGTGGTCTGCATCACGCGGATCTGGCCCGGACTGGTGTGGGTCCTGAGCAGATGACCGGGGATGTCGACGTAGAGCGTGTCCCAGAGGTCGCGCGCCGGATGATCCGGGGCGATGTTGAGCATCTGGAAGTTGGTCAGGTCGTCCTCTACCTCGGGTCCCTCGTAGATGACGAAGCCGAACTGCCCGAAGACCTCGGCGATTGCCGCGATCGTTTCCGGGATCGGGTGCAGCGTCCCACGGGCGACTGGTCGGCCGGGGAGGGTTACGTCGACCTTCTCCGCGGCCAGGCGAAGGGCCTGGACCTGGGCATGCAGCTCGGCATCGCGCTGTGCCAGGGCCGCCTTGACGGCCTCGCTCACCTCGTTGGCGACGGCGCCGACGCGCGGCCGATCCTCCGCCGGCAGCGCGCCGATGCCGCGCAGGACAGCCGTGAGCTCGCCCTTCTTGCCAAGGTACTGGATCTGGAGCGCCTCGAGCGCCGCGGGGTCCGCAGCGGCCGAGATCTCCTTCAGCGCCCGCCCCTGGAGGCCTCGCAGATCGGCGCTCAGGCTTTCGAAGTCCACGCTGGTCCTTCCTCACTGACTCGCGGGCCCGGCCCGCCGCGATCCATACAGCGGAGAATCTAGAACCCCCGACTCGGTTCGTCTCATCTGAGACGCTCTCCGCCATCCTTTCGGACGGGGACGAGTCGAGGGCTCGCGGTACCACCCCGCTTCCCTGGCGGGTCGCCGCTGGGTGGTCGATCTCTTCGTTGCCGCTCCGGTCACTCGGCTCACGCACTTCTGAGTGCGCTCGCCTCGCGTCCTCGCGGCGCCTCGATCTCGAACCGCCGAGCGCCGACCAAACGTGCAGGGCTCTCAAGACCACCGCTTCGGTGGCCCACGGCCCGATATCGGGGGCCGGGCGGCCCGCCTGGTGCCGTGGCGCGGTCCGCCAGGGGTTCAGCGAGCGGCTCGGGAGCGAACCGACGAGATCGATCCCGGGTGGGCTTTCAGTCTGCGCCCGACCCTCCCTGGGGGATCTGTCCTCGTCTCCTCTCCGTCACAGCCAGGTGTTCGAGTTGTTCCGGCCGTGCCGGCAGCCTGCGGCGGCTATGCCTTGGCGGCGGTTGCGACGATCTGAGAGAAGGCCGCCGCGTCGCGAACGGCGATGTCCGCCAGGATCTTGCGATCGAGCTCGATGCCCGCGGTCTTGAGATTGGAGATCAGCTTCCCGTAGGTGAGGCCGTTCTGCCGGGCAGCCGCGTTGATGCGGATGATCCATAGCTCCCGCATCTGGCGCTTCCGCTGCTTGCGGTCGCGCGTCGCGTACGCGAGCGCATGGAGCGCCGACTCGTGGGCTCGCCTGATGAGCCGCGAGTTGGTGCCGGTGCGGCCCTCAGCCGCGTTTAGAAGGCGCTTGTGGCGATGATGGGCCGTTACGCCCCGCTTGACGCGTGCCATCGAGGATCAGACTCCCAGGTACGGCAGCAGCCGGCGGATCTGAGCGAGCGATTCGCCGGTCACGATTGTCTTGCCCTCGTAGCGGCGCGTTCGCCGCGAGGACTTGAGCTCGAGGTGGTGACCGCGCCAGGACTTGACACGGACGGCCTTGCCACTGCCGGTGACCCCGATCCGCTTGGCGGTCCCCTTGTGGCTCTTCATCTTCGGCACGGTTTCACACTCCAGTCGACGCCGAGCCGGCATCCGGCTCGGGTCTCGGCGGCACCGGCGGAGCCGGATTGGCCTCATTCGTTGCTTCCTGCGCGGCCGCGATATCGGTGTTCGTTCCGTCGGCGGGCTGGGCGGGAGCCTTTACCGTCGCCGGCGCAGCCGGTTCATGCACCTTCGGTTTGTGGGTCGAGGCGACGCTGATGTGCATCGACTTGCCTTCGAGCAGCGGAGGCCTCTCGACCACGCCGTGTTCCTTGATCTGCTCCGCGAACTTGTCCAGCAAATCGCGCCCGATCTGCGGGTGGGTCAACTCCCGACCCCGGAATTGAACCGAGATCTTGACTCGATCCCCGTCTTCCAGGAATTCGATGGCCCGCCTGACCTTCGTGTCGAAGTCGCCGACTCCGATCTTCGGCTTGAGGCGAACCTCCTTGAATGTGATCGAGCGCTGTTTTCGCTTGGCTTCCTTCTCACGCTTGGTCAGCTCGTACTTGTACTGACCGAAGTCGAGGAGCCGCGCCACGGGGGGACTGGCGAGCGGTGCGACCTCTACCAGGTCGAGCCCCCGTTCCTGCGCAAGCCGCATGGCGTCTGCCGTTCGCATGACACCAAGCTGGCTACCGTCTTCGTCGACGACCCGAACTTCGAAGACACGGATCATCTGATTGATGCGCAGGTCTCGGCTAATGGCGAACCCCTTCTAGGCGTGTTCCGGTTGCCGGCTCCCGGGCCGTTGTTGCCCCGAAAGCAGACGAGCGGCCCAACCCAGCGCACAACCACGCCGGGCGGTCGCCCGCGGGACTATAGCACAGCGGTTTCGGCAGCGGCAAACGCTCGTCCGGGCGTCTCGGCCGTCGTTCGGTGTGCTGCCAGGCGGGCCCGGCGAGATCGATCTAGGGTCGTCTGGCAGCCGTCTCCTCGGCGAGCCGATCGACGAACGCGTCCCACGAAACGCCGTTCTCCTGCTCGCCCGCTCGATTTCGGATTGCCACGGTGCGAGCCTCGACCTCCCGATCGCCGAGGACGAGCATGTACGGCACCTTCTGTTCCTGGGCCAGCCTGATCTTGTTCTGCATCCGGTTCTCCGAGCCGTCGACCTCGACTCGGAGCTTGCGGGCCGCCAGGAGCCCGGCCAGCTCCCTGGCGGCATCGACGTGCCGGTCGGCGATCGGAATCACGACGGCCTGAACCGGGGCGCACCAGACCGGGAAGGCTCCGGCGAAGTGCTCCACCAGGACGCCGATGAAGCGTTCGAGCGAGCCGTAGATCGCTCGGTGGATCGTCATCGGCCGGACCGCCTGACCGTTCTCGTCGATGTAGGTGCAGTCGAACCGCTCCGGGAGCATGACCAGGTCGACCTGGATCGTGGCCGTCTGCCATTCGCGGCCCAGCGCGTCCTCGATCTGGATGTCGATCTTGGGTGCGTAGAACGCCCCGTCCTTGGGCTTGAGTCGATAGGGCTTGCCGAGCGAGTCGAGGGCGGCCTTGATCTGGCTCTCCGCCTTCTCCCACAGCGCCGGGTCGCCCAGGGCCTTGTCCGGCTTGGTCCCGAAGGTGAACTTGGGCTCGAGACCGAACCAGCCGTAGACCTCGTAGACCTCTCCGAGGAGGGCTTTGATCTCGTCCTGAAGCTGGTCCGGGCGAAGGTATATGTGGGCGTCGTCCTGGACGAAATGCCGGACGCGGGTCAGGCCGGACAGAGTGCCGGAGCGTTCGTTGCGATGCAGCCTGCCGAACTCAGACAAACGGAGAGGCAGGTCGCGATAGGAACGGAGCCTGCTCTTGTAGATGAAGGTGCTCTCTGGGCAGTTCATCGGCTTGAGGCTGAAGGTCTGGCCTTCGGACTCCAGGACGAACATGCTGTCCTGGTAGTTGGCCCAGTGGCCCGACTGCTCCCACAGCTTCTTGTGGACCAGCATCGGCGTGCTGATCTCCTGGTAGCCGCGCCGGTCCTGGACCTCGCGGATCGCCGTTTCCAGCGTTCGCCACAGGCGCTGGCCCTTGGGGTGCCAGAAGGCCGAGCCGGGGCTGACGTCGTGGAAGCTGAAGAGATCGAGCTGCACGCCGAGGCGGCGATGATCGCGGCGTTTGGCTTCTTCGCGCCGGCGCAGGTACGCGTCGAGCTCTTCCTGGGTCGGCCAGACAGTGCCGTAGATGCGCTGCAGCATCGGCCGCTTCTCGGAGCCGCGCCAGTAGGCGCCGGCCACGGTCATGAGCTTGAACGGCCCGATCTTGCCCGTGCTGGCAACGTGCGGGCCCTTGCACAGGTCTATGAACGTGCCGTGCTCGTAGGTGGACGTGGGCGGCAGCGGCGTGCCGGCTTCTTTCGAGCGCGCGGCCAGGTCGTCGAGGATCTCGACCTTGAAGGGCTGGCGGCGGGCGTCGAAGAAGGCACGGCCCTCGCCGAACGGGACTTCCTTGCGGATGAAGGGGTGGTCCGCGGCGACGGACGCGCGCATTCCCGCCTCTATCGACGCGAGATCGTCGGGCGTGAGCGGGCGCGGCAGCAGGAAGTCGTAGTAGAAGCCGTCCTCGATCGACGGCCCGATGCCGAGCTGCGCGTCCGGGAAGAGAGCCACGACGGCTTCCGCCATGACATGCGCGGCGGAGTGGCGCATCGCGTCGAGATCCGTGTGCGCACCGGCGTCGAGCAGCTCCTCTACGGATCCCCTAACGACGGCCTCGAAGTACTCCTCGCCGTCCGCGGCTTCGGCGCCGGCCGCCGGAACTGCCGGGACCTGCCCCGCTGTGTTCTCGCTCATGTCCTTCTCCCGTAGCCGTGTGGCCGCCGGGCCTCCGTCGGCACAGTCTCTCGCACAAATACAAAAGCCTCCCGTCCGACAGGACGAGAGGCTTCTCTCGCGGTTCCACCCGCCTTCGCGGCGCTCCCGGACCCGGTCCGCGACCGCCACGCGCTCTTGCCGCTCTAACGGGCGGATCCCGGACCGGTTCGCCGGTCGCTCGCGGGTGGTGTCCTCGCCGGGCGGTATCGCCGTCGCTTCCAGCCACGACATTCGTGGCGGCGGCTCTCTGAGATCGTCCCGACGCGGCGTGCCCCGCTCGTCGCTTTGGGTATGGGATTGTTTGCGCCGACAGGCGGCGACTCAGGATGGTGGGCGGTAGAGGACTTGAACCTCTGGCCTCATGCATGTCAAGCATGCGCTCTAACCAACTGAGCTAACCGCCCGAGCGGGGCGGATCGTAGCACAGGCGCGCCGCTCCGATCAGGGGCGGCAAGAGGCCCGGCTCGTCATGGCAGGTAGACCTGGTTGAGAGCCCGCTGGAACGGCATCGGCGTGTCGAGGACCCTCGCCCACCCGGAGCCCGCCCGGGCGTAGCCGATTTCGTGAATCGCCCCGACCTCCCCGTTTGGCGCCATCGTTCCCGACAGCGCGAAGACCCGCGAGCCGTCGGCATCCGGAGCGAGGGCCCACACCACCTGGCCGGCGGCGAGAGTGGCGACGGGCTGCGCCGGCGTCTGGCCCGTGAACGCGACCAGCGGCCCCGCGTAGATCGCGGCTTCGGTGGCGGCCGCGATCGTCTGACGGTCGGCGGACACGCCGAACACGCGGATTCCGCCCAGGGCCGTGGCGAGCTTGATCGTGTGGGCGCCGCTGTCGACCACGGCCAGCCGCGAGACTTGCTGGTTGTCCGTGGCCAGAACGAGGAGACGAGTATCGTCCAGCCAGGCGACCAGCGGCGTGAAGGATTGCGTCGGCGCCGGAGCGAGCGCCGTTATGCTGCCATCCGTGGCGGCGATGGCGTACCCAAGGCTCTGGGCGTCTGCGGTGACGATCGCCAGCTTGCCGGTTGGAGAGCCGTCCAGTGCCGCTATGGGCGACGTTGGGCCGGTCCCCGGCCATTTCAGGGAAGTGAGGCTACCGGGATGCGAGACATCCGATCGGGGCCGGAGATCCACCTGTTGGCCCGTGGCCACGGCTATGCCATCCGCGGTCCGGCCCAGCGCGACGGCGTCAGGGGCGGGGCCCAGGGCGGTCCATTGGAAGGTCGAATCCAGAGCCCATAGACCCAGCCCACCGTCGACGCCGTCACCCAGAACGACCAAGCGCCCGCCGCCCGCGAGGGGGCTGGATGCCTGGAGACTCGCCGGCGGACCCGGTGGCGTTCCCGTAGTGCCGGGAACCGCTTGGGCGGCGCTCGGCGCCGTTGAGTCGAGGGCAGATGGGACTTGCGTCTCGGCGGCCGCGCAGCCGCTGCCCAGAAGGGCGACCACAGCCGCCGCGGCCGCGAACCTGATCGCTGTTCCCGCCTTGGACATCTCCTCCCCTTTCGCTCGAAGGCCCGTGGCCGCCTTATGGCAGCCACGGGCGTTTGTCTCGGTTTCGGCGACCCGCCCTACTCGACGATGTCGCCGCCGATGACCGTCCCGTCCCCGGCGTCGACGTACAGCGTGATCAACCGCACGTAGCCGGCTGCCGGACCGGAGGGCTTGATGTTGGCAACCCAGGCCAGCCGATACGGCGCCTGAGGGGCCGCGACCGTGGTCGGGTCGAACATGGCGTTGGGTCCGACCCACTCCATGTCCATTCCCTGCACGGTATAGGTGCTGTCGTTGCCGGAGGACCAGGCTCCGAGCTGCTGGGCGACCGACTGCTGTGCCTCGGCCGTTCCGAGCGCGCGGCCCGGCGCTGCCGCAAGCTCGTGCTCGACCCTGGCGAGGCTCTGAATTCGGCCGTCCTGCCAGACATGAACCCGGGTCTCATCGCCTCGGACGGCGTACCCGTTCTCGACGCGGTCCCAGTGGACGTCCCAGCCGCCGGTGAGCGTGTTTGCGTCGATCCGCGCTCCGCCCCCGACCGCCAGGCCCGTCGCGGCCAGTCCGCGCTGGGCCGCTTTCATCGCGCTCTCACTCGTAGCTTTGGCGCCGAGCCCCGGCGGAGTGTCGAAGCGAACTGCCGCCAGAAGGCGACCGTCTCCGTCGAACTGGGTTACGGCAAGCGGCTGGCCCGACGCTCCGACCTCGGCGACCTCGTCGTAGGCCGAGCTCTGAAAGCCGTCCTTGACGTGTCGTCCGGATCGCTTCGCGCCGACCGGGAATCCCAGGGCGTCGCGAGCCGCGGCCGCCCTGGCGAAGACCTGCGGGCTGTCGTCGGCGGTCAGGACCGTGTCCGTCACCACCGGCTGACCGGCCCTTGCGGCCTCGGCTCCGGTGGTGCCGACGCCCGAGGCGGTGAAGCTCGCGGCGGTCAGCTGCCCCGTCGAAAGACCGAGGCCTAGGACCACCGTGGCAGTAGCCAGGACTGCCCTGACAGTTGAAGTGGATCTCGTAATTGACATCTCGCTCACCCGGGTGTGCCGTTGTAGTTGGGATTGCCCCACCAGTTCGGCTGGAACGGATCGGCGGAGTCCGGCGCCGAGTAGCCGCCGATGCCGACGGCGTAGGTGAACGCCTGGTAGAGAGTCCGTTGATGGTTCGCGGCGCCGTTCAGGTAGCTCCAGAACGCCCGCTCGAAGCGAAGCTGGGAGTTGTCGTACGTCAGATAGGCGTAGCCCAGGTAGAACTCCCGCTGCGTGTTCGACTTCGTCATCTCGATCTGGAAGGCGTTGGGCATCGTGCTCGAGCTGGAGCCCAGGTTGCAGGTCGACATGATCACGAGGTTGTATGGCGTTCCGAGAGTCGTGGCCTTGATGGTGCTCGACCGGATGGCGTCCTTCGAGAAGTCGGAGCACCTCGTGGGGCCCGGGTCCTGCAAGATGGCCGAGTCCACGTTCGGCCGACCGGAGGCGGCCCAGTAGTTGTCTCCGTGGCTGTGAACGTACACGGCGTAGTCGTAGAAGACGTCGTTCAGGAAGGCCGACCTGGTGAACGAGGCGCCCAACGCTCCGGCGATCGAGCCGTAGCCCAGGGCGCTCATCTGGCCTGTCGTGAGCGAGTACAGCTGCTGCGGGTAGGTGTCCGTGAAGCCGAGGCACCGGGACGTGAACGAATCCGAGTTGGACCACACGTCGCCGGTGTAGGCGAAGGCGCCCTGTGTCGCCGCCCCGAGCGCCGACACCGCAAGCAGAACGGAAACGAGCAAGGTTTCCGCTCGTTTCATGAGACCTCCTTGGAGGCGGGCTGAATTGGACTTGCGGCGGGCGACTGGCTGCTAGGCGGGCGGCGCGGGCGTGGCGCTCCCCCGCCCTTGAGTCGAAGACAAAGGCTGACTCTGCTGGATCCCCTCCCTTCCGTGTACGCCGGCGGGCGGCCGGCACCGCTGACGGGACTCTACGGAGGGCCGCTTATCTGCGGCTTATCCGGGCGCCCGATCGGGCCGACGGTCGCGCCGCCGCCCTCATGCGCACGCTTGGCCGGATTCCGCGGGGTCGCCCGCGCCCTGATGCTCCATCTTCACGTAGCGGACCGGACCGCTTTTGAAGGCGATGTCCGCGAGCGCCCGCGGCACGACGACGAGCCACAGCCCGTTGAACAGGGACACCCTGAGCGTCCGGCGAAGCCGCTCGCCGATTCCGAGCGGCGTGCCGTCGGAGCGCCGCTCCCATCGCAGCGAGTCCCAGCCCAGGAGGGCGCTGATTCCCAGATAGCCGGCGACGATCGACAGCAGACTCCGTCGCCGCCCGGTCGCGATCGAGGCGGCCGCGGCTCCCAACACCACCGGCGGAACGGCCAGCTGTGCGGCGTAGACGGCGAAGTCCAGGCGTGCCCGGACGGACAATCTGGGACTGGCGATGACGGACGGGCTGTGCTCGAATGCGCGCCTCAGCGCGCCCTCCGCCCAGCGCACTCTCTGCCGCCACAAGCCACCGACGGACCGAACAGGCTCCTCCCAGACCGCGGCGTCGAGCGCCCAAGCGACCCGCTCCCCGGCGATGGCCGCGACGCGGCTGGAGAGGTCCACGTCCTCCGCCAGCGCCGCCGCCCGCCAGCCCCCGACGGCGGTCAGCAGCTCGCGCCGGATCATGATGCCGTTGCCCCTGAACTCGGAGCAGCCGCCCAACGCCCAGCGGCCGCGATTCAGCTCGCCGTCGAGCGTTTGCTCGTCGTCCTGAGCTCCGGCCAGCCACCCGCTCGCGGCGTCGAGCGTGCGGCGGCGCGCGGTAACCGCGTTGGCGCCGGCCGCGAAGTAGCCGGCCGCGTGTCGCAGGAACGATGGCTCCAGCCGGGCATCGGCGTCGAGCACCAGGACGACGTCGCCGTGGCAGATCTCCGGCTGAGCCGCCGTAAGGGCCGCGCCCTTCCCGTCCGGAAGATCTTCGCCGCGGCGCAGCGCCACCCGTGTGATGGCCGCGATGCCGTACTCATCGGCGGCGGCCTCCACTGCCTCGGCCGTTCCGTCGGCCGAGCGATCGTCGACGACGATCAACTCGAAGAGAGGCGACCCGTCGGCCGCCCGATGATCCTGGCGGCTGAGGTCGGAAAGCAGTCCGCGCAGCACGGCGGCCTCGTCACGAGCCGCCACGACGACGCTGAAGGTCGGCCTGCGCGCAGAAGCGGCGAGAGCCGCGGAAGCGTCCTCGGGCGTGATCGGCGGACGGCGCGACGCCAGCGCCACCGGAACTGCGCAGCCGAGCGCCGCTCCGGCCGTGACCAGTGGAATCGCCCGTGCGAGGCGCTTCTGGACGGACAGAACACCAAGCACGAAGCCGCCGGCAAGGATCCCCAGGGACGCGGCCCGCCACGCCGCCGGCGTCGTCCCCCGCTCAACAGGGCCGCCGGCAGGAACCCCCTCTGCACCCATCAGGAGACCTCGCCGTCCTCCGTCGCCTGCTTGCCGCCGCGTCGCGGCGAGCGGATGCGCCCGGTCCTGGCGGGTGGCGCCGCAGGAACCGGAGCTGCCGCGCCGAAGTCGGTGGGCGACGTAGCCGCGGTCATCGGATCGACGGGTGCCCCGCTGGGCGTCTGCGGCACTCGGGCCGACGCCTCCTGGAGCGTCAGGCCGCGCCGACTGACGACGCTCAGCATGCCGAACAGGCAGACGATGATCCCGACGGCGAAGATGACGGCCTCCCTGCCGAGGAGGTCGGCGATCGGGCCGACGATGATGATGGGGGCCAGGCTGGCGACCGAAACGAGCATGTTGAGGACGCCGAAGACGCGCCCTCGCACGTCCTCGGGCAGCTCCTCCTGGAGCTGAGTCTGGGCCGAGATGGCCACGATCGCGTAGCAGCCGCCGACGAGGAAGGCAATGCTCATGACGAGCGACAGCAGGGACACCACGCGGCTCGCCTCGGTGAGACCGCTGGAGGCGGCGCGATCCTGGAGGAAGCCCGAGATGGGGCTGACGCAGGCGAGGACGGACAGCAGTATGCCCATCGTGATCAGGCCCACTTCGATGGTCCGGCGTCTCGGGAGATAGCGGCCGTACGAGTTGAGGACGAGGATGCCCATTACGACGCCGAGACCCAGGGGCAGGACGACCAGGCCGAAGTCCTTGGGACCCAGGCGGAGCGTCGACTGGGCGAAGCCGGAGCCGAGCACGCCGAGTATTCCGATGAGAGCGCCCGTCACGCCGAGATACGACAGCGACCAGCTGACGTTGCGGTGCTCGCGGATGTAGGTGATGCCCTCCACGAACTGCCCGACCATCGTCTCGACCGCGCGTTCGGCGTCGGCCACCGTCTGGCCGGCGCTGACGGATCCCGATGCGACAGGCGGTGAGGGCGGCAGCGTCCAGCAGAAGACCGCCGCCACGAAATAGAGCGCGGCCACGGTCAGGATCAGCAGCTGAGCGCTCGCCAGGGCGACCAGGAACGGCCCAAGAAGGGCAAAGCCGAGAGCGAAGGCCACGTTCATCGTCAGCGTGAAGAGCCCGTTGGCGGCGAGCAGCTGCGCCTTGGGGACCAGGAACGGGATCATCGAGGCTTCGGCAGGTCCGAAGAACGTCGTGATCGTCGAGACCAGCAGCATCAGCAGGTAGAGCATGGCCAGGTTGTTGCCGCTGAAGAAGATCGCCAGGAAGGCAACGCCCCGCAGGATGTTGGTGACGATCAGCAGATGCCGTTTGTCGACCCGGTCGACGAAGACGCCGGCCATGGCCGAGAAGAGGATGGCCGGGACCAGGAAGCTCAGCAGCAGTGCGCTGACGGCGCTGCTCGAGTGATACGCGACGGTGATGATGATGGTCAGGCCGTAGATGACCATGTTGCCGCCGACCTGCGTCGAGACCTGGGCCAGCCACAGAAGCAGGAACGGCCTGTTCCGGAGGACCGCCATGCCGCTGGTGTCGTCCGGAGCCTTGCGCGCCCCGGTGGCTCTCGGAACGGTGGGCCGGCGCACTCGTTTGGGCGAGAGGCTGACGTTCATCGTGGCCCGCCGGCCTGTTCGGCCGCGTCGCGTGCCCGGGGCGCGACCGCCTGGCTCATGGCCAGGTCGCCACGCCGCACGAAGCCGATCAGGCGTTGCTCGAGCTTGCGGCGGTCGAGCAGCACGTGGCGAGCGCACTTCTGGCAGCGCAGCCCGATGTCGGCGCCGAGGCGATCGACGAGCCACTCCTGGCCCCCGCACGGATGAACTCGCCTGAGGCGCACGACGTCGCCCAGGCGGAACTCGACCACCTCTGGCAGGCCGCCGGTCACGGCCGGGGCCTTCGTTGCGGGGATGCGATCTCGTAACCCATAGCGGCCGCTCAATCTATCAGAGCCGCGCGTCCGCGTTGCGGGCTTCGGGGCGCCACTCGCCGGCAGGCGCTCGGCCGCCGTTCGCGCAGAGATCTGACGAGGTCGCGGGCGAAGTCGCCGTCAAGGCGTCCGTGTCTCGCCCGGACGCTCGTACAGGACGAGGGAAATGAGCAGCAGCAGGACGCCGACCGCGGCGATCGTACCTGCGACGAGAAGGCCGGCCGACGAGTTGTCGCTGCCCGTGCGACCGCTTGCTCCCTGGCCGATCCCGGCCGAGGGCGCGGGGGGCGCCGCGGTCGCGCCGGCAGCGGGCTGGCCGGTCGCGGTCGAGCCGCCACCGGAAGAGGTCCAACCGGGTGGAACGGGCCCCGGCGGGGCAGGCTGCGGTCCGAACGTCTGAGACGCGGTCACCCCGTTCGCGGCCAGCCAGGCCTTGTCCACGGCGGCGGTGTCGACGCCGAAGGCGGCGTTGAAGGCCTCGTCATCCGACGCGCCGGTCTTGTACGTCTTCACCAGCTTCGCGATGGCGGGCTGGCCGTAGGTGCGGATCAAGTAGTCCACCGCGGAGACGGATTCGGCGTAGGCCAGATAGAAGCGGTCCGTCTCCGTCGGGAACTCACCGGTGAGGGCCGACAGCGGCATGAGGGTCTTCGCGCTCGCGGCTTGCGCCACAAGCGAGCGATTGTCGCTGCCGTAGCCTTCGGACAGGTACACCGCCAGGCCCTCGTTCAGCCAGCGCGGCGGCGAGTGGTACGGGTTGTCCGTGCCGTCGCCGAAGACCACGTGCGTCAACTCGTGCGGCACCACGGTCTGGGCGTAGGCGAGCCCGTCGGGCGGGATCAGCGCGAAGAGGGTCCGGGTGGTCGTGTTCGCCTCGCCGCCGACGTTGTCCCGAGTGCCCGGCCCCAGCGCGTCGTAGAAGGACTGCTGGTCGGCATAGACGAAGAAGTCGATCGGCTTGGTCTCGGTGACGCCGAGGAACTGCGCCGACTTGGCGATACCGTTCTCCCCCATCGTCAGGGCCTGCTGGGCGAAGCTCGCGTCGCCCGAATACCAGTGCAGGGTGACGAGCTTGCCGGCCAGCGTCTGCCAGTGGAACCGGTCGTCCGTGTAGGTAGCGGTGACGGGCGAACCCTGTTGCACCGTTCCGTCGGAGAAGACCACCTGGAAGTAGGCCGTGACCTGTGTGTTCGGCTGGATCTGACCGGCGGACGTGTCGAAGGTGTACGTCAGGCTCGACCCTCCCGCCTGCTTGAGCGCCACGACGGTCGGCCCCACGTCGCCGGGCAGGGTGAGCACGACGTCCGCCTCGGTGAAGGCGGCCCCGCTGACGGGTTGAGTGAAGACGATCCCCTGCCCGAAGGTCGACGTCCAGCTGAGCGTTCCGAACGTGACCGAAGCGCCGTAAGCAGGCCCGGCCATGGCGACCGCGCCGAAGCAGGCGCACAGGACGGCCGCCGTCGCTCTGCGAAGGATGGAACGCCGCAACGCTCTCATGTGCCCGACGCCCAGGCCAGGCCGGCGTAGCGAACGAGACCCTGCCCGTTGGGCACGGCGCCGAGCAGGCCCTTCGCCGCCAGCGAATACCCGGCTCCGTAGTCGACCGGGATCACGGGCGCCTGATCCTGGACGATCGCCTGCGCCTGGTCGAAGGCCTGCTGCATCGACGCCGCATCGGTCGCCGAAAGCGCCTTGGAGATCGCGGCATCGAAGTCGGTCGAGCTCCAACGCCCGAAGTTGTTGGTCTTGCCCGTGCCCAACAGCAGGCCAAGGAAGTCGTTCGCGCCGGGATAGTCGGCGACCCAATCCATTTCCCACATGGCCGGTGGGTCGCTCAGGAGGCGACTGTTGTAGGTGCTCCAGTCCTCGATCTGGTAGTCGATGTCGATCCCCAGGTTGTCGTGAAGCTGCCGGATTATGGCCCCGTCCAGCGACGCGCCCCCGGTGACCAGGGTGATCTTGGGGAAGCCGACCCCGTTCGGGAAGCCGGCGGCGGCCAGCTCCGACTTCGCGGTCGCGAGATCGAACTTGGGGCCGTAGTCGGTGGAGCTATGGTTCGGCACGCCGGCCGGAACCATGCCGGTGGCGGGAACCTCGAGCGGGTCGCTCAGCAGATTCACAATGCGGTCCCAGTCGATGCCCATCTCGAAGGCCCGCCTGACGTGGACGTCGTTGAACGGCGCCTTGCTCGTGTCGAAGCCGTAGAACTCGACCGAAGGCGACGGCTCGATGCGCAGCGACGGCCCCAGCGTCGAGTCGTAGGCGATCCACGAGGCGTCGTACAGAGAGACCGGGGTGTAGTCGAGGTCGCCCGCCTGAAACTCGGAGACCGGGCTCTTGCCTCCGATGTCGCTGAGCAGGTGAACCGTCGAGATGGCCGGCTTGCCGGCCCAGTAGTGGGAGTTGGCGGTAAGCGTCGTCTCCGTGTCGGTCAGCGCCGAGACGACGTATGCGCCGCTGCCGACGAATGTCCCGGGCTCCAGGATCGCCGGCTTCGAGTCGATATCCGGCGGGACGACCGCCAGAGTGGGGCTCGAGGCGATGGCCGCGAAGTCGGACTCCGGGCTGACGAGGTCCACCTCGACGTCCATCGAGTCGGTCGCCTTCAGCCCGACGGCCGAGGCAGGGCCGGTGCCCTCGCGATAGGCCCGTGCGCCGACCACGTCGTCGAGAAGCGAGGCGAGCTGGCTGGGCTGGGCCGGAGCCAGGACTCGCATCCAGCTCGTGACGACGTCGGCGGCGTTCAGCGGCGAGCCGTCCGAGAACTCGAGGCCGGATCTAAGGTGGAACACGACCTGCTTGCCGCCGTCCTGAGTCAGCCAGCTGGCCGCGAGGGCCGGCTGCACCCGCAGCGACGTATCGATCGAAGTGAGCGACTCGAAGACCTGGGAGACGACCTGGGCGCTTCCGGCGTCGGATTGGACCGCCGGATCGAGCGAGGCCGCCGAGGCGCCGAGAATTGTCACGCTGTCTCGCGCCGCCGCCGTCGGGACCGGGCGCCAGGCTGTGCCGAGCGCGACTATCCCGGCCAGGGCCACCGCTGCGCAGACGACCAACAGGCGGCGGGACCTGGGCCTTCCAACGTCCGCGTGGGCACCCTCCGGGAACGAGTAGCTCACGGCTCCCGTCCGCACACGATCACCTGGATACGGAATTGCTCGAACACGCCGGGAGTATAGGGGCGTCGCCGTCCGACCGCCCGATCCGGCCCGGACGGCCCACGTCTCAGGCCAGGGGCGGCTTGAGCCGCTTCAGGGCGGCCGATCCCAGCTCCGCCAGCAGCCCCAGCTCGCCGAAATGCCTCGGCCGCGGCGAGCCGTCCGCGGGGACGACGACACCTACGAGGCCGGCCACGGAACCGTCGACGAGAAGCGGCGCGGCCATGCGGGTGACGTCCCCGTCAATTCGGAAATCGGGGCGGCCGCCCTTCACGACGCCTGCCCACGGGCTCGATTCCCGACGGAAGGACGGCGGCGTTTCGAGGAATTCCCCGCTCGCCGCGGCAATCGTCATGGTCGGCTTGACGCGCGGCCGGGAGCCGTCGACCAGGGCCACGAACGCGTCGGGCGCGTCCAGGTGTGCGGCGGCGTGGCGGACCATGGCGGCCGCGGCCTCGGCGACGGTGACGGCACCCACCAGATCGCGAGCGGCCGCCAGCCAGGTCGTTGGATCCGCCTCGGCCGGCGGCCTCGGCCGCTCGGCTTCGACCGCGGCGGCCGGTTTCTCCCCGCGCTGCCGTTTGGCGCGATACAGCGCCGCGTCGGCCGCCTCGACGAGTCCGGCCTGAGACCTGCCGTCGGCCGGCCAGTGCGCCGCGCCGACGGAGGCGCTCACATGAACGCCGAGGCCGCCCACGGAGGAGCCGTGGACGCTTTCGCCTACCGCGCGCCGGACCCGGCCCGCCACGTCCTCGGCGTGCCTCCGCGACGCGCCGAACAGGAGCAGCGCGAACTCGTCCCCGCCGTACCGGTAGGCCCGGTCGTTCTGCCGCGTTGCGCTGACGATCGCCCCCGCGACCGTCTGCAGGAGGGCGTCCCCGGCCGGGTGTCCGTAGGTGTCGTTGAAGGCCTTGAAGGAATCGAGGTCCATCATCAGGAGAGAGAACGGTTCGGCCGCCTCGATCATGCCTGCCAGATCGCGCTGGAAGGTGCCGTGATTCCGCAGCCCTGTGAGCGCGTCCAGGTCGGCCCGCGTCGAGACCGTGAAGTGCGTCTCGGCGTTCTGTAGGGCGATCGAGGCCTGGCCGGCGAAGAGCTTGCTCAGCTCGAACTCGTTCTCGCTAAAGTGGGCCTCGACGCCGCCGACTCGGGTGAGATTCAGGCTGCCGACGACGCCGCCGTGGACGCGAAGTGGCACGACGATGATGTTCTCGGAGAGGCGTCCGTCCCCGGAGCGCCGGCGCGGCAGGTGCGGCCCGGTGCCGGATCCGCTCGGCCCCACCAGACCTCCGTCCGCGTCTGGGCCGCCCGCGAGCACAGTCTCACCGACGTCGTTGGCGCAGACGGCGTCGCCGCGACCGATGACCCAGCTCGTCAGGCCCTCGTCCAGCGTCTGGCGGGCCGGAGAGGCGGCGCCTCCCTCCTCCGAACCGGCCCGAGACAGAACCGATTGGATCCCGTCGGTGGCCGCGTCGTAGCGATAGATGGTGAGCCAGTCGTAGTGGACGACCGTCCCGATGGTCTCGGCGATCTGCTCGAGCACGTGCCGCGGATCGAGCGTGGAGACCAGTTGCTCGCTCACGTCGAGGAGTCTCTTCTGCGCGGCCACCTGCTGTTCCAGCAACGCGTGCTGGCTCTCGAGCTCGGCGATGTTGTCCGCGTTGACGATCGCCTGCGCCGCGTACCGCCCGAAGATCGAGAGAGCTTGCTCGTCGTCGGGGCCGTACTTGTTCACACCGTCCTTGGAGACCACGAGAACGCCCTTGACGGCGTCGCCGTATGACATGGGTACGAGCAGCAGCGACTCCGGTCCGAAGCTGGACCTGAAGATGGAACGGCGTTCGACCGAGGCGTCGGGGATGATGAGCGGCTCGTTGCGCCTGGCCACCCAGCCGGGAAGCGTGTCGCCGTGGCCGACCGAAAGCGTTTCGAGCGGCGGCGATTCGACGCCGCCGAATGTCCCGGACGCGGCTACCGGGCGGAAGACGCCTCCGTGGTCGAGCCGGTAGACGCGGACGGTATCGCAGTCGACGAGCCGCCCCACCTCGGCCACGATCGCCTCACCGATAGCCGTCACGTCGCGCAGCTGGTTGAGCCGCAGGCTCAGTTCGTGGATGGCGGCGAGCCGGTTGGCCAGCGACCGCACCGAGCCGTACAGGCGGGCGTTCTGCATGGCCGTGGCGAGCTGCCCGGCAAGACCGGTCGCGAGGCCGAGGTCGCGCACCGTCCACGGGTGCGGCCGGCGATGAACGACCAGCAGCATTCCCATCATCTCGCCGGGAACCCGGCAGGGCACGCCGGCCAGACCGACGATGCCCTCGTGGTCGGTGACCTGCCGTATCTCCTCTGCGATCGGGTTGGTCGGGTCGTTGAGCGGGACGGCCACCAGCGGGCTCTCCGGCCAGCGCTGCATGATCGACTGCAGCGGCGTCGTCGCATGCCGGTCGAACGTCTCGAGCACGTCGTGCGGGATCGATCGGCTTGCCGTCAGAACCAGAGTGTGGTCGGCCTCCTCGCGCCAGAAGGCGGCCCCGTCCGCCACGAGTACCAGCTCTACGGAGGAGAGCACCTCGTCGAAGAGCCGCTCCCGGGCCGACCGCTCCGCTTCGCTGTCCAGGAGCTCGTGGCTTCGCCTCGGGGCGGCCTCCGGGGTCTCGACATCCCCTTCCCCGGGCGCGGCCAGCATCGACAGACCGGCCTGCAGTTGGGAGTGGCGGCTCTCCATAGCGCTCAATTGTGGCCCCTCGCCGGGTTGTCGTCCGAGTCCTCGTTTGTGGGGGGCCGGCCGCGCCGCGGGGCCTGACCAACGGGTTGGATCAGTCGGCAACGGGAGCGCCGTGCCCGACCCCCACCGGCTCGCGAATCGCCCCGTTCCCATCGAGATCCGGGCCCTGGTGATGCCCGTCGGCAACTTCGTGCGGGTGCGAATGCGCCACGGGTCCGTGCCCGTGAAGGTGCTCGTGGATCAGGTTGGCTCGGATCAGGAGGTCGCGGTCGGCGAGCACGGCCGCCGGCGCACCGTCGGCGACGACGCGGCCTTCCTCGTTGAGGACGACGGCCCTGTCGGCGATCAGCGGCACGATGTCGAGTTCGTGGGTGGCCACGATGAGTGTCCGGCCGGCCGCGCTCAGCCGCTGGATGAGGTCCACGAGAACCCACTTCGTGCGCGGATCGAGCGATGCGGTCGGCTCGTCGAGCAGCACGACCTCCGGCCTCAGTGACAGGACCGAGGCGATCGCCGCCCGCTTCTTCTCGCCGCCGGACAGCTCGAACGGCGCCCGATCGGCCAGGTGGGCGATCCCCATCGCGGTCAGCGCCTCGTCGCAACGCTCCCGGACCTCTTCCTTGCTCAGACCCAGCTGCAGCGGGCCGAAGGCCACGTCGTCGAGGACGGTGGCGCTGAAGAGCTGGATGTCCGGATCCTGGAAGACCAGCCCCACCTCGCGGTGAAAGCGGAAGCCGTCCTCGCCCGCGGCCACGGCGGCCACGTCCCGCCCAAGGGCGCGCATGTTGCCCTGCGTCGGCCCGACTATCCCGTCCAGGAGCTTGAGCAGCGTGGACTTGCCGCTGCCGTTGGCTCCGAGCAGCACGACCCGCTCGCCGCGCCAGATCTGGAGGTCGATGCAGTCGAGGGCAACCTGGCGACCCGAATACGTGTAGCCCACGTCGCGAAGGTCGAAGATCGGCTCGCCCGGGCCGACCGGCACCGCGCCGACCTCTCGCTGAAGCGCCGCGTCCGTCACGGGAGGATCCTTCCGGCCATGACCGCGCACACCGAGACCGCGCAGACGCCGGCCAGGGCGGCCCAGTCGAGGGCTCGCATGCGGTAGGTTGCGAACGTCCTGATCTCGCCACCGAAGCCGCGCGCCAGCATGGCCGCGTACACGTCGTTGCTCATCTTGAACGCCCGGCTCATGAGATTGCCCATGGTGCCGGTGATCCAGCGTCGCTGCTCGGCGCCGCTGGTGCGACCCACCACGCGACTCTTGCGGGCCAGCAGGATGCCGTTGGCCGTGTGCAGGAACAGGAAGATGTACCGGTAGGTCATCGACAGCACGAGGACGAAGACCTGCGGCACCTTCAGGGCTCGAAGGCTCTTCAAGACGTCGGCCCACGGCGTGGTCACCACCAGAAGCACCGCCAGCGACACGGACACGCCGACGCGGCTGACGAACAGGACCGCTCCGGCCAGACCGTTCCAGGATGGCGCGAGGTGCGCCGGCCCGATCGCCAGATCGAACACGCGGACGCCGGGAACGAAGAAGATCGCCGGCACGACCACGATTCCGGCGAAGAAGGGAATGCCCAGCCAGACGCGCTTGACGAAGAACCCGAACGGCACCCGACTCGCTCGCGCCGCGGCGAGCGTGGCGGCGTAGAGGAGCGCCAGCCCCACCAGGGACGCCGTCAGGCTCGCGGCGAGAATCGCGATCAGGGAGCCGATCATCTTGGCTCGCGGGTCGCGCCGCTGAAGCCAGCCGGTCGATCGGGCGTGCTGCTCGGTGAAGATGGCGTGTTCGATATTGGCGGTTATGCCCCCGACGGTCTGCTCGAGCCAGCCGATCCGGCCGTCGCCCGGTCGAACCGCGGCCGCCGTGGTCATGGCCGCGCCCCTTGTGCCGCCGGCGCACGATCCGATGCGCGTCCCAGGAGCCGAGCCAGCCCGTACACGACCCCGCCGACCGCCAGGATGCCGATGACGCCGGAGATCTCGTAACCCACCGCGGCGTGCCAGAGCGGCGCGTTCGCCCCCGAAAAGAACGGCAGCGGAACGTCGTAGCCACCGAGAGGTGCGCTGAAGACGCCCGAAAGACTCTGCAGACCAGACGGAACGTAGCCGAAGGCCGCCTTGACGTCCTCGGTCGAGCCCTCGCCGTAGGCGATGCCGGGCGCGATCAACCCGAGCGGCGCGACCACAGCAATGGCCGTGAAGGCAGTGCCCACGCGCTTGAGACCGCGCGGAAGAAGCAGGTATGCGGCCGGGATCGCCACCACCGCTACCAGGGCCGTGACCAGCAGCATCGTCGCTACCGACGGCCAGTCAACCTGCGACCAGTCGGCCCCGAACATCCGACCTGGATCGCCCCCGCCCTCGATCAGGCCGATCGCGGCGAGCGTCACGACGGCGGCGCCGACGGACGCGGCCACGAGCTGCCACAGCGGCCGCTGAGTAACCGTGCCCTCGGCCGCGGCGTCGGGAGCGAAGATGCGACTCAGGCTGGTCAGGTACTCGGGATGCCGCCGCTGCAGGTAGGCCACTCCGAGCCCGGTGACGAGCGCCTCCACGATGGAAGCGCCGAAGGCATGGGCGGCCACCATGGCGGGGATGGCTTCCGAAAGGCCGTAGGGGCTGTACAGAGCGTGGCCGTTCTGTGAGAAGAGGACCGGTTCGATGCCCAGCTCGATCCCGACCGCCAGAGCGGCCACGGTGATGCCGACGTAGGAGCCGATGCCGGCTGCCACCGCGCGTCTGGTCGACAGCACCGGCGCGCCCACGGCCAGAACGCGGTACGTCCCGTACCCGACGAACGGCAGGATGATCGCCATGTTCAGGCAGTTGGCGAAGATCGCCAGGACTCCCCCGTCGCCGAAGAAGAGCGCCTGAAGGATGAGAGCCGTGCTGACGGCTATGCATGCGGCCCACGGTCCCAGGACCACGGCGATCAGCGTGCCTCCTATCGCGTGGGCGGTCGTCCCGCCCGGAACCGGCACGTTGAACATCATGATCGTGAAGCTCAGCGCCGAGAAGATGGCCAGGAGCGGCACGGTCCGATTGTTGAGGACCTTCTTCACCTTCTGGGTGGCCACGGCCCAGACAGGGACGGTGGGCACGGCCAGTGCGAGCGAAACGGCGGGTGCTAGATACCCATCCGGAATGTGCACCCGACTCCTCCTGCGTCCCGTCAGACGATACAGTTCGCTATTGCAATCAATTGCGCTAGGGGCCATTCTACGCGCCTTGGTGGATGCGCCACAATCACCCCCGATGAAGGACCGTCAGGTGCCACAGCCTTCCCCGAGCCCCGTCGGAACGCCGCCGGAGGCGAGCCCCTGGGATGGAGTCGCCGAGCGACTCCGCGGCAGCGGGCTTCGCTGGACGCCCCAGCGCCGAACACTCGTGGAGGTTCTGCGAGGTCTGGAAGGCCACGTCACCGCCACCGAGCTGATCGCCCGATGTCGCGATCGCGACCAGACCACGACGCCATCGACCGTATATCGGACGCTGGACGTGCTCGAGGACTTCGGGCTGGTCAAGCACGGCCACGGCCCCGGCGGGCGCGAGGAGTATCACGTCCTCCCGGACCAGGTGCACGGACATCTCTACTGCGTTGCCTGCGGTGCGACGTGGGAGATCCGGCCCGAGACCGGCGCCGCGATCGTGGACGCCCTGGCCGCGGACCTCGGCTTCGTCGTGGACCTGTCGCACGTCACGATCTCGGGGCGCTGCCGGATCTGCGGCGACTGAGGCGGAATCGGCCGACCGGTCCCGCCGCTCCCCTACCCGTCGATCGGGATGACGAGGAGCCACTTTCCGTCGCGGTCGGGATAGTGGCCCTCCGGCCGCTTCCAGCCGATGTAGTTGTGGGCCATCGCGGTCATGTCGCGGAAGGTGTCCGGTCCGAGCGTCTGGCCCCAGATGGAGCTGACCCTCGGATAGAACGGGTCCACGATGAACGCGCCCTTCAGCTGGAAGGTGTCCGGGAACAACAGCGGGTCCGAATCGGCCTTGAACCCGGTCATCACCCAGGAGTGCGCACCCCACCACGTCAGCAGCCCTACCGGGCGCAGGGTCCGGCTCAGAGCCAGGGCCGCGTCGTGCATGGCCGAGTCGAAGGTTGGGTCGATGACGAGCTTGTACGTGCCTGCTCCGAGTTGCGGCATGGCGAGAGCCCAGCCGGCCGGCCCGAACCCGCCGTTGAAGCTGTCCTCGCGAGTCGTGAGCGACACGAGCAGGCTCCCGATCTGCTGCTGCCGGGTCGTGGAGAGGTCGATGTCGGGACCGATGATGTTGACCATGTTCTGGACGGCTCCGGCCATGCAGTAGTCGCAATTCATCTGGGAGACGAAGGTCCCCGGCCGGTACACGTCGATCTGGAAGGGCGCCTTCGTCGGTGACGCCAGGGGCGTGGCAGCCGGCACCGGCAGGGGCGTCGTCGTGGGCGTCGCCGGCGAGGCCGCGGTTCCCGGGCTCCCTGCCGACAGGAGCGCTGGAGGGGCCGAGCGCACGACCGCCGCGGGGGAGGTCGTGGGAGAGTTCGCCCTGACGGCAGGCACGATCGTGATGACGGAGACCCAGCCGATCGCCGCCGTCGCCAGGCACAGCCCCGCATACGCGAAGGCCCCCACTCTCGGACGCGAGCGCCTGGGCCGGGACCGGATCATCGGTCGGGTATTCCTCCCTGTCGCTCGCGCGGATCCCGGCGGCGTGGACGGCGTCCAACCGCGACCGCTCCCGTCACGGGAGCGAGCGCCGCGCCGGCAACGATACAGCGCCGGCCTCGGGAAGCCGGACCGACCGTCTCGGTGGAGACGGAACGTATCGGGCCGGATCGCTCAGGCGAGGTAGACGTTCCCGAACACGTGGGGCCTGCCGGCGGCAGTGATCGGGTCCTCGAATCGGAAGTCGCCGGTAGGCTCGCGCTCGTAGCCGCACAGGACGATCGTCGGGTCTCCGTCGCGGTGCTCCAGCCCGATCGCGATCGCGTCCATCAAACCGCCGCCTTCTTCGCGGGGGACCAGGGCATCCCAGCAGACGGCGCACGCGCGAATGGTGCCGGCCCGCGCCTCCAGCCTGAAAGTGGCGTAGAGCGCGTCGATGATCAGCGGGTTCGAGGGAGCCTCCATCGTCGGGGCCACGTCGATCACGGCCAGCTGGCCGCCCGCCGCCAGCCGCGCCCCAAAGGGATGGAACTCGCCGGTCTTCTCGAGCATCGTTTCGGCCAGGTCCAGAAGCGGCGTCAGCATCTCGTTGAAATCGGTGCGGATGGCGGTTTGCATGGTCTCTCCTGGATCGCGTTCCGGCTCGACGAACCGTAGCCTCTCGGTCCCCGAGCTCCCCTGAAGGGAATCGGTCGCGGGGGCGATTCCCGTGAGGTCGTCAGCCGATCTTGTCGGATCCCTCGCCCGAGCCGGCGGCCCCTGCGGGCGCTGCCCTCAGGGACGCCGCCGCCGACCACGAGGCCACGGCCATGCCGGCCACGAAGAGCGGCCACGGAAAGGCGCCGGGCAGTTCGCCGGAGAGCAGCGAAGGCGCGTTCGCCATGAAGCTGCCCGCTACGATCAGCCCGCCGAACACGGCGGCGACTACCCGGGTGGGGCTCACCAGCGGCGCGCGCCCCATCCACGTGCGCCGGGCGGCCGCCAGCCCGAACCCGACCAGACCCCCGCTAACCGCCACAGGCGCCCAAACCGGCCCGGCCCAAGGTACGGGGATCAGGAAGAGGACGTCCCAGGTATTCGGAGAGTGCGGCCAACCGACCATGACCCATAGCCACACGTAGTAGAAGACGTCCCACACGCCGAACGCCACGGCCGTCCAGGCCAGCCGATCGACCCAGCCGCGTCCGATCAGGCAGCCCAGGGCGGCGAGCATCACCAGGGTCGCGAACTCCCGGCCGACCTCGATGCCGGCGAGATCGCCTACCGTCTCGGCGCTGCGCAGGGGGAACAACGTGTCCGGCGTGATCGCCAGGGCGCGTTGCAGGTAGACGACCACGGCCAATTCGAGATAGGCCATGGCCACGGCGAACGCGATCACGGTGATGGCGGCGCTTCGGAAGCGCATCGTCATGCTCTGTGCTCCTGGGGCGGGCACGCGTGCAGGAGTGGCGCCCCCGGCCGGACTCGAACCGACGACGCCCGCCTTAGGACGGCGGCGCTCTGTCCACTGAGCTACGGGGGCCCGTCGGGATGTTACCTCGTTGCGGAGGTCTTCGGCCGCGTGGCCGCCGGCGCGGCGCGAATCGACCACAGATCCGACCTCAGGCGATCGGCTCGAACCTGAAGCGATCTCGGTCGCGGACGAGACGGCCGACTGGGTGCACCGGCTCGTGCGAGAGGACGATCGTCCAGTCCTCATCGACCGCGCGCCCGAACAGATCGACCTTGACGGCCACCGAGTCGAGCGGGAAGTCGTCGAAGGCGGTGACCCACTTCGGGTTGGCGTTCCACGGCCGCATGCACAGGTCGCCGAAGAACGCCACGGTCCGGTCGCGACCGCGGATGAGAACGCCCTGATGCCCGCCCGAATGGCCGCCCGTCGGGATGACCGACACGCCCGGAACGATCTCGACTTCGCCGTCGGCCGCCGACTCCAGACCCAACTCCCGAATGAGGCGCAGCTCCGGCTGGTCGTAGCTGGCCACGAGGCGCGGGTTGTCGCCGAGCGCCACTTCCCACTCGGCGCGCTGGGCGATGAACCTGGCACGCGGAAAGGCGCGCGATCCGTCCGCGCGAAGGACGCCGCCGGCGTGGTCGTAGTGAAGGTGGCTCACGGCGATCGCGTCGACCGAGTCCGGCGCGAATCCGGCGGCCTCGAGCGCGGGCACGATCCACGGGCCTTCGTAGCGGCGCATCGCGCGACCCTTGTCGCCGATCCGGTCGCCGATGCCGGTCTCGATCAGCACCCTGCCGGCCGGAGTCTCGATAAGCAGGCAGTTCAGCGCCTGCAGGAGGCGGTGGTCGCCGTCGATCTCGTCCGCGACCAGCCCGTTCCACATCGTGCGCGGAACGACGCCGAGCAGGGCCCCGGCGTCGGAGCGGAACCGGCCGGCCTGGATCAGACCGATTCGCGTTCCGCCGCCTAGCTCGGCCGACCAGTGAACGGAGTCGTTCATCGCGCGGGCGCCTCCGGCTTGCCCCGGGCGGCCGTGCCGCGGCGGCCGCGCTCGAAGTCCTCGAAGTACGCCGAGGCCGTCGGCTCCGATTGCCCCTGGTATTTCGATCCCAGGCCCGCCGAGCCGTACGGCCGATCGACCCGGCTGGACATCTCGAAGAAGCTGATCTGGCCGATCTTCATGCCGAAGTACAAGCGCGATGGGCAGCTTGGCGACGTTCGACAGCTCGAGGGTCAGCTTGCCCTTCCAGCCCGGATCCACGTAGCCGGCCGTGGAATGAATGAGCAGCCCGAGCCGTCCGAGCGACGACTTGCCCTCCAGGCGGGCGACCAGATCGTCCGGCAGCTCGACCCACTCGACGGTCTGGCCGAGGACGAACTCGCCCGGGTGGAGCACGAACGCCTCGTCGTCCGACACGGTCAGGAGCTCGGTCAGGTCCGGCTGCGGAGATCGAACGTCTATGTACGGGTAGCGGTTGTTCCGGAAGACGCGGAAGCTCCGATCCAGGTGCAGGTCGATCGAGGAGGGCTGCAGGTCGTCTTCGTCGTACGGATCCACCCGGACCCGTTGCGCCGCCAGCGCGGCGGCGATGTCGCGGTCGGACAGGACGCTCACTTGACCGTGGCCCCGCTCTCGCGCTGGGCGTAGAGGTTGTCTACCTCGCGCTTGAGGGTCTCGATGTCCTCGAAGCTCTGGTACACGCTGGCGAAGCGGATGTAGGCGATCTGATCGAGCGCGCGCAGCTTGTCCATCGCCAGCTTCCCGATCTCCGACGAGTCCACCTCCGTCGCCCCGCCCGCCCGCAACTGGGCCTCGATCTGGTCCACGGCCTGCTCCGCGGCGTCCTCCGGCAGCGGCCTGCGCGTCAGCGCCTTACGGAACCCCGACAGCAGCTTCTCGCGGTCGAAGTCCTCGCGCGAGCCGTCCCGCTTGACGACGAGCAGGCGCGGCGCCTCTATGCGTTCGTAGGTGGTGAAGCGGGCGCCGCAGGTCTCGCACTCACGCCGCCGGCGGATGCTGGCCTCGTCGAGGTCGCGGGAATCCACGACCCGCGTCTCCCGTTCGCCGCACCGCGGACAACGCATGAATCGGTTCCTCCTGCGCACGCGCCGGTCACTGACGGCGAGGATATCACCGCCTGGCGGCCGAACCGTTCCTGGGCGCCCGCGCCGCCGCGGCCATCTCCTCGGCGCGGGCTCGGATCGCATCCCGCGCGTGGAGCAGGTTGAGATAGCCGCGCTTGATGGAGGTCTCGCCTTCGGCCACTTGCTCCCCGTCCGCGTCGACCATGAGCCCTCGGCCGAACTCGATCAGGTCGACGGCGCGCTGGGCCCGCTCGATCTCGGCTCGCAGCCCCGCGCCCGCCATGTGCGGCACGTGCCTGTCGACGACGTCGGCCTCGGCGGCATAGCGACGGAGCGCCTCGGCGCAGGCCCCGAGACTAGCCGCGCTCTCCTCCGGCCCGGCCTTGCGCCGCCGCAGGTCGTCCACGATCGCAGAAAGCTCCCGCAGCGACGTGTCGGCCCGCCGGGCGATGTCGAGAGCGGCGCGTCCCTGGGCGGCTTCGCGCCGCAACTCGCCGCCGACGACGAACACTCGCCATAGCAGCAGGAGTATCGGCACGCCCAGGGCGAAGAAGGCGACGATGGGCAGCAGCACGTCGGTCGACACGGCCGACTACCTCGGCCCCGACCAGTCGAACGACAAACGCGACTGCGCTATGAAATCGTCCACGGGAGCCTCCTCGCGCGTTGCGACAACGATAGCGGCTGGGATCTCGCTCGGCGAGGCGGGACGAAGGCTACGGCGTTCGCTTTCGCGGCGCAGCTCTGAACTGCGGCGCGGCCGCGAGACCCGACGGGGCGATCCGTCCGGCTGTGCGGACGCCCCTGGGAGCCCGCGGCGCATCCGATGGCCCGGCCGGCCGCCGCCATTCCTCGAACCCGTCGGCGGCGCTCGACACGAGCCGGACCGATCGGATTTCGGCGCCCGGCTCCATGTCCCGGATCATGTCGTAGACCGTCAGCGCGGCCACGGCCGCGGCGGTCAGCGCTTCCATCTCCACGCCCGTGGGCCCGATGGCGGCGGTCTCGACCCGAATCCGGACCGCTCCCGCGGCCCTATCCGGCGCGGCGTTGACGACCAGCTGGGTGAGGCCGGCGGCATGGGCGAGCGGGATCAAGTCGGCCGTCCGCTTCCCGGCCATCACGCCGGCCAGCTCTGCCACGCTCAAGACGTCGCCCTTTGGCGTGGTCCCGTCGACGATGGCGCTGAGCGTCTCCTGCGCCATGCCGACCTCCGCCTCCGCCACCGCACGCCGCGCGATCGCGTGAACGTCCGTCAACTCGGCCATGCGCGGCCTCCTCGTTCGCTCGAAGTGGCTTGATCGACGACGCTCGGCGCGGGTGCCCTCGTCGAAGACCCCGCCCTCACCAGGCTTGCCGTCCGGCGACATGACCAGCGTGCCTCCTGCGGAAACTCAACGCCTTCGGAACCGGCTCTTGCCGGCACGACCGAGGGCGATCAGTTCACGCTGCTTCTCCTCGGCCTTCTCGTGAACGAGCCTGGAAACCTCGTGGCGAGTCATCAGGACCGTGCCGGGTGCGCCTCCCGCCACGAAAAGCGCGTCCAGGCCCGTTCGCTCGAGCACTTCGAGACCCGACCAGAGGTCCGCTTCGGCCCCGAGCGTCGGCACGTTCTCGGCGGGAACCATGGCCTGCTCGGTTCTGGTCTCGGTCCACGAACGACGCGGGATCCGGCGGATCTGGGCCGTCCCGATCAGCCCGAGCAACTCCGAGCCGCGCTCCACCAGGGCCGCCGCGCCGAGACGCTCGCCCAGGTACTCGGCGGCGAATACGTCCAGAGTCAGCTGCGGCGGGACGCGGGCCGGATCGTCGTCTTCGGCATCACCGACGCGCAGCCCGGCGACAAGACTCTGCAACACGCTTCTGCGCTCGAGAAGCCGGCTGGAGCCCATTACCAGCCAGCCGGCGATGACCAGGCACAGGCCCGTGGCGACGTCGGCGAAGAGGAGCGAAAGCGCTCCGGCGATCATCAGCGAAATCCCGACATAGCGGCCCGTTCGAATCGCCGCGGCCGTCGCCACGCGCTCCTGCCCTGTCTTCTGCCACACCAGCGCATGCAGGATGCGGGCCCCATCGAGCGGATACCCGGGCACGAGATTCACCACGCCCAGGAAGGCGTTGAAGACCGCTACCATGAAAGTCACGAACTCGATCGCCTGAAGCCACTGCGGCGCGGTGTCCATGTTCACCGGGCCGAAGGCGAGGAAACACCCGAAGGCCCCGAGCACGAGTGCCAGCGCCAGGCTCAACGCCGACCCGGCGGCGGCGACTCTGAGCTCCTCGCCGGCGGTCTTGGGCTTCAATTCCGCGACGTACGAACCGCCGAGGAGCTGAACGACGACCACAGGCACCTCGATTTCGCTCCGCCGCGCGACCCTGACGTGGGCCAGCTCATGAGCGGTGGTCGAGGCGAACACCAGCGCGGCCGTGGCGATCGACGCTCCCCAGGCCAGGGGCGCGGGCCAGGCGGCGGCCGTGCCGTCGGTGAGGTCCATCGCGAAGACCACGGCGATGAACGCGAGGATCAGGATCCAAGTCCAGTGCGCTCGAACCTCGACGCCGAAGACACGCCCGAGGGTCAGGCCGCTCATCGCGCCACTGCCGGCATTGGACTATCCGGACCGGCCGCGGGCTCCCTGCCGAGCCGCCCCGCGCCCACCGCTACGCCCACCGCCAGAGCGAGCACGGCAACCGCGATGGCCACGCTCGTCTCGGACCAGAACTGATCCGGGAAGAGCTGGACGAGCTTCTCCGTCCGCGCGTCGAACATGTAGGTGCCCGGCGCGAAGAAGATCTCGTGGAACAGTTCGAAGGCCTGGTCGAAGAACAGGGCGAACGCCGCGCCGACCACGACCACGCCCACGACCAGCACTCGCGCGCCCGCGGCCGCGGCCCGCCAGAACCAGCGCCGCCCGCGGCTCGCGACCCCCAGGATCAGCAGCAGGATCGCCGCGATCAGGGCCACCAGGCCTAGCTCCAGAAGGACAGTGCGAACGTCCGCCATGTGGCTCCGCTCGCCCGCATCGAGAACCGGTGCCGTGGCTCCGGGCAGGGCCACGTCGAAGTTGGGCGGGCCGAACACTAGGTCGGACAGGATGCTTCCGGTGACCCCCTGCACCTGCGCCGGCGTGTAGCCGGTCAGAGCCGCGACGTCGCTGCGTCCCTGATCGAAACCGACCCAGATCGGGTTGAGCAACAGCAGGACCGCGACGGCAACGATGACGAACGGCGTCGCCGCGGCCGTAGCGACCGCGGCAAGTCGTTCTGCGAGGGGGGCGTTCACGTCGCCATCGTAACGCCTCGGACCCCCGGCCCGGTTCCGGCTCGCTCGCGAGCCGCCGCTCAGACCGATGTCTTCAGCGCGGCGGCCTCGCGCCGGACGATGCCCCAGACCGTTTCGAGGTCGGAGTCCTGGGTTCGAAGGTTGGAGATGGCCACGCGGATCGCGAAGCGGCCGTTCAGCTTGGTGTGCGACAGGAACGCGTCGCCGGTCCGATTGATGGCCGCCATGAGCCGCGTGTTCACGTCCTCGAGACGGGCCGATATGGCGGGCTCGTCCTCGTGTCCGGCCAGATCGGCCGGCCGGTAGCGGAAGCAGACCGTGGAGAACGGCACGGGAGCCATTCGCTGGAAGTCCGGATCGGCGTCGATCCAGCCGGCCAGACGGGCGGCCATCTCCAGGTTGTGTGAGACGCGGCGGCGCAGACCTTCCAGGCCGAAGTAGCGCAGGTGAATCCACAGCTTGAGCGACCTGAGACGGCGGCCGAGAGTCGGCGTGTACTCGTTGTAGTCGCGAATCGGTCCCTCGCGATCGAGAGTCCGCAGGTACTCGGGGACGAGGCTGAACGCGTCGCGCAGGACGGGCATCCTGCGGGTCAGCAGGATCGAGGCGTCGACGGGCGCGTACCACCACTTGTGGGCGTTCGTGACGATCGAGTCGGCTTCCTCCCAGCCCTCGAACGACCCGCGCAGCTCCGGAATGATGGCAACGACGCCGGCATAGGCGGCATCGACGTGGAGCCACAGGCCTTCGCGACGAGCGATCCGGGCCATTCCCGCGATCGGGTCGCGAGACGTGGTCGACGTCGTCCCGATCGTGCCCACGAGCGCGATGGGGCGAATGCCCGCCTTGCGGTCCGCGGCGATTGCCTCCTCGAGGGCGTCCAGGCGCAGCTCGAAGTGATCGTTCGTGGCGATCTTCTTCAGCCCGGACCGGCCCAGGCCGAGGGTCATGCAGGCCTTCTCGATCGACGAGTGAGCCTCGGCCGACGCGTAGACGCGCATCTGCGGGACGTCCGGACGCCCCGGCAGACCTTCCGCGGCCGCGTCGATGCCGGCGGCCTGGCGGGCGGCGGCCAGCGCCAGCATCGAAGAGGTCGAGGCCGTGTCGGTGATCAGACCGTCGAAGCCGGCCGGAAGGCCGAGAGCCTGGCGAATCCAGTCGATGACGACCTGCTCGAGCTCCGTCCCAGCGGGGCTCGTCCGCCACAGCATCACGTTCGAATTCAGAACGGCGGTGAGCATCTCGCCGATGATCCCCGGCCCGGACGCGGAGCTGCCGAAGTACGCCAGGAAGCGTGGGTGCTGCCAGTGAGTGACGTTCGGCTCGAAAAGGCGCCGGTAGTCCGCGAGGATCTCGCCGATCGGCTCCGGCGACTCGGGCGGCGCCTGCGCGAAGAGCGGTCTCAGCGAGCCCGGCTCGACCTCCGGGTACACCGATCTCTCACCGAGGCCCTCGAGGTAGTCGGCCATGATGTCGACCGCCAGGTGAGCGGCCGCTCGGAAGGCATCCGGGTTCATGTCGTTGAGACCGGATAGTTGCGCGGGATCCAGCTCGGCCGACTGGATCGGGGCGCCGGCCGGCGCTTCGGTGCTTTCGGGCATCATCTGTCACTCGTCCGGGGAATGGAGCACGCCGGCCGCGACCGCGGACCGGCGGTGGTTCGGGATTGTACCCTCGGTCGACCGTCCGGGCCCCGGGTCGGATCGGCCGTTCCCGACCCGCCCGCTGCTTCATCGTGAAGGTCGCGAAAGAGTGCCGCCGAATAGACCGGCACTCCCGGCCCGCCGCGGCCATGAGCGAGCAGTAAAGCGGCTGCCCGCGAACCCACCATCCGGCAGGCTGCGCTCGCACCCGGGGAGATCGGTGGGAGATTCCGGCCGAACGAAAAGGCCCCGGAGTCGCCTCCGAGGCCCGTGACCTTTCAGAAGATGGTCGGGGCGGAGCGATTCGAACGCTCGGCCTCCTGAACCCCATTCAGGTGCGCTACCAGGCTGCGCCACGCCCCGACGACCGACAGGATACACCGCCGCTTGCTGACGAGGGTGCGTCAGTCTCGTTGGGGTGCCGGTCAGCAGGAGGCCGCGAACGCAGCGGCCGAGGCCGCGTGGCCATCGATCCTTCGCGGAAGCCGGCTTGCTAGTGCTGGGGATTCCGGTGGCCGCTCGGGCTCCGTTTCGAACCGCTAGTGCCCTTCCTCGGCTGCCTGCCGGCCGCGGCGGAACCGCCGCCCAACTTGCCCGACCCTGCGGTTCGCGTCCCGGAAGGGCGACTCCCTCCCCTGCCCCGTCCATCCGACCCGGCAGCCCGGCCGCTGGCCCGCTCGCGGAAGACCAGCCGAATCGGCGTTCCGTCGAAGCCGAACTCGGCACGGATCTGGTTCTCCAGGAAGCGTCGATAGCTGAAGTGGACCTGGTTGGCGTGGCGGGCGAAGAAGACGAACGTCGGCGGCGCCACCGCCACCTGCGTCGTGTAGAAGATCTTGGGCGGGCCGAGCTTGCCGGCCGGGGGCGACTGGCGCAGCGTCGCGGCGCCGATGACCCGGTTGAGTTCCGGTGTCGGGACTCGCTTGCGACGCTCGCCCCACACGTCCACCGCCAGCTCGAGGACGTGGCCCACGCGCTGACCGGTCTTGGCGCTGATCGACACGATGGGGGCGAAGTCGAGGAACGGCACTTCGCCACGCATCTCCGAGACGTACTCGTCGAAGGTGCGATCCGTCTTCTCGGCCAGCAGATCCCACTTGTTGAGAGCGATGACCAGGCCGCGCCCCTCCTCGGCCACGAAGCCGGCCACGTGCGCGTCCTGGGCGGTGAGGCCCTCGGAGGCGTCGACGACCAGGACCGCGACGTCGGCACGTTCTACGGCCTTGAGGGCGCGCAGCGTCGAGTAGCGCTCGGCGGCCTGCCCGCTTGCCACTTTGCCGGGCCGCTTGATGCCGGCGGTGTCGATCAGGACGATGTCGCTGTGACCCCAGTTCAGATGAGTATCGATGGCATCGCGGGTGGTGCCGGGGATCGCGCTGACGATGGCCCTGTCCTCGCCGAGCAGCGAGTTGAGCAGGCTGGACTTCCCGACGTTGGGCCGCCCGACCAGGGCGATCGAGACGGATTGCAATTCCTCCTCGAAGGCCAGCGGCAGGTCCGCGCCGCCCTCGGCGGCTAGCTCGATGGCCTCGTCGTCCCCCGCGAGAACGTGCGACAGCCGCCCGGCGGCCATATCGCTGGCCCAGTCGTCCGCCTCCGCATCGCGGCGCTTGCGGGCGATCTCCTCCTCGCTCTCGGGCGGCAGCGCCCAAACGATCGCGTCGAGCAGGTCTGCGACTCCGCGGCCGTGGGCCGCGCTGATCGGGTAGGTCTCCTCCCAGCCCAGGGAGTAGAACTCGGCCGCCTCCAGCTCGCGCTTGTCGTTGTCGGACTTGTTCGCGGCGACCAGCACCGGCGCCCTGGCGGTCCGCAGCAGGTCCGACGCCTCCAGGTCGGCCGGCGTCACACCCGTAATCGAGTCGACGACGAAGACGATGACGTCGGCCTCGCCGATGGCCAGCCTGGCCTGTTCCTGAACCTTCTCCTCGATCGGATCGCCGGGATGGATCTCCAGGCCGCCGGTGTCGACGATGATGAAGCGGCGGCCGTTCCAGTCGGCATCGCCGTAGATACGATCGCGGGTGGTGCGGGCGCGGTCCTCGACGATGGCCGTGCGATGCCCGACGACTCGGTTGAAAAGAGTGCTCTTGCCGACGTTCGGACGTCCGACCACGGCAACGATGGGAAGTGGGGTCACCGGGGGATTATGGCCCATCGCGGTCGCGAGGCATTCGAGCCCCGGGGAGAACCCTATCCGGCCACGATCTCAGGCAGTGACGTCGTACGCCCGGCGGGAGTCGCGGCAGCTGCCAGAGCCGCCGTCGCAAGGCCTTCGGCCTGGGCCGCGGCCTCCCGAGTGCCCGCCACCCTGAGGATCCGCTCCGCCACGCATCGCAGGTCTTCGATGGGAGTGGAAGTCCCGCCCGTGACCCCCACCACTTCGGCGCCGGCGAACACCGCCGGATCGGTCAGGTCCTCCTCGGACTCGATCTGGATCGCCCTGGTTCCGACGATCCCGCACAGACGGGTCAGCTCCTTGGTGTTCGCGCTCGACCGTCCGCCGACGACGACCATCAGATCGACCTCTCGCGCGGCCTCGATCGTGTCCTCCTGGCGGCGGATCGTGACCGGGCAGACCGTGTTGACGATCTTCAGCTCGTGGCACCGGCCGACCATGAAAGCCGCAAGCTTCTCGAACTTCCAGGGTGGCTGGGTGCTCTGGCTGAGCAGGGCCATCTTCTTCCGCCGCGGGATGAGGTCCCAGTCCTCCTCCTCGTCGACCACTATCGCGTCCGGAGCGAAGCCGAGAAGGCCCACGACCTCCGGGTGGCGGGGCGTGCCAAGCAGCACGATCGTGTAGCCCTCTTCGACGAGACGCGTGATCTCGCGCTGCTCCTGGATCACCCAGGTGCACGTGCCGTCGATCACGTCCAGGTCCCGGGCCTCGGCCCGGGCCAGGACTTCGGGCCTCACGCCGTGGGCGCGAATGACCACCGCCGCCCCTTCGTTCACCTCGTCCAGCGTGTCGACCGTTCGAATGCCCTGCGCCTGGAGCTGGGCGATGACCCCCTCGTTGTGGACGACCTGGCCGAGCGTGTGCGTCGGCTTGCCCGCCGCGGCCGCTTCCTTGGCCTTGTCGATCGCCTCGCGGACTCCATAGCAGAACCCGGTGCGGCGTGCGATCCGGACCTCTCGAACGTTACCCATTTCGCTTCAGTATCACACGGGCGTGGATCGCGGCCGGTCCGCGGCCTCCAGCGTCCCGGCGTAGACGCCCCGCTGCTCGGGCGGTAGCAGCTCGGCCACGTGGCGCATCAGCTCCGCCGTGGCCAGGCGAAGCGATTCGTGGCGGTCGCCGCCCTTCGGCATCGACAGCGTGAACGTCCTCCCCACCCTGACCGTCATGCGCCGGCCCGGACGAGGCAACAGCTTGCCCTTCGGCCAGAAACGCTGCGAACCGACGATGCCGACCGGCAGGATGGGCGCGCCGCTCCGGACGGCCAGCACGGTGGCGCCTTCCTTGACTTCCTGAAGCGCGCCGCCGGGAGAGCGCGTCCCCTCCGGGAAGATCGCGAGCACGCGGCCTTCGTCGAGGACCGCCTTGGCCATCTTGAACGCCTCCAGGTCGCCCGCCCCGCGCCGGACTCCGAAGACGCCGTTCTGACGCATGCCCCACCCGAACAGCGGCCAGCGCAGCGCTTCCTCCTTGCCCAGCCACCCCATCGGGCGGCCCATGGCCGGAACGACGAAAGCCATCAAAAGCATGCCGTCCGCGTTCGAGCAGTGGTTGCAGACCAGGAGGACGGGGCCGGACTCCGGGATGTTCTCCAGTCCTTCGAGTGTCACTCGCGTCGTGCATGCGGCCGCCAGCCGCAGGACGACGCCGGTGAACCGAGGGAAGGGCGGGAGCTTTCTCCTGCTACCGGGCACGACCGCCTCCTTCCGAGCTGCGGATTGCTCGCAGGACGGCGTCGACGGTCTGCTCGAACGTGTTGCCGTCCGTGTGGATCACGATCGCGTCCGAAGCGATTCGAAGGGGCGCGGTCTCGCGGCCGGTGTCGATCGAGTCGCGCCTCCGCAGCTCGTCGAGGATCCGATCGGCCTCGCTCTCTTCGGTGGTCCTGCGTTCGGCGGCCCGCCGCCTGGCCCGCTCCTCCGGAGACGCGCTCAGGTAGATCTTCACGTCCGCATCCGGGAGGATGACGGTGCCGATGTCCCGCCCGGCCATGATGATGCCGCCTTCCGCGGCCATGGCTCGCTGGCGGAAGACGAGCGCGGCTCGAAGCTCCGGCACCTTCGAATAGTCGGAGACGGCGCGGTCCACGGAAGCGCCCCGGACCTCGGTCGTGACGTCGCGGCCGGCGGCTTCCACGTGGCGCAGGCGACCGTGCGAATCGGCCACCAGGTCCACCTCCGATGCCAGCGGCACGAGATGGGCGACGTCGTCCGGGGCTACTCCGCGTTCGAGAGCGAGCCAGGCGACCGCCCGGTAGAGCAGCCCCGTGTCGCAGAAGCGGACTCGAAGTCGCCGGGCCACCTCGGCGCCGACGGTGCTCTTGCCGCTGGAGCTGGGGCCGTCGATGGCGACCACGGGTCCGGCGGCGGCCCCGGGCGACACGTGGGATCGATGGTCGGCGGTCACGGGTCGCAGGATACCGTGGCCGGGCCCGAGCCACGAACCTGAGACGCCCGGACGCACGCGGCGATCCTCCGAGGGCGGCTAGTCCGAAGCCGCCAGGCCCGGGTCGGAGCCGGACGTCGCTCCCGGTTTCTCGTTCTTGTCCGGTCGAGTGGTCGTCTTCGACCGCGCGCAGGATGCCAGCAGGCTCACTTCGTGGCGCGTCAGACGCCGAACCTCACCGGCCGCCAGGTCGGTCAGCTTGAAAGTCCCAACCCTCACCCGAACCAGCCGCCGGACGGGCATTCCGACGGAGTCGAACATGCGCCGGATCTGCCGCTTCCAGCCCTGTGCCAGGACGACCCGATACCAGCGCAGCTCGGGATGCGGCGGGCTGAGAATGGCCATCAGGTTTCGCACCTGCGCCGGCGTCACGTCGTCCAGGTGATCGAACCGCGCCAGACCCTCCTCGAGTTCCACGCCGTTTCGAAGCGCCGTCTTCTGGACCTTCGTCACGGACCTGTCGAGCCCGACCATGTACTCACGCTCGACGCCGTACCTTGGATGGAGCATCAGCTCGGCCCAGGCTCCGTCGTCGGTGAAGAGGAGGAGCCCCTCCGACTCCTCGTCCAGTCGCCCGACCGGGTACAGCCGGCTGCCCTTGCGGACATCGGGCGGCAGGAACTCCATCACCGTTCGCTCTGCATGCCGGTCCTTGACCGTCGAGACGACGCCCGCCGGCTTGTTCAGGGCCCAGTAGGACCGCGGGCCCACCGCCGCCGGCAACGGGTTGCCGTCGACCTCCACGCGCTGCATCTCGGGATCGACCTGTTCTCCGATGATCGCGAGACGGCCGTCGACCGTGACCCTACCGGCTCGAACCAGGTTCTCTCCGCCACGCCGCGAGGCCACTCCGGCAGAGGCGATCACCTTCTGGATTCGCTCGCGCGCCATCAGTCGACCCCCGCGGGTTCCTCTTCGGGCGCCTCGGCGTCGGCGAAGAGCCGAGCGGCGATCCCGGTCTCGAGCGGAGGCAGCTGGTCGAGGCTGGTCAGGCCGAATCGCTCCAGGAAGTCGAAGCCGGTCCCGAACAGGATCGGCCGTCCGGGCGCCTCGGAACGGCCGAGCTCCACCACGAGCCGGCGGTGCAGCAGCGTCCGCAGCGTGTAGTCCGAGTCGACCCCGCGGATGCGCTCGATCGTGGCGCGTGTGCACGGCTGGCGATAGGCCACGATGGCAAGTGTCTCGAGAGACGGCGTCGACAGTTTGGGCGCGTCTACGCCTACGTATCGCGCTATCAGCGGGCCGGCGTCGGGGGACGTTGCCAGCTCCACGCGCTCACCCGACTCGACGAGCCTGATGCCGCGCTCGCCGAGGCTCACCTGCAGGTCGCCGATTCGAGCGTCCACGGTTTCCCGGTCGACGCCGGCGAGCTGGGCGATCTCGGCTCGCGTCAGCGGCTTCTCGGCGACGAACAGGAGCGCCTCCAGCTGAGCCTCGGTCAGCTCTCCGGGCGATCGATCCTCGGCGGGCATGCCGGCATCGGACGCACCGGCATCGGACGTCTCGCTCTCGGCGACGGCGTGCCGGCGCCTCCCCCGAGAGGTCCTCGGCGCGCTCCATGTCCATCTCCTCGTTCACGCGAAGGACTCCAGGCTCTCGTCTATCTCCGTCTCGCTTTCGACTCGATCGGCCACTCGCCGGGCAACTATGGGGCCCCACGGCTCGGCCTGCTCGAGCGTGATCTCACGCCGCTTGCACAGCTCCAGCATCGCCAGGAACGTAACCGCCGCCACGACTCGATCGCGGACGCCGCCCAGAAGCTCCTGCAGAACCACGGTGTCGGAACCCTTCAGAGCGGCCCTGATGACCGCCGTCCGCTCGGCCAGAGTGATCGTGCGGGCCACAATCTCGGCGGGCTGCGGAGCCGCCGGAACCACGGCCGCCATGCGGTCCAGGGCTCGAGTCAGAACCGAAACCGGCATCGGCGGCCGCTCGGGCGGCCGCGCTCCGGCTCGGCCCGCGCCGGCCGCGACCTCGGCGTCTCGTCTGAACAGGCGGTGCGCGTCCAGCCGTTCGCCCAGAGCCAGGCCGGCTTGCCGGAATCGCCGGTACTCGACGAGCCTGGCTCGCAGCTCGGCCTCGGGGTCCGGTTCGTCGTCCAGCGGCACGGCCGCAAGCTTGGGCGGCCGGGGCAGGATCGCCCGACTCTTGATCAGGATCAGCTGCGCGGCGACGGCTACGAATGCCGACACGCTGCCCAGGCGGTCGCCCTCGAGCGTGACCAGAGCATCCAGGTACGCCTCGGCGAGGCTCCCGAGCGGCACGGTCAGCACGTCGAGCTGGCGCGCCTCGATCAGCGCCAGGAGAAGTGCGAGCGGGCCATCGAAGGCCTCGATGCTCACGTGCGTAACGCTCTCGGCCGGCCCGGCGGGAAACTCGACCCGGGCCAGGGCCCCGGGCCGCGGCATCGCTCCGATGCGGCCGCTCATCCGCGAACCGTCCCGCGTGGCCGTCGGCGGTTTCATCAGTTGGCCTCGTCGGCAGCGAGCAGAAGCCGTCCGGCGTCGTCCGTGGGTACCTCCTGGTTACGTATCAGTTCGACGGTTCTGGCCGTACAACCGGCTCTAGCGGCCAGCGCGGCCGAGCGAGTCGGGTGGTCGCGCATCCCGGCCAGGCCCCGCTCGAAGGTGGGCAGATGCCCGGCCACTCGCCAGATCCAGGCTCCGTAGCGCTGTCCGAGCGACCAGGCCACGCGATGGAGCAGCCGAACGCTCGATCCCTTGCCGCAGTCGTGGAGCAGGCCGGCGACCATGAGGTCCGGATCGACCGCGCCTCTCGCTCGCAGGTCGGCCACGACGTCGAGCCCATGGCGGCGGTCGGCCACGGGCATCGCGTCGAAGAGGGCCAGCTGTGCCGGGGTCGCCCAGCCGCTCAACTCGGCTCGCTCGCCGGCGGTCACTCGGGCATGGACGTACGACCACGTCCGGCGAATGTGGGCGGACCACCAACCCCTGCCCAGGTCCAAGACTAGTACGCCAGCAACGGGACGCCGGCGAGGAAGTTCACGATCGGGACCAGGATCGGCAGGATGATCCGCCAGGCCACCAGCACGACGAGGATCAGCAGCATCAGCCCGTACTGGTTCATGAAGTTGCGCACATCGTGCGCCGTCCTCGGGTCGAGGAAATCGAACAGCACGTGCGAGCCGTCCAGGGGCGCGATCGGGAGCAGGTTGAACAGCATCAGGACGACGTTGAGTTCGATGCCGGTGGCGAAGACGAGCTGCACCATGTTCGCCGCCGAAGTGTTGTTCGGGTAGATCCCGTCCGCAAACAGGATGCGAAAGCCTACGGCGAAGATGCAGGCCAGCGCCAGGTTCGAGAGCGGACCGGCGACCGCGACCATGGAGTCGGCGTGGCGGCCCCGCAGGTTGTACGGGTTCACCGGAGTCGGCTTGGCCCACCCGAATCCGATCGGCGAACCGGCGAGTGCACCGAGCATGACGCTCACTATCAGGAGGGTCCCGCCAACCGGGTCGAAATGCCTGAAGGGATCGAGGCTGACGCGCCCGAACAGCTTGGCCGTGCCGTCGCCCAGCTTCCAGGCCGTATACGCGTGGGCGCACTCATGGACCGGCCCGCTGACGAGCAGGAACAGCGCGATCCAGATGACCGCCTCAGACAGGTACTCCGAATTCAACAGGATCCTCGATTCTCCCCATGGCCACCGGGGCGGACGCCGCGGAAGGGCGGCGTCCGCCGGACGGGGCCGCGACTAAAGGCGACCGAGCAGCTCGGCCTTCTTCTGCTCGTACTCGGCCGGGGTTATCGCGCCCTTGTCGCGCAGATCGGCCAGCTTGGCGAGGGTGGCGGTGGGGTCGTCCGAGCTGGACGCCCGGGCCGCCGGAGCGGCAGCGGCCGGGGCCGGAGCGCCGGGACCGCGGTAGCCGTCCTCGAGCCTGTTCTTCGCGTTGAGCATCTCCTTCTTGAAGTCCACGACGTGCGCCAGCATCTCGTAGCGATCGATCGCGTCGTCGTTGGCCGTCAGGATCTCGAGGTCTCCGTAGCGGAGCATGCGTGCCAGGATGCCCTGCTTGAGGACAGCGTCGTTGATCTTGTCGAGCGAGCTGTCCCCGCTCTTCTTGTCAAGCAGCCCTTCGACCTTCAGAACGCGCCGCGAGGTGATGATGTACTCCTCGGCGCGCCAGGTGAAATAAACGACCGCGATCCAGACAACGCCCACCAGCAGGAAGACCGCCGGGACCAGCAGGAGCATCCCGGTCCACTTCTGATTCAGTTCGACGAACAGCACCAGCAGCCCGACCAGCACGAGTACGATCGGCCTGAGGCTGTCCGACACCGGCGCCAGCCAGTGCTGCCGTCCCCGATAGACGATCTGCTCGTCCCTGGCCAGCAATAAATCCGCGTAGCTCATCCTCGTCTCCTTCGGCGCCCGTCCACCGCCGGGCATCTCCACTCGTCAAGCCCGTGGATGGGCACGAGCATATACGTCTTTGATCCGTTCGCCAGTCAGATGCGTGTACAGCTGTGTCGTGTTGATGCTCGCATGTCCGAGCAATTCCTGAACGACGCGCAGGTCGGCCCCGCCCTCCAGCAGGTGCGTCGCAAATGAATGGCGGAGCGTGTGGGGGCTGATTCCCTCCTTCAGTCCCGCCAATCGGGCCGCGGACACCATCATCTCCCAGGCTCGACGCCTGTCTAGCCGCTCGCCTCGGACGGACAGGAAAAGTGGACCGCCGTGCCTGCTTTCTCCGTGCCGCTTGTCGAGCCAGCCCGGCCGCACCTCCGCCACGTAGCGGGACAGCCAGGCGACCGCGACCTCGCCGACCGGCACCTGCCGCTCGCGATCGCCCTTGCCGACGACCCGCACCAGGCCCTCGTCCAGGTCGATGTCGTCTCGGTCTAGCCCGACCGCCTCGGATACCCGCAGGCCGGACGCGTACAGCAGCTCCAGCAGGGCTCGGTCCCGAATGCCCGTCCCGGAGGCGTCGCCCTTGCCCTCCAGCAGCCGATCCACCTCGTCGACGGTCAGGACGTCCGGCAACAGGCGGGGCTGCCGAGGCAGGTCGAACCGCGCCGCCAGGTCCGTCCCGATCGTGCCCTCCGCGTAGCAGAATCGATAGAAGCCTCGCAGCGAGGCCGCCCGCCGGCGAAGGGTCGTGGGCCGGAGAGCCGGCCGCCCGCCCCGGCCCGGCGCGCCCAGGACGCTGAGGTAGTGGATGGGCGTCTCGGCGGAGGAATCCCAGGAGGCGGACGCGCCGCGACTCGCGGCGAAGTCAAGGAGATCGGACCGGTAGGCGCGCAGCGTTGCGTCCGACAGACCGCGCTCTACGCGCAGATAGGTCAGGAAGCCGTCGATCGCCCGGCTGAGGCGATCCGGCCGCGCCCCCGAGCCGGCCGCTGCCTCGCCGGCCACGTCATCGCCCCCCGGCCGTACGGCGCCAGACCTCCGCCCGCTCCAGCAACTCCTCGGCGCTCGCCCGGGCAGCGGCTCCGCCCTCGACGCCGGCCAGCATCTGCGCCAGCTCGTCGACGCGATCGGCTCCCTCCACGCGCCGGACGACCGTCACGGTGCGCCCGTCGCGCTGTCGCTTCTCGATCCGAAACTGCGCGTCCGCGTAGGCTGCGATCTGCCCGAGATGGGTCACGCACAGGACCTGATGGGTTCGGGCCAGCTCCCACAGCGAGCGGCCGACGGGTTCCGCGCTGCGGCCGCCGATCCCGGTGTCTATCTCGTCGAAGACGAGCGTGGGGGTGTGGTCGGCTTCGGCGAGAATCTGCTTGATGGCGAGCGCAACGCGCGAGAGCTCTCCGCCGGAAGCGATCCGGGCCAGCGGCCGGGCCGGCTCGCCCGGGTTGGGGGCGATGAGGAAGGCCACGGCATCGAGGCCACTGGCGTCGAACGCGACCCGTCCCTCCTCAAGTTCGACGGACGGTTCCGCGGGACCGGCCGGCCGACGGGCCACCGACACGGAGAAGGCCGTGTGCTGGAATCCCAGTCCGCCGAGGGCTGCCTCCACCGCCGACGAGAGCCGCCCCGCGGCGGCGCCACGGCCACTCGACAACTCCCTGCCCGCCGCAGCCACCTCGACGAGCAGCCGCGCCGCTTCCGCCTGCCGAGTCTCCCGCGAAGCATCCAGCGCCCGCAGCCGCTCCGCCTCCGCCGCAGCGCCTTCGCCGTAGGCGATCACCGCCGCCTCGCTCTCGCCGTACTTGCGCTCGAGCGAGTAGATCAGCGACAGCCGCTCCTCCATCGCGGCCAGGGCCGCGGGATCGTGTTCGACGCTTTCCGCCAGATCGCGGGCCTCCGCCGCGGCATCCTCGAGCTCGGCCGCCAGGCCGAGTCAGCCGCTGCGCCAGCGGACCGTAGCGCTCGTCCAGCCGGGCCAGCTCACGGGTCCGCTGGGCGGCCACCGCAATCTCCTCCCGGGCACCGCTCCCCTCCCCGGCCAGGGCCTCGTAAATCTCGACGCTGCCGCGCGCGATCGTCTCGGCGTGCTGGGCGGCCGCCAGCTTAGCTCCGATCTCGGCCGCCTCGCCCACACTTAGCCGCGCTTCGCTGATCTCGCCGGCCTGATGCTCGTGAAGCTCGAGGCGCCTGGCCAGCTCGCGAGGATCGAGGGCAAGCTCGGCCAGCGCCGCCTGGTTGGCTCGCCAGGCTTCGACGGCGGCGGCCATCGCCGCGCGCTCCCGCTCCAGCCGGCCGAAGGCGTCGAGCAGCTCGCGCTGCCAGCGCTCGTCCAGCAGGCGCTGTTGATCGTGCTGTCCGTGGATCTCGACCAGACGGCCGGCGACGTCGGCGAGCCGGGCCGCGGTGACCGCCTCGTCGTCTATCCGAGCGGTCGATCGCCCCGCCGCGGACACTTCCCGGACGCAGATCAGCGGCTCCGGAACCCGGTCGAAGAGCGCCTCCACCCGCGCCGTCTCGGACCCGTGCCGTACCAGCGACGTATCGGCTCGAGCGCCCACGGCAAGTCCCAGGGCGTCGATCAGAAGGCTCTTGCCCGCGCCGGTCTCGCCCGTCAGTACGTTGAGACCGGGCTCGAAGGAGATCCGGAGCTTCTCGATCAGGGCCAGATCGCGAACGCCCAGCTCCGCCAGGCGACCCGCCGCCATCGGCGCAGTCGCGGGAGACTCCGGCTCGGACTCCGCCTGCCCGCTCGCGTCGGGCGACCCGGGCCCGCCGAGCTCGGCCTCGGCCGTGTCGGTCATGAAGGCAGCAGCTCCGACTTCTGGCGAAGCAGATCCCAGAACGGCACCGCGCCGCGAGGCTCGATCAGCCTGAGCGGCCTGCCCAGCTCGCACACAGACACGACGTCGCCGATCGCCAGCCGCCGGTCCTCCCTCCCGTCCACGCTCATCAGCACGTCGTACGCGTCGACGACACGGCAGCGCACGGTATGGCGCGGGCTCACCACCACCGAGCGAATCGCCGACATGTAGCCGGCGATCGGCGTCACCAACAGGTTCCGGCTCGTCGGATCGAGTATCGGACCCCCCGCGGAGAAGGAGTAGCCGGTCGACCCGGTTGGACTGGCGACGATCAGCCCGTCGGCGGTGAACGTCGCCAGATGCGACGGCCCGATCTCGACCTCGATGCGGCAGACGCGCGTCAGAGAGCCGCGCGCCACCGCGATCTCGTTGAGCGCGAAGAACGTCTCGCCGGCCTCGTCCCGGCCGCCGGGATGGATCGTCGCGTGCAGGGCCATGCGATTCTCGAGCTGGAAATCACCTTCGACGAGCTGGGCGAGCACGCCTTCAAGCCCGCTGGTCTCGACCTTCGACAGGAACCCGACCTTGCCGAGGTTTACGCCCAGCAACGGCACGTCCACCTCGGCCACGGCGCGCGCCGCCCGCAGGAACGTGCCGTCGCCTCCGAGCACGACCAGCGCGCCGGTCCTGGGGAGTTCGTCGACCAGAGCCCTCAGCTCGCCCGCAGGGGCCGCCCAGTGGGAGATGCCCCTGAGCTGGCACCAGCCTTCGGCCCGCTCGAGAAGCTCGAGCGCCGCCTCCTTCGTGGGGTTGTAGGCGAAGCCGATGCGATCGAGCTTCATGCCCCGGCCAGCTCCCCGAACTTGATTGCCCACTCGTCGGGCAGGTCCACGGGCTCGACCTCGCGGGCCACGAATCCGGCCGGCACCTCGAGCTCCAAGAAGAACTCGCGGTTCCCCGCGGGTCCCGTCAGGGGCGAGGCGACGGCGTTCCGGAGGGTCAGCCCGATGCCGAGGGCGTAGCGGGCCACCGTCTCCAGCGTCTGCCGGTGAATCTGCGGGTCGCGCACTACGCCGTCCCGGACCTGTTTGCGTCCCGCCTCGAACTGCGGCTTGACGAGAGCGACGATCTTCCCGCCGAGCGGACCGAAGCAGGTGGCCACGGGGCGCAGGATCCGATCGAGCGAGATGAACGAGACGTCGACCACCGCCAGGTCGACGGCCGTCGGCAGGACGCCCGGGCCCAGAGCGCGCGCGTTTGTCCGCTCCATCGAGATGACCCGAGTATCGTGCCGGAGCGCCTCGGCCAGCTGGCCCCGGCCCACGTCCACGGCATAGACCTTGCTGGCGTCTCGCTGGAGCAGCAGGTCCGTGAATCCGCCGGTCGAAGAGCCCACGTCCAGGCACACGAGTCCGACGGGCTCCACTCCGAAGACGTCCAGGGCGGTCCTCAGTTTCAACCCGCCCCGCGATACGAAGGGAGGCGGCGCCTCCACTTCCAGGGCGATGGTCGTCTCGACCAGATCGCCGGGCTTGCGGTCCGTCCGGGCCGCCGGACCGTCGCCTACGCGCACGTGGCCGCCCAGGATGAGGGCCTGAGCGCGCGTTCGAGTCTCCGCCAGACCGCGCTCCACGAGCAGCTGATCAAGGCGCTGACGGGTGGGTCGATCCGCGGCTGCGTTCATGCCATCAATCGTGGCACACCCGGCTCACTTCGTGCTGCTCTGGGGCGCGCAGGCCCCTCGGCGAGCGGATTTCGTCCGCTGCCCGGCGCGTCTTCCGCGGGCTCACGAGCGCCCGCGCGACCGCGTCGTCGCCGGCGCCGATGCCCCCGTCGGAGATGCCGCCGCAGAGAGCCCCGCCGGCGCGACCCCGGCCGCGGCCGGAACCGCCCGCAATCGCACCATGGTCTCTCGGATCTGTTCCGCGATGCCTTCCGAATCGAGCCTGAGGAGGCGGCGGAGCTGGTCCACGGAGCCGTGCTCCACGAAACGGTCGGGCGGGATGCCGATGATCCGTACGACCACTTCCCGATAGGCCGCGTCCGAGGCGCGAGCCTCTTCGAGGAGCTCGAGAACGCCGCTCCCGAAGCCGCCCGTCACCACGCTCTCCTCGAGGGTGGCCACGACGGTCTTGCCGCGGGCGGCGTCCAGGATCAACTGGCGGTCGAGTGGTTTGGCGAAGCGGGCGTTGATCAGCCCGACGGACCAGCCGTCCGCCTCCAGTAGGTCGGCCGCCCGGCGGCCGCGCTCGACGATCGGGCCGAAGCCGACGATCAGGATCTGCCGGCCCTCCTGGAGGACCTCGCCGATCCCGACCGGCAGAACCTCGGGCTCCCGAACCGGGACCCCGAACCCGGGATCTCGCGGGTAGTGCAAGGCGAACGGGTGATCCTGGGCGAAAGCCGTCCGCACCAGCGATCTCAGCTCCTGCTCGTCCTTGGGGCTGGCGATCACCATGCCCGGCAGCTGACGCTGGCTCGGGATCGTGAACATGCCCTGGTGGCTCGTGCCGTCCTCGCCGACCAGGCCGGCCCGGTCGACCGCGATCACGACCGGCAGGTCGTTCTGGCAGACGTCGTGGACCTCCTGGTCGAAGGCTCGCTGGAGGAACGTGGAATACAACGCCACGACGGGCCGCTCTCCCGCCAGGGCCATGCCGGCCGAGAGGGCCACGGCATGCTGCTCGGCGATGCCGACGTCGATGAACCGGTCGGGGAACTCGGCCTGGAACATGTCCAGACCGGTCCCGGTCGGCATGCCGGCGGTTACGGCCACGATCCGGCGGTCGACGCGGGCCAGCTCGATGAGCTCGCGCGCGAAGTGGTACGTGTAATTGGGCGGGCGCTTGGAAGCGGCCGCACGCGCGGACTCGGACGGCGTGCCCATGTCGGCGGATCCCGCCGAGGCGCTGCCGTTGACGTGGCCGTTGCCATTGCCGTTCCCATTCCCGGCGGGCTCGACCGGGGCCTCGTCGACACCGCCCGGCTGCGGCATGGCGCTTTCCTTGCGCGCCAGGGCTGCGCCCGTGCGAGCGATCGTGGAGTGACCCTCCGGCATGGGGCGCGCGTCGGCGAGTCCGGGCATCGGCGGCAGGGCGGCGCCGTGGAAGCCGACCTGATCGCGCTCCGCGGGACGGTACCCGCGGCCCTTGCGCGTGCGGACGTGGACCAGCACGGGTCCCGGCACGTCCAGTGCGGCCCGGAAGATGTGCTCGAGCCCGCGCCTGTTGTGACCGGGAATGACGCCCAGGTAGGTGATGCCCAGGTCTTCGAAGAGCTGCCCCGGTTGTGCGAAGTTCACGACCATTCGCCGGATGCGCCGCGACAGCGACAGGGCGGGACGGCCCACGACCGGCAGCGACTCGACCACGCGGTCGTACGCCGTCTTGCTTTGCTGCCAGGCGGTCGAGAGCTTCAGCGTCGAGAAGTACTGGCTGAAGGCTCCGACCGTGGGGCTGATCGACATGGCGTTGTCGTTCAGGACGATCAGCAGCTGCGTCTGCCGGTGGCCGATGTCGTTGAGGGCCTCCAGGGAGAGGCCGCTGATCAGCGCGGCATCGCCCACGACTACCGCGATCCGCTCCATCGAGTGGCGCATGTCGCGCGCCGTCGCCAGGCCCTGGGCAATGGACAGGCCCGTTCCGGCATGGCCGCCGTCGAAGACGTCGTGCTCGGACTCCTGCCGGCGGGGAAAGCCGCCGATGCCGCCCAGCTGGCGCAGCGTCCCGAACTGGGCGTACCTCCCGGTCAGCAGCTTGTGGACGTAGGCCTGATGGCCAGTGTCCCAGACGATCCTGTCACGGGGAGATTCAAGGACGCGGTGCAGCGCCAGCGTCAGCTCGACGACCCCGAGCGACGAGCCGAGGTGTCCGCCGGTCCGGGCGACGGTCGAGACGATGCACTCGCGGATCTCGCCGGCCAGCTGGTCGAGCTGACTGTCGGTGAGGCCTCGCAGGTCGCTCGGGCCCTGCAGCCCAGGCAGTATTGCCAAGTTCACTTGCTCCTGGGCGGATCCCCGTTCGCGCCCTGATTGTCGAGATGTGCTGTCGAGAAGGTGCTGCTCGGTGCCTCGCCGGTGCGCCGACTTCGGCGGCGGCTGGGTCCGCGGTCAGTTACCCGCGTTCGTCCGACCGGCAGTCTACCGCTCCTGGGCGGAGGCGCACCGGCGGGGGTTCTGCGGGTTGCGCGGCGGTCCGGGGCTCGTTACTCGCCGTCCGCGGAGTCCGCCGCCCGCGCCTCCGCCGTCTCCAGGGCGCCCGAGGATCGCTCCAGCAGCTTCTGGACCCTGAGCTCGGCCTCGCCGAGCAACGACGCGCAGCGCTCGTGGAGGGCGACGCCGCGTTCGTACAGGCCGATCGAACGCTCGAGGGGCAACCCGCCCTGCTCGAGCTCGGCGACGGTTCGCTGAAGCTCCAGGAGCGCCTCGTCGAAGGACAGGGCCGATATCTCGGCCGCGGCTTCGACCATTGGCTGATCACTCAAGTGCTACACCTCCCGGTCGCGGTCGACGTCCACGGCGGGACCATCCGACCTCTCGTGCGAAGCCGGCGCAGGCGACGGCTCCGAGGCCTCGATGCCCTGGTCGGCATCCCGCGCGGCTCGAGCTTCGACGGTCCGATCGACTCGCACGCCCACGAGCATACCAAGGCGAACCGACGCCGCGAACACGAGCACGGCCAGGACCACGAACGCGACGGCGGCGCCGAGCGTCTGGATCACGGCCGTCGACTCCGGCGAGCGTCCTTCTCCACGCGCGCGGCCAGATCGCCCCGGGAGACGGTGATGGCAAGCAACTCGCCGGGTGAAGCCTCGGCCGGATCCCGAACCACGGACCCATCGACCTCGCGCCGGACGATTGCGTAGCCGCGGTCCAGCGTCGCCTGCGGGCCAAGAGCCGCGAGTGCGGAGGCATTCCGTTCCAGGGCGGTTCGCGCGGAGCCGAGGCGCGAATTCGCCGTGGGCGCCAGGCGCGCGCAGAGGGCGACTTCGAGCGCGCGCCGGCGGCCCACCTCGTCGCGCAGACTGCGGGTGGCCCGGTCCAGCAACAGGCCGGCGCGCTCGCGGGCCTGGGCGAGTTGAGCGGCGGGCCGCAATCGATCCAGAGCGCGGCCTTCCGCGGTGAGCTCTCCGCGGGCTTCCAGCAGGGCCCCCAGCGCACACGCGCGAGCGCGCCGTGCCAGATCGGCAATCCCGGCCGCCACCTCTACGCGGTCCGGCACGACCAGCTCGGCGGCGGCCGAGGGGGTGGGCGCCCTGACGTCCGCGGCGAAGTCGGCGAGCGTCACGTCGACCTCGTGGCCCACACCGCACACGACCGGCACGGGATGCGATACAACGGCCCTGACCACGCGCTCGTCGTTGAACGACCACAGGTCCTCGAGCGAGCCGCCGCCCCGAGCCAGGATCACCACGGCCGGAGCCTCGTCCGGCCGTCCCCGGTCGCGGCACTGCTCGCCCCACCGCGCCAGGCGATCGAGGGCGGCAACGACGCTTGCGGCGGCTCCGTCGCCCTGGACCTGGCAGGGAGACAGAACCAGGCGCGTCAGCGGCCAGCGCCTGTTGACGACGTGGCGGATGTCGTGCCACACGGCGCCGGTTGCGCTCGTGGCTACGCCGATCACGGCCGGCCGATACGGCAGACGCCGCTTCCGGGCGGAGTCGAAGAGCCCCTCCGCGGCCAGCCGGGCTTTGAGCGCTTCGAACCGCAGGGCAAGGTCGCCGAAGCCGGCCGGCTGCACTGCCGACACGTACAGCTGGTAGACGCCCTGGGCCTCGAAGAGGTCCACTCTGCCGTGCACCACGACGCGCAGCCCGGTCCGGGCCTCGAACGGGGACGCCAGGCGGTCGTCGCGGAAGAACACGCAGGCCAGCTGGCTGCGCTCGTCCTTGAGGGTGAAGTAGCAGTGGCCAGCCGACGAGACGGTGACCCGCCCGACCTCGCCCTCGACCCAGACGTCGCGCAGGACTTGGTCGGCGCGGACGGCGTCTCGCACGGCGCGCGTGACCTCGCTGACGCCCAGGATCCGGAGCGAGAAGCCGGGTCCCGAGGCGACCGGAAGGGAAAGGGCGGACGGGGCGGGTGTCGGTGTCGCCGCCGCTGCGGGAACCGCGACGGGCGCGACGGGCGCGGCCTTCTCCGACCGGCCGGCGAGCGGCGGTAGCTCCGATTGGGCGTCGTCGATGGCGTCCCAGGCCGGCAGGGCCCACTCCGGCGGCCCTCCCGGGGGAGTGCGGCGAGCGCTCGGATCCTCGGCCGGCAGATCGCCCCAGAGCGGGTCGCTTTCCGGGGGGCCCGTGCGAGTCACGTGGACGACCTCCTGGGCCCGACTTCGGCCGCCTCGTTCAGAACCGGATCAGAGCCGGGTCTGATACTCCCCGGTCCGGGTGTCGACGCGAATCGTGTCGCCTTCGTTGACGAAGATCGGTACCTGGATCGTCAGGCCGGTCTCGAGCTTTGCCGGCTTGCGGGCGCCGGACTGCGTATCGCCCGCGAACCCGGGCTCTGTCTCGACGACCTTGAGGTCGACGGTCACCGGCAGCTCGACACCGATTGTCTCGCCCTCGTAGCTGGTCCGATCCAGCAGCATGCCGTCCTTTAGGTAGTTGACGGCATCGTCGAGCTGCTGGGCGGAGACGCTGAACTGCTCGTAGCTCTCGGTCTCCATGAAGTGAAAGTCGTCGCCGTCCTGGTACATGAACTGGATCTGGCGATGATCCAGCTGGGCGCGCGGCCACCGGTCGCCCGCCTGGAATGAACGCTCGACCGTCTGCCCTCGCTTGACGTTGCGGAGCTTGATGCGGACCTGGGCGGAGCCACGTCCGATCTTGAGGTGGTGGTAGTCGAGGATCTGCCACAGGTCGCCGTCGAGCTCGATGACCACACCCTTGTGCAGGTCGCTTGTCGAAATCATGTGCCGGAGGGCTCCTCAGGATGATGGCGGAACGTTCGCAGCCGTCCCTGCCGAGGACCGATTGTAGCGGAGGTAGGCGCCTTGAAGATCGCCCTCGTCCCGGAGTGTCGATCGCACCATGGCCGGCCCACTCGCGGTCCGGTCCGATCCAAACGATCAGACGCCGACAACGAGCACTTCCCTGGTGAAGCCGGTCAGCCGTTCCAGATCCCGGCGGCTCCGGTCGAAGAGGACCAGATCCTCGATGCGAACGCCCGTCTCGCCGTCGAGATAGATCCCCGGCTCGACGCTGAAGACCGTAGGACTGGGCAGAGGGTCGTCCGAGGCGGCCATGTTCAAGGACGGCAGCTCGTGTGTGGCGAGGCCGATGCCGTGGCCGGTGCCGTGGCCGAAATGCTTGCCGTGGCCGGCGGCTTCTATGACCTGCCGAGCGGCAGCGTCGACGCTCCGGCCGGAGGGCGAGGGGTCTTCTCCGCGCAGCGCGGCTTCCAGCAGATCGACCGACGCGGCCTGCGCTGCGATCACCGTCTCGTAGATCTCCAGATCCCGTGGACCGGGCTCACCCACGAACAACGTCCGGGTCATGTCGCTGCGATAACCATCGACGTTCGCCCCGAAGTCGAACAGCAGCACCTGACCGATGCGGACCTCGCGGCCGGAGGGCTTGCCGTGCGGAAGAGCCGCATTCGGGCCCACCAGGCAGGCTATACCGAAGGCGAGCCCATCGGCGCCGCCCGTCCGCATCTCCCATTCGAGGGCGAGGGCCAGCTCTCGCTCGGTCTGGCCGGGCTTGATCCGACGCAGGATCGCCGCCAGCGAGCGATCCGCGACGGCGCTCGCCGACCGGATCCGGTCGATCTCCGCCGGTTCCTTCGTAGCCCGGTCGGCCTCGACCCAACCGCCCGCTTCCGCGAGATCGACGTCCGGCGCCGCGGCGTCCAGCTCCTGCCACAGCCGGTGACCCACGAGGTCCGCTTCCAGGGCCACCCGACGGGCCCCGACGCTCTTGACCAGGGCCGGCCAGAGAGCGGCCAGGTCGTAGGTCGTGGCCTCGATCCTGGCAGTCGGCGCCTGGGCGGTGGCCTGCAGACGGTAGCGGCTGTCGGCCAGCACGACGACCTGATCCGCCGAGACCATGAATCGGCCGGAGTTGCCGGCCAGCCTATCCTCGCCGTCGTCGAGCGTGAACCCGGTGAGATAGCGCATGTGCTCGGGCCGAATTCCGAAGTAGGCGTCCACGCCGGCCGCGGCCATTCGGGCCCGCAGCCGCGCGAGGCGCTGAGGCCTGGCGGCGGCGTCGGCCTCGGCCCAGCGGGCGCGGTCGGCGGCGCTCGGCGGCGCGGGAAAGTCTGCGGGATGCGGCAGAGACGGAACGAGCTTCGTCATAGGCGCATGGTAGCGGCGCCCGGCAAGGCCACGCTCACAAAGCGGGAATTCGCCCCAACGGGATCTTCCGACCGATCGGCGCCGGCCCGGCCTCCGGCGCCCGCCCGCCTCAGTTCGTGTAGCCGTACTTCTTGAGGTTGGCGTCCTGCTCTGCTTGCGTCTTCGCGAACGCGTGCCCGCCGCTACCGTCGTTCTTGGCCAGGAAGTACAGGTACCCGTCCGCCGTGTCCGGGGCCAGCGCCGCGGCCAGCGACGGGGCGCTCGGAGAGCAGATCGGCGTTGGCGGCAGGCCGGGATGGTGGTAGGTGTTGTAGGCGGCCAGGGCGCCCGGGAAGACGACCTGGCTAAGCGGGCCGGTCGTAGTGATCGGATTCCAGAACGTGTAGTTCACCCAGCTCTCGATGTTCGGGTTGTCCTGCAGCCAGACCGAGTCGTTGGCGTAGTTGAGAGTCGGGTCGGCGTCGAGCAGGCCCGTCGGCCACAGCTTGGGGTTCAGACGGTTCACGTAGACGCCGGCAATCGGCGCCCTGTCCGAGTCGATCTTGGCCTCGGTTTCGACCAGAGAGGCGACCTGCACCTTCTGGTAGATCTGGTCCGGCGGGAGGTCCAGCAACCCCGGCGGCGCGTGGCTCACGAACGCATCCAGAAGCATCTGCAGCAGTTGGACCGGCGTCGTGTCGGGCGCCACGTCGTAGGTGGCGGGAAACAGGAAACCCTCCAGGGAGGCGCCGGCCGGCAGCTTGAGCCAGGTGTACTGGGCGAGGAGATCGGCCGGCGGATGGATCGCGAGGTCGTAGAACTGGCTGACGTTCATCGTCAGAGGAGCCGTCGGATCGTCCGGGTTTGCTTCCTTGTACTCCAGCTCTGCGACCATCTGCTCGATCCTCAACCCTTCGCGGAACGTGATCCGGACGGTGGGCGGCGCGGCCGGCGCCGCGGTCAGGTTGGCGATTATCTGGTCGACGGTCATGGATCTGGTGACGACGTGCCGTCCGATCTGGAAGCTCAGCGTCGCTCCCTTCTCGATGGATTCGTAGACGAATGCCCGAGCGTCCGAGATGACGCCGGCCTGGACGAGCTGGTCGGCGATCTGCGCGGGCGTGGCGCCGCTGGCGATGACGATCGGGACGGCGTTCGTGTCGGTCGCGTCGACCGGCTGGCTGATGCTCGTCCAGAGCGATCCCCTGACGATGTCCGACACGAAGGGGAGTTGAAGCGCGGTCGGGTTCTCGGCCGCCCAGTCCACGATGCCGTTCCTGACGACGGGCAGGGCTACGTAGAAGAGTCCGCCCACCACGAGACTGCCGATAACAAGGGCGAAGACGAGGAAACGCAGGATGGGCCCCAGGCCGCTGAATCCGGCTTTGCGGTAGTCCCGCCTCGTCTCGAAGGGCTTCGGTCCGCGCCCGGCGGCTATTTCCTGGGGATCGGGCGGGATGTAGTCGTCCCAGCCCGAATCGACGACAGGTATCTTCGTTGGCTCCGACGAAGGGCCGGGTCGGGTGGCTCTGGGCCTGCCGCCTCCGCGCACGGTCATGGAGTCCTCCCATCCGCGTCCCCGGTCCCCGCGGCGTCCAGCTCATCCTGGAGTATCAGCGCTGCCGCCTCCCGGTCGACACGGGCCCGGTAGGCCTCGCGCTGGGCGGCGCTCGGGGGGCCGCCGGAGCGGCCGCGGCCGGCAGTCCCGATGCGGCGCTCGGCTCGCTCGCTTGTCAGGCGTTCATCGCGGAACCGCAGAGACAGACCCGTCGCGGAGGCAACGGCCTCCGCCCACTCCCTCGTCGTGGTTGCCTGAAGCCCTTCGCCGCCGTCCATGTCGAGCGGCAATCCTACGACGAGAACGCGCGCCTGATGCTCGGCGGCCAGACGCGATATCGCGGCGGCATCCTGGGCGACGCTCTTGCCTCGGCTCAGGGTCACGAACGGCGACGCGGTCCGGGTCTCCAGATCGCCCAGGGCCACGCCGATGCGGCGCTCGCCCAGGTCGATGCCGACCACCTGATGCGACATGCGGGCAGCGGAATCTCCAGGCAGGGTCATCAGGTCGACGACGGGCTCGCCGCTGGAGCCTCCGACGGGGCGACCGACGGCGAGGGCGAGAGGTACGGCGTGGGCCCGGGCGACGGGGATGACGCGGGCGACGGCGACGGCGTGCCTGCCGCAGACGGCGTTTCAGTGACCACGGGCGCGGCCGACCCCGTCTCCGCCAAGGTTGGCGAGGCTTCAGCCGGGCCGGCGGTCGGCGATGAGGCGACCGCGCCGGTCCGTTCTGGCACGACCGCCGGCGCCCTGGTCGTCCCGGCTCCGCCGCTCGCCGACGCCCCCGGACTCGGCGCTTCCGACGGAACGACCACTTGAATGTCGATGCGGAAATCGAAGCTCGGCATCGTGGACGCCCAGCCGGGCGAGACCGAGATGTCGGCCTTGCCGTAGACCGACAGGATGGTTCGGGCGTCGTCGAGCGACTTGCCCAGGACCGCCGTCCGGAGCGTCGCGACATCCACGACCGGGACCTCGGCCGCCTGGACCGTGACGGGAACGACGACCGTGGTCGCCGATGGGATGGCCGTCCCGACGCTCGTCGTCACGGAGTTCTCGACGATCGAGTAGCCGGTCCGAACCGCCGCCCGCACGCGCCGCTCCGCCAGCGCCGTCGCGCCCGCCAGGTCGGCCGCGGTCGCGGTACCGGTGGCCTGACAGTCGAGCTGGAACGACGACACGGCCTGGTTCAGAAGCCCCGTCGGGTCGGGGCTGCAGGTGGCGGCCCCCAGATGCGCCGACCCGATGAACAGCGTCGAGTCCGACGACGCCGCGGCCGCCTTCACCTGGGCCTGGAAGTCGGAGTCCAGCTGGTCCAGAAGGCTGGCCTGGGCCGCGTCGATGTCCGACTGCTGAACCTGCGGGGTCACGGTGTGCGAGCCGCCCGTGGTGGGATTCGCGTTGGTCACCGCATGCGCGGCAACGAGCGCCGAGGCCAGATCGGCCGGCACGTTGACGATCGAGTTGGCGGCCACGTTGCCGGACGTCCCCTTGTTGACGGCCACGATGGGCGCATCGGCGGTGCCGCGGGTGATCGTGACTCCGGAGACGGTAGCCTTGGGCACGATCACGGTGGACGTGGTGGTAAAGGCGACTCCGCTCGCGGTCGAGACGCGCGTCCCGGCCAGGACGGGCACGGCCAGGTACGTGTTGAGGCTCGTGAACGTGACCGTTCCAGTAGCCGCCGTGTCGACAACGTGCTGGCCGGTCGCGTCGAACGTGCCCGCGGCGTCCACGTCGAAGGACTTGCTCAGGCCGGGCACGGTGCCGGCCAGATCGTTGGCCGCGAGCACGCTCGGGTCCACTTTGACGCTGACGGTCATCGGTCCGACGGGATCCTCGCGCAGCGTCAGAACCACCGTCGCGCTCGGATAGAAGAAGAACGCGCCGGCCGCGACGACCGCCACCGCCAGGGCCGCGATTCCGATCAGGACGGTGCGCGAAACCCGGAAGCGGGCATTGGGTCCGGCGGTCGGCGGCGGCCCGCCTGCGACGCGCGTGGCTCCGCCTCTCGCTCCCCTGCTCGCGCCGTCCTCTCGGGCCACGGTGAGCGCCAGCTCGTCTAGAGCGTCGGAGACATCGTTGGACGACCCGGCCCCAAGGCCCCGGGCGACGGCGGCTTCGGCTTTCTCGTACTCCGCGACGGTGGTGTACACGGCCAGCTCGGCCGTCCTCGCGACGGACTGCACCGACGGGTCGGCGGCGATGATCGCCAGGCGCTTGTGGCGGCGTTTGGCTTCCCGCGCCAGCAGGCGGAAGTTGATCCGCGACGTCGCCACGCGCGAACCGCCGGACAGCACCAGCGCGACTCGGTTGTCGGCCGAGTCGCGGATCCGTGCCGCGGCCGAAGTGATCTCGTCGTCGACGTCGAGGTAGTAGATCGCCATGGGCTACATCTTCATGGCGCGAAGGACGCGCCTCAATGCGACGTCCAGCGGGTCTTCGTTGCTCTGGAGCTCGATGGCCTGATAGGCCAGACCGAGCGGCGTGACGTCCTGCTGGTCGACCAGCAGATGCGTCCCGTCCTTGATTCGATCGACCTGCTCCGGCGTGATCACGATCACCTCCGGCGGGCGGCTGAATGGCAGCCGCTTCCAGAAGGCCTCACCACGGAGGGCTGCCTCGATCTCTGGCAGATGCGACCCGCCGCCGCACAGGTAGACGCGTCCGGGTAGAAGATCGCCCTCGGTCAGCTCGTCGAGAACCAGTTCTACGCCGGCGGCCCAGATGGCTACGTCGTCGGCGACGATCCCCGCGATCTCGTCACGACGTTCGCCGGAAACGCCGCGGGCATAGTCGATCTTCAGCTCCTCGGCCCGCGGGAAGGGCAGGTCCATGCGATCGGCGATGGACTTGGTGAACGCCCGGCCGCCCAGGGCGAACATCCGGGTCCCTTCGATACCGCCGTGCCGGACGAGGGCTACATCGGTGGTCCCTCCGCCTATGTCGATGAACAGCGCGCCGGCTTGCTGCACCTGCTCGCTGGCGAGGACGCGGGCCACGGCGTAGGGCTCGGCGACGATCTCGAGGAGCTCGAGCTCCAGCTGCCCGGCAACGCTCTGCAGCGCGCCCAGGTGGACGAGCGGAGCGAACGCGTTGAACACGCTGATCTTGACGTGGCGGCCCTGGAACCCGACCGGGTTGGTGACCGGGTAGCCGTCGATCTGGGCGCCGGTAACCGCCGCGTGTACGAGGCGGACGTCGACCTGGGGCAGGCCCGTCTCCCAGGTTATGGCCCTCTCGGCCTCCCGCAGCGCTTCTCGCTGAACGCCGTGGATCAGCTTCTGAAGCTCGGCGTCAGTGATGGGCGCGTCGGCGCGCTTCCGCTCCTGAGAGTGCACCGTCGTGAAGCCCTTGACCAGCTCGCCGGCGATGCCGATGACGCACTGAGTCGGCCGGAAGCCGGCCATCTCCTCGGCTTCCTGGAGCGCCACCGAGCAGTTGTCGACGACGGCGTTGATGTCCGTCACGGTCCCGGACTGCATGTGAGCCAGGCCCTGGCGCTTGCGTCCGACGCCCCGGACCGTGCCCATGCCGGCATCGTCGATCTCGAAGACGAGCGCCTTGACGAACTCGGTGCCGATGTCCAGAGCGGTGCAGGCGGCTAGAGCCGATCCCTCTTCCCGGCCCCAGATCCTCCGCCAGAACGCCACGGCCGCTCCCCTAGCTGCGGGCTGGATGCCCTGCCCCGCCAAGTGTATCCGCGATGGCGGCCATGGCCGAAGCGATCCCGTCCCGACGGCTGCCCATACCCTGAGCCATCTCCGGCCGACCTCCGCCGCGACCCTCCATCCTCGTCATCGCCACCTTGACGAGCTCACCGGCCGAGATGCCACGCGCGACCAGGTCCGGGCTGACCGTCACGAAGATCTGCGGGGCCTCGGCGTCGAAGGCGACCGCGATCACGCCCGAACCGAGCGCCGCCCGAATCTCCTTCACGAAGCCCTTCCACTGCTCGGACGACTCGAACGCCTGGGCGTGAGCCACCAGCTTCACCCCCGGCGCGACTTCCTTCGCCGCCGCGGCCAGGTCCGGGGCCTTCGGCAGGCCTCCGCCACCCGCCCGCAGACGCCGGCGCGTCTCGCGCAACTCGTCCTGCAGAGCCGCCACTCGCTCGGGAGCTGCCTCGATGGAGGTGGCGCCGACCGCGTCGGCAATTCGCTCGAGAAGGGCGACCCGGGCCCGCAAGAGGGCATCCGCCCTGTCGCCGGTCACAGCCTCGACCCGGCGGATGCCGGCTCCGATGCTGCGGTCGGCGGTAATGACGAAGCCGCCGATCTGTCCCGACGCGGAGCAGTGGGTTCCGCCGCAGAGCTCGAGCGAGTAACCCTCGACCCGAACGGTGCGGACCCGCTCGCCGTACTTTTCGTCGAAGAAGGCATCCGCGCCCGCCGCGATGGCATCGGCCATGGGCTGGACCACGGTCGAGACCGGACGGTTCTCCCGCACGATCCTCCGGACCTCGTCCTCGATTGCCAGCTTCTCATCTGCGCTCAGCGAGCGATCCAACGGGTAGTCGAAGCGGAGGTAGTCCGGCGCGACGAGCGAACCGGCCTGGTGGGCCTCCGGACCGACGACGTTGCGCAGGGCTCTATGCAGCAAGTGCGTGGCGGTGTGATTCCTCATGATCCGCGCCCGCCTTTCCGCGTCGACGCGGGCCGTGACTCGATCCCCCACCTTGATCCTGCCGTGCAGACGGCCGCGATGGACGAACAGGCCGGCGATCGGTTTCTGCGTGTCCTCTACGCTCAGCAGGGCGCTGCCTCCGCCGGCCTCGAGCAGCTCGCCTTGGTCCCCGACCTGCCCACCGCCCTCGCCGTAGAACGGAGTGGCGTCGAGCACGACCTCGGCCTCGCCGTGGCCCGTGAGCTCCTCGTATTCCATTCCGTCGCGCACGATGGCGACGACCCGACCCTCGGCCTCCGTTCCCTCGTAGCCCAGGAACTTCGTCTCGCCGGCGCGTCTCAGGATGGCCTGGTACAGATCGCCCTGTTCGGCCAGACGGCTCAGGTCGGCTTTGGTGCCCTTGCGGCTCCGCTCCTTCTGCTGGGCCATCGCGGCGGCAAAGCCTTCGCGATCGACCCTTACGCCGTACTCGGCGGCCATGTCTACGGTGAGATCGACCGGGAAGCCGTAGGTGTCGTGCAGCCGGAAGGCCACCTCGCCGGGCAGCACGGGGGCGTCGGCCGGGAGACTGTCGGGCAGCCGGCCGATCTTCCGCTCGCTTCCGGCCAGCGGCGCAAGGGCGGCCTCGAGGTGACTCGTGCCCGTCTCGAGAGTCCGGGCGAACTGGGCTTCCTCCTGCCGGATGACCTTCAGTATCCTCTCGCGCTGGTCCACGAGGTACGGATAGGCCTCGCGCATGACGTCGATCACGACCCCGGCGGTCACGTCCATGAAGGGCTCGCGACGGCCGAGGAGCCGACCGTGGCGCACGGCGCGGCGAAGGATTCGCCGCAGCACGTAGCCTCGCCCCTCGTTGGAGGGCACCACTCCGTCGGCCACCAGGAACGTAACGGCGCGGGAGTGATCGGCGATCACCTGGTAGCTGAACCGCTCCGCCTCGAACGCCTCTGGATCGTGGCCCAGAAGATCGCGCATGGCGGCATGGATCGGGGTGAAGAGGTCCGTGTCGTAGTTGGTCGGTACCTGCTGGATGACGCTCGTCAGCCGTTCCAGGCCCATGCCAGTGTCGACCGACTTCATCGGCAGCGGCACGCGCGTCCCGTCGGCGCGCTGCTCGAACTCCATGAAGACGAGATTCCAGACCTCGAGCCAGCGCGGACAATGCTCCGAGTGGTCGGGCACGCAGTGCGGACCCTCGCTGAACCGCGCTCCTCGGTCGAAGTGGATCTCGGAACACCGTCCGCACGGCCCGGTCTCGGCCATCCTCCAGAAATTGGAATCGTCGCCCTTCTCGACGTCGCCCCAGCGGGCGATGCGCTCCGGGGGGAGGCCGATCTCGTCCCGCCAGACCCCATAGGCTTCCTCGTCGTCCGTGTAGACCGTCGCCGCCAGCCGATCCGCGGGGATCCCGAAGACTTCGGTCAGCAGCTCCCAGGCCCAGTGAATGGCGTCGCGTTTGAAATAGTCGCCGAAGCTCCAGTTTCCGAGCATCTCGAAGAGCGTGTGATGTCGCGGCGTGCGGCCGACCTCTTCGAAATCGTTGTGCTTGCCCGCGACCCGCAGGCAGCGCTGGTAGTCGGTCGCGCGGACGTAGCTGCGCTTCTCGCGCCCGGTCAGGACGTCCTTGAACTGGACCATCCCGGAGTTGGTGAAGAGCAGGGTCTGGTCCCCCGCCGGCACGAGCGAGGCGCTCGGGACCTCGGTGTGGCCTCGCTGGCTGAAGAACTCGACGTATCGGCGGCGGATCTCGGCCGCGGTGAGGTAGGGAATCGGCAAGTCAGGCATCGCTGCTAACGGTACCAAACGGCGGCCTCGAGGCGCGGTCCGGCGGCACGCTCGCAGCATTTGACCCTTCGACCGGGCGCGAACATCGGACCGTGGTGCACGCCGGCGTTGGGGTCCGAGTGATCCGTGATGAGGCCTTCGGCCGCAACGCCTGTGGGAGCTATTGGCCCACAACGTGTGCCAACCGGGTCGCTCGGATCCGGCAGGGTCGGATCTGGGGTGGTTTTCAGCTGTCTATCAGGTTGCGAAGGCAGCATTCGAGGCCGGTTCGACCAGCCTCTGCGGTTCCGCCCATCGATCTGCCCGTTCACGGGTTGCGCCTCGGGCGGCACCTGTGCGAGCAGAGAGGCGAGAAGAGACCCGCCCGCGGGCAGCGGAGAGACTGCTGCCGAATGGCCATGCGGCCGATCCGCGCCCGGTCAGGCCAACCCTGAAGATCTGACCGATGGGATCGCGGCGAGGTTGCCCTCGACCGGCGGCGACCTTGCGACTGGAGTTGTCACCACTTGGATACGACCGAAAGGGCGCGCACGCCGCGGCAGGCGCTGGACGGCCGGCTGGCCTGGGCCGTCTCTCAACCGGCCGCACTCACCCTGCCGCAACTGGCCGAACTGCTGCGGCTCACGGCCGCGATCTTCACCTTCCTGGCCGTTTTCGAGCTGACCGGACGGGCCCAGCACCCCTACGGTGCGATGTCGCCCGGGCTGTACGTGAAGGTCGTCGATTCCATCGTTCCCGTCGCCGCCGCGGCGGCGGCCGCGTTCGCGATGTACCGCCCACTGCGGGCCCTGATCGTGATCCTCGCGCTGACGCCCCTGTGGAATACCGGCTATGTCTCGTGGCAGGTCGGCCCCGTGCAGGTCATCCTCCAGACAGTCTTCGTGCTGGCACTGGCGGTCGGCGTGGCCACCAACCGGCCTGTCTCGGCGAACTACTTCTGGTCGAAGGCCGACGTTGGCGCGGCCGGCCGGACGAAGGGATTCTCGGCCTTCCGGCTGGCGGAGGTCGCGACCGCGGGCTTCGTCGGCATCGCCGTCCTCTCGACGCTGGCGTCGCACGACGTCACTCTCAGCGCGACGGTCCTCCTGCATGGCATTCTCGAACCGATCGCGCTGGCGGCCATCCTGGTGGTTCTTCGCCCCTCTAGAAGAAGCCTGATCGCCGTGGGAGTGGCTCTAGGCGTCTCGATCGGCCTCGGGACGGTCCTGAACGTCTTTCAGAGTCTTCCGACCTGGACGTCGTTGGCGGCAATCCAGGCGAACCGACTCCTCTTCGCCCGAGCGTCCTTCTACAACGTCGGGCTCTTCGCGGCGGCCGGAGCCTTGACGGTGCCGCTCGTCGTCGCGGCACTGACGGCGCGGCATGCGCTCGCTCTGCCGAAGTGGGCGACGAGGTTGCTGTTCGCCATTCTGGCCGCAGGTCTGGTCGGAATCTTCTTCTCACTCTCCAAGAGCGCCTGGATCGCGACCGCGGGCGGGACGGTTCTGCTTCTGCTGCTGCTCGTCGAGAGCTGGCGTCGGCGCCTGGCCGTGATTCTCGTCAGCGTCGCGATGTCCACCTTCTTCATCCCGTGGCCGGCGCTCTTCCTGCAGGTCTCTCCGAGCCTGAACCAGGGCTACCGGACGGTGATGGTGACGCTCGTGGGTGAGAGCAGATTCGACTCGTGGAACCCGGCCACTCTGTCCGGCCACGGCTCCATGGCGGAACGCTTCTACGCGGTCGACGGAGCCGTGCGCATGGCCCTGGCAAACCCGGTCCTCGGCGTGGGGCTGGACCAGTTCGGTGTCAACTACACGAGCCCCGTCTACCGCCCGCCGGAGGCGCGCGACACGCTTGACCACGCCCACTCGTTCTTCCCGGAGATCGCGGCCGAGCTCGGGCTGGCCGCGGCGGTGCTCGTGTTCGTCATCTACGCCGCGGCCCTGTGGGCCATGTGGCGGGTCTACAGGAGCGCGCGAGATCAGCTCACGCGGATACTTTCCGCCGGCCTGATGGCCTCGATCGTGGCCTGGTTGGTGGTCGCCACCGCGTTCGGCTGCGACATCTACCGACCCGACCGCGACCTGTCGTCGGATGTGGTGGCATCTGTGGTCGTTCTCGGCGCCGCGATAGCTCTGGCTCGCATCGTCCACGCCGAGAAGCCGTGGCGTCCCTCGCAGCCGACGGGCCCCGCCGTCTCCTAGCTGCGGCGCCGCCGGGACCAGAGACCGGAGCCGGCCAGAGCGGCGCCAACCAGGGCGCCCAACGCCAGGCCCCGGGCGAAGGCAAGCAGCCGAGCGTCAGGCCCGCCGGAATCGGCTCGACGCTGCAGGGCGCGACGCAGCAGCCACGCCATCAGGGACGCCCGCCCGTCGCGTCCGAAGGCCCCAGGATCGACAGCACTTCGACGAACCAGATGCCGCCCCAGGCCACGACGGATGCCGCGATCAGATGGAAGTCCCCGATCCGAATGGGGTCGATGCCGAGCCGCCCCCCGACGGCGTCGCCTGCCCATGCGCCGAGCGCGGCAGCCGCGAACGAGATCAGCAGCTGGCCGCCCCCGCGGCCGCGCAGGAACATGAAAAGCGCGGTGTGGAAGCCGCCGACGAACAGGGCGAGGATTGGAGCGGGGCCGATAGCCACCTGGCGAGTATAGGGAACCCGTCAGCCCCCGGGTTCCTCTGATCGAGCGATGCGCCCGCCGCCGAGCACCACTTCGCCGCGGTAGAAGACCGCTGCCTGGCCGGGAGCGGCAGCCCAGACCGCGTCGTCGGTGTCGACCTGCCAGCGGCCGGAGGCGAGCGGTCTAACAGTCGCCGCGACCGCGCGGCCGCGGTGCCGGATCTGAACCTCGGCGCGGAAGCCGCCTTCGGAACCGGCGGGTCCCTCGCCGGAGACGAAGGCGACGTCCTGGACTTCGAAGCGTCGCGTCTCCAGGTCCGGTCGCCGGCCCAGCTTGATGACGTTGGCCGCGGCATCGATCTTCCAGACGTAGCGCGGCTCGCCCAGGGCCACCCCGGTGCCCTGCCTCTGGCCGACCGTGTAGCCGGCCGCGCCGAAGTGCTCGCCCACCTGCCGGCCGTCAACGTCGAGCACCGGTCCGGGCTCGGCCCGCCACCCGGCTCGTTCGCGGAGCACGTCCCGGTAGTCGCCGCGCGGCACGAAGCAGATCTCCTGGCTGTCGCGCTTCTCGGCCGTGGCCAGTCCCAGGGCTCGGGCCGTGTCGCGCACCTGAGGCTTGGTCATGTCGCCGAGGGGGAAGCGCGTGCTGGCGAGCTCGGTTTGACCCAGACCGTAGAGGAAGTAGCTCTGGTCCTTGCCGGAGTCGCGGCCTCGCAGCAGCCGATAGCCTGTTGAACCGCCATTCGAACCGTCTTCGACCTCGCCGGCGCCCGGCGGTTCGCCGGGTGGGGCTACCCGGGCGTAGTGGCCGGTGGCCACGGCGTCGCACTCGTAGGTAAGGCGGGCCCGGCCCAGCAGCGCTCCGAACTTGACGACCGTGTTGCAGTCGACGCACGGGTTCGGTGTGCGGCCTTCCAGGTAGGCCCGCAGGAACGGCTGGAGCACACCTTCGTCGAACTCGCGCTCGAGGTTCATGACATAGAACGGAATGTCCAGCTGGGAGGCCACCCGCCGGGCATCCTCGGCCGCGTCCAGCGAGCAGCACGAGCGCTGGAACGCGGAGTGGCTGTCGGCGACGTCGCTCAGACGCATCCACACCCCGATGGCCTCGTCGCCTCCCGCCTTGACGAGCGCGGCGGCGACGGAAGAATCCGACGCCGCCCGACATGGCGACGAGGACGCGGGCCTTCGTACCAGATCCTCCGGTCACCCGGCCGGCGCCTCTGCCCCCGCCGGATCCGCGCTGGCGGCCCCCGACACCGCTGGTCGGGCGAGCGCCGCTCTGTGCTGAGCACTCAGTTCCGCCGCGGCCTCTCTCTGGTGGGCCAGGGTTCGTGCCACCAGCGCGGCCGCCTCTTCGACCTCGGCCGCCGTCGTCGTCCGGCCCAGCGAGAATCGCAGCGCTCCCCTGGCCTCTTCCTCCGGATAGCCCATCGCGCTCAGGACGTGGCTGACTTCGTTCGATCCGCTCACGCAGGCGGATCCGGTCGAGCAGGCGAGCCCGTCCAGATCGAGCGCGATCGTCACGGCGGCGCCATCCAAACCCGGCGCCACGAACGAAGCGAGTCCCGGCAGCCGTTCGCTGGGGTGGCCGGTCTCCTGGACGCCGCCGGCGTCACGAACGGTCGTGGCGAAGGCCTCGCGCAATCCCCGCAGGCGCGCGGCGGTCTCCGCCCGCTCCGCGACGGCAAGCTCGAGCGCCGCCGCCATTCCGACCGCGCCGGCCACGTCTTCGGTCCCGGCACGGCGGTAGCGCTCCTGCGCGCCGCCGTGCTGCTGGGCCAGGATGTTCGTGCCGTGACGCACGAACAGCGCGCCCACGCCCTTGGGCCCCTCGAACTTGTGCGCGGCGATCGTGAGCAAATCCACGTCCAGGGCGTTCACGTCGATCGCAAGATACGGAGCGGCCTGGACCGCGTCCGTGTGGAGCAGGACTCCCTTGTGGCGGCGGACGCGTTCGGCGATCTCCGCAATCGGCTGGATCGTGCCGACTTCGTTGTTGGCGAGCATCACGCTGACGAGAATCGTCTTCGGCGTTATGGCGGCCTCGACGTCGTCCGGATCGACACGCCCGTAGCGGTCGACCGGCAGCTCCGCGATTTCGAAGCCGAACTTCTCCAGGTACCGGACCGCATGACCGACCGAGTGGTGCTCTATCGAACTGGCAACGATGCGATGACCGCGCGCCTTGCCTGCCCAGGCCGCGCCCTTGATGGCAAGGTTGTTGGCCTCGGTTCCGCCGGAAGTGAAGACCACCTCGCGCGGCGTGGCCCCGAGCGCGCGCGCCACCTTCTCGTGCGCCTCGTCGAGTGCGGCCCGCGCGCGCCGGCCGTATCCGTGCGACGAGGAGGCGTTGCCGAACTGCTCGGTCAGGTACGGCAGCATCGCCTCGAGCGCGTCGCGCCGCAGGGGTGTGGTGGCGGCGTGGTCGAGGTAGATCGGCATCGCCGCGATTGTACGCCGGTAGGCTCCGGCCTCCCGTAGCCGCGGGCCGGGACGGGAACTACTCGCCCGCCGTGGCCCGCATATGCCGCCGGTCGTTGCGCAGACCGTACAAGATGCCGATGAAGGCGCCCACATACGACGCAGCGCCGACGCCCCACTCCGTCTGGAAGCCGTAGCCACCTGGGCCGGAGTGGGCCGACATCAACCCGACGGGTCCGATGCCCAGACTCATCGACTGGACGCCGGCAAGCGAAGCAACAATCGCGATGCCCCCGGCCACGGCGACGCCTCCGAAGAAGACCAGTACCCAGCCGAGAAGGCCGCACTGGCAGACCTGGATTGTCCTCGCCCTCATCTCGCCATCCCCCTGACTCGCACTCGGGCTCGTGCCCGGCAACGAGAGGATAGATCGACGAACACAGGTCGCGTTACGCCTATCGGGCGTCGCGCTCCGCGGCGAGCTTCTGCTCGTACTCTCTGCCGGCGATGCGGCGGCGGTCGTGCACCGAAAGGACCCGCTTGCGCAGCCGTATCGAGCGCGGCGTCACCTCGACCAGCTCGTCGCCACCGATGAACTCGATCGCCGACTCGAGGGTGATCTCGCGCGGAGGCGTTAGCCGGATGGCTTCGTCGTGGGAGTGGGTGCGCATGTTCGTCAGCTTCTTCTCTTTGGTGGCGTTGACGTCCATGTCGTCGTTGCGAGCATTCTCGCCGATGATCATCCCCTCGTAGACATCGACGCCGCTGCCGATGAACAGCTCGGAGCGCTCCTGGAGGCTGTACAGCGCATAGCCGTTCGAGGTGCCCTGGCGGTCCGCGACGAGCACGCCGCTCGTCCGGTGCGTGACCTCGCCGGCCCACGGGCCGTAGCCCTCGCCGATCTGATGCATCAGCGCCGTTCCGCGCGTCTCGGTCAGGAGCTGACCGCGGAAGCCGATCAGACCCCGCACCGGAATGACGTACTCCATCCGGACCCGACCGTCGGCGTCGGTGCTCATCTGCTCGAGGCGAGCCTTCCGATCCGCCAGGGCGGCCTGCACCGGGCCGATGAAGTCGGGCGGGATGTCCACGGTGATGCGCTCGTACGGCTCGTGAACCTCGCCGTCGATGGTGCGGAGAATCACCTCGGGCCGGCTGACCTGTAGCTCGTATCCCTCGCGGCGCATCTGCTCGATGAGGATCGCCAGCTGGAGCTCGCCCCGACCCCGGACCTCGTACGTGTCGGCGGAATCGGTCGGCTCGAACTCGATCGACACGTTTCCGAGGACTTCCCGCTCCAGCCGTTGCTTTATGTGGCGGCTGGTGACGTAGCGGCCCTCCCGACCGGACAGCGGCGACGTGTTGGCTCCGAAGGTCATGCTCAGGGTTGGAGCGTCAAGGTCCAGGCGGGGCATCGGCCGGGGATCGCCCGGGTCGGTGATCGTGTCGCCGATGGTCACGTCGGGTATTCCGGCGACGGCGACGATGTCGCCCGGACCGGCTTCGTCGATGTCCACGCGCTCGATCCCGTGGGCCGTCGTAAGGCTGGTCACCGTGCCGGAGAGGGTGATGGTCCTGCCCGGCTCGATCGAACCCGACGCGTCTTCCTCCTCGTCCCGGACGATCACGATCCGCCCGCCGAACTTGATCTTGCCGTTCCAGATGCGTCCGACCGCCATCCGGCCCACGTAGTCGTTGGCCGAGAGGTTGGTCACGAGGAGCTGGAGCGGGTGCTCGGGGATGTACCGCGGAGCCGGGGTGTGCTCGATGAGCAGCTCGAAGAGCGGACGCAGGTTCTGGCCGGCCTCGGCCAGGTCCATGGTCGCCGTCCCGGCCTTCGCGTTCGTGTAGACCACGGGGAAATCGATCTGGTGCTCGTCCGCCCCAAGATCCATGAAGAGCTCGTAGACGGCGTCCAGCACTTCCGGCGAGCGAGCGTCCGAGCGATCGATCTTGTTGATGGCCACGACGACCGGCAGATGGTGCGACATGGCCTTCTGAAGGACGTAGCGCGTCTGCGGCAAAGGCCCTTCGGCGGCGTCGACCAGCAGCAGCACCGAGTCGACCATGTTCAGGCTGCGCTCGACCTCCCCACCGAAGTCGGCGTGGCCGGGAGTGTCGACGATGTTGAGCCGGATCCCCTCGTACTCGACCGAGGTCTGCTTCGCCAGGATCGTGATGCCCTTCTCGCGCTCGAGGTCGCCCGAATCCATGACCCGATCGACGACGACCTGGTTGGCCCGGAACGCGCCGGCCTGACGCAGCATCGCGTCGACCAGCGTGGTCTTGCCGTGGTCGACATGGGCGACGATGGCGACGTTCCTGATGTCCGTGCGCGTCGCCGCGTCCGGCCCGAGGCCGGGGGCGCCGGCGGACGGGCCGCCGGGCGTGGCGGTACGAGGTGAGTCACTCATGGGCGGCGGCATTGTCGCACACCCTGGGCGGAACGGCCGCCGGAACTTCCCGACATGCCGCTCCCGGCCTCGTGGGGCCGGCGCTACACTCGCCCCGAGCCCAAGGAGACCCTATGACCGTCGCCGCGATTGTCCTGGTCCCGGATCCGGTAGCCGCTTGCGCCGATGCCGACGGCGAGCCCGTCATTCGGCGACTGGTCCACGCCGCCTGGTCCGGCGGCGCCCTGCCGATCGTGATCGTTGCCGAGGACGCCGCGGGGTCTATCCCGGATGCCGTCGCGGACTCGCCGGTAACACTGACCCGACCGCCCGAAGGCATGCCGCCCGGCATAGCCTGGTTCGTGAGCGGCCAGCGAGCGGCCCTCGCCGCCGTAACCGAGACGACGGCCGGCCTGCTGTGGCCCTTCCGCCACGTATGGGTCGATCCGGAGACGGTGACTTCTCTCGTGGAGGCGCACGGGGCGACGCCGGAGGCGATCCTGCGGCCGGCCTACGCGGGCCAGAGCGGATTCCCGATCCTCGTGCCGGCGGCGCTCACGGAACGACTGGCCGGCCACATGGGCCTCCACGGCGCCGAGGCCGTGGAGGCGCTGATTGCCGAGGGAGTGCCCGTTCGCGTCGTGGAGCTCGGCGATCCGGGCATCGTCCACGACACAGCCACGCCGCGCTCCGGATTGCCGGCCTACCAGGGCCCTCCCGAGCCCGTTGCCGGGTCCCCGCGGGAATAGGGCGGCGTTCAAGGCGGGGTTCGCCCCTCAGCCGGATCGCGCCTGCGTCAGTGACCGCTCGGGGACGGTGTGACGCCCCCGATGGGAATGCTCGGCGACGGCGACCAGCCCGGCCCTGGGGCGTCGATCGCCTCCGGCACGCCGACGTCCGAGAACGTGTAGGTCACCTCGATGTCGAGCAGCTTGGTTCCGTCGGTGGCCGAGCTCGTCCCCGAGAAGGTGGCGGCGACCGGGGCGCCGGCCGTCGTGGCCCACAGATCGAGCTTGAACACGTCGGGCTTGATGGGAAGGGACGACAGATCCGCCATCGAGACCCGGCTGATGTCCGGAGTCCACCAGCCCGTCGACTGGAAGTGGTTCACCGCCTGGCCGTTCTTCGTCTCCTGTCCGACGAGCTGGAGGTCCCTGGTCGAATCGAGACCGAATACAGGGCAGATCACGAGATAGGCCGGCATCTCCGCGAGGAGCGACCACCGGCCCGACGGCAGCTGCCTGGTGTAGATCTGGCCGTTGACCAGTCTCATCTCCTCCTGGACGCCGGCCGACTGGAGGTTGCCCCACTGGTTCCCCTGCGACACCTCGCCGTCGAACTTGACGACCATCGACTCGGACTTGCCCAGCACCCGACTGCTCAGCTGGATGTTGCTCTGAACCGTGACGTGGGCGCTCAGCTTGGGGTCGCTCAGCTGGCTAAGCGTCAAGGCGATCGTCGGCGGCAGCGTGGGCGTTGGTGACGCGGTCTCCGGCACCTGGACGATATACACCGGCTGGGTCGGACCAGGGCTGCCGCCGGCTCCGAGCTCGATCAGGACGCCGATCAACAGGGCGGCGGCGATCAGGGCCGCGCCGGCGCCCATCAGCATGCCGGTGTAGTTGCGGGCTCGCCTCGGTACGACCGGTGTGGCTTCCGGCGCCGGGACGAACGCCGTGCCCGCGTAGCGGTCGGCATACAGCCCGTCATACGGCGCGGGAGCTGCCGCGGGCGGCTGGTACGGCGTGCCGCACTTGAGGCAAGGGCCGGCTTCGGCGTCGAAGACTTCGTGACACCGACCGCACCGAACCCAGTTCTCCGTCATCCGGCCGCCTCAACACTCGCTCTGCCGGTAGTCGACCGACACGTTCCGCTTGGCCGCACCCGACTCAGCTCCTACTTCTTGGGCCGGTCGCCGGCCGCGCCGCCGGCGGCATCGATCCCCACGAAGCGAAGGCCGAGATCAGAGTACTGCCCCGGCTCCGGCGCGGAAGGAGCTTCCAGCATCAGGTCGGTACCCGACTGTGTCTTCGGGAAGGCCATCACCTCTCGAATGTTGGTCTGGTAGGAGAACAGGGCCGACCAGCGGTCGATGCCCATCGCGATCCCGCCGTGCGGCGGAGCGCCGTAGCCGAAGGCCTCGAGGATGCCCCCGAAGAGGTCGTGCATCTTCTCGAGCGAGTAGCCCTGCAGCGCGAAGCTGCGCTCCAGCAGCTCGCGTCGATGGATCCGGACCGACCCGCCGCCCAGCTCCCAGCCGTTCAGGGCGATGTCGTACTGCATCGCCCGAGCCCGGCCTGCCGGGTCCCCGGCAGACGGCTCGTACGGGTTGCCAGAAGCGGTCACGAGCAGCCCTTCGTCTTCCGGCAGGACGCCGCTGAACGGGTTGTGGGTGGCGTCCCAGCGGTTCTGCTCCGCGTCCCACTGGTACATCGGGAAGTGGTAGACCCAGCAGTAGGCGAGGACGTTCTGGTCGGCCAGGCCAAGCCGCAGACCCAGCTCCTGGCGCAGGCGGCCCAACACGTCGGCCACGACTACGCCCTTCGCGTCGGCGACGATGAGGACGAGATCTCCCGGCCCGGCGTCCGCAGCCTTCACGATCGCCGCGACCCGCTCGTCGCCGAGGAACTTGGCGATCGGCGAATGTGCAGTACCGTCCGCGGCCACGGCAACCTGCGTCAGGCCCTTCGCCCCGTACAGGCGGACGAACTCCGTCAGCTCGTCGATGTGGGAGCGACTCGCGTCCGCCATCCCCGGAGCCGCGATGGCCTTGATGCGCCCGCCGGCGGCGCGGACCTCGTCGAAGACCCGGAAGCCTGTGCTCCCCTCCCCCAGCGCCGGATCGAGATCCACGAGTTCCATCCCGAACCGCAGATCGGGCTTGTCGGAACCGTAGCGCTCGATCGCGTCGCGGTAGTCGATGCGCGGGAATGGCACCTGGGCGATCGGCCGATCCGGCACGACCTTCCGGCTCACCTCGACGATCATCGCCTCGACGAAGTCCATCACGCGCTCTTCGGTGACGAAGCTCATCTCGAGGTCCAGCTGGGTGAACTCGAGCTGGCGATCGCCGCGCAGATCCTCGTCGCGGAAGCAGCGGGCAATCTGGAAGTAGCGATCCATGCCGGCGACCATGAGCAGCTGCTTGAGCTGCTGCGGGCTCTGCGGCAGGGCATAGACGGAGCCCGGCTGGAGGCGGCTCGGCACGATGAAGTCTCGCGCGCCCTCCGGCGTCGACTTGAGCAGGATCGGCGTCTCGACCTCGACGAAACCGGCCCGGTAGTGGGCGTCGCGGATGGCTCGGACAAGCTCCGAGCGCAGCAGCAGGCGATCGAGGAACGGCCGCCGGCGGATGTCGAGGTAGCGGTAGCGCAGCCGGAGGCTCTCGTCGACGGGCGCGTCGGGCTCGTTGATGTAGAAGGGCGGCGTCTCGGCCTCGCTCAGGATCTCGACCGAGCTTGCCCGGACCTCGATCTCGCCGGTGGCCAGCTTCGGATTCTCCGAGCCGGCGAGGCGGTGGGCGACTGTGCCGCGGACCTCGAGCACGAACTCGTTGCGCACGCGGTTCACAATCGCGGCCGTCTCGGGGGCCTCGGCCTCGTTGACGACGACCTGCGTCAAGCCGTAGCGATCGCGCAGGTCGATGAAGATCAGGCTGCCGTGGTCTCGCCGGCGATGAACCCAGCCGGCCAGTCGGACCTCGCGCCCGGAGTCGCTCGCACGCAACTCCCCGCACGTGGCGTCGCGATATGGCGTGGCAAGGCCGAACGCGGCCTCGGGCGATGTCGGCGGTCGGCTGGGGTCACTCATGGCGCGCATCGTACCGGAACGGGCGGCGCAGTTTCCAAAGCGTTGCCGGAGCGGTCTAGCTGGCCTCGGCCAGGGTCCGGGTCCCGGCCGTCGTCGCGTTCACGAATTGCCCGGGGACGGCACCGGCGACGGCGACTCACCCTCCCCGGTGGGGCAGCTCCCGCCCGGGTAGGTGCTCATGTTCCAGCGGAAGCTCGCCATTACGCCGACCGCCTTCGCAAGCTGGGCGGGGTCGTCCGTGTGCGCCTCGACGAAGATGTTGTTCGGCTGGCCGAACTCGTTGCCCGGCGCGCGAATCTCCCACGTCGTGACGCCGGGCTCCACGGTCTCACGCACGGCGAGGTCGCCATAGGTGGCATTTGCCTGGGTGTCGCCGCGGCACGGCACGGCGGGGCCGCCGTACCACAAATAGACCTTGACTACCTCGCCGCCGGTCGGGACGGTGACGACGTCCGTCCCGCAGTTGCTCCAGCCGAATGAGCTGTCGCCGCCCGACTGGCAGTTCTCGGCCCAGGTGCCGTTTCCGAAAACGGCCAGGACGTACGCTACGAACTCACGGCCGTTGTCGGTGCCCGCGATTACCGGCCAGTCGGTCGGGTAGTCGAACGAGAACTGGCCGTCGTCGTAGTGGCCAGGAGTGCCCGGCAGGCTCGGTGCGGGCGTCACCAACCCGGCAGGGCCGCCCAAGCTGTTCGGCGTAGCCGGCGATCCGCCGACGCACGCGGCGGCCATCGTTGCCAGGATGACCAGCGCCGACGCCAGCCCCGCAGCCGCTCGTCTCCTCCTCAACATGACAACTCCCCTTCGTGCTCAGGTTGCCGCCGCGACGGCCGGTGACGGGCTGCAGAGGCCCTCGTAGGTGGGCGCGTTCGCGCCCCAGCGGAAGCTGGCGACCATGGCCTCGGCTTTCGCCAGCAGTGCCGGATCAAAGGTGTGGACTTCGAAGATGGGGTCGTTGGGCTCGAAGAACTCACCGCCGGGTAGCCTGATCTCCAAGCTGGTTACGGAGCCTTCCAACGGTCTCCTGGACCGCGTTCGCGCCGAGCGTGGCGTTAGCCTGAGTGTAGCCCGCGCACTCCGGGGCGGGCCCTCCGCCGCGCCAGTAGATCCGCACGACCACGCCGCCGGGCGTGACAGTCACCGAATCGAGCCCGCAGAGATAGGCGCCGTTCGGCTGCGGCTGGTTTGTCCCGTCGGCCCAGGAACCCGTCCCGAGCACGGCCAGCACGTAGATGACGCCGCATTCTTCCGGGGCTCGGGCCGCAAGCACCGGCCAGTCGGTCGGGTAGTCGAACGACATCTCGCCGTCGTCGTAGTGGCCCGGAGTGCCCGGCAGCGACGGCACAGGTGTGGCGACGGTCGTCGAAGAGCCGCTCGGTGCGGACGTATCAACGGTGGTCGGCGAACCGGACTGGGCCGATCCGGTACAGGACGCGGCGACGGCCGCTGCCGCCAGCACGGCCGCCAGGAGCCAGGCAGCCCCTAGCCGCCTTCGGCGGTATCCCGGGTGGACCGGCAGAACGACCATCCAACACCCCCCGACGCTGCGCAGATGTCATCTATGCGCGGAGGACGCTCCCGCGGATCAGCGGCCCGCCGGGTCGATGGCGTTGCCGGCCCGGCCGCGAAGACCGTCAGCCGTGGTGATGGCTCTTTGCCGCGCGAGCCAGCTCGTGCGCCAGGTCGGCCAGTGGAACCAGGCGCTGCGTTCCCGCTTCGAGGTCCTTGAGCTGCACGTTTCCCTCCGCCAGCTCGTCGCCGATGATCACCGCGAAGTGGGCGTGCTCCCTCGAGGCCGTTTCGAGCTGCCGGCCCAGCTTGCGCGGCGCCAGCTCGGCCCGAGCCGACAGCCCTTCGCCCCGCAGCATCGAGGCCACTCGCAGACGCGAGACGGTGTCGGCCGGGTCCGCGCCCACGACGACCGCCAGCGGCGGAGCCTCGCGCACGGGCTCCGCGCCGGCCTCGTCGAGGGCCAGCATCACGCGGTCCAGGCCGAGGGCGAAGCCGATCGCCGGGGTCGGCCGCCCGCCCAGCAGCTCCACCAGGCCGTCGTATCGGCCGCCTCCGCCGAGCGCCTGCTGCTGCCCTTCGGCTCCGCGGCGGTAGTACTCGAAAGCGGTCCGGGCGTAGTAGTCGAGCCCGCGAACGAGCGTGGGCTCGAGACGGTACTGCACGCCCACGGCGTCCAGATGCGCCCGGACGGCCGCGAAATGGGCCTCGCAGGCCTCGCACAGGCACTCGGAGATCTTCGGCGCGGCGACCACCAGGGCCGTCATCGCCGGATCCTTGGAGTCGAGCAGCCGCAGCGGGTTCGTTTCGAGGCGGCGGCGCTCGAGCTCGGGCAGCTCGGCCTCGTGGCGGGCGAAGTACGCCTTCAACGTGGCGAGATAGGCGGGCCGGCAGGCGGAATCGCCGATCGAGTTGAGCAGGACCTGGACGTCGGGCACGCCGGCTTCGACGTAGAACCGCCGCCCCATCTCTATGACTTCGGCGTCGACGGCCGGCCCGGGATCGCCGATCGTCTCGGCGTCCCACTGCCAGAACTGGCGGTAGCGGCCGGCCTGAGGACGGTCGTAGCGGAACATCGACCCGACGACCGTCAGCTTCACCGGCTGCGGCCACGTCTGCATGCCGTGCTGTACGTAGGCCCGAACGATTCCGGCCGTCGCCTCCGGCCGCAAGGCCCACGATTCCGCCTCTTCGGTCCGCGGCGCGAGGCGGAAGAGTTCTTTCTCGACCACGTCCGTGGCCTCGCCGATCCCCCGCTCGAAGACCGAGGCCTGCTCGAAGAGCGGAATCTCCATCTCGCGGTAGCCGTAGCGGGCGGCCAGGGAGCGGGCGATGCCCTCCAGCCGGCTCAGGCGGGCCCTGGTCTCGGGCAGAAGGTCGCGTGTTCCTCGTGGGGCGCGAAATGACGGCATCGGGCCAATCCTAGCGAGCGCTGTCTGCGGTCATCGGGAGCGCGACCCCGTGCCGGGTCTCGCGCCTCGGTCGACGGGCCGATCAGGCCACGACGTTCCCGGTGTCCTCGCGCAGAGCCGAGCCGAGGCAGGAGAAGAACCGCCGCACCGCAAGCACGATCCCCCGCTTCGAGATCCCGCCCTCGACCGACAGGTAGTAGTCGAAGAAGAACTTGCCGTTCGACGAGACGGAGGCGCGGATCAGCTTGACCTGGTCGTTGACGCGGTTGATGTACGCCAGCTTGTCGACCTCGGCTGAGGCGGGATTGCCGCTGAAGATCGCGTAGATCGAGATCAGGCGGCCGTCCTGATCGGGCCGGAGGTAGCAGCGGTAGTTGTCTTTCACGATGAGGTCCCCGTCCGTGTCCACGGACACGTCCATGTAGGCCTCTTCGAAGAGCTTCTTCAACGCGTCCGAGTTGATCCCCTCGGGATAGATGAACTCGTCAGGCACGGGAACCTCCTTCTGACCGGCTCCCCCGGGGCTCGATCTCCCGAGGCGGCAATCTCGCGACGGACTTTGCGGCGGACCCGCTGACTATACCGGACCGGCGATCCTTCGACGCGTCACCCGAGATCGCGCTGCACCGAGATGACGTCCTTGAGCTGCTCCAGGCGGCTCATCACCCGGGCCAGCTGGGCGACCGAGGCCACTTCCAGCGTGGCGCGAACCGTCGCGGTCCGGTCGGGCGTGACGGCGACGTTGGCGGCGACGATGTTCACCTTGTTGTCCGCGACGACCTGGCTGATGTCGGACAGCAGACCGGTTCGGTCGTAGGCCTCCAGGCGGATCGAGATCGGGTACGTCTGCTGGACCTGGCTCTCCCACTCGACCTCGATCAGGCGGGCCGTCTCGCGCTCCCCGAGGATCGTCTGACAGTTCTTCAGGTGGACCGTGACGCCCTTGCCGCGCGTTATGAAGCCGATGATCGGATCGCCCGGGATCGGGTGGCAGCACTTGCCGAAGCGGACCATCAGGTCCCCCACGCCCTTGACGCGCACGCCGCCCTGCCGGTATGGACTCGGTGGCGGGGCGGTGGGCGGAAGAGCCAGCTGCGCGTCGTCGACCACGCCGAGCCGGGTGACGACCTGCTGCGCCCCGACGGCGCCGTACCCGACGGCGGCGTAGAAGTCGTCCAGGTTGTCGAAGTTGTAGGTCCGCGCGATGTCCAGGATCCGGTCCGACCCGACCGCTCCCAGGCTCGTCCGGGCGAGCCGCCGCAGCTCCCGCTCGAGCGATTCGCGTCCGTGGGCGATGTTCTCGTCGCGTTCCTGCCGCTTGAACCAGGCGCGGATCTTCTCGCGAGCGTGGCTCGTTCGAACCACGTTCATCCAATCGCGCGACGGACCGTGCTCGCCCTTGGTGGTCACGATCTCGACGATGTCGCCGTTCTTGAGCTTGTAGTCGAGCGGAACCAGCCGGTTGTTGATCTTGGCGCCGATACAGCGATGACCTACGTCGGTGTGAATCCGATAGGCGAAGTCGAGCGGCGTCGCGCCGGCCGGCAGGTCCTTCACTTCGCCCTTGGGAGTGAAGACGAAGACCTGGTCCTGGAACACGTCGAGCTTCACGCCCTCGACGAATTCGGTCGCGTCAGAGACGTCGCGCTGCCAGTCCATGACCTGGCGCAGCCAGGCCAGCTTGGCGTCGTATTCGCGGTCGGCCCGCGAGCCCTCCTTGTAACGCCAGTGCGCGGCGATGCCGACCTCGCTGACCTGGTGCATCGAGTGGGTCCGGATCTGGATCTCGAGAGGCTGGCCCTCCAGGGCGATAACCGCGGTGTGCAGGCTCTGGTAGAGGTTCGGCTTCGGGACCGCGATGTAGTCGTCGAACTGACCCGGAATGGGCCGCCACATCGAGTGCACGACGCCCAGCGCCGCGTAGCAGTCCTTGACCTCGTCGACAAGGATCCGGATGGCGTACACGTCGTAGATCTCGCCGATCTCGGCGCCCTTGCGCTGCATCTTCTTCCAGATGGAGTACAGGTGCTTCGGCCGGCCCGACAGCTCGGCCTCGATGCCGGCCGCCAGGAGCTCCGGGCGGAGAGCTTCGATGGCGCGATGGACGAACGCCTCGCGACCCTTCCGGCGGGTGTCGAGCATGCGCGACAGCTCGCGGTAGGCCTCCGGCTCGAGCGTCTTGAAGGCCAGGTCCTCGAGCTCCCACTTGACGCTCCAGATCCCCAGGCGCTCGGCCAGCGGGGCGTATATCTCTAGGGTTTGGCGAGCGATGCGGGTCTGCTTGTCCGCCGGCAGCGCGTAGAGCGTGCGCATGTTGTGCAGCCGGTCGGCCAGCTTGATCAGGACGACGCGGATGTCGTCGGCCATGGCCAGGAACATCTTCCGGATGTTCTCGGCCTGCTGCTCCTCGTGGCTGTGAGTGCTGAACTTCGACAGCTTGGTGACGCCGTCGACCAGCTGAGCCACCTCGGCGCCGAAACGCTCCTCGACATCGGCGAGGGTGTAGTCGGTATCCTCGGGAACATCGTGCAGGATGGCCGCCGTGACCGCGACCGGATCGATGCCGATGTCGGCGAGAATCTGGGCGGCGGCCAGCGGATGGGTTATGTAGGGCTCGCCGGTGACGCGGCTCTGCCCCCGATGAGCCTGCTCCGCGAGTTCGAATGCGCCTCGGAGCTGCCCCAGGTCCGCCTGCGGATAGTGGCGCGCGACGGAGTCGCGCACGTGCCGGAACCTCGACTCCGAGGAGGGCAGCACGGCGAGACCGAGACGCAGCCGATCGGCAAGCGGCAGGCGCGCCGCTCGATGTCGCGACTCGGCTCCACTGGCCGCTGCGGGCGGTACGGGAGGTTCAACCGACATTGCCTGAGTCTACCAGTCGATCCCGCCTGGGCCGGCGCCGAGGCGTCGCGCTACAGGCCGAGGAGCGCCTGGATGTCGATCGTCCCGACGAGCGTGACGGTCGTTGCGCTCACGGACACCGAGGTGAACTGGAACGGGTTGCCGTTGCCGGTCCCGATCAAGGTCACCGTCGGCAACGACGAGCTCACCGGGACGAGCAGGAGGGCGCCGTCCTTCACCACGAGGTGGCCCGGCTCCGACTTGCCGGTGATGGTCACGGTGACGTTGGTCGTGGGCGCGAACTTGACGGTGGCGGTCACGCCGGCGGCGGCCTTCAGCTGGGACTCGGCCAGGCTCTCGGCCTCGGCTGTCGAGACCGTCAGCGTCGCCGTCGCCGCGGTGCCCGATCCGGAAAGCGTGGCGGTGTCGATCGTGACCGCATCGCCGTTCGGGGCCGGCAGGAGCACGCCTTTCAGCGTTCCGTCGACGGTCCCGATGGTGCGATCGATCAGCTCCACGTCGCCCAGGGTCACGTCCATGGTTGCGGCGTGAAGATCGCCGACCCCAACCTGGTTGGACGTGACCCGGATCTTGTCGGCGTGTCCGAGGAGGATCCGGGGCGGCAGGTTCGCCGAAACCTCGACGTTGGTGTCGGTGCCGGTAAACCCGGCCGCGTTCAATGCGTTGGTAGCGAGCCAGCCGGCGCCGAAGGGCAGGCCGAACCACAGCAGGGCGAACACGACGGCGATGGTGACAAGGAGCTGGATCAGACAGGATCGCATCTCTCAATCGCCTCCCCGCGCCACCCGGCGGCGCTCGCTCCGGTAGCCGAGCCGGCCCAGCGCTCGGATGGCTTCTGACCGCTCGTCCCAGGGCCGTGGTCCGTTCCTCATGATGATCGTCTGCTCGTGACCTTTTCCGGCCAGCAGGACCACGTCGCCCGGCTCGGCCCGCTCGAAGGCGGCCTCGATCGCCGCACGCCGATCCTCGATGCACAGCAAGTCGCGCCCGCGCTGGAGGCCCGCATCTTCCGCCCCCGCGGCGATCTGCGCCAGGATCGTCGCGCCGTCCTCGCCGCGCGGATCCTCGTCCGTCACCACGACGAGCCGGCATCGCTCCCCGGCGACGCGTCCCATCATCGGGCGCTTCCGAACGTCGCGCTCGCCGGCGGACCCGAAAACGGCGATCAGGCCGCCGCCGGCGGCCGCCGCGGCCGGCGCCAGGCCGTCCAGCACGGTCCGCAGGGAGGCCGGTGAGTGGGCGTAGTCGACGACGACGACGAAAGGCTGCCCGCAGTCCACCCGCTCCATCCGGCCGGGAACGCCTCGGGCGCCGGCGAGACCTTCGCGCACGTGGGCCGGGTCCAGCTCGAGGGCCTCACCGAGCGCGACGACCGCCAGGGCGTTGTGCATGTTGAACCTCCCGGCGAGGGGGACCTCGACCGGGCCCGACCAGCGTGGCGTGACTACGTCCGCGCTCAGGGAGCGAGCACTCTCGACGGACACCGAACGCGCGGACGTCGGCGGAATTCGCCTCGCCGTAGGTCAGAACGCGAGCGCCGCCTCTCTGGCCGCGGCGACGAAGAGCGGAGCGGCGGGATCGTCCGCGTTCACGATGGCCGTCGGAGGCCAGTGCCGAGCCAGGCGTTTGGCCGGACGGTCGCGGCCGAGGCGACGGAAGAGACTCAGCTTGGCCTCGCGGTAGGCCTCGAACGTCCCGTGCAACTCGAGGTGCTCGTGGGTCAGGTTCGTGAAGATGGCCACGTCGTAGGCCACCTCGGCGACGCGATGGAGCGCCAGCCCGTGCGAGGTCGTCTCGACGATCGCGGCCTCGTTGCCGGCCCGTACCATCGCCCGCAGCATGCGCTGCAACCCCGGAGCCTCCGGAGTGGTGACGTGCTCGGGGTTGGCGGTACGCAGCGAGCCCACGCCGACCTCCGCCGTGGTGACGAGGCCGGTCGAAACGCCCGCGGCCTCAAGCACGGACGCCGCCAGGAACGAGGTCGTCGTCTTTCCGTCGGTGCCGGTCACACCCGCGATGCCCAGCTCGCGACTCGGGTCGCCGTACCACCACGCGGCCACCGTGGCCAGAGCGCGGCGAGTGTCGCCGACCACGATCTGGGGCAGCGAAACTCCCGCCACGGGACGCTCCACGACCGCCACTGCGGCCCCGAGGGCGGCCGCAGCCGCCACGTACTCGTGGCCGTCGTGATGCGCGCCGGAAACGGCCACGAACAAATTCGCGGGGCCGACGAGCCGCGAGTCGAAGGCCACGCCGCTGATCGCGATCGCGGCGAGGCTTGCTGCGGCTACGCCGCCCGTATCCCCAGGAGTCACGGGCGCGTCCACGAACCGGGCCCGGCCCAACGCCTCCAGGCGTTCGATCAGTTCGCCGAGTCGGCGCGGAGCGGTCGGTTCGGCCGACGCCAGCAACTCCTCCATGGACGGGGGTGGGGTCGAGCCCGATCCCATCGAACCCTGCGTCGCCCCTTCCGTCCGGCCCTCGAGAGGCGTCATTCGCCCGCCTGCTCGGCCGGGCCGTGGCGACGACCTCTAACCTTGAGAATGCCGTGGCGCCAGGCGCCGATGCGGTCCTGGACCGCCTGGCCGGCGTCGAAGGCAAGGCGGCCGGCGGGATCGAGCACGAGATCCCAGGCCCCGACGTACCTGATCTCGCGACCGCCGAAGCCGGTCTTGAAATGCTCGATGCCCTCGTGCGACAGCCCCCACATGTCGTAGCTCGAGGCCCCCTGCTCGCGCGACGTCCGGATCGCCTCCCACTTGAGGAGGTAGTTGGCCCGGCACTCGGCGCCGGCCTGGGTCATGCCCCCGTAGGGCTCGATCACCCGGTCCCCGACCCGCAGGAGAAAGAGAGTGGCCAGGCCCACGCCGTCCGGACCCTCGGCCATCAATAGACGGGCCATGCCGAGCTTCGCGAAGGCGTTCCACACGCCGAGGTAGGACTCGTACGTTCGGATCACGAAGCCGGCCCGCTTGGCCGTCTCCCGGTAGATCGAGTAGAACTCCGGCAGCCGGCCCACGTTCGCGTCGACGACCCGAATGTCGCTCTTTCGTGCCTTGTTGACGTACTGCCGCCACTTCTTGCGGAGATCGCTCCACAGCGCCGCCTCGTCGGCCCGCAGGTCCACCTGGCGGGTTCGAGTCGGCTGGATGGAAGTGCCGGCCCGCCAGCCGCAGCGCCGAAGAGCGTGGCGGAACTCGCCATCCACGTCCACCGGTCCGTTGAGCTCGATTTCCGGCTCGATGCGGACGTGCGAGACCCGGGTGGGACCGGAGGCGATTGCATGTCGGAGAGCGACGCTGAAGGCCTCCAGAGTCGCGGGGTTCCAGCGCTCGAAGACGGGGCCCCGGGGTGCGTACGCGAAGCCCCAGGGAAACAGCTTCGGCCTCCGAACCAGGAGCTGGGCCCCGAACGCCGTTTCCTCGCCGGCCTGCTCCGGCTCATCCTCGTCGAGGTCGCCGACGCGGCCCTCGTCGACCGGCATCCGCTCGGGCGGGTCGGACCCGGGGGCAGCGGCCGAACCGGCGATGCTCGACCCCAGGAAGCGCAGCGGAACCCAGCCGTTCGGCGCCTTCACCTCCGCCCACGCGCTGGTCTGGAGATAGGAGCCCGGGTTTGAGCGGGCGACGAAGTCGTCCCAGCTCGAGAGATCCGGGGCCAGGTCCACCACGGACGCACGCGTCGAGGCCCTTCCAGGGACCTCCTCGGCGCCGGTGGCGAACTGCTCAGACAACTGCCGACCTCCTGACCGCGCCCGCTACCGGACACAACCTCCGCGCGATTGTAGCCGCCCGCCCTCCCGGGGCCGGCCAAAAGCATCCCGTGGCTTCCGGCGCGAACCGCGGCGATCAGCGATCGAGATGCGAGTCGGCCCCGAACGCGCCGGTAGCCGGCTCCGAGTCCGACGCCGACGCGGCCGAGGAGCCGGGATCCGCACTTCCGGTGGACAGCCTTGCCCGCGGGTGTGAGGCAGTGTAGGCAGCTCGCAGGCGAGCCGGCGAGACGTGCGTATACACCTGGGTCGTGGCCAGGCTCTCGTGGCCCAGCAGCTCCTGCACCACGCGCAGGTCGGCGCCGCCGTCGAGCAGATGCGTCGCGAAACTGTGGCGCAGGGTGTGCGGCGAGACACCTTCGGGCAAGCCGGCCTGGAGGCGCAACCGCTCCAGCCGGTACCGCATTCCCCTCACTCCGAGCGGCGTGCCCAGATGGTTCAGAAAGAGCACACCGCGGTCGGCGCCAGGGGCGTCCGACGGACCACCGTAGCCGTCGCGTCCTGAGGCCGCTCGATCTACGGACAGGCCGGCCAGAACCGGCCGCGCCATTTCCAGATAGCGTGCCAGTGCCGCCCGAGCCGGCCGCCCCAGCAGCGATACCCGCTCCTTCCGGCCCTTTCCGGTGACGCGAACCTCGCCTCGCTTGAGATCCAAGGAGCCTGCGGTCAGAGCGGCGATCTCGCCGATGCGAAGACCGGCCGCGTACGCGGTTTCGATGATGGCCACGTCGCGCAGCGCCAGAGCCCGCTCGAGATCACGGTGCCCGACGCGGCTCCCAGAAACCCCGACGGCCGACCGAACCCCGCCCATAGTCCCACGACCCGACTCCCCCGCGTCGCGTCCCCCGGGGGCGGCCCTTCGCCAGCCGCGGCCTCGATCAGCCTCGCCGTCTCGGCCACGGTCAGCACACCGGGCAGGCGTCTGGGCTGACGGGGCGTGGCCAGAGCCGCCACGGGGTTACCGGCGGTCAGGCCCTGCCTGGTGGTGAAGCGGTAGAACGATCGCACCGCCGCCAGCCGCTGAGCCACTGTCCGCTTGCCGTGCCCCTCCGCCAGGGTCGCAAGGTAGGAGCGCAGTGCGGCGCGAGACGGCGAGCCCCAGTCGTGGCCGTTCGCGGCCAGCCAGCCCAGATAGTTGTCCAGCCCCGTCCTGTACGAGCGGATCGTGTTCGCCGACGAGCCTCGGGCCTCCAGCCCGCGAAGGAAGCGGTCCGCGGCCGACTTCCCCGACGCCGCGTCGGCCGCCGGACCGCCCATCACTCTTCGAGGCGAGAACCGCGGGAGCGGGAGCCGGCCGCCTTGCGCCCGGCGCCTCCCCTGGCTCCGGTTGCCGCGCCGGCACGCGCGGCACGCCGCGGTCGACTTGACGAGGGCCTCGCCAGCGCCGCCGGATTCGGCTCACCCCCGGCCAGCCGCTTTCCGGCGCGATCGTCGATCCCCGCAAGATCCACCGTCGCGCCGCAGATCAGGCAGAGCCCCGCCTCGCCGTTGAGGCCGACCGGGCCGTCGTCCGCGTCGTGCAATGCCCCTGTGGGCTCGTGGGACGTCGTGAAGCGACAGGTCGGATAGCGCGAGCAGCCCCAGAACAGAGACCCCGTCCGGCGCGCCCGCCTGGTCACGAGGTGGCCCTGGCGGCATGTCGGACACGCCACCTCGAACGCGAGGGGCGCCGGCGGCGGCGGCCCGTCCTTCTTGATGTAGTCGCAGTCCGGATAGCGTGAGCAACCCATGAACGGCCCGAATCGACCCCGCCTCGCGACCAGGACCCCGCCGTCCGCCGCGCCGCACTTCGGGCAGCTTTCCGGTGTCGCAGCCTCGCCAGACCCTTCCGCCGTGCCGTCCCCGGCGCCCTTCGCCCCGTTGCTCGCCGAACCCGGCAGCTCGCGCGTCTCCTTGTGCTCGGGGTACTTCGAGCAGGCCAGGAATTCGCCATACCGACCCAGCCGGACCACCATGGGATGGCCCTCGGAGCAGACCTCGTCCGACGGGCGAGTGGTGAAGTCCGCGCGGCGCAGCTCCTTGGACTTCTCCTCGATGCGCGCCCGGAAGGGTGTGTAGAAGGCCCGCACCACGGGGACCCAGTCGCGTTTGCCGTCGGCCACGTCATCGAGGTCGTCTTCCATTCGGGCCGTGAACTCGAGGTCGACGAACTCGCCGAAGTGGCAGACGAGCAGGTCGGTCACGATCTCCCCCACCGGCTCCGGGTGCAGGCGACGTTCCTGAACCTTGACGTAGCCCCGGTCGAGAATGGTGGAGATCGTCGCCGCGTATGTCGACGGCCGCCCGATGCCGTGCTCCTCGAGGGCCTTGATCAGTGTTGCCTCGGTGTAGCGAGGCGGCGGCTCGGTGAAGTGCTGCAGAGGCGCCACGGAGTCGACGCCGGCGATGTCTCCCTTCGCGAGGGTCGGAAGCCGGCACTCGGCCTCCTCCTCCAGGTCGTCCTGACCCTCGGTGTAGACGCGGGAGAAGCCGTCGAACGTGGTCCGCGTGGCAGTCGCCCGCAGTTCGTAGCCGTCAGCGGCCAGGTCGACGCTCGAGGTCTCCTGCTCCTTTGCCGCCATCTGGCTGGCCAGGGCGCGCTGCCAGATCAGTCGATATAGGCGAGCCTCGTCGCTGCCCAGCCGACGCGCCAGGGCGTCCGGGTCGCGCCGGAACGACGTCGGCCGGATCGCCTCGTGCGCTTCCTGGGCGTTGCGGGTCTTCGTCTTGAAGGCCCGACCCTTGGGCGTCGCGTACTCCGTGCCGAAGCGGGACTCGATGACGCGCGCCGCCTCCGCCATCGCCTGGCTGGACAGCGCCACGGAGTCGGTGCGCATGTACGTGATCAGGCCCACCTGGCCTTCGTCGGTCTCAACGCCCTCGTACAGCCGCTGCGCCGCGCTCATGGTCCGCTTCGGGGAGAAGCCGAGCTTGCGGCTGGCTTCCTGCTGCAGGCTCGACGTGGTGAACGGGGGCGCCGGCGTGCGATTGGTCTTCTTGACCGAGACGTCGGTAACTGCCGGCCGGCTGGCCCGGATGGCCGCCGCATGACGCTCCGCGGTCTCGCCGTCTCCGATCTCCGGCTTCTTGCCCGCGATGCGGACCAGGTCCGCCTCGAAAGTCTCGCCGTTGGGCGCGACCAGGACCGCCTTGAGAGTCCAGTACTCGCGAGCGCTGAAGGCGCGGATCTCGCGCTCGCGGTCGACCACCAGGCGAACCGCGACCGACTGCACGCGCCCGGCCGAAAGCCCGGCCCGCACCTTCCGCCACAGGAGCGGACTGAGCGTGTATCCGACGAGCCGGTCGACGACGCGACGCGCCTGCTGGGCGTCGACGAGATTCTGGTCGATCGAGCGCGGGGCCGCGAAGGCCCGCTTGATGGCCGTCTCGGTGATTTCCGAGAAAGTGACGCGGCGAGTCCGATCGGGCGCCAGGTGAGCGGCCTCGGCGACGTGCCAGGCTATGGCCTCCCCTTCCCGATCGAGGTCGGTGGCCAGGTAGACCAGATCGGCCTTCGACGCCGCCTTCTGGATCGCCGCAAGCTGCCTCTTGCGGTCGGCGACCACCTCGTAGACGGGCGCGAAGTCGTGCTCCACGTCCACGCCGAGCTGGTTCTTGCCGGGGTTCTCCGGCAGGTCCCGGACGTGGCCGTACGAGGCAAGGACGGTGTAGCCCGGACCGAGATATCGCTCGATCGTCTTCGCCTTCGCGGGAGACTCGACGATCACAAGGTTGCCGCTCATCGGCGGGAGTCTAGCATCAGCCACTCATCCGACCGTTCAGCCGGCGAGACGAGTCGCTTTCAGGCAGGCCCGGCGTCGTAGCGCGGGACAGCCTCCGATCGATGTCGAGGCCTCCGTCACGCCTCGCGGATTCGCCGCAGCAGGTCGTCGTCGAGACCGTCCGGATTGAGCCGAACCGGGCTGGCTTCGCCTGCCGGCGCGTTGGAGCCGTCGTCCCCGGGCGGTTCTCCCGCCATTCCGGTGAGCCAGGCGAGCCTTGCCAGCGGACCACCGACGGCCTGCCCTGCCGCGCCCGAGAGATCGTCGCCGTCTTCCGCCGCGGTCTCGGCCGCGGAAGCCTCGATCGAGGCCTGGGGAATCTCGATGAAGCGGACATGGGCCAGCGGTATCACGAATGCCGAGTCGGCCTTGTCGACGAAGACGGGCTTCGTGCCGTTCATAGTGCGAACGTTCCGGCAGATCAGGGCGACGTCCGCCGGCGTCGGTTCCGCCGCAAGATCGGCCAGGATCGGCTGCTCGTTGTGGATGTGGACGACTACATCGCGAAGCATCGGCACGCCTGCACCACCCGCACGACGTGGCGGGCTTCTGTCAGACGTATCGGCCGGGGGTGGCGTCAGCCGTAGAAGTCGATGGCCACCCTGACGCTCTTCGACACCCAGACCCCGATGCCAACCTGGTGGAAGTACGGATCCATGATGTTGAAGTAGTGCTCGCACCGGCACCAGGATTCGTTCTGATAGAAGATCTCCACGGATATCATCCCGCCTTTGCCCGACGAGCTCGGTGAGGCGATGTTCTCTCCCCACGAGCCGCTCGGGTAGCCGGCGGCGGTCAGCCTGGAGTGCGGCGTCGTCCCTCGCAGGTAGTGGTCGAGCAGCTTGTTGTCGGCCATGTACTTGGCGTACGGCCGGGACACTCTGTTGGAGATGCTGGCGTTCAGCGTGAGCGGGCTCTGGGCGGGCAGGGTGTGATGCGTTTCGCTGCTGCACGTTCCGCTGTACGTCACCCAGCCGCCGGTCCGGGTGCAGTTCATCAGGTGCAGGTAGTAGACCTCCGACGCGTACCACGGGGAGCTCGCCGAGGCCGCACCGCCGTACGAGATGCCCGTCGACCTCGGCTTGGAAACCTTGAACGTAGCGGTGACCGCCGCCGATAGATGCTGCCCGTCGGCCGAGCGAGCGGCCGTGCTCACCCTCGCGATTACCGTCGAGCCGATGGCGAAGGAATAGCGCGGCGTCAGGACCAGGACCGTGTCGTCCTCGGCCCAGTAGGTGCCGCCGGAGACGGCCCGTCCACCGACGGTCACCGAGAACGCCGCGGCCGTGGACTTCTCGTCCATCGGGACCGTGAACCTCACCGAAACCGGCTGGTTGCTGTCGTACGTGGTGCCGCCGTCCTGAGGCCGGAACCGAACCACGGCCGGGGCGACCATGGTGTGAATCTGGAGAGGGGCAACGCTCTCGAGGGCCGCGCCGGCGGCGTCGGTGCCGCCGTCGGCCATGCTGATCACGTACGTCGCGTCGGAATCCAGGGCCGCGTTCGGCGTCATCGTGAACACCTGAGAGGCGACATCGGTGGGGTCGTCGCCGACGATGGTGACGGGCACGTGCGGGCTGATCCCAAAGCGAAGCACGACGGTCGACAGCTTCACGGGCCGTGTGAAGGTGATCTGGAAAGCGCTCGCTGGCGATGTCAGGTCGCCGCTCGTCTCCGTGGCGGTGATCGTGCCGGACGTGGGGGCCCCCGACTGGAACGAGGTCTGCATCTCCTGCGCGAGGCTCAGCCCTTCCTGATCGGTCGCCGCGGTAGAGATGTCCACTTCATAGTTCGTGAAGGGCTGCCAGTGAGGATCCGGAGCCAGCGACAGCACCTGTGCGGTCGCGTCCCATTCGAACTTCACGTTGATGCTAGGGGTGATCGTCAGGGCGCCCTCGACCGAGGATTCGTTCATCGGCTTCGTGAACTGCACCTGGAACGCCACGTCCAGCGGCAGGCTGCTCTGCGACTGGCGAGCCTGCCCCTGCGGTGCAAGGGGGGCGAACGTGGGGGGTATGACTCCCGCGACCTGTTTGGCCGGAAGTCCGAGCAAGAGTCCACTCACGACAAGAGCGATGCCGGCACAGACCACGATGAGTTGAAGGGGTCCGGCCCTCAGGGCCCGCCGCGCCGAGGTCCTCTGGATCACCGACGATGCGTAGTAGAAGGCGATGAATGGGAGGGCAAGCGCAGCGGCCGCGATCTTCCGCAAATGGTCTCTCCGTAACAAGAGGGAGCAGGGGTCGCCGGGGCGTCCGGACGGCAGCGTAACACCGCCTCCGAAGATCGGGCAAATGGCCGCCCGTGACCGGGAGGCGCGGGCAGGAAGGACCACGGCCGCGAACCACGGCGGCGGACGGGGGCCGCAGGGCCTGCTGCCGTTCACGTGGAACCGGCCTCCGCGCTGTCGTGTCGACCGGTAACGGACCGTCCAAGGCCGCTTGCCGCGTCGCGGGCTTTGCCTGGCCCGGACCATCCTGCGAGCGAGCCAGCCGGCGAATAGCGACCGTACGCGGCGGTGGCGAGACCCCGTAGCTCGAGCAGGGTAAGGGCGCTCAGTACGGCCGCGACGGACACCGAAGCGCGGTCGGCCAGCTGATCCGCCGTGGCCGGGCCGCGGGCAAGTTCCTCCGCCAGGGAGCGCTCCACCGGCCCAAGCGAGGCCATCACCGCGGCCCGACCCGCTCGCGGCATCGCCGGCCGACCGCCCGTCTCAGCGCGCCCAGAGTGGCGGTCGTCGGTCTCCTCGGCGCCGACCGACGAGACTTCCGGTCCGCCGTCCAGTTCGAGGTCCTCGACGAGCTCGGCGATCCCCGCGACGACGCGCGCCTGGCCGGGGAAGCTCCGCAGGAATGCGTGGCAGCCGGCGCTGGTCGGCGCGTCGAACGGGCCTGGAACGAGGAAGCACTCCCTGCCCTGTTCGAGAGCCCATCCCGCGGTAATGAGGGCCCCGCTCCGGCGTCCGGCCTCCACTACGACCGTCGCATCGGAGAGGCCGCTCACCAGCCGATTTCGACGCGGGAAAGTTCCGCGACTCGGGCTGGTCTCGGGCGGCAGCTCCGACACGACGGCGCCGCCGCCCTCGACGATCGCATCCGCGAGACGCTCGTGCGCCCTCGGGAATAGGCGGGCGTGTCCCCCGCCGAGGACCGCGACCGTTCTGCCGCCCTCGGCCACGACCGAAGCGTGGGCGGCCCCATCTATGCCGACTGCCAGCCCGGATACGACAACCGCTCCCGCCCGAGCCACGGCCGAGCCGATCCACCCTGCGATCAAACGGCCCTTGTCCGTCGGCCAGCGCGTGCCGACGACGGCCACCGCGTGCCCCGGATTGAGGGCGGCGGCGCAGCCGCGAACGAACAACAGGGGCGGCGGCAGCTCGACTCGTCGCAGCCGGTCCGGATAGGCCTGCTCCTCCAGCGTAACCACGGTCAGCCCGAGGGCACGAACCTGCTCCGCCGCCCTACCGCCGCTCGACGCGGCCTCGCAGATGCGTGCCGCCAGTTCGCCGCCGACGAGCGGCCGGCGCCGCGGCCCTCCCTCGCCACCAGCCGCGGGAGTGAACCCGGCCTCGGCGAATGTCCCGGCGCAGGAATCGAACACGGTGGTCCGGGACTCGCCGTCGCCGTCGGCCGCGGCGTCGGCCAGCGCCTCGAGCAGCCTCGCCGGGCCCGCGGGCTCCGCCGCCGCGGCAAGGACGGCTCGGGCCGAGCCAAAGGCCCCGAGCAACGCCCCGAAACTCACGGGACCGAGACCGGGAACGGAAAGGAGGATTACCCATGCGTCGCGCTCCCGCTCGGCGACGGTCTCCGGCGCCAGGAAGGTCGCGAATGCGCTCGCGTCGCCCGCCATCGACCGGATCGGCGCCACGCCCGAGTCGCCCGGGCCCGTCCGTCGGTCGGAGAGGTCCGCCTCGGCACGGTCGCCCGCCGACAGGCCGCCCAACCCCTCGGCCGGCATCGCCTCGGCCACGCGGCAAGGTATAGACGGCCCGAGGCTCTGCACTCCGAGCACGGCTCAGCTCACGGCCTCGAAGCCCAGCCTGCGGCCCGATGGGGACCGAAATCGCGCGGCCTCGTCCAGGTGGGATCCGTCGACGGTCTGGGCCCCGGCCAGGTCGGCGGCCGTGCGAGCCACCCGCAGGAGTCGCTCGATTCCGCGTGCGCTCCAGCCTTCGAGCACCGCCAACCGGACGGCATGGGATTGCTCCGCGGGTCCAAGCGCGCACGCCGCTCGAAGAGCGCGGCCGCTGAGCCGCGAGTTGGCACGGCCGCTCCGCTCCATCTGGCGCAGCCGGCATCTGGCGACGCGTGCCGCCACTCGCTCCGTTCCCTCGGGCGCGGCCGACCTCACGTACTCGTCCGGCTCGACCCTCGGCATCTGCACCCAGATATCGATGCGGTCGCGCAGAGGCCCCGAAATCCGGGCGGCATAGCGCTCCACGATGCCGGGCTGGCAACGGCACCGTCCGTCGTCCTGGCCGGCGTGACCGCACGGGCAGGGGTTCATGGCCGCGATGAGCTGAAACCGCGAGGGAAACACGGCCGACCTTCCGACCCTCGAGATGGCCACCCGGCCGTCTTCCAGCGGCTGCCTCAAAGCCTCAAGCGTGGATCGATCGAACTCCGGCAGCTCGTCCAGGAATAGCACGCCGTCGTTTGCCAGGGTTACTTCGCCGGGCGACAAGTGCGGTCCGCCGCCAACCATGGCCGCGTAGGAAATCGTGTGGTGGGGAGACCGAAACGGCCGGTTCCGGACGAGGCCGGTCAGGGGACCGCAGCCGGATACGGAAGCGATCACCGTCGCCACTCGAGCCTCGTCGTCGTCCAGAGGCGGCAGCAACCCGGGCACCGTCCGGGCCAGCAGCGTCTTGCCAGAGCCAGGAGGGCCGATCATGACCATGCAATGACCGCCCGCAAGGGCAAGCTCGAGGGCCCGTCTGGCCTCCAGCTGCCCTCGGACCTCGGCCAGATCCGGGCATGGCTCCGCAGGTGCCCCACCTGCCTCACCCGCCCAACCCCGATCCGCGCCGGGTCGTCCATCGCTCACATCCGCGGCGAGCTCGATTCGGGGCGGCGTGCGGCGCATTCGGCCGCGACGGCTCTCCCGCAACAGCGTGGCGGCTTCCGCGAGGGTGGCGGCACCCACGACTTCGATGCCTTCGGCCAGCGCCGCTTCGGCGACGCCGTCCGCGGGAACCACCACGCGCCGGACCCTGCGACGCTCGAGGGCGACCACCATTGGCAGCAGACCTGGAAGAGAACGCAGCTCGCCGCCGAGCGAGAGCTCGCCCAGGACGGCCCAGCGCCCGTTCGCCGCTATCTGCTCCGAGCCGACGAGGATCCCCAGGGCGATGGCCAGGTCCAGCGAAGCGCCGCTCTTGCGGAGTTCGGCCGGGGCGAGGTTGGCGGTGATACGCCGTGGCGGGTACTCGTAGCCACTGTTTCGGATGGCCCCGCGAACGCGTTCCCGTGCCTCCTGGAGGGCGGTGTCCGCCAGACCGACGATCGTGAAGCCCGGCAGGCCCGGCGCCACGTCCACCTCGACGCGAATGGCCTGGCCGTCGAGGCCGTGAAGGGTCGCCGAGAGAAGGGAGGCAAGCACGCGGCGAAGCTACGCCGCGCGGATCACCCGCGACTTATCGGCGAATTCCCCGGCGCGGTCCGCAGGTCGAACCCCGAGGCCGCCGCCGAGAGTCGTGCCCTGCGCCATCGCGACTACTTGGCTGTCCGACCCGTCGGCGGATGCTCGGACAGGTCCTTCTCCATCGCCTTCACGAAGTCCAGGACGTTCTTGCCGAGGATCGAGTCCGACTTCGTGTACATGAACGGCGCGCCACTGTTGAGGGCGCTGATGGCCGAGCGGTACTCGTTGATGATCTGGAAGTCGATGCGGCGCTTCAGCGCGCTCTCCGCGTTCTTGACGTTGATGCCGGTGAACGCAGTCGAGCGGTTCAGGATGAGCTTGACTTTGTCCTGCGAGTAACCGAGATGGCCGATCGTCTCGAGGACGAGCCGGACGTTCTTCAGGCACGGAAGATCGGCGGTCATGACGACGTAGATCGCGTCGGCGACGTCCATGATCCGCAGGTTGACCTCGTCGAGACGCTTGTCGATGTCGATCAGGATGTAATCGAAGTCGTCCACCATCTGGCTGATGATGTAGGGCAGGTGGTCCTGGGTGACGAGCTCGGCCGTCTCGGGCGACGGCGGCGCCAGCAGCAACTCGATCCCGGACTCGTGCTTCACGAGGATCTGCCGGATCAGGTCGATGTCCACCGCCGGAGCGGTGGCGAGATCCACGACGCTCATCCGATCCAGGCCGAGGTCCAGGAAGACGCGGTGATCGCCGAACTGGAGATTGGCGTCGATGAGGCAGACGCGCTGCCCGAGCTCCTTGTGCAGGGCGATCGCGGCATTGATGGCGATCGTGGTCGTGCCCACGCCGCCCTTCGCTCCGTAGAAGAGGACTACCCGCGCAGGCTCGCGCTTCTTGGCCAGCGGCGCGACCGCCGGGGTGACGTGACCCGCCGTCCGCGTCGCCGGCGCCGTGTACTGCTCCTCGGGTCTGTAGCGGGCCAGCAGGCTGCGCATACGGGCCATCAGCTCGGCCGGGTGGAACGGTTTGATCAGGTAGTCGTCGGCGCCGGATCTGAGGGCCTTGCCGCGAGCCTCGGCCTCGTTCTCGGCGAGGAGCAGGATGACCGGCGTGTGCGTCGACGGACCGTCTTCCATCCGCAGCCGAGAGACGAAGGTGAAGCCGTCGACTCCGGGCAGGTTCGCGGCGACAAGGACCAGCGACGGCTTGTCGGACCGTGCGATACGGAGAGCCTCCGGCCCGTCGCCCGAAGCCAGGACCTCATAGCCAGCCTGGGAGAGAGCCAGACCGAGCGCCCGCTGCACTGTCGGGTCGGCATCGACGACGAGAATCCTGACGGCCATCGCAACACCTGATATCGCGGACTCGACCGCTCTTGCTCTTCAGGCGGCGCGCAGCCGCCCCCCACTGGCACTACCGGCCGGAACGAATGGCCAGATTATAGGCAGCACCCGGCACTAGGGGCATCGGCGGCGGCGCGCACAACCTCCAGCACCAATTCGCGGCGAAAAAGCGAAGCCGAGCGTCGCAGAGCGACCGCTCGGCTCCGCGCGCTTCGCGCCTCAGGGCTTCGCGTCTGGAGCCTTCGTCATGCCGCCGCGGACCATCGCCCCGATCGGCTCGATCAGCTGGGTGAATTCCAGCGGAATGATGAACTTGGTGGCCGGCCCGCTGCCCAACGCCTTCAAGGCATCGAGGTACTGCAGGGCCATGGTCTTCTGGTCGATGTTCTTGGCAGCGCCGAAGATCGTGTTCAGCGCCTCGCTGAAGCCCTGGGCTCGCAGGATGGCCGCCTGCCGATCGCCCTCGGCCCGAAGGATCGCCGACTGCTTGTCGCCTTCGGCGACGTTGATGGTGGCCTGCCGCGTGCCTTCGGACTCCGTGATGACGGCGCGCCGCGTCCGCTCGGCCGAGAGCTGGCGGTTCATCGCCTCCTGGACAGCGGGCGGCGGCAGGATCTCGCGGATTTCGACGGTCATGACCTTGCCGCCCCAGCGTTCGGTCACTTCGTCGAGCTTCAGGCGCAGCGCCTCGTTGATCTTCTCCCGCTCCGACAGCACCTCGTCGAGCGGGATGTCGCCGATGACCGAGCGGAGCGAGGTCGCTGCAACGCCCTGAAGGGCGCCGGCGAAATTGGCGACGTTGATCTGGCTCATCAGCGGATCGACGATCTTCCAGTAGATGAGGAAGTCGACGCCGAGCGGCGCGTTGTCCTTGGTGATCGCGGTCTGGCGCGGGACTTCGATGAATTGCTCTCGAAGATCGACGATGCTGCCCCGGTCGGCGATGGGAACCAGGAATCTCAGGCCCGGCCGCCGGACAAGATTCGGCCCGGCCTGGCCCCAGCGGTAGACGACCATCTGGGCCCACTGCGGGACGATCCTCACCGATATCGCGACCAGGACCACCAGCAGCCCCGCCAACACGATCAGGACTATGAGCATCACGCTGCCAAGGTCCACCGCCGTACCTCCTGCTTGCTGCCGCTTCGCGCGGCCCGACTAACGACGAAGTCTTTCCGTTGCGTCCACACCGGATCGCTAGACGACCTTCTCGACGATCAGGATCAGGCCCTCCTGGCCAACCACCTTGACCTTCGTCTCCCGGTCGAGCGAGCTGCCGTCCTTCGTCTTGGCCGACCACTCCTCTCGGCCCACGTATACGGTACCGACCGGGGCAAGCTCCGCGCGCACCTCGCCGACAAGCCCGACGACCTTGTCGAGACCCACCAGCCCGGCTCCGACGGGGACGGGCTGGTGCCTCATCCGCATTAGCGTCCCAACTAGAAGCAGTCCGTACGCCGCCGCCGCCGCGGCCATCACGACGATGACCGGCCAGGCCACCGTCGAGGTCGGCAGATACGGGCCCGGCGAGCCGTAGAACGCCACGGCCCCGACGACGAATACCACTATCCCGCCGACGGTCAGGAAGCCGTGGCTGGGCAGGTTCGGCTCGATCACGATCATGCCGACCCCCAGAACCACCAGGATCACGCCCAGGACGTTGAGGGGCAGGCTGCCCGATCCGTAGAACGACAGGGCCAGGCACAGGGCGCCGACCAGGCCCATGAGCAGCGTGGGGTGGAAGAACTCGATCGCGATGAGCAGCACGCCGATCACCAGCAGGATGAAGGCGATGTTGGGGTCGTCGAGGGTGTGCAGGAACGACTGGATGAGGTCCTCGTTGATCGTGACGACGCTCGCGCCCTTGGTGTGGACGACGACCTGACCAGCCGTGGTGGTCACGGTCTGACCGTCGGCCTGCGCGAGGACGTCGTCCACGCTGCTCGCGATGCCGTTGATCGCCTTGGCTGACAGGGCCTCTTGCGCCGTGTACGACTGCGCGTTCTGCACCGTCGAAACCGCCCAATCAACCGCATCGGGATGACGCTCCTGGGCGATGCTGCGCATGGTGGCGATGGCGTCGTTCATCACCTTGTCGGCCTCGGTCTGGCCGTAGGTCGCGGCAATGTCGGCGCCGCCCGCAGCCACCGGCGAGGCCGCTCCGATGTTCGTGCTTGGAGCCATGTAGGCGAGGTTCGCCGAAAGCGTGATGAACGTTCCCGCGCTCGCGGCCTTCGCGCCCGAGGGGCCGACCCATACGATCGTGGGGATCTTCGAGTGCAGGGAGGCGTCGATCCGCAGCATCGAGTCCTCACTGCCGCCCAGAGTGTCGAGCTGAAGGATCACGGCGGCGGCCCCATCCGACTCCGCCTGGCGAACCGCGCCGCCGACGTAGTCGGCCATCACGTCGTCGACGACGCCGCTCGTGGTCACCACGACGACCTCAGGAGCGCCCGGCGCCGCCACCGCCCCGGACGGCGCCGGTGCGGCCGCGGCCGGAACGAGGTCCGAGCCACTGCCGCCGGTCCGGACCTGGCCGACCAGCAGCAGGAACGACCCGGCCACGGCCAGCGTCACACCCAGTCGTGCGAAGCCGAACGTCGCCCGCCGGAACGTTCCCGCACCGCCGCCGAGACCGGCCAGGAAGCCGAGCGGTCTCGGGTGCGGTCGATCGAGCTGGACCGTCCACGGCAGATCGGCGACCTCGTGCGGCAAGGCAGGCGTGCGCGTACTCCGCGCGAACGCCGTCAGGTGCCGGTCCATCTCCAGGTCGAGGCCGTTGGCGAGATCGGAATCGTTCATCGAGTGCCCCCTTCCACCGGTTCTATCCGGCGGCGCAGCGCCTGCAGGGCGGCGTGGTGTCTGGACTTGACGGTGCCGATCGGGATCCTCAGGCGGTCCGCGATCTCGGCCAGCGACAACTCCCCCCAGTAGCGAAGAACGACGACCAGGCGCAACTCCTGGCTGAGCGAGGACAGCGCACGGCCGACCGCGTCCCGGGCCAGCGCCGCGCGGAACGGATCGCCGCTCTCGAGATCGACATCGTCCACGTCGAGCGTCCGCCTGCTGCTCCGCTGGCGCAGACGCGTGCGACAGACGTTGACGAGGATCTGGCTGAACCAGGCGTGGAATCGGTCCCTGTCGCGAAGGTTCGCCCAGCCGCGCCAGGCTCGGACCGACGCCTCTTGCACGGCGTCCTGGGCCTCGGCCGAGTCCGCCAGCAGATAGCCGGCCAGACGATATGCCATCGACAGCTCGCCTTCGAGAGCCGCGACGAAAACGGTGTCGAATGCCCGATCTCGAACCAGCGTAGTCTGGCGGGGCGCCCTGGTCGTGTCGGCACCCAGGATGGCTTCCTTGGCGTACATACCATGCTCTCTCGGCGGCCCGAGCGGGTCGCTCACCCCTGTGACTCGGCGCTCGACCGATCGGTTCACTCGGAAATGCGCCGATCCACGGTGCGGGCCTGCGACGATCCCGAACCTGCTTCGTCGATCGCGTCGAGGACGAGCTGACTCCAGGTCTCCATCCGATCGTAGACGCCCCGGACGACGTCGAGCGGCTCGAACGAACCGCTGAGCTTGTGCGTCTCCCGCACGCCGACGGACCGGCCCATCGCGTCGGCGAAGTAGACAACCCCAAGGTGGTGGACGCCCACTTCGACGGTGTCGTCGTTGAGCAGTCCGACGAACTCGAAGTCCGGCAGGAAGTCCGCCTCCAACTCCTCGCGCCATTCGCGGGCGAGACCGCCCAGAACCCAGACGTCGCCCGGATTGAGATGTCCGCCCACACCGATGCTGTAGAGATCGTGGAGTCGCGCGTCCCCGCCGGCCCTGGTCCGTCTCATCAGGAAGACCCGGTCGCCATCGCGAAGCACCAGGTACGGAATGATCTGCTTCAGAGAGCGATCCGTTTCCGCCCCGGATCTGGGTACGTAGGCGCCCGCTATCTTCGCCCGCTCCAGGAGCGAGTCCACTCCCTCGCGTTTGACCCCCAGCCACGGCACGATCCCCTCGAAAAGCGCTTCGCGAGGGACGGCGTAGACGAGCTCGGGGCCCTGGTCGCTCACTGCCGGCCCGTCTCGACCAGACGGTCTCGGGCGGCCGTGAAACGAGTCAGCAGCGCGTCCGCGTCCGGGCCGCCGTCGCGCTCGAGATCGGCGATCCACGAGTCGATCACGGCCCTTACGTCGCGCAACCGGCCGGCGAGTGCGGCCGAGTTCATCGCGGCGATGCCGGCGCCCATGCCTGGCTCGCCTTTCGCCAGCCGCGTCATGCCCGCCCAACCCGTCGCGCTGAGCGCTTCAGCTGCCCTCCAGTCGGCATGCTCCGGCTCGCCGGCGCCGCCGGCGACAGCCTCGACCAGCGCGGCCGAAACGACCAGCGGCATGTGGCTGATGGCGGCCACGGCGCTGTCGTGGGCGGCTGCCGGCATCGGCACCTGAATTGCGCCGCACGCCTCGACCAGCTCGCCGACCCGCTCGCCGTCGCACAAACGAGCGTAGCGGCCGAGCACCGTCACCCAAGGCCGCCGCACGAACAGATCGGGCACGGCCGCGCCGTACCCACTCAACTCCCGTCCGGCCATCGGATGCCCGCCGATGAATGGCAGCTTCAGATCGTCCGCGCGACCGACGATGCGGGACTTGGCGCTGGCCGCGTCCGTCAAGGTGCAATCCTCCGGCAGCGCGTCGCGGAGCGGACCACCCAGCCGGTCCAGCAGGTCCAGGCACGCGAGCGGCGGAGCCGCCAGAAGGACGATCTCGGCCTCGCGAACCGCCTCCTCGAGTGTACCCGCCGCGACGTCCACGGCGCCGTCGGCGACGGCCCGCTGCACCGGCGCGGGATTGCGACTCCACGCCGTCACGTGCCACCGGCCCGGCTCCGTTCGCCCGCGCAGGGCTAGGGCAACGGAACCGCCGATCAAGCCGAAACCGAGGATGGAGACTCTCACGCCGCCATTATGGCCGCGCGCACTCGGGCCAGTGGACACCGCCGACCCGATCCCATTCGGCGCCCCTTTCGGTTTCCAGGGCCCCATGGGCCGGCCGGCAAACGGAGCCGCCGGCGACGATCGATGCCACATCCGAATGGATTAGTACGCGTCCGCCGAAAGAGTGGCTAGAATGCGCTTCGGTGGGTAGCCGACAGTCGCGCCCAGCCTGACGTTGCTGCCGTCAAGAGGACGACATAGATGACCAATTCGTACGGCGAGGCCCGGCCGATCCGAGTCCTTCTCGTCGACGACCACCAGCTCCTGACCGGGGCTCTATCGCAGATGTTGAGCCGCGAGTCCGACATCGTCGTCGCGGGTGTCGCGGGCAGCGTCGCCGAGGCCAAGGCAATGGCCCGGGAGCGGCTCGACGTCGTGCTGATGGACTACCGTCTGCCCGACGGGACCGGCGCCGAGGCCACTCGCGCGATCAAGGCTCGTTGGCCGGCGGCTCGCGTCGTGATGCTGACCGCCCTCACGGACGACGAGACCGTGCTGGAGTCGATCCAGGCCGGCGCCGACGGCTATCTCACCAAGGACCGGGCCATCGAGGAAGTCGTCAACGCGGTGCGCGCCGCCTACGCCGGCGAAACCCTCCTACCGCGATCGGTCATCGTCGGCATCGCCCAGCGCGTGGCCGCGGCTCGAGAGCGTGGAACCGAGCGCCGCCAGATCGAGCCGTTGACGCCGCGCGAACTCGAGGTGCTCAAAGCCCTCACCGAGGGCCTGGCGACTCCCGAGATCTGCGAGCGTCTGTACATCGCGCCGAACACTCTGCGGACGCATGTCCAGAACATCATGGGCAAGCTGCGAGTCCACTCCAAGCTCGAAGCCGTCGCCTTCGCGCTGCGACACCGCCTGGTCGAGCCGCCGAAGTCGGACGACAGCCTCTTCTAGACGGCCCCGTTCTAGACTGCCCCCGCCCCGCCTGCCGCGGAAGGCGCCTCTCCCTCAGGTGGCCTTGCGGCGCGAGTTCGTTCGACGCTCCTCGACGCGCCTCTCTTCGCCCCCGGGCGGCACCGATGACTTCGTCTGGCGTCGCACGTAGCTGCGCCGATCGAACTGCCGCCGATCGTCCTGCAACGACGCTCCGCACCTCGGACAGCGCCGCTCTTCGGCGAACAGCTGAGCCAGTGGGACGGTCGCCCACACCGTTCGTCCACACTTGAGACACGCTAGTCGCGGCATGTCGTGATCGTACGTCATCCGGCGGTCGGCAACCGGTCCAAGCCCGCGCCCTCGTTCCGAGACGCTCGACCAGCCGAATGGAACGCGGCGGATCGAATTACGTCGGATTGACGATGACCGGAACGCCGACCTTGGCAATGATTATTCGCGTTCGCCGGCAACGGCGACGACGACCACTCGGGCAAGTGGTCGTATCGGCGGGTCGCTTCGCTCCCCCCGGGGCGACCCGCTCCGAGCCGCACTTCCGCCGCTCACCTCCGCCGACCGCAATCCTCCTCCAGCGGTCGGCGCCCGCCTCCGGGCTTCCACCGGCCGGATTCAGAAGAGCCGCGCCGTGGCGCGGCTCTTCTCTTGTGCGAGCGGATCGCTACGCCTCGACGGCCTCGAGCGCGTGCCTGACCTCCTCGGCCGGATACTCGTAGTCCTCGAGCTGACCCGCGAGATACCTCTGGTAGGAGGTCATGTCGAAGTAGCCGTGGCCCGAGAGGTTGAAGAGGATGACCTTCTTCTCGCCGGCGGCCTTCGCTGCCAGCGCCTCGTCGATCGCGACGCGGATCGCGTGCGTCGACTCCGGAGCCGGGATCAGGCCTTCGGTCCTGGCGAACTGGATGCCCGCCTCGAAGCACGGCCGCTGGTGGACGCTGCGCGCCTCGATGAACCCCTCGTGCTTGAGCAGGCTGACCTGAGGCGACATTCCGTGGTAGCGGAGGCCACCGGCGTGGATCGGTTCGGGGATGAAGTCGTGGCCAAGGGTGTACATCTTGACCACGGGCGCCAGCTTGGCCGTGTCGCCGTAGTCGTAGGCATAGCGGCCGCGGGTCATGCTCGGTGCGGCCTCCGGCTCGACGGCGATGACCCTGTACTTTCGGCCGCCGCGGAACGTCAGACCCAACCACGGGAAGGACAGGCCGGCGAAGTTGGAGCCGCCGCCGGCGCAGGCGATGATGACGTCCGGCTCCTCGCCGGCCATCTCCATCTGCTTGATGGACTCCAGGCCGATGATCGTCTGGTGGAGCATCACGTGATTGAGGACCGAGCCGAGCGAGTAGTGGGTATCGTCTCGCTTGATCGTGTCTTCCACGGCTTCGCTGATGGCGATGCCGAGCGAGCCTGTGCTCTTCGGATGCTCGGCCAGGATGGCTCGACCCGCCTCCGTCTCCTCGCTCGGGCTGGCCACGACGCTGGCGCCGTAGGTCTCCATCATCAGGCGCCGGTACGGCTTCTGGTCGTAGCTGGCCCGGACCATGTAGACCTTGATCTCGACCCCGAACATCGCGCCGGCGTAGGCGAGGGCGCTCCCCCACTGGCCGGCTCCGGTTTCCGTGGCGATTCGCTTGATGCCCTCTTCCTTGTTGTAGAAGGCCTGGGGGATCGCGGTGTTGGGCTTGTGGCTGCCGGCCGGGCTGACGCTCTCGTTCTTGTAGTAGATGTGGGCGGGGGTGTCGAGCGCCTTCTCGAGCCGGTGCGCACGGACGAGAGGACTCGGGCGGTACTGCGTGTACAGAGCGCGGACCGGCTCTGGGATCTCGATCTCCCGTTCGGTCGAGACCTCCTGCATGATCAGCGCCATCGGGAAGAGCGGCGCCAGGTCGGCGGGGCCGAGCGGCTGATGCGTGCCGGGGTGCAGCGGCGGCGCCTGCGGCACGGGCAGGTCGGCCGAGATGTTGTACCAGGCGCGCGGGATCTGCTCTTCGCCCAGCGTGAAACGGGTGCGTGCGACCATCCGACTCCTCCCGCCGGCAACCGGCGACATTGGCTTCCAGGTGCCCGTGGTCGCCCCAACACGACTGTGGCCGCGCAAGCCTAGCGGCTCCAAAGGGCGCGGCGCAACCCGAACCGCCGCTCCGTCCGCGAGCCGCCATCGCTAGACTCCGCCGGGCTAAGAGCTTGTGAATCTTTCGGCTGAAGGGATTCCCAGCCGTTCGCATCGGCGACTACAATTCTCGGCATGGACGACAGCCTCTTCGATCTCCCATCCAGTGAGCCAGACGAGCCTGAAGAGGAGGCAGGGGTTCCTCGACTCCAGGTCCCTAATCGCGGCCAACTCGAGCTTCGCTCGGTCGATCTCGACGGCCTGCTCGGCCCCGACCATAGGGCTCGCCTCGTGTGGGCCTTCGTGGAGGGCCTCGATCTCGGGCCGCTATATGCTCGGATCAAGGCGGTGCGGGGGCATCCGGGACGGCCACCTATTGATCCCCGGATTCTTGTGGCGCTGTGGCTGTATGCGACGCTCGAAGGGGTCGGATCGGCTCGGGCACTCGACCGGCTGTGCGCCGAGCACGACGCATACCGCTGGCTCGCCGGTGGCGTCGGTCTCAACTACCACACCCTTGCCGCCTTCCGGGTGGAGCACGCCGACGTTCTCGATCGGCTCCTGACCGAGAGCGTCGCGGCGCTCCTGGCCGATGGCCTGGTGACCCTTGCCGCGGTCGCCCAGGACGGCGTCCGGGTTCGAGCTGCCGCAGGCGCCGCCAGCTATCGCCGCCGCGACAGGCTCGAACGCTTCCTCGCCCAAGCCGATGCCCACGTTGCTGCGCTCAAAGCCGAGCTTGATGACGACCCGGCGGCGAGCAGTCGGCGGGTGGCCGCAGCAAGAGAGCGGGCGGCGAGAGAGCGAGCCGAGCGTGTTCGCCACGCTCTGGCCCACCTGCCGGAGATCGAGGCGACAAAGAAGCGCCACGCCAAACGCGGCAAGCCAGTTCCGGAGGCGCGAACCTCCACCACCGATCCGCAGGCTCGCGTCATGAAGATGGCCGACGGCGGCTGGCGACCGGCATACAACGCCCAACTTGCGACAGACACGGCCAGCCAGGTCATCGTCGGGCTGGATCTGACCCCGATCGGCAACGACCAGGGCCAGCTCGGGCCGATGGTCCGCCAGCTCCGTCGCCGCTACGGCCGCGCACCGGGCGCCTGGCTCGCCGACGCCGGTTTCCTGGCCAACTCTGAAATCGAGGAGTTCGGCGCCCCCGACTCCGATACCACGCTCTACTTGCCAGTCCGCACGCCCGAGGATCCGAGCCGCGACCCGTATCTGCCGCTCCCGTCCGACTCACCAGCCCTCGCCTCCTGGCGCACCCGGATGAGTACGCCGGCGGCGAAGGAGATCTACAAGGATCGGGCGGCGACCGCCGAGTGCGTCAATGCGATCGCCCGCAACCGTGGTCTGCAGCGCTTCAGGGTCCGGGGGCGAGAGAAGGCCAGAGCGATCCTCCTCTGGTTCGCCCTGGCCCACAACCTCATGCGGACCATTGCGCTTCGATCAGCGGCAGCGACCACCGTGGCCACCTGACCCGAGGCACCCGGGTCGCAACGGGATCACTGCCGTTTCCACCACTCCTGTCCGGCCGCGGATCATGGCCCGCGGACCGGTTCAGCTGCCCGCTGGCCGCTCGACATCCCGAACGCCTGATCGGATCACCGCCGCTGCCCAAATGCCGGGCTAAGTCCCCCGCTCCCGGATGGGGGCCTCCGCTACGGCCTCGTAGCGCGCCGGACCGCGCCCGAGCACGCTCCGGTACAGCACGAGGCGATCGGCCTGCCACGTCAGGCGCACGCCGCCCGCGAGGTCGGCGAGCCTCCGGGCGCGCTCGTCCGCCCCGGGTACGCCGTCGGTCCGGGCCAGCGTGAGGTGTGGCTCGAACGGCCGACCTTCGGGCGGCCATCCGAGCGGTCGGAGTTCCTCGTCCAGGCGCCGGGCGAGGTTCGCCAGCTGATCCGCGCCTTCGCCGATACCGATCCAGAGGACGCGAGGCCGGACCGGGTTGGGGAAGGCGCCGCCCCCGGTCAGAACGACGCGGAACGGCGCCACATCGCGCGTTGTGGCGGCCAGGGCTGCCGACAGCTCAGGCTGCCGTTCGTCGGGCGTTGCACCCAGAAAGCGCACGGTCAGGTGCAAACCGTCGACGCGGACCCATCGCGGCTGACCCGGCAGCCTCTCCTCGATCGGGCCTCCGGCCACGGCCTCCATCAACTCGCCGACCGAGGCGCGCACGTCGTCGGCAACGGGCACGGCCACGAACAGACGGCTGGTGCCGGGCGGATCGTCGGGCGGCCTGACGAACGGGCGCCTGCCGGACCCGAACCCGCGCGGGCGCGACCGACCGCTGCCCGTGTTCCGGTCCCAACCCATCGGACGCCCCCGGTCAGTCGTTGTAGAGACGCTCCTCGATGAGCTTCTCCTGGACAGTGCGGCCGTTCGGATCGAAGCAGGAGTACTCGAAGTGCTTCTCGAACTCGAGGTCCACGTTGTCCTGCCCGCCGCGGTTCTTCTCGACCGTCAGGATGACCCAGTCGCGGAAACGCTGCGCCTGGTACGGGTTGAACTCGATGTTGACCTTGGCGACGATGTGGTACTTCTCGTTGATGATCAGGATGATGTCGGCCTCGTAGTTGATCGCCGACGAGCCGCGGAGGTGGTGGTTCCGCAGGCGCTGGGCTTTCAGGCCCTCCTTGTCGGCGGCCACAATAGAGATCATCGGCACCTGCTCGGAGAGGGCGATGTCCTTCAGGCCGTTGACGATGAACGTGACCTTCTCGGCCTCAGTGTTCGGCTCCGGATGCATCGGAACCTTCTGCATGTAGTCCACGACGACGAGCAGCCGTCGATCGCCCGAGAGGGCGCGATGCTGCTGGACCAGCTTGCGGATGTTCTCGATCGTGCTGGCGGTCTGGGAGCCGCGCATCAGGAACAGGTTCTGGCCGTAGCGGGCGATCCGGTCGAGGCTCGGCCGAAGACGCTGGTTTCCGGTAAGGCCGCCACCCCCACCGCCCTCCCCCATCCAGGAGGACATGATCTCCTTGCGGACGTCCTGGATCTTGATCGCCCCGGTCTTCTGGGGCAGATGCGCCAGGGCCGACTCGAGCGCCACGAGTCGGTTGAGCAGGTACTGCTCCTCGTGCTCGAAACAGATGTACAGGACGTTGGCCTGGCCGCCCGAGGCTACGTTGCGGGCCATCTGCAGCGCCATGGTGGTCTTGCCCGTGCCCTGGGCTCCACCGATGAGCAGCAGCTCTCCGGGCCTGAGCCCGCCGCCGATGGTCTTGTCGAGCATGCCGAAGCCGAGCGGCACCGGCTGGTACTCGCCGAACCGGCCGCTGGCCAGGTTGTCGTTCAAGTCCACCAGGACGTCCAGGGCCGAGCGGGGCACCAGGCTGCCTTCGTCGGCGTCAAGCCGCCAGCTGACCTGGGACGCGGCGGACCCGGCATCGGGCGGTCGATCTGTAGTGGTCACGGCTGCCTCCAGACAGGTCTCAGTTGAAGACCGGCGCTACTGATCGTAGCAGCGACCCCCGACTCCGACACCTACACCAACCGTACAAATCCATTCCGCCGTTTGACGCAGAGGGTTCGCAGCGGTCGGAATCTGCCCGCCGATCGGGGCGCACTCAGATAGTCTCGAGTTTCGCGACCTCGTCCCAGTATCGGACAATCGCCCGAATCCCAGTTTCGTAGTTGGCCATCGACATCCATTCGTTCGGGGCGTGGAACTGCCCGTCCGGCGGGGCGAAACCCAGCAGGATCGTGGAGAGCCCGAGGATCGATTCAAAGCTGGCGCACACCGGCACGGAGCCGCCTTCGCGAATGAACAGCGGATCGGCCCCGAAGCTGGCCTTCAGAGCCCGAGCGGCAGCCTGCGTGATGTGCCCGTCGATCGGCGTAAGGCTCGGCCTGCCGTCGCCCAAGCGCTGGATCGAGTACCTGACGGACTTCGGCGCCACCTTTTCGATGTAGCCGGCGACAAGCCCGAAGATCTTCTCCGGATCCTGATCGGCGACCAGGCGGCAGCTGATCTTGGCGTGGGCGTGGGCAGGGATGATGGTCTTTGGACCCTCGCCCTCGAAGCCGCCCCAGATTCCGCACACGTCGAGCGTTGGCCGGGCTCCCAGGCGTTCCAGAGTCGTATAGCCCGGCTCACCGTGCAGAGCCGGGACTCCGATCGACTTGCGGTACTCCTCGTCGTCGAACGGGAGCCTGGCAAGGGCCTCACGGTCGAGAGGCGTCAACTCCACCACGTCGTCGTAGAAGCCGGGGACGCTGATCCTGCCGTCGCGGCCCTTGAGGGCGGCCACGATTTCGCACAGGGCGTCGATCGGGTTGTCCACCGCCCCGCCGTATCCGCCCGAGTGCAGGTCGATCTTGCTCCCCGTCACGTCGAGCTGGAAGTAGACCAGACCCCGCAGACCAACGGTTATGGCCGGCAGATTCCCCTCGAAGAAGCCCGTGTCGGAGATCACGGCGAAGTCGGCCTTCAGGCGGCTCTTGTTCGCTTCGAGCCAGGCGTCGAGATGAATGGAGCTCGACTCCTCCTCGCCTTCGATCACGAACTTGAGGTTGACCGGCAGGGCGCCGCGAGTCCGCATCAGGGCCTCGATCGCCCGCGGGTGCATGCTCACGTGGCACTTGCAGTCGGACGCCCCGCGCGCCAGCATCCTGCCGTCCTTGACGACCGGCTCGAACGGCGGCGACTCCCACAGGTCGAGCGGGTCGACGGGCTGGACGTCGTAGTGGTAGTAGACCAGGACCGTCTGCCTGCCCGGCGCATGCAGCCAGTCCGCGTAGACGACCGGATGACCGCCCGTCTCGCAGACCTCGACGTGCTCCATCCCCGCTGACCGAAGGTCGGCGGCCACGAACTCGGCCGCGGCGCGGCAGTCCGGGGCGTGAGCGGGAATCCCGGAGATGCTGGGAATGCGGAGCAGGTCCTTGTACGACTCGAGACGCGCGTCCTTCGTCTCGTCCAGGAATCGCTCCAGATCCGCGTATGCCGCGGCGTTTCCGGCTGCGTCAGACATCTGCCTCTCCAGCGTGGGCTTCAGCGCTCCGATTGTATCGAGACGGTCGCGGAATCGAGCGGACGCCCGTTGCGCGCGCATGACAGAACCGGGCGGCACTGGCCGCCCGGTTCGAGTTGGCGAAGGTGGGTCCTAGGAAGGGCTGGGGGTCGGAGTCGGCGCAGCCGCCGGCGGTACGGTGGGGATCGGCGCGTCCAGCGTCGCCGAGCCCGTCAGGGCGGGAACGATGCCGTGCAGATTCTGCTTGGGCGGCACGTCGTCGAAGATCTTCTCGAACTCCTCGGACTCGACCGTTTCCTCGGCAATCAGCTTGTCGGCGAGGGTCAGCAGCTTGCCCTTGTACTCGGTCAGAACCTGGGTCGCACGAGCGTAGCCGTGCTCGATGAGAGCGCGCACTTCCTCGTCGATCATCTTGGCGACGTCGTCCGAGTAGTTGCGCTGCTCGCCGATCTCCCGGCCGAGGAAGATCATCTCGTCCCGCTTGCCGAACGCCAGCGGGCCGAGTTTGTCGCTCATGCCCCACTCGGTGACCATGCGTCGAGCGAGATCGGTGGCCTTCTCGATGTCGTTGGAGGCGCCGGTCGTCGTGTCGCCGAAGACCAGACGCTCGGCGGCGTTGCCGCCCAGCAGGCCGGCGATCTTGTCCTCGAACTCCGTCTTGGACTGCAGGTACCGGTCTTCCGTCGGCAGGGCCATGGTGTAGCCGAGAGCCATGCCCCGGCTGATGATCGTGACTTTGCTGACAGGGTCGCACTTCGGAAGCACCCGCTGGACCACGGCGTGTCCGCCTTCGTGGATGGCGATGATCCGCTTCTCGGCGTCCGAGATGATGCGACTCTTGCGCTCGGGGCCGGCCACGATCCGCTCCAGGGCCTCGTTGAACTCGGACATGCCGATGACCTTGCGGTTGCGCCGCGCGGCCAGGATGGCGGCCTCGTTGACCAGATTGGCGATGTCGGCGCCGGAGAAGCCGGCTGACTTGCGGGCCACGTTCTCCGAGTCGACGGTCTTGTCCAGCGGCTTGCCCTTGGTATGCACCTTCAGGATGGCCACCCGACCGCGCAGATCCGGCCTGTCCAGGATGACCTGGCGGTCGAAGCGACCGGGCCGGAGAAGCGCCGGATCCAGGACGTCCGGTCGGTTGGTGGCGGCCACGACGATCACGTTGGTGTTCGTGTCGAAGCCGTCCATCTCGACGAGGATCTGGTTCAGCGTCTGCTCGCGCTCGTCGTGGGAGCCGCCCAGCCCGGCGCCGCGCTGGCGTCCGACCGCGTCGATTTCGTCCACGAATACGATGCACGGCGAGTTGCGCTTGGCCTGGTCGAAGAGGTCGCGGACGCGGCTGGCGCCCACGCCGACGAACATCTCGACGAACTCCGAGCCGGAGATCGAGAAGAACGGCACGCCCGCCTCGCCGGCCACGGCTCGGGCGAGCAGCGTCTTGCCGGTACCCGGAGGCCCGACGAGGAGCACGCCACGCGGGATGCGCGCCCCGAGGGAGTTGAACTTCTCCGGGTATTTCAGGAACTCGACGACTTCCTGCAGGTCCGTTTTGGCCTCATCGACGCCTGCCACGTCGGCGAAGGTGACAACCGTCTTGTTGCCGAGGAACATGCGCGCCCGGCTCTTGCCGAAGCTCAGGGCCTGGTTGTTGGTTCCCTGGGCCTGCCGCATGAAGAAGAAGATCAGCAGGATGACCAGCGCGACCGGCACGACCGTGCTGATCAGCAGCATGATCCAGCCGGTGTCTGCCGGCTTTTCGTTGGTATAGCTGATGGACTTGAGGTTAGGGATGGACCAGGTCTGGAAGATCGAAAAGTCACCGTTCGCCGGCGCGTCGTCGATGACCGTGTAGCTGTTCCCGTTCGCATCGGTGACGGTAAGGGTCGTGTCCTGCCTGACGATGGTCGTGACGTTGCCGCTGGTGATGTCCTTGTAGAAGTCCGAGTAGCTCTTCGTGCTCGGTTGGGACGGCTGAATCAGCGCGTAGAGAAGCGCTGCTGTGGCGGCAACGAGAACGAGCATGACGATCCCGTTGCGCATGAAACGCGTATTCAAGGTGTTGCGGAGCCTCCGGGTGTGGCGGTCGGTACGAGGCCGATCGGCCGTCGCAGTATACGCCCGAGCACCTTTCGGCCTGCGCACTGCAGGCCTTGGGAGGGGAGCCCTGGCTCCCCGGTCGCAAGCCGCGCGACGGCTACAACTACAAGACTGACGGGCGACACCTTGCGTTCGGCTGAAAACGGGCTGGTCGCCCGCGTCCCGTCCCGCGGTCCGGCGCCGTCCAGGCTGGCTGTGCCGCCAGGGCGCGACGGCCGAGCGGGCCTGATGGCACGGCCCGAGCGATGCCCGGGCCGTTTGCGAAGATCGATGGTAGCGGAGACAGGATTTGAACCTGTGACCAAGGGCTTATGAGTCCCCTGCTCTACCACTGAGCTACTCCGCCGTGGCGCGGCGTAGTGTACCGGATGAGCCGACGGCCGGCCAAGGCGAGCGGGACGACAGGCGACGAGCCTCGTTGCGCGCCCCACCTAGCCCCGGTCGAGGATCTCCAGGGCGGGAGCGAGGGCCTCGATCGACCCGATCGTGATGGGATCGACGACCAGTTGCACCTCGACCACGCCGGCGCGAGCGTAGGCGCGAAGCTCCTCGGCGATCGCCTCGGGCGGGCCTTGAATCGGATTCGGAGTCGTGTCCAGGGTGCCGTCCCCCTGGCGTCGGCCAACGCCGCCGGCCATCCGCACCAGCGCAACGACGGTGGCGTCCACGGTCGCGGGATCGCGACCGACCTTCGCGCACGCGGCTTCGACGCGGGCAACCAGAGGGGCCACGCCGCCGGGGCTGTTGCGAGTCTCGGTGTGCCAGACGTTCCAGGCCCGCACGTACGGCAGCGTGATCTCGAGCATCCGCTCGCCCACCGAGCCGATCATGATCGGCGGCCCGCCGGGGCGCGACCGCGGCACGAGCTGGCAATCGCGGGCGCTGAAGTACTCACCCGCGAAATCGATCTCGCCTTCCTGGAGCAGCGTGCGGACGATCGTGAACGCCTCCGAGAAACGCGCGATCCGATGGTCGAAGGGCACCCCGTAGCCGCGAAACTCGACCTCGTTCCAGCCGGCGCCGAGCCCCAGGACGAGACGCCCGCCGGAGATCTCGTCGACCGTGGCGGCCTTCTTGGCGAGCACCGCAGGGTTGTAGAACCCGATCGGCGTCACCAGCGGGCCCAGCGCCACCCTCGACGTGACGGCCGCGGTGGCCGCGAGCACCGACCACGCGTCCCACGGCGCCTCGGCCGACCCGTCGGCCAGGTGGTACAGAAAGTGGTCGCCGGTCCAGATCGAATCGAACCCGGCGTCCTCGATCGCGCGAATCATCGACGCCAGCTCCGGCCAGCGCACGGGTCGTTCGATCTCGGGGAGCTGGATGCCGACCTTCAGCGGACGGCGGCCGGCGGCCGCGGCGGTGTCCATGCAGTCGATCGTAACGCCCGGGGTCTACTCCGGAGCGCTACTGCTGCGACCCGAAGAGAACCTGCAGCCAGGAGTCGAGCGGGCTGTCGCCCTGGGGCTGCGCGTCGGGCTTTATGCCGGTCGATCCGGGCGCGTCGGACGGGAGAGGCGGCGCGTTCGGAGCGAGCGTGAACGGGACCTCTTTGGGCGATCCGAGCAGGTAGCCGCGAGCCATCTGCGACACGAACGCGGGCTGCTCGATGAGCTTGAGCTCCTGTTCGAGCGACGCCACGTCCTCCTTCATCGCTGCGTTTCGGGCTCGCATCTGGTCCGCCTGGTTGGCCGCGGAGGCAGCCTCCCCGACCTGGCGGGCAAAGACTCCCACCAGCCACAGCGCGACGAGACCGGCGACGAGCAGCGCCACGCGGCGCCTCGTAAACGGAACCGATGGTCCGGGCAGGGACGGGGTCGCCGGAGGATCGTCCGGCGGGTACTCCAGATCGCGTCCGTGCATGGCGAAAGCGTAGCTTGGAGCAGCTGACGTGTCAACACGCGTTCACGCTTGCGCACGCTGCTAAACTGGCACCTGCTTTAGCACGTACGTTCCCTTTGAGGTAACCGATGCGGTACTACGAACCTGCCGGCGTCGAGGCCGTGCTGGAGCGACTTCTCGCGGAGCCGTCGATGTCGCGGGGGGTCCTGCACCACGCCCGGGTTCCCGCCCGGGAGGCCGACTTCGTGCCCATGCCGGAGTGGCTGAGCCCCGGCCTTCGAAGCGGCCTCGAGAGGCGCGGGGTCACGGCCTTGTATCGCCATCAGGCGGAAGCGATGGCAGCCGTCCGGGCCGGCGAGGACGTTGTGGTCGTCACGCCCACCGCCTCGGGCAAGTCGCTCTGCTACCTGGTGCCGACGCTCCAGGCGCTCGCCGAGGATCCCACCGCGCGCGCCCTGTACCTGTTCCCCACCAAGGCACTCGGCCAGGACCAGGTTGCCGAGCTCGGCGAACTGTGCCGGGCCGCCGATCTGCGCATCAACGCCTCGACGTACGACGGCGACACTCCGAGCCCGATCCGCTCCGCCATCCGATCCGCGGGCCAGGTGGTGGTCACGAACCCGGACATGCTCCACGCCGCGATCCTGCCCCATCACACGAAGTGGTTCCAGCTCTTCGAGCAGCTGCGGATCATCGTCATCGACGAGCTGCACACCTACCGCGGCCTCTTCGGCAGCCACGTCGCCAACGTCCTCCGACGGCTGCTGCGGATCTGCGCCCACTACGGCTCGCACCCGCTGATCGTGTGCTGCTCCGCCACGATCGGCAATCCGGGCGAGCTCGCCGAACTGCTGACGGGGCGCTCGGCGCGGGTCGTGGACAGGAACGGCGCACCGTCCGGCGAGCGCCACATTCTCATGGTGGAGCCGCCGCTTCTGGATCCCGCCACTGGCGCGCGCGGCTCGGCGCAGGCTCTGGCGACGCGGTGGGCGCTGCCGTTCCTTCGTGCCGGCCGCCAGACGCTCGTCTTCGGCCGCTCACGGGTAGGCGTCGAGCTGATGCTCACCAACCTCCGCGAAGCGCTGCGCCAGGGCTACGGCCCGCGAACCCAGGTCCGCGGTTACCGCGGCGGCTATCTGCCCACGGAGCGGCGGGCCGTGGAGCGCGGGCTGCGCGACGGCGAACTGCTCGGCGTCGTGAGCACGAACGCTCTCGAGCTCGGCGTGGACGTCGGCCAGCTCGACGTCTCGATCCTGGCGGGCTATCCGGGCTCGATCGCCGCCACGTGGCAGCAGATGGGACGGGCGGGCCGGCGCCAGGGCACGAGCGTCTCAATTCTGATCGCCGGCGGCGGGCCGGTGGACCGCTACGTCGTGGAGCATCCGGAGTTCCTGCTCGAGTCGCCCCCGGAAGAGGCCCGCCTCGATCCGGACAACGTCCATGTGCTGCTGGGCCATCTCAAGGCGGCCTGTTTCGAGCTGCCGTTCGAGCCCGGGGAGCGGTTCGGCCCGGCGGAAGCCGAGCCGCTGCTGGCCTTCCTGGGCGAGGAGGGCCTGGTCCGGCGCGCCGGCGACGACCGCTGGTACTGGTCGAGCGAGAACTTCCCGGCCTCGTCGGTTTCGCTGCGGGCCGCCGCCGAGGAGAACGTGGTGATCATCGACACGACCCCGGACCGGCCTCGGGTGATCGGCGAGATCGACATCTTCGCCGCCCAGACGCTGGTCCACGAAGACGCCATCTACATGCACGAGTCGGCCCAGTTCCACGTCGACAGGCTCGACTGGGACGAGAGAAAGGCCTACGTCCGCCGCGTCGACGTCGACCACTACACCTACGCCGATCGGGCCGTGACGCTCAAGCCGCTGGAGACGTTCGCGTCGGCGCCCGCGGCAGGCGGCGATCGCGCCCACGGCGAGGTCATGGTTTCGAGCCTGGTGAGCATGTTCAAGAAGCTCAAGTTCGGCACGGACGAGAACCTGGGCTGGGGTCCGGTGCACCTGCCGGAGATCGAACTGCAGACGACCGCCTACTGGCTGACGCTCGAATCGGCCGCGGAAGGCTGGAGGCGGGCCGATCTCGACGTCGCCCTCCTCGGCGTCGGGCGGGCGATCCAGGCCGTTGCGGCGGTGCTTCTCATGGTCGATCCCCGCGATCTTGGCCTGGTCAGCCAGGTTCGGTCCCCTCACAACGGGTCGCCCACCGTCTACCTGTACGAAGCCGTGCCGGGCGGCGTCGGCCTCTCCGAACGCCTCTTCGCGCGACACGACGAGCTCGTCGCCGGGGCGGCCGATCTGATCGCCGGGTGCGCCTGCCGGAGCGGCTGCCCGGCCTGCACCGGGCCGAGACTCGAACCGGGTATGGACGCCAAAGCCCTGGCCCTGAGATTGCTCGGCGCGCTGCTCGGCGGACCCGGCATTGACGCAGCCGTCGCGGCGAACCTGCCGCAGCCGGCGGGAGTGCCCGGCACCTCCGGGCGTCCGGCGGCGGCGCCATGACCGTCGACGGGACGCGGCTCCAGCGACACCTGGACGACCTGCGTCGAGGCCGGGCGTCGGTCGCTCGCGCCGATCGCGCCGGCGAGGCGGATCCCGAGATCAGGCGCGTCATCGCCGACGTCGTGGCGGCCGGCGAGCCCACCACGCCGGAACCGGTGTGGCGTGGCATCGGGGACGTAGGCCCGGCTTCGCTGGCACGCCGCCTGGCCCAGGGCCTGGACGCGGACGCGGTCGAGACGCCTCACGGCTGGTACGTCCGGCGTGAGCTCCGGCCCGTGTACCTGCCTCTCGATCGGGAGCGGCTGGCCGCCCTGCCGGGGATGCCCGCCGCGGGCACTCCCCTGCTCTGTCTCGATACCGAGACGACGGGTCTGGGGTCGGCCGCCGGCACCGTGGCCTTCCTGATCGGGATAGGCCGGTGGCAGGGCGATCGTTTGCGCCTCATCCAGCTGCTTCTCGCCGACCACTCAGAGGAGCGAGCCCTCCTGGACGCCCTCGTCGCCGAAACACCGCCCGGCGCTTGCCTGGTCACGTACAACGGCCGGAGTTTCGACTGGCCGCTCCTCGAGACCCGCTACCGGATGGGGCGGCGAGTGCCGCCCGCCCTCGACGGACACCTCGACCTGCTGCTTCTGGTGCGGCGGCTCTTCCGTCACCGTCTGCCCGACGCGCGCCTGCAGACCGTGGAGCGGCACATCCTCGGCCGCCACCGTGCCCCGGACATTCCGTCGTGGGAGATCCCGGCGGTCTACCACTCGTTTCTGCGTGGCGGCCCGGCCGGGCCCATCCGAGTGGTGGCCCGCCACAACGCCGAGGACGTGGTCACGCTCGGCCGAATCCTGGCGCACCTCGAACGCGGCTACGGGGTCGGCGAGGAGCGGCGGTGGGCGCCGCCGGGCGACCTGGTGCGGTTGGCACGCCTGTTCCGCCATGAAGGTCGCGTCGACGAAGCGGTCGCCTGCCTGGAGATCGCGGGCGGTCCTATCGAGGGCGGCGACCCGGAGGTGGCTCTCGCCACAGTCGAGCTGGCCCGGCTGCTGCGACGCAACGGCCGGGCGGCCGAGGCCGGCGTGGCCTGGAGCCGCCTGGTGACGGCTCCCGGGCCGCTTGCGGCGCTCGGCTGGATCGAGCTGGCCAAGGAGCGCGAGCACCGCCAGCGCGACCTGGCGGGCGCTTGGGCCGCCACGGACGAAGGCCTTCTGGTGCTCTACCGCAGCCGGGGTCACGGCAACGCCATGCAGCGCCGCGCCCTCGAGGCCGATCTGGCCGGCCGCCGGGCCCGCCTGGCGCGGAGGTTGGAGCGCGCGGGACTCTAGAAACGGGCCCGATGCCCGAAGCCGCGCCGGGCAACCTGGGGCATTCCGGGGCCTATGGCCTCGGCGGTTCCGAGAGGTCAGGTCGAGAGGCCCTCATCGCGGCCAGCCGCGCGGTGACCTGCGCCTCGGTCGGAACCCCTTCCAGCCCCACTCCCTCGACGGCGCACGATCCCGCCGCCGCGGCGAACCGCAGCGCCCGGGAGGTGGCCATGTCGCCGAGCCGCAGCCAGACGGCAATGAGCGCCGCGAGGAACACGTCGCCGGCTCCCGTCGGATCGACTACGCGCGCCGCCTGGATCGCCGGATATCGAACGAGTCGCGAGTCGCGCATCGCCAGGCCGCCTCGATCTCCGGCAGTCAGCACGATCGTCGCCCCGGGGGCGATCGCACGAAGGTCGGCCAGTCCGAAACCCGGGGCCAGGTCGTCGACGCTGGCCACCACCAGGCGCGCCGCGTTCAATAGGACCGAGCCGCGGGGCTCCACGCGCTTCACCCAGCCGTCGCTCGCGAACTCGCGCAGCAGCCCCTGCCATCCGACCGCCACGCACGCGTCCTCCCGTGCCGCCGCGATGTCGGCCCACTCCGGCGGCACCTCCCCGGCCACCGGCCCGAGCAGCCAGGCCCGGGCACCACGCCACTCGGCCGGAAGGGCCGTCACCGGGACGCTGTCGCTCTTCGACAGCCAGCGCTGGCGGCGATGGCCGCCCTCTTCGATGTTCTCGAAGACCGGCCCATGCTGGAGCCGAATTCGCCGCAAGAGCACACCCGCCGTTTCGAGCTCGTTGAGCTCCGCCGCCTCAACCGCCGGCCCGTCTACGCCTACTACGGCCCCGACCCGCAATCCCAGCCGCGCCGCGGTCAGCGAGCAGTACGTTGCGGCGCCGCCCAGCCGCCAGCCCCGAGGATCGTCCGGAGTTAGGTCCCTGGACGCCGCTCCAACGACGACCAGCTCGGGCCGATCGCCCGAATCGGCCGGAGACCCGTCGTATACTCCGCTGGCTTCTGACAACGCACCCTCCCTGGAGTCGAACCATGTTCTTCTACGAGCTTCGCGAAGGCGACGACGACATCTTCGCCGACGTGCTACTGGTTCGCGAGGAGGAAATGGATGCCGAGACCTTCTTCGAGCTGGTGCAGGAGATCCGGCGGCGAGTGCAGGACACCTTTACGCAGGACACCCTGATCGAGGCCGTCGCCGAGGAACTGGAGCGCGACCACGCGTTCGTCGCGATCTCGGACGACCGGCTCTCGGCTTCCGTCAACGTTTCGAAGCTGGAAGACGACAACTACCTGGCCAGCATCGACTCGGACGATGACGACGACGAGGACGGGCCCGACTATCGCGGCCTCTTCGTAGATCTGCCCCGCGACGGATTCCTGCCCAACTGAATCCCGGCGCGCGGCTACCGGCTGAAGAGGATCTCCACCACGTCGCCGTCCTTGACGGTATAGCTCTTGCCCTCGGAGCGCAGCTTGCCGTGTTTGCGCGCCTCCGCCATGGTCTTCAGCGCGAGCAGGTCCTCGTACGGCACCACCTCCGCCCGGATGAAGCCACGCGCCAGGTCCGTGTGGATCGCGCCGGCTGCGTCGACCGCGTTCGAGCCGTCCGGGATCGGCCACGCTCGCACCTCGTCCGGTCCGGCCGTCAGGAACGAGATCAGGCCCAGCAGTCGATAGCTCAGCCGCAGGACGCGGTCCAGGCTCGACTCCGCCAGGCCCAGCTCGTCCATGAAGGCGGCCGCCTCCTCGGGCTCGAGCTCGCCGAGCTCCATCTCGATCTTCGCCGAGAGCGCGTCCACCAGCGTGCGCTCGTGCTTGTAGCGGGCCGCGACCCCGGCCACGATCTCGGCCTCACGCGGCAGGTCCGACTCGCCGACGTTGAGCAGGACCAGCACCGGCTTCTGGGTCAGGAACCGGAAGCCTCGGATGGACTTCTCCTCCTCGGCCGCCAGGGGTTGTTCGCGCAGCGGCCTGCCTTCGGCCAGCGGGCCGTGAAGCCGCTCCAGCAGTTCGAGCTCCCGATCGTTCGCGTCGCGCTCGGCCGCCGCGCCGTGGTGCCCCGCGGCCTTGAGCCGATCGATCCGCTTCTCCATGACCGACAGGTCGGCGAGCGTGAATTCCAGGTCCAGTCGCTCCAGGTCGCGCCCGGGATCGACCGGCCCGTCCGGGTGCGGTACGGCCGGGTCTTCGAAGGCCCGCACGACGTGCAGCAGAGCGTCGGCTTCCCGCAATCGAGCCAGCTGGTCGGCCGGCAGCTCCTCGGTTCCGACACGGCCCTCCGTCGAGGCCGGCGGCGCCGGGAGATCGAAGTAGGTCACGTCGGCATGGACGATCTTGCGAGGCTTGAAGATCTCGGCCAGCCGGTCGAGCCGCTCGTCGGGGACTTTGACGGTCCCGACGTGCAGCTCCAGGCCGCCGTAGCCGCCGGTCTGGGCATGGCCCCTGGTCAGGGTGTTGAAGACGGTCGTCTTCCCCGACCCGGCGAGCCCGACGATGGCGATCTGCATGAACTGGTGGCCTCCCGTGCGTGACGCGGTTGCGCCGCGCCCATGCTAGCGGAGCGCGGCGCTCAATAGCCGGCGGCCAGGTCGACCAGATGCTCGAGGGGCGCGCCGGCGCAATAGCGCCGCAGGTTGCCGCAGAAGACATCCAGCGTGCGGCTCAGAACCGCGGCGCTGGACCAGCTCGTGTGGGGCGTGACGATGCAGTTGGAGAGCCGGTAGAACGGCGACGTCTCCGGCAGCGGCTCCTCCCGGAAGGCGTCGAGCACGGCGCCGCCGAGCGGGCCGGATCGCAGGGCTCTCAACAGCGCGAGTTCGTCGACCAGGCCGCCGCGCGCCACGTTCAGGATCCAGGCCCCAGGCTTCGCCGCGCCCAGGGACGCGTCGTCGATGAGCGCCTCTGTCTCGCTCGTGAGCGGCAGGGCCAGGACTACGAAGTCCGAGACGGCCATCAGCCCGGGCAGAGCGTCCATGCCGCCGAGGACTTCCACGCCCTCCACGGACCCAGCGCCGGGACGTCGCCGGATGGCCACGATCCGCGGACCGAATGGGCGCGCCAGAGTGGCGATCTCGCAGCCGATGCCGCCCAGGCCGACCAGACCGATCGTGGTCTCGGACAGCTCCCGGGCCTCGAGCGGCTGCCAGGTTCGTTCGCGCTGTAATTCGATCAGCTGGGGCAGGCGCCGGCACAGGGCCAGGATCATGGTCATCACGTACTCGGCGATCGGCCGGTCGAAGACGCCGCGACCGTTCGTGACGGTCAGGCCTCGCAGCCGCACGCACGGCGTCAGGACGGACTCGACGCCAACGGACACCGAATGGATCCAGCGAAGCCTCGGCGCGCGCCCGACCAGACGATCGAGAGGATCGCCTCCCAACGACCAGCCTCGCAGGAGGACTTCCACGTCGTCGAGCGGTTCGTCGGCGACTCCCTCGGCGCTTACCGGAATCAGCCGCGCCCCCGGCGCGGCCTCGAGGATCTTCTCCCGCATCGACCCGAAGGCGTCGCGACCGGTGAGAACGGGGCTTATGGCGATGGCGGATGGCGAGCCGCCCGGTCCATGCCCCGGGCCTGCTGTTGCGAGTGGTTCAGCGTTCATGTGCGTCCCCCGTGCTAGACGGCGCCGACGGTGAGCCCGGCATCACTCTTGCGATCCAACGCGACGGAAGGTCGATCTCCTCCGGCGTCGGCAGGGTTTCAGGGCCGAGCCAGAGCTTGCGCAGCGCCTCGGCTCCGCGAGCCCTGGCAATGGCCGCGACGAACTCCTCCCCCATGCGGTACTGCTCCATCTTGAGGTCCATCCCGGTCACCCGCATCATCGCCCGCTCGAATCCGGTCCGCCGCTCGCGGCGGGCGTGAAATCGAGCGCTGATGCGCTCCACGTCGGGGACCAGATCGCGGCCGACATCGTCCATGACGTAGTCCCCGAAGCCTTCCAGCAGGCTCATCACGGCCTGGATCTCGCGGAATTCCCGGCGCTGGTCGGCGGTCATGAGACCCTCCATCCAGTTCTCGCCGGAGCCTGCGCCCCGCAGCGCCCGGCCCAGGTGGCCGAGGGCGTCGCGACTCATGGTCGACATACCCTCCGAGAGCGAGACGAGCTGGCGTTCCAGCCGGCCGGCCAGATACGGCCTGAGCCACGGATGGGCCTCGAACTCGTAGGCGTGGGTCGTCTCGTGGAGGGCTATCCATGTGCGAAACGGGTTCAGGGGAACGTCCAGCGTGGCGGCGGTGCGCCGGATGTTCTCGTCGACGAAGAGCAGACGGCCCGGCGCCGATTCGGCCGACAGCAGCGCAATGTCGTACTGGCCGAGTACGCGCTGACCCAGGAAGGCCAGCAGGTAGCCGAACTGCCGGGTCGTGACCATCCGATTGGCTATGGCCATGGTGGCTTTGACCAGGCCCGAGCCGGGCGGAAGGATCTCACCGAGGAGGTTGCCCTCCATCTTGCTCATCATGGCGGCGAACGCGGCCGTGTTGGCGTGAACCCACTCGGCGCGAGCCACCACGCCGCTCCTCTCGACGACCCCCGGGAGCGGCGCGTCGACAGCGCGGCTCAAGGCGGGCACGATCTCCGCCATCGCCGCGGCGTAGACGGGCGCGGCACGCCGCAGTTCGAACGGGTCGAGGGCGCCCGGCGCATTGCGGAGGCGCTTCGCGGCCAGGCGCTCTACCGCGTCCCAGTCGATCAGGCCCCGACGAGCCGACTGCTCGGCGCGGCGGCCCAGAACGGTCACGGCCGCGCCCACGACCGCGCCGGCCAGAAACCCGGCCTGCAGGAACGAGTCCCGCGCCCAACCCGGCCGGCCCGAGCCTCGCGGCGGAACCGACCGCCCGCCGGATCCCCCGGACGCTCGACCACCGCTCCCGCCGGCAGCGGGCTTGCCGCTCACGGCCGACCGGCTTCCAGGTCTACGGCTTCTACGTCCGGGAACGCCTCGCCGAACATCCTCTCGGCTACCGACCGGAAAGCCGCGACGTCGCCCGTGGTCAGCTGGCGGTGAGTCGGCGCCTCGGCGGTCTCGTCCGGCGGCTCGTGGCCGGCCATGCCGGCGTCGGCGGCCGTACCGCGCGTCGTTCCCGGGGCTTCGAGCGCGTTCACCGACAGCAGCTCCGCCAGCGACGACGCCGTCGCCGTGGCCGAGTCCACTATCGCCACTCCGTCCCCTACGGAGGCGCGGAGCAGGCTCGCCAGCAGCGGATAGTGCGTGCACCCGAGCAGCAGCGTGTCGATCTTCGCCGACGGCGGAAGCGGAAAGATGAAATCGCCGTCCTCGTTGCGCTCGCCCAGCAGCGGGGCGACGGCCCTCCGGACGGCCGCTTCGACGTCGGGCCCGGACAGGCGGCCGGCCTCCACGAGCGGCACGAGCTCCGGCGTAGCGTGCTCGTACACCTCGACGGCCGGGTTCTCGTCCTTGATGGCGTTGAAGTAGGCCCTCGACCGGACCGTCGCGGGTGTGGCTATGACGCCGACTCGCCGGTTGCGCGTGGCCAGTGCCGCGGCCGCGGCGCCGGGGCGGACCACGCCGAGCACCGGAAGGTCGTAGCGGCGGCGGAAATCGCCGAGAGCGACCGAGGTGGACGTGTTGCAGGCCACGACCAGGGCTTTCACTTCGCGACGCGCCAGGGCATCGAGCGCCTGAACGCTGAAACGCCGGACCTCGTCGTCGGTTCGGACGCCGTAGGGGGCGCGAGCGTTGTCGCCCAGGTACACGGTCGACTCGAACGGCAGCCGCCGCAGGATCTCGCGGAGTACCGTCAGGCCGCCGACACCCGAGTCGAATATGCCAATGGGGCGCAGGTCGGACACGGGCTCAGTGTCTCACCGGAGCGCCTGCCATGCGACCCAGAAGCGCCTCGGCGGCACGTCTGACGTCCCTGCTTACCGCGGCGTCCGGGCTGGAGACGACGAAGGGCATGCCCTCGTTGTTGGCCTGGACGACCAGACGTCCGTCGGAGACGACCTCGAACTCCGGCCGGCGGCCGAGGGCCCTGGCCAGCTCTTCGCGACCGATGCCGCCGCTCGAGTCGGACCGATTGACCAGATACCGCAGCTTCTCGGGGCCATAGCCGATCGACGCGAAGACCTCGGAGACCGCGATCGTGTTGTGGATCGTGGTCGAGTCGTAGGTGACGATCGACAGGATGATGTCCGAGGCGTCGAGCAGCGCCAGCGTCACCTCCGAGAGTTGGGCGGGCGCGTCGATGACGATCGCCTCGTACAGGCGACGCAGCAACGAAACCGTCTTCTCGACGTCGCGAACCGTGACCATCTCGGCCATCTCGACGCGGGGAGGCGCCAGCAGGATGTCGACGCCGGCCGGGTCGCGCCACATCACGTCGCGCAGGTCGGACTCCTGGACTCTGTCCGTGGGAAGGTCCAGGATCGAGGGAACGTCGCTGGGGACCTTCAGCAACGAGCGCAGGTCTCCGTACTGGAGACTCCCGTCTACGAGCGCCGTCGCCGCGCCGATCTGGCCAAGGGCCACGGCCAGGTTGAAGGCGATCGTCGTCTTCCCCACGCCGCCCTTCGGGGAGAACACGGAGATGACCCGGCAGGCGCCGGACGCCCTGGCCTGCCGGTCCGTGAGGACGTGGTTCAGCGTGTTGACCAGCTCGAAGCCGCTGAACGGCAGAGTCAGCACCGCATCGATGCCGCGGTTCGGATCGCGGGCCAGTGGATGCTGGGGCACCGTCAGCACCACGACCGGGATACTGAGCCCCGAATCCCGCAGCTTCTCGATCAGCTGCGGTCCCTTGACCTTGCCCTGGAGCAACAGGTCGACCATCACGACGTCCGGCCGCAGCTGCGCCACTGCCTCGACGACTTTCGAGCCGTCGCTGAGGACCTCCAGCAGCTGCACCTGCGACTGCACGCTCAGCAGGTTGCGGACGTGCTGACCCACCTGCGGCACGTCTTCCGCGACCAGGAGTCGAATGGAGTTGGGGTTGGCCACAGCGCGACTATATCAAGCCCGCGCGGCGGGTCTCCCCCGCTTGCGCGCTACCAGAATCGCTCTTTCGTCATGAGGACCGGCAGGACTCAGGTCGTAGCCGCCGGCGACGACCTCCACCTCGAGCCCGGCCGCCTCGGCCATGAATCTCAGATCGTCGGCGTTGACCAGCCTCAGCCGGTCCTCGCGCACCCAACGGCGGGGCGTACCGCCCTGGGCCCCGTCTTCATAGATCGCGGTCAGCTGGATGTGCCCGGTCGCCGGTTCGTGCTGCGCCGCGGCCGTTTTGACCACCAGCCGCCCGGTTTCCGGGTCCTGGCGCACGTACTCGAGGCCCACCCGGCCGTCGTAGCGCGACAGCTCGTCCGCGCTCGGCAGCCAGACGTCCGCCACGGCAATTCCGCCCGGCTCGAGGTGTCGGGCCATGGAGTCGAGCGCGGCCTGCTGATCGCCACGAGTCACCAGCAACAGAATCGAGTTCAGGGCCAGGATCGCGAGTCGGAACCTGGCTCCGCCCGGCAGGCTCAGGTCGACGAGATCGGCCTCGACAAGCTCCAGGCGGGCCCGCACGTCGGCCCCGGCCGCGGTGGCCGCCTTCTCCGCGCGGGCCAGCATCGCGGGGTCGATGTCGACCGCGGTCACGTGGAAGCCGGCCTGCGCAAGCGGCACGGCCACCCGGCCCGAGCCGGCGGCGATCTCCAGGATGGGCCCGCCGCTCCGGGACGCCAGGGCAAGGTACAGGTCGAGGTCGCCCGGATCTTCGGCGAGATCGAGGTCGTAGAGCCGTGCCAGCGCCGCTGCAGTCGTGGGATCGCGTCGGGGCTCGGCCATCGAGTACAGCCTAGCGCGAACGCGCGGGCCGCACCGGGGTCGCGCAACGAATAGCCGTCCGCCCGCCAGCTCCCGGCCCGTCGCCCGGCCGCCGCCCTTCGACCGGTTCGTTGCGGCCGCTATCTCTCCATGGAGAGCGAGATCTCGGCCAGCAGGACCAGGACCACCACGAAGACCGCGATGGGCAGGCTCAACACGGCCTGGATCCGCAGAGCCACGAACAGCGCGATGACCGCGGCCACCCACGCGCCTCTCCGAATCGCCCGGCTCCAATCGCCCAGAAGCGCGATCCGGCGATGACGAGCGAACGGCACCAGCCAGCACAGCGGCACCGCCGTCAGCCCGCAGGCCAGGCCGATGAGACCGGCCCCCACCAGGCCGGCCGTCGCGTTCTCACGTGGATATGTGGTCGTCACGGTCTGCGCCACCGCGAGCCAGGCGACCAGCGCCGCGCCGATGAAGAAGCAGTTGCCCAGCCGATCCCTGGCGTCCATCGAGGCCAGTCTACCGATCGGATGGCGCGCCCGGCAGTCCGAGCACGGCCTCCAGATCGAGGATCGAATCGATCTCGATGTCCGGCCGCGAGGCGGGAGCCGGCGGCGCGACCGGCAGCGGCGAGTCTTCGGGCTTGACCTTAACCCAGGCCGCCTTCCAACCAACGCCGTGCGCACCCACCACGTCCGCGCCGAGATCGTCGCCGGCATGGAGTATCCGGGGCCCGGAGGGTACGCCCAACTCCCGCGCCGCAACCTCGAAGATCTCGGGCCGCGGCTTGATGGCGCCGACCCGGTGCGAAACGACGACCGCGGAGAGATACGGAAGCCAGCCGGCCGCCTCGACGAAGCGATCCACGGCAAGGGCGAGAGGCCAGTTGGAGACGATCGCCAGGCGGCGAGAGCGGGCGAGTCGCGCCAGCATCGGGCCGACATCGGGCGGAACGGGGGTGTTGACCACGAATTTGGCCGCGTAGGTCTCCAGGATGGCTTCTATCTCCCGCGGCTCGCAGTACGCCTCGAGCGCGGCGTCGTCCCATCTGATCCCGGCCGGCGGCACCGGGCGGCCCCGCAGCCTGGCCAGGACGCGAAGAACCCGGACGTCCATATCGGCCTCCCGGCCTTCCGGCACCTCCTCGGCGAACTGGCGCAGGCGCTCCTCGCCCCAGACGTTCACGAAGTCGCCGACCGGACAGCCGACCAGATCGGCCGCCATCTCCGCCGTCAGCCGTACGACCTTGTCCATCGGAGCCGCCGGAAACGGCACCAGGGTGTTGCCGAAGTCGAAGGTGATCGCCTCGATGCCGTCCATCACCTGGCCGCGCTTGCGGGGCAGATGTCGCGGAAGGCGCAGTAGCCGCAGGCGATGTAGTCGGGAGTGGCCTCGAAGCGGCGGGCGCGGATGCCGCCGGCCGCCCGCCGGATCGACTGGCGGGCCTTTTCGAGTCGCTTCTCGTCCACCTCGACGCGCCCCACCAGGCCGGACTCGAGGAACCACAGCTGCAACGCGTCAGGCAGCCGGCCGGTCTCGGCCTGGTAGGCCATGGCGTATATCTGCAGCTGAAGCGACTCGCGAGCGCGCTCGCGTGCTCGGGCCGGGTCGCGGACGTCGCTCGACTTGTAGTCGGTAATGGTCACACGCTCCGGATGGAGGCCCGGCAGAACCGGCGTGACCGTGTCCGCCGCCGACCCATACCCCGCCCCATCCCCCGCCACTTCGCCGGCGGCCGGGACCGCGGGCAGGCGCTCGATGTCGACGCGGTCCATGCGGCCGCGGATGCGATCCCCGTCCAGGGTGAAGCTGAACTCGCGCTCCACGTAAGCCGGCACCACGCTCCCGGGCCGCAGTTGCTCTTCCCGGAACCGGCGCAGCGCGGCCCGCCCCGCCGCCAGGCGCGCCTCCTCGTGCTCGCGCGTGAGGAACCCCTCGTTCGACCACGCCCGATCGAACGCCGCCAGCAGCTCGTCCTCGGTCATCGTGTAGCCGCGCGCCGCGCGCCGGTGGAACTCCTGAACGGCCTGGTGCAGAGCCGAGCCGTAGACGATGGAATGGTGCGGCGCGATCGGGACGCGGAGAACGTGCACGTACTTGTACTTGAGAGGGCACGTCAGGTAGTCGTCCACCTGGTAGAAGCTGAGCGAGAGCGGCCCCTCGACGGGCTCGCGCCCGGGTTCGACCGGCTCGGCGATCGGCTCGAACGCGGCGAGCCGCTCGAGCGGGGCGTGGGCCGCCGCGTCGGCGACGGCGCCGCCGGCCGCGGTTGCCGGCAGATCCAGCGCTTCCAGGACGAACTGCGACACCCGCCGGGTCCGCCTCCCGCCGTAGTCGGCGGCGTGGGACAGCACCAGCTCGTCGCGAGCCCGGGTCATGCCGACATAGAACAGCCGCCGCTCCTCCTGGAGATGCGCGTCACCCTCCGGCAGCACTTCATTCACCAGTTCGGTGGGCAGACCGAGCGGCTCGCGCCGGGTCCTCGCCGGGAAGCGACCGTCGACCAGGCCCGTCATGAAGACCACCGGGAACTCAAGGCCCTTGGCCTTGTGCACCGTCAGGACCGACACGGCGTCGGCCTCCGGGTCGACCTCGGCCGTAGCCGGGTCGTCGCCCGCGTCGATCAGCGTCTGCAGATGCCGCGCCACGAACACCACGCGGTCGTCCGGCAGCAGGTCCGACTGGGCTCGAATGATGTCGAAGAAGCGCGCGATGTTCTGCAGCGACTCCTCGGCGGCCACCGAGTCAGTGGAGGCGAGCCTGGCGAGCAGGCCGCTGTCCCGCAGGAAGCGGTACAGGACCTCACCCGCCGGCCGCTCGTGCGCAAGATCGGTATAGCGCCGGAGGTCGGCCACGAGCCGCTCCAGCGTGGCGCGGGTATCGGGAGCAAGACGCAGCAGGCCGGGCTGCCGCGTCAACTCCTCGACGACCTCCCACAACGAGCGATTTCGACGGCGCGCGCTGTTCACCAGGGCCGTGAGATCGGGCCCGCCCATGCCGTACACGTCGGAAGCGGCCAGGGCATAGACGTCGACGCTGGCGGAGAGGTCGGCCACCGCCCGCAGGAACGCCAGCAGCAGCCGTATCTCGGGCCGGGCGTACAGACCGGAGGTGCCTGAGAAGCGCCACGGCACGCCGGCCAGGTTCAGGCTCCTCAGGATCGGATCCGCGTCCGAGTTGGCGCGGACGAGGACGGCGAAATCGCGCGGCGCCGCCCCGGCCGCGACTCGAGCGGCGATCTCACGGGCGACGCCGTCGGCCTCCTCGGAACCGGTCGCGAACACGAGGTGCCGAACCGGCGTCCGGACGCTACGTCGTTCCGCGACCAGCCGCTTGTCGATCCCATTGCGAACCTCGAGGCGGTCCGGGTCGTTGAAGCGGATGAGGCGGTAGCTCGCGTCGAGGACCGGCGCTCCGGAGCGGTAGTTGCGTCGCAGCACTATCTGGCGGACGCGCCGATGGCGGCGCTTGAACTCCAGGATGTTGCTGATGGCGGCGCCGCGGAACTTGTAGATCGACTGGTCGTCGTCGCCCACGACGGTCACGTTCCCGTGTGGAGCGGCGAGCAACTCCACCAGCTCCGACTGGGCCCGGTTGGTGTCCTGGAACTCGTCGACCAGGATGTAGCGGTAGCGCCGCTGAAGCTCGACCCGAGCGGACGGAGACTCGCGGAGCAGTCGCAACGCCAGGCCGACCTGGTCGCCGAAGTCGATCAGCCCGGCCTCCCGCAGCAGCCTCTGGTACCGATCGTACGCTCGGGCGAGCTCGGACTGGCGCCGCGCTTCCTCCGCCAGCCCGGCGTCCTCGTCGGGGCCGCTTCCGCCGCCGCCTTCGGCATCGGCCGTGGGCTGGGCATACCGAGCCCGCAGCGCGGCCGCGAACTCGAGATAGGCGGCCGGGCCGACGTCCTCGTCCTTGCATCGGCTGAACAGAGTCGCGAGCGCCCCGAGGAAACGCGTCGGGTCGCCCAGCGGCCGGTACTCGTCCAGCTCGAACTCGAACAGCCGCTCGCGAAGGAATATCACGACCTCCGGCCGCGACAGGACCCGCATGTCCGTCGGAAGGCCCAGCTCCAGCGCGAACTCGCGCACGAGACGATCGCCGAAGGCGTGGAAGGTGGAGATGGCGGCGTCCGTGTAGCCGTACGGGACCAGTCCGTCGACGCGTGCCTGCATCTCGTCCGCGGCTTTGTCCGTGAAGGTGAGGGCCAGGATCTCCGACGGACGAGCCCGGCGCGTGGCTATCAACCACGCGATCCGGCGGGTGATGACCTGGGTCTTGCCCGTGCCCGCGCCGGCGACCACGAGCAGCGGTCCATCACCGTGGCAGACCGCGCGCCGTTGCTCGGGGTTCAGCCCGTCTATCAACGCGTCGACGCCACCGCCAGGCGGGTTCGGCGGCGGGCCATCGTCCGGCGACGAACTCCAGACCGGAATCTGCTCCAGCGGCTGCGGTTCTCGTGTCGAGGCCCTGCGGCCGTGGCCCGTCATCCGGCGAGACTCACCCAGGCCCGTGACATCTCACGTGTCACAGAGTCGGATCCGGCCGCGGCGGGTGTGCCCCTGAAGGCCTAGAGGACCCCGGGCTTGTTGGCGACACGGTCGCCGTCGACCTCGGGCGTGTCCGTTGCCCGGACATCCTTCGGCTTCTCCTGACCCTTTGCCCGTTCGGTCGGCGCCCGCTTGGCGGTCTCGTGGGCGGGAGCCGGCGGGGTCGAGGGGGCCGGCTTCGCAGCCGGGGCCGGCGCAGGAACCGGAGCCGGGGCCGGGGCGGTCTTCGCGACGGCCGGAGCCGACTTCGCGGCCGGAGCCGAAGCCGAGGCCTCGGCGGAACGGGCGGCAGGCGCTGCGGCCGCCGGCGACGCCTTGGGCGCCGCGGGAACCGCTACGTTGGCCGCCGCCCTGACGGCGGCCGCGGATCGTGCCGGCGTTGCCGGCCGCATCGGCCGCCTGGACCGCGCCTCGTCGATCGCCTCCTGCTCCTCTTCCGACAGCGACGTGTCCGCCTTGCCGCCGGAGACGGCCTTGGCGTAGATGCGCGTGCCGGTTCGCGAATGCAGGCTGCTGACCACGAAACCGTCGTCGGACTCGTCCAGCAGGGCCAGGACGAAGCTCTGGTTGCCGCCGGTGTCGGGGAATGGATTGAACCTGATGAGTCCCTGCCGTGCGAAGTGGTGGCGCGCCGAGCTCTCGAGGATCGCCGTGCGGGCGGTGAGCTCGTCCAGGTCGCGCCCGACCTGGTGAACGGTCTCGAGATGCTGGCCCAGGACGGCCTCGAGATCGCCCCCGTCGGAACCGCCGGTCAGCTGATTGAGCCGTCGCTTGAGTCCGTTGATCTGGAGTGACTGCAACAACACGATCCCCAGCAGGCACAAACCGGCCAGGACCAGCGCGATGGCAGACGCGTTGTTCGAAAAGAAGTCGACCACAGGTACCTCCGCTCGATCGACGCCGAGTCTACCAGCCGCGGGCGGAACGCGGCTCTGGATCGAGGCCGGCGAGCGCGAGTGCGAGTCCGGCTCCGGTCGGGTCCGGCTCCGGTCCGGCGGACCGGGATGTTATCCTCCGCGCGAGCGAAAGCTTCGACATAGACCGATCATACGCGGCTCGCCCCCGCGTCGCCAACGCTGGAGTCAACGGAGGCCCCTCACCCAAGATGGCCAAGCGAACCCGCGGATCGAACCGTCCCGGTCAACGACGCCCCGACAGGCACGGTTCCGCCAGACCTCAGTCTCAGCCCGCGACGCGTGCCGGGGGCGGTCTTTCGGCGGCCGAGGAAGCTCGGGCGGCCGAGATCGAGTCGCAGATCGTCGCCCAGGAACGCGCCGCCGATGCCACCAGGGCTCGCACGCGAGATCGCGGTCGAGTCACCGAGACGGTGCGACCCGGCCGGGCCGGCGGGCAGGGCCTGCTGGCCGCTCGGGCGGCCGAGGAATACGGCTACGTCGTCCGCGACGTGCGCCGCATTCTGGCCGTCGGCGGATCGATCGTCGTGATCCTGGCCGTCCTCTACGTCCTGATCGACGTGGCGCACGTCGTCACGATCAGCTAGCGCCGGCCACTCTCGCGGGGCACGCCCGCGGCCTCCTGGACTCAGCCGGCCGGGTTGGGGCTGTCCAGGATCCGCTTCACCCGGTCGCATAGCTCCCTGGGCGTGAACGGCTTGGCCAGAACGGCGCCCCTCGCGGCCGCGCCGGTCAGTTCTTGCTCGCGGTCGCGGGGATAGCCGGACATGAAGAGGACCTTGACGTCGGGGCGGCGCGAGCCGAGGGCGGCCGCGATGGTCGGTCCGTCGAAGTCAGGCATGACGACGTCGGTGACCAGCATGGCCAACTCCGAACCGAGCGCCTCGGCCACTTCCAGCGCGGCGTGCGGCCCCGTGGCGTAGACCCGGAAGCCCTCTCCCTCGAGAGCCCGCTTGCAGAAGTCGCGGACCATCGGCTCGTCCTCGACCAGGAGGATCGTCTCGCTGCGACGGCTCCGGGGCGCGGGCTCGGCCGACTTCGTGGTGGGCTCGGCGCACGGAGCCTCGCACAAAGGCAGCTCCACGATGAACCGCGAACCGACGCCTACGGTGGATTCGGCGCGCACTCGGCCGCCCATCTCCTGAACCGTGCCGAAGACGATGGCGAGGCCCAGCCCCGTCCCCTTTTCCCTTCCCTTCGTGCTGAAGAACGGCTCGAAGATGTGCTCGATCACACCGGGCTCCATACCGAAGCCGGTGTCGGCGATCTCCAGCCTCGCCCAGCCGTCGGCTCCGTCCGCGCTGGGGATGCCGCGGCCGTCGAGCCGGGCCGTCGTCAGCGTCAGCGATCCTCCGGCTGGCATGGCATCGCGCCCGTTGACGACGAGATTCATGACCAGCTGGTCGAGATGGCTCGGATCCGCCTCGACGGCGCCGACGGTCTCGTCCAGCGTCACCTCGAGCGCGATGTCCTCGCCGAGGAGGCGCCGCAGCATCGGCACCATCGCCTCGATCCTGGCGTTGAGCTCCACCGCCTCGATGGCTCGCTTGCTGCGCCGCCCGAACGCGAGGAGCTGGCTCGTGAGCTCGGTGGCCCGCTCGCCGGCCCGCCTGATCTCGATGGCGTCGTTCGCACGCTCGTCGCCTTCCAGTGCAGCCACCAGCAGATCGGCGTAGCCGTTGACGACCTGCAGGATGTTGTTGAAGTCGTGGGCGACGCCGCCGGCCAGCCGTCCGAGCGCCTCCATCTTCGAAGCCTGGCGCAGCTGCTCCTCGAGCACCTGGCGCTCGGAGATGTCCTCGACAGTCCCCAGGGCGAGCCGCGGCGCCTCGACGCCCTCTCGAACGGGCGAGACGTGCACGCGAGTCCAGATCTCCCTGCCGTCCCTGGCTACGTAGCGCTTCTCCACCTGGTAGCCGTCGCTGCGCCCCGAGAACAGCTCCTGCAGGCGCTGCCAGCTCGGCTCGCGATCCGCCGGATGCGTGTAGTCGTAGATCGCCAGCTGCGCCAGCTCGGTCTCGTCGTAGCCCAGGAGGCGCTGGAAGGCCGCGTTGCTGGCCACGGAGTGGCCCTCTCTGTCGATGAGGAGCATCCCCAGCGACGACTGATCGAAGACCGCCCTCAACCGGGCCTCGCTGGCTCGAAGAGCGGCGGCCGCCTCCCTTCTGGCAGTGACGTCCCGGGCCACGACCTCGATCGCCGGCCGTCCGTCGAAGGTGACGGGCGCGGCCACGACTTCCGTGTCGAACGGCGTCCCGTCCAGCTTGAGATGCCTTTCCTCCACGAGTGGAACGGTCTCGCCGGCGGTCAGCATCCGGCCCATCCGGGCGCGGACGAGCTCCCGACACTCGGGCGCCACTCGCTCGATGACGGGCCCGTACATGGCCTCGGCGTTCGCGGCGCCGTACATCTCGATGGCGGCGCGATTGACGAAGACCAGCTGGCCGTCCTGATGAACCACCACCGGGTCGGGCAGCAGGTCGAGCAACGTCTCGAAACGCGACTCCGTCTCGGCGACTTCTCGGGCGGCCCGGCGGCCGCGCGTCGACTCCCTGCCGGTCGCCACGACGAAGTGGTTGCCATCGCCGAGGTCGACGAGGCGCGCCGTCCACGAGACACGGGCCTTGCGGCCGTCCTTGCGCAGCCAGAGAGACTCGAAGTCGACGCTTCGCCCGTCTCCGGAAATCAGCCTGTCGAAGGAATCCTGGGCCTGGGCCCGCTGTGCCGGACGCAGGCGCATGACCGACCAGAGCGGCTTTCCGACCATCTCCGAGAGCGCCACGCCGGAAGTCTCCTCGCAGCGCGCGTTCCAGAGCCAGAGGCTGCAGTCCGGAGAGGCCACGACGACGAGCGCATCCACCGCGTCGATGACGCGCCGGACCAGGACCGACCGGTCCGCGGCATGAGCCGCCGCGGGAGAGGACGATCCACGGAGCGCACCTGGTCGGGACAGCCGGGCGACGACACGCCGTGCAGACGGGATTGGCATGCGGATCGAATGCTACAGAACCGGGCGCCCGCCGATGAGACGCATCCGCGTGCCACGACCGTCCTCGCCCATTCCTGGAGACGTTTCAGCCCCGTTGGCCGCTGTCGGGAAGCCGGACAGCCTGTAGCATCGAGTGGATGGCACCGCGCCGCGCCAACCTCACGCCAGCCGGCGACTCCGGCGAACAGCAATCCGCCTTCGTGCCCCCGCCGGGGCGCCAGCCCCTGGCCGCCCGCATGCGTCCCCGGACGCTCGACGAAGTGGTCGGTCACGAGCGGCTGATCGGCGAGCGCGGGACCCTGCGCCGGGCTCTGGAGGGCGGCCGTCTCGGCTCTATCCTCCTTTGGGGGCCGCCCGGCAACGGCAAGACGAGCCTGGCTCGGGTGCTCGCCGACGCTGTGCAGGCGCGCATGGTCACCATCTCCGCGGTCATGAGCGGAGTAGCCGAGGTTCGCGCCCTGGTCGGGCAGGCCCGCGAGCGGCTGGCACTCAGCGGTCAGCAGACGATCCTGTTCATCGACGAGATCCATCGCTTCAACAAGGCGCAGCAGGACGCGCTCCTGCCGCACGTCGAGGACGGCACCGTCACCCTCGTGGGTGCGACCACCGAGAACCCCTACTTCGAGGTGAACTCGGCCCTGCTTTCGCGGCTGCGGGTATACCGACTCGAGCCGCTCACCGACGAGCAGGTCGCGACGGTCGTCCGGCGCGCCCTGGCCGACCCCGAGCGCGGCCTGGCCGGCGAACTGGGGCCTGCCGGCGGTGTGACCCTCCCCGACGAGCGCGTTCAACCTCCTCGTCGAACTATCGGCCGGGGACGCCAGGCAGGCCCTCAACGTCCTCGAAGGCGCCGTCTCGCTGGCCGACTCGGAGGAGATTCGCGACGCGGACGGGCGCGTCGCGCCGCGCCTCGAAGACGTGGAAGCCGCCGCCCAGCAGCGCGCGCTTGCCTACGACCGCGCCGGAGACGGCCACTACGACACGGTCAGCGCCTTCATCAAGAGCATCCGCGGCAACGACCCCGACGCCGCCCTGTACTGGCTGGCTTCGATGATCGCCGCCGGAGAGGACCCCAGGTTCATCGCCCGACGGTTGATCATCCTGGCTTCCGAAGACGTCGGCCTCGCCGATCCACGCGCCCTCGAAACGGCGGTGGCGGCCGCCCAGGCTCTCGATTGGGTCGGCCTGCCGGAGGCCCAGTACGCGCTCGCCCAGGCCACGATCCTGCTCGCGGTAACCACCAAGAGCAACTCCGTCGGGCGTGGCTACTTCGCCGCCATGGCGGACGTGCTTGGCAGGGGTTCGCTGCCCGTCCCGGCCCACCTGCGATCGAGCGGCTCCGGCCGGCGCAACTACCGCTATCCCCACGACTTCGAAGGCGACGACGTGGATCAGCAGTACTTGCCGGACGGGCTGGCCGGCCGCCGCTACTACTTCCCGGGCGACCAGGGCGCCGAGGCCAGAATCGGCGAGCGACTCGAGCGTCTCGGGACTGCCCGCCGCGCGGGCGTTCGGCGCAAGAACCTCGTGGATGGCCAGCCGCGCGTCGACCCGATGGCTACGGGCTCGGAGGGGATGCGCCACCGCCAGCAGAGCCTTCGAGACCTCGCCGACGAAGAGCGCCGCGACGCCGGGGAGTGAGCCGGCGGGAGGCTCCGACGCCCTGCCGGTCCTGGCTCTCTAGGCCCTACTCGACCGGGTTATTGCGGCCGATTCCCGACCGGAGCAGCCTCAACCACGACGCTGCGAATGGGCCGGCGACACGGTCTATCGGGATGTAACGAAACTGACACGGCCGTCGCCGAGCCACCCGCTACAGATCGATCCCTGCCGGCCGAATACTCCGTTGCGTCTCCAGGTCTACATGGGGAATGCCATGTCACGAGCGCACGCTGTCGCGCCGATCGTCGGCGCCGAGGCACCGTTTCGGGGACCTGTGAAAGGTACGCGGCATGCCGCTCCCAGAGCCGCACGCTGCCCAGGGCAGCCGTCCACCTCCTGCTACCTCGAGCGAGCGCTCCTTCTGTGGCCGCGCCTCGACCGCGCCAGGCTTCGCAAGGTCGCCGATGACCCGGCTCGCATCGCCGAGATCGTCGAGCGGCGCACGTCCCAGCCGTACGACGTGATCCTGGCCATGCTTACCCGGCAGTCGCCGGCGCTCGCCGCCCCGACGGAGGAATCCGCGGGGTTCGACTCCGGCAGGGTCGAGGCCGCGCGCGGCGTTTTGCGCATCCTCAGGAGCGAGCAGGGCCAGGTCATCGAAGTCCAGGATCTCCTGCCGGCCTGACTCACGCGGCGGCGTCGCGTCGCGATCAGGTCGATCGAGCGGCGCCTCGGGCTAGGGTTCCAGGTCGAGAGCCCGGACGTGCCTGGGCCGGAAGATGGCGATCGGCGGCCGGTCGAAGGCGGCCACACGCGTCACGCCCAGCCGCTCGGCGGTGGCCACGAGAACCGCGTCCGTCAGTCGCGGACCGTACTCGGTCGTCTCGGTCATCAGCTCGGTGGCGCGGGCAAGGTCCGCCGTGGTGGGCGCCACGACCTTTATGGCGCCGCTGCCTACCGAACGCAGCAGGGCGAAGGTTGCGCGCAGACCCAGTTCCCGCTGCAGCAGCAGGTCGAGCTCGGCCAGGCTCAGGGCTCCGATCATCAGCGGTTCGTCCACCCGACCGAACCAGGCCACGGCGGCGCGATGGTTCAGGTCCGACTGATCCGCCGCCGCCAGAACCGCGCTCGAGTCGAGCAAGATGGCCACGGCTCAGACCTCGTCCGGTCCGGGGCGCAGTCCGGCCTCACGACGGGCGATCGACCGGCCGTCGAGCGACAGCCGTCCGTGATTGCTACGGCCGACCGCGACGAACGACAGGTCCGGCACGGTGTCGTGAGCCTCCAGGTAGGACTCGACCGCGGCCGTCACGACCGCCGTCTTGGTCATTGAGGTCCGGGCCGCGAAACGGTCGAGCCTGTCCAGCAGATCCGAGTCGATCAGGATCGTCGTGCGCTTCTGCATATGCGGTCATATATACCACGCTGGCGACGCGCGGACCAGCCGTTAGTATTCCGCGGCATCCTGAACGCAGAGAGGTGGCCGCCGTGAATCGCTTCGAGCCCAACCTTCGAATCCCCGGTCCGACTTCGCTCCCCGACGCCGTTCGAGAGGCCGGCGCCCGCCAGATGGTCAACCATCGCGGGCCGGAGTTCGCCGCCCTGCAGAACCGCGTCATCGACCGCCTGAAGACCTTCTACAAGACCCAGAACGACGTCCTGATCGTGACCGCGGCCGGGACGGGAGGGCTCGAGTCGGCGATCGTCAGCTTCCTGTCGCCCGGCGACAAGGTTCTGGCGGTGAGCATCGGCGCCTTCGGAGATCGGTTCGCCAAGATCGCCAGCGTGTACGGCGCCGACGTCACCAAGCTCGGCTTCGAATGGGGCAAGGCCGCCGATCCGGCGAAGGTCCGCGACGCCCTCCTGGCCGGCGGGCCGTGGAAGGCCGTGCTGATGACGCACAACGAGACCTCCACGGCCGTCACCAATCCCATCGAGCAGCTGGCGAAGACCGTCAAGGAAGTGGCACCCGACGCCCTGATCCTCGTCGACGCGATCTCGGGCCTGGGCGCCGTTCCGTTCGAGACGGACGCCTGGGGCCTTGACGTGGTCGTCAGCGGCTCCCAGAAGGCCTGGATGGTGGCGCCGGGCCTGAGCTTCGTGGCGGTGTCGCCGCGGGCATGGGAAGCGGCCGCCGTGGCCAGGATGCCCAAGTTCTACTTCGATCTGGCGGCGCACAAGGCCAGCGCCGAGTCGGGACAGACCCCCTGGACACCGGCCGTGGCCGTCATGTTCCAGCTCGACGTCGCGCTCGAGATGATGGAGCAGGAAGGCCTCGAAGAGATCTGGAAGCGCCACGCGGCCGTCGGCGCGGCCGTTCGAGCGGGTCTGACGACACTCGGATTCAAGCTCCTCGGCGACCCGGCGTTCGCCTCCGACACGGTGACCGGCGCATGGATTCCCGAGGACCTCGATTGGAAGGCCTTCAACGGCAAGCTCCGCAAGCTGGGCCTGATCGTGGCCGGCGGCCAGGGCAACCTGAAGGGCAAGATCTTCCGCATCGGGCACCTGGGTCACGTCACCGTCCCGAACATCCTCAATGCCATGGCCGTTCTCGAGCAGACCCTGATCGAGCTCGGCCGCCCGGTCGTGCCCGGCGCGGCGGTGCAGGCCGCCCAGGTGGCGGCGTTGAAGTCCCTCGGCCTGGCCAAGTAGGAGCCCACGATGAAGATCCTCGTTGCCGAGCCCCTGGCCAAGCAGGGTCTCGAGATCCTTCGGGCCCATCACGACGTGGACGAGAAGATCGGCCTGTCGCCGGAAGAGCTCGCCTCGATCATCGGCGAGTACGACGCCCTCCTGGTTCGCAGCCAGGTCAAGGTCACGGCCGAAATCCTGGCGCACGCCACCCGCATGGTCGTCATCGGCCGTGCGGGCGTAGGCGTCGACAACGTCGACCTCGAGGCCGCCACCAGGGCGGGGATCGTGGTCGTAAACGCCCCGACCGGAAACACTGTCTCCGCCGCCGAGCAGACGATCACCCTGATGCTGGCCCTGGCCCACAAGACGGCCGCCGCGGACGCCTCCATGCGCCGCGGCGAATGGAAGCGAAGCTCGTTCACCGGCGTCGAGCTGCGCGGCCGGACGCTGGGCATCATCGGCCTCGGAAAGATCGGCCAGGCAGTGGCCGATCGCGCCCGCGGCCTCGAGATGAACGTGATCGGCTACGACCCGTTCGTCACCGCCGAGCAGGCCGCCCTCCACGGCGTCACCCTCGCGGACGTCGACAAGATCATCGAGACCGCCGACGTCATCACGGTTCACGTGCCGCTCAACAAGGCCACGCGCGGCATCATCAACGCCGACAACATCGGCAAGCTCAAGCCCGGCGTGATGCTCGTCAACGTCGCCCGTGGCGGCGTGTACGAGGAAGCGGCCGTGGCCCAGGCCCTCAAGGACGGCAAGATCGCGGGCGCCGCCATCGACGTCTACGAGACCGAGCCGCCGGCGGCCGACAACCCGCTCCTGTCCGCGCCCAATACGGTCCTGACCCCGCATCTGGGCGCCCTCACCGCCGAGGCCCAACTGCGAGTCGCCGAGGAGGCCTGCGAGCAGGTCATCGACGTCCTCGCCGGACGCTCGGCCCGCTATGCGGTCAACGCGCCGCTCCTCACTCCCGAAACATCGCGTGCCATCGCCCCATACCTGCCGTTGACCGAGATCCTCGGCCGCTTCGCCGCCCAGTACCTGCGCGGCGGGGTCAAAGCCCTGACCATCGACGTCGCCGGCGACCTCGCCGACCACGATGCCTCGCAGCTCACCGCGGCCGCCCTGCGAGGCATCCTCGAGAACGCCACCAGCGAGAAGGTAAACCTGATCAACGCGGGGTTCCTCGCCAGGGGCAGGGGCCTGACCGTGACCGAGCGCAAGACAAGCGACGCGGGCACGTTCGCGTCGCTTGTCACCCTCACCGTCGAAGGCGACAAGGGGACCGCAGTCGTTGCGGGCACGATCGCCAACGGCGAGCCTCGACTCGTCCGCATAGACGACAACTGGCTCGACATGGCCCCGGCGCCGCTGATGGTCGTCACACGCCACCAGGACAAGCCCGGAACCATGGGCCGCATCGGCTTGATCCTGGGCGAGGCCGACGTCAACATCAGTTCCATGACTCTTGCCCGATCCGCGGCTCGACAGGATGCGCTGATGCTCCTCGCCGTCGACGACGAGGTGCCCGACGCGGTCGCCACCGCCATCCGGAACCACCCGGCGGTCCTCGACGTGTGGGTCGTCCGCGCCGCGCCGGAACGTTGAACGCCGGCTCGCAGGACCCGGTGCGGCTCCAGCCCGGGGACGGCCCGGTTTCCGGAGCCGCGCCGTTCATACCGCGCGGCCTCGACGCCGTCCTTGTGCTGCTGCGCCACGGGCAGACTCAGTTCATCGTCGAGAAGCGGTTCCAGGGTGCGATGGAGGCGCCGCTGACCGCCCTCGGCGAGCGCCAGGCGACCCTGGCCGGCCGCCGCCTTGCCGCTCCCGCCGCCGACCCGGCGTTGCCGATACCCGATTCGGCGCCGTTTGCAGTCGTCCACTCCCCGTTGGGACGGGCACGGCGCAGCGCCGAACTCGCCGTTGGGGCGATGATCGAGGCCGGCCGCGCCGCTCCCCCACTCCGCGCCGACCCCGGCTTCACCGAGATCGGTCAGGGTGGCTGGGAGGGACTCACGGACGAGCAGATCACCGCACGCTTCGGCGACTCACTGGCGGGCTGGCGGCGCTGGCCGACGAGGTTCGAGGCGCCGGGCGGTGAGACGCTCGACCAGGTAGCCGCGCGCGTCGAGGCGTCGCTGGCGGCGCTCCTGACCGAGATGGCGGCCGGAACCACTCCCGGCACGCACGATCGCCACCAGGTTCTGGGGTACGGCGACGCGGCTCCGGACCGGCGCCGGTGGTCGCTCGTCGTCGGCCACGGCGGGGTCTTCAGGGTGGTGACCTGCGTCCTGCTGGGCCTGCCGCTCGAACACTTCTGGAACTTCGACTTCGGCCTGGGGGCCATAACCGTTGTGGAAGTCCGAGCCGGGCGGGCGGTGATCCGAGCCCTCAACCTGGACGAGCATCTGGGCGCGGACGCCAAGCCGGATGCCGCGGAAACCTCCAAGAGAGGAGCCAGCGGGGCTCTCTAGCGCTTGCGACCCCGCCTGCGGAAGTGAGGCCTGCGGAAGGCCAGCCTCAGCAGAGCCTGGCGGACGATCCGTTGCGCCGTCGCGAGGAACGCGAGTCGCTCGGAGCTGAGGGTCCGCCTTCCGTAGGTGACGTCGACGGTCGCGTCGGCCACGATACCTAGGGATTCGCGCGCCTGCGGCACAACGTCGGCCAGCATTCCCGTGTACTCGTACACCGTCTGCGTCGGCCGCGGTTCGTAGCCGAGCCGGCTGGCCAGCCGGACCACGTTGCGATAGACGGTGTCAGGGCCTTCGAGACGCCGGGGCCGGCGTCGCCAGATCGCGAACAGCGCCAGCGCGAAGACCGCCGCGAGAACGCCGGGCACGAGCAGAGCGGTAGGGCCGTTGTCGTTGTTCGTGGAGCCGGCTCCCTGGTCGGATCCGGGCGGCCGGCTCGGCCGGTTGGGGCCGGTCTGGTCGTCGGTGGCTCCGGCCGACGGCGCCGGAGTGGCGACGACGGCGCTGCCGGGCACGAGCTGGGTGGGCTCACCCACGCCTCCTCCGGTGGGGTCGAACGGGATCCAGCCGTAGGTCGGGAAGTAGACCTCGACCCAGGCGTGCTTCTGCTGGCTCGTGACCTGCTCGACGAGAGTGTTCTGGGCCACGGCACCAGGCAGGTAGCCCTGGACGTATCGCGCCGGATAGCCCTCCATCCGCATCAGCATCGTCATCGTGGTCGCGTACTGCTCGCAGAAACCCTGCCGGACGAGCGCGAAGCAGTCCACCGTCGAGAGTCCTTGACACTGGGTCATCAGCCCGCTGATGTCGGTGTTGTAGGTGAACACGTCGCTTCGCAGGTAATCCTGGACGGCCTTGGCGACGTCGTACTCGTCGTTGAACGGGTTGCCGTTGGCGCGGGCCCAGTCGTCGATCTCCTTGAGCAGCGCCTTGCCCTCAGCTCCGACCTGGTCGGCGCCCTGCGTATACCTTGCGAGGAGTGCCGGCGGGTACTCCGAGCCGGCATGGATGAGCCGCCATTCCGTCAGGCCCTGCCCGGTTGGATCGAGCTCCGGAACGTAGGCCGAGATGGTGTAGTCGGTGGCCGTGGAGGCGTACCAGGCCACGTCGGCGCTCGACTCGTTGCCGACCACCGTCCGCTGCACACCCGTGTTCACGGTGTCCGGTTCGTTGGCAACCACCAGGTGCCTGAGCGAGCTGTCCTGAACGTGCACGACGATGGTCACCTGGCTCCGACCGGGCGTATCGGCGCCCACCAGATCCAGCGTCCCGCCGTCCAGCGTGCCGCCGGCGATGACGTTGTCCTGGCGCGAACCCGAGCCGATCGACCAGCCCGTCCCCTGGAAGGTGTCGTACGAGATGACCCGCCAGTGGAAGGAAACGGAACCGCTCGGGACGCGGATGGTGAAGACGGGGATCGTCGACTCGCGGAACGTCGAGCTGATTGGAGAGACCGACCCGAAGTCCGAGTTGGGCTGGTAGCGGCTCGCGCCGCCATTCGGCAGGTAGCCGCTGATCCAGCTCAGACTGTCCTGGAAGTTCGAGCCGATATCCTTGAAGGTGCTCGCCAGGGGCGCGGAACTGGCCACCGTGGTGAGTACGAGCGATCCGGCAACGGCGAACGACGCGAACAGGATGCCGCCCTGCAGGTGTGGCGCCTGGATCTCGCGGCCCCGCCAGATCCGATGGAGAAGCCAGCTCGACCGCTCGTCGGCGGCGTGGGCCAGCAGGAGCAGGAACAGGGCGCCGGCGCTGAAGATCACCAGCGCCCCGAACTGGTCCTGGAGGGTCAGCGCCATGTTGGCGATCAGCACGACGGCCAGCAGCAGGACGCCGTTGACGGACCGGTGATAGCCGAAGACGTCGTAGGAGGCCGCCTGGGCGGTACCCCAGACGAGAACCCCGAGGATCAGGCAGAAGTGGCCGACCTGAAGGGTCGAGACCTGATGGCGCCAGGTCAGGTCCAGGTAGGCCTGCGTCACCGAGTTGGCGGTGGCCTGGAACCAGTTCGTCAGACCGGGCGCCGTGTCCGGCAGCGAGGCGCCCACCGCCTCTATCAGCACGAACGCCCCTATGGCGCATCCGAGCGCCTGGGCCAGCCACGGCGGCAGGTCCAGCCGCGCGCTCAGGTACCCCCAGAACGCGGCCGCGACAGACACCCAGATCAGGAAGCTGGTGAGCTCGTCGCGTCCCAGAATCCACCGCGCGTCGGCGATGGACCAGGCCATGGTCCCCGTCAGGAGCAGAACCAGCGGCAGGCTGTACCAGCCCTCGTCCGGGCGCATGCGGTCGTGGATCCGGGCGAACAATCCCGGCTCGTCGAGGTCGGCCATTGGGTCCCTGGCCCGGTAAATATCCGGACGACTCGTCGGCAGCCAGCCTGCGTTTGCCATCGCTAGCTCCACCCCGAGGAGATCGAGGCCGCGGTCCGCCGGACACTCATGCCAGCACCGACCCGAGGTTGTCTCCGGCATGAACCTCGTAGGCCTTGATGTCGTATTCCGCCAGGGCGAAACGGAGCGCTCGTTGCTGCTGCGCGGCCGGATCGCCCTCCGCCTCGATCCTGCGGCGGGCCGCGGCGGACAGCTCGTAGGAACCGGCCGCGATCGCCACCACGGCCGAGTTGACTCCCCGGGCCCGCAGCGAGGTCAGCGCCCTGACCCATTGCCGGTCCCGGGACGGGGTGATCACAACGGCCGTCATGCCGCGTCGAAGCTTCGGCAGGCCCGCCAGCAGGACCTCACCGAGAGGCGACTGGCCGTCGCCGTCGACCGCCGCGAGGAGCTGCATGATCTTCTGGTGCTGCCTCGGGCCGCGGTCGGCCGGAATGGACGTCAGCCGGTGACCGCTCGTGGTCAGCCCGACGGCCCGGTTCTCGACGATGGCGTCGTGGGCGATGGAGGCGGCGACGCGCAGGGATTCCTCCACGGTCGACACGTCGCCTTCGCCCGTCTGCACGGTCGAGTCGAGGTCGACGAATATCCAGACGTCGGCCGTCTGCTCCAGGTCGAACTCCTTGACCTGGATCTCTCCCAGTCGCGCCGTGGTGCGCCAGTGGATGCGGTTGAAGCTGTCGCCGGGGGCATACGGGCGGACCGTCGTGGCCAGCGGGGTCGTCTGGAGTGTCCGCTCGGGAGACGAGTGAGTCCCCTCCAGGAAGGCGTTTGGGAGGCGCCAGCGCGGCAGCGGCACGACACGCGGAAAGACCGTCACCACGGTAGGCCTTCCGACTGTCGCGGCGGCCTCGAAGAACCCGAACGGATCGCCGGTCCTGACGACCATCGGCTCGATGCGGAACGTCCCGCGGCGCGTCAACGGCACGATCCCGACCCACGACCGCTGAGCCCAGGAGCGCAGCCCCAGGGCCCGACCGGGCAGCGGGACGGGCAGATCGGTCGGGTTGTAGATCTCGAGCCAGGGCTTCGGCAGGCCGCTGGCGTTGGAGATGCTGTAGGTGGTCCTGAGGTCGTCGCCGACGTGCGCCTGGCGGTGGTCGACACGATATCCCGCCTCGAGATCGGCCAGGCCGAAGTGGGTCAGCACGTAGCTGCCTCCGATGGCGAGCAGCCCGAGGTAGACCACGTAGAACAGGAACCCGAGTCCAGTCGAGAAGGCCGCGATCAGCAGGACGACGACGACGATCAGGAACTGGAGCCGCCTGATCACGAAACGAGGCCCCCGGTCCGGCTAGAGCGCCGGGCTGCCGGCGGCACCACGCGGCGCTGCCGCCGCCTGAGATCGCCGAGCGGCAGCCCCGTCGCGGCTCCCGCCCGCTTTGCTCGAATCCACCGGCACGGTGTTCAGCAGCTCGGCTATCACCAGCCGCGGATCGATGTCGTGCATGGACGAACTCGTCTTGATGATCAGGCGGTGAGCAAGAGCCGCCTCGGCCAGGGCCTTGATGTCGTCCGGGATGACGTAGTCGCGGTCGGACAGGGCCGCCAGGGCCTGGCCCGTGCGATACAGCGCCAGCGATCCGCGCGGCGACGCGCCGAGGTAGACGTCCGGGTGGGTTCGCGTCGCGTTCACCAGGCGGACGATGTAGTCGGCCACGCTGGGGTCGACGTAGATCTCGCGCACCGCCGCCTGGATCTCTCGCAGGTCCGAAACGTCGAGGACTTCCTCGAGGCTGTCGAGCGGATGGCTGATCTTCTGTTCGTCGAGGATCGTCTGCTCGTCCAGCGGGCTCGGGTAGCCGAGCCGGATGCGCAACATGAAGCGGTCGAGCTGGGCCTCGGGCAGAGCGAAGGTTCCCTCGTACTCGATCGGGTTCTGCGTGGCGATCACGAGGAACGGCTCCGGCATCTGGTAGGTCGTGCCGTCGATGGTGGCCTGATGCTCCTCCATGCATTCGAGAAGCGCGGACTGCGTTTTGGGCGTGGCCCGGTTTATCTCGTCCGCCAGGACGACCTGCGCCATGATCGGGCCCGGCCGGAACTCGAACTCCTGGGTCTTCTGGTTGTAGATCGATAGGCCCGTCACGTCCGACGGCAGGAGATCCGGTGTGAACTGGATGCGCCGGAAGCTGCAGCCAAGGCTGCGCGCCACGGCCTTCGCGAGCATCGTCTTGCCGGTGCCGGGCACGTCCTCGATCAGGAGATGCCCGCGGCACAACAGCGCGACGAGAGTGAGCCGGACTTCCTGCTGTTTGCCGACGATGACTCGCTCGACATTCGCAGCTACCTTCTCGCCGAGATCTTGGATCTTGGTCATGACTCTCTCTTCAGGACGCGAAGGTGGGTAGTGATCCGCGAACGGGTCACGGAGCCGGTGATTACGCGGCACCCCAGCCCCCTCGAAGGCCGGAGATCGCAACATACTAACCGCTGACGATTGTGCCGTTCCCGTTGTGATCGGCCGGTTCCGCAGGGAGGGGCGACGCGTCGGACCGGCCCGCCCCCGAAGGCGAGCGAGCTACAGGGCGGGCGCTCACACTCCTGCCGGCGCCCGCTCCGATGCCCGCCAAGGAACCCGCCCGGGCCTTCCTTGCGGATCGCCTTGCAGTCAACGGGACCTTCGGACCCCGCCCGCGAGTACGAGCAGGCCTGATGCCGCGGCCCGGACATCGGCGTACGCTCCACATGGGCGCTGTGCCGGCAACGCTCGCGTCTGGCCTTCAGACAACGGAGCAACGATGCCCGACTTGACCGACTCGTATTGCGAGCGATGTGGCGCGCGTCACGTCGTCTCCCCGACCGCGCCCACGGCGCTGTCCCTCAGACGAGCGCGCGTCCTTGCCAGAGGTCTCAAGAACTTCGTCCTGACCGACGGCCAGTCGCTCCACGATTCCCTGGTGCTGGCTCGCAACGAAGACGACCACGACGACGTAACTCGCGCGACCGAGTCGTTTCACCGCATCTTCAACTTCTGCATGACATGCCGGCAGTACGCGTGCGATCGATGCTGGAACGCCAACGCCGGCGCATGCCTGTCCTGCGCCCCTGAAACGGGCATCGAGCCGGTCGCGCCGGAGGACCACCTCATCGTCCGGACGCCGGTCGCCCGATGGGACACCGACTGGTCCCAATTCCCGGACGGCCCCGCGGTCGAACCCGTGGTTCGACCCGCGCCGCCCGCCTGGCCCACCGTGGACCTCCCGGTGGCCGTCCCGGCCCAGACGCCCGGCAACGGCAGGAGCCACCACTCCTCTCTCAGGCCCGCCGACCCGCAAAGCTGGAACCTGTGGCCGATCGCCGATCAGATCGCACCCGAGATGACCCTGACCCCGGAGGAGCTGGAGCTGGTCGAGTCGAGGCTCGGGCAGGGCGATTCGACGCCGGATCCTGCACCGAAACGCGGAGCCGTCTCCGAACCGGAGCCCTTCGACGCCATGCAGCCGTGGACGCCGCAGCGGGACGCCGCCGCGGACGCGGCTCGAGCGGTCGAGGCCCCGCCCGGCGCCGCCGCCCAGATGGATGCCGCCGATTCGGCCGGCGCTCCGGACGCGGCACCGGAGCAGGCGCCGGTCGGCGCCTCATCGGACCTGGAGCCCAATTCGGAGCCGCTTGAGCCGCTGCCCGAAACCCCGCTCGCGCCGCAGCGCCTTCTGCGCAAGTCGGCCACGGTCCAGCACCTGCCACAGCCGCTGCCGGCCGAGCCGGCCCACCGAACAGGGACGCACGAACTGCCCGCGGCGGTCGCCAGGCTGCTCGGCCGGCACTCACCCGAGTCTCCGGACCGGCCCGCCACAGAGTCCCGCAGCTCGCGTGCGCACGACGGGCAGCTGCCGCGGGACCCGTGGCCGCGCCCGACGCAGTGGCTGGACCGGTCGGCGGAAGCCAGGCCGTGGGAACTCGAAGCCGCCACGGTTGCAGACGCCGCGCCCGAGACGGTGGCCGCTTCCCAGGCGTCCGCCCCGGCGGCAGCCAGCGCCCCCGAACCAGATCCGATTCTCGCCAGGGACCCGGCCCCCGACTCGCTGCCGGCGGCCGTCGAACCGGCGATCGCCTTCCAGACCCAGGCCGCCGCGCTCGACTCGCTCCGGACGCCGAGCGAACCTGAGGCGAACGACGCCCGCTGGGCCGCCGCCGTCCGACTGTCCGCCGTGTCGGCGAGCGACTTCGAAACGATCGGGGAGCCCGAAGCCGGGCTCGACTTCAGCGCCGGATGGGTCGGCGAGCCGAACGAGCCGGCGCCTGCGCCGGCGGTCGCGAAGGAACCGCTTCTCGACTCCCCCGCGGCCCAGGCAGCCGAGCAGCGTTCCGAGCCATCCGTCTCCCGCTCGACGCCGGCCGCGCCCTGGCCTCCTCTCGGCTCACGCTGGCCGTCCCGGGAGGATCCCGGAGCGGTCTGGCCCGGCCCGGACGCCGCTCCGGTCCCGGCCGCGCTTACGGCCAGACAGGCCGCGGTGCCGCCACTGGACGAACTCTGGGCACTCTCGGCCCAGGAAGTGCTCAACCGCGGTTCGGTTCGGGTTTGCCACAGGTGCGCGCTGCCGGTTTCGACGCAGGCGCGGTTCTGCCGGCGCTGCGGCACTCAGCAAGCCTGACCCGAACCCTCCGAGACCAGGCCGGCCCCAAGGGGATCCGCGACTCCCGGCCCCGTCGCGCCTCGCGCCTCGCGCCTCGCGCCTCGCGCCTCGCGCCTTGCGCCTCGCGCCTCGCGCCTCGCGCCGCCAAAGGGTCGACCTTACGGCCCGCCGCGCGTGGCGCTCCTCCAGAGCGACACCGACAGGGCCGGCCCGAGCAGGACGCCCATCAGGGCGAGAGCGGCCAGCCGCGCCAGCGAGGTGTCGGGCCCCATCGCTCCGTCGAGCCACACCGCCGTCACCAGGCCCAGCACGGCGCCAACCGCCCCGGCGGTGATCACGAGAGTGCTGCCCGGCCGGACGGGTTCCAGCTCGAGGTCGCCCATCGACGTTGCGAGCCACCGGCTGTGGGAGGCGGCACGAGCGGCTTCGCGCGCCGCACGACGAACCGAACCCGTCCTCACGTACCTCAGCGACACGGCCGCCGCGGCGGTCGCGACGAGGAGGCTGCCTATGACTTCGGCGGCCAGACCCGGATCCACCGTCGCAGGATCGCCCATCGATTGATAGTCCGCGACAGACGTCATGGTCACCTGGATGCCATCGAGCAACGCCGCCAGCAGGCTTATGCCGAGCATTGCCGGCAGGGCCTGGACCACCAGCGTGTCGCTCGTCTCTACCGAGTACGAGACGACAACCAGCAGAATCGCCAGGCCGATCAGGAGCGTGAGCAATCCATCGGGCTCGTTGCTGCCGTCGACGATTACCTGACCGGGAATGGAGGCCCAGGACAGGACGAACTCGGGCAGGGCCAGGATCAGGATGCCGGCGAGAATCGCCAGACTCGTCGGTCGTGCCAGTGCGCTCGGATCGCGAAAACGCGTTGCCTGCGGTGGCGGCCCGATCTGCGGCGTGTCGATCTCCAGTGTCCTCCGTCATCCAGACCGAGCGGCCGACCCGCAGGCGGGCGGCTTACTCGTCCAGGTCCTCGAACAGACCTGGCTGCAGGTCGTCATCGTGAAGCGAACCATGGGGTCTCAGCAGCGACCGCACCTGCGCCCGCCGGACGAAGCGGCGGTTGCCCAGCTTGATGCTCTGGAGTTGCCCGACGCGGGCCCACCGGCCGATGGTCCCGGGAGTGAATCGCACGTTCGAGGACGCGAGAAGCTCGGCCGCCTCCGAAAGTGAGATCCAGTCGGACGGTGGCTTCGGCATCGTCAGTCGGCGTCTTTCGCGGCCGGCTCTGACTTGGACGGCGCGCCGCCGTCTCCGGCCGATGAGCCGCTTCCCTCGCCAGAGCCGGAACCGGCGTCCCTGGACCCCGGCCGGCTCTGGGTGCCGGCACTCGACCGCTCCTTGCGAGCCCAGCCGCTCCCCTTGAAATGGACCGCGGGCGCCGAGATGGCCTTCTTCATCGCTCCGCCGCACCTGGGGCAGCCCCCCGGACCGTGACCGTGGACGGAGTGCATGACCTCCATCTCGTAGCCGCAGTCTGCGCAGACGTAGTCGTATGTCGGCACTTGGCTCCTCCAGGCAGTCGCTCTAGCCGCGCACCATCCGCATGCCGCACTTCGGGCAGTAGAAAGGTCTCTCGTGTCCGGAGTTGAAACCGCAGTGAGGGCACGCCATTCCGCCGGGTCCGGCGGCCGGCAAAGGCCGCTCGACCGTCACGGTTCCAACGGCGTGAGTGTCGCCGGCGATGTTGTTGAAGAGGCCGGCCAGGACGCCGGCGGCGTTTCTGTCGGTGTCTCCCCGGACGCCCTTGCCGCCCCAGCCGACGACCGCGCGAACGATCAGGTCGCCCGTGACCTCGTCGAAATGCGAGACCACGCCGCCCACGATGGCGTTGTACTCGGGGTAGCCCGCGGTGTCCGTTTCACCCGAGAGCAAGCCGCAGACCAGCGTCTCGTAGACGAGATCGATCGCGTCGACGGATTCGAGCACGACGAGCGCATGGCGGGTCACCGGGGACCGCGCGTGATGGTATTGCAGCCACTGTGCGCTGCCGGGCAGCCGGGCGATGTACGGCGACGCCTGGCCCAACTCGACGGGCAGCGGCTCGACCAGCTCCGACTCTCCCTGCACGTAGCCGGCGAGCATGCTGTGCAGCCGCTGCACCAGGCCGGGACCGGCCTTGAGCCGCACCCCCTCGGAGCTCTTCGCGCCATACGAGAGCTTCAGCGAGAACTCGTGCGAACTCACGTCAGCCGGCTGCGGCTGCGGAATCGAGGGCTGATCCTGACTCGAGCGACGCATCTTGCCGAAGAGAGGCACCGGACCTCCTGAAAGGTAGTGCTGACCTGTACGTATCCTAGCAGCGCCTTCGGTTCGGCTGTCTTCGTACGCTCGCGTATCCGAGGTTCGAAGTGCTGGCGAGATCGGACCGCCGGGCCCGGCGACGACGCCTCGTGGGCAGCGGCCCGGGGCCCCGGCCCCCGGCGCGGCCCGTCCCAGGCTCCTGCCCCGTGAGGCGCCGGCCCCGCCTAGGCCTAGGCCGAGGGCCTACTCCAGCCGTTGGGCCAGGCGCGCGACGAGCTCCTCCAGCTCCGTGGCTCGCGTCCTGGCGCCCTCCACGACCGCCGCGGGCGCCTTCGACGTGAAAGCTTCGTTGGCGAGGCGGGCGCGGGCCGACGCCAGGAGTGCCTGGGCCTCCGCCAGCTCACGTTCCAGTCGAGCGCGATCGCGCTCCTCCTGGGCCTCGTCCCGGGCCGCCGGCCGGACGATCGCCTCGATCTCGCCGTGGATGACGGAGAGGCCGCCCTCCACTCCCCTGCGGATCGAGTCGACGCTCGACTCGCGGCGGAGCGGCTTCGCCCGCGCCAGGCGCTCGATCGCGGGCCGGAGCGCCTCGAAGGTGGGGCCGAGCGAATCGGGCACGTAGACGTCGACCGGGAGCCACGCCGCGGGTTCGACGCGGGCCTCGGCGCGGGCGTTGCGCACGGCCCGGACCAGCTCGATGAGGGCCGCGACCTCGGCCTCGGCGGCGGCGTCGACGGCCTCGTCTCCGACGGTCGGCCAGTCGGCCACGATCAGGAGCTTTGGATCGCCGGCGGCGTGCGGCAGACGCTCCCAGATCGCCTCCGTGATGAAGGGCATGATCGGGTGCAACAGGCGCAGGTACGTGTCGAGCGCCTCGACCAGGGTCCACCACGTGGCCTCGCGCTCGGCCGCGGGCAGGCTCTCGTCGCCCAGCCTGATCTTGGCCAGCTCGACGCCCCAATCGCAATACTCGTTCCAGATCGCCTCGTACAGGCTCTGGCTGGCGTCGCCGAAGGCGTACTGGGCCATGGCCCGGTCGACGGCGGTCACGGTCGCGGCGGCGCGCGACAGGATCCAGCGATCGGCCGGTCCGGCGCAGGCTCGGTCGGGCAGCTCCCGAGGCGCACCTGCCGGGATGGACGCCGGGCGGGCGCCCAAGACGAAGCGAGCCACGTTCCATAGCTTGTTCGCGAAGTTGCGGGAGTTCTCGAGCTTCTCGGCGCCCAGCCGCGAGTCGTTGCCGGGAGCCGTCCCGTTGACCAGGGCGAAGCGCAGCGCGTCGGCGCCGACCTCGTCGATCGTCTCGAGTGGATCGACCACGTTGCCCTTGGTCTTGGACATCTTCTGGCCGTAAGGGTCGCGAATCAGGCCCGAGAGATAGACGGTGTGGAACGGCGCCCGGCCGGTCAGGTGGATGCCCATCATCATCATCCGAGCGACCCAGAAGAAGATGATGTCGTAGGCGGTCTCCATCACCGAGCCGGGATAGAAGCGCTCGAAATCGAGGGTCTGCTCCGGCCAGCCGAGCGTCGAAAACGGCCACAGGCCCGAGCTGAACCAGGTGTCGAAGATGTCCTCGTCCTGGCGCAGGTCGGCGGCGGGCCGGCCGCAGACCTCGCAGGCGGACGGCCCCTCGGGATCGGCGCTCACGGTCGTGTGGCCGTCCGGGCAGTACCAGGCCGGAATGCGGTGACCCCACCAGAGCTGGCGGCTGACGTTCCAGTCGCGCATCTCGGTCATCCAGTGTTCCCAGACCTTGACGAAACGCTCCGGCAGGATCTGAGTCGTGCCAGAGCGGGTCGCTTCCAGGGCCGCCGCCGCGAGCGGCGCCACGCGCACGAACCACTGGGTCTTGAGCCGCGGCTCGACCACGTCGTCGGAGCGCTGGCAGCGCCCGAGCATCATCTCGTGGGCCTTGATCGCCTCGAGGTCGCCGCGGGCCTGCAGAGCCTCCACGATCTGCTGGCGGGCCTCGTAGCGGTCCAGGCCGGCGAACTGGGCGCCGTTCTCGTTGATGCGGGCGGCGTCGTCGAGCACGGTGATCATCGGCAGACCGTGGCGCTTGCCGGTTTCGTAGTCGTCCTGGTCGTGGGCCGGAGTGATCTTCACCGCGCCGGTGCCGAAGGCCCTGTCGACCACGGGGTCGGCGATGATCGGCACCACGCGGTCGACGAAGGGGATCATCGCCTCGCGGCCGATGAGCGCGGTATAGCGCGTATCCTCCGGGTTGACCGCCACGGCGGTGTCGCCCAGAAGCGTCTCCGGACGCGTGGTGGCGACCGCGATCCAGGCGGTCGGATCGGGCGCTCCGGTCGCCTGGTCGATCAGGTGGTAGCGCATCGTCCAGAGGCTGCCCGTCGTTTCCTTCGGGATCACCTCGAGATCCGAAACGCTCGTGCGGCAGCCCGGGCACCAGTGGATGAGGGCCTCGGTTCGGTACGCCAGACCCTCGCGGTAGAGGCGCAGGAAGGCCTCTCGCACCGCCCGCGCGGAAACCTCGTCCATGGTGAATCGCAGGCGCGTCATGTCGAGCGAGGCGCCAACCCGGCGCTGCTGGCTGAGAATCGTCTCGCGGGTCTCGCGGACGAACTCCCACATCGCCTCGAGGTACTTCTCGCGCCCGAGCGTGGCGCGGGTCTCGCCCTTCTTCGCCAGGAGCTTGTCGAGGACGTACTGCGCGGCGATCGAGGCGTGATCCAGGCCCGGCAGGAAGAGCGCCGGCCGGCCCTGCATTCGGGCGTGCCGGGTCATCAGGTCTTCCACCGTGGAGCGCTGGGCGTGACCGAGATGCAGAGACCCGGTCACGTTGGGCGGCGGCTGGATGATGACGAAGGGGGGCTTCGACCAGTCCGCGCGCGAGCCGGCGCCGTCCGGGTTGAAGACGTCGGCGTCGAGCCAGCTCTGGTAGACGGCGTGCTCGATGTCGCCGGGCCGGTAGGCCTTGGCCAGAGCCGTGTCGTCGATCGCGTCGGCCGGCCCTTGCGTCCGCTCCTTCTTCGCCTGGTTCGCCATCTATCGCTCCGTCAATCGAGCGACCCGCTCGTCCAGCGGACGAACGGGTCGTGGTACCACCTGCTGGTTCGGCGAGCGCCCGGCCGAGCCGGACGTCCTGGACGTTGGTGCCCAGACGCCCGGAGTGGCGCACATCGCGCGTCACCTGGCGCTGCCCTCTCGGCGCGCTATCGGGCGCCACCCGCACCGCTCGCGAGCTACGTTCGCGCCGTTCCGACTGCGGGGCTTTCAGCCTGCGCCTTTCGGCGCGACCCCGCTCTCTGCCAGCGGATGGCGACGCTACTCCTCTCGGTCAACGCCGTGAGCGGCGATCGTAGCACAGGGCCGACGCCGGCCTGGAGAGGCCGACCGGCGGACCGGGCCGGCTAGCTTCTTGCGCCGCTACCCACCCGCGCCGTAGGCGCCACCCAGGAGGACGCCGCGCGGCATCACCACGAACCCGCCGAATCCGGCGTAGCCGGCAGTGGAGGGATCGCCGCCGGCCCACGCGATCGGTGTCCAGGTCCGGGCGTCGTACGAGAGCCAGGCCTTCTTGCCGCCGTTCTGGACCGCCACGAAGACGGTGCCGTTGGACGCGATCACGCCGTTTGGACCTATCGAGCACTCGCCCTGGCACGGCGCCTGGCCCAGTGGAGCGAGCTTCGGGTCTTCGTGCCAGGTCATGCCGCCGTCCGTGGAGTAGGCCAGGCCGTTCGCGCCCGGCGACGCGTTGGCGTTGGTGTGCAGCAGGATGCCGTCCCGGCCGAAGTCGATGAAGTCCGCGAACCACGAGTATCCGCCGGCGCTGCGCGTCCACGTCTCGCCGTCGCCGGACAGCCACATCTCGTCCTGGCTCATCGACGCGCCCTGGGCGAGGTTGGACGAGTCCAGGACCGGCGCCGCCGTGCCCATCAGGTAGAACCGCCCGGCGTTCGTCTGGACGTGCGGCGGCAGACCGTACGCGCCGCCCTGGCTGCCGGCCAGGTCGCCAACCGTCTCCTGGGTCCAGTTGACGCCGTCCGTCGAGAACTCGATGAGGTATCCCTCAGTGGCCGCCTTGCCCGTGCCGACGGTCACGCCAGAGGTCGCGACGATTCCCTTGTCCGTGCCGGCTATGGAGACGAGGCCGCCGGGCAGGTTCGACGGCCCGGCGTCGTGCCACTCGATTCCGTCCGAGCTGGTCCAGGCCTCGGGCGGCCGATACGGCCCGTTAGCCGTCGGGTCGACGGCGAGGGCCAGCAGGCCGAAGGGCGCGACCGAGACGACCACCGCCGCGGCCTCGATCGACGCGACCGGCGTCCAAGTCTGCCCGTCCGGCGAGGTCCACAGCCCCAGCGACGGGCGCGCCGTCCCGAACAACGCCACTGATCCGGTGGCCACGTATCCGCCTTTCCAGCGCAGGACCTGGCCGATGCCGCTGCCGTCGAGCTGGGGGCTGGGCAGCATCCGGCTCTCCGACGGCAGACTGGTCCAGGTGAAGTCCTTCCACCCGTCGGTGCCACCGGGCGTGGTGAACCCGGTCGCGGTCATCGTCGCCGAGGGCGACGTAGCAGGCGTCGGCAGCTCAGTGGCCGCGGCCGTTACCATCACGGCCGGCGTCGACGTGGGGTACGGCAGCGATGGGCCGGGCGACGGCGACGTCGGCGGGCCGAGCGAGCCCTCCGGCGCGATGCCGGACAGCGCCTGCCCGAAGTAGACCCGACCGCCGCCGATCCACAGAACGCCGTTGGGAAGCAGCATGATCCGTCCGTCCGACGGCAGGCTCCCCACGTCGCCGCCCTGCTCGAGCTGGATCCAGTTGCCGTCGCCCTCACTCAGGTAGAACTGCCCGCCGCCTCCGGCGGCCATGACTATGCGGTCCCCATCCGACACGAGCTGGTAGCCGACCATCGAGTCGGGTAGCTGGACGCGATCCCTGCTCCAGATGACGCCATCGTCGGTCGAGTGAATGCGACCGTCGCCGGCGCCCATCCGGCCCTCCTGCATGTTCGTCCACGGCTGGTTGGAGTCGTTCGACGGAACGTTCGGGTCGTAGCTCGTCCAGGTCAGGCCGTCGCGCGAGATCCAGGACCGTTCGGAGTACTTGCTCTCCGGACCAGAGTCGGTGGAGTAACCGATGTTGCCATTCGGATCGGCAACCTCGCCGGTCGCGACGAACCCGTCGAGGAAAGCCGACACGTAGACGTTACCCGCGGTGGCGAGGTCGGCCGGAAGGGTCGCCCGGGTCCAGGTGGCAGTGTCGCCGCTGAAGTAGATCTGCGATGGGCCCGGTGGCAGCCCACTGTTTGGCGTCGTCGACACGATCACCACTCCGTCGGAGCTACCGGCCATATTCGAGAACGACGTGACGGCGAACGGCATCGAGACGCTCGTCCAGGTGACGCCGTCCACGGTGCGCCAGAGCCCCGAGCCGGTGAATGCGCCGGACGCGTCGGTCGTCGCCCCCCAGGCGAGAAGATAGGGCCCAACTGCGACCATCCCGGCGTAGCGGGGTGCACCCGCGGCTCGAGTCCAGGTGAGCCCGTCCTTCGACAGCCAGACGTTCATGTCGCCGCCCAGCATGGCGAAACCGCCCCGCCACGCGACCAGCGGGTTGCCCCCCACGTACCACTGCTCTGTCGAGCTAATACCCTGCGCCGTCGCGGTTATGTCGTGCCACTCCAGTCCCGTCCACTCGCCCTGGCCCACGTCCATGCGGAGCGGCAGGGTCGCGGCCGCCTGCGGGCCGCGCGTGCCCACGAGCAAGCCGGCCGCGGAGACGGCGATCACCAGCACTGCCGCGAGAGACGCCAGGGCCCAGACGCGCCGCCGGCCGGACCATCCTCGGCCGGCCGGACGGACGGGAGACAGCGCCACCCCGCCGACTATCCGCCCTTCACGGCCCGCCGTGACGTCCACCAGGTGCTCGCGGAGCGACGCCGGAACATCCGGCGCCGGGCCCGCTGCGACCCGGCGCAGACGCGCTTCGAGTTCGGAGTCGTCTTGGAAGCTCATCGGGACACCTCCCCGCCCTGCCTGTCGAGCTGCCGGCGGAGTTCCTTCATGGCGTAGTGGAGCCGGGACTTGACCGTTCCAACCGGTACGTCCAGCCGCTCGGCGATGGCCTCGAGTGGAAGGTCGCGCCAGAATCGCAGCGCGACGACGATCTGCTGATCCGACGGGAGACTCCCGACCAGGCGGCCGACCTCGTCGCGTGCGAGGGCCTCGCGGAAGGGATCCCGGACGCTCGCGGCGCCGGCGGCGCCGTCATCCAGGGTGAGGAAGCGGACTCGCCGGCCGCGCAGCCGGTCCTTGCACACGTTGGCGACGATGCGATCGAACCAGGCGCCCGCCCGGTCTCGTTCGCGAAGCCTGGGCCAGGCGCGCCAGGCCTTCTCGAGCGCTTCCTGCGTGGCGTCCTCGGCCTCATTGGCGTCGCGCAGAAGGTAGCCCGCCAGGCGGTAGGCGCCCGGGAGCGCCGGCTCGACGAGACGGATGAACTCCGTAGCCTCGCCCGCCGCGGGTATCGTCAGCGCCACCCTCCAGGCTCCTTCCCCGGTCATGATCGGCTCCCTGTCTGACCACTCCCTTGCCGGAGTGTCGATCCAGACGGACCGGACGGTCAAAAGGTTCAGCCTGTGCCGACACAATAGAGGCCGACCCGCCGGCGGCCGCGGGATTCCGGCCGCGTCTGCCCGGAAGACCTACCGGGCCCGGAGACCGAGCACCACGCGGACCGCTTCGTCGATGCGCTGCTCGATATCGTCGCGCGGGGCGATGGACCAGATCAGCATCGTGCCCTCGACCGCCGCGAGAAGCGTCGAGACGAGCTCCGCGGTGACCGGCCCGGCGATCTCCCCACACGCGGCGGCCTCGGCCAGCAGGTCGCCCACATGGCCTTCCATCGAAGCCAGCTCGGCGGCGAACGCCGCCCGCATGTCCGGGTCGCCGACGTTATCGGTGTAGGCCGAGATGGCGTGGGCCAGCCGCTGCGGCTCGCGGATCTGGTCGAGCTGGGCCGCGAACGCGGCCAGCAGCGCCTCGAGCGGCGAGGAGCAGGCAGCCCGCGCGGCCGCAAACCTGCCCTCGGTCTGCTCTGCCCTGCGCCGCGCCATCTCGACCAGCAGTCCCCTCTTCGAACCGAGGCGCTGGCGCACGGCCGCCGGAGTGACTCCCAGCAGGGCGGCGACGCGGGCGAGCGTGATCCCGTCCGAGCCGTGCTCCGTCAGAACGGCCAGCCCGGCCAGGTAGATCGCCTCGTCCGACATCAGGCGCGGCCTGCCGGGCGCCCGCTTGTGAGTCAGAGAGCCGCCGGGTTTGCCGTTTGACACTAGTTTCTATCCCGCTACATACTAATAGCCACCGGCCGGTCGAGACGCCGGGACACCCGGCTGCGACCGGATGGCCGATTTGCGCAAGCGTAACCCCCAGAGGGACCGCTCGACTACGAGGAGGAAGCATGTTCGAGTTCTTCCGGCTCTGGCTCCTGGCAGTCAGCTGCGCGATGGTCGCGGCCGGCGCGGCGATGGCGGTGACGTCCGGGACTCCCCTCTTCGCCGCCCTCAACCGGCTCATCGACCCGGCTTTCTGGGCGGCCGCGCCGGACCCCCAGACGCGGCGGTTCCAGGCCTGGCTGTACGGAATCATGGGGGCCGTCATGGCCGGGTGGGGTTTGAGCATCGCCATCGTCGTGGCCAACGCCTTCGCCTCGCACCAGGCGTGGGCGTGGTGGTCGGTGACGGCCGGCGTCCTCTTGTGGTTTCCCCTGGACACGGGCCGCTCGCTGCTCCAGCGCGTCTACGCCAACGCCATCGTGAACGTTGCTTTGCTGGCGGTCCTCGCCATACCTCTCATCGGCACGTTCGGGGATTTCCACTAGCCGCCTGAGGGCGAGCTCGGCCGGCCCAACGGCGCCGCCACCCACGCCGCCCGCGGCCGGTATGCTGCCGATGTGAGAACCAATTCGGCCGCCCGCGGCGAAGCCGACGACCGTCGCGAGTCGCTCGCCGCCGCGTTGCGCACTCGCATCCGGGGCGAGGTCCAGTTCGGCGCCGGCGACCGAGCCCTCTACGCCACCGATTCCTCCAACTACCGCCAGCTCCCGATCGGCGTCGTGCGGCCGCTCGACACCGCCGACCTGGCGGAGATCGTGCGGGTCTGCCGCGAGCACGACGCACCGGTCACGCTCCGCGGCGGCGGTACCAGCCTGGCCGGCCAGACCACGAACCGTGCCGTCGTGGTGGACGTCTCCCGCCACCTCGACCGGATCGCGGAGCTGGACCCGGAACGGCGCATCGCCCGCGTCCAGCCGGGCGTGATCCTCGACGACCTCCGCGCGGCCGCCGAACGCCACGGCCTGACGTTCGGGCCCGATCCGGCCACGCACGACCGCTGCACGCTGGGCGGGATGCTCGGCAACGACTCGTGCGGCGCCCACTCCATCATGGCCGGCCGGACCAGCGACAACGTCGAGTCGCTGGACGTGCTCACCTACGACGGCGTGCGCCTTACAGTGGGCCGCACCACCGACGCCGACCTGGCGAGCATCTGCGCGGAGACGGGTGCGCGGGGCGAGATCTACCGCTCCCTCCTCTCCCTCCGGGACCGCCACGAGGCCTTGATCCGCGAACGCTTCCCGAAGCTGCCGCGACTGGTGTCGGGCTTCCCGCTCCAGGCTCTGCTTCCGGAGAACGGCTTCGACGTGGCCCGTTCGCTGGTCGGCACCGAGGGTACCTGCGTCACGATCCTCGAGGCGACGCTTCGGCTCGTCCCCAGCCCGCCTCATCGCGCGCTGCTGGTGCTCGGCTTCGCTGACGTCTTCGAGGCGGCCGACCGATCGCCCGAGATCCTGGCGACCGGGCCCATCGGACTGGAGGGTTTCGACGATCGACTGGTTGAGGCATGCCGGCGCAAGAGCTTGAACCTGGCCGCGATCGGTGGCCTCCCCAAGGGCGACGGCTGGCTCCTCGTCGAGTTCGGCGGCGACACGGCTAGCGAGGCCGAGTCGAAGGCGCGCGAGGCTGCCCGGCGGTTCGGCAATCGGGCCATCGCCCGGGTGGTCCTCGACCGGGCCGCCCAGCAGGGCTTCTGGACGCTTCGCGAATCCGCCGTCGGCGCCACGGCCGTGGTCCCCGGTAAGCCATCGACCTACCCCGGCTGGGAGGACTCGGCGGTCCCGCCGGAGCGCCTGGGCGCATACCTGCGCGAGCTGGACGCGCTGATCGGCCGTTTCGGGTTCGAGCGCACCTTCTACGGCCACTTCGGCGACGGCTGCCTGCACCTGCGCTCCGAGTTCGACTTCCGCACGCCGGCGGGGCTGCGCGACTTCCGGACGTTCGTCGAGGCGGCGGCCGACCTCGTCGTCCGGCACGGCGGGTCGCTCTCGGGCGAGCACGGCGACGGGCAGGCCCGGGCGGAGCTGCTGCCGCGCATGTTCGGGCCCGAGCTAGTGGCGGCCTTCCGCGAGTTCAAGACGATCTGGGATCCGCGCGGTCGCATGAACCCGGGCAAAGTCGTGGATCCTCTGCCTCTGGACGCGGACCTCCGGCCCGCCTTGACGCTCGCCGACCCGGAGACGGTGTTCGGCTTCGCCGGCGACGGCGGGTCGCTGGCCGGAGCGGTAGCTCGCTGCGTCGGCGTCGGCAAGTGCCGCCGCGAATCCGGCGGGGCGATGTGCCCGACATACCAGGCCACGCACGAGGAACGCCACTCGACCCGCGGCCGGGCCCGCCTGCTGTGGGAGATGCTCGAGGGCGAGGCGCTGCCGGACCTGTGGCGCAGCGACGAGGTCCTCGAAGCCCTGGACCTGTGCATCGCCTGCAAGAGCTGCAAGAACGACTGCCCCGTCGGCGTCGACGTCGCCACCTACAAGGCCGAGTTCATGGCCCACCACTACGCCCACCGGCTGCGGCCCCGGGTCGCCTACTCGATGGGTCTGATCCACTGGTGGGCGCACCTCGCGCAGATCGCGCCGGGCCTGGCCAATTCCGTCGGCGCGGCGCCGGGGATTGCCGGGCTGGCTAAGCTCGTCGCCGGCGTTGATTCGCGCCGGCAGCTTCCGAGGTTCGCGGACCGAACCTTCCGCCGCGATCTTCCGGACGGCGTACCGGACCTCGGCGGCACGCGCGAGGCCGGCGATCGGCGCGTCGTGCTCTTCGCCGACACCTTCACCGACGGTTTCGCGCCGTCGCAAGGGCTGGCCGCGCTGCGAGTGCTGCGGGCCGCCGGCTTCTCGGTAGAAGTGCCGCGAGCCGACCTGTGCTGCGGCCGGCCGCTCTACGATCGCGGCTTCCTCAAGCAGGGTCGCAGACTGCTCGGCGGGATCCTGGACGCCTTCGAGCCGGAGCTGGACTCGGGCGTGCCGGTCGTCGTTCTGGAGCCGTCGTGCGAGGCGGTCTTCCACGACGAGCTGCCCAACCTGTTCCCGTCAGATTCACGCGCCAGGCAGCTGGACGGGATGGCTACCGGCCTGGGCGCCTTCGTCGAGGCGCACCGGAGCGAGTTCTCGGCCGCGCTGCCCGGCCGACTCACGGCCCCGGCCGTCCTTCACGGGCACTGCCACCAGAAGGCGCTCGTCGGCATGGCCGCCGAAGAGGCGGCGCTGCGATCGATCGGCCTGGCGCCGGCCCAGCCCGAGCCCGGATGCTGCGGCATGGCCGGCGCTTTCGGCTTCGAGCGCGGCGAGCACTACGAGCTCTCGCAGAAGATCGGCGAACGGGCGCTGCTGCCGGCGGTTCGCTCAGCGCCGGACGACGCCCTGCTCATCGCCGACGGTTTCAGCTGCCGCGAGCAGATCGCGCAGTCCGGTGGCCGGCGGGCCCTCCACCTCGCGCAGGTCCTGGAGATGGCGCTGGTCGGATAGCCGGGGCACGGCGCCATCCGGCTCGGGATGTTTAGGTATGGCCGACAAGTCGCAGGCTCTGGGTGGGGCAGGCGTGGATGCGCCGTTCCGGGCGTCGTGATCGCCGGTGAGCGACTCAAGGACGGATCCGGCGCCAGCGGCGCCTGCCGTGACTACGCGCTCTGGCCGTGCTCCGCCAGAAGCTTCTCGTAGTTCGTCTCGTCGAAGCCCTCGTCCACCTGGCTCTTGGTCAGGAGTAGCGGCGGACGGGCGTTGCGAATCGTCTCCTCGGTGATGATGCACTTGCGGATCTCACCGTGGTCCGGGACGTCATACATGACGTCCAGCAACGACTCCTCGACGATCGACCGCAACGCGCGAGCGCCGGTCTTGCGGGTGATAGCGAGCTCCGCGGCGGCCTGCAGCGCGCCGGGCGTGAAGACCAGGTCCACCTTGTCGAGCGAGAGGAACTTCTGGAACTGGCGGGTGATCGCGTTCTTTGGTTCGGTCAGGACGCGCACCAGGTCGTCGGCGGTCAGCGAAGTCAGCGTGACCACCACCGGCAGCCGCCCGACGAACTCGGGAATCAGGCCGTACTTGAGCAGATCCTCAGGCATCAGCCGCTCGAGGATCCTCTCGCGGTCCACGATGGGCATGTGGTTCTCCGCCCCGAAGCCCATCGACCGCTTCCCAACCCGCTCCTCGATGATCTTGTCGAGGCCGTCGAACGCTCCGCCGCAGATGAACAGGATGTTCGTGGTGTCGATCTGGATGAAATCCTGGTGGGGGTGCTTGCGGCCGCCCTGGGGCGGAACATTGGCCAGCGTACCTTCCAGGATCTTGAGCAGCGCTTGCTGAACGCCTTCGCCGGAAACGTCGCGGGTGATCGACGGGTTGTCCGCCTTGCGGGCGATCTTGTCGATCTCGTCGATGTAGATGATGCCGCGCTGGGCCCGGGCCACGTCGAAGTCGGCGGCCTGAATGAGGCGCAGCAGGATGTTCTCGACGTCCTCGCCCACGTAGCCCGCTTCGGTGAGTGAGGTGGCGTCGGCGATGCAGAACGGCACGTCGAGGATCTTCGCGAGGGTCTGGGCCAGCAGCGTCTTGCCGGATCCGGTGGGCCCGACGAGCAGGATGTTGGACTTCTGGAGCTCGACGTCGTCGATCTGGTGGCCGGCGTTGACCCGCTTGTAATGGTTGTGAACGGCGACCGAGAGGACCTTCTTGGGTTTGTCCTGGCTGATGACGTACTGATCGAGAGCGAGCTTGATCGCGCGGGGGTTGGGAAGCTTCGCCACCTGCGGCTTGGCGCGCGGCGCCTCGAGCATCTCCTCTTCGATGATCTCCTGGCAGAGGTTGATGCATTCGTCGCAGATGTAGACGCCCTGACCCGCGATGAGCTTGCGGACCTGCTCCTGGCTCTTGCCGCAGAAGCTGCAGCGATATGGAACCTTTGGGCCGCTCTTGGTCGTCGTCACGCGCTCTGACCCATCCTTCGCGCCTGCGCCTGGTTCTCGCTATCCAATATCGGCTGCGGGGCTTTCACCGTCGCCGGAGGTCTCCGACTCTTCACCCTTACCCGAGGCATCGCCGGCGCGATCCTTGCCCCCCAGAGGAGACCCCGAGGCCGTGTAGACCGCGTCGATTATGCCGTAGTCCTTTGCCTCGGGTGGCGACATGAAGTAGTCCCGAGAGGTATCGGCAACGATCTTCTCGATAGGTTGGCCCGTGTGGTGGCTCAGGATCTCGTGATTTGTGTTGACAAGAGTCTCCATCTCCTTGACCTGGATGAAGACATCCGGGGTGTTGCCGCGGAAACCGCCCGAACCCTGATGGATCATGACGCGGCTGTGCGGCAGGGCGAAACGCTTGCCCGGCGCCCCCGCGGCGAGCAGCACGGCCGCCATGCTGGCCGCCATGCCGATGCAGATCGTGCTGACCGGTGCCCGTACGTACTGCATCGTGTCGTAGATGGCCAGGCCGCTGGTGATGACGCCGCCGGGTGAGTTGATGTAGAGGCTGATGTCGCGCTCGGGGTCCTCGGCATCGAGGAAGAGCAGCTGGGCGATCACCAGGTTCGCGACGTTGTCCTCGATGGCGTCGCCGAGAAAGATGATCCGCTCGCGCAGCAGGCGCGAGTAGATGTCGTAGGCGCGCTCGCCACGGCTCGAGGACTCGATCACCATCGGCACGAGCATCGGATCGTCTCCTCTGCAGACTCTGGCTAAGCGCCCGCTTGGGCGGCCGCTTCCGACGGCGTGACAGTTGCCGGCTCGGTCGACTCGACCGGTCCGGGGCCGGCCGCCGACGGCTCGGCCACCGGCGACGCCTCCTCCGCCTCCTCGATGTGGCGCAAACGAGGCGCCTCGGGGTGGGCGGCGAGCCATTCGTCGACCAGCTGCTCGACCGTTCTCGACCGTCGGAACGTGCTCCGAATGTAGTTTCGTCCCCGCTCGGATTCGAAGTACTGAACCATGGTCCTATCGCTCGCATAGCGAGACCGGGCCTGGTTCACCTCCGCCTCGACGTCGCTCTCCGGAACCTCGACCTCCTTGACCTTGGCGATCTCGGTCAGAACGAGCAGGCTCTTCACCCGCTGCTCCGCCTGCGGCCGCACCTGATCGCGGATCTCGGCCTCGGTCTTGCCGGTGATGCTCAGGTAGGCCTCTTCGCTGATTCCCTGGCGTGCCATCGCCGAGCGCATCTCGTCTCGGACGACGTCGACCTCCTGGTCGACCAGGATCTCAGGCAGATCGATCGTGGCATTGGCCGTGGCGTACTCGATGATCTTGTCGGCGAAGTCGTGGCGGGCGCGATCGAGGGCATTCGCCTCGAGGCGCGTTCGCAGCTCGGCCTTGAGCTCCGCCATGTCCGCGAACTTGCCGACGGACCGGGCGAACTCGTCGTCCGCCGCCGGCAGGACCTTGGCCCGCAACTCCTTCAGGGTCAGCGCGAAGTGCGCCGTCTCGCCGCGCATCGCCTCCACTGGCAGCGTCCGGGGCGAACGTCAGGTCGAACTCGCACTCCTCGCCCTTGCGCAGGCCGACGATGTGGTCCTCGAAGCCCGGATAGAGCCGGTTCTACGCCGAGGACGAGCGGCATCTGGCTCGACGACCCGCCCAGGAACGGCTCGCCGTTGTGCCGGCCGTCGAAGGCCACGATCGCGTAGTCGCCGTTCTCTGCCGGGCGATCGGTCACCGGCTCCAGGTGGGCCTGACTGTCGCGGAGCTCGTCGACGACCTTTTCGACCATCGTCTCGTCGACCGCGTCGACTGTTGGCTTGAAGCCGAAGTTCTCGAAATCGCCGAGCTGCACTTCCGGCCGGACCTGGACGACCGCCTTGAATAGAACTGGCTTGCCTTCCTCGCCCTGGGTGACCTCGACCTCCGGCGACGTCAGCGGCTCGAGGTCCTGGTCGCGAACGGCCTCGCGGAAGGCTTGCTCGACCAGCTGCTCGAGGGCTTCGTCCAGGATTACCGACGGGCCGAGCACGCGTTCGAGTACCGCACGGGGCGCCTTGCCCGGCCGAAAGCCGGCGACGCGGGTCTGGCGCGAGAGCCGCCCGACTGCCTGATCGATTGCCCGCGCGAGGCTCTCCGGCGGAAGCTCGAACTCGAGCTGTAGACGTGACTTGGGAAGGGGTGTGTTGGTGGTCTGCATCGTCGGGCGATTATAGGCGGAGGGGCGGTCGGGGGCCGGGCTCACCGACCTCCCCCAAACCAACTACGGCAGGGGCGCCCGGCCGGTTCATTCGCGGCCCCGTTGCGGCGCGGTGGCGGTCTGGGCCGGCCCGCCCGTGGCGGCCAAGCCGTAGCGCGGCTCAGCACAATGTCCGCCAGGTGATAGACCGCGGCGGAGCGGAACGATACCTTGGCGACGTGGCTGCGCCATCCGGCTTCCGGCGCCTGTGGGATCGGCTGCTCCGTGCGGCCGGCGGCGGGCGGCCCGGCGCCTCCAGCCCGAAGCAGGCGGCGAACGCGCCGGCGCCCGCGGCACCACTCGACCCCGACCGAGTCGGCGTGGTCTTCGTTCACGGCATCGGGACTCAGCCGGCCTGCGAGACCTTCCTGGACTGGTCCGGCTCCGTCGTGAGCCTGCTGTCCGGCTGGCGCACCGAACACGGCTTCGGCGTCGATCCCGTCCGACGTTGCGACTACGACCTGTCCGGCGCCCGCCTGCCGATCCTGGAGCTGGAGGTGCCGGAATACGACGGCCACCCCGCCCGGAGCTGGATCCTGACCGAAGCGTGGTGGGCGGCGACGACTCGCGCGCCCGGCCTCGGCTCGATGACCGCATACGTCCGCAACGCGCTGCCGCGGATCATGGCCGGCATCCGCCAGAGCTATCGGGATCGCGCGGATGCCTGGGCCAGGCGCCGCGGCGCCACCCGAGCGTTCGCCAGGAGTGCCGGCGACTACGCGCACAGCGGTCTGGTCCTGCGGGCGGTGCCCGGCCGGCAGGACCGACTGGGTGGACGTCCTGGACCGGATCCAGAAGGAGCTGACGATCCTGGCGTTCGGCCCGGCTCTCGTCCTCGGCCGCCTGGTTCTCTGGATCTACGCGCCTTTCCGGGCCATCCCTATCGGGGCGATCCAGAACATGGCGGCGCTCAAATCGGCCGACAACCTCCTGACCCGCTGGTTCGGCGAGCTGCCCGACATCATCTCCGACCCGGTCCAGTCGGCAAACGTGCGGGCGCGTCTCGTCGCGGCGATCCGGGGGCTGCGCACGGAGGGTTGCGGCCGGATCGTCCTGGTCGCTCATTCCGGCGGGGCAATCGTCGCCTTCGAGACCCTGTGCGACCCGGCGTACGCGGACGTCGAGGTCGACAAGCTGGTCACGCTGGGCCAAGGGCTCGCCCTCGCCTGGCGCATCCAGAACGCCTACGCGGGGCTGCCGTCGGGTTCACGTCTGGCTGGCGACCTGTCGAAGTCGCGCCCGAACCTTCGCTGGGCGGACTTCTGGTCGACCTACGACCCCGCGCCCGCCGGTCCGATGGAGCCTCCGTCCGGCGTATCGGTGCCCGCGCGGCCGAACCCGACCATCAACCGCATGAGCATTCTCGAGGATCACGGCTCGTACTGGGACAACGACGAGGAGTTCCTCATCCCACTGATCCAGCACATCGACACGCCCGCCGGCGAGCCCGATGACTCGCGCTTCTTCCGCGACACCAACCTGGACACGGTCCGGCTGGCGTGGCGGAGGCGGCGTGTGGCGGTTCTGGCCCTGTGGCGATGGATCGCGACCCTCGGAGCCGGCGTGCCACTGGTCGTGACGACCGCGACATCTCTCCTCGGCGCGGCCGGCGTGGCGGCGCTTGCCGGGAAGCCAGGCCCGGAGCGGCTCGGGGCCGACATCGCGGCTCGATGGGGCACCGTGCCTGGCCACGAGATCATCGCCGGGCCCCTCGACGGACTCTCCGGCGTGGCCGCCTGGCCCGGCGCGCTGCCACTCTTTGGCGAGTGGGCGATCGGCGCCGGCGTCGTGGCGGCGGCATTCCTGGTGCTCGCCCGGTTTGGGGTGGGCCGTTGGACGGTGTGGGATCGCCGCGAGCGCCAGGCCGCCCGCAAGAGAGTCCCCGGCCGCGGCAGCGGGTGGCGCCCAGTGTTGACGTTCGGCGCGCTCACGATCGTGGCCGTGGCGATGTCGGTGGCCACCTTCGTCTATCTCTGGCGGTAGCTCAGGGCCGCGGCGAGGGCCGCGGGGCGGCGTGGCGGCCGGGCGGCGTTTCGGCGGGAGCGGCGGCGTTTCGGCGGGAGCGGCGGCGTTTCCGGCGGGAGCGGCGGCGTTTCCGGCGGGAGCGGCGGCGTTTCCGGCGGGAGCGGCGGCGTTTCCGGCGGGAGCGGCGGCGTTTCCTGCGGGCCACGACACCGAAGCCTGGTGGGCAAGGCGGGACTTGAACCCGCACGCCGCTTACGCGGCACCAGCTCCTAAGGCTGGCGCGTCTGCCATTCCGCCACTCGCCCGCGGCCACAGAGTCTAGCGGTGCCGCGCCGAGAGGGCGCGCGCATTGCGCCGCGGGCGGGGACCGGCGGGGCGGCGCCGGGGCGGGGACCGGCGTGCGGGGCGGGTCCGGCAAGACGGGACCGGCGCGGAGGGCCGCAGCCCTTGCCTCCGCCGGAGTCGGACATCCAGTCCAACTTGCCTGGTAAGCAAGTCGGGCGAGGAGTCGGCCGCGGCAACGGCTGACGAATACCTCCTGAGGCCATGGTCTGAGCGTGGAGTCCGGATCGCCTGCTCTCCGACCGCGCTCATTGCCGGGCTGCGACCAGCCCAATTCCCACCTCAGGCAAGTTGGACCAGATGGTCGCCAGACCTCGCGGCGCGCCGGGCCGCTGTGAGGCCGCCTCTCAGCGGGGCGCGGCTCGACGGGCTGTCGCGGCGCCGCTTCTCGGCCGGGCCGCTCGCCGGGCCGCCGTGAGGCCGGTCCAGACCTGGCGGCGCGCTGAACCCGGCGGCGCGCTGAACCGCAAGAGAATCCGGTTCTCGGCCGGGCGAAGTCCCGCTACTCGCCTGCCGTGGGCTTGCGATCGCGGGCGCGCCGCCGCTCCCAGCGCGAACTGGCGGCGCCCGCCTCGGAAACCGTCGAAGACACCGTCGATCCCGCTCCGCTCGCGCCCACCGACCCTCGGGCGCCGCGCCGCGTCTGGATCCGGTCCATGACCTGGCCGAAGCTCCCGCCGTCGGGCTTGAACAGTTCCTTCGCCAGCCGCTTCCCCGCTTCGGCAGTGACCGGTCGGAGGACGTTGCCGCCGAGCTCGGAGATCGTCCCGCGCAGATCGCGCGCCTCGCGAACCGGTTTGTTCTTCTCCAGGTAATCGACGAACTCCCGCTCGAGCAGCCCGCGGACCCGATCGCCGTCCTCGCCGAGCGCGCGCAGCGCCTTGTCGATCTGCTCGGGCAGCATCGACTTGGGCAGGTCCGCGTTTGGACCCAAAACCGCCCTGCGCACGGCGTTGACGGTCTTCCTGGGCCCGCCGAGCGCAAAGAACGCGGTTCCGGCGGCGAGCGCGACCGTCTTGCCCGGAGAGCGCCGGGCCTTGCCGGGTATGTCGATCGCGGAGCGGCCCGCGGCTTCCAGCCGGACGACCTCGTCCAGCAGCAGCTGGCGGCGGGCTACGACTTCCGCCCGAGCGGCATCTGTTCGCGCACCCACTCGATGGTCTCCTTGGTTGTGGCGATGGTCTGGTCGGGCACGAAGCGGTCCTTGAGCTTGGCCGTGTCGATGCCGTGTCGGAAGACGAGGACGGCCGCTACGATCGGCCAGAAGAGCAGCAGCGCGGCGACGCCCACGGCGGCGGCCACGCGCGGCCCCGTGCCGGCCGACGCGAGAAGCCCGAGAAGCAGTCCGCAGAACGCTCCGGCGAAGAAGCCGAGGAACGCCGGCCCGCGCCCGAAGCCGGACCCAAGAACGGCACCCAGCGCGCCGATGACGACCACTCCGGCCACGACCGACAGGACAACGGCCGCCGGCATCCCGGCGTAGTGATGGCTGACGTACGGCCAGTCGATCGCCAGGACGCCCGCGGCTACCAGGCCGACACCCAGGGCGACGACGAACGACGAGAAAGCTCGACCCCAGCTCAGATCGACGATGGCGAGGACGAGCAGCACGGCCACTCCGATGAGCAACTCGGCGCCGTCGAGAAGGCCCCAGCCGAGGGAGCCGAAGACTGCCTCGCCCAGGTACAGCAGGGTGCCGATGACGATCAGCATTCCTGCCAGGAAGATCAGCAACAGGGCCACTCCGCCGAGGGCGGCCGCCCGCTTGACCTCGTCGGCGATCTCGCTGAACTCGGCCTTCGCGAGCTTGACGTGGGCGGCGATCAGGCCGAACAGAGCGCTTCGCGTCCGGCCGAACTGCTCGCCCAGCCCGGGCGCTCGATGGGAGGCGGGGTTCGCCGGCCCGGAGCCGGCATCCTCCGGCCCTGCGCCGGACGGGGCTGGATCCGAGGAGGACCGGTCAGCCAAGGGACCTCCTTCACATAGGTATCAGACAGCACGGCGATGATAGCAGCGGCGAGCGCGCGCAGACATCGCCCAAACCTTGAGCAAGCGTCGCCCCGTCCCCGCCGGCGTGTCACTGACCGTACACTCCCGTCATGGAGACCGAGAGCGTGCCGGCACGACCGCTCCGCACGGCCGTGCTGCTGGCCGTTGGCAGCGAGCTGACCACGGGGGAAACGCGCGACACGAACAGCGGTGAGCTGGCCCGCTCGCTGGCCGATACCGGCGTCGACGTCGCGTGGATGTCGGCCCTGCCGGACCGGCTCGGCACCGTCACAGCCGCCCTCGCCGACGCGCTGGCCCAGGTCGACCTCGTCGTCACGACCGGCGGCCTGGGACCCACTCCCGACGACCTGACACGGGAGGCGATCGCCGACGTCTGCGGCGACCGCCCGAGGGTGGATCCCGAGCTTGAGCGGTGGCTGCGCCATCTGTTCGAGCGACGCGGCCTGACCTTCGCCGAGATGAACTTGAAGCAGGCCTGGCTGATTCCGTCGGCGACCGCGATCCCGAACGACCGCGGCACCGCGCCGGGCTGGTGGGTGGATCGTCCCGATGGACGTGTCGTCGTGGCCTTGCCCGGGCCACCGAGCGAGATGCGGCCGATGTGGCAGGGTTGGGTTCTGCCCCGCCTGCGCGAGCACGGCCTGGGCCTTGAGCGAGTCACCCGCACGTACCGCCTGACGGGCATCGGCGAGTCCGCCGCGGCCGCCTTGCTGGGTGAGCGACTGCTCCGCGCCGAGAACCCGACCGTGGCGACCTACGCGCGCGCCGACGCCGTAGACGTCCGGATTTCGGCAATCGCCGGGACGGGCCGGTCCGCGGCCGAGCTCTTCGACGAGGCCGCTGCCGCGGTCACCGCCGCGCTCGGCGACTACGTCTGGGGCTACGACGACGATACGTGGCCGGCGGTCCTCGGTAGTGAGCTGCAAGTGCGAGGCTGGACCGTCGCGCTCGTCGAAGTCGGAACTGCCGGATCGGCGGCCAGGCTCCTCGGCGAAGCACCATGGCTGATATCGGCGCGGACGATCGGCGCCGGCGAGTCTGGTTCCAGAAGTCGGGTCCGGCGAGTCGCTCGCCGGACTCGCCGAGCGGACAAGGCAGGAGTCGGGTGCGTCGGTCGGACTGGTAGTCAGAGCGGTCGAGTCGGGCGAGGACACGCACGTGGAGCTGGCGGCGGCCGGCCCGTGGGGAGCCTCCGAGTCGAGCCTCACTGCCTTTCTCGGCGGCTCCGAAGGCCGGCGCCGGGCGGGCCTGGCGGCCGCGTCCTTCCTGTTCTCGATCCTTCGCGCCGGGGCCCTCGGCTGACGACGCTGCGCGCCACCGGTATCTGGCGGAGAATAGAGGTCCGGGTCCGCGGGCGGCTCCGAATTGGCGGCCCTGGAGTGGGAGCGAAGCATGGGCGCGACGGGATATGTCACTGCGGCCGAGCTATCGAGCCTGCCGCTGTTCGAGGGCTTGACTGCCGCCGACCTCGAGGCCCTGGCCGCCGGATCGCTCCGGCGCACCCTCGCCGACGGCGAGACGCTCGTGGAGATGGGCGCGCCTATCTCCGAGGTCCACTGGCTCGAGCAGGGCAGGCTCGCCCTTCGGGTCCTCTACGAGAACCGCTGGGTTCTCGTGTCCACCCTGCACGCCGGAGACCTGCTCGGCTGGTCGGCGCTGCGCGAGCAGCCAACGGCCCTGTCGACCGCCCGGGCGATCGGCCCGGCAGTACTCATCTCGATGCCGGCGTCGGGCTTGCTGGCGATGCTGGCGGGCGGGTCGGAGCGGTCGGAGTTGCTGCTGAAGCGGCTCTTCGGGATCGCCACCGAGAACCTCGACGAGAGCAGGGCGCAGTTGCTGCAGCTGGGCCGTGAAGGCGTGATCTCCGCCGGCTGACCCGCCCTCGGGCGAGTCCGCACAACCGCGCCGGGGCACAGCCGCCGCCCCCCATGCCGCCGTCCCACGGACGCGCCTCGAGCCCTACCGCCGGGCCGTCCTCGATAGCCTGTCCAGGTCGGGCACGACGATGCTGTTCCCGTCGACGCGCAGCAGCCCATCGGCCTCGAATTCCCCGAGGAGCTTGTTCACGCTCTGGCGAGTCGCGCCGATCATCGCGGCCATCTCGCCCTGGGTCAGCGGCCCGTCCAGCTTGATTGCCCCGTTCGGCAGGCGCTCGCCATGGTCCTGCGCGAGCCGTGCCAATCCAGCCGCGAGCCGTCCTGTCAGATCCAGGAAATGGAGTTCCGCCACGTGCGTCGTCAGGCGCCGCAGCTCGCCCGCCAGCGAGGCGAGCAGCGCGTCGCGGATCGCCGGCTGGTCGGCGACCAGGAGACGGAACTGGTCGCGCGGCAGTGCCAGAACCTCGGTCGACTCCAGCGCTATAGCGCTCGCCGATCGTGGCGCCCCGTCGAGCAGCGCCAGCTCGCCGAGGAAGTCGCCGCGCCGCAACGTCGCCAGGATGGCTTCGTCCCCATCCTCGGACGGCACGACGACCTTGACCCGGCCCGAGGCGACGACGAACAGCGCGTCCCCGGGGTCGTCCTCGTGGAACAGCACCTCGCCGCGCCGGAAGCGCCGGGAGCGCATGGTTCGCGTGATTGCCTGCAGCGACTCACGGTCCATGCCGGCGAACAGACGGCACCGCCCCAGGGCTTCGGTGGCGAATTCGGCCTGTATCACGCCAACATCGTAGCGGCGTCAGAGACGGTTCGAGGCGCTCGTCCCGTTCGTCGCGTGTTTCTCGCGTGCCGGCGCGACGTTGTCTCGGATCGACGGGTGACGATACGATTGGCCGATGGACCCCAACTGGACCGGCCGCAACCGGCCGCCATCCGAAGCGCCCGCCTTCGCGTCGGGCGAACCGAGACCCGGACCGCCGCCGCGCCGAGGCCCCGGTCGGCGCGGAGCGATCCTGGTTGCCGCCGCGCTTGTGGTCGCCGCGGGCGGCCTCGCGATCGCGGTCGCCGGCTCGGGCGGCCCGTCCTCCTCCCCCACTCCGAAAGTCTCGGCCGTGGGGGCAGCATCGCCGGCGCCGACCCCCGCCGCAGCCCCGACGGCCTCCCCGGCGCAGCTTGCCACGGCCTCACCGACCGCCACGCCCGCGCCACAGCCGACGGCACCGCCGTTGCCCTCCCTGCTGGCGGCGATCGGAGACTCATATAGCCAGGCCTACAGCGTCTCGCCGGCTTACCGGTACGACCATCCCCAGTTCTCGTGGGTGATCGGCACGGCCCAGGGAGACGGCGTCATGAGCCTGCTGGAGCGGTTCCGGGCCCTGGGCGCCGCACCGGCCGTGGTCGACGCAGCCACCTCCGGCAAGAAGATGTCCGACGCGCCTCGCCAGGCCGACGAAGTCGTGGCCGCCGCGCAGAAGCTCGGGCCCGGCAAGGCCGCGTACGTGACCTTCGAGCTGGGGACCAACGACCTGTGCGCCAGTCCCGACGCGATGACTGATCCGGCCGACTTCAACGGCCAGCTCCTGGCGGCCGTGTCGACGCTGAGGTCCGGGCTGCCGGCGGGAAGCAGGATCCTCATGCTGGCCGTTCCCGATTTCCCCCACTTCCACGACATCACCGCGGCTGACCCGGCCGCGAAGGCGAGCCTGGCGCTGCCGGAGAACTCGAACCGCTGCGCGCCGTATCTCGGGACCTCGAGTTCCGCCGCTGTCGCGAAGGCCGACACCTACCTGAGCCAGTACGACGACAGCCTCAAGTCGGCGTGCGACGACATCGACGCCCGCGAGGGCACGACCGGCGCGCTCTACTGCACGTACGACGCCGCGCTGCTGGCCGAGTCCGACTTCACCATCGGGGATTTGAGCACGGTCGATTACTTCCATCCCTCGCTGTCCGGCCAGGCGAAGATGGGCGAGGACGCGTGGCGGGCCGACGTCTGGGGATCCGTGCCCCTGCCGTAGGGGCGGCTCCGCGGCGTGCCACCGCCTCGCGTTGTCCTTCGGGCGGCCGCCTAGTGAACTGCGGGAGCCGCCGCGCGCCTGATATCGGCGGCTGCCCTGTAGAACGCCTCCGCCTCGGCGACGGCGCCCACCGCGGCCGCCTCGCGAGCAGCCCGCTCCAACAGCGGCAGCGCCCTCGCCGGGTCCCCGGCCGCAAGCCGATGGCGCGCCAGCTCGGCCGCGTCGGTTTGCGGTTCGGTAACCTCAAGGCGATCCGCCACGGCCGCATGGAGCTGCCGGCGCCTCTCGGCCAGAAGCCGCCCGCAAGCGGCATCGAGGAACAGCTGATGGCGAAAGCGCCACTGGCCGGGGGGCATTCCCGGCTCCTCTGCCCTGGTTACCATGCCCGCTTCGGAGAGCTCGCCGAGGTCGCCGTCTCCTACGCCATCGCCGCACAGAGCGAGCAACAGCGGCTCCGAGAAGCTCATCCCGATGACCGAGGCCACCTCAAGGGCGCTCCGCTGAGCGGGTGGCAGGGCATCGATGCGCGCCCCGAGCAGCGCCCTCAGGCTGAGCGGCACGCCCCGCCGGACGGCGCCACGTTCGATCCGAACCTGGTCTCCAACCTGCTCGAGCTGGCCCGCGTCGCGGAGAGTACGCACGATCTCCCCTACGAAGAGGGCGTTGCCGGCGGTTCTCTGATGTAGCCAGCGGGCCGATTCGGCCTCCAGCGCGGCTCCGGCAACGGCAGTCCCCAACTCCTCGGTCGCGGACTGGTCCAGGCCTAGCAGGTCCACGACGTCCACGTGCGGGAGGTCGACCCAGTCGGGCGCCGCCGGGGGTCGGGACGCGATCAGGAGCACCAGCGGCAGATCCGCGGCCATGCGGACCATGATGTCGAGGAGGACGCGGCTCGACGGGTCGATCCACTGGAGGTCGTCGAAGACCACGCAGCGCGGCATCCCAGCGACCATCCGGTTCACCCACAGATGCGTCGCCAGCCGGATTCCGGCCTGGAACTCCGCCGGATCGACGAGGTCCAGCGGGCCGGATTCCCAGCCCTCCTCGGGCAGGAGGAGCATCTCCGAGTCGCGAGCCAGAACGGCGATCGCACCGAGCATCAGCCGCGACGTCTCGGGGTCCAGAGTCGGCGCGACGTCCTCGCCGAAGAGCAGCTGGCGGGCCACGACCCCGGCCTTCAAACCCTGCTCGTCGGCAAGCCAGTCGACCATGTTGCGGACCGTCCGATACGGCGAGTCCATTCTGTGCGGCGCACTGTCGATCCACATCCAGGCGAATCCGGCCGCCCTGGCGTCGTCTTCCATCTCGCACATCAGGCGCGACTTGCCGATCCCGGGCTCGCCTCGGAGGAAGACGGCTCCTCCCCGACCGGTCTCGGCGGCCCTTCGAAGCACCTCGACCATCCGGGCCTTCTGGTCGTCCCGCCCGATCAGCGGAGCGGCCTTGCGGCAGGGATGGCTCAGCAGGCGCCGCTCGCCTCGCAGCCGGTGGATCCCGACCGGCCGCCTCTGACCCCGCAGAAGACGCTCGCCCATGTGATCCACGCCTATGCGCGGCTCCGCGGCCGAGACGGTCGCGTCGTCGAGCAGAACTTCGTTTGGTTCTGCCATCTGCTGCAGCCGAGCTGCCGTGGTCATGGGATCCCCGGTGAGAGCCACATACTTCGTCCCGGCCACTTCCCGAAGAGCGGCCACGACCTCGCCGGTTGCGATGCCGATCCGCAGCTCCATGGGCTGCTCGTCTCCGCTCGCGTAGCGTGTCAGCGCGGCCTGCATCTCGAGCGCGCACAGGCAACCTCGCAGCGCGTCGTCGTCGTGTCCAGCCGGCACGCCGAAGACGGCGAGCACCGCGTCGCCTATGAACTTCTCGAGCGACCCCCCGAAATCGACGACCGCCTCGCCGAGTACGGTCAGCGCACCGTCGACGCGCGCCCGCACTTCCTCGGGATCAAGCTCGTCGACGAGACGCGTGTATCCGACGAGATCGGCAAACAGGGCGGTCACGACCCGGCGGTCGCCGACCTTCAGGCCGTCCGCCACCGCGTCCAGGCGGCGGCCGCACTGATGACAGTAGCGCGCGCCTGGAGCCGTCGGAGTTGCGCAATCGGGACAGGGCATCGGGACCTCTTCGGGACGTCCGAATGGTACGACACCCCGAGACCCCGAGACCGCGGCTATGAGACGGTGAGGACCGGTTTCTCGCGTGCGGCCTGGATGCTTACCTTGCCGGCGATGGCGCGAGCGATGTGCTCGAGGGCGGCGGCGGCCGGCCCGGGCTGGCTCTGTGCGACCGCCGGGACGCCCACGTCCGCGCCCTGACGGACCGTGACGTCGAGCGGGACGCCGCCCAGGAAGTCGATGCCGTTCTCGGCGGCGAAGCGCTCGCCGCCGCCGCGGCCGAAGATGTCCGTGACCTCGCCGCAGTGGGCGCAGACGAAGCCGGACATGTTCTCGACCAGACCGAGTACGGGCACGCTCACGCGCTGGAACATGGCCAGCGCCTTGGCCACGTCGGCCAAAGCCACCTGCTGGGGCGTCGTCACCAGGACGGCGCCGGTGAGCGGCACCGACTGGGCCAGCGTCAGCTGGGCGTCCGAGGTGCCGGGCGGCAGATCCACGACCAGGTAGTCGAGGTCGCCCCAGTCCACGTCGCGGAGGAACTGCTGGATCGCGCCGCCCACCAGGGGCCCGCGCCACACGACCGGCTGGCCCTCGGGCAGGAAGAACTGGATCGAGATGACCTTGACGCCGTTGGCCTCGATCGGCGTGATCTTGCCGGACGGGCTGGCCACGGGCTGGCCCTCGGCGCCGATCATCATGGGGATGTTGGGGCCGGTGATGTCGGCGTCGAGCAGCCCTACGGAGGCCCCGGCCCTGGCCAGTGCCACCGCCAGGTTGACGCTGATCGTGGTCTTCCCCACCCCGCCCTTGCCGGAGGCGACGGCCACGATGTTCTTGACTCCGGGCAGCATCTGCGGCTCCGAAGGTGTAGACCGCCGCACCGTCGCGCCCCACTCGACGTCGATCCGCTCGGCCCCGATCGGCCGCAGGGCGGCCTCCACTCGCGCCTGGATCTCGTCCTTGAGCGGGCAGGCCGGGGTCGTCAACTCGATCGTGAACGACACCCTCGCGCCGTCTATGACGAGATCTCTGACCATGTTCCGCGAGATCAGGTTGCCCCCGAGCTCGGGTTCCTGGACCGTGGAGAGAGCCTTTAGGACAGCGGCTTCGGTGAGTGTGGGCATCTGGGGCGGGTTCCTCGAATGGCGTGGGCGAACTTACGGCGGCGGGCTTCGCCAGATATCCTACGGCTTTGGTCGGAAATTGGTGGGGAGCCGGCTCAAGCCCGCTACTGCACGCAGAATTCGTTTCCTTCCGGATCGTTCATGCGGACCCAGAACTCGCCGTTCTCCTCCAGCGCCCCGCGCTGGTCGCTGGCCCCAAGGGCCTTCAATCGGGCCACCTCGGCCAGGATTCGCGTCTTCCGCTCCTCGGGCGGCAACTTCGACCCGCCGCCGGCGTTCAGGTCGAGGTGCATCCGGTTCTTGGCGACCTTGCCCTCGGGCACGCGTTGGAAGTAGATCCGCGGCCCCAACCCGTCCGGGTCCTCGACGGCGGCCCAGTCGTTCCAGCGCTCCTTCGGGATCCCCTGGGCTAGCACCCAATCGTTCCAGCTCGAGTACCCGTCGGGCGGGCTCTGCAATCGGTAATGGAGCGCCTCGGCCCAGAATGCGGCCTGACCTCCGGGATCGGCGCAATCGAATACGACCTGGATGCCCGTAGCCATCGACTCCTCCTACTCAAAGCGGCCCGCCGCTCCGGCGGACCGAGTCAGGACGGCCCGTCTCCGATCGTCCGATCGGCGGCCTGGCGGGCCGCGGCCTCGAAGGCGTTGTCCCAGTAGGGCCGCCGTCCGCGCAGCAGCGCGATGCCGGACGAGCCGAAATAGAGTGGCAGGTAGAGCGGGCCGAACCGCTCCCACTGTCTGATGTGCTCGCATTCGTGGGCCAGGATGTCGGCCGGGACGGTCTCCCGCGCAAAGACGTACCGGCCGAGCGTCTGGGCCCGGACCGGCAAGAGTTGGGCCCTGAACCAGCGCCCGACGCGCGGATCCTCCACCAGCACGGCCGTGACGTCGCCGGCGTCGTGCTCACGGGTGGGAGACGGGATGCCGCAGCCGCGCATGACCATCAGGCCGAGCATGTCGCCGGGCAGCGAACGCCACCAATCGCGGAAGCGAAACGGGCGCGCAAGCCAGCCTCGCACGGTCCGCTCGAGGACGAGCCACGAGTCGAGCACGACCGACGCCCAATGGAAGCTCACCGGCTACGCTTCGCGCCGGTCCGCCACGATCCGCCCGCCCTGCATCACGAAGACGACCCGGGACGGATCGCGCCACAGCGCCGGATCCGCCAGCGGATCGCCGGCCACGGCGATGAGGTCGGCGCGCATGCCGGGCTCGAGCGTGCCCACTTCGCCGGCCAGGCCGAGCAGCTTCGCCGCCTCGCTGGTGGCCGCCTGAATGGCCCGGAAGGGGTCGAGACCGAACTCCGCCATGTAGGCGAGCTCGGCGGGCGGGTACATGCCGTTGAAGCTGTCCGTGCCCATGACGACCCGGACTCCCCGCTCCACGGCATGGCGGAAGTTGTTCTGCTGCCGCTCGAACAGGTACCGCATCTTCTCGACCGCCCAGGGAGGCACCTCGCCACGGGCCACTCGACCCTCGTCCATCAGGGCGAAGTTGACGTTGAACGTCGGTACGAGCGGAACGTCGCGCTCGAGCATCAGGTCGATCCCTTCGTCGTCGATGAGGTCGCCGTGCTCGATGCTGGTGATACCGGCACGAAGCGCGTTCTTGATGCCGGACGTTCCCTCGGCGTGGGCAAGCGTGCCGCGGATGCCGGCCGCCTTGGCCTCCTCGACGATGGCCCGGATCTCCTCGACCGTGAACTGGCTGGCGTCCGGGGAGTCGGCCGCCGAGAGCACGCCACCCGTGGCCATGACCTTGATCCAGTCCGCACCGGCCCGAATCTGGAGGCGCGCCGCGCGACGGACCGCGTCGACGCCGTCGGCGATGCCCGGCGGGAGATCGCTGACCTCGGTGTCGAGAACGATTCCGGACGGCGTCCAATCGTCGCCGTGCCCGCCGGTCTGCGAGAGCGGCGTGCAGCTCACCTGGGTGCGCGGCCCCGGAAACGCACCCGAGGCGAAGGCGCGCTTGATGCCGGCCGGCGTGTAGCCGGCATCCCGGACCGTGGTCACGCCCGCCTCGAGGAAGTCGCGGCCGGTTTGCAGCGCCCGCACCACGAGGTCCGTCGCGGACCGCTGGACCTGGTCCGCGACCGGCTCCAGCCGCATGCTCAGGTGGACGTGGCAGTCGACGATCCCCGGCAGTAGCGTCAGACCGGCCAGGTCGATGCGCTGGGCCTCCCGCGGGATGGACGTGGCGGCGGACGGCCCTGCCGCAGCTATCCGTCCCGACACGTCGGTCACGAGAACGCCGTCGGCCACGGCGTCGGCCGACCGGCCGTCGAGGAGCCTCCCGCCGACGAAGACCGAGGGGCGGATGGACGCGTGCATGAAACCTCCGGAGTCCGATGGGCACGCGGCGTCGATGCCGTTCGGCCCGGTACGACGCCGCGGGCGACCTCTAGCCCTCTCTAGCCGCCCTGGGGTCTTGGGTCGGGCTCGCGGCGACCGTGCGGGGCGACGGTCAGGGCCTGGGGCTGAAGGCCGAACCGAATCGCGTGGCGCGCCCAATCGGGCTCGCCGGCCGTCCACGTTCCGATCGTCTCGCCGGCAACGTCGGTCTGGACTATCGAGCCGTCGCCGCGGAGAACGAGCTTGCCACCCTCCGCGAGCGGGAGTTCACGGCGCCTGAATCGACGGCCCGCGGCCGTCGGCCGCGATCGAGTTTCTTCGGGCGCCACCTAGGCTCCCTTGGCGGGTGGCTTGGCGGCGGGCTTCGGCTTCTTGACCTTCGGCGGTCGCTTGGGTGTCTTGTCGCCCATTGGATGCCTCCGACACTGTGGGGCACGCTCGATCTGTCGTACGTGCTGGATCGAGTCTAGCCGGGTCGCCGCATGTCGAACAGCCGCGACGGCGGGGGTTGCGCGCTCGCGGCGAGCGCCTCCCCGGCCCGGCTTCCCTCGCATAGCTGCTTGAGCCAGGCGAATTCCTCGTTGGATTGGGCCTCGATCCTCTTCTTCCTCGATCGGCCCACGATGGGGCCCACGAGATTGATCGGGAACTTCCAGCGCAGATCCGTGGTGACGGCCAGCCGGACGCCGCCGTCGGCCTGTTCGAGGCGATAGTCCACGTCCAGCTCGTGCAGCAGGCTGGCGAGGTGGAGAGAGAGCCTGCGGTCGGGCTCGTAGGCGGTGACGTACCCGAGCATCTCGACGCCGCCGTCGCCTTCCTCCACCCATGCCCGGAACGTCGTCCCGACCTTGCGCGCTTTACGGTCCACGATCTCGCCGCCGGCGACACTGGTCCGCCAGATCGCGACGCGGTCGGGATCGGCGATCCACGAGAACACCGTCGCGGGATCGCAGCCGATGTCGACCTCGAAGAACAGGCGCATCCGCGCTCCTCCGGCCCGGACCTGTCGCCGCCGTTCCGCCTCGCGCCCTACCGCGCCGTGTCGAGGCGCGACGGCACGAGCACGGCTCGCGTGGTCGAATGGCGGCTCCCCGAGCCGTTCGCGGCGGCCCAGTCCAGCTCCAGCTTCCGGACGGACTGCGATTCGTCCTCCACCGACTCCGCCGCGATCGTCCATTCGAGCCTGCCACCGAGGCCGAGCGTCGGCGTATACGTCAGCGCTTCGCCCGTCGGTCTGGCGGACCAGCGGACGAAGAGATCGAGCGCCGGCGCGGTGCCCGTGTTGGTGACGACGAAATCCACGCCTTCCTGCGTCGTGCGGGCTTCGGCAACCAGGCACGGGTTGACGCGGTCGAGGGCGTGTCCCACGGCGGCCCGGACGGCCGTATAGATGATCAGCCAGAACCCGACCAGCATCACCACGAGCATCAGCAGACTGCCGCCGTCAGACATCGGTTCGAGCCCCTTTCTCTCGCCGGCGCCGCCGCCCTACGGCCGCGAAACGCCCCTCAGCCTCTTCAGTATCTCCTCGTGGACCAGACCGTTCGTGGCCACGGCCGAGCCCCCGTCGATGCGCCGCTCGCCTGCGGCCGTAGTAAAGCGCCCGCCGGCCTCCTCCACTACGACCAGCGGCGCCGCCCAATCCCAGGGATGCGCCCCGGTCTCGATCATCGCCTCGGCCGCGCCTTCGGCCACGAGCATGTAGCCCCAGAAATCCCCGAAGCCGCGCTCACGCCAGGCGGCCTCAATGACGGCGTCGAACCCCGGCACGAGACCGGAGGCCACGTCGTCGCGGCGACTGCCGTAGAGGATCTGCGACTCCCCGATCGCCGCCACCTTGCTCACGGAAATGCGCACCGACCCCCGCCATGCGCCGCCGCCCCGCCACGCCATCCAGCGCTCGCGGAGCGCCGGCGCGCTGACTACGCCGAACTGCAACTCGCCCTCGACCGCCACGGCGAGCAGAGTGGCAAACACCGGAATCCCGCGGATGAAGTTGTTGGTGGCGTCGATCGGATCGACGTACCAGCACATGGCGGCGCCGGCAGACTCCGTCCCCTCCTCCTCGCCCACGATGCCGCAGCCCCGGAACTCGGCCCTGAGACGGCTTCGAATCATCCGTTCGATCGCCCGGTCGACCTCCGTCACCAGCGTTCGGTCGGGCTTGGTCGAGACGATCAGGTCGCGGCGGAAGCCGGCCATGGACATCCGGTCGGCCTCGTCGCAGATCGAGAGGGCCGCGTCGCGCCAGCGCTCCAGGTCGGCCGGGGAACGGGTCGGTTGGGTCATGACCGAATCGTAGCGGCCGGAAGACCGATCCGACCAATCGCTACGACACCGAATCGGCGGCACCGCCGCCCACTAACCGCACGCAAACAGGAAGGGCGCCCCTCGAAGAGCGCCCTTCCTGAGGTGAACCGAGTGAACGCTACTTCGCGGCCTTGAGGGCCTCCGGCACGGGCTTGTGGAACTCGACCGGCTTGACGTACTTCTCGACGAGAGCGCGGCTACCCGGGGTGCCGAGCTGCTTGAAGAGGAAGTCCACCTTGGCGGCCTGCGAAGCCAGGATCGCATCCTTGGTCGGCAGATCCCACAGCTGGCGCTTGAACGGGCCGATCGCCTTCTTGCGGCCCGTGTAGACGAACTGCGTGTCCGTCTGATCGGGCTTGCGCTCGTCCTGGCAGTTGGCGAAGACCCACTCCTCGATCGCCTTGTGCATCTCGGGCGGGAAGGCCGGGTGCTCGAAGAGGGCGTTCTGGAAGCCGGTGGCCAGATGGATCTCGGCGCAGCCGGTCGCGGGGAACTTGTGGAACATGTCGTCCGGCAGCGTGCTCGCGCCGTGCTGGACGGCGCCCGAGAGACCATACGAGCGGGCGACCTGCGACAGCTCGGTCAGGACTCCGAAGTCGAGCGCGACCTCGGCCACGCCGCCGTCCGCCAGCGGAGTGCCGCCGTGGCTCGTGCCCGTCTGGACGGAGACCTTCGAGAGACCGATCGCACCCTTGGCGCGCTTGTCCAGCTCGCGGCGATAGCCGTCGAGGTAGGCCTTGAGCTCGTCCGGAGTCGAGTTCTTCTTGCCGACTTCGCCGATCTCGCCGCCGGTGCTGACGGTCACGCCGTCCGTCTCGAGAGAACGGATCAGGGCGGTCAGTTCGGCCGCCCGCATGTAGTTCTGGTGCTGCTGCTCGTCGAGCGTGGGGAACGAGAGGTCGACCAGCGTCGAACTGTCGATGTCGATGTTCCGGTAGCCGGCGGCGATCGCGTCGCGGCAGGCCTTGCGGATCTCGTCGGTCATCTTCTCGGCGTCGGCCGCGTACTTCTTGGCGTTGAACTGGTAGTGATCGCCCTGGATGAACACGGGGCCCTTCCAGCCGGCGGCGACGGCGCCCGCGAGGATGCTCGTCGCGTACTCGAAGACGCGCTGGAACGTGTAGGTCTGCTCGGAGCGGGCGAGTTCGAAGATGACGGCCGCGCTGTCGTTCTTCCTGGCCGTCTCGAGGATGACGCGGGCCATGTCGAACGTCTGGGCGCGAAGGTTGATCGCCGGAACGGTCATGCCTTCGTACTCGCCGCGCGCGCGGGCGTTGTACAGCTCCTGAATGCTGGCCGAGCGGGCGCCCACTGCCTGGCTGGCTTCCCAGACGATCCAGCGGGCGGCTTCGACCGTGGCCTCGTCCTCGCTGAACGTGGCCGTCCAGGCGAGGTCGTAGATACCGCGCGTCCGGAGGCCGTCCTCGTCCACCACGACGAGGCGGTCGCCCTCTACACGCGCGATGCCGTCGAGGGCGGCGAGGAGTTCCTTTACGGAGCCGGCAACCTTGGGCATGCGTACATCTCCTGAGAATGATCGGCGGCGGCGCGCGCCGATGGGGGGCACGCCGGGCGGCCGGGGACCTGGTCGCGAATGCCCGTGAATGGTACACGGCCCGAACTGCCGGCCACCATGCCGCTTGTACCTTCCGCCCCCGCCGAGCGGACGGCCGGCCTGGGGTCGGTCGGACCTCAGGTCGGGCTCGGTACCGCCGATTCGATGGCCGCACGGACCCGTCGCAGAAGCTCCTCGGGAGCGTACGGCTTCTCGATCAGGTCGACGCCGTCGGGGATCTCGCCGCGGCGGCCGATCTCGTCGGACGAGTAGCCGGAGGCGAACAGCACCGCCGCTTCCGGATGCACGGCCCGGGCAACCACGACCAGCTGCGGCCCGCGCATGTCGGGCAGGATCACGTCTACGAGCAGCAGCGCGATGCGACCGGCATGGCCGCGCAGCAGTCCGATGGCACTCTCGCCGCTGTCCGCGAGCAGCACTCGATAGCCGCTCCGACTCAGAACCTGGAAGCTCACCGCGGCCACGGACGGCTCGTCCTCGACGACGAGGATCGTTTCGTTGCCCCCGGCCATCTCCTCATCGGGCGGTGAGACGGACGTAGCCTCGCGCGTGTCGGCGACTTCGGGCAGCAGGATCTCGATGGTCGTTCCCCTGCCCGGCTCCGAGTGCAGCGCCACCTTTCCGCCCGACTGCGCCACGAAACCTTTGACCATCGCCAGGCCCAGCCCGGTCCCCGATCCGACCGGCTTGGTGGTGAAGAACGGGTCGAACACCTGGGAGTGAAGCTCCGGCGGGATCCCGGCGCCCGTGTCCGACACGGAGACCACGACCCAGCCGCCCGCGTCGCCGATAGTAGAAGCGGGGCCGCGCCTTCTGTCCGTGGCGATCGTCAGCGACCCGCCGCCGGGCATCGCGTCCCGGGCGTTGGCGGCGAGGTTCAGGATGACGCGCTCGAATCCGCCCGGATCGACGCGCACCGTCGCCACCGACCCACCCGACTCGATGACCACCGAGACGTCTTCGCCAAGGAGACGCAGGAGCATCGGCCGGATCGCGCTCACGAGTTCGTTGACGTCGATCACGCGCGGCTGCAGGAGCGATTTCCTCGAGTAGGCCAGTAGCTCGCGCGTGAGGTCGGCGGCTCGCTTGGCCGCCCCCAGGATCGTCTCCGCCGCCTCGCGCGTGTCGGGCTCCTCCGTTCCACTGGCAATGAGGGACGCGAATCCGCCGATGGCCGTTAGGCTGTTGTTGAAGTCGTGGGCAACGCCGCCGGCAAGTCGTCCGACGGCCTCCATCTTCTGGGCTTCGCGCAGCTGCTCCTCCATCGCCAGCGCCGAAGTCACGTCCACCGCCTGCATTGCGACCGCCAGCGGCTTGCCCGACCGATCGCGCAGGGCCCCGCCGTAGAGCCTGACCCGAACCGCCACGCCGTCTCGACGGGAAAGCGCGACCATCTCTCCGGCGAACGACTCGCCTCGTATCGCCCGTACGAAGGTCCGCGCGATCGCATGGCGGTCGGTTCCCCACAGCGCGGCCGGAATGGGCCGTCCGATCACGTCGCCCTCGCTCCAACCGAGCAGCTCGGCCACGGCCGGGTTCCAGAGCTGCACGCGCAGATCGAGCCCCACGACCGCCGTCGGCAGAGGCGAGCTGACAACCAACGTCGAGAGCATCTCGGCTCCGCGTCGGGCCGCTTCCTCCGCGGCCCTGATCGCGGTTATGTCCTCGCCGAGGCTGGCCACGCCGGTCACCCGGCCACCGGAGTCGTAGCGGGTGACGTGACTCCAGCGAATGAGCCGCCTGTCGCCGGACTTCGTCAGTATCCGGCTCTCGCGCTTGCGTTCCATGGTGGATCGCTGAGCAATGATGTCGAGCCAGTGCGCCCGAGCCTCCTCGCGGCGCTCGGGAGTCGCAAAGGTATCCCACCAGTCCGCCCCGATGACCTCGTCTCGCTTCCACCCGGTCAGCCGGAGGGCATAGTCGTTGACGAAGTCGATCCGGGAGTCCCGGTCCACGTGGACGCCGACGAGGTCGACGCCGTCGAGCAGGTCTCGTACGCGCGCCTCCGCTTCCGCAACGGCACGAAGGGCACTCAGGCGGCCGGCGTCCAGGCGCCAGAGCCACGCCAGAGCGGCCGCATCGACCAGCATGAACGCGGGAATGACCAGCAAGCCCGAAGGCGCGGTCGGGTCGAGCGTACGCAGCGACGCGATTGCCACGCCGGTCGAGCTGGCCGCCCAGGCCAGGACATACGGCGTCTTCAGCCTCTCCTCGGAGACGAGGGGAGCGGAGACGGCCACGCTGATCAGCGGGACGGCCACTACGAAGGGGAGCGCGATCAGCTCGCTCGTCCCCAGGAGCGCCGCCTCGACGTCCAGCAGCCCCAGGGCGAGCAGGACCGCCATCGGGCGCCGTCTCAGGCTGAACAGGATCGCCGCGAGGATGAGCAGGGGCAGCCAGAAGTACGTGACGGCTTCGAGCTGAGTCTGCTTGGGCGGATCCTCCGAGTAGTAGCCGCACAGACCCGCCGCCAGGCACGCGAAACCGAACCCTATGACGGCAAGCCAGCCGCGCTTGCCTATCCATGTCGTCTTCCGCGACCCGGGCGGGCGCGCCACCTCAACCACCTCGCCACTTGCCCCCGGGTAAGGATCGATCAGCGCGGATGGTATCAACCAAAGCGCGCGGGGCCATCCTGCAAGTAGCGGAATTCGCGTCTCCAGCCGGCGCCGATGTGACGGCGTCGGCCCCGCCCGGGCGCCCGCCCGGTCGGCGGGTGCGGCAAGGGAACCCGGTCTACCGGTCCGCGACCCCCAGGCGAAGCTTCTTGAGCGTCTTCAGCGCCGGATCGCCGCCACGCCCGAATAGATCGTGCAGGCGCACGTACTCGGCATAGAGCAGGTCGTACGTTTCGCGGTGGGCTTCGATCGGCTCGAAGGCCTCGTCGCGAAGCCTCGCCATCCGCGTGGCCGCCGCCTCGATCGTCGCGTAGCCTCCGGCCTCGGGTCCGGCCGCGACGGCCGCGAACATGGCCGACCCGAGGGCCGGGGTCTGCGCCGAGGCCGCGATCCGGAATGTGCGACCGGTCACGTCGGCGTAGATCTGCATCAGCAGCCGATTGCGCTCCGGCAGCCCGCCGCAGGCGACGACGCTGTCGATCCGAACGCCGCCTCGCTCGAACGCGTCGATGATCACGCGCGTCCCAAACGCGGTGGCCTCGATCAGAGCCCTGTAGATCTCCGGGGCGGTGGTGGCGAGGGTCATTCCCAGGAGCACGCCGGCAAGATCCGCGTCCACGAGCACGGAGCGGTTGCCGTTCCACCAGTCGAGGGCCAGCAGACCGGATTGGCCGGGCCTGAGCGCGGCCGCGTCTTCTTCGAGGATTTCGTGAACGCTCACCCCGCGCTCCCGGGCGCGATCCCGGTAGAGCGGCGGCACGCAGTTGTCGACGAACCAGGCGAAGATGTCGCCCACCGCCGACTGGCCCGCCTCGTAGCCGAAGAGCCCTGGGACGACCCCGTCCCGGACGACGCCGCAGGCTCCCGGGATGATCGGCGCGGCGTCCGAGAGGACGATGTGGCAGGTGCTCGTGCCCATGATCGCCACGAGCGTGCCCACGCCGGTCACCGTCGCCGCGGGGGCGGAGACGTGAGCGTCCACGTTGGCGACGGCAACCGCGATACCGGGGCGCAAACCCGTCCACCCGGCCGCTCGCTCGGTCAGGCGCCCGGCGACCTCGCCCAGACGGACGATCGTCCGCGACATCTTCGAGTCGACGACGTCGGCGAACTCGGGATCCAGCGCGGCGAAGAACTCGCGCCGGGGGAAGCCATCCTCGTCCGACCAGATCGCCTTGTATCCGGCGGTGCAGTTGTTGCGGCTCTCGACGCCCGTGAGCTGCCACACGACCCAGTCGGCGGCCTCGATCAGGCGGTCGGCGGCTCGATAGACCTCGGGGGCCTCACGCAGAATCTGCAGAGCCTTCGGGAAGAACCATTCGGACGAGATCTTGCCGCCGTAGCGAGCGAGCCAGCTCTCCCCCATCTCGGCGGCCACGCGATTTACATCGTCGGCTTCGGGCTGGGCGGCGTGATGCTTCCACAGCTTCACCCATGCGTGCGGCTCGCGGCGATAGCGCTCCAGGAAGCACAGCGGCATGCCGTCGGCCGTGGTCGGCAGCATGGTGCAGGCGGTGAAGTCGATCCCGATCCCGATGACGGCGGCGGGATCGATGCCCGCCTTCGCGACCGCTCCCGGCACCGCCCGCTTGAAGGTCTCGAGGTAGTCGTTCGGATCCTGGAGAGCCCAGTCGGGGCGCAGGAGCACGTCGCCGTCCGGGGCGGGCAAACGCTCGTCGATGACGCCGTTGCGGTACCTGTAGACGTCCACGGCCAGCTCTCGACCGGCCGCCAGGTCGACCAGCACGGCGCGCGCCGACTCGGTCCCGAAGTCGACCCCGATCGTGTAGCGAGGCTCAGACACTCAACTTCCTCCGGTCCAACGATGCCACTCCCCTGCCTGCGGTCAGGCGCTCATCGGCGCCGCTGCCCGTAGTAGGCGCTCGGTCCGTGCTTGCGCCGGAAATGGCGTTCCAGCAGGTAGTCGGCCATCGGCCCGGCGGTGCGGTTCAGGGCGAGCGTCTGGGCCGCCATCGCGGCCACGGCCTCGAGCGCTGTCGCGTTCTCGGCGGCGTCTCTCGCGTCCCGGCCCCAGGTGAACGGGCCATGCGAAGCCACGAGGACGGCGGGCATCTCGGCGGCGCTCAGCCCGAGATGCTCGAGCGTCTCGACGATCACCGCTCCGGTTTCGGCTTCGTACTCGCCGGCCACTTCGGCCGCGGTCATCTGCCGCGTCACCGGCACCGGCTCCGTGGAAGTGGTCCGCGTGGGTGGTCCCAAGGGGTGGGATCGACCGGCCGGCCTGCGCCCAGGCCGTCGCGTTGATCGAGTGGGTGTGGACGACGCCGCCGATGGCCTCGAACCGGCGGTACAGGCGCAGGTGCGTGGGCGTGTCCGAGGACGGCCTCAGCTCGCCTTCGACGACGCGTCCGTCTTCGAGAGACACGACGACCAGATCCTCGGGCCGGAGCTCGTCATAGGGCACGCCGCTGGGCTTGATGACGAGTACGCCGGCGTCTCGATCCACGCCGCTCGCGTTGCCGAAAGAAAGTGTGACGAGGCCGTCGCGCACCAGCGACAGATTCGCGCGACAGACCTGTTCCCTGAGATCAGGGAGCATCAGCGGCAAGATGCCTTCCTCCAATCCCGAGCGGGCTGCGCCTCCTGGGCCGCCGAGGCTCCGCTACCGCAGGCCTCGGGCCAGATGGTAATAGGCCTCGTTCCAGCGGAGCTCCTTCTTGAAGCCCGCGGCCGTGGTATCGCCGCCTATGAGAAGAAACTCGCAGCCGGCCATCTCGGCGAAGTCCGCGATCGTCTGGGCACCCACCGCCCGGCTCAGCACGGTGTGGTGAGAGCCGCCGGCCATCAACCAGCTCTCCGTCGCCGTGGCGAAGTCAGGGCGCGGCTTCCACACGGCCCGCCCGACCGGCAACCTGACCATGGGCTTCGCCGGCGGCACGAGATCGATCTCGTTGGCGACGATGCGGAACCTGTCGCCCATGTCCATCAGCGCGGCAACGATCGCCGGGCCCGTTCCCGCGTCGAAGACCAGCCGGACTGGATCGCTCCGGCCCCCGATGGAAAGCGGGTGAATCTCGCATGACACCTTCTCGTCCGCGATCGACGGGCAGACCTCGAGCATGTGGGCGCCGAGCACACGGGGCCCGGCCGGGTCGAGGTGGTAGGTGTAGTCCTCCATGAACGAGGTCCCGCCCGGGAGGCCCCTGGCCATGACCTTCACCAGCCGAACCATTACGGCGGTCTTCCAGTCGCCTTCGGCCCCGAACCCGTAGCCGTCGGCCATCAGCCGCTGTGCGGCGATCCCGGGCAGCTGCTTGAGCCCGTCGAGGTTCTCGAATGTGTCGGTGATAGCGCCGAATCCGCCCTCGGTCATGAACTCGCGCAGCGCGATCTCGATCCGCGCCGCCTCCCGCAGTGCCTCGCGGTCGGCCCCGCCGGCTCGCAGAGAGGGTGCGACGTCGTATGTCGCCTCGTAGACGGAAACCAGGTCGTCCACCTTCGTGCCAGCCACCGCGCGGACGCCATCGCTGAGGTCGCCCACGCCAAACCCGTTGACGGTGAAGCCGAACTGCATCTGCGCGGAGACCTTGTCGCCCTCGGTGACCGCCACGTTGCGCATGTTGTCGCCGAAGCGGGCCAGCCGCAGATGGCGGGCCTCATGCAGCCCGCAGGCGGCCCGGCACCAGCTTCCGATCCGATCCTGGACCTCGCCGTCCTGCCAGTGGCCGGCGACGGTCTTCCGAGCCAGGCCCAACCTGGCCTCGATGTGGGCGAACTCGCGGTCGCCGTGCGCGGCCTGGTTCAGGTTCATGAAGTCCATGTCGATCTCGCCCCAGGGGAGATCGCGGTTGAACTGCGTGTGTAGGTGGAGGAGCGGTTTCGAGAGGGCCTGCAGGCCGGCGATCCACATCTTCGCCGGGGAGAATGTGTGCATCCAGGCGATGACGCCGACGCACGCGTCCGTTAAGTTCGCCTCGAGACACGTCGCCAGGATCGCCTCCGGGTTCTTAACCACGGGTTTCCAGACCACCCGAACCGGGATCGCCTCGGCCGCGTCGAGCCCGGCGGCGATCTTTCCTGAGTTCTCGGCAACCTGCCGAAGTGTCTCCTCACCGTACAGGTCCTGGCTCCCCGTCACGAACCAGACCTCGAATTCGCCCAACGCCTTCAACTCGACCACTCCCAGCTATCTCTCAGCCCATGTTGGGCGCCATTCGAGTTCCGGCCGGCCGCGAGCGATCTCGGTCGCTCGAACGTCCGGAAATCACCGCCACTCCACGGCCGATGGCCGACCTTGCCGACCTATCCCGCCGGCGCTATTGTTCCCTGACCGGCACGGTAACGGTAACGGGATCGGTAACGGGACCGGTCACAGTGTATCTTGCGGTCTGTGGCCGGTCAACGAGAGAAGACCCGCTGAGAGAAGCCGGCCGCGTGCCGGAGGGCAAGCTCACTAGCAATCGGGATGGACCGTCCGATGGCACAACGAAGACACCTGACGATCAGGGAAGTCGCCGCGGTGGCCGGCGTTTCAGCACAGACCGTCTCGCGCGTGCTGAACAACCGGCCCGACGTGGCGCCAGAGACGTTTCAGCGCGTCCAGGAGGTCATCCGCGAGACCGGATACGCCCCGAACATCCTGGCCCGCAGCCTCACCCAGGGCCGCAGCCACGTGCTAGGCGTGGTCGCCTACGGTCTCGACTACTTCGGCCCGTCGCGCGTGCTGACGGCGATCGAGCGCCAGGCGGCCGAGCTCGGGTACGCGATCATGCTGAACCTGGTCCTGGAACCCGAGACAAGCGACGTGGGCAAGCTGCTCTCGAGCCTGTCGGCACGCCAGGTGGACGGCATCGTCTGGACCATCCCGGAGATGGGCGGCAACCGAGACTGGCTCCGCTCTCGAGCAACCGACCTTCTCGTGCCGATCATCGTGGTAGGTGGGAGGACCAGTCCACCCAACCTGCCTTCTATCACCATCGACAACGCGGCCATCGGACGTCTGGCCACCGAGCATCTGCTCGCGGGCGGCGCCCGGCACGTGGGCATCGTCACCGGCCCATCGACCTGGTGGGAGGCGCAGGAGCGCGAGGCCGGCTGGCGCCAGACCCTCCTGGCATACGGGCGGGAGGTCGAGCCGAGCCTCGTCGTCGAAGGTGACTGGAACGCGGCGAGCGGCGAGCAGGCCCTCTATCGCCTGATCGAGGCCTGCCCGGACATCGACGCCGTATTCGCCTGCAACGATCAGATGGCCATGGGACTGATGCACGGGGCGCACAGGATCGGCCGCCGCATTCCCGATGACATCTCCGTCATCGGGGTCGACGACGTCGCCGAGGCTCCGCACTACTGGCCGCCCCTCACGACCGTACATCAGCCACTCTGGGATGCGGGGGTACTGGCCGCCAAGACGATCGACCGACTGATCGAAGGGTCGCGTCGCCCTGCCCGCAGCGGACCGGAACCCGATCCCGAGCCCAACCTTCTGGCGCCGGAGTTGATCGTTCGGGAGAGCAGCCGACCCGCCGCGGTCCCAAGCCGCTTGCCCGCCGCAACATAGCCGGGTGATCCGATCAACGTCATCGGGCGTACTAGGATTGACACAGGAAGACCCTCTTCCGTCTATGTCGCCGGCCCTGCCAATTCGGCAGCCGCTATTGAGGTAGCCAGGTGAGCTGCAATCGCTTCAAGGGCGCGCCGTTCACCGTTCTTGCGAACGGCGATAAGGCTGCGCACGGGAGATCTGCGCCCACCGAGAGGTAGAGCCAGGCGGTAGAGCCGCCGGATGAACCTCTGAGCCGTGGGCCAGATCGGGCCCCCGGCTTTTTTGATGCCCTCCGCAGGCGCGATGCCTCGAGGGCGAGCCGCGAGCCCATCCCGCTTCCCCACTCCGCTCGCGGTTCTCCGTTCCCGCGAGCCCCACTCCCAAGGGAGGTGACATGAGCATCGCGGTTCTCGAATCGACTCAGACGCCGGCGATCGGCCGGGCCGCAGTAAGGGCTTTGCCGGCCAGACCGGCCGCGCTCCTCGTGGAGCACGCCACCAAGCGATTCAAGGTCGACCGGCGCAAGCCGCCGGTGATGGCCGTGGACGACGTCTCGATCCGCATGGAGAGAGGCGAGATCTACGGCCTGCTCGGAGCCAACGGCAGCGGCAAGTCCACGTTCATCCGTCTCGTCAGCGGGCTGCTGACGCTCGACGAGGGACGGGTCGAGGTCTTCGGGCACGACCTTGCCCGCGAGGAGATGGCGGTCAAGAGGCTGATCAACAGGGTCAGCGTCGACGCCGCCTTCTTCAAGAAGCTCTCGCCCGCCGAGAACCTCTCGTTCGCGGCCCGGCTGTACGGCCTGGACGCGCGACGGGCTCGCCGGGAGGCGGTCCGAATCATGGCCCGGCTCGGCATCGGCGAGAAGCGGATGAACCGGCCCGTCGAACAGATGAGCCGGGGCATGCAGCAGAAGGTCGCCATCGCCAGGGCCCTCCTGACGAGCCCGACGCTCCTGCTGCTGGACGAGCCTACGACCGGCCTGGACCCGCGCTCCAAGCTCGACGTCCAGGCCTTCATCGAGGAGCTCCAGGCCGACCACGACGCCACGATCGTCCTGACAACGCACGACCTCACGGAGGCGGATCGGCTGTGCGGGCGAATCGGAATCCTGGCCGGAGGCCGGCTCACGGCGGAAGGAACGCCGGAGCGGCTCAAGGCCGACATCGCGATCGACGACCGGCGTCGAGCCGACGCTCGAAAGCGTGTTCATGAAGTACACAGGCCGCTCCCTCGACGACGACCTCGAAGAGGGCGAAACGGACCAGGCCGACTAGGGGCGCCAGATGACTTCCATCGGACGGCGCACCTCGCCGGCCCGCGGCCGCGCCAACTTGCTCATCACTTCCGAAAGGGAAACTCCGTTGTTCACGCACCAGATCGCCAGAGACATCCACAACCAGCGGCAGCGTGAGATCGAGAGGAGGCTGCAGCTCCGGCTCTACGGCCCGGCTCCGACGCCTCGACGCTCTCTCCGCAACCGGGTAGGCCACGGCTTGATCCAGATCGGGTCGATGCTCGCGGCCGACGGCCCACTCCAGCTTGCCGCCCGGCGCTGAGCCCACGAAGCCGATCCCAGATCGGCGGAGTCGGGCCGTCGCCGGGCGGCGACGCCCCGCGAACCCATGCCTGCGGGTTCGCCACGAGGAGACGCAACCGTGATCGCACTCAATCGCGAAGCTCGTGCCAGCTACGCCTTCGTCGAACGCAACTTCAATCTCACAAAGCGCTACTTCGGCTGGGAAGCGGCCTTCATGGTCTACGCCGTCGCCGGCGCGCTGTCGGTCTCGCTGATCGGCGCGTCCGTGGGAAGTCAGCGACTGCTGATGCTCCTCGTCGTGGGCGCGGTCTTCTGGAACTACCTTTCCGTGGTCTTCCAGTCGATCGGCGACACGATCACCTGGGAGCGCTGGGAGGGCACGCTCGAGTACACGATGATGGCGCCCGTCAGGCGCTCGGTGCAGCTCCTGGGATCGGCGCTGTACGCGGTCGTCTACGGCCTCATCCACACGACGATCCTGCTCATCGTCCTCGCGCTCTTCTTCTCGCTCGACATCGGACACGCGGACCTGGGCGCGGCGGCGCTGTTCATGGCCGTCGGTTCGGCCAGCTTCATCGGCATCGGCATGCTCGCGGCGATCCTGCCGATGATGTCGGTCGAGCGCGGCTCGCAGATGGTCTTCGTCCTGCAGTCGTGCCTGCTGCTCGTCAGCGGCGTCTACTACCCGACGACCGTGCTGCCGGGCTGGATGCAGCTCATATCGCGCATCTCGCCGGCTACCTACGTGCTCGACGCGGTGCGGCGATCGCTCATCGACGGGGAGTCCGTCGGCCAGCTCCTGCCCGATCTGTGGCCGCTGCTGGTGATGGCGTTCGTCTTCATTCCGGTTGGGATCTGGGGCTTCGGCCAGGCCGAACGCTACGCCAAGCGCACCGGCAAGTTGAAGCGGGTCGGATAGATCGTGCGCCGCGGCCTGGGAACCGGCAACTGGAGTCGTCCTCGATGTCAGCGACCAATCCAGCGGAGAACGCCGACCGGCGAGAGGCGAAGGGCCTTGACCCGCGCGCCCCTCCGACCCATCCTGAGCTCGATGGGCAGCATCCGAACGCCGGCCCCGGCGTGCGGGGTCGCGCTGGTTCCGGCCTGGTCCGCGCAGCACGCTCGACGGCGGCGACATCGTCGGCGGACTAGGCCCAAATGGGAGTCGACTCAGTCAGGAGACGGCCATGCCTGGTTTTGTCCTTTCGAGCCCGAGCTTCCCCGAAGGAGGCGCGATCCCGGCTCGCCACTCCTGCGACGGCGCGAACGTCTCGCCGGCGTTGAACTGGCAGGGCGCTCCGCAGGGAACCGTCTCGTTCGCGCTGATCGTCGACGACCCCGACGCGAGGGGTTTCATCCACTGGGTCGTCTATGACATCCCGGGCGGGGCCGGCGGCTCGTTGCCCGAGGGCCTGGGGCCAACGGACGCCCCGCCGCAGGGCCGCAACGACTTCGGGCGGACCGGCTACGGCGGGCCCTGCCCGCCCTCCGGCACGCACCGCTACCGCTTCACGCTGTGGGCGCTCTCGGCCAGACTCGGCCTGAGCGGAAACCCGTCGGCCGCCCAGGTGCGCACCGCACTGACGATTCGGATCCTGGGCCAGACCGGGCTGACGGGAACCTACACCCGCCAGTAATCGGGGCGGCACCACATCTCCCGGCCGGCGCGGACTACGCCCCGGCGGCGGCTTCCTCGGCCTCGAGGCGCTCTTTGAGGGAGGCGAAGGCTTTGTCGGCGGACTGCTGCATCGGCGCCTGGATCATGCCCTCGAAACTGCCCAGCATTCCGCCGAGCGTGGCGTCGGCGACCCAGTTCAGGCGGGTCAGCTTGGGTCCGAGCTCCGCCAGGTCGATCGAGCCGGTGCCGTTGACCGGCCCGCCCATGACCTGTCCCTCGATGGCCGCGGCCAGCCGCGATGGCGCCTCGACGTCGGTCAGCTGAAGGTCCATGACGAAGTTCATCGGCATCATCGCGCCGGGCGCCGAGACGGTGATCTTGTAGTGGCGGTCGTCGATCTTCTCTATCTGGGCCTGGCCCGAGGAATTCGAGGCGGCCGCGCGATGGGGGTTGCTGACGGTGTCCCAGACGCGCTGGCGGCTGGCCGCGATCTCGGTTTCTCCTGACAGATGCATCGTTCCTCCCGGGGAGAGCCGGCCTGGCGTGCGGTGAACCGTGGCTGCCGCAGGTCGCGGCCCCGCCATCGTATCCGGAACGGCGCGGGAGCGGACCTGCCGGCGCGCCGGAGTCCCTTCTTACAACCCGCTTACACAGGCTCGACGGCGCCCGCATCAGCCGACGTATGCTCCGCGAATGAAGACCGTCCTCGTCGTCGACGACGAGCGCAACATCGTCGAGCTGGTGCGGCTGTACCTGGAGAAAGAGGGCTTCAACGTGGTCGCCGCCGGAGACGGCGAGGCCGCCCTCGTCCAGTACGAGCGCAGCGATCCCGACCTCGTCGTCCTGGACCTGATGCTCCCCAAGATGGACGGCTTCGAGGTCTGCCGCGAACTGCGGCGCCGCGGAGACGTCCCGATTCTCATGCTGACGGCCAGATCCGAGGACATCGACGCCATCGTCGGCCTCGAGCTGGGCGCCGACGACTACGTCACGAAGCCGTTCAATCCCCGGGCGCTGGTGGCCCGCGTCAAGGCGATCCTGCGGCGGACCGACGTCACGGCCAAGGGCGGGCGGCCCATCCAGGTCGGCAGCCTGCGCATCGACCCGCGCCGGCGAGAGGCCTCGGTCGGCGACCGGCGGCTCGACCTCCGGGCCCGCGAGTTCGACCTGCTTGCGGCGCTGGCCAGGGACCCGGGCGTCGTCCTGAGCCGGGACGCCTTGCTGGAAGATGTCTGGGGCACGGACTTCCCGGGCGAGACCCGAACGGTGGACGTCCACGTGGCGGAGGTCCGCAAGAAGCTCGGCGACGACGGACCGCAGGTGGAGACGGTCCGAGGCATCGGCTACCGCCTGGTGCCTCCGGCCCGAGGGGCGGCTACGCCGGCGCAGCCGCCTGACCCGGGCGCGGCCTGAGGTGCGGCCTCGCGGCCTCGGCGGCCGGATCATGCTCGCCTTCGTCGGCCTGTCGCTGGCGCTGCTCGCGGCCATCGCGGTCACGATGTTCGTGGAGCTGCGGAACATCCACGAGGACGAGATCAAGCAGGACCTGGGGGCGCGGGCGGTCGGAGTCGAATACGCCGTCAACCTCGAACCGCAGAGCCAGTGGGATGCCACGGTCAGCGACCTGGCGGCGCCGATCGTTGCCGACGGCGGCTATGTCCTGGTCCAGGGACCGGCCGGCAAAATCCGTGCCGTCGTCGGCACTCCGCCCTCGCTGACGCTTCCTAGCCAGGGCGTTTCCACCGGCAACGGCTACGTGTACGTGGCGCCGGATCCGGCCGGCACGCGCGGCTGGACCTTCGTCTTCGCGATGCCGAATAGTGCCACCCGGCAAGCCCTGGGCGACATGCTGCGGGCTCTGCTCGTGATCGTCCTCGTCCTGATCGTCCTCGGCATCCCGATCGCCTGGCTGCTCTCGCGATCGATCACCGGTCCGATGAAACGTCTGGCGACGGCGGCCGGCGAACTGCCGCGCAGCACGACGGAGGAGCCGCTGCCGCTCGAGGGTCCGAGCGAGGTCCAGGTCCTGACCGAGCGCTTCAACGCCATGGCCCACGAGCTGGCCTCGACCCGGCACGAGGAGACGCAGATGCTCGCCAACCTGCGCCACGACCTGCGGACGCCGCTGACGAGCATCGGAGGTTTCGCCGAGGCCATCGCCGACGGCACGGCATCAGGCGATCGGGCCGCCGCGGCGGCTCGAACGATCGCCGAGGAGGCGCAACGACTGGATAGGCTGGTCGGCGAGCTGGGCGTCGTCGAGAGGCTGCGCGACGGGCCAGCGGCGCTTCGCCCCGAGATCCTCGACGCGACGAAGCTGATCGCCGAGGCCGCCACCCGGTTCGAGGGTCCGGCGGCCACCCAGGGCGTGTCCGTCGAGGTGACCGGCTCCGTCCCCGGCGACCCCGAGCTGACGTTCACCGGCGATCGACTGGCGGTCGAGAGAATCCTCCAGAACCTTGTCGACAACGCGCTGTCGGTTCTTCCGAAGGGCGGCCACGTATGGTTGCGCGCGGCGGCTCTGACGCTTCCGGGCCGAGCGCCCGGCATCTCGATGAGCGTCACCGACGACGGACCGGGGTTCCCGCCGGGAACGACCGAGAAGGTGTTCGAGCGATTCTTCCGCGCCGATCCCTCGCGCAGCGGCAGCGGCTCGGGGCTGGGCCTGGCGATCGTCCGCGAGATGGCCCGGGCCCACGGCGGGGAAGCCTGGGCCGAGAACGTCGCGCCCCACGGAGCCCGCGTCTCGGTGCTGATGCCTATCGTGCCGGCAATGTCGGTCACGAAGCCGTCCGGGCCGGCCGAGGCTGCCGCGGAGTAGCGCGGCGCCGTGGTGGCGGCGCTACCGGCGGCGGGTCGTTTCGCCCCATCGCCGCGCTTACGGTTGGGCAGCCGCCCGCCGGTCGCAGCCGCCCGCCGGTCGCGGCCGCCGCGACGGTGGATGCCGGTTCGCCGCTATCCTTCGTCCGGTGAGCGACTCGACTCCCCCGCCCGGCCCTCCGCCAGAGATCACGCACCTCGTCCGCGAGCGGACCGAGGCCCGGACCCGGCAGGACTGGCCGCGCGCCGATGCCATCAAGGCCCAGATCGAGGCCGCCGGCTGGCGGATCGTCGACCGAGGCAACCGCACCAGCGTCAGCCCGGCCGCGCCCCCCGCGGTCCAGGTGGACGGTGAATTGAGGTACGGCTCCGCGTCGGCCGTGGAGTCGCTCCTCGACGAGCCGGCCACGACGGCCTGGACGGTGGTGGTCGTCGCGTCCGAAGCCCCCGAGCAGGTCTCGCGGCTACTTGCGGCCCTGCGTGCCCATGCCCCCGGCGAAACCCAGGTCGTGGTCGTGGCCAACGACCCGAGCGACTCCCAGTCCGCGGCCCTTCGCCCCGGGGCGCCGGACCGCTCCCCCATCGGCGGGCGCGACCCGGAGGTGCTCCGAACCTCGGCCCGGCTGGGGTACGCCGCGGCGCTGAACATCGGTCTGCGCCGCGCCACGGGCGAACTCGTGCTGCTCGCCAACGCCACGGCCCGGCCCACCGGCAACGCGATGGGCCCTCTGGCGGCCGCGCTCCACGATCCCACGGTCGCGGCCGCCGGGGGCTTCGGGGTGGTTTCGACGGAAGCGGGACCGCTGCGTCCGGGTTCGCTGCGACGCCTCGGCGACCTCGGGAGCGACATTGCCGGAGCGCGCCAGGCGGCCCGCGCGGCCGGGCCGGCGGACACGGGCCTGGCTTCCTCCCGGGACACCGCGGAGGTTGTTGCCCTCGAGGGCTCCTGGTTGGCCTTTCGCCGCTCCGACTACGGAGCGCTCGGCCCGCTCGACGAGCGCTTCCTGACTCCGGCCTGGCTGGACGTGTGGTGGACGCTGCGCCTTCGGGCCGGCGCGGATCCCGAGTCCGCTGGCAACGACGAATCCGAACCCGGCGAGTCGAACGGCACCGAACAGAACGACGGCGACTCGGGCGACCGCGACCAGGCGGACGAATCGACGGCCGCCGCCGAGGCACCCGAGGTGGATCTGCCGGCTCCACGTAGCGCGGTTCGCCTCCAGCTCCCACTGGAGCGCGAAGCCGTCGCCTGGCCCCCCGACCGCTCGCGATTCAACCGGCGGAACATGTACCGCGTGCTCGACCGCTTCGGCTGGCGCGACGACCTGGCCTGACCCGGCTCAGCGAGTGGCCCGAGCTCCAACGGCGACGTCGATCTCGACGACGACCCCGGCGACCGGATCGGGCACTAGCCCGGCGATCGTCGAGTGCGCGGCCGGCACAGCCCCGTCGGGGTACAGGTAGCGGTAGCCCGGGTCCGCCTGCCAGCGGTTCGTGCCGTAGACGACGACCCCGCCGACGACGGCGAGCAGCGCCACCACCCCGACGATTTGCAGCGCCATGGTCGCGACCCGCGACCGGCTCCGAGTCGATTGCCATGCCGACGCCAGTGTCTGGACCTGTCCCGGCGGCAGGACTACGGCAAGCCACAACCCCGCCACGAGTCCGCCGACATGGGCGAAGTTGTCGACGTTCAGGACGCCTGTGAATCCGATCAGCAGGTTCAGGACGATCAGGATTCCCACCTGCGCCGCGATCGCCCGGGACCTGGCGTCGAGGATGGCATGGTGTAAACGCGTGGCGACCAGCACGATGCCGAACAAGCCGAAGATCGCCCCGGACGCTCCCACGCTCCAGCCGCCCGGCCCGAAGGCGTAGCTCGTCGCGCTGGCGGCAACCCCGCAGACCGCGTACAGGAGCAGCATCCGCCAGGACCCGTACATCCGTTCGACCAGCTGACCGGCGAACCAGAGAGCGTACATGTTGAAGAGCAGGTGCAGGATGTCGGTCGGATCGTGGACGAGCGTGACCGAAAGCAGGCGATAAAGGTCGCCGTGTGCCACGAACAGCGGGTGAAGCGCCAGCTGCCCCTCGAGCGACCCGGGGTCGAGGTAGCCCTGCGCGGTAACCGCGCCTGACATCGCCACAAGCGAGGTCACGGCGGTCACGGCGATCATCAGGTACGTCATGAACGGCGGTTTCGTGTCGCCGCGGCTGCGGGCGAAGTAACGCTGGGCCGCCCCCGCGTTCCCCATCTCCTTGTTGAGCCAGCCCAGCCGCGAGGCGATCTCCGCCTGGTCCTGCCTCGGGGCGCGCTTCTCGCACTCGCGATAAGCGTCGACCGCGCCGCGAAGGTCGCCCTCGCGGACCCTGGCGGCGGCGATCTGGCGCCACGCCCGGTAGGCCACGGGCGTCTCGCCCAGGCTCGTCGCTCGCTCCCAGGCCTGGCGCGCCTCCGCCTCGCGGTCGAGCCGGTAGAGCGCGTTGCCGGAGCCGTAGCAGCCCGCCGCCGAAACGTCGCGGTCGGCCGTGCCGATCACCCTGGAGTAGAGCGCCAGGGCATGCTCCGGCTCGCTCTGCTCCATCAGGTCGTCCGCCCGCGTCAGCAGGGCTGCCGCCGTCGATCGGTCGAGCGGCCCCCGGGCGGAGGGATCGAATCCCGGCGGAAGCGAAGTCGCCCCGGCGTTGTTGAGCCCGTCTGTGGCGCGGTCCATAGCCCGGCACTCTACAGGATGCGGACGGTTCCCCGTGGGACGTCCGGCAACACCCGCTCGAGGACCCCGCGTCGCGGGCTACTCGACGGTCCGCTCCCAGCCCGAGGCCGAAACCGCTTCCGCGAAGGCCGCGGCCGGATCGACCCCGGCGTCGAGGGCCCCGGCGAAGACGCCGACCAGCCGTCCGAACGAACCGTCGTCGTCGGCCGGCGCCTCCAGGACGACCGCCTCGGCCGGCACGAGAGGCGCTGCGGCTCCGGCCGGGACCACGACCACGAGGCGGGCGCTCGAGAAGGCCGCGCCCTCCACTCCGGCGGCGGTAGCGGCTTCGGCCATGGCGTCGGCGAGGACGATCACGCCGGCCTGGGGCAGGAAGTGAAGCGCCAGTTCCACGTCGGCGCCGTCGAGGCTCGGCCGCGCGTCGGGGTCTTCCGGCAGCAACCGCGCCGCCGGGCCCTCGAGGTCAACGTCCGCGGCGCCGTCGTCCGGGGCCGCGGGCGCAAGAACGGGAGTCGGCCGGGCGGGGTCGCGAAGCAGCGCCGCGTGGCCGATTCCGAGACGGCCCAGAGCCACCACGACGGAATCCCCCGCCCCGTCGTTGCCCACCTTGCCGACCAGTTCGACTTCGGCACCCCGGCTCCTGGCAGCCGACGCGATCTCGACGGCCAGACCGCCGGCACATCCGTCGCAGTCCGGCGAATCGGCGTAGGCCGGATGCCCTACCACGACGATCACTCGGGCCCCTCCTCGGTCTCACCGGGTTCGGACGGCACGTCCTCGTTGACAACCTGGAGCTCGCCGAACGCCGCCGCCTCCAGCTCGGCTCCGACAGCGTCCGCGTCCCCCACGGCGACGATCGCGATTCGGTCGAGGTCGATGTGGTCCCGCGCCGCCTGCTGGACGCTTTCGATCGTGACGGACTCGATCTCCCGGCGATAGCGGGTCAGCTCGTCGTCGGGAAGCTCCTGGACGAACAGCCCACCCAGAGCCGCAACCACGGCACCCGGCGTCTCGAACCGCAGCGGGAAGACGCCGACGAGGTAGTCGCACGCCGCGGCGAGCTCGGCCGGAGTCACCTGCGTGTCCCGGATCCGGCGCAGCTCCGCCAGCGACTCCACGATGCCCGGCACGGTGGCCGCGGTCTGCACTGCCGTCCGCACCGAGAACGGGCCGGCGCCTCGGCGCATCTCGAACCCCGCTCCGACTCCATAGGTGTAGCCCTTGTCCTCGCGCAGGTTCATCTGGAGACGCGAGTTAAAGAGGCCGCCCAGGATCGCGCTCATGACCTGCACGGAATGGAAGTCCGGCACGCGGCGCGGCAGCCCCACGTGGCCGATCCGCAGCTCGGTCTGGACGGAGCCGGGGCGATGGTAGAAGCGAACGATCGGGCGATCCACGGCCGAATCGGCCCGGGGCGCCCGCGCGCCCGCCGGGGCGTCTGAGCCGGAACCGGACCCGCTGCCGGAACCGGACCCGCTGCCGGAACCGGAGCCGAACGATCCGAGCACTCCCTGGATCATTCGAGGCACATCCAGTCCGGCCAGGTCGCCGCCAATGACGACGGCCGTCGCGGCCGGATCGAGCACGGTTCGATGGACCTGCCGCAGGACGTCCGGGGTCAGATTCGGGACCGTCGTCTCGTCTCCGGCGGCCGGCCTCGCGTAGGGCGAGTCGGCCGTGTAGATCGTCGCGGCGAAGGCCTGTTCCGCGCGACGGCGCGGGTCCGCCTTGACCTGCAGCAGGTCGTTGAGCCTCTCGTCGCGAAGGCGGGCCACGTCCGGTTCGGGGAATGTGGGCTTCTCCGCAAGCTCGGCGAGCAGCTCCAGGGCCGCGCCCAGACGGCTTGCCGAGACCTCGACGGCCACCACGAGGGCATCCCAGCTGGCATCGACGTGGAGCGTGGCGCCGAGCCTCTCGGCGGCCTCGATCAGCTCCACTCCGGGATACCGTTCCGTCCCCTCCGACATCGCCCGGGCCGCCAGAACAGTCGCCCCGGCCACGCCGGCCGGCTCGTCGCCGGCACCTCTCCGAACGACCAGGTTGGCCGACACGAGCGGCCTGCCGGGCACGTTCACGGTGAGGACCTGCATGCCCGACGGAAGAACCATCCGTTCGAAGCCGGGGAAGTCGTAGCGGCGCGGCTGACCCGCCGACGGACGTACCGCCAGGATCTCTTCGAGTGTCATGCCGCCGTCTCCTCGTCCGTCGTGGCGGCCGGAGCGTGCGCCGCGGGCACGTATGTCAGCACGACCCGGTTCTCCGGTCTCAGCACCTCCGCGGCCGCGGCCTGGATCTCCGCCGCACCGACCGCCAGATAGCGGTCCAGCTGGCGGTTGATCATGTCCGGGTCGTTCAGCAAGGTGGCGTACATGGACAACCGGTCGGCCCGCTCGTCGACCCTCTGGAGAGCCTCCAGCTCGTATGTCTCGATCAGGGCGCGAGCTCGGGCCAGCTCGTCTTCGGTGACCGGCTCCCGTCCCAGACGCTCCAGCTCCTCCTCGAAGACCCTCTCCACCACCGCCGGGTCCACGCCGGGTCGAACCGTCGCCTGGCCCGCGACTATGGAGGCTCCGCCGATCAAGCCCAGCGAGAAGAACGCAACGTCCTGGGCGATCCGGTCCTCGCGGACGAGTCGCCGGTAGAGGCGGCTGCCCTTGCCGCCGGCGAGTATGTGAGAGGCGACCTCGAGCGCGTCGAAGCGGGGGTCGCCCATGACCGGCGCCCGAAACCCGAAGAAGTGGCGCGGCAACGGCACCTGGTCCTCGACCACCTCGCGCGCCTCCGCTCCCAGGATGGGCGGGACGCTCGTGTCGCCGAGCGCCGGGATCCCCGGGTGCGCCGGTATCTCGCCGAAGTACCGCTCGACCCATTCCCGCGCCTGGGCCGGATCCACGTCGCCGACGATGGACAGGACCGCGTTGTTGGGCGCGTAGTAGGTCCGGAAGAAGGCCGCCACGTCCTCGATCGAGGCCGCGTCCAGATCCTCCATGGACCCGATCACGGGGTGGTGGTAGGGATGCTCCGGCGGGAAGAGGTGCTCGTGCAGCTTGTGAAACCAGTCCCCGTAGGGCCGGTTGTCGTACGACGAGCGCTTCTCGTTCTTGACCACGTCGCGCTGATTGTCCAGGTTCTCCTGGTTCAGGGCATCGAGCAGGGTCGCCATCCGGTCGGCTTCCAGCCACAGCGCCAACTCGAGCTGGTGGCTCGGCATGGTCTCGAAGTAGTTGGTCCGGTCGAAGAAGGTTGTGCCGTTCAGCGTTCCGCCCGCGGCCTGGACCAGGGCCATGTGCTCGGCCTTGGCGACGTGGCCGGAGCCCTGGAACATGACGTGTTCGAAGAGGTGGGCGAAGCCGGTCTTGCCGGCGACCTCGTGCTTGGAGCCGACGTTGTACCAGATGTTGACCGCCACGACCGGCGCCAGATGATCCTCCGAGACGATCAGGCGCAGGCCGTTGGCCAGGCGTTCATCGGTAAACCTGACGCTTGGGGCGGTCATACAGTCGGACTCCTCCAGGGCCGCCACTCGGGGCGCGGCGGTCACGCGGGTGCAGGCATTGTACGGGGCCCCGGCGTTGCAGTCGCCGGCGGCGCGGCCCGGACCGCCCTGGTGGGTCGCGTCCGAAGGCAGACCGGTCGCGCGCTCGGGAACGGCCGACTAGGATGCTCGAAGCCGGCGTCGACCGGCCTGGAACGGAGGCGGTCATGAAGCTCGGAGTCTTCCTGGTTCTATTCGCAGACCTGCCGTTCGAGGCCGCCCTCGATCGGGCCGTCGAAGCAGGTCTCGACAGCGTCGAGATCGGGACCGGTGGCGCCCACTGCCGTCCGGACGAGCTGCTCGCCGATCCCCAACGCCTGGCCGCCTTTCGGTTCGCCCTGGGATCCCGCAACTTGACCGTCTCCGCGCTGTCATGCCATGGCAATCCGATCCATCCTCGCGCCGCGACCGCCGCGGCCAGCCACGAGCTCTTCGTCCGAACAGTCGAGCTGGCGGAGCGGCTGGACGTTGACGTGGTCAACCTCTTCAGCGGCTGCCCGGGCGACTCGGAAGCGGCCCTGTTCCCGAACTGGGTCACCTGCGCCTGGCCAACCGAATACGGCGACCTGCTGGAGTGGCAATGGCGCGAGAAAGTGGTCCCGTACTGGCGCGAATGGGCCGCGTTCGCCGCCGCTCACGGCGTCCACCTGGGCTTCGAGATGCATCCCGGCTTCGTGGTCTACAACCCCTCCACGCTCCTTCGGCTCCGCGAGGCCTGCGGCGAGGCAGTCGGCGCGAATCTCGATCCCAGCCATCTCTTCTGGCAGGGCATCGACGTCCCGGCGGCCATCGCCGACCTGGGTCGCCAGGCCTGCATCTTCCACGTCCACGCCAAGGACACCTGGCTAAACCCGGCCAACGCACCTCGGAACGGGGTCCTCGACACTGTGCCGCTGGGCGACGTCGGCCGGCGCAGCTGGATCTTCCGGACAGTGGGCTACGGCCACGGCGAGCTCGAATGGAGAGAGATCGTGACCGCGCTCCGGCTCGCCGGCTACGATGGCACGCTGTCGATAGAGCACGAAGACGCCCTCGCGTCCACTTCGGAAGGCTTTGCCAGGGGCGTCCAGTTCCTTCGCGGCATCATGTTCGGAGAGCCGCCTGCGCAGGCGGCCTGGTCGACGTAGAGCCAGATATCGCTGGAGCCGCGCGGGTTGGGTCCAACGCGCCGACCGGCCGGGCTTGTGGACCTCGACCGCCTTCCTGCGGCGCCGAGTTGACGTACTGCTACTCTGGGTGTTAGCGTTTCATCTAACACATGTAAGAGGATCACTGCAAAGTGGCGCCAGCGCGGAACCCCAGCAGCGCACAGACAAGGCCCGGCGGACTCGTCCGCCCGGGACTCACGGGCGCCCACATGCCGACGGTCGAACTCGATCCGCGAGTCGGCTACGACTTTCTCACGAGCGCCTGCGACGATTGCGGCGAGCTCGAGGATCTGCTGCCCGAAGACCGCCGCTGGCTCGAGGACTCTCGCAAGGCCATGGCCGCGGAGATCGGTTCGGACGTCTCGGTTGAAGCGTGCGGGAGTTTCGTCGTGGAACTGGGCCGGATGCTGGTCGGACGCCCCGAGATTCGGTCGGCTCGCGACCTTGCCCAGGCAATCGACGCCATGACCGACGCGCAGCTGCTCGAGACGATGGCCGGTGAGCTGCTCGAGGACGCCGACCTGGGAACGATCGCTCGTCGAGCCGTCGACGGCGACGTGGAAGCGTACGGCCAGCTCCAGGCCCGGCTCGACTCCTTCAAGGGTCACCCCGTCGTCACCCAGCCTATGGCCGATCTGGCCCCGGCCGCCCGCCGGATAGTCCGCTGGTGGCTGCCCCGCTACGAAATCGTGGAAGGGAGAGTCGGCCGGATGCTGGACCGAGACGTCGCGGCACGAAAGCTGGACGACGCCGCCGGCGATCCGATCGGCTTCGTGGAACGGACGACCAACGGCATCCGCCTGGTCCCCGAGCAACGCATCCGCCGCGTCGTCCTGGCCCCCACCTACTTCGGGCGTCCGTACAACTCTCTGACCAAGGTCGGCGACGCACAGGTGATCTGCTACCCGATCGCCGACTCGTCGCTGGGCGCATCCGACCGGTTCACTCCCCCGGCCGCGACGGTGCGCCTCTATCGGGCCCTGGGCGACGGCAGCCGGTTGCGGATCCTGCATCTGCTCGCCGAGCGCGACCGCTACCTGACCGAGATCGCCAACGAGGTCGAGCTGAGCAAGCCGACCGTCAAACATCATCTCGCGCAGCTACGAGCGGCCGGCCTGGTCACGGTTACCAATCAGGGCAACCTGACCTACTACAGCTTGCGACGCGACCGTGCCGAAGAGGCCGGCGCCGAGCTTCGCGCCTACCTCACCCACTGACCACCTGGAGACCATATGACACGATCACCCGGCCTTAGGTTAGATAGACAACTAACTACCAGCACCATTCCTTCTTACAAAGGAGGGCTCCCGATGCGGAGTGAGATGCCCGAGCAGCGGCTCGCGTACATCAAGCAGCGCCACGCCGATCTCATGGCCGAAGCCGCCGCCAATCGTTCGGCCGCCGGCAGGCGATTTGACACCGAGCGCCGCTTCACCGGCCTTCACGTTCACCTCGGCACGCTCCTGATCGTCATCGGGCGTACCCTGCGCGAAGAGGACGCCCGCTGCCCGGATCCGGCCCACTAGCAGCGGTAGAGGACGCGCTGTGGTTGGTACCCTGACCCGGTATCTGCATAGCTTCACGGGATTCGGCCGCGACGCGCGGCTCTTCCTGCTGACCACGATCGTCTTCGGCGCGGCCCTCAGCCTCTACTGGATCGACTTCAACCTGTACCTCGAGTCGATCGGACAGGGTCCGGCGATCGGTTGGATGCTGTCCGTTTCGATGCTGGCGGGCGTCGTGGTGGCTCTGCCGGCGAGCGCGCTCTCGGACAGATTTGGGCGACGCACCCTCATGGCCGCCGGCATGATCCTCGTGGCGGTCGCGCTGCTGGCGTTCCTGCCGGGAACCCTGGGGCTGCTGTTCCTAGGCGCGGCGTGCCTGGGCGCCGGCTCCTCTGTCGTTTCGGTCGTGCAGATCCCGTACATCGCCGAGCACACTCTGCCGGAGCAGCGCAACGCGTACTTCTCCGTCTGGTCCGCCCTGGGATTCATAACCTCGCTCCTCTCGGCCATCGTGGGAGCCGAAGTTGCGACCGCCCTGGCGGCGCAGCTCGGTCTTCGCTCGGCCGAGGCCCCGTATCAGATCCTGCTGACGGGCGTCGCCGTCCTGGGCGTCGTCTCACTCGGGACGGTCTTCCTCCTCACCAGCGATCGTCCCGGCCCCGACCGGGAACCAGCTCAGGTGGGCAGCCATTTCGGCATGGTGATTCTCGACCGCCGGCTCTTCTTCCGGCTGCTCCTGCCGGGGTTTCTGACGTCTCTGGGCGCCGGCCAGCTGATCCCGTTCCTGAACGTTTTCATCCAGACCAAGTTCGGGCTCGACCTCCCGGCGGTGAACGCCGTCTTCGCGGTTGCGAGCCTGGGGACCGCGGTCGCCATCATGGCGCAGCCGGCACTGGCGCGCCGGTTCGGGCGGATCGGGTCGATCGTGCTCGTTCAGGGGGCCAGCATCCCGTTCCTCGTGGTGCTCGGCTTCTCTCCGGTGCTGTGGACGGTGGTCGTTGCCCTCGCCGTCCGCAACTCACTCATGAACGCCGGCAGCCCCATCTTCGACGCCTTCGCGATGGAGCACGTCTCCCCCGTCGAGCGGGCCACGCTCGCGGCGGGCATGTCGATGCTGTGGAATCTCGGGTGGACGGTGGCGCCGGTCTACTACAGCACGCTCCAGACCACACTTGGATTCACGGCCGGCTACGCAGTGGACTTCGTCACGATCATCGTGCTCTACACGATCGCCACCGCGCTGCTGTGGACCTGGTTCCGCGGGACGGATACGGTCTCGGCGGCGAATACCGAACCGCTGGTCGTTCCCGTCCCAACCGAGGCGCCGGCGCTCGTCGAGCACGCCTGAACGCTCAGGACGGGCCCGGCGACGACGAAGGCGCGGGCGAGACCAAGTCCCCGGGGGCGGCGCTGGCGGCCGGTGTCGGGCTGGCGACGGCCGTTGGGGCGGCGCTGGCGGCCGGTGTGGCGATTGCGCTGGCGGCGGGGGCACTCCGTCCAAGCTTGGCGTCGATGACGGCAGCCAGATAGTCGTAGGTGCTCATGCCGGCGCTCCCGCCCACCGGGTCGAACTGGGCGCCGTCGATGAAGAAGGCCGGCGCGCCGATCGCCCCGGCCGCGGTCCCGGCGGCCGACTCGGCGGCTATTTCATCGTCGTGCCGCCCGGCCGCGAAGCAAGACTCGAACGTCGTCGCGTCCAGGCCGGCCCTGTTCGCCAGCTCGGTCAGGCGCTCGGGCGTGAACCACCCGGACGTCTCGGTCGGCGACTGGTTCGCGAACAGCCAGTCCGTGTAGGCCCAGAACTTGCCCTGATCGGCCGCGCACCGCGACGCGTCGGCCGCGTCGCGCGACTCCGTGCCCCCAGTCCCAGCGTCGACGACGAGCAGGTCGTGGTAGACGATCTTGAGATTGCCCGGGCGGACGTAGTTGGAGATCAGCTCCGGCATTGTCTGGACGGCGAACTCCTGGCATGCCGGGCAGCGGTAGTCGACCCAGACGTCCAGCGTCACCGGGGCGTTGGCGTTGCCCAGCGTCCGGGCGTCGCTCGGAAGGTCGCTCGGCGTGGCCACGGTGGGAACGACGATCGAGGGCGCCAGAGCGTCGGCGGACGGCGGCGGCGATACGGTGCCGTTCCCAGTCGCCGGCGCGGGGGGCGTCGTCACCGCGGACGAGACCTCCTTGAGCGGGAACGGCAGCTGGCCGTACTTGAGAATGGTCGCGAGCCGATCGGCGGACTCGGCGGTGAAGTTGCCCGCGATCTCGCCCGAGCCGCCCTGGATCTCAGAGAAGATGTACGGCACCGACAGAACGTCCCCGTCGAGCACGATGGCTATGTAGTCGTTGACGTGCTGCCCGGTCCAGGTCGCGAATTCGGTCGCGGCGTCGGGCTTGAACGCAAAGTCGACCACGTAGCTTCCCTGGTTGGCGGGATCCTCCTGGGTGGCGACGCCGCTGGGATCCAGCTGGGCGCCGGTGAACTGGGCGGGCAGCGTCGGATCGATCCTCTCCCCGACCGCCGGGATGGTCGTGGCGCCGGGCGAGGTGGCCGTGCCGTACGTCTCGGGCGGGAGGAGCACGATTTCGAGACTCCCGGTCTGGCCGAGAAGCGCCTCCAGGGCGGCGAGGTCGGGTGTGCCCGGGACCTTGACGGTCACCGTGTTCGGCGCCTGAGCCGTGACCTGGGCTCCGGTGGCTCCCGTCGAGTCGACCCGGTTCGAAAGGATCTGTACCGTCGTGTCGAGGTCTGCGGCCGTGGGCTCAACGCCGTTGACCGGTTGGAGCTCGTACACGATCGTCGTCCACTGCTGATAGGGGGACGGACTCGGGCCGCCGGCGGGACGCGGGCCCTGGGACGCCAGCGACGCGCCGATGACGATTGCCAGCAGCATGATCGCGACCACTCCGCCGAACCCGAAGGCGCCCGCCGGACGAATGTGCACGTTCAGTCGACTTCCCTGTCCGCGCGCCGCGCGGGCGGACGCCTGCGCCTGCCAGGCCGGCGGCGCCGGCACCATCGGCTCCACGGCCGAAAGCCGGCCACGGACCCCGTCCATGATTTCGCGGTCGGACGCTCCGACGGCGTTCGTCTCGTTCTCGTTCATCGCCAGATCTCCGGGTTGCGGCGGAGGGCCGCACAGGCGCGAGCGACCAGCGAGCGGACGGCGGATGCCGATATCCCCAGGATCTCGCCGATCTGGGCGTCGTCCAGGTCGCGCTGGTAGCGCAGGATCAGCACTTCACGCTGCCGGGCGGGCAGCTCGCGGGCGAAGCGGTCGAACCAGATCCAGAACTCGGTGCGGCCCGTGTCCGAATCGGTCGACGGCTCGTGCGATGGATTCATGCCGCCGAGCGGCAGCCACGAAAGCAGCCTGCGGCGACGGGTCCGGTCGATCACAAGGCGGCGGGCTATCAGGAGCAACCAGGGCAGAGCCTGGCCGGCCGGACCGTGGCCGGCGTTCCAGGCCGCGAATGCCCGCTGGAACGCCTCGCCGGTCACATCCTCGGCGTCCTCGGCGCTGCGCAGCATCAGCAACACGTAGCGATAGACGTCTCGGTACCGTTGGCGGTACAGCGCCTCGAAACTAGCTCCGACTTCCTCGACTTCCCCGGCGGAACGGACGCTCCCCACGCGCTCGAGCAACTCCTCGGTCCCTCTCTCGACGTCCACGACGGCCATCATGACCAGATTGACGAAGCAGCGAGCCGCTCCGTCCCGCGCCGGAAAACCGCGCCCGCTACCCGAAGGTGATCGCGGCCCTCGGCAGTCCCGGCTCGGGGACCCAGTCGCCCAACGAGCGAACTTCGGAGAGGCGGGCCAGCAGGTCCGGATCGAGCGCCTCGGCCGCGGCTACGGCCGTCTCGATCGCGGTCAGGCACAGGATCCCTTCCGCGGTGGCGGCCAGCCGGATCTCGGCCGCGTCGCGGACCGGGCCGGACCTGGGCGAGGGGGTGTTGACCACGAGACGGACCGAGCCCTCCGCGATGAGATCGAGAATCGAGACCTGCCCGTCGCTCCCCCGCTCCCCGACCTTCGCCACGATCTGGGCATCGTGGCCGAGTCTGCGCAACTCGGCCGCGGTTCCGGCGGTGGCGGCGAACCGATAGCCCGCCCGCGCCAGCGCCCCGGCCACGCGCGGAAGCTGGGTCTTGTCGCGGTCGGCGACGGAGATGAGAGCCAGGGCTCCGTCCGCGCCCGGTCGCGGCGGGATCAGCGCCGCTCCCTGCATCGCCTTGGCCAGTGCCACGCGCGGGTCCGTGTGAAGGCCGATGACCTCGCCCGTGGACTGCATTCCGGGGCCGACGCTCGGGTCCACGCCGCGGAGCTTGGCGGTGGAGAAGGCCGGCGCCTTCACCGCGACCAGAGGCGGCGGGGCAAGCAGCCCGTTCCCCCACCCCATCTCGCGCAGCGACTCGCCCAGCGCGATCCGCACCGCGAGCTTGACCATCGGCACGCCCGTGACCTTGCTCATGAACGGCACGGTGCGGCTGGCCCTGGGGTTCACCTCGATCAGGTACACCCCGTCGTCACGGACGATGAACTGGGCGTTGACCAGGCCGTGCACGTCCAGCGCCCTCACGATCCGGTCCATCGCCGCGACGATCAGCTGCTGGTCGGAGACCGAAACCGTCTGCGGCGGGAACATCCCGACCGAGTCGCCCGAATGAACGCCGGCGCGCTCGACATGCTCGAGCAGACCGGGGATGAGAACGGTCTCGCCGTCGGATATCGCGTCGACGTCCACCTCGATCCCTTCGAGGTAGCGGTCGATCCGCACGGGCCGGTCCGGGTCGACGACGGTTGCGCGCGCCAGCTGGTCGACAAGGTCGGAAGGCGAATAGCTGAAATCGATGGCGAGGCCGCCGATGACGAACGACGGCCGAACGATGACCGGGTAGCCGATCCGGTCGGCCAGCGCCAGCGCCTCCTCGATCGAGCGAGCCATCCCGCCTTCGGGCTGCGGGATACCGACCGACTCGACCAGGTTGGCGAAGCGGATGCGGTCCTCGGCCTGATCGATCGTCTCGAGCTCCGCGCCGAGGAGCGGGATTCCCGCCGCGGCCAGCGGTTCCGCGAGGTTGAGCGGCGTCTGCCCGCCGAACTGGACGAAGGCGCCCAGCAGAGGCAACGCCGGCCGGCCCGGCGCGCCGCCGGGCGATTCCGCCTCGACGACCGATCGGACGCTCTCCGGATCGAGCGGCTCGAAGTACAGGCGGGACGAGGCGTCGAAGTCCGTCGAGACCGTCTCGGGGTTGGAATTGATCATGACGGCCTGCCAGCCCCGTTCGCGAAGCTCGGCCGCGGCCTGTACGGCGCAGTAGTCGAATTCGATCCCCTGCCCGATCCGAACGGGACCGGAGCCGATGACCAGCGCAGCCGGACGCTCGACCGGCGGCAGCTCCGGTTCCGAGCCCGCCGCCGCGTACGTGGCGTAGAAGTACGGCGTTTCGGCGGCGAACTCCGCCGCGCACGTGTCCACCATGGCGTAGCCCGGGGCGAGCCCCAGCTCCATGCGGGCGAGGCGGATCGCCTCCGCGGGGACTCCGGCCATCGAAGCCAGCTCGCGATCGCCGAAGCCGGCCCGTTTCACCGTCGCCAGGAGAGTGGCCGCTTCGTCGTCCCGTGGCTCCGCGATGCGCGGTCCCATCTTCCGCACCTCGCGTTCCAGCGCGATCGCCCGCTCGAACTCCCACAGGAACCACGCCGAGATCCCGGTGACTCCCCGGATCGTCTCGGCCGGCATGCCCCGCCGCAGCAGGGCGAGGATCCGCCACAGCCGCGAGTCCGACGGCGCCAGGAACCGCTTGAGCACGATCGGATAGGCCATCCGCTCCGCGTGGGCCTTCGCCTCGCACACGAGTCCACCGGCGTCGACCGGGACGAACACGGGCTCCGACGGCGCCGGCTCCACCAGGTAGTCGAGCGTCGCCCGCCAGGAGTCGCTCTCGGCCAGCCAGCCCGCGCCGGCCTGCTCGAGCGCGCGGAGCGCCTTGTTCAGGGCCGACCCGAAGGTTCGATCGATCGCCATCACCTCGCCGGTCGCCTTCATCTGGCTCCCGAGCGATCGGTCGGCGGTGGGGAACTTGTCGAACGGGAAGCGCGGCAGCTTCACGACGACGTAGTCCAGGGCCGGCTCGAAGGCCGCGACGGTCGTCCCCGTAACGACATTGGGGATCTCGGCCAGCCGCCGGCCCGCGGCGATCTGGGCCGCCACACGAGCGATCGGGTAGCCGGTCGCCTTCGACGCCAGCGCGGAAGACCGGCTGACGCGCGGGTTGACCTCGATGACCGCGTACTCGGTGTAGTCGGGGCTCAGGGCGAATTGCACGTTGCAACCGCCCTCGACGCCGAGCGCCCGGATGATCGCGAGGCTGGCCGAGCGGAGCCGCTGGTGGACCGGGTCCGGCAGCGTCTGGACCGGCGCGACCACGATCGAGTCGCCCGTATGAACGCCGAGCGGATCGACGTTCTCCATCGAACAGACGGCGATGCAGGTGTCGTCCGCGTCCCGCATGACCTCGTACTCGATCTCCTGCCAGCCGACCAGGCAGCGCTCGATCATGACCTGGTGGATGGGACTGAGTCGGAGGCCAGTCCGCGCCCGTTCCCAGTAGGCCGCCTCGGTCTCGACGATGCCCCCGCCCGTCCCGCCGAGCGTGAACGCCGGCCTGATGATCGCCGGCAGGCCGATCTCGGCGAGCGCCTCACGGGCCGCCTTCTCGCGCTCCTCGTCCGTCTCGCCCTCGACGATGCAGCTGGGGGCGTACGGCTGTCCGATCCGGTCGAGCAGGTCGCGGAAGAGCTCGCGGTCCTCGGCCATCTCGATCGCCTCGAGCGGCGTGCCGATGAGCCGGACGTCGTAGCGGTCCGAGGACTCCGGCTTTGGCCAGCGCCACCGCCAGGTTCAGTCCGGTCTGGCCGCCGAGCCCGGCGAGGAGTCCCTCCGGCCGCTCTTTGGCGATGACCGCCTCGATGGCCTCGACGGTGAGCGGCTCCAGGTAGACGGCGTCGGCCACCTCGGCGTCGGTCATGATCGTGGCCGGGTTCGAGTTGACCAGGATCGTCCGGACACCCTCGGCCCGGAGCGCCCGGCAGGCCTGGGTGCCGGCGTAGTCGAACTCGGCCGCCTGCCCGATCACGACGGGCCCGGAGCCGATGATCAGCGCGCTCTTCGGTTTGGGCCGGGAGACGCCGGGAGCTGTCGGCTGCGCCACTTGCCCTTCCGTCATAGAAAAAAGCCACCGGCCTCGCGGGCTCGGTGGTTCAGCTTACACGCGCTCATCGGTCTCCTCCCCGGCCTCTCAGGACCGCGAGTCAAAGCGCCGGCATGCCGCCTCTTTGACTTCCGCCGGGCTCACAGACCCGGCCTCAAGGGCTGGGCGGTAGGTTAGCACGACTGGGGACCCGGGCGGCACAGGCGAGGACCGCTCGAGGTATCAGGCGGACCGCAGGGCGAGGGACTGGGCCCAACGCCGCGGAAGCGCAGCCTAGAGATGCTCGGCGTCATTTCTCCGACGCGGCGGCGACTGCCGCCAGCAGTTCGTGCGGGTCGAAGACCGGGAGGGTCGCATTTGCGAAGCCCTGGGGGTCGCGGGTGACGATTGCCGACATGCCACCGGCCACGGCCGCTTCGTGCGACACCGCGTCCTCGAAGTCCGCGAAATCGAGCGCGAGCGCGCGGGTGAGCACGTCGCGATCGACGGTTGCGACATCGAACAACCCCAGCAGATCTCGCACCTGAGCCCGCGCACGCTTGGCCCCGAAAGACTTCGCCGCGATGTAGAACACCGTCGTCGCTGTGGTGGCGCAAATAGACCCTTCGAGGTTCCCATCGTCCACGAGCGAGAAGAGCCGTGCGGCGGCGTCCACGTATGGCTCCCTCTCCAGGAGGACGTCGAGGACGACGTTGGTGTCGAACAGCACTTTCACCGGTACTTCTCTTCGAGGTGCCGGCGGTAGTCCTCTTCCGCGGCCGTCGCGCCCTTGAGCGAGCCGATGAGCGAGCGGACCCGCGGCGTGATTTCCGGACCGGAGACGTCCTCGCCGGAATCGATGAGTGCGAAATAGTCCGCGACGAGCCGGGAAACGGACTTGCCCGACTTGCTCGAATAGCGCTTCGCGTTGCGGATTAATCCGTCATCGAGGCGCAGCGTCAGTTTGGTGTTCACGGTCGCGCTCCTGCCGTACGAAACGGGTGGCAATTGTACGTCTCATGCGGCTGCTCGTCATATCGATGACCGGTTGGCGGAGGCCGTCCCGCCGAAAGCAGTGCCTGATTTCTCCGGACAGTCACCCCCCTGGCCGCGTGGTCAGGCGAGTTTGGGGCGGGGCCGGCCCAGTCTTGGGCCCGGTCAGTCGTGCGTGGAGGCGGGCGCCTTTCCGATCGCTTCGGTCACGGCGGCCGCGGCCATCCCTGCCAGCTCCATGTCCTCTTCCTCCACCAGGCCGCTGACCGCAATGGCCCCGACCACGGCGCCGGTCACGACGACGGGCACGCCGCCGCCCCAGCCGATGTAGCGCGAGTCGCCGTAGTAGGCCATGTCGAAGCCCTTCTCGGGATCACGCGATGCCCTGCCCAGCTCGACACTCGGCTTGCGTTCGCGCGCCGCGGTCCAGGCCTTGTTGGTGGCGATGACGATCGACGGCAATGGGGCTCCGTCGAGACGAAGCAGGCCGATCAGCTCGCCATGGTCGTCGGCCACGGCGATGACCGCGGACTTGCCGCGCCGTGCCAGCTCCGTGTGGATGACCTGGATCGCAAGTTGGGCTTCCGCTGCTCCGAGGCTCACGTGTTTCTTCATGGAACTCCTCCATTCTGTGCCGGGCCGGTCCATTGTGGGCCGGGCCGGCTGTTCGGGCCATTCGGTGGCAGCTCCAGCCGGAGGCGGCCTGGTACGACCCGAGGGGCGCAGTTCCGCCCGAGAGCCGGGGTGGAACCCCACCAACGGCGGTTCGACGTCGCGCGCGTGCGAGCGGCCGGGAGGCAGGACCGCATAAGCGGCACGTAAGCGAGCTCACCTAGCATCCGCCCGATCGCCGACAAGACCGCGCGTTCACGGACAGTGCGCGCATACGGGGAGACCGATGGAAACCGCGATCCAGGCCCGAACCCACGGCCGCAAGAACAACCGCCTGGAGCTCCGCATCAGCGAGGAACAGCGCGACATCCTCGGCGAGGCGGCCGCCGCAAGTGGCATGCGAGTAGGCGCGTTCGTGCTGAGCCACGCCACCGACGCGGCCCGCGACCTGCTCGCCGACGGAACGAGCGTCGTCCTGCCGGCCGAGCGCTGGAACTCGTTCATCGCGATGCTCGACGGCGATCCTCGGCCCGCGTCGGGGAGGGCCACGTCCCTGGCACGTAGACGCGTTCGGGCGGAGTAGCGGCCGACACGGCTCGATGGAGCCGCTCGCTCCGGGGTTTCGCCCAGCGGTGCGCCTCGACCGCCGGCGCGTACCGGCGCTTCGGACCGGCTACTCCTCTCGATCTTTGGCGTGCGGGCCAAACCAGATGAGCTCGATCGGACAGCCGTTGTCGAGGATCATGGCCGCCCGCACGCCGTCGGAAGGCGAGTTGGGCGGGGTCAGCACTTCCTTCCCTTCGAGCGCCCGGTCGATATCGTCGACCTCGAACGCCACATGTGGCACGGTCCTGACGATCTCGGCGAGCGGGCTGTCGGGATCGAAACGCATCCACTCGACCCCGTACGGGCTGGCTGGAAATCCCGACACGTACATCCCGAACTGCGGCAGGTACCTCTCGCCGGGCCTCGGCTGCTGTGTGGGCACTCCTATGTGGTGGAAGCGCCATCCCCATTCGCCGGTTGCGCACGGCGGCTCGTGATCCTGTCTAGCCACCTTGTCGCCCTCTTCGGTTTCTCGGCCAGGCCAGCGAACCAACAATCGGCACGGCCGGGTGGGCTTGCCGGTTCAATGGCCACCTAGTTGCGCTGCGGCTACGCCTCATACCGGCCGCCCTACGATCGCGACCGTCGTGTATCGCACGCGCACGCTTCCCTGATCGGCCTCGGCGTCGAAGATCCGGCGGACACGGGTGCGGACCTCCTCGCCGGACGGTGACTCACGATCGGGCATGTAGGATCGGGACAGCACCAGGCTCAGCAACGCGTCCTCCGTCAGCAGCTGCTCGTTGGGCCACTTGAACGTGGTGGGATGTGCGTCCCGGAAGAATAGGGGGACGTCGCGGCGGTCCTCGTGGGCGACCAGTGCCGAGCGCTTCTCCCCACCGAACTCCGAGAACAGCTCGTCGAGAGCGGCGTGCAGGGGATCCGTTGCGAGACGGTCATTCCAGATCAGGGCCACTTGCCCGTCGGCGCGAAGTACCCGCAGGAATTCTTCACGGGCCCGCTCGATATCGAACCAGTGAAAAGCCTGCGCCGCCGTCACCAGGTCGACGGAACCGGATTCAAGCGGGATCCTCTCGGCGCGCCCCTCAGCGCTGCGATAGCCAGCCATGCTGCCCAGAAGATCATCGCAGGCTCTTCGCATCTGGGCGTTCGGCTCGACGGCAACGACACGGTATCCGCGGCTGAGGAAGCCGCGGGTCAGCAGTCCCGTTCCAGCACCGACGTCTGCGATGAGAGACTCCCGGCGAAGACCGCAGGTGCTCGCGAGCGTCTCGAACAGCTGCGCCGGGTAGTCCGGTCGCGACGCTGCATAGTCGGCAACCTTGGACCCGAAGACTTCTCCCACTCCACCCTGCGGCTCATAGAGCAATCTCAACCGGCTTCCCGTGTCCTCGTGCGCCACTGGCCCTACTCCATCCCTCGCAACCGCCGCCGAAGCTCGGCCGTGTCCAGGTGAATGGGCTCGACGGCGCCGACCGTAGGTGCGGGCGCGGACCCACTCTGGCGAGTCCGCGCCGCCGCGACGAACCGATCGAAGACCGCCAGCGCGTCCAGCGGCCCCGGGCCGCCCTCCGGGTGGTACTGGACCGTTTCGATCGGCAGCGTGCGGTGGCGCAGTCCCTCAACCGATCCATCGTTCAGGTCTATCTGGCTGACCACGAAGCCGCTCGCCTCCGGCAGCGTCTCGGCGATGACCGTGACCTCGTGGTTCTGGGCGGTGACCTGGACCAGCCCCGTCTCGAGGTCCTTTACAGGGTGGTTGGCCGCATGGTGCCCAAACGGCAGGCGCCGGGTGTTCGCACCCGCCGCGCGACCGACGATCTGGTGGCCCAGACATATGCCCAGCAGCGGCCGCCCGTCCCGGATCGCCGCCGCGGCCAGCGCCACGGGACCGTCCAGCCGAGCCGGGTCGCCGGGGCCGGGCGAGAAGACGACGCCGTCGATATCCGGAGCGAGAGCCTCGGCCGCGGTGGCCGTGTGTGGCAGGACGCGAACGCGGGCCCCTCGGCGCCTGAGGCTGCGCACGATGTTCGCCTTGAGACCGAAATCGAGGATCGCGACGAGCGGTCCTCCTTCCGAGGGGTCGCCCTCGTCGCGGGCGGCTGCCGGAGAGACCTGGGCCACGAAGTCCTGGTCCTCCCACCGGGGAACCGCGCGGGCGAGCGCGCGGGCCTCCTCCGGGTCGGTCTGTCCCGGCGCGGTCAGGATGGCGCGCAGTGAGCCGTTCGAGCGAAGGTGTCGGGCCAGGGTTCGGGTGTCAACGCCGGCGATCGCCGGGATTCCGAACTCGCGCAGCATCGTGGCCAGCTGGCGGGCGTCGTCGAGCACGGCCGCCGTCGCGTTTGCCACGATCAGACCGCGCAGCCAGGGACGCTCCGACTGGTCGTCGTAGTGGATCCGCCCGTAGTTGCCGATCAGCGGGTAGGTCATGACGACGAGCTGGCCGGCGTAGCTTGGGTCGGTGGCGATCTCCTGGTAGCCGGTCTGGCTCGTGTTCACGACGAGGTCTCCCCCGCCGGAGCAGTGCGCGCCGAAGGCGACGCCCGAGAACAGCCGCCCGTCCTCCAAAGCGAGCAGCGCGGGGCCGAAGTCACCGATCCTCGGGTCGACGACGGAGCTCGAACGCGGAAACGGCGGCTGCTTCACAAAAAAAGGCCACCGGCCTCGAGGGCGCGGTGGTTCTCGTAGCAGGTGCGCATCGACATCCTCCCCGGCCTCTCCGGACCGCGAGTCAAAGCGCCGGCAAGCCGCCTCTTTGACTTCCGCCGGCCTCACAGGACCGGCCTCAAAGGCTGGCGGTAGGTTAGCACGACGGGCGCAGGCCGACGGACCGGCGCACCGGGGCTTCCGATCCGCATATGACCGTCGCCTTCGCCTTCGACGCCGACTTTTCCGACGCTGGCTTCGACCGGGCCCCCTGAGGAAGCGGCCCAGCCCCCGTTTCAGCCAGGGATGACCACGACGAACCGGCTGCCGTCGCCGGGAGTGCTCTCCGCACGAATGCTGCCACCGTGCAGCTCCACGATGGATTTCGCGATTGCCAGACCCAGCCCGGACTCGTTTCCGCTACGGGATTGATCGGCTCGGTAGGAGCGCTCGAAGACGTGAGGCAGAGCTTCCGGAGAGATGCCACTCCCCGTATCGGCGACAGTCAAGACCAGGTTTCCCTCGGACTGCCCCGCCGCCAGGCGGATCTCGCCGCCGGCGGGAGTGTGCCGGATCCCGTTGTCGACCAGGTTGCGCAGAACCTGCTCCATCCTCTCAACGTCCAGGTGAGCTTCCGGCAAACGGGGCCGGGCTTCGACGACGAGACGGAGTCCCGCCTGATCCGCCCGCTGGGCATAGGCCGCGGCAACGCGGTCGAGCATCTCCCCGGGCGCGACGGCTCCTTGCGCAGCGCCAGATCGCCCGCGTCCGCGAGGGACAGGGTGCGCAGGTCGTCGACGAGGCTTTGCAGATGCCTGACCTCGGCGTTCATGGTCTCGAAGCGCTCCGGAGTGGGTTCCAGCTTGCCGTCCTGGAGCAATTCCAGGTAGCCGCCTATCACGGTCAGCGGGTTGCGCAAGTCGTGAGCGATGTCCGCGGTCATCTGGCGGCGCGACTGGTTGGCAAGGGCGAGGTCGGCGCTCATTTGATTGAAGGCTCGAGCCAGCTCGCCCAACTCACCTCCGGTGCGAACGGCAACGCTCTGGCCGAGCCTGCCCTCGGCGACCGAACGAGCGGCATCGGTCAGGTCGCGCAGGGGTCGGGACAGGCTTCGGGCGACGAGCAGGCCCAGCGCGAACGCGACCAGCCCGCCGCCGAGCGCCGCCACCAGCAGCAATTCGTTGACGCCGTTGAGGTAGGTGTTCTCCAGCGCGCTCCTTGCCGGTGTCTGCCCGGTCGTCAGAACCGCGCCGACGGACCGGCCGCCGCTCTCGATCTCAATTCCTGCCGCGACCACACTCGGCTGGACCTTCTGGCCCGTTTGGTAGTCGCCCGCGGCGATGACGACCACTCCATCCTGATCGACCAGTGCGTAGGGTTGGGGGTCCGGCGGCTTCGCGCCCGGCTGCGCCCCGGGCGGTAGCAGGCCCTGCGATCGCAGGGCCGAATCCACTCCGGCCCAGCTGCTGTGGGTCAGGTAGTAGTCGGAGGCGGCCGCAACGAATTGCGATTGGCGCTGGTCGATCAGGTACTGGCTGAACTCCGTGGAAGTCGTGACCCACACGAACAGGGCCGCCAGGCCGATGGCCGTCAGGCTGACGACGAGAAAGGCCAGAGTGAGCCTGTGGGTGAGTCTCATGCCCGGCGAAGTCGATACCCGACGCCGAAGACCGTCTCGACATAGACGGGCCTTGACGGATCCGGCTCGATCTTCTTCCGAAGGTTACGGACGTGGACGTCTATCGTCCGCTCGACGTTCTCGAACTCTGAGCCTTCCAGCCTCAGGAGCAGTTCGGAGCGGCGGAACACCCGACCGGGGCTCGATGCCAGCTGGCACAGCAGATCGAACTCGGATCTCGTCAGCACGACGGCTCGTCCGCCCACGCGGACCTCGCGGCACTCAAGATCCATCTCGATGTCTCCCGCGGACACGACGCGTGGCGCCGACGGAAGAGATCCCGACCGCCGCAGGACGGCGTTGATGCGCGCAACGAGCTCCTTCATCCCGAAGGGCTTGGTGACGTAGTCGTCCGCTCCCAGCTCCAGGCCGAGGACCTTGTCTGTCTCGTCCAGCCGGGCAGTCAGCAGGATGATCGGAGTCTCGCGCTCCTTGCGGTAGGCGCGGATGAAGTCGTAGCCGCTCATCTCCGGCATCATGATGTCGAGCAGGATCAGATCCGGCTTGGACTGACGGGCGGCTATGAGGGCCTCACGCCCGTTGGCGGCAACGACGACGCGGAACCCTTCAGCCTCCAGGTATTCACGAACCAGCTGTCGCACGCTTGCCTTGTCGTCGGCGACGAGGATGGTCATGCCCATCGCGGCATCCTAGCATCGGTCCAGTGCCATCCGGACCCACGGTCCCCGAAGCGTTGGACGCCGTGACCGCCCGCCCATCCGGCCTTCGCCGCCGCCACCATCACTTGAACAGGAAGTCGGTGTTCTGGACCGTCGGGTATGGGATCGGGTTGGCGTAAAGGAACGCCGCCTGGGGTTCCAAGCTGCCCACGGTCTGGACTCTCAGCGCCATCAGCTGCGTCTTCTGATCCGCGGTCAGCGTCTGCCCGACCTTCGCGAAATTGGCGGCGAGGTCGTAGACGATCGAGCCATCCAGATCGCCGTACCGGCTCATCAGGCCGAGCACCGCGTCCTGGCTTGGCGTCTGGCCCGCGATGAACTGGCGGAGTTGCGTGGACACCTGCGTTCGCACGTCCACGATGCCGGTCAGATCGGGGCGCTCCTCATCTACCAGGCCAGTGATCAGCTTGGCCTGATCCGGGGTCAGAGCCTGGATGAAGGCCTTACCCATGTCGGCCGTGATGTTCGTGCCGATGCTGTAACCGGGGTTGCCGACGGCCTTCGCGTCCTTCATGTAGAAGGAGCCGAAGTACGTGCCCTGCCGTTCCGGGCAGAAGTAGACGTCGGCCGTGACCGAACCCGCATACCAGCTGTACAGGTCGCCGGCGAAGGTCATTACCGCGATCTTCTCGTCCTGGCTGAGTGGCCGCAGCTCCACGGGCTCCGTCACCCTGGGCCACGAGGTCATGCCCTTGCCCACCATTCCGGCGAGGTACGCCTTCTGCTGCGTGTCCAGGCTGCTGAGGATGCCGCCGTACACCTGGGCCCGCTGGTAGCTCATCTGCCCATCGAGGTCGTACAGCTGGGCGGAGAAAGCCTGGACGGCATCCTCGTCGAGGCCGGTAGTACCTGCCGGCAGATCGCCGGCAAGCAAGCGTCGGAAGGCCGTCATGAGGACGAACCGTTTGTACGCGTAGTCGTTGATCGAGGCCACCTGGCTCTTTGCCAGCGCGATCAACTGCGATTTCTGCGAGCTCGTGAGCGCGGTGAGCATGTTGAGCGAGGCGTCGGTCAGGAAGTCGGTGTTGTGGCCCATCTGGCTCGGGTCGTTGTCGCGCAGGTACTGGAAGCCCCAGAAGTCGGCGACCTTGCCCGGAGGGAAGAACGAGTCCGAGCCCAGGTTGCCGGTCAGGAAGGAGAGTCCGTCGAAGGCGATGGTCATCTCCTGGGCGTTGTCCGACAGGGTCAGGTCCATGTTCATCGATCCGGGACCGGATGAGGGCTGCGAGGCAGGCTGCTGAGGATCGCCCGCCGGTTCGGAGCTCGCAGACGCCGGAGGTGGAGGCGGGACGGTCGGATCCGCCGTCTGGTTGAGCGCCACCAGCGGCTGGTTGGGCGTCGTCGGAGACTGCGTGGAAGTCGCCGGGCCGGCGCAGGCGCCCCCCAGGAACGCGAGCAGCGTGAAAGCGAACGTGAACGACCTGGATCGGCTTGTCATCTGGATCCCCTTTCGTTGTCCGGCAAGCCTAGGAACCAGATGTTCAGAAGCTGTTCACGACTCTCGCGATCTTCGTTAGAGGCCGGCGGCGCAGACGATTGAGGTCCAAGGGCGGGACGCCGGGCCTAAGCGCGCCTGCTCCAGGGGCGGCTCGAGGCCGTGTCGGCGGCAGCCCCGGGACCGCGACGCTGTCGGAGGATCGCCTCGATCTCGACGCGCAGTCGCCGGCCGAACGTCGCCCGGAGAAGCCACTCCAGGTAGTCGGGGTCGCGGCGGGCGATCTCGCCGAGCGACCAGCCCGCATATCGACCGAAGTCCAGGACGGTTCCGGAAGGATGGCCGGGCGGCGGACCGGCATGCGACGGATCGGCGGTCGGCTGCGACACCGTGCCCGTGCGCACAGCCGTCTCGGCAGCCGGCCGGCCGGCCGGGGTCGAGCGGGAGGCGTCATACGCCGCACGACGGGCCGGGTCGCCGAGCACGTCCCAGGCGTCGTTCAGGGCGATCATTCGACCGGCGTCGCCGCCATGATCCGGGTGGTACTTGCGCGCCAGGGTTCGGTACGCGGCCCGGATCACCTCCGGTTCAGCTCGCGGATTGACCTGCAGCACCTCGTAGAAGTCGGGCATTGCGAGAGCCTACAACGGCGCCGACCATGCGGGGCGGCTCAGTCGCGAGTGCGCGCCACCCGATCCCGCCGCTCCCGAGTCTGGCTGCGAGCCAGAGCGAGGAGATCGGCCGACTCCCGCTTCGCCGCGGCGTCGTCCTCGCTCGACTGGGCTCGCGCCCGCCCTTCGCGCTTCTCGGCGGCGTCGCGCAGCAGAGCGTGGAACTGCTCGTTCAGGCGATCTTCGTCGTCGGACCGTCCGTAGGTGACACGATCGGCGATCTGCGTCATGTACCCGTCCTCCTCGCTCAACCCGGCGGAGTGCGTCTGGCCGGCGAACCGGCGAAGGCACGGATGCGGGCCAGCAACTGCGGTTCGGTCATGGGTCCGCTCTTCTCGACCTCGATGCGCCGATTTGCGCTGCGGCCATGATCGTGGGCCTGGAGTTCGTGCGCGAAATGCTCGACGACCTCGCCATCGCCGACGAGAAGCAGGTCGTCGTCGGCCGGCAGCGTGGCCAGGATCCGGGCGAAGAACGCCCGGATGTGCTCGTCGCGGTGACCCTCACCGGCCGGGTGGTCTTCGGTCGGCGGGCGCCCGGTCGAGCGGTGCCTGCCCGGAATCAGGGAATCGATCCGCTCGCGGAGGGTGACCCCATCGGCGCCCCACCGCAGGACCGTGGCCGAAGCCGTCGAGATCCAGACGCCGGTGGTCCGTGAAGTCGTCATCGAGGTCCTCCTACCGAATCGCGGCGAAAGCCGACCATGACCGAGCCACCCTCGTTCTCCCACTCGCCGATCTCGTGCCGGAGCTCCGCCCGACGGGCCTTCGCCGAGAGCTCTGTCGACGCGACCCTTCTCCGCACGAGCACGGCCGGCGTCCGCTCGGCCACGACTCGCAGCCCACTTGGCGCCGCGAGCATTCGAATGAAGGCCTGGCCGATGACGGCGCCGGCCAGGGCGCACAACAACAAGATCAGGGGGAACATGGATTCCGTTCCGCTGCCGGCCTGACGCAGTCTCGGGGACCGAGGCATCGGCACGGGGGTCGGACAGGTTCTCAGCATGCGCTTCCGCCAGCGCGAAAGCAATCGGCCGGGCGCTGCCCGCGGCGTCACGTCGCGACCGTCCCGCCAGCCGTGCCGCGAGACGTGCGACGTCCGGGTTGGGCCTAGAGCAGCGTGGCCGCTCCCGCGGCGTCGATGCCGGGCTCCACCCTGCGCAACTCCCAACGCTCGTCGTGGGTGGTCATGTCGCCGGGCGAGAGGCGGACCAGCGGGCCCAACGACTCGAGCTCGATCGTGCGCTCGTCGGTGTAGATCTCGAGATTGCAGCCCAGGTCCGGACGCGCCGAACCGAGCGCCGGATCGAACCGCAGCACGAACAGGACCCCGTCTCGCAGGTAGCCGGCCGAGCCGGTGGTGCTCCGGAAGCCGATCTTGAAACGCGGCGCGGGATTGGCGGCGATGGTCGCGGTCCGCTCGCCCAGATGCAGCCGTGGATCCGTCCAGACCGCGTACGGCCACAACGCGACCAGCTGGTTCGGGTTGAGCTGGAGCTCGCTCGGCGGCTTCGGCAGCGGAACGATCGCCACGCCGCCGGGGCGAAGCTGAGTGATCGGCCACGGCGCGATCTCGAGCGTTCTCGATCCCTCGTTGGAGAGGATGTGGCGAATCGAAACGACGGCCGACTCGGGATCCAGACGGACCTCGAAGGTCTTGCGGAGACCGGTCGGCGCCTCCACCGCACCCACCAACCGCACGGCCGGCCCGGCGGCGTCGGGGATCGGGCTGAGCGTCAATCCCGTGGCGTCCGGAACGCTGCAGTCAGCCGACTCGGGAGCGAACCAGAAACGATGCCCGCCCAACAGTTCGTAGAGTCCGTGGCCGTGGTCCCAGCTGGCCTCGGGGGTCTCGGCCAGAACGTTGGCTCCGCCCCGCAGGCCGAAGCCCACGACGCGCGGCCCGCCGTCCGCCAGAACGTCGACCCAGCATGTGGAGCTCTCCAGCCTCCGTGTCCGGCGGCCGTGATAGTCGCCCGGCACTCCCGGCAGCTGGCTCCCGGACCCGACCTCCGTACTCATCGCAAGATCACCTCCACGTTCACCGACCGAGTCCCGGGCGCCGGCAGCGGGACCACGTCCCCGGGTACGGCCGCGCCGTCAACAACCAGACTCACCTCATTGCCCGGCCCTTCGCGCCTGGCCTGGATCTCGTAGGCCGTGCCCCGGAACTCGCGATGGGCCTTGAAGCCGGGCCAGGTGGACGGCAGCGCCGGAGCGATTCGAAGGCCCTCGTAGGTTGGCCGGATGCCGAGTATCCACTGCGTCGCGGCGACGAAGGTCCAAGAAGCGGTGCCGGTCAGCCAGGCGTTGCGGGCCATGCCGAAGGACGGGTGCGTCGGCCCGCAGATGTTCTGCGGATACGTGTACGGCTCGACCTTGTACAGGTCCGAGTCCGTACGGGCCAGCGGCAGGATCTCGCGGTAGTAGCGATAGGCGTCGTCGCCGTCGCCTCGCATCGCCGCGGCCACGATCGACCAGGCGCTGGCGTGGCAGAAGATGCCGCCGTTCTCCTTGGCCCCGGGCACGTACGTAGACGTGCCCTGGACACGCGCGTCCGCTCCGTCGTAGGGCGGCCACAAGAGGGCGAGGCCGAACCTGGTGTTGAGCTTCTCGTCGGCGGAACGCAGCGCCTTCTCGGCCCGATCCGGCGGCGCAACCTCGCCGATGACGCTCCAGCTCTGGGGGATCAGGTCGATGGCGTGGTGCTCCGCGCCGGCAACGCCGATCGGGAGCCCGTCGTCGTCGAACGCCCGCGCATACCAGGCGCCGTTCCAGGCGCACTCGTTGACGGCCTCCGCCATGACGGCATGAAGCCCCGCGAAGCGGCCGGCCTCGTCAGCCCGACCGAGCTTGCGACACAGCTCGGCCAGATCGAGCATCGCGCGGCAGAACTGCATGGCCGTCCAGACGCTCTCGGCCTTGCCCGAGCCGTGATCGATGTTGAGCGTGTCGTTCCAGTCGGAGAATCCGGCGCGAGGCAGGCCGTGCGGTCCGAGGTGGGCCAGCGTGAAATCGACCGCCCGCAGCATGTGCTCCCAGACCGTCTCCTCGGCGAGGTCGACGTACGGGACCTTCTGCTCCAGATAGTCGAAGTCGCCCGTCTCACGCACGTAGGCGCAGACGGAGAGGATCAGCCAGAGGTGGTCGTCGGAGAACCACTGCGGCCAGTCGGAGAACTCGGCGGCCAGGCCTGCTCCGCCTTCGTGGGTGAGCGGATAGAACTGGTGCCAGGTGTGCCCGTCGGCGAATTGCATCGTCCAGATCGTGGTCAGCATCGCGCGAGCGTGGGCAGGCACGGTATGCATCGTGCCCAGGGTGTCCTGGCCGCTGTCGCGCGTGCCCATGCCGCGGCCGAGGCCGGTCTCGTAGCCGGACACGAAGCGGGACCAGTACAGCGTCGTCCGGCACTGGACCTGGTTCCAGAAGTTGAGCATCGCGTTCGTGTCGGCGTCCGGAGTCTCCACCGTGAAGCGCGACAGATATCCGCTCCAGTCGTCGCGGACAGCCCGAAACGAGGCTTCGACTTCCGCCGGGTCGGTGAAACGCGCCACTACGCGGGCGATCTCGGCCGGATGCTCGGTGGCGCCCATGATGTAGACGATCTGCCGCTCTTCGCCCGGAGCGAGCTCGATGTCGTGCGTGAGCGAGCCCACGCTGTTGCCGCGCGGCGACGGCAGGTTGGATGGAGTGCCCGTCTCGACGACCGCCGGATCCGACAGGTCCCGCCCCCGCCCGACGAAATCCTCGCGGTCGCAGGTGTAGCCGGCCGGAGCGTCGCCGCTGGCGAAGAAGCAGGTGAGCGGCCTGAACTTGGTGCAGACCCGGATGACGCCGTTCTCGCAGGAACTGAAGACGATGTGCTGGGCCCAGTCCAGGTTCGTCATGTCAGCGAAGGCGTCGACGAAGCTGAACTCGGCGTAGCTGAACGAGCGCAGGCGTCGCGCGGTCGAACCATCGTTGCGAACACGCAGGACCCAGAGCTCGCAGGGAGCCGGATCGTCGACCGGAGCCGGCGGCACGAAGTACAGCATCTCCGCCCGGATCCGGCGGTAGGAACTCGAGATTCGGGTATAGGCCGCGCCGTGGCGGCACTCGTACGAGTCCAGGTCGCGCCTGGTCGGGCTGGCCGTGGGGCTCCAGTACTCGCCGGAATCCTGGTCGCGGAGGTATACGTAGCGTCCCGGCTGGTCGACCGGGATGCCGTTGTAGCGGTAGCGAGTGACTCGCCGGTTGCGCGGGTCGCGGTCGAAGGAGTAGCCGCCCCCGGTGTTGGAGACGATACCGCCGTACCGCCCCTCGCCGATGTAGTTCAGCCAGGGCGTGGGCGTATCGGGTCTGGTGATGACGTACTCGCGAGCCACCTCATCGAAGTAGCCGTACGCGTTGGCGCCGGGGTGCGCCGTTCCTTTCGACATCGATATCTCGTCTCCGCGGTCGACAAGCGGACGGGACGCAATGTGACCGCTGCTGGGCCGAGGCCGAATGCTACCGGAAGAAGGCCTCGACATCGAACGACTGACCTGGCCGGGTCGGGAGCGGGACCAGGTTGCCGGCAATCTCGCGGCCGTCGACGGTCAGCCGAACGACTCGACCGACGGCGCCCCCGGCCTTGCGGACCGTGATGTTATAGCGGGCGCCGCGGAACCGCCGGAGAACCTTGAAGTCCCCCCAATCCGCGGGCACGACCGGGTCCACGCGCAGGCCGTCATGCTCGGCGCGAACTCCCAGGATCCACTGGCTGATCGCCACGAAGTTCCACGCGGCCGTGCCGGTGAGCCAGGAGTTCTTGGCCTCGCCGAAGGTTGGGGCATCCTTGCCGGCGATCATCTGCGCGTACGCGTAGGGCTCGCAGCGGTGAACGTCCGAGATCGCCTCGCGAGCCGACGGATTGATGCGGAGGTAATAGTCGAGCGCGGCGTCGCCGTTGCCGGTCATTGCCTCGGCGATCATCAGCCACGGGTTGGTGTGGCAGAAGATGCCGGCGTTCTCCTTGTACCCCTGCGGATAGGTCGAGATCTCTCCCAGGTTGAGGTGGTAGTGGGTGAACGCGGGGTTGTTGAGGACGATGCCGTGCGGCGTAGCCAGCCGCTCGCGAACCGAGGCCAGGGCCCGGGTCGCCTTGCCGTCGTCGAGGCCGATCCCGGCCACGATGCACATGCCCTGCGGCTCGATGAATATCTGGCCTTCCTCGCACTCCCTGGAGCCGACGACGGCGCCGAAGTAGTCGTAGGCGCGCCGGAACCACTCGCCGTCCCAGCCGGCGGTCTTCACGACGTCCACCATCGCGGTCGAGGCGGAGCGGCAGCGATCCGTCTCCGCGGCGTCGTCTCGCAGCGCGGCGATCGCCGCCATCTCGTCGGCGGCCAGGACGAAGAGCCCGCCGATGAAGACCGACTCGGCAACGCCACCGGCCTTGTTCTCCGTCGTCTGGAAGGACTCGCCGGGCGTCTCTGAGAAGCAGTTCAGGTTCAGGCAGTCGTTCCAGTCTGCCCGGCCGATCAGCGGCAGGCCGTGAGGCCCGAGCCTGTCGAGCGTGTAGCCGATGCAGCGTTGGAGGTGCTCGTAGAGCGGCGTCTCGGAGCCCGGCTCGTTGTCGTACGGGACCGGCTCGTCCAGGACGCTCCGATCGCCCGTTTCCTTGAGGTACGCGGCGACGGCCAGGACGAGCCAGGCCGGGTCGTCGTTGAAGCCCGAACCGACGTCGTCGTTGCCGCGCTTGGTCAGCGGCTGGTACTGGTGATACGCGCCGCCGGTCGGCAGCTGCGTGGCGGCGATGTCGAGGATCCGCTCGCGAGCCCGGGTCGGAACCATGTGGACGAAGCCCAGAAGGTCCTGATTTGAATCGCGGAAGCCCATGCCGCGCCCGATGCCGGACTCGAACGACGAGGCCGAACGAGACAGGTTGAACGTGACCATGCACTGGTAGGCGTTCCAGATGTTGACCATGCGGTCCACGTGCTCGTTGCCGGTCTCGACCTGGACGATCCCGAGCAGCCGGGTCCAGTAGTCGCGCAGGTCGTCGAACGCCTTCGCCACGACGACCGGCTGCAGATAGCGGGCGATGATCGGCTTGACGGTCCTCTTGTTGATCGTCTGCGAATTCGGCGGATCGAACTTCTGGTCCTTCGTGTTCTCCGAGTAGCCGAGGACGAAGACGATCTCGCGCGTCTCACCGGGCCCGAGCTCGAGCTTGACGTGGTGCGAGCCCATGGGCTGCCACCCGTGAGCCTCCGAATCGGTCGCCTTGCCCTGTTCGACCACGATCGGCCGGTCCCAGCCCCGATACGGGCCCAGGAAGGCGTCGCGGCTGGTGTCGTACCCTGCGAGCTTCTCCGAACAGGCGAAGTAGGCGAAGTGGTTGCGCCGCTCGCGGTACTCGCTCTTGTGATAGATGACGCCGTCCTCGATCTCCACCTGGCCGATCGAGTAGTTGCGCTGGAAGTTGGTGGCGTCGTCGTTGGCTTCCCAGAGGCACCACTCGATCGAGCTGAACAGCGACAGCCTGGCCGCGGCCTCCCGCTCGTTCGTGACCCTGACGCGCCAGACCTCGAGGTTCTCGCCCAGCGGCACGAAGTACAGCGTCTCCGCCCTGACTCCTCCGTAGCGCGAGCCGATGATCGAGTACCCGAGACCGTGCCGGCAGGAGTAGTCCTCGACATCGCGCTGGGTCGGCTGCCAGCTGGGGCTCCAGAACTCGCCCGATTCGTCGTCCCGGAGGTAGACGTAGCGACCGCCCAGATCGAGCGGTGCGTCGTTGTAGCGGTAGCGGGTGAGGCGGCGCAGGCGGGCGTCGCGGAAGAAGGAGTAGCCGCCGGCGGTGTTCGAGATGATCCCGAAGTAGGCCTCGCTGCCCAGGTAGTTGATCCAGGGCAAGGGCGTATCGGGACGGGTGATGACGTACTCACGCCTCTCGTCGTCGAAGTGACCGTAGCGCACGACTCTCCTCTTGGTTGCCCTCCCTGCCGACAAAAACCTTGTTGCCGCCCGGGCCCGCCTCGTAAGCCGGCAGGCTACCGGGTGCCGAACCACGGCAGGTGCTCCGGGCAACCGCGCCGTCGACCCGGCGCCCAGACGACATTACCATTCCGGCGCGGATCGGCGCTGGCCCACCCGCCTGGGCCATGTGGGGTATCCGGGCCGCCGGAGGCCGCAGGGCGGGACCCGCCGGATCGACAAAGCGGTTGCGCCAGACGCACGCATCCACGCCCGTCAGGGCCGCCACGACCACCGGAGTAGAGTTCTGGCGGCCGCTCCTCGCAACCCCCCAGGCGCGCGGCCGCCGGAGTCCCTCGGTGTCCGAGAACCAGTCGCTCGACAGTCAGTTCGAAAACCACTTCCACAAAACCCTGGTCGACACCCTTGCCGACGGCGTCTACTTCGTCGACCCGGGCAGGGAGATCAAGTACTGGAATCCCGGCGCAGAGCGGATCACGGGTTATGGGCCCCGGGACGTCGTCGGCCACCGTTGCTTCGAAAACATCCTCGATCATGTCGACGGCCAGGGGCATTCTCTGTGCCACACCGTGTGTCCGTTGGCGGCAACGATGCGCGACGGGCAGCCGCGCGAGGTCGCGGTCTGGCTGCGCCATGCCGATGGGCACCGGAAGCCCGTGCTGGTCCGCACGGCTCCGGTTCGCAACGGCGACGGTACGATCATCGGCGCTGTGGAGGTCTTCTCGGACGATTCCGCCCTGTTGCGCGCCGTGGAAGGGGCCGATCGTGCGCGCCACGACGCCCTGACGGATGACCTGACGGGCCTGCCAAACCGCAGGCTGTTCGACGCCGCGCTGTCCGGCCGCCTCCAGAATCTCACCCGCTACGGCTGGGAATTCGGTCTGCTGATCGTCGACATCGACCACTTCAAGGCCGTCAACGACGGCCTGGGACACGCATTTGGGGACGCTGTCCTGGTGGGCGTGGCTTCCAGCCTGGCCGGCGCCGTGCGGGCCGGAGACATCCTCGCGCGATGGGGCGGCGACGAGTTCACAGTCCTGGTCGAATCCTCCGACGAGGCCGGCTTGACGGAGGCGGCGGCGCGCCTGCAGGCGCTGGTGACCACGTCGGAGGTCCGCCGGGACGGGCTATCGCAGAAGATCCATATCTCGGTCGGCGGCGCCCTGGCCCGCTCCGACGACTCGGCGGAAACGCTCTTTGCCCGGGCGGACGGCGCCCTCTTCGCCGCCAAGCAAGCCGGCCGAAACCGTATCGAGATAGCCGAGCCGGTCTGACCGCGCGGAAGCCGGCGGCCGCCGAGTCACGCCGTCGGGGGGTTCGTCAGTGGCACGTCCCGTACCGGCTCCGCTCCGCTCGGCCCGCTCGACCGGCCGTACCAGGCAATGAGCGGCATCGCCAGCAGGGGCATGTCGAGCAGCGAGTAGCCGAATCCGGAGCGCATCAACGCGCCACGCGAGTTCAGCAGGACGTGGACCCAGTCGATTGTCTGCGGCAGCAGGATTACGCTCGCCGCCGCGAAAGCGGCCGCGATTGCCCACCAGGTCCGGGAGCGGATGCCGACGAGTGAGAACTCGAAGACCGACGGCTTGAAGAAGACCAGCGCCGCCAGCCCACGGCGCCAGCGGAGCGATGCGGCGAGGACGGCCACGAGCCATATGTCCGGGTTTCCGACCCAGACGAGCTCCGGCGTGAGGGGATTTGCGAGGCAGGCAAGCAGGGCGAAGACGGCCCACGTCTTCAGGCGGACATCGCGGAAGGCTGCGACAACCACCGCGGCGGGAATCAGCCACCACAGGGGCAGCGGCAGCAGCAGCGTCGGGACGAACGCGACGATTGCGATCGGCGGGTAGAGGATGTCGCCGTCCGCGATCGTGAACGGACCCGCCAGCTCGCGTGCCGGATACCACGGAGCGCCGGCCATCACATCCTGGACGTGGCGCTGGTAGAGCGAAAGGTCGTGCCCCAGCGTCAGCCCTGAACCCGGCAGCGCGGCAAGCCACGAAAACGCGACCACCCCGACCATCACGAGCAGCAGACCATCCCGGATCGCCCGGCGCCTGGCCGCTGTCAGAACGTCGGACCTATCCCGTGTGGCGCGGTCCTTGCCGGACATCGACCTCCCCTGCCCTCCACCAGACTCAAGAGGATACGGTGCCGAGCCGAGGGAGTTCTGGCATTGATGCCATCGCCAACCCACCCGTCGTGCGAGGGCCGCGCGGCAAGGCCCTTCCCGTGGCCCGCGGAGCAGCCCCCGCCAGTCCGTCTCTGCGCGGCGACCTCACGAAACGACGACCCCTCTCGGAAGCCCGGGAGGGGTCGTCTGGCGCTCAGGGATCTGGTGAGCCGGGAGGGATTCGAACCCTCAACCTAATGATTAAGAGTCATTTGCTCTACCGTTGAGCTACCGGCCCACGGCCGCGAAGGATACAGCAACAGCGGCCACCCCGGCGAACCGCCTGTCGCGACGGGAAGGGCGTGGAGCGTGCGGCGCCCGACGCAGGCCTGAACGCACCGTCCTGACGGAGTCTCATGCGAATGCACTAGCCCGGCTGGGGACTCCCGACGTCTACAGCCGGGACCCATCGGCAGGCTACGATATGCACCTGCGATCGGAAGCCCCGACAGGAGGTCGGAGATCCATCGCGCTCCCAACTGCGGCGCGTGGTTCAAAGCTTGACAGTCGACGATCTCCAGCTGCTCGATCAACTGGCTGCGGGCATCGTGGTAACGGATTCGGCGGGCATCGTCGTCCGCTGGAACGAGCACGCCGCGCGGATTCTCGGCCTGCCCGCGGATAGGGCGCTCGGCAGGCCCTGGGCCGAGTCCCTGGCAGTGGTCGGAGGGGGGAACGCCAGCGGCGATGAAGTTCGCGCCTCGGCGATCTCGCCCGGCGGCTGGCACGGCCCCACCAAGCTACGAGTGGCGTCCGCGCGCGACGTCTGGGTGCGAGCTCACGTTCAGGCATGGCGACGGTCCCAGGCCGACGAGCCACCCGGAATCGCGGCCATCTTCTGGCCCGACGCCCGACCGACGGACGAAGGCGAGTTCGACACCGCCTCGCTGCCATATCGGGACCTGTTCCGCCGGTCCCCCGAAGCGCTGATTCTCTCGGCCATGGACGGGACGATCCTCGACGCCAACGACGCCGCGGCGGCTCTGCACGGGTTGAAGCGGGAGGAATTGATCGGAAGCACCAGTCTCGGCTCGATTCAGGATTGGACCGACGCCGACACGGAGGCAGCCCAGAAGGAAGCCGTGGACGCGGGAACGGTCGTGCGCCAGTTCACGTTGAAGCCGCGGGTCGGCGACCCGGTCCTGATCGAGGCCATCGGCACTCTCGTATCGCCGACGGAGCGCGGCTATGTGCTCATCCGCCTGAGGGACCTCACTCGCGCCCACGCGCGCGAGCAGCTGCTTCGCGACCTGGGGAGCCTGGCCAGGATTTCGGACGAGCCGATACCCATCGCGGAAGTGGCCCGGCGGGCGCTCGACATAGTCGCCGGGGACGGCAGGGCCGACGCCTCTATCGTCGTCCTCCAGGACTCCGACGGGTTTTCGGTCGTGGCCGGCCCGAACACATCCGAGGCGATCCGAGCCACGTTCACCGGTCTCGACCCTGGGGGATCGCCGCTGGCGCGTCGAATCCGGGAATCGGACAGGCCATTCGAGATCGACCTCGACGACGCGGGTGCTCCCGACTGGGTCGCGCGGGGGCGCGCACTGGGGCTGCGGACGCTGCGGGCCACGCCGCTGCGGTTCGCAGATCGGGCAATCGGCGCCGTCATTCTGCTCTGGTCCGCCCGGCCCGGCACTCCGTTCGACGCCGAGAGCATGGCGCAGATGGGCCGCTTCGCCGGTCTGGCGCTCGGCAACGCCGGGCTTCGCGAGGCGATGCGCCGCGACGCGGATCTTCGAGCCGGCGCGGAAGAGTCGGCTCGCACCGGCGGAGTGATCTTCTCGCAGATGGCCGAGGCGATCGTCGCGACGGACGCGGACCGTCGCGTCACAGCGGTCAACCCCGCGGCCGAGCGCACGTTCGGCTTCCGCGCCGAGGAGGCCATCGGTCGCCCCATCGATCAGGTCATCGACCAATTCGAGCTCGACGGCGGCCCGCTCAGTCGGGAATCGCTCGAAGCCGTTGAAAACACTGGCTACTGGCACGGCCGGGTCATCCTGAAGCCGCTGATCGGCTCGCATCCCGGGCGTCACCAGGTGTCGGATCTGTCGCTGACAGCCCTCCACGACGAGACACGCAGGTTCTCCGGCTTCATCCGCATGAGCACTCCCGTGGCCGCCGGCCCTTCACTCGCCTCTCATACCGCCGCGCTGGGATCGTTGGCCGTGGTTGCCGGTCGGGCACGCAGCCGCCGCGAGGTGGCGGAGGCAGCTCTCGAGCGCCTGTGCGAGGCAACCGTCGCCGACGCCGCGGTCATCGTGACGTGGAGCGGCGGTCGCGCGCTGATCGAAGCGAGCCGCGGGATCGGCGAGGAACTGGGGGCCGTGATCCGCAACGCCACCGCGGAGGATCTCGTCGGGATACTGGAGCCGCCCGGCCAGGTCGTCGACGTGGAGGCTCTCGGCCGCCTGCTCGACCGGCCCGATGCCGCGAAGGTCGTCGCTCGCGACGGCATAGTCACCGGCTGCGTCACGGACCTCCGGGCCCGCGACGCGTCGATCGGCTACCTGGCCCTGGGTTCGCGGCGGTTGAGCTGGATCCGGCCCGCCGAGGAGACCGTCCTGCAGGCCGCGTCGCAGGTCGCCAGTGCCCTCGAGAACGCACGGCTGATGGAGCGACTCGAGCGCGGCCTCGACCAGGAGCGCCATCTCACGAACCAGCTGGAAACGCTGATGAGCCTGACGCTCCTCCCTCCGGGAGACGTTTCCGAGGAGGCGATCGCCAAGCTGCTCCTCGAGCGCATCGTGGGGGCCCTCGGGGCGGATGGTGGCTTCGTAGCCCGCGAAACGGACGCTCATTTCCAGGTCGTGGCTTCCCTGCGGCTGCCCGAGTCGTTGAGAACGGTCACCGAATCGCTTCCCTCCCGGGCGTTCCCCTTCTGGCGCGAACTCAAGTCGACCCGGAACGGCGGCGCCTTCTACCGAGAGCTCGCGGAAGTCGAAACGGATCCTCTCCTGCAGGAGATTGTCAGGGCGGGCGTCGTCGCTCAGGCCATCTTCCCGATTCGAGAGGGCGAGCGGCTGGTCGGCGCCTTCGTATGCTTCTTCTACGGTTCGCGCGAGGACCGGCCGCAGGCCGACGATCGAAACGTCGAAGCCGTCGGGCGGATCATTTCGATCGCGTACGCCAACGTTCGAATGAGCGAGGGCCTGGCCGAGGCCGCGGAGCACGAGCGCCGTCTGGTCGCCGAGCTGCGAGCGTTGCAGGAACTGACGTTGCTGGGAGCCGCCACCGACGACCTGCGCTCCCTGGCCAGGGAGACGATCGAGGAGGTCGTTCTCGCCACCGGAGCGACCGGCGGAGGCTACGTCCTGGTCGATCCGCCCTCCGACGTGGTGGAGACGGTGGCCTGGGTGGGTCTTCCGAGCAGGACCTGGTCCGATTCAGACGGGCCCTCGCGGATCCCGGCCGACTGGCCGCCTCTCGCGCGGCTGCAGGCCGACGGCGGCATATGGCTCTCGCAGTCCGGTGACGACGCCGGCGAGGGTTCGACCCGCGGCGCCCAGGCGGTGCTACCGCTTCGCGTCGACGATCGGCTGGCCGGCGTCATCCACCTCGAATGGTCCGGCAAGCCCGGTCACGAGCAGTACGAAGCCCGGTTCCTCGAGCCGATCGCCCGCATCTGCAGTATCTCGCTGGCCAACTTCAGACTTCGCTCGGAATTGCTCCACCGAGCGGCCGCTCAACGGGCGCTCGGGCACCGGATCGACACACTCGACGAGCTGACCCAAATCGGCGAGGAGGCCGGCTCCTTCGAGGAACTGGCGCACAGGACGGTCGGTCTAGTTCGCGACGTGCTCGGCGCCAGCGGCGTTTGCTACCTCGAGATCGAGCCCGGCCACCAGTTCGAGACCCACGCCGTCGCGGGCGAGACTGGAGGGTTCCGTCTGTGGCTCAAAGGCGTACCTGCCCGGGAGGCGCCGGGCGGTAGCCTGCTCCTGTCCGGCCACGGCAGCGTCCTCGGCGATTTCGCGGCCGGACAGGTCAACGAGCGCGTCCTGCCGCTCGCCCGCGACGCCGGCTTCCGCTCATTCGGCGCCATACCGATCCGGACCGGCGAGGAGCTGGCCGGGGCCCTGCTCTGCTTCTTCGAACAGCCCTCCTCGACCCTTCCTTTGGACAAATCGGCCCTGGACTCGGTTTCCCGGATCGCGGGCATCGCCCTCGCCAACTACCGGCTCCGCGAAAGGCTCGTTTCGTCCGAGGAGCGCTACCGAACTCTCTTCGAGGAGTCGCCCGACGCCCTGTTCGTCTCCGCCCTCGACGGGACGGTCCTGGACGCCAACGAGGCGGCCATCCGCCAGTATCGGGTCAACCGCGGCGAGATCCTGGGCCGCTACTTCGGCCAGCTGATCTCCGCCGACGAGCGGGAGATGGCGCGCCGCCGGCAGATCGTGTGGGCCCAGGGTCGCGGCAACTTCCGGGACCGTGGCCGCCGGCTGGACGGGACCGAGTTCCCCGTGGAGATCGAGGTCCGCGTCGTGGAGCTGGGTGGCCAGCGCCGCTTCCTGCACCTGGTGCGCGACCTCTCCGATCAGGAGAGCCTGACCCGCGAGCTGCTTCAGGCCCAGAAGATGGAGGCCATGGGCATCCTGGTGTCCGGCGTGGCGCATGAGCTGAACAATCCGCTGGCGGCCATCATCGCCTTCAGCCAGCTGCTGCGCAGCGATCCCCGACTGCCCGACGACATGAGGCACGACGCCGGGATGCTCGTCCAGGAGGCGGACCGCACCCGCCGGATCGTCGGCCAGCTGCTCGACTTCGCCCGGACTCGGCCCCCGGAGCGGGTTCCGACCAGCATCGCCGTACTGGTGGACAGCGTGCTCGAACTGCAGTCGTATGCCATCAGCACGAACCAGATCCTGGTCCAGAAGGACGTCCCGACCTCGCTGCCCGAGGTCGGTCTCGACCGAGCCCAACTCCAGCAGGTCCTCCTCAACCTGACGATCAATGCGATCCAGGCCGTACGTGGTCGCGACCGGAGGACGCCGGCCCACCTGTGGGTCACGGCGGAGCTGGTCAAGCCGAAACCCTCGTCGGGGGGCTCCAAGGCGGAAAAGGTTCTCGACGATGGCGCGCGAGTCAGGATCACCGTCCGCGACGACGGTCCGGGAGTCCCCGAGTCGGCCAGAGCCCGGCTCTTCGTCCCGTTCTTCACCACGAAGCAGCCCGGGGAGGGCACCGGTCTGGGTTTGTCGGTGTCGTTCGGCATCGTGGCGGCCCACGGCGGAAGTCTCTGGTACGAACCGGGACCCGGCGGCGTCGGCAGCTGCTTCATCCTGGAGTTGCCCGTCACCCCGGACGTCCTCAAGGAGCGACCCCGTGTCACGGGCGAGCTCGGTCCGAAGAAGGCCGCGAGCCGGACCGCCAGGAAGTCGGCGGCCGGGACCAGGGCCACATCGGATGCGGCGGGCAATTCGCTTTCTGCCCGGTCGGGCGCCGCTGGTCTGGACGCGGCCGCCGCCGCGGCGCCGGCCCCGGTCGGGCCGTTGGCCGCCGAGCAGCCGACGGGGACGTTTGCCGTTCCTGCCGCCGCGCCCCTCGCTGCCGCTCCGCCGGACCAGACTCAGGCGGGACCGGCCACCAGGCCAGCGCGGGTGCTGGCGCTGGACGACGAGCCGGCGATACGCGCCTTCCTTCGCAAGGCCCTGATGGCCGCGGGCATGGAGTGCGTCCCCTGCCAGGACGGCGCCCAGGCGCTCGACAACCTGCGCGACAGCGCGTTCGACGTGATGCTCATCGACCATCGCATGCCTGGCATGAGCGGCACCGAGTTCTACGAAGCGGCCGTCGAATTCCGCCCGGAGCTCGCCCACCGGGTGATCTTCATGAGCGGCGACGTCCTGAATCCAGATCTGCGCGTGTTCGCGAATGAGCGCGGGATCCGATTGCTATCGAAGCCGTTCGACATCGACGCCGTGATCCGCGTCGTCCGGGAAGCTCTGGCGGAGGCCGACTCGGCCGAGGCACGGCCGTAGCGTCGGCCCGGTAGTTCGCCGTCGCCTGCCCCGTCGTTGCCGGCAATTGACCGCTCGGCAGTTCACCGCCCGCAGGCCGGCTCGTCAGACGCCGGGGCCAGCCGAGAGCAGCCTGGCCAGAATGAGGTCCGCGGCCGCGTACGGGTCGAGTTCGTGGCCGGCGACACTGCGCAGCAACTCGCCGGCGGCGGGCGGAGGTGCAGGCGCGCCCGTCGTGTCGGCAATCCCGTCCGGATCCACGCCCGGTGCGCCCTCCAGCGACCGCACGCGCTCGTGGAGCCGGTCGACAAGCACGGCCCAAACCTGCGCCTCGGCCCGCTTGAGACGGGCCACGTCACGTTCCGAGCCGGCCGCAGCGGAACGATGGCGATCGACGGCGGCCAGCAGATCCGAGACGCCGTCGCCGGTCGCGGCGGTCGTGACCAGCACTTCGGGGTGCTTCGGAGCCGGGCGGCCGGGGCGAGCTTCACGCGGCGCGTCGGCAAGCATCGCGTTCAGCTGGGCGGCGGTCCGGTGCGCTCCGGGCCGATCGCCCTTGTTCACGACTACGATGTCCGCCACCTCGAGGAGGCCCGCCTTGATGGCCTGTATCTCGTCGCCCATCTCCGGCGCCTCTACCACGACCGTGGTGTCGGCCGTGGCGGCCACCTCCACCTCGCTCTGGCCCGTCCCGACCGTCTCGATCAGGACGACGTCGAAGCCGCACGCGTCGAAGACCGCGGCGGCCGCAGTAGTCGCGGACGAGAGCCCGCCCGAATGGCCCCGGGAGGCCATGGACCGGATGAAGACGCCGTCGTCCGCGGCGTAGGCCTGCATCCGCACGCGATCGCCCAGGACGGCGCCTCCCGTGATGGGGCTGGATGGATCGACTGCGACCACGGCCACGGGCCGGCCGGCCCGGCGAAGCTCGGCGATCAGCGCCGCCACGAGCGTGCTCTTGCCGGCCCCCGGCGGCCCGGTGATGCCTATCAGCTGGGCCCGGCCCGCAAGCGGATAGAGACGCCGCAGAGCGGGCTCGGCCAGGGGCGAACGATTCTCGACCGCCGTCAGCAGTCGGGCCAGCGCCCGGCGGTCGCCCTCCAGAGCGGCGTCGCAGAGCTCAGTCGCACGCTCGGACGCCGCGTCATCGCCGGCCGCCGGTGCGCGCGTATCAGCCACGCCGGTCGGAGCTAGTCCCGCGGCCGGGCGTTGGCGCGCAGGAAGTCGGCCACTTCGGCGATGGTCGTGCCGGGCCCGAAGATCGCGGCTACGCCACTCTCCTTGAGCGGCGCCACGTCGTCGTCGGGGATGATGCCGCCGGCCGCCACGAGCACGTCGTCCATGCCGCGCTCTCGTAGCAGGGCGCAGATGCGCGGCACGAGCGTCATGTGAGCACCGGACAGGATCGACAGGCCGACGACGTCGACGTCTTCCTGGAGGGCCGCCGTCACGATCATCTCGGGCGTCTGGCGCAGCCCGGTGTAGACGACTTCGAAACCTTCGTCGCGCAAACCGCGAGCCAGCACCTTGGCGCCCCGGTCGTGCCCATCGAGCCCGGGCTTGGCGATGAGAACCTTTATGGGTCGATCAGTCATGCCGCGAATGATAACGGCGCCGAAGCCCGGCCAGCGCCGGCAAGTCCCGCGCCGGCGCAAGTCAGGCGCCGCCGATTCGCCTCCCAGCCCGCTCGATCAGTGCCTGGTGGCGCTTATGCCTATGGCCATCAATCCCGCCAGCCTCCGGACTTCGCTCAGGCCTTCGTGGTATCCGGCGGAGCGGAGGCGCGCGCTGCACGCGGAGCACAGGTAGCCTCGCGTCCCGTCCGGCCGGTCGACCGCGCTCCGGTCCGAGTAGAAGACGCTGCCGATCGCCGTCTCCTCGCCGCACGACAGGCAAGGCTCCAGGTGGGGATTGGCTTGGTTCGAATCCGCGGCCATTTCGAGCCTCCGACCTCTCCGGCCCGCCGGGGCTCCGCCCGGCCGGCCGGACGCGTCTCCGGCGGCAGAGTCAAACTCGCGGCACCGCCCGCTCGAGGTGGGCCATGAACTCGTCGCGAGTCTGCTTGTTCGCCCGGAAGGCGCCCAGAACGCTGCTCGTAACCATCGTCGCGCCGCCCTTTTGGACGCCGCGCATCGCCAGGCAGAGGTGCTCCGCCTCTATCACCACGCCGACCCCGTAGGGGTTCAGCCGCTCCTGCAGGAAGTCGGCGATCTGCTGCGTCATCCGCTCCTGGACCTGCAGGCGGCGGGCGTACATCTCGACGATCCTCGGGATCTTGGAGAGACCGATGACCCGGCCGCGCGGCAGGTAGCCCACGGCGGCCGTGCCGAAGAACGGCAGCATGTGGTGCTCGCAGAGCGAGTAGAACGGGATTCCCTTGATTACCACCATTTCGCTGTAGCCGACGTCGAAGACCGCCCCGTTGATCAGCCGATCCGGGTCCACGCGGTAGCCGCACGTCAGCTCGAGCCACATCCGATGCATCCGCTCGGGAGTCCGCAGCAGGCCTTCGCGCTCCGGATCCTCGCCGATTTCGATCAGGATCCGGCGGACGGCCCGCTCGATGCCGTCGGACCGGGCACCATTCTCCGCGGCAGCCGGCCCGTCCTCGGGGACCGGCTTCGCCTCGGCCTCCGCGGGGCCGCCTTCCTCGCCGCGCTCGATCTCCTCGACCATCTGGCGGACGTGCGCCTCGAGGTCGAGTCGATCGGGCTCGAACGGCTGGTCGGTCGGCATCGCTGTCTCCTTCGTCGGAATCCTACGCCGTGTCGTCCACGGGTCGCGGTCGGGAGTCGCGGTCGCGGATCGCGCGTCGGGGGGAGCGCGCGGGCCGTAGCATACGGGCCATGGCCAAACGACCGCGAGGCAGAGCCCGACGCCGCCACACGACCCGGGCAGCGGCGAGCTTCGACGAGCTCGTCCAGCGGGCCCTCGACGGGATCCCGGAACCGTTCGCGCGAGCCCTCGACGAAGTCGCGATCGTCATCGACGACGAACCCTCACGTCAGCAGCTCCGCGAAGCCGGCCTGGGCCCCGACGACGGCCTGTACGGACTCTACGAGGGCGTGCCCCGGATCGAATACGGCGCCGACTGGGCCTTCGTGCCGAACAAGATCACCCTCTTCTCGAACGCCCTGCTCGAGGATTTCCCGGATCCGGCCGACCTGGAGCGCGAGGTCCGGATCACGGTCGTTCACGAGCTGGCGCACCACCTGGGCATCGCCGAAGAGCGGCTGCACGAACTGGGGCTCGACTGACCGACGCCTCTGCCGGCCGACCTCGCCGCCACCACGGAGCGGGCCCCTACTGCGCGGGTCGCCCCACCGCCGCGGGGATGTCGAGCGGCGCCGCGCCCGCCAGCAATTCACCGAGCCTGTCCGTCTCGACGTTCCCGCCGCTGAAGACAACGCACACCCGCTCGCCGTCGCGGATCGGGATTCTGCCGAAGAGAACCGCCGCCAGCGCCGCCGCCCCGGCCGGCTCGACCAGCTGCTTCATCCGCTCGAGCGCGAAACGAACGCCCGCCAGGATCGTGGCGTCGTCGAGCAGGACGATCCCGTCGAGGTAGCGCCGACCCATCGCCATCGTCCACTCGCCGGCGAACGGCGCGCCCAGACCGTCGGCGACCGAGGCCGGCACGATGCGAACGATCTCGTTCCGATCCAGTGCCAGCGACAGCGCGTTGGACCTCTCGGGCTCCACTCCGTAGACGCGCACCCCGGGCCGCGTTTCCTTGATGGCGGCCGCCGTCCCGGTGCACAGGGCCCCGCCGCCGATTCCCGCCACGACGACGTCCACTTCGGGCAGGTCGTCGAGGATCTCGAGGCCGATCGTCCCCTGCCCTGCCAGGATCCACGGGTCGTCGAACGGGGGCACGAAAGTCAGCCCGCGTTCCGCCTGGACCTCGTCCATGCGGGCCCACGTCTCGCCGACGTTTTCCCCGTACAGGATCACCTCCGCCCCGTACCCGACGCACGCATCCACCTTTGACCTGACGGCGCCGGCCGGCATCATGACCACGGCGTGGACGCCGGCCTCGTGGGCTGCCAGCGCCACTCCCTGGGCGTGGTTGCCCGCGGAGAGGGTGATCACTCCGGCGGCGCGCTCGGCGGCGGTGAGCGAGCCCATCTTGTTCAGGGCGCCGCGGATCTTGAACGCGCCGGTCTTCTGCAGGTGCTCCGCCTTGGCGTAGATCCGGCCGTCACCGACGTTCACGCCGCGCGCGGCGAGCACTCGCGCCGCCGTCGACGAAGACAGAATGGGCGTGCGGTCGACTCGCCCGTCGAGGGCTAGCCGCGCCTGGTGGAAACTCTCGAGCGGGACGATGTGGTCGGCCATGGCGCAAGTATCGCAGGCGCCTGATCCGCGGGGCCCTATGGCCCGCATGATTGGATGCAACCCCGGCCCGGCGCCGAGCATCGATTCGGATAGAGGCGACAGAGGGAGGCGGATGGAGCGAACGCCCGTCGAGAACGGCCGAGGCACTGGGCCCGACATACGCGATCGCGCCCCCTTCGACGACCCGCTCCGCGCGCCACGCCGTGGCGGTAACATGCGAGCCACAACGTCGCAGCCGAAGGCCGCCACGCGGCCGCCACTCAGGAGTGGGTCGAATGCCGGGCTTCACCCCGTTCACCAGCAACTACGAGGACCTCTCGACCAACCAGGGCTACCAGTTCGAGTTCCGCTGCGACATCTGCGGCAGCGGCTACCGGAGTCAGTGGGAGAAGAATTTACTCGGCACCGGCGCGTCGATCCTCAGCGGTGCGAGCAGCGTCATAGGTGGGCTCTGGGGAGCTCGCAACGTGGCCGACAGCGCGCAGCAGATCACCGACCGAGACGCCCGAGACAAGGCCCTGCAGAAGGCTTCAAACGAGATCATGCCGCTGTTCCACCGCTGCGTGCGGTGCAACAAGTGGGTCGACGAGACATGCTTCAACAAGCAGCGGGGCCTTTGCGTCAGCTGCGCTCCCAACCTCGCGGCGGAGATGGAGGCTGAGCGCTCGTCCGTCGAGATCGACCAGATGCGCCAGGCGGTGCAGGGTCAGCAGATCTTCTCGGGCGACACAAGCGCCCGCGCTACCGAGTGCCCGAACTGCGGCAAGCCGGTGGGCAGCGAGAAGTTCTGCGGCAACTGCGGCACGCCCCTCGGCGTCGCCAAGTGCAGCAAGTGCGGCGCCGAGCTCGCCGCCGACACTCGCTTCTGCGGCAACTGCGGCAACAAGGTCGCCTAGCGCCCGTCGGGCCGCCCGCGACGGCGCGTTGAGGCGGCGCGCTGCGAGGTCCCGGGCGGACGGCCGCTCCGGACTACCCCGCGACGGTCCCGCAGATCGTGCAGAAGCGGGCACCGGCCGGCAGCGGAGCGCCGCAACCTGAGCACGGTCCCGCCGACTTGAGTACGGGGGCGGCCGCGTCAGGATCGAGCGGCGGCCGCGGCGGAGGCGGCGGCGCCGCCTGAGCACCGGGAGCCGAAGAGGCGGCGGCGGGGGTCGCGGCAGGCTGAGCGGCCGCGAGAGGCTGAGCCGCCGGAGCGGCCTGAGCGCCGGGGACACCGGCCGCGGTTCCCGGGGCGACCGTGCCCGGGGGCGGCGCGATCAGGGATTGCCCGCACGACGGACACACCGTCCACGCCGGATCCTCGACGATCTTCTGGCAGTTCTGACACCGCTTGGGCGAGAAGGGGTCCGCCTGGCCGCAGAACGGACACGCGGCGACAGCCCGGTCGATGAACTTGTCGCAGTAAGGGCACGGGTGCTTGAACGTCGGCATCGTCGCTCCTCTAGCCTGCAGTGCCCGAAGGCTTGCTCGTCTCGCTCGTGTCGGTTGCGGCGCGGGCCTCGGCCTCGCCACCGGCCGCGCCGCCATCTTCGCCCGCAGCCGCATCGTCGTCGCCACCGGCATCCGAATCGCTCTCGCCGCCGTCGCCGCCGGCCGCAGAAATCGCCGCTTCCTGGGCCGCACGCCCGGGCCACTCCGCGGCCTCGTCCGTGGCGGTCGCGTGCCAGTGGATCAAGTCCGCCACGGCCGACGACCAGGCCGCCGGACTGCGATGCACGATCCTGGCGACGAACCGGCTCCTGGCCCAGGCCAGGCTCGGCAGCACCGCAAGAGCGAGCCGATAGCGGAGGTACTCCGGCAGCCTCAGCTGGTCGGCCGGCAACGCCATCGGTTCACGCAGGAAGCGGCAGTCGACGAGCGCCTCGCTGATGTCGCGCACGGCCTGCTCGCCGGCGACGCCGAGCTTCTCGGGCGGCTCTCCCCTGTACTGCGCCCGAGGCATGACGCGATAGAAGTACGTGGCATGCGCTCCTGCCGTGACCAGCTCCAGGGCCACGAGGTTCCCCGGCATGGCGATCAGGAACCAGATCTTGGGCTCCGCGCCGCCCGGGTCGATCGGCGACATGGCGACCCAGCGCGGAGCCGCCTTGCCGGCCGTGGTACACAACGACTGGTAGCTCTCGGCGAACTTCGGCTCGCCCAGTACGGCGGTCTCCACGACCGGCCAGCCGGTGTCGCCAAACGCGTCGGGCCGAGTCGGCCGGCCGTCGACGAGCAGATTTGAGGCTTTCTGCCGGACCCCAAACGGCGCGTCGGGCATCAGCTGTTCGACGAAGCCGGCGGCATCGGCGAACGCACCGTCTCGCAGCTTCGAGAGAGTGTCGTGAAGCCGCGTGGAGGCGGCCCCCAGGCCGCGCAGCGTCAGCGTGCCGGGCTCGCCGTCGACGACCACGTCGCCGGGACTCGGAGTCGTCACCGTCGCGATCGACGCGCGCCGGTAGTGGATCCACGTCGCGCGCTCGTCGAGCGGGCACACGACGAAGCCCCACGGATGAATCACGAACTGGCCCACGCCGGTGGTGGTGGCGGCCGGCCCGTCGGGGCCGGGGCCAAGCGGGGCGGAAGTCGGCTGCCAGGCGAATTCGACCAGCTCGGCCGGGGCGTCGGGCACCTTCACCAGGCCGTCGGTCAGGCGCTGCTTGAGTCGAAGCTCCCGCAGCAGCCGGACCATCGGCCCCAGGCGGTCGGCGAACTTCTCGAGGATGAACCGCATCGAGTCGGGGCCGTACCCGAGGACCAGGAGCGCTGTGGACTGCTGAATGGCGATCAGGCTGAGGTCGCGGAAGCCGGCCCGAACCGGACGCCCGCTGCCGATCTCGATGGTGAGGCCGGTCGAGTCGATGCTGACCGTGGCGGCCTCGGACGCCGCGCTGGGTCCGGCCAGCCGGCCCTCGCCGTGGATGGCGATCGTCTCGAGCTTCGCGCCTGCGCCGCCATCGCGGGTCGGCCTCGCGGCCGGAAGGCGCCCCGGCGGCGCGAGCGTTCTGACCCTGCATTCCGCTCGCACCTTGGATGCCGCCCAGACCCAGGGCGCTGACGAGACCCTGCAGCTGGCCCGGGCCGAGCCCGCCGCCCATGCCCCCCTGGCCGCCGCCCATGCCGCCCTGGCCGCTGCCCATGCCGCCGAGCAAACCGCCGAGGCCCCCGCCCGGGCCTCCCAGGCCACCGACCGGGCCGCCGCCCATCCTGCCGGGACCGCCGCCGAATGCGCCGCCGTCATCCATGCGGTCATCGTAGCCGCAAGCGAAGGAGCCGGCGGGACGAACGGACCGAACGCGCGGGCGCCGGGCCGATCCCGCGCGCCAGCGCGTACACGCCACCACATAATGGATCGAACCGTCTCAGCGGGAACGCGCGGGTTTCGGCACCGCGTTCACGTCAGGCAAGGGGGACTCGAATGGCCGGCTCGGCACGGTTCCAGAGGACTTCGTCCACCAGGCAACTCGCCCTCATGGTCGGTTTCGTCGTCACGCTGGCGGCGGCGATGATCTGCGCCGATCTGCTGCTGTCGGCCATTCAGGGCCCCGTCACTCCGGCGCCGACCGACTCGCCGGCGGCATCCCCGAACGTCGTCACTCCGACGGCCACAGGCCCGGCCGAGGCGACGGTCGCGATGACGGTCGCGCCGACCCCCAACGATGCCGGCCCAGCCTGGACCTCGCTCGACTTCAAGCGCGTGACAAAGGCGCCGTTCGGCAGGGCCACGACATCGAGCCCCAGCGTCGTCGCCTGGTCGGGCGGCTACCTGGCCGTCGGATACAGCCGGGACGTGGACGGCCAGGACGGCACGTTCGGAGGCTGGACGTCGACAGACGCGATGTCCTGGCAGCCCGTGCCGGACGGGACGTTCCTCTCCGATTCGGTTGCCGGAGGGGCGGCGCCCTGCGGCTCCGGCGCCGTGGTGATCGCCAACCGGTCGGGCAACGCCGTCGCCTACGACACCCCCGACGGCAAGGCGTGGACATTGACGCAAACCCTCACCGACAGCTTCATCAGCTATCCACCCAGGCTCGCCGGGACGGCCGCCGGCGCGGCAGTCGTCCTTGGGGGCATGTGGGGCGAGACGTCGCTCTGGTTCACGAGCGACTGCACGACCTGGAGCCAGGTCAGCCTGCCGGACGGTCCCGACGCTGCGATCACGCCCACCGGCGTCACCATCATGGACGGGGGCTTCCTCGCCTACGGCGGGCTCTCCCCGAAGGACGCGGCAGCGGCGACAACCGGGACCGCCTGGTGGTCCACCGACGGCCGCAGCTGGACGGCCGAGTCGTTGCCGGCCTCCCCGAGCCTGGTCTACGGCGGTTCCGCCGGGGCCGTCGCGTCGCTCGAGGCGCAGTTCCTGCCCGGCGAGGTAACCGACGAATGGGCCGCCACCGCCGACGGTGCGACCTGGCAGATGGAGCCCGCTACGCCGCACTTCCCACCGACCCTCGGCCAGGCCGCGTCGGACGGAACACGCATCGTCGTCATGGGCTCGGCCGACGGAAAGCCGCCTTTCGGCCTGTGGAGCTCGACCGACGGCGCGGACTGGCAGAGCCTGGCCGTCGCGGGCGATCCGGGAGCGACGGACGGCGTCATCGGCGACACCGACTTCTTCGTCCTGCCGGGCGGCGTGCTGCGCGTCTCGGAGGCCGGGGTCTGGTACGGCGCCGCCGGCACGGAGCCGGCCGGGTCGTCCGCGAGCGCTGCGCCTACTCCGCTGCCCTCGCTGGCGGGCACGGTGCCGCCCGCTACGACCGCTGCCTGGACGGGCCTGACGGTAGGCCCGCTCGCCGACGGTCCGACCGGGGCCACGAGCGTCGCCGCATGGCCCGGCGGCTATCTGGCCATGGCCGATGCCGACGCGTCGAGCGGCGCTCCCGGCGCTTGGGTCTCTCGCGACGGCGAGAGCTGGCTCAGGCTGCCGTCCACGACGTTCGGCAGTGCCACTCGCCTCGTGGCGGCGCGTTGCCGGGACGGCGTTCTCGCGATCGCCGGAGACGCCGCGGGCGACACCACGGTCTGGCGCTCGAGCGACGGCCTGGCCTGGCAATCGACCGCGGCGCCGCCACTCCAGGTGGAGATCGCGGGCAATGCGAGCGGCGCCATCGCGCTCACGGCCGACGCGAAGGTCGCGTCCACGACCGATTGCTCGACCTGGCGGGTCACCGAGCCGGCGCAAGGGTCCGGCGTCGCCCTCGGACCGATCGCCGCCTCCGGCACGACGTACTTCGTCAGCGGATGCGCGGCCCTGTCCGACACGGCGGCCGCGACGCCGCCGTCGAGCGCGTCCTGGTGGTCGACCGACGGCCAGAGCTGGCACGCCGCAAAGGGCGGCGACTGCCTCGGGAGCATCGCGGCCGGCAGTCAGGGCTTCGTCGCCCTGACCCGTCCCCTGGCCACCCCGGGGATCGTCGGCGTCGTCGGCTCGGCCGACGGAAAGACCTGGACCAATCGCGACGATCCCGTCGGCTACTGGTCCGGCGGAGAGGGCGACGGCACCGCCAACGGCACCTTCATCGGAGATGGCAACCGCATCGTCGGATGCGGCACTCCACAGCAGGCCCAAACCCTCGGCTGCTGGGCGTCGCTGGACGGGAGCCACTGGACTGAGCTGCGAATCGCGGGCGACACGACCGGGCTTTCGAACGGTGTGGAGCCGGCGCTTGTCACGACGGTGCTTCTCCGGAACGGCGTCCTCTTCCTGAACCCGCAGGCCACCTGGTTCGGCCGGGCGACCACGAACTGACCCGGCCGGCGACCACGAATTAGCCCGACCGACCACCGCGCCCGGCCGGTCGATCCATCCGCCGACCGGGTTCGGCGCCGCCGTGTCCTTGCGTCTTTGCGCAAGCTGTTGTATATTCGGCCCATGCTCGATGTAGGCGATCTGGAGACCGCTAGGCGGCGGAGTGCGGCGGTGGCGAGAGCCCTCGCCGACCCCAAGCGCCTGTGCGTCCTCCAGTCCCTCGCCGATGGAGAGCTGTCGGTCCGCGAACTGTCCGACCGGGTCGGATGCCACGTGCCGAACATGAGCCAGCACCTCGCCGTCCTGCGGAATTCGGGACTCGTCCTCACCCGTCGGGATGGCAACGCGATCTACTATCGCCTCGCGGACCCTCGGATCCTCGAAGCGTGCCGGCTGCTCCAGTCAATCGCCGGATGATTTTCATGCCGGCCAAGACCGTCAGGTAGAAAGGACCATCGTCAGGTGGCCGAAGTCAAAGCAGTCACGGACGAGACCTTCGAGCAGATCGTCCTCAACGCGGAACGCCCGATCATCGTCGACTTTTGGGCGACGTGGTGCGGTCCGTGCCGGATGGTCGCGCCGGAGCTCGAGAAGATCGCAGACAAGTACGCGGGCGCGATCGACGTCGTAAAGATGGACGTCGACGCGAACCCAGGCATCTCGCAGGCGCTCCAGATCATGACCATTCCGACAATCGCATTCTTCCGCCCCGGACAGCCTCCGATGGCGGTAGTCGGCGCCATGCCGGCCGAGCAGTTCGAAGCGAGATTCGGCCTTTCGCAGTACGCTACGACCAAGGCCAGCTGAGCCTCCGGGCTCCGCGCTAGAGCGAATAACCAAGCGGGGCCTACCCCTCGGCCCCGTTCCTACGACCCCGGCCTCCCCCCTCGGGCCGGGGTCGTGCTATGTCCGGAATCTCGGCCGCGGCGACCGCACGGCCCGGGCTCAGCGACCGGCGGCGGCCAGCACCGCACGAAGGTCGGCCTCGTGATCGGCGTAGTGCTCGGTCGTGTTGCCGAGCAGCGACTTCAGGTGGTCCGGGTCCTTGAGCCAGCGCGTCTCGGGCACCACGGTCAGGTAGCCGCGCAACTCGCCCGGCAACGTCGAGAAGCGGCGCCGGACCTCGGCCACCGGCAGGGCCGCCCATTCGGCCTGGTACCGGGCGTTGATGACGTCGCCCTGAGCTTCCCAATCCGCCCCGATCGCGCTCAGCTGGTCGAAAGCCGGGCTCGCGGGGCCAACCGCCAGCTCGCGCGCGATGCTCAGCCACCACTCGAGCCAGACGCCCAGATGCGCCATGAGATCGCGACCGTTCCAGCCGTGAGCGCCGTCCAACGGCCGCTCCAGCTGTTCGTCGGTCAGGTCGAGGAGAGCCTCGTAGGGCCGCCAGGCATCGCGCTCTTCGTCGAGAAAGGACAGTCCGTCCGCGTACATGCCCCGATGGTAGCGCGGAGCGGCCGGACCTTTTGGTCGAGCGCGCGGAGGTCCGAGAGACCGGGCCCGGCAGGGCTTCCCCCGGCGGCGGTGCCAGGAAGCGCCGGACTTAGGGACCCCCGATAGCCCTCCTACGGGCCATTGGAACTCGGGGAGCCGGCGTCTAGGGTGAGCGATGGCCGCCGATACCGTTTCACGAGGTGCCAGGGGCGTCGGACACGGGCCGGGTCAACAGCGACATCCGCACTTGAGACGAATGGGCGTTCGTACGAGGACGTCGCATGACCCGACTACGACCCGAGCAACCAAGATAGTCGGCCAGCTCGGCGCCTCGATCGGCGGCCCGCCCTCATGCCCCGACTATGGGCAGACACGACCCGCCCGGCATTCCGGGCGGGTCGCTCTTTCCGGCGGAGGGCGATCGACTCGCGCCGGTCGAGCGACGGCCCGGCCGGGCCGATCGCGCTCAGCCCCTCGGAATGAACGAGTCGAGTCGCGGCCGTCTGACCTGGCCATGTCCCATGTACCGCAGGACCACGCGAGCCGCGAGGTTGATCTCCGGATCGCGATCGATCGTCCTGACGATCCACTCGATGTAGGACGGCTCGATGACCGCCACGTCGCCCAGGCTCAAGCCCGCGAACTTGCCGAACCTCAGGCGGGTGTCCAGGGCCTCCGGAACGGTCGGCAGGTCGGCTTCGAGCGTGGGCCCGCGGCGACGGAGCGTCGGGCCGCTGGGCGTCGACGCTCGGGGCGGTTCGCGCCACTCGGCGGAACGCGGCCGCGGCGGCAATCCGGGGAGTGGACTGCGATCCAGCGGCCGCAGCGTCGAGTTGCGCGGCCGCAGCAACGCGCTCGTATCTATGCGGGCCGTCACCGGCCGGCCGGAGCGCGGCCGTGGGTTCCAGCCCGAGCTGCCGGGCCCGCTGTCCGGCGGGCGATAGGCGGCCGAGCCGTCGTCGCCGCCGCCCGCAGCGGCGACCCCGGTACCCCTCGCGGCCCGCGACGCCGCGTCCCGATGAGCTCGACGCCGGTCCGGATCGCGCAGCTCCTGGTACGCGGCGTTGATCTCGGCCATCGTGCGATTTGCCCGCCGCTCCAGGCTCGGATCGCCGCTGGTGACGTCCGGATGGTGCTGACGAGCGAGGCGGCGCCACGCGACCTTGATGGCATCCGCGGTGGCGTCCAGCGGTACTCCGAGCACGGTGAATGGGTTGCGTGGCATCCCACCAGTCTACCGGCAGGGCCGTGGGAGTCGTGCCGTGCCGCCCGAGGGCCGAGCGTACGCCGGTCTTGATCTCTTCCGCGAAGGAGGAGGGTGGCTGCCGGGTGATCTCGGAAAGACGATCGGCTCGTGGGCGCACTGCGTCAAGGCAAACGGGGTTCTTCTTCGTCGGCTCCGCCGCACGCGTCACCCTCGGCAAGCGCCCGACTGAAAGGCGGGTCAAACAAAGCCAGCTCGTCGTCTGTTGGCGGCTGGAAGATGCCTCGATACTGTTCCATGTGGCTCTCGGTGATTGCGAGGCCCCCGTTGGCGTGACGATCCACGACCCGTCGCACCAGTTCCTCGTAGGGCACATCGAGGAAACGGAGTTCGACCGCTGCGCCGAGCGATCGCCCCAGCTCCCGCTTCTCGTCGCGTTCCGATCGCGCCCAAAAGCCCCATTCCAGGATCACCGACGTTCCCAGCGCGAGGAGCCGCTCGGTGAGTCTTGAGAACTCCGCTTCGAGCTTGACCTGAAACTCCTCGTCAAAGGGGTCAATGCCCAAGGCCAGCTCCCATTCATCGGGGTTGAGTCGAACTGCGCCGTAGGACTCTGCAAGTTGGCGCGCAAGCGTTGTCTTGCCCGAAGCAGGCAAGCCGCACAGCAACACCAACCTCGGTTGCGGCCTCTTGCCCGTAATCATCAGGAGCGCCCCTCTTTGTTACTCGGGTCCGATCTTCGAGCCCATGGAGGACTCTCGTCATCGGCAGCCCGCGAGTCAAGAGACGCAACTAGCATGCATAGCGCAAGAGGGAGCGACCCGACCCGCGCTTGACAGGGCGGCCCGCGTGGCGTCCCCTACCCTCATGTCACGACCCAAACGCTCCAAACGACTCAAATGGCTTCGCCTGGCCCTGATAGCCGGGGCCGCGGCCGGTTTCGCCGCCGCCTATCGCTTCGCCCTCCGCTATCGGGAGCGGGTGGGGCTTCCGCGCCGCAGCCCGGTGGAGGCGTCGCCGCGCGACTTCGGGCTCGAATTCGAGGAGGTCGAGATTCCGGCCGGCGATCACCGGCTGGCCGGCTGGTTCGTGCCGGCACAGGCGACTCCGGCTCAGCGCGGACGTGGAGCCGCCGCCACGGACGCGGCCGAACCCGCGACCGCGACCGACGCAACTGCGGCCCGGACATCGAAGTCGACCGCCCCCAGGGCCGGCGCGGCAGCCGCGCCTCGACCCGCCATAGCCATCGTCCACGGCTGGGAGTCGAACCGGGGCCGGACCTTCGCCCACGTTCGGTATCTTCACGCCGCCGGCTTCCACTGCCTCGTTTTCGACGTTCGCGGCCACGGCGACAACCCGCCCGAGACGCTGCCGATCAACGTCCCCGAGTTCGCCGACGACACCGCTGCGGCTGCGCGCTGGCTGGCGGCCCGGCCGGAAGTGTCGGCCGTTGGCGTCCTGGGTCACTCGATGGGCGGCGCGGGCGCCATCGTGGCCGCGTCTCGAGAACCGGAAATCGCCGCGGTCGTCAGCATGTCCGCGCCGGCCGACCTGGTACGCATGACCCGCAAGACCTTCCAGATGGCCGAGATGCGGATTCCCGAGCCCATCGCCACTCCCCTTGCCTGGTTCACGGCGGCGATCCTGCTCGTTCCCAGGCGCCACTCGGTCGAAGAAGCCAGCGCGGTCGCTGCCGCGGCCAGGTACCGCGGCCCGCTGCTGCTGGTCCACGGCGCCCAGGACCACGGCGTACCGGTCGAGCACATGGACCTCATCGCGCGAGCGGCGAGCGCGAAACGCGACGAGGACGACTCGCCGGTCGAAACGCTGGTCCTGCCCGATTTCGGTCATCGCTGGCTCTACGAGGACGCCGGCTGCCGCCGCTCGGTCGCCGCGTTCTTCGCCAGGTGGCTCGGTGGCCGGCTCTCCCAGGAAGCCGCCGGAGAACGGGCCGCCGCCGTAGAGGTCGAACGACCGGCCGACCCGGTCTACGGCTTCGGTGCGCTGGCGAGCAAGATACCGCCGGCCGATCGAACGATCGAGATCAACTGAACGGCCCGGCGACGAGCTGGGTCGGCTCGGCCCGGATGGGCGCCACCCGAACCGCCGCCCGGCCCCGCCGCCCAAAGGAGAGTCAAGTGGACACCTGGCAGGCAATCGACACGACGCGCGCAATCCGCAAGTTCGCCGAGCGTCCGCTCGAGCCCGAGCACCTGCGCCGCGTCCTCGACGCCGGACGGCGCTCGGGCAGCTCCAAGAACCAGCAGAACTGGGACTTCATCGTGTGCGCGGATCGGGAGCATCTCCTGCGGCTGAGCGAGGTCGGGCCGTACGCCGGGCACCTCGCCGGAGCGGCCGCGGCCGTCGCCCTGGTCGTTCCCGACCCCGCGACGCACGACGCGCCTTACTCGATCATGTGGGACCTGGGCCGGGCCGCCCAGAACATGACTCTCGCGGCGTGGGAGCTCGGTATCGGCAGCGTCCCCGCCACGGTGTACAACCAGCCGCTCGCTCGCGAACTCCTCGGCTACCCGGCTGACCGCTGGTGCGAGTTCATGCTCTCGTTCGGCTATCCGCTCAACCCCGAGGCCCTGACCTGGGCCAAGCGCGCCGGCGGCCGGAAGCCGCTCGAGGCGGTCGTTCACTACGAGCGCTGGTAGGCGCCGCCCGACTGCTCGGGCGGACCGCGACTCCCTTGGCCACTACCATTGGTTACGGACCTCGCATCCCGGCACACTCCATAGGGCGAACGTGGAAATGACGACCGACCTCACGAATGGACTCAGGTACCCGCCGAAGCCGGTTCCCGGCGATCGAGTCGCGATCGTGTCGCCGTCGAGTGGCCTGCCCGCGATCCTGCCACTCCCGTTCGAGCTCGGCCTGCGCCGGCTGCGAGAGGAACTCGGCCTCGTCCCGGTCGAGTATCCGACCACGAGAGTGATGAACGCGGACCCCGGCGACCGGGCAAGAGACGTCGAGGCGGCGTTCGCGGACCCGGCGATCAAGGCCGTGATCACCTCGATCGGCGGCAACGACCAGATCCGCATCCTCCCCCATCTGAACCGCCGCGTGATTTCGGCAAACCCGAAGCCCTTCTTCGGCTACAGCGACAACACGAACCTCATCGCCTATCTGTGGAACTCCGGCATCGTCGGCTACTACGGCAGCTCCGTCATGTACCACCTCGGCCGGCCCGGGGCGCTCCACCCGCTGTCCACCGAGTCGCTTCGCGCAGCGCTCTTCACGACCGGCGAATACGAGCTTCGCCCGGCGACGACCTGGCGCGACGAGGACTGCGACTGGGGGGATCCGGCGACTTTCGAGTCCGAGCCCCTGATGAAGCCGGCCGAGGGCTGGAAGTGGTACAACGCCGGTCGAGTCGTCGAGGGAGTCACGTTTGGCGGCTGCCTCGAAGTGCTCTCGTGGCTCGCGATGGCCGATCGCGAGATCGCCGTGCCCGAAGCTTACGAGGGTTGCGTCCTACTCCTGGAGACCTCGGAGGAGATGCCGGCGCCGAGCGAGGTGGGCTACGTGCTACAGGCGTTCGGCGAGCGCGGAATCCTCGGCCGGTTCGCCGCGGTGGTCGTCGCCCGTCCGTTCACAGCGGCCTCGGCCACGCCCGAGGATCGAGCCGGCTACGGCACAGGCCTGGAGGCATCCGTGCTCAAGGTCGTCTCCCGCTACGCGCCCGAAGCGCTCGTCGTGTTCGACGTCGACTTCGGACACACCGACCCGCAACTCATCATGCCGATCGGAGGCCGCATCCGCCTGGACGGGATAGGCCGCCGTATCTGGGTGACCTACTGAGGCGCGCTCGGAAACTTGACTGCGGGCAACCGCTCGCCGAGGCTGTGGGTCATGACTGCGTTGCCTATGCAATCGAGATTGCTCGGGCCCGTCGAGCCCGTCGATACGGTCATGCTGTTTCGGCCGCTTCACCGCCAGCTGATCGCCCTCCTGCGAAGCCTGGACGCCTCGGCCTGGGAACGACCGACGGCGGCCGGCACCTGGACCGTCCGCCAGGTCGCGGCCCATCTCCTCCACGGTGACATGCGCGAGCTGTCGGCCTCGCGAGACGACCGCACCGCCGAGGCCCGCGAGCCGGGCTTTGCCGAGATCGTCGATTTCATCGAAAAGGACAACGCGCGCGGCGTCGAGTTTCTCTCCACGCTGAGTCCGCCGCTCCTTACCGATCTGCTCGACGTCACCGGTCGCTGGGTGGCCCGACTGTTCGCCACGTTTCCGCTTGATGGGCGCGCTGCGACCAACGTGGCGTGGGCCGACGAAGCCGTGTCGGCGAACTGGACCGATATCGGTCGGGAATTCACGGAGAGATGGCACCATCAGATGCACATTCGTGAGGCCGTCGGTGCGCCGGGAGTGACGAGCCGTCGATGGATCGAGCCGATCTTGCGTCTCTCGGTGCTTGCGCTGCGGCGGAGTTACGCTCCGGTGTCCGCGGAGCCCGGCACGACCGTGGTGCTGCGGGTAGGTGGCGGCTGGCGTCACGATTGGTCGATGGTCCGTGGGCCTCTAGGCTGGGAGCTGTTGGACGGTGCCGCTGCCCGGCCCGACGCGGCCGTCTCTCTGGACACGCAGACCGCCTGGCGCTCGCTCTTCGACTTCTACACAGTTGCGGAGACCAGAAAGCGGGCCGAAGTCCGCGGAAACGCCGCGCTGGCGGAGCCGATCCTGGGCGCGAGGGCGGTCATGATCCGAGAAGCCATCTCCGGGACATGAGCCTTCAGCGCGAGTTCTTTCCTCCATTCGGCTCCCCGCTCTGCCGCGAGACGCTCATCCGAGCGAAGCGCGCCGGTGGCCGCAAGCCGCTCGATGCAGTTGTTCACTACGAGCGCCGGTAGACGCGCATGGAACTATGTCCCGTGTCCACGGACGACCTGACCTTTCTGGCCGAGATGACGCTGCTGGCCGCGTTCCCGCCCGGCCCGATCCCCGAGGGGGCGGCCGAGTCGCCACGCGTCAGGCAATGGTTCGCGGAATGGGGTCGTTCCACCGACGCCGGCTTGATCGCGTGGCAGGACGGCGAGCGTCTGGGGGCGGCGTGGTGTCGCGTCCAAACCGACGTGCTGGCGCGGGACGCGGAAGGTCGCCCTCTCCCGGAGCTGGCGATTGCCGTTAAGCCGGACCGCCGGGCCCGCGGCATCGGCGCAGAGCTGCTCGCCGGTCTGGCGCGCGCCGCGGCCGATGCCGGCCACCGGGCCCTCAGCCTGAGGGTGAATGCACGGAATCCCGCAGTCCGGCTGTACGAACGCGCCGGGTTCGAGATCGTCCGTCGCGACGGCGACCGGCTCACGATGGTCAAGCCGCTGCGAGCGGATGGAGGCTGAGTCGCCACCGCTCTCGCTCGCGGTCCCGCCGAGCGGCACGAGTTGGGCATCCGGGCTCGCGTTCGGCGTCCCGGGACGGCCCCCCACGGGCGGCTGATTGCGGAGACGGTTCGTGGTCGGCTATTGTCCGGGCTACGGCGATGAGGTCCGCCGGGACCAGCTCAGGTCCAAACCGCCCGTTCCTCGGGCTGATGGCCCCTAGGGATACCACCTGGGGGCTTTTCTCTGCCCCTCGATCGAACGGAGACGGACATGACCGACGCGACCTACTACACCGCCGCACTCTGGCTTGGCCTAGCGCTGATCGCCAGCCTCATCTCCATCAGACTCGGAATCTCGGTCGCCCTGGTGGAGATAGGGGTCGGCGTGTTCGCGGGCAACGCCATCGGACTGCAGACCACGCCCTGGATCGACGTCATCGCCGGCATCGGATCGGTCATGTTGACCTTCCTGGCCGGCGCCGAGATCGACCCTGAGTCGCTGCGGCGAAACCTCTGGAAGTCGCTCGGGATAGGGTCGATCAGCTTCCTACTGCCGTTCCTGGCAGCCTTCGCATTCGCCCGCCTGGTCCTGGCCTGGCCCGTCGCCCAGGCGGAGATCGCCGGGATCGCCTTGTCGACGACGTCCGTCGCGGTCGTCTACGCCGTAATGATCGAGTCCGGGCTCTCTCAGGTCGAGCTCGGCAAGGTGATCCTCGCGGCCTGCTTCATCACGGACCTGGGCACGGTCCTTGCCCTTGGGATTCTCTTCGCCCGCGTCAGCGCCTGGCTCCTCGCCCTCGCCGCCGCGCTGACATTGGCCCTTCTCCTGATGCCCCGGCTGACCGGCTGGCTCCTTGCCACCGTCCCGGGGCGCGTGTCCGAGCCAGAGGTCAAGTTCCTGTTCGTCGTGCTCCTTGCCCTCGGCGGGCTGGCGACGACCGCCGGCAGCGAGGCCGTCCTGCCCGCGTACCTGGTCGGACTCGCGTCGGCCGGCGTGCTCATGCGCGACAAGGTGGTCGTCACTCGAGTCCGCTCGATTGCCTTCTCGTTCCTCACGCCTTTCTACTTCCTCAAGGCCGGGCTATTCGTTGCCATTCCGGCCGTCGTCGCGGGCGCGGCAACGATCGCGGCCCTGCTCGGACTCAAGGTCGCCGCCAAGACGATCGGCGTCTGGCCGGTCTCGCGCGTCTTCGGAATCGCCGCCAGGGAGGCGACCTATACCACGCTCATGATGTCGACCGGTCTGACCTTCGGAACGATCAGCGCCCTTTTCGGGTTGACCCACGGCATCATCGATCAGACCCAGTACACGATCCTCGTGACTGTCGTCATCGCGAGCGCCGTCGTACCGACACTGATCGCGACGACCTTCTTCCATCCTCACCATCTGCTGCGAGAGGAAGCAGATGAGTTCGAGGCTGCGGGTGAGATCGACGCGGTGCCGCGAGAGCCCTAGTTCGGGCGGCCGGAACGAGAGACGGGCGATCGGGCCCGCGATCTCCCCAGAAGACAGAGCCGGCTACTCCCAGCGGAACGACCGCGCCGCGATGGTCAGGCACACCACCAGCCAGCCGGTGAGGACCGCCACGTCCACGCCCAGCGGCGCCACCTGGGTTCCGTTCACCATGACCTGTCGAAGGGCATCGCCGAGATAGGTCAGCGGCATGAGGCGGGCGACCGTCTGGAGGAAGCCCGGCAGGAAGTCGAACGAGAAGAAGATGCCCGACAGGAACATCATCGGCATCTGGACGACCTGCACCACCCCGGTGGCCTGCTCCTCGGTCTTGAGGAAGGACGCGAGCGCGAAGCCGATGGCCAGGAACGCGCCGGCCCCGAGGAGGACCAGGCCGGCCGCGAGAACAATGCTACCGACGATCTGAACGTTGAAGAAGACAAGCCCGATGCCCAGGATCACCACCGCGTCGACGATGGCCACCAGCAGGCGCAGCAGCACGTTGCTGCCGACGAGCTTCCAGCGAGCCAGCGGCGTGGCGCCCAGGCGCTTGAGAATGCCCTTCTCGCGCTGCTGCACGAGCGGAATCGCGGCGAAGACGCCGAGCTGCATCAGCGCCATGGCCAGGATGCTCGGGACCAGGTACGCGACGCTGCTGATGTTGGTGGATTGGAGGGTCATCGGCTGGATCCCGACCACCGCCGAGCCACCGGCTATCTGCAGGTTCGAGGCGCCGACGATCTGGTCGGTCACCTGCGTGACGACCTGACTGACCTGGCTGCTGCTCGGATCGGTGTACAGCTGGATCGACGTCGTCTTCTTGGCCGTCGACCGCCGCCCCCGTACCTTGCGGCACCACGACGATTGCCGAGATGTCGCCATGCTGCATCGCCGCCTTCTCGGCGTCCAGCGAGCCGGTGTGCACGGTGAGGAGAGTCACGTTGGAGAAGGCCTGCTGGAGCTCCATCGAGACCGGCGTGTCGTCCTGGTCGACGAAACCGATGTCGACCTTGCTGTCGCCGCTGCCCCCGAAGATCCAGCCGAACAGGAAGACGAACATGACCGGGAAGAAGAAGGTCCAGAAGAGCGCCGCTCTGTCACGGACCAGCGACCGGATGTTCGCGACGGTCAGCCGCAGGAGTGTGTTCATCGTTCGGCTCCTAGTCGCGCAGGGCCCGACCGGTCAGGTCGAGGAAGACGTCTTCGAGGGTGGCCTGGCGAATGCCTAAGTTCCTCGGTTCCACGCTCAGGCTGTCGGTGAGAGCCAGCAGCGCACCGATCGTGCCCGCCACGTCGCGCGAGTAGAGCACGGTCTGGCCGTCCTCCTGGGCGGCCCGCGTGACTCCGTCGAGCTTGCCGAGCTGGGCGGAGGAAAGCTTGAGGTTAGTGTCGAAGAAGACGGCCCGCTCCTTGAACCGCCGCCCGATCAGCTCGGGGACCGTGCCCATCTCCAGGATGTGGCCGTGGTCCATGATCGCGACCCGGTCGCACAGCTCCGCGGCCTCTTCCATGTAGTGGGTCGTCATCAGGATCGACTTTCCCTTCGCCTGAAGCCCCTTGATCAGGTCCCACAGAGAGCGGCGCGCCTGCGGGTCCAGGCCCGTCGTCGGCTCGTCGAGAAAGATCAGCTCGGGGTCGTTCACCAGGGCCAGGGCGATAGAGAGCCGCTGCTGCTGGCCGCCAGAAAGGTTCATCGACCGGGCCTTTGCCCGCTCGCCCAGATCGACCGCGTCGATCAGCTGCCTGGTCGGCAGATGGTGCGAGTAGAAGCTGCCGAACAGATCCAGCAGCTCGGTGACGGTCAGCCGCGGGTACAGCGAAACGCTCTGCAGCTGGACGCCGATGCGCTGCTTGATGGACTCGGGGTGCCGGCACACGTCGAGCCCGAACACCTCCACGGTGCCCGAGTCGGGCGGGCGCAGGCCTTCCAGGACCTCGATCGTGGTCGTCTTGCCGGCCCCGTTGGGACCCAGCATCCCGAAGACCTCGCCCCGCGCGACCTCGAAGGCCACCCCGTCGACGGCCTTGACGTCGCCGTAGTACTTCTTCAGGTCTTTGACGCGGATGACGGGCTCGCCGCTTTGCGTCATCTCACTCCTTGGCTATGCACGGCGCGGGGATCCCCCGGTTCCGGTGCGTCGTTCCCGATTCTCACGGCGCCCCCTCGGGAGGTCGTCCGTCTTGCGAATGATCGTCGTTCGGCCGCCGGCACGACAAGCGGGCCGACCTGCCGGATCGGCTGCCGGGCTCAGCGCGGTCGTTCGAGCAGCATGTCGGACGACCTGGGCCCCAGGATCCGGAAACCGAGCCGATCGTACAGGCGAATGGCTCGCTCATTGTCGGCGTACACGCCGAGGTAGACGAGCTCGGACCCGGCGGCGACCGAGTCGCGGGCAAGCGCCGTCGTGATCAGCCTGGCGAAGCCGCGCCCGCGCCATGCCGGTCGCGTCCCGATCGACGAGAGGTAGCTGGCGCCGTCGAACGTGAAGCGCTCGCCCGTGGCCACCGGCTCGCCGTCGACGCGGAGCAGGATCGCGTGGAAGAAGGACTGCGCCAGCGTGAGGGCGATCTCCACGATCAGGTTCGCGCGACGGTTCTGCGGGATGCCGAACGACTCGCCGATGACGACGGCAAGCGCTGCCGCGAGCCCGACGCGGTCGGCGTCGAGTGGCGCGTTCCAACGCTCCAGCACGGCGCCGCGCGGAAGCGGAACGTCCGGTATCTCGGCCGGGTCGTCGAGCAGAATCATGTCGTAGCCGCCGCCCTGGTCGATGAAGCCGTTGGCCGCGAGGCGCTCTACCAGGTCCGACGGCGTGCTCAGACTCGGGATGGCCCAGACGTAGGGCTTGCGGTCGAGCGCGGCGAAGAGCTCCGTCGCCTGACGCAGCCTGGCATCGAACGCCCGGGCGTCCTCGGGCCAGCGGACCGCCGTGAATCGGTTCAGGAACGGCTCTTTCTCGGCCGCGGAGAAGAGCATCGCGGCGTCGCCGAAGTCGCGCCAACCGCGCCCGGGGATGCAGATCGCGCGCGCCGGATGGATCTCCAGGAAGCGAAGCGTCTCGGGGCTTAGCCCGAACCAGGGACCGGGGCCGCTCGGGAGTGGCATGACGCCACGTTAAGGGATCGCGCGGCGGAGGGCAGGCCGGGGACGCGCCGCGGGTCTCGCGACCGAGGCGCCACGGAGGTGGCCACGGCCCGCCGACGCCACCGCGCGCCGAGCGGCCGCGTGGGCCGGGCCGGCCGTGCCCGCGGTCCCGGTTAATATCGGCCAGTTGCTAACATATCGCCGCGCTTCGCCTTGACCGCCCTTTCAGATCGGCCCGGCCGGCGCCACGGAACACGGGAGAAAGATGCGAGCGCTGGCACGTCGAGTCGGTCTGGGCATTGCCGCCCGGGGCGACATCTCCGACGTCATCGACTGGACGAGACGCGCCCGAGACGCCGGCCTCGACTCCATCTGGATCCACGACTCCTACTTCGAGCGCGACGCCGTGACGTACGGCTCGGCGATCGCCGGGGCGCTCGCGACCGACCCGGACAGCTCGTTCCGCGTGGCTTTGGGGGCGGTCAACCCCTACACGCGCCATCCGGTGGTCCTGGCGATGACCGGCTCCGCGCTGGACGAACTGCTGCCCGAGCGCATCGTCATGGGACTGGGCACCGGCCTGCCGCTCCGCCTTTCGCAGATGGGGATCCCCTACTCCCCGGCCGAGGCCCTCGACCGGGTGAGCGCGGCGATGGACCAGCTCCGGGCACTGTGGGCCGGCGAGCGGCTGCCGTCGGGGACTCCGGGCCTGCCGCCCATCCAGCCGATGTTCCCGCCCGTGCACCGCATCCCGCTGTACGTCGCCGCCTACCGGAAGGAATTCGTGGAGCTGGCCGGCCGCAAGGCCGACGGCTACCTCGCCCGCCCGTGCGAATCGATCCCGTCGCTGCGCGGAATCCTGGATCGGCTGCGGGACTCCGCTGCGGCCGCCGCCCGCGATCCCGGCGACGTGGACACGGCCGCATACCTGCTGTCGCTCGTGGACAAGACCCGCCGCGAGGCATTGAACCGGGCCAAGCGCGAGCCGTTCGTGATCTACATGATGTCGATCCTGGGCGATGTGTCCCTCCAGCGGGCCGGTTTCCCGCACGAGATGCGCGACCGAATCGCCGCCGCCTGGCGGGCCGAGGACTATCACGAAGCCGGCAAGCTCATCCCCGACGATCTGCTGGACGCCTTCATGCTTTGCGGCACGCGAGAGGACGTCGCGGCCAGGGCGATGGCCTTCCACGCCGAAACCGGCCTCGCTCTGCCGCTGCTCCAGCCGGTGGTCCAGGAAGAGACTCAGGCGATCGAGCTGATCGAAGCGGCGAAGCTGTACGCCGCCCTGCCGGATCGGGCGCCTGCGAAGCGCGAGGCAGCGGCCGCGATCGTCTCGACCGGCCCGGTCGCCGCCCAGCCGGCCGCCCTATCCGCATACGACGGCGCCCATGACGGCCATCACGGCCCCGACGGGCTGGCCGACGATCGGCGGCTCGGGCTCGCCGAACGGGCTCGCCGCCGGGTCGCGGCCGGGTACGAGATCCTGCGACCCTTCGCCTACACGGCTTCGGCGATCCCGGTGCTCGCGGGCGGCGCCCTCGCGGTTGTCGACTCGCGCTTCTCCCTGCTGCCGTTCCTGGCCGCGCTGGCCGGCGGGATGCTGCTCCACTCGGGCACGAACGTCATCAACGAGGTCTACGACGTCCGCAAGGGCGTCGACACCATCACGTCCCCCCGGATGAGCCACGCCGTCCTGAAGGGCCGGGTCAGCGAGCGCGGCGCCTATGCCTTCGCCCTCGGCCTGTTCGCTGCGGCGACCGTCGTCGGGACCTACCTGGTCTGGCTGCGCGGCCCGGCCATCGTCGGACTCGGTCTGGTCGGCCTCGTCGCCGGCTACACCTACACCGCGCCGCCGTTCCAGTACAAGTACCGGGCCATGGGCGTGCCGATCGTCTTCGTGCTGATGGGCCCGACCATGGTGGTCGGCTCCTACTTCGCGGTAACAGGAGCCTGGGACGTGCGGGCGCTGGTGCTGTCGATTCCCGTTGGACTGCTCGTGGCCGCGATCCTCCACGGCAACGAATGGCGCGACATCGGCGAGGACACTCGTGCGGGAATCGTCACGCTGTCGAGCCGGCTGGGGCGCGACTGGGCCCACTACGGGTATCTCGCGCTGGTTCTGGGCGCGTACGTGACCCTCGGTCTGGCGGTTGCCCTCCGCTGGCTGCCGCCGACCACTGCCATCGCCGTCCTCTCGCTGCCGTTCCTGGCCCAGGTGGTTCGTTCGGCCGAGCTGGGCGCGACCGGCCAGGCCCGGGCAATCGCCATGATCGACCTCCAGACGGCCAGACTCCACTTTGCCTTCGGGTTGCTGCTCGTGGTCGGGCTGCTCGCGGCGAGGATGCTTCCCTGATGGCCGGCCAGTTGGCCGGCCGGAGCAGGGTTCTCGAGGGGGCGGCCGCCGTGGGTCTGGCAGCCGCGGTTCCGGCGTTCGCGGCCACGTTCCGGGGACCGCGCGACCGATTCTGGAGCCGCATGACGGCGACGGGCGCCGTGCTCGGCGGCCTGGCCCTCGCCTCCAACCCGCGTCTTCGGCGAACCCACGTCGGCGCCCGGGAAGTGGCGCTCGGCCTCGCCTCGGCCGCCGCGCTCTACGGCACGTTCAAGCTCGGCGACCGGTTCGCGCGGCGCTTCGTGCCGGGCGGCGACGCCCAGATCCGGGACATCTACTCGCTGCGCGAGCTCGCGCCCCGGGCGGAGACGGCGGCGCGCCTGGTCACTATCGTCGGCCCGGCCGAGGAGCTTTTCTGGCGAGGCCTGGTCCAGGAGGCGCTGATGCGCCGCTACGGCCGCTGGACCGGGGCGGCGATGGCGGCGGCGGCTTACTCGGCGGTGCACGTCACGACGGGCAACTTCACCCTGATGGGCGCCGCGGGCGTTGCCGGCGTCCACTGGTGCGCGCTCTACGCCGCCGGCGTCCCGATCGGCGCCCTGATCGTGAGCCACTGCGCCTGGGACGTCTGGATCTTCCTGGTCCAGCCGACGGGCGACATCCGGTAGCTCAGGCGGTCCGCCGGCAGCCGCGCGGCCTGCGGCGGCCGGGTCGGGTCAGTCCGCCCAGCGCTCCACGACGCGAGCCCACTTCTCGGCAGTCCGCGAGGGGCGCAGCCGCTGGCGGTGGACGCGCCGGGACTCGAGATCAACCAGTACCGGGCGCAGGAGCCGGAGCCAGCCATCGACGCGTTCGTAGGAAAGCTCCTGCACGGCCACCACGTCGCCGACCAGTCCGCTCCGGAGCTTGCGCCACACGATCCCGACGCCCCAATCGCCGCACTCGAGCGAAGCCTGCGCGGCGGGCCCGCCGAGCGACGTGCCCAGGGTCATGAACCGCGGCCACTTCGAAGTCGTGACGGGATCGACGAGCGCGTCGACGAGCGCCTTCACGATCCACCACATCCCGTCCGAGCCCAGTCGGATCCGGTTGTCTCCGAGCGCCCAGATGTGGCCGTCGCCTCGTTCGTCCATCCTGAACACCAGGCCCGTCGGCGACCCGGGCAGGGAGAAGGAGAGCGGCTCGACCGGCGACACGTAGATGCGCGAGTCGCCCGGGAAGGAGACGGCCGCAGCCGGCGGAACGCCGAGCACCTCGGCCTGCTCGCCCTGTCTGTCCGCCTGGTCTATCAGGCCGCGAACCAGGGTCGTGACGGCTTCGTCGCTCAGTGGCGATGAATCGTCCCAGGTGGGTCGAGATCCAAGCTCGAAGAGCCTGGCCATGCCATCGCCATCGGACGGCCTGGTGACGACCTTGACCGTCCTGCCGTCGACCTCGACTTCGAGCGTCTCGTCGCCCGTAGCGACCTTCGTCTGCTGCACGGTGCCTCCTCGCTTGTCCACTCGGCGACCTCGGGTGGAGTGATCCCCAATCCCGCGCCCGCTCCTGGCTGAGTGAGGTTCCGCACCTCTGCCGCCCTCTCGCCCCGGCGGCCGAGATGCCCGGGCAGCCGGCCCGGCTGCTCAAGACTACGCCTTTCCGGCGGACCGAGTGGTACTTTCGGCGCCCGAAACCAGGACCCTCGGCCGCGCCGCAGTGTCGTCGCAGGGATCGAGGGTCGCCGGCGCCTCTATACTCGGGAGGCCCCGCCGGTCGCCTTCTGCCGGCGACCCGTCTCTTCCGAGGAGCTCGCGTCATGGACACCGCCAAGGATCAAGCCGTCCCCGCCTCCGCCGCCGTAGCCCCGGCCGGCGCGCCGGCCCGCGACCTGACTCCGGCGGCGATCGACGCGCTCGCCGCCGCCGGGGACTACGCCGCGATCTCCGTGCCGCACCTCTCGCCGATCCTGGGCCGCTACTACGAGAGCAGCTGGAGCCACGGCGAGGGTCACACCCTGTACGACTCGGCCGGGCGCGGCTTCCTGGACTTCGCCTGCGGCATCGCCACCACCTCGCTGGGCCACCACCACCCCGCGGTCACCGCCGCGATCAAGGACCAGGCCGACAAGCTGCTCCACATCTGCAATGCGCTCGGCTACCTGGAGCCGGTCGGCCGCCTGGCGGCCATGCTGGCCGACGCCTGCCCGGATCCGCTCGACACCGTCTTCTTCGGCAACTCCGGCGCGGAGGCTGTCGAGGCGGCCCTGAAGCTCGCCCGCCGCGTCACCGGGCGGCCCGGCATCATCGCCTTCCGGGGCGCCTTCCACGGCCGGACCTTCGGCGCCGCGTCCATCACCAGCTCCAGCATCAACTACCGGCTCGGCTACGAACCGCTGCTGCCGTCGGTCTACCTTTCGCCCTTCCCCAACGTCTACCGCTACTTCGGCGACGACGAGGAAGCGGCCACGGCCGGCGCGATGGGCGCGCTGCGGACGCTCCTCGGCCACGAGATCCCGGCGTCGTCCGTGGCCGGCATCATCATCGAGCCGATCCAGGGCGAAGGCGGCTTCAATCCCGCTCCCGCCTCTTTCCTGCGCGAACTGCGGGCCCTCTGCGACGAGAACGGCATCCTTCTCATCTGCGACGAGATCCAGTCGGGCATCGCCCGGACCGGTCGCATGTGGGCCTTCGAGCACGCGGACATCGTGCCCGACGTGATCTGCGTGGCCAAGGCTCTGGCCAACGGCATGCCGATCGGCGCGATCGTCACCCGCCGCGAACTCCAGGAGCGATGGGGCGTCGGCGCGCACGGAACCACCTTCGGCGGCAACCCTGTGAGCTGCGCGGCCGGCATCGCTGTCATGCGCACGATCGAGGAGCAGGGACTCGTAGCCAACGCGGCCGAGCGCGGGGCCGAGCTGCAGGCGGCCCTGACGGCGCTCATGGCGGAGGACGATCGCATCGGCGACGTTCGGGGTCGGGGCCTGATGGTCGGCGTCGAACTGGTGAAGGACCGCGCCACTCGCGACCCCGACACCGAGACGTGCGAGGCGCTCATCGGCGCCTGCGCGGACCAGGGTCTGCTGATTCTCAACTGCGGCACTCACCACAACGTGATCAGGTTCCTGCCGCCCGTCGACGTAACCGCCGAGGAGATAGCGCGCGGCGTGGAGCTGTTCCGGGCCGGGCTGCGGTCGCTGCCGCGCGCCTCAGCCTGAGGCGGCGCGATCGCAGAAACGTCGACGCCCGCGGCAGCCGCCGCGGGCGTCGACTTTGGCTCTCCGGATTTGGGCACCTTACCCAGTGGCGGGCCCCGGCGAACCGGTAGTTGCGAAGGGCTAGCGATTCTTGTCGAGGAACGTCATCACGTCCTCTAGCCGGAAGCGGCGGTCGCCACGCTTGCAGACGCGGTAGAAGGGCAGCTCGCCCCGATCACCGAGTCTCTTCACGGTATTGACGTGCAGGTGAAGCATTGCCGCCACTTCGCTCGCGGTAAGCATCGGACCGAGTTCGTTAGCGGCCATGGCAGCCATGGGTTTCCTCTGCGCCTGCATGTGAAACGCTGCGTTCTGTGTTCCTGCGTACCAGGTCCTCGCCGGACCCGAGGCGACGCGAACCGTACAGACTCCACCCAACCGTCACAAGCCGTACTTTGGACTAGCGCCATCGGTACCGGCCGTGGCGGCACGATAGGTACCGGTCCCGCCGGCCACCAGTCCCAGTCCGCGTCTCGACCGGCCGCGGCCGGCGCCGATCAGCTGGCCGCGGGCGTGGCCGTCGCGGAGCCGGAGCCGCTCGGGGCCGGCGTCGCAGTCGCGGGGGCGGTCGGCGAGGCACTCGGCGCCGCGGACGCTCCCGGGCTGCCCGACGCCCCGGGCGACGCGGATGGGGCCAGGCTTCCGGACGGCAGGGCGACCACGGGTTCCCCACTCGGCAGCGGCGCGAGGCCCGGAATCGCGGTCTCCGCCGCCAGGAAGTCGGACTGCAGCGCGGTGTCGTCGGCGTTCAGATCGTCCCTGAGCGCAAGCAGATCGTCCATCGACTTGGCCGCCCCCATCTGGTTCTGGAGCAGGTCGGCCTCGGCCGTTCCGTCGCCGGTCAGCTGTTGCACCAGCTCCGTCGTGGTGGCGGCCGCGTTCGGATTGGGCGTGGCGTTGGGGTCGTCCCAGCTGGCGATGTTGTTGAGATCGTCCATCCAGCCCCTCGTGTCCGCGCCGAGAGACTTGTACGCGCTCAGCAGCGCGTTGAAGTCGTTGTTCGCGACCGCGACCGAGACGGCCTTGAGGTCCGCGTCTCGCTTCGGCTTCCAGATGCTCTCGATCCGCGTCCAGTTGTCCTTCGCCGTGGGAGTGTGCGGCCCAAAGCTGGTGTACGCCCAGACTCCGGCGAAGAGGATGACGAACGCGATGAAGAGCGGGACGTACGCCTGCACGTAGCCGTAGGCGTTGCGAGCCATTGAGTTCCGCTGAACTCTGGCGAGGCCGTGCTTGCGGCGGACCGGTCTGCTCTCGCGGCCGGCCGGCGTCAACTCGACCTCGACCGCGTCGTCGGCAGGCGCGTCGGCCGCGGCGGGCTTTGACGCGTCCGGCGCGGCCGGCTTTCGCGACGCGTCCGGCGCGGCGGGCTTGCGTGCGGCTTCGGAGGCCTTGCGAGACGAGGTGCGATTGCTGCCTGGCGCGGCTCGGCCGCGGCGCGACTGTGGCGACAATGCGGTTACTCCCTGACGATGCCTGGGCGGGCCTGTTCCCGCTCGCCTCCGCGGAATCCCCCCCCGAGATACCTCGACGGGGGCCTCGGAAGTCTATCGCGATTCCCCGACCCAAGGCGGACCTCGCTCCCCCGCCGGCAGCCGCGGGAGTAGTCCTGCGGAGCGGGCACCTCCCGGTCGGTAACCGATTCGCAACCTTCACGAACTTGACCTGGGGCCGCTCCCTATTCGACACTCGCCTTTCCGCGACGGAAGATGGCTCCCGCTCTGGAGCAGGCACCGCTGTCGCCACCGCGGGAGGGGCGGTGGAGACGGTTCTGGCGTAGTCGAGCGAGGACGGCGCAAGGTGAAGCAGAACGGCGGATCGCGAGCCGAAGGGCTCTACGACCCCAGCTTCGAGCACGACGCGTGCGGCTTCGGCTTCGTCGTGGACATCGCCGGGCGCCCCTCTCACGACATCGTGCGCGACGCCCTGACCGTCCTGGTCAACCTCGAGCATCGCGGCGCCACGGGCTCCGACAAGAACACCGGCGACGGCGCCGGACTGACCATCCAGATTCCCCACCGCTTCCTCGCCGACATGGCCGCCAGGTCCGGCGTGAGACTCCGCGGCAAGGGCGGCTACGGCGTCGGGATGGTCTTCCTGCCGCAGGACAAGGTCAGCCGCGTCGAGTGCTTCCGGCTCTTCGAGCAGGTCGTCGCCGACGAGGGCCTGCACTTCCTGGGCTGGCGCGACGTCCCCACCGAGAACGCCAGTCTTGGCGCCAGCGCGAAGGCCGCACAGCCGCTCATCCGCCAGGTCTTCATCGATCGGCCGGAGCGCCTGGTCGAGGACATGGCCTTTGAGCGCAAGCTGTACATCGTCCGCCGCCTGGTGGAGAAGGCCGTGTCGCGCTCGGCGATCCCGTCGCGCGGAGACTTCTACATTCCCTCGCTCAGCTGCCGGACGATCGTCTACAAGGGCATGCTCAATGCCTCGCAGCTGCGCGTCTTCTACCCCGATCTGGCCGACGAGCGCGTCGAGAGCGCCATCGCCATGGTCCACTCGCGCTTCTCCACCAACACGTTCCCGTCATGGCCGCGAGCCCATCCCTACCGCTTCATCTCGCACAATGGCGAGATCAACACACTTCGCGGCAACGTCAACTGGATGCACGCCCGGCAGTCGCAGTTCAGCTCCACGGTCTTCGGCGACGAGCTTACGAAGGCCCTGCCGGCCATCGACACAGAGGGTTCCGACTCGGCCATCCTGGACAACGTGCTGGAGTTGCTGTACCTCTCCGGCCGCTCACTGGCCCACGCCCTGATGATGATGGTGCCGGAGCCATGGCAGCATCACGAGTCGATGGCGCCGGAGAAGCGAGCCTTCTACGAGTTCCATTCGTGCCTCATGGAGCCCTGGGACGGTCCCGCCTCGATCGCCTTCACGGACGGCATCCGGGTCGGTGCCACGCTCGACCGCAACGGCCTGCGACCCGCGCGGTACTGGGTCACGGCCGACGGCCGGGTCGTCATGGCATCTGAGGCCGGCGTCCTCGACATCCCGCCGGACCAGGTCGTCGCCAAGGGACGGCTTCAGCCGGGACGCATGTTCCTCGTCGACACGGGCGAGCAGCGGATCGTCTCGGACGACGAGCTGAAGCGGCGCGTCACCACCGAGCATCCCTACGAGGAGTGGGTCCGCGAGTGGCTGGTCAAGCTGACCGAGCTGCCGCCACCGCCGCGCGTGATCGAGCCGGACCACGAGACCGTCCTGCGCCGCCAGGAAGTCTTCGGCTACACCGCCGAGGACGTGCGGATGCTGATCAATCCGATGGCCGCGACCGGCACCGAGCCGGTTGGGGCGATGGGCGACGACAGCGCTCTGGCCGTCCTCTCCGAACGCCCGCAGCTGCTCTACTCGTACTTCAGACAGCTCTTCGCGCAGGTGACAAACCCGCCGATCGACTCGATTCGCGAGGAGATCATCACCGCCACCGAGATGGCGATCGGGCCGGAGGGCAACCTGCTCGAGCCGGAGCCGTCGTCGGCGCACCAGCTCGAGCTGCCGTCGCCGGTCCTCTCCAACGAAGAGCTGGAGAAGATCCGCAACCTGGCCACCGGCGACGCCTCGTGCAAGCCCGCGGAGCACGGCTTCAAGACGATCACGCTGCCGATCCTCTACCAGGTCGCCGACGGCGGCGCGGGCATGCGCAAGGCCATCGAGCAGCTGCGGGATCGCTGCTCCGAGGCTATCTCCGAGGGCCACAACATCATCATCCTGTCGGACCGCGGCCACGGCGCCGAAGAGGCCCCGATCCCCGCACTTCTGGCCGTCTCGGCGGTTCACCACCACCTCGTGCGGGCCGGCACCCGGACTCAGGTCGGCCTCGTCCTGGAATCCGGCGAGCCCCGCGAAGTCCACCACTTCGCCCTGCTCCTCGGCTACGGCGCCAGCGCGGTCAACCCGTACCTAGCCTTCGAGACGGTCCACGACCAGGTCCGCCTGGGCATGATCTCGGGCTCCGCCGACCTGGCCGAGAAGAAGTACCGCAAGGCCATCGCCAAGGGCATCGTCAAGGTCATCTCGAAGATGGGCATCAGCACCGTCCAGAGCTACCACGGCGCCCAGGTCTTCGAGGCCCTCGGGCTCAACCAGGACTTCATCGACGAGTACTTCACCTGGACGCCCACCCGCATCGGCGGCGTCGGCATCGACGTCGTCGCCCGCGAGGTGAAGATGCGCCAGGATCGAGCCTACCCGCCCAAGCGGCCGATCTACCACAAGCAGCTCGGCGTGGGCGGCAACGTCCAGTACCGCGTCGAGGGCGAGCACCACCTGCTGAACCCGCTGTCGATCTCGCAGCTCCAGTACGCAACGAGGAGCGGCAGCTATCCCGCGTTCAAGGAGTACTCGAAGCTCATCGACGACCAATCCGAGGGCCTGTGCACGCTGCGCGGCTTGATGGACTTCAAGTCGAACCACAGGCATCCGCTCTCGATCGACGAGGTCGAGCCGGTCGAATCGATCGTCAAGCGCTTCAAGACCGGCGCCATGAGCTACGGCTCGATCTCGCGGGAGACCCACGAAGCGCTCGCCATCGCCATGAACCGCCTCGGGGCCAAGTCGAACACCGGGGAAGGCGGCGAGGACCCGGCGCGATTCGAGACGCTGCCCAACGGCGACTCCCTCAAGAGCGCCATCAAGCAGGTCGCCTCCGGCCGCTTCGGCGTGACGAGCGAATACCTGGTCAGCGCCCGCGAGATCCAGATCAAGATGGCCCAGGGCGCCAAGCCCGGCGAGGGCGGCCAGCTCCCCGGCCACAAGGTCTACCCGTGGATCGCAAAGGTCCGCCACTCGACCCCGGGCGTCGGCCTGATCAGTCCGCCACCGCATCACGACATCTACTCGATCGAGGACCTGGCGGAGCTGATCCACGACCTCAAGAACGCCAACCCGGACGCCCGCATCTCGGTCAAGCTCGTCTCCGAGGTAGGCGTCGGGACGATCGCCGCGGGAGTCGCCAAGGCCCACGCCGACGTCATCCTCATCAGCGGCCACGACGGCGGCACAGGCGCCTCGCCGCTTTCCTCGATCAAGCACGCCGGCCTGCCCTGGGAGCTCGGCATCGCCGAGACGAACCAGACGCTGCTCATCAACGATCTACGGTCGCGCGTGGCGGTCGAGGTCGACGGCCAGATGAAGACCGGCCGCGACGTCGTCGTCGGCGCCCTGCTCGGGGCGGAGGAGTTCGGCTTCGCGACCGCGCCCCTGGTCACCCTCGGTTGCGTGATGATGCGGGTCTGTCACCTGAACACCTGCCCCGTCGGCGTCGCCACGCAGGATCCGGAGCTTCGAAAGCGCTTCACCGGCGACCCTCAGTACGTGGTCAACTTCATGACCTTCGTCGCCCAGGAGGTCCGCGAGTACATGGCCCAGCTGGGCTTCCGGACGTTCGACGAGATGGTCGGCCACTCCGAGCGGCTCGAGATGCGGCGGGCGATCGACCACTGGAAGGCGCACAGCCTCGACTTCAGCCGGATCCTGTGCCAGCCGCAGGTGCCGAAGACGACGCTGCGGACCTGCCAGATCGGACAGGAGCACAAGATCGAGGTGTCGCTCGACTCAACGACGCTCATCCCGTTGTGCCAGCCAGCTCTCGAACGCGGCGAGAAGGTGACTGCCGAACTGCCCATCCGCAACGTCAACCGTGTCGTCGGCACGACCCTCGGCTCCGAGGTCACGCGCCGCTACGGCGGCGCCGGGCTGCCGGAGGACACGATCAGCCTCCACTTCCGCGGCTCGGCCGGCCAGAGCTTCGGTGCCTTCATCCCGAAGGGCATCACGCTCACCCTCGAGGGCGACGCCAACGACTACCTGGGCAAGGGCCTCTCGGGCGGCAAGATCGTCCTCTATCCGCCGCGCGAGGCCACGTTCGTGGCCGAGGAGAACGTCGTTACCGGAAACGTGGCCTTCTACGGAGCCACGTCGGGCGAGGCCTACATCCGCGGCATCGCCGGCGAGCGGTTCTGCGTCCGCAACTCCGGCGTCAAGGCCGTGGTGGAAGGCGTGGGCGACCACGGCTGCGAGTACATGACCGGCGGCAGGGTCGTCGTGATCGGCAAGACCGGCCGCAACTTCGCGGCGGGCATGTCGGGCGGCGTGGCCTACGTCCTGGACGAGAGCGGCGAAGGCGGGGCCGCGGGAGGCGGCTTCGAGCGGGTGTGCAACAAGGAGATGGTCCAGCTCTTCCCGCTGACCGATCCGCGGGAAGTCGCCGAAGTCAAGCGCCTCCTGGAGCGCCATGTCGAGTACACCGCCAGCACGCGGGCCAGGGCGCTTCTCGACGACTGGCAGACGACCGTCGGCCGGTTCATCCGAGTCGTCCCGAACGACTACCGCCGCGTCGTCGAGGCCCAGGCAAGGATGCGCGAGAAGGGCCTCTCGCAGGAGGAGGCCGAGATGGCCGCCTTCGACGAGAACGTCATGGACGCGCGCCGAGTGGCGGGGAACTGACGATGGGCAAGCCGACCGGCTTCATGGAGTTCGGGCGCGAGCCGGCCCACGTCCGGCCGCCGCTGGAGCGAGTCAAGGATTGGGCCGAGACCCACCCGGGCTACGAGGAAGCGACTCTCCGCGACCAGGGAGCCCGGTGCATGGACTGCGGCATCCCCTATTGCCACACCGGCGCGCTCGTCAACGGCCTGGCTCTGGGCTGCCCGATCCATAACCTTATCCCCGAGTGGAACGACCTGATCTATCGCGGGCAATGGCGCGAGGCGATCATCCGGCTTCACAAGACGAACAACTTCCCGGAATTCACGGGCCGCGTCTGCCCGGCGCCGTGCGAGGGCTCCTGCACTCTGGGCATCAGCCAGCCGGCGGTGACGATCAAGACCATCGAGAACGAGATCGTCGAGCGCGCGTTCCTGGAGGGTTGGATCGTTCCGGAACCGCCGCTGGCCCGGACGGGCATGAAGGTCGCGGTCGTCGGCAGCGGGCCCTCGGGGCTGGCCGCGGCCGCGCAGCTGAACAAGGCCGGCCACCAGGTGACGGTCTTCGAGCGCGACGACAGAGTCGGCGGCCTGCTCGTGTACGGCATCCCCAACATGAAGCTGGACAAGTCGGTCGTCGATCGGCGCGTCAAGCTGCTCGAGGCCGAGGGAATCGACTTCGTCACGGGCACGGCCGTCGGCGTGGACGTTCCGGCCGAGCAGCTCGTCCGGGAGTACGACGCCGTGGTCCTGGCGACGGGCTCCACGGTTCCACGCGACCTGAAGGTCGAGGGCCGCGAGTTGGCGGGCGTCCACTTCGCCATGGAGTTCCTGGTCGCCAGCACGCGAGCCCTGCTCGGAGGGCCGGCGACGCCAATCTCGGCCGCGGGCAAGAACGTGGTCGTCATCGGCGGCGGCGACACCGGCACCGACTGCGTCGGCACGGCCGTCCGACAGGGCGCGAAGAGCGTGGTCCAACTCGAGATCCTGCCCCGTCCGCCGGAGACGCGCGCTGCCGACAACCCGTGGCCCCAATGGCCCAAGGTGTACAAGCTCGACTACGGCCAGGAAGAGGCCGCCGCCCTGTGGGGCGCCGATCCACGACGCTATCTCATCAACACGCGGAGGCTCCTCGGCGACGAGGCGTCCGCGGGCGGCGGTCGGGTGACGGCAATCGAAACCGTCGAGATCGAGTGGGTCCACACCCCGGGCGGACGGCCCGAGATGCGCGAATGCCCAGGCACCGAGTCGCGGCTTCCGGCCGACCTCGTTCTGATCGCGATGGGCTTCACGGGGCCGGCGCCGGAGCTTCCGGCCGCCTTCGGCTGCAAGCTGGACCACCGCGGCAACATCGTCCACGACGACGACTTCATGACCACCACGCCGGGCGTCTTCGCGGCGGGCGACTGCTCTCGCGGACAATCGCTGGTGGTCTGGGCCATCAACGAGGGGCGCCTGGCGGCCCGCGCGGTGGACAAGTACCTGATGTTCGGCGAGTCGGTCCTGCCCGACTACTGAGAGGCGGCTGGTCGGCCTGGCAGGTTCCGGGGCTCGCCCCGAGACTGCGCTCGCCCGCGCGGCGAGCGGACTCCCCGAAGCTGGGTTGCCGGCGCGCCGGGCGCGCCGAGCGCGAACCGGACCCCCACGGGCCTGGTGCGGCGCCCCGTGTGCTCTGTTGCGGCGCCCCGGGTGCTCTGTTGCGGCGCCCGGGCGTTCTGTTGCGGCGCCCGGGCGTTCTAGGCGCCAACCTGGGCGCGAACCTGGCCAAATGCCGATCCCCGTAGCGCGGCCCCAGGTCTCGCCCACGCAGCGCCTCGGTTCCAGGTCGGCAAGGCGCTCGATATGGGCCCGCGGGGCCAGCAAACCGGCGTCGCGGATGCCATTCCTGCCATACGCAGGCCTCAGAATCACATGGCCAACTTGCGGCGGAGCCGGAGTCGTCCCCGCGCTACACCGGTCGGAATCTGGCCAAGTTCGGCCGCGCGGCGGAGCCGGAGTCGTCCCCGCGCTACCCGGGCCAGAATCTGGCCAAGTTCGGCCGCGCGGCGGAGCCGGAGTCGTCCCCGCGCTACACCGGTCGGAATCTGGCCAAGTTCGGCCGCGCCATCCCCTCCCCGCCGCCCGCGCATCCCCGCCCGCCGCCCGCGCCTCGCCCGCCCGCCGCCGCGCCGCCACGCCGCCACGCCACGCCACGCCACGCCACGCCGAAAGCAACGCACCTGGGCCCTCAGCCGTTGTGGATCGCCGCCGGGCGGCATACCGTTGGCGCATGCCCACGCGCGACAGCGAAACCGACCGGATTCGCAGGATCTACGACCGCAGAGCGGCCACGCCACCGTCCACGCGGCGAGACGCCAATCTGCGCTGGCTGTGCGGCCAGGCTGAGGGCGAGACCCTGGAAATCGGGATAGGCCGCGGTCGCACGCTGCCGTTCTATCCGCGTGACGTGCGCCTGACCGGCATAGAGCTGAGCGGCGTGGCGCTCGGGACCGCAAGCCGACTCGCCGCCGACCTGGGCCGCGACGTCATCCTCCACCAGGGCGACGCCGCCGCCCTGCCCTACCCCGACGACCACTTCGACACAGTGGTCTTCAGCTTCGTCCTGTGCACGATCCCCGACGACCGCCGGGCGGTCGCCGAGGCCGTGAGGGTCCTTCACCCGGGCGGCCGGCTCCTGCTCGTCGAACACGTCCGCAGCCCCAACCCGATCGTGAGGGCGATCGAACGACTGGCCGACCCGATCACGCGCCGCTGGGAAGCCGATCACCTGCTGCGGGAACCGCTGTACCACGTCCTCGCCGAGGGAATGGAGATCGAGACGCTGGAGCGTTCGTGGTTCGGCGTGGTCGAGCGGCTGGCCGCGCGCAAGCCCGAGGCCGACGAGCTCGAACAGGTCGGCTGAGTCCGGACCCCGGAGTACCGGAGCTCGGCCGGCGAGCGCCCGATGTGGAGCGGTGGCTGGACCGCGACCCTACGACCCCGAAGGGGCGGGCGAGGGCGACGCGGGAGCCTCGATCGCGGGAGAGGAGGACGGAGCGTTCGGAACGCCCTGGTACTGCGCCGACTGAACCCAGCCGAAAGCGGACATCGGCCAGTAGCGCAGCCACGCCCGCCCGATCACCGTCGACTTCGGTATCGGCCCGAAGACGCGCGAGTCCTGCAGATTCCTGGCGGTGGTCACCCAGAACGAACAGGTCTCCGGCCGGCACGCGCCAGCTCGACTGCCCGGTCAGCGGCACCGTCGGTTGTCCCTCGTACACGTAGGGCTCGTCGAGCTTGACGCCATTCACGTATACGGAGTTGTCGTGGATCTCCACCAGGTCCCCGGCCACTCCGATCACACGCTTGATGAACGGAATGTTCTGACCGTCCTCGGAGTATCCGGCGGGCGGCTGGAAGACGATGACGTCGCCCCGCTTGTAGTCGCTGAAGATCGGCGAGAGCTTGTCGACCAGCACGTACTGCCCGGGCTCGAGGGTGTGCTCCATCGACACCTGCAGGATCTGATACGGCTGAGCAACGAAGTGCTGAACCACGAAGAAGATTACGACGGTGAGAAGAATCGTCTCCACGATTTCGAGGAGGCAGCCGCGCCAGCGTTTGCTCATCCGGAAAAGCACCCCTCTGAGGGTCGCGAACCGTGCCGCGAAAAGGGCCGGGCAAGAGAGTCGCGCCGTATTCCGGGCGCGACCGGCCTAGAAGGTAGCACCTCCGGAGTTATCGGGAGGCGCCACTGGTGTCAGGAGAGGACGGGCGTTTCGGTGGATGGACGGCCGTGCCGGCGACACGGACCGACGGCGGGGTCCGGCGACATGCGGAAGCGGCGCAGGCGGCGCGCGAAGACGGCGCAACCCCGCCACAATCCGCTCATGGGTGAGCAGAAGGATCGAATGCTTCGCGGCGAGCTGTTCTGTTACAACGACCCGGAGCTGGAGGCCGGAAAGCACCGCGGATCCCGATTGGTCGAGCGGCTCAACAGCACGGGTCGGGACGAGGCCGAGGCCAGGCGGGCAATTCTGGAGGAGCTACTCGGCCACATCGGGGCCGGGGTGGTGATCGTGAGCCCGTTCTACTGCGAGTACGGCAGCCAGATCACCATCGAGGACGGCGTCTTCATCAACCTCAACGTCATGTTCCTCGACGTCGGCAGGATCGTGGTCAAGCGCGGCGCGATGATCGGGCCGGGAGTCCAGCTGCTGACGGCGACTCATCCGCTCGACCCCGAAGGCCGGGTCAGGCAAGCACTCGAGATGGGCAAGCCGATCACCATCGGCGAGGACGCCTGGCTCGGCGGCGGCGTGATCGTGCTGCCGGGCGTGACCGTCGGGGACCGGACCACCGTCGGTGCCGGAAGCGTGGTGACGAAGGACCTCCCGCCCGACGTCGTCGCGGTGGGAAACCCAGCTCGGGTGGTTCGCGGAATCCGAGACTGACGTGGACGTGTTCGCGCTGGTCGGTGTCCCGTTCGCCGTCTTCCTGGCGGCGTTCACATTCGCCGGCTACTCGATCGGCGGCAGCGCGGCGGGTCCAGAGCGCGATCGCCCGTCGCGAAGCACGCCCCAGGCCCGAATCCGCCGCGCCGCGCTGCTTGTGATCGCGGCCGCGTTGGCCGTCCTGGGTTCGGCCGCGGCCGCCGCCGCCGGGGCATTCGCCAGGCTGACGGACCAGGGTTACCCCATCGAGCCCGCCGCGCTGCTCTTCGCGCTCGAAGCAGCCGTCGACCTGGCCCTTCTCCTCGTCGTCGCGCTTCCGGGCTGGTCGACCCGGCGCGCCTGGGCAATCCGGGCGATCGGCCTGTACTGGCTGTGCGCGGCCGCGCCGATCCTCATCCTCGCCGACGCCGGCTCGGGTTCGCCTCCGCCCGCAGGTACGGCAAACGACGCGCTCCTGCTGGGCATGGCTCCCATCCTATGGGAGGTGGCCGCCGTTCTCGCTCCCGCGGTTCTGCTCTGGGTCGCCAGCATCGGGACCGCCGAGACGCCGTAGCGACCGGTTCCGGCAGCCGCGACCCGCTTGACGTGTGACCGTTGGGTCACCTATTGTCGGCCCGTGGACGAGGTCTTCAGGGCACTCGCGGATCCCAACCGCAGGCTGCTGCTGGACAGTCTGTTCGAGCGAGATGGCCAGTCGCTCGTCGAACTCCAGGCGCACCTGCCGATGACCCGTTTCGGCGTCATGAAGCACCTCCGAGTCCTCGAGGAGGCCGGCCTGGTCACAACGCGCCGGGCCGGTCGCGCGAAGCTCCACTACCTCAACCCGGTCCCGATCCGGCTCGTCCACGACCGCTGGATCAGCCGCTATTCCGAGCCGATCGTCGCGCAGCTCAGCGCGTTGAAGGCTCGCCTGGAGGAGCCACCGATGGGCGTCCCGCCCCGACATGTCTACGAGATCTACATCAAGACCACTCCCGAGCGACTGTGGCGGGCGATCACCGACCCGGCCGACACGCGCCTCTACTACTACGGCACCGAGGTCCAATCCGACTGGAAGGTCGGATCACGGCTCACCTACCTAGACGGCGGCCAGATCTCGCTCGATTGCAAGATCCTCGAGATCGATCCGGCCCGCCGCCTCGTTCACAGCTTCACGATGGCCTACGACCCCGAGATGGCGTCGGAGCGGCCCTCGCGGGTCACCTGGGAGATCGAGCAGCTCGGCGACAGTTGCCGCCTGACTCTGGTCCACGACGAGTTCGACGGCGAGACGAAGACGTTCCGCGAGGTCGAGCACGGCTGGTCGCAGATCCTGTCTGGCCTCAAGACGCTCCTCGAGACGGGCCGGCCGCTCGTCGTCGGGGAGCGCGACGCGGAGCATGTCGAGACGCCCGCCTGATCGACCGCCCACCCAACCCACACGCGAGCCGGGGGCGACCGCCGCCTCCGGCTCGTTCGTACTCACCGGCGCCTCTGCACGGCTCGCCGCGCCGACGGTGCCAGGCCGCCCCACGGTCCTCGTGTCGTGGGGCCAAGCCGGGGGCGCCCCCAGGCTGTATCGTCTGGGAGTGAGCACCGTCGTCGAGTTCCGCGGTTCGTTTCGCATGATGGAGAGCGACGGAGATCGCCTGCGGCGCGCCGGCAAGGGCACGTGGTACGACCGCTGCGGCGCCATCGCGACGACCGAGCACAACAACCCCAAGTGCGAGACCTGCGCCCGCGGCGGCAATTGCGGTCTCGACTGCACGCTGAGCCGGCTGGTGTGCCCCGGGTGCGGCGCCACAGCCTGAGACGCCGAAACTTGGCCGCTTCCCCCGAAACCGACCCGCACCGGATATTCCTGGCCGGCCGATGGGTCGAATCTCCGGACCGCCTCGTCGTGACGAACCCGGCCAGACCGGACGAACCGGCCGGCGCCACGTACTACGCCACGGCCGAGCAGTACGAGGAGGCCGTGGCCGCGGCGGTGGCGGCGTTCGAGACGACCCGCAAGATGCCCGCCTTCGAGAGGAGCGCGGCGCTCCGAGCCATCGCTGCCGCCATCGCATCGCGGCGCGAGGAGATCGGTCGACTGATCGCGACCGAGTCGGGCAAGCCCGTTCGCGACGCCTTGGGCGAGGTCGACCGGGCCGCGCTCACCTTCAGGATCGGGGCCGAGGAGGCCGAACGCATCGGCGGCGAGGTGATCCCGCTCGACCTGAACCCCGCATCCCGAAACCGGACCGGCATCACCCGCCGCTTTCCGATCGGCCCCATCGCGGCCGTCAGCCCGTTCAACTTCCCGCTGAACCTGGCCGCTCACAAGCTGGCGCCGGCGATCGCTTCGGGCAATCCGATCGTGCTGAAGCCGCCGTCCAAGGACCCGCTGACGATGCTGACCGTGGCGGAGTCCATCGCCGAAGCGGGCCTTCCGCCCGGAGCGGTGAGCATCCTGCCGATGACTCGCGAGCTCGGCGACCGGATGGTCTCGGACGATCGCTTCAAGCTGCTGACGTTCACCGGCAGCCCCGCCGTGGGCTGGAAGATGAAGGAGCGGGCCGGGAAGAAGAAGGTCGTGCTCGAACTGGGCGGCAACGCCGGCGTCGTCGTCGATCGTTCCGCCGACCTCGACTGGGCGGCCCGGCGCATCCTCGTCGGCGCCTTCAGCTACGCCGGCCAGGTCTGCATCAGCGTCCAGCGCCTGTTCGTCCACGAGGCCGTGTGGGACGAGTTCATGGGCCGCTTCGTCGACGGCGCGCGGAGGCTTCGTCTCGGCGACCCGCTCGACCCGCGGACCGACGTCGGCCCCATGGTCGACCCCGCCGCCGCCGAACGCACCCGGGAGTGGGTGGACGAGGCCCGCTCGATGGGCGGGCAAGGTGCTCCTGGGGGGAACGGCCGACGGCTCGTACTTCCCGCCGACGGTACTAACCCACGTGCCCGCCTCGGCGCGGATCTGCCGCGAGGAAGCCTTCGCCCCGGTCGTGGTCGCGTTCCCCGTCCGCGAGTTCTCCGACGCGCTGCGCGGCGTGAACGACAGCCGCTTCGGCCTCCAGGCGGGCGTCTTCACCAACGATCTCGCGCATGCCTGGTCCGCGTTCGAGGACCTGGAAGTCGGCGGAGTCATCGTCAACGACGTGCCCACGTACCGCATCGACCACATGCCCTACGGCGGTTCCAAGGACTCCGGCATGGGTCGCGAAGGCGTCCGGTACGCCATCGAGGACATGACGGAGCTTCGGATCATGGTGATGGCCGCTCCGGCGTAGCGGGGGCCGGCTCCGGCCGGGTCGGCCACTCGGCCGCGTGGCCGCGCCGGAGCCGCTACAGTCCCGCACATGGAAATCGGCCTCGCCGTCGGCGGCAGTCTCCAGGATGTGGCGACCCTGGCCGGTCGGGCCGAGGCGGCCGGGCTGGAGTCGATCTGGCTGGCCGAGCTCGACCGTTCGGCCTTCGTCCAGGCCGCCGCCGCAATCTCCGCCACGTCGCACGTCGGCGTCGGGACGGCGGTTGCGCTGGCCTTCCCCCGCTCCCCCACCGTCACGGCCATGACCGCGTGGGACCTGGACGAGATGTCCGGCGACCGTTTCATGCTGGGCCTCGGGCCGCAGGTCAAGCGGGTCATGGAGGCCCGCTTCTCGGTCCGAGTGGAGAAGCCGGCGGCGCAGATGCGCGAGTACGTGAAGGCGGTGCGGACCGTCTGGGCCGCCAACCGGGGCGAGCCCGTCGTGCACGAGGGAGAGGCATATCGGATCACGATGCCCACGTTCCACGGCCCGCTCAGGCCCGAGCGGCGCGACACTCCGATCCTGATCGCGGGCGTCGGCCCGGTGATGTCGCGCGTCTGCGGCGAAGTCGCCGACGGGCTGCTGGGCCACCCGCTGGCGTCGCCGCGCTACCTGCGCGAGGCGGTGGCGCCGGAGATCGCCGCCGGCCTGGAGCGCGCGGGCCGTCCGCGCGGCGCGTGCCCGATCACCGCGATGGCTCTCGTCTCGATCGGCGACGACGCCGACGCGGCCAGGCGCGCCGCGCGGCTCCAGATCGCGTTCTACGCGACGACTCCCTCGTACAAGCCGATCCTGGAGATGCACGGCAGAGGAGCGCTGCCCAGGGATCTGCGCCGCGCATTCGTGAACCGTGACAGGGATCGCATGGCCGATCTCATCGACGACGAGCTCCTGGACTCGATAGCAATCGCGGGCCGTCCCGACGAGGCCCCCGATCGGCTCCGCTCGTGGGAGGACGTCGCCGATCGCGTCGTCCTGGGCATACCCTGGTACGGAATGGACGCCGGCCGTCAGGGGGACGCCATCTCGGCGGCGCTGGACCTGGGTTCTCGAGTGATCGCGGCGAACGCCGCCGCCACCTGAGGGGCCGTCGACGACGTAAGCCGATCAGCTGTTGAGGCGCAGCGTCATCTCCACCGTCGCTTCGGGCGACGCCGGCAGGACCAGGCTGCCTTCCGCCGTCGTCTCGACCCTGCCGCCGCGCACCGACTCGACCGTCTCGCCGACGAGGAGCAGGCGCCAGCCCGCAGCGGCCGCCCCGGGCGTCAGCGTGACCTGCTCGCCTTTGCGGCGAAGCTCGAAGGCGGATCCCGGCCGCCCGTCCTGTGACGGAACCGCCACCTTCACGCAGGCGCCGTCCTCGATGGCGTAGGCCCTCAGAGTCACACCTCGCGGATAGTCGTAGTCCGCCCTGGAGTCGCACTCTCCCATCGGAAGGACCGTATTCGGGCGGACGAGCAGGGGCAGGCTGGAATACGGATGGCGCTCCTGGCGCCAGGCCGGCCCCTCGACGACCTCGCCGCTCAGGAGCTTCGTCCATTTGCCGGCCGGAACGTAGTACGTGACGTCGCCGGACTCCGTGAAAACCGGGGCCACGAGGAGGCGCTCACCGAGCATGTACTGGGAGTCCAGGTACGAGCACCCCGGGTCGTCCGGGAACTCGAGGCACATGGCCCTCATCGCCGGGACGCCCCGTTCGCTGGCCTCGACCGCCGCCCCGTACAGGTACGGCATGAGGCGATTCTTGAGCTTCGTGAACGAGCGCATGACGTCGACGGCCTCGTCGTCGAACAGCCACGGCACGCGATACGACTCGTTGGCGTGGAGCCGGCTGTGCGAAGACAGAAGCCCGAAGGCGAGCCATCGCTTGAAGACCGAAGCCGGAGGCGTTCCCTCGAACCCGCCGATGTCGTGGCTCCAGAAGCCGAAGCCCGAAAGCCCGAGCGAGAGTCCGCCTCGCAGACTCTCGGCCATCGATTCGAACGTGGACGTGCAATCCCCGCCCCAATGAACCGGGAACCGCTGAGTGCCGGCGGTGGCGGAGCGGGCGAAGACGACCGCCTCTCCCTTGCCTCGCCGCTTCTCCAGCAGCTCGAACACGGTCCGGTTGTAGAGGTACGGGTAGAAGTTGTGCATCCGCTCGGGATCGGAGCCGTCGAAGTAGGCGACGTCGGTGGGAATGCGCTCGCCGAAGTCCGTCTTGAAGCAGTCGACGCCCATGTCGAGGAGCGGTTCGAGCTTGCTCGCGAACCAGGTGCGCGCCTCCGGGTTCGTGAAATCCACGAGGCCCATGCCGGGCTGCCAGCGGTCCCACTGCCACACGTCGCCGTTTGGTCTCTTCAGCAGGTAGCCCCGGTCGCGTCCCTCGGCGAACAGCGGCGAGCGCTGCGCGACGTACGGATTGATCCAGAGGCACACCCGCAGCCCGTCCGCCTTCAGCTGCTCGAGCATGCCCGGCGGATCGGGGAACTGACGCGTGTCCCACTCGAAGTCGCACCAGTTGAACTCGCGCATCCAGAAGCAATCGAAGTGGAAGACGCTCATGGGGAGGTCGCGTTCGGCCATCCCCCGGATGAAGCTCGTGACTGTCGGCTCGTCGTAGACCGTCGTGAAGGACGTGCTGAGCCACAGCCCGAACGACCAAGCCGGCGGGAGAGCGGGCCGGCCCGTCAAGGCCGTGTACTTCTCGAGTATCTCCTTGGGACTCGGTCCGTAGATGACGAAGTACTCGAGAGACTGGCCCTCGACGCTGAACTGGACGCGCGACACGGTCTCCGAGGCGACCTCGAACGAGACGCGGCCGGGGTGGTTGACGAAGATGCCGTAGCCGCGGTTGGTCAGGTAGAACGGGATGTTCTTGTAGGCCTGCTCGCTGCTCGTCCCGCCGTCCTCGTTCCAGATGTCGACGGACTGACCGTTCTTCACGAACGGCCCGAATCGCTCGCCCAGCCCGTACACGCACTCGCCCACGCCCAGGCCGATCTGGTCGAACAGGAAGTGGCGGCCGGCTTCGGTATCGACGATGCCGATGCCGTTGTGTTCGCTCGAGGTGAGAACTCGACCGTCCGCCTCGTAGTCGATGCGCCACTCCTCGTCCCGGCTCACGCGAACGCTCAGCTTGCCCGCGCTGAGCTGGAGGGCTTCGTTCGTGACCGACAGGGCCACCGGGCCGGGAGCGATCTCGAGCGGGAACTCGGGCCTTCGCGGGACCTCGCCTTCGAAATGCGTGAGGCGGACTCCGACGACGTCCGGCATCGGCGAGCTCAACCGGATGGTCACGAGCGGGCCGCCGAGCGTGTGACCGCGGTGCTCGATCTTCCGGGTCGGCGCGTAGATGGTCAGCGCTCCGGTCGACTCGGCAGCGTCGTACGCCTCGACCGGGTGCCAGACCGTGAGTCCGGGACGCATCTGCCAGTAGCCGTCGGAGAACTTCATAGGCTGTCGGCCGCCTCTCGCGCGTCGCGCTTCAACTTGCCCTCTGAACCCCGACTGAATGGTATCGAAGACGCGTGCCGAGCACCCGGCGGTCGCGGTCAGACGGGCAACCGGACCTCGATTCGTGGCGAGTCTGCGGCGGGCGTGACGAGCATGCCTTCGGGGGTGCTCTCGGCGGCGGCGCCGGTCACGGCCAGGCCGGGCGCCGCGTTGACCAGCATGAGCCGCCACGGCTTGGTTCCCCGCACGCGCTCCGCTACCACGACCCCGGCCGTCCTGGTCACCTCGAAGGCCGAATCGGTTCCGCCGCCCATTTCGGGCACGGCGACGGCTACCTTCACGCCTTCGGCGAGCTCATAGGCGTGGAGAGTCACTCCGTCCGCGAAGTCGTAGTCCGCCCTGTCGCTCCGAGCGCCCATGGCAACGACCGATCCGGGCCTGACCAGCAGCGGCAGACCGGCGGCGTCGCAGCGTTCCCGAATCCAGCCCGGTCCCTCCACGACCGAGCGGCTCAGCAGGTTCGTCCACCTGCCGGCCGGAACGTAGTACGTGGCGTCGCCCGACTCCGAGAATACCGGCGCCACGAGAAGCGACTCGCCGAGCATGTACTGGCGGTCGAGAAGAGCGGCCGTTGGATCGTCGGGGAACTCGAGCAACATCGCCCGCATCATCGGCACGCCGGTCCGCGAGACCTCAACGGCAGCACGGTACAGGTACGGCATGAGACGGCACTTCAGCTGGGCGAAGTCCCTGACGACTTCGACGGCCCGATCGTCGACGAGCCACGGAACGCGGTACGAGTTGCTGCCGTGCAGGCGGCTGTGCGAGCTCAGCAAGCCGAACTGGGCCCAGCGCTGGTAGACGGCCGGTGAAGGCGTGCCTTCGAAGCCGCCGATGTCGTGGCTCCAGAAGCCGAAGCCGGACAGACTCAGGGACAGCCCGCCGCGCAGGGTGTCGGCCATGGATGGGAAGGTGCTCTCGCAGTCGCCGCCCCAGTGGACCGGGAAGAGCCAGCTGCAGGCCGTGGCCGACCGGGCGAAGACCACTGCCTCGCCCCGGCCGCGCCGCTCGCGCAGCAGACCGAAGACGGCCTCGTTGTAGAGGTACGGATAGAAGTTGTGCATCCGTTCCGGGTCCGACCCATCGTGCCAGACGACATCGGTCGGTATCCGCTCCCCGAAGTCGGTCTTGAAGGAATCGACGCCCTGGTCCAGGAGGGTCGCAAGCTTGGCGAGATACCAGTCGCGGGCCTTTGGGTTGGTGAAGTCGAGAATGCCCATCCCGGGCTGCCACTGGTCGCTCTGCCAGGTGTCGCCGTTCGGACGCCTGAGCAGGTAGCCTGCCTCGCTCGCCTCGCCGAAGAGTGGCGAAGCCTGGGCCACGTACGGGTTGATCCAGACGCAGACCCTCAGGCCGCGCTCGTGAAGCCGAGCCAGCATGCCGGCCGGATCGGGAAAGACCCCTTCGTCCCAGCTGAAGTCGACCCACTGGAACTCGCGCATCCAGAACGAGTCGAAGTGGAAGACGCTGAGGGGAATGTCCCGCTCCGCCATGCCCTCCACGAAGTGGGTCACCGTCGCCTCGTCGTAGTCGGTGGTGAACGAGGTCGAAAGCCACAGCCCGAACGACCAGGCCGGTGGCAGAGCCGGCCGGCCGACGAGGCCCGTAAACCGTTCCAGCACTTCCTTCGGACTCGGGCCGTAGATGACGAGGTACTCGAGCGTCTGGCCCTCGACACTGAAGCCGACCTGGTCGGCGCGCTCCGTCGCGACCTCGAACTCGACCTTCCCAGGATCGTTGACGAAGACGCCGTAACCGGCATCGGTCAGATAGAAGGGCACGTTCTTGTACGCCTGCTCCGAGCCGGTGCCACCGTCGCGGTTCCACATGTCGATCGACTGGCCGTTCTTCACGAACGGACCGAAGCGTTCGCCCAGGCCGTAGACGTGCTCGCCGACCCCGAGCGAGAGAGCGTCGGCCATGAAGTGGCCGACTCCGTGGCCGCCGTGAGCGTGCCGGCCGTGGCCCGCCCATTCGATCGCGGCCATGCTCTTCGAGTCGCTCGTGGTCAGAGTTCGGCCGCCGGCCGTGAACTCCAGGCTCCAGGGACCCGTTCGATTGATGCGCGCGGCCAGCCGGCCCGATCGGAGGCTCGCCGTGGAATCGTCGACCTCCACGTCGACGTCGGGGGCCTGGCCGGGGAAGATCGGAAAGACCGGCCCTTTGGCTCGACCGCCGGCGTGATGAGTCACGCGCACGCGGATCACATCGACCGTCGGGGACGACAGCTCGACCGTCAGAGCCACGAGATCGTGCATCTCCGAGCGATCCTGCGGGACGGCAGTGGGCGCAAGCACCGTCAGCGTGTCCTCGGTTGCGGTAACGCGGTGGACTACCGCCGGATACAGCGCGCGCACACCGTCACGCAACAGCCAGTACCCGTCCCTGAACTTCATGAGTCCTCACTCCTGACACACCCGTGATCAGTCTTCGACTCAGACTCGGCGCCACTCCGTGGCCGCCGCACGAGAACTGCGAATCGAGCCCAACCAGCGCCGAACATGGCGTCCCCCACCGCCCCGAAAGGAGCCGATTCCTATCTGTAGGAGCCTGCGGTAATCCCTCTCGTCAGAGTCCTCTGGAACATCAAGAAGAACACGACGCACGGCAGCACGCCCAATAGCGCGGACGCCGCCACCTGACTCTCGTTCATCATGTGCTGACCCTGCGTCACGGCAACCGCGACCGGCACCGTGTACTGCGAATTGGAGACCAGGAAGACCATCGGCAGGTAGAACTCGTTCCAGGTCCAGATGAAGGCGAAGACCATGAGAACCGCAAGCGAAGGCCTCATGATCGGCACGACCACCTGAATCAGAAGCTGGAGCTTCCCGCAGCCGTCCACCCGTGCCGCATCCAGAATCTCCCGCGGGAAAGCCCTCATCACCGATGCGATGAAGTACGTCCCGAAGGCGCTCTGGATGACCGTGAACATGATGATCACCGAGAGTTGCGTGTTGTACAGGCCAAGCGGTTTGGCCATGTAGTAGAGCGGATAGACGATGGCCTCATTGGGGAGGATGTTGGCCATCATGAAGAACACGAGCAGCCAGACGGCGCCGCGGATCCGCCCGATGCCGAGCGCGAACGCGTTCAGCAGAGACAGGGTTGTCGCCAGAACGGCCACCGACCCGCTGATGACGATGCTGTTTCTAAGGGCTCCTCCAAAGTCGACCGCATTCCAGAACGACACGATGTTGTTCAGGGTCGGATCCTGCGGCAACGAGAGGGGCCCGTTCGAGGCCAGGTCCTCGGGCGCCTTGACCGCGTTGATGGCGATGATGGCGAAGGGCGCGAACATGATCACGAGCAGCGCGATCAGACCGAACAGAACGCCATAGGCCTGAACGACCCCGAGCACACGCGAACGCCGGGTTCGGGTCCGTCCCGGTCTTCGCGTCCCCGGCCCCGGCCGTTCTTCCGTCGCGATGTTGGCAGTCATGCTAGGAGTCCTCGGCGAGGTCGCGCCTCGCCTGGAAGTTGATGAAGACGACGGCAACCGCCAGGACGACCACGGTCACGACCGTCGCGACCGCCGACCCCAGCCCAACCTGGTCCTTCTGGAAGAAGTTCAGGTACGTGTAGTACGAGGGCACGTAGGTCGACGTTCCAGGCCCGCCCCTCGTCAGGACGAACACCTGGGCGAAAACCTTGAACGTGGCGATCGTCGTCATCAGAACGACCACGAAGATCTCCGGCCGTATCTGGTGGATCGTCACGTGTATGAACGTCTGCCAGCCGGAAGCCCCGTCCAGGGCCGCCGCCTCGATGATGCTCTGGTCCATCCGCTGAAGCGCGGTGAAGAAGATGACCAGCGGGAACCCGACCTGGAACCAGACCATCATTCCCATCACGGAGAAGAGAGCGATGTCCGGGTTCCCGAGCCAGTTCTGTGCGAGGACATTGAGGCCGACGGCCTGGAGAATCGAGTTGAGGGCCCCGTCGGGTGTCAGGATCCAGCCCCACACGACGCCGGCCACCGCCACCGGCATTACCTGTGGCAGATAGAAGCCGGCTCGGAAGAAGCTGGCGGTTTTTGGGCCGAACCTGCGGCTGACATAGCTGTACAGCAGGCCGGCGAGGAGCAGGCCGAGGATCGTCGGTATGACGACCATGGCCAGAAGCAGACTCAGCGTGTTCTGGAACGACGCGATGAAGTACGGGTCGCTGAGCAGGTTGACGTAGTTGTCGATCCCGACCCACGTTGGAAGTTGAACGCCGTTCCAGGTCGTGAAGCTGACTGCGATCGTGGCCGCGAAGGGCACGATGATAACGATCAGGAACATCACCAGGCCGGGGAGCAGAAACACCCAATAGCCGCTGTCGAGCGAACTCTTCTTTCTCTTCGCGGCTTTCCCGGATATCACCTCAAGTGCCTCCACACCCCGCTACGAGGCGCCTCGCCTGCATCGGCGCGCCTCGAATTGCTCATGGAAAGTGCTCTGCCCGCAGGACCGCCGGAGGAAAGGGTCCCGGCGGTCCTGCGGACGAGAGGGTCTCTGGCTAGAGGCTGGGCTTGCCGGCGTTGTACGCCGTGGCGAGCGCGTCGAGGAACTTCGACGGGTCTTGCCCGTTCATGAGGTTCTGCACGTTCGAAACGAGGACGTTGTAGAAGCCGGGGACCGGCCAGTCGGGATAGTAGGCCAGTCCGTCGTTCTTGAGCAGCGTCTGGAAGTTCTGGTTGAACGTCTGGAGCGCCGGATCGGTGATGGCCGTCGCGTCCGCGGCGACCGGCAGGCCGCCGGCCCGACCCATGATGTTCTGGATCGGCGTGGAGAGGGTGATGTCGATGAAGTCCTCCGCCAGGTCCGCGTTCTTGGACCCGCTCGGAATGACCCAGATGTTACCGCTCGAACCGGGGGCGAGGGTGTTGCCCGGGAAGAGGAAGATTCCCCACTTGAACTTGGTGATCTCGGTGATGAACGAGCCGTACCACCAGCTGCCGGTGGGGAAGATCGGGTTCTTGCCTGCCATGAATGCGTCGCCGGCCTGCTGGGCGGTCAGAGACACCTCGTTCTTGGTCAGGTAACCGTTCTTCATCCACTTGGCGAACTCCGTGGCGCCGAAGGTCAGCGCCGTGTCGTGGAAGTCGACGGCGTTCGCGTACATCTCATAGTCGTTGACCCACTGGCGATTCGCCTGGCTCAGGACCAACTGATAGAAGATCTGCTGGGCCGGATACTCGGCGCCGCCCGTCGCGACCGGAGTGATCCCGGCCTTGACGAAGGTGTCCATCGCCGTCTCGAAATCGGCGAGGGTATTGGGGACCGTGATGTTGTACTTGGTGAACATGTCCTGGTTGTAGTAGACCATGACGTATTCGCCGTACGTCGTCACGCCGTACCACTTGCCGGAGCCCATGATCCCCTTCGGGCTGTACATGCAGGTGGTCTGCAGGCTCGGGGTGAGGATCTTGTCCCAGCCCCGCGTCGTGGCGACGCTCGTGAGGTCCGTAAGCAATCCCTGCGTCGACAGGAGGCCCGCCGTCGCGTTGCCCTTGTTGTACTCCATCACGTCGGGGGCGGCGCCCGAGTTGAGGATCATCGACGCGTTCGACTGGATGTCCTCGAACGCCTTCGCCTCGTGAGTGACGGTGCAGCCGGGGTGCGTGGACTTGAACGTGTCGATCGCGGCGGCCCAGGACTGGCCCATGGCGCTGTCGGCCAATTCATAGTCCCAGATCGTGAGCGTGCGGCCCGTGTAGTTCGGCGTTGTCGGCGCGGGAACTACCGTCGGGGCCGGGGCCGTGGTGGGGGCCGGGGCCGTGGTGGGGGCCGGGGCCGTGGTGGGAGTGGCGGAGCTCGAAGAGCATGCCGCGGCGACGGCCGGCAGAACGGTCAGGCCGACTGCGCCCAGCACTCCCTTCTTCAGGATCTCTCGACGGGTAACTGGACCTTCCAACTCAGGCATGTTTCCCTACTCCTCCGTGTCGGGCTCGTTGCCGACTGGCCAACGTAGACCCGATCGATTGCGGTGCCTCTGCTGTCCCTCTTGAGATGACACGAGCGCCACGATCGCTGGGTGGCGGACAGCACTCGTCGGGCATTGCCTGTGACTACTCTCACCTCCTTGAAGTCGCGGCGCTTGTCTTGGTCGCCAAGTCGAATTGGCGGAATTGGCAAGGGAACGGGACTACCTCGTCGCAGCTCGAGCGTGAACTGGCTTTTGTCGGGATCGGGTGGTCGGATTCGGCGCGGGACCGGTACTGCCTCGAACGACGAGGCGGCAAGGCAGCAGCTGCTGCACGAGTTCGCGGTTGTCGTCCTCGAGCTGCCCGATCAGCATCTCCACGCCGAGCCGTCCCAGCTGTGCGCTCTGCGGAGTCATCGCCGTCAGCGACGGCAGCGTCATCTCGGCGACTCGCGCCGACGAGACCAGGGACACGATCGAGAGATCGTCAGGAACCCTCCAGCCGCGCCGGGCGGCCGCCTGCATGACGCCGAACGTCGCCGGCTCGTTCATCGTGACCAGCGCCGTTACGTCGGGGTGTTCCTCTATGAGCTCCTCGAAGACCTCCTGCCCGGCCATCGCCGTGTCTCCGCAGAATCGGCTGATCGGCGTCAGACCGGCCGAGTTGGCCACCTGGTTGAAGCCGGCAGCCGCTCGAACGGAGGGACCGTAGCCGGCGGAGAACGTTTCCTCGGAATGGTTGAGAAAGGCGATCTGCCGGTGACCGAGCTCGACCAGATACGTCACGGCATCGCGAGTCGTCTGCTCGAAGTCGATGTCCGCGTAGCCGATGTCGGAAACCGCGGCCGGGCGTCCGATCATGCTGAACGGGACCCCGATCTGCCGCAGCAGCTCGATGCGTTCGTCGTTCAGCCGCACCTCCATGACCAGCACGCCGTCGACGAGGCTCTGGCGAACCAGCTGCTGGAGGTCTCCGACCGCGTGGATCTCCATCGGCCACAGGACGAGGTGATACCCGAGGCCCTGCGCAGCCTCGGCGGCCCCGGTGACGAATTCGAGCTCGGTGGCGCCGAAGCCACGCGGAAACGCCGGGAACAGCAGGGCGATGATGCGGCTCCGCTTGCTCGCCAGTCCCCGGGCCAGGGCGTGCGGCTGATAGCCGAGCTCGGCCATCGCCTGCCAGATCCGCAGGCGCGTTTCCTCGGAGACCGGCCTCGTGCCGTTCAAGGCATACGATACGGTGCTCAGGGCTACGTTCGCCCTCTTGGCCACTTCGAGCATCGTCGGTGCGGGCATCGATACTCCGAGGAGCGGGTTCCTGCCGGGAGTAAGATCAGCGTCGAAGCGCGTAGTCGAAGCGCGTAGTCGAAGCGCGTAGTCGAAGCGCTTCGACGGCACGCTAATGGAGTGGCCGGGCCGTGTCAAGATGGAAACTGCAGGCGGGCAGAATCGCCCGCGACAGGACCCAATACGGCGGCGGGAATTCGAAGGTCGGGGCCAAGGAGGACAGACCGTGACACAGGACTTCTTCGCGGAGGTACCGGGGCGCATCCGCTTCGGCGGCCTCGATTCGGGCGACCCGCTGACCTACAAGGTCTACGAGCCCGATCGCCTGGTCCTCGGAAAGCGCATGGAGGACCACCTCCGGATCGCGGTTTGCCTGTGGCACTCGTTCGCCTCACCCGGTGGGGACATGTTCGGCTCGGGCACGTTCGACCGTCCCTGGCTGGATGCCGGAGTGGATCCCCTGGTAGCGGGGCGGGCCAAGCTCGACGCCGCCTTCGAGTTCATCGCCAAGCTCGGCGTCCCGTTCTACTGCTTCCACGACCGCGACATCGCTCCAGAGGGCGCGACGTTCACCGAGACGAAGTCGCGATTGGCCGCTATGGTCGACTACGCGGCCGAGCAGATGGCTCGGACCGGCGTGAAGCTCCTGTGGGGCACCGCCAACCTCTTCGGCCATCCGCGCTACGCCGCCGGCGCGGCCACCAATCCCGATCCCGACGTGTTCGCCTACGCCGCCGCCCAGGTCAAGCTCGTGCTGGAGGCGACGAAACAGCTCGGCGGCGCCAACTACGTTCTGTGGGGCGGCCGCGAGGGCTACGACACGCTCCTCAACACCGACCTCGCCCATGAGGAAGCGCAGCTCGCCCGATTCCTGAGCCTGGTCGCCGAGCACAAGCACCGCATCGGCTTCAGCGGCACTCTCCTGATCGAGCCCAAGCCCCACGAGCCGACCAAGCACCAGTACGACCACGATTCCGCGGCCGTCCACGGATTCCTCGTCCGCCACGGCCTGCAGGACGAGTTCCGGCTGAACATCGAGGCCAACCACGCCACCCTGGCAGGCCACAGCTTCCATCACGAGGTCGCGTACGCCGCGGCCAACGGCATTCTCGGCAGCATCGACGCCAACAGAGGCGACTACCAGAACGGCTGGGACACGGACCAGTTCCCCAACTCGGTCGACGAGCTGGCCCTGGCCATGTACGAGATCCTGCGCGGCGGAGGCCTCACAACTGGCGGCTTCAACTTCGACGCCAAGCTGCGCCGCCAGAGCCTGGACCGGACCGATCTGTTCCACGGCCACATCGGCGGCATCGACACGCTCGCCCGGGCCCTGGTCGTGGCCTCGGACATGATCGAACGCGGGGCCGTCGAGAGGCTTCGGGAGGAGCGCTACGCCGGCTGGTCTGGCGAGCTTGGGAAGTCGATCATGTCGGGCGGCGCCACTCTCGATGATTTGGAGCGCCGCGCCGCCGCCGGCGAGATCGATCCAAAACCCGTTTCCGGCAGGCAGGAACTGCTCGAGAACCTGGTCAACCAGCAGATCTGGGCGGCGGAACGCCGGGCCGCGACCGACACGACGCCTGCGGGCTGAGACCTGCATGGGGGGCCTGATGACGGGCCGGCTCGCCGGGATCGACCGGCGACGGGCGCTCGCGATCGCGGCGCAGGTGGCGCTGGCCGCCTGGTTTGCCTATTGGAGCTGGCAGATCCTGCGCTTCTACTTCGAGAGCTTCCCGTACCACCTCGACATGTTCGGGTTCGACTCCCGCATATACCTGCACGGAGCCCAGACCTGGCTCGCCGGCGGCGATCCCTGGACCGCCTACGCGTCCCAGCATGCCTGGCCGCAGGGAGCGGGCGACGTTCCGTACTACTTCACCGGTCCCCCACCGACCGTCCTGGCATTCGCCCCGTTCGCCTGGCTGCCCGACGCGCCGTTCACGGCCGTCTGGCAGGTTCTCACTGTCGGATCGGCGCTCTACATCCTTCGAAGGCTGCGCCTGCCCGTCTGGTGGCTGCTGTTCCCACCGCTGGCTCAGGCGGTCTTCATCGGCAACCCGCACGTGGTCTGCCTGGCTCTGATCCTGAGCGGCTGGAGCGTCCTCCGGGCGCTCGCCCCGGCGGTGAAGGCCTACGCGGTCATACCGATGGTCGGCGAGCGACAGTGGCGGGCCCTGGGAATCCTGGCGGTTGCGGGCACGCTATCCCTCGTCGCCTTCTGGCCGCTGTGGTCCCAGTACGCGGCCGACTATCAGCACATTCAGACGTGGATCTCCAACGCGACGTGGGGTGGATTCTCCGCTTCCCGCGACCCGCGACTCTTCGTGGTTGCGGGCGTGGCGCTGGCGGCGCTCGCGGTCATCGACTTCCGCGCGGCCGGCTGGCTCGTGGTTCCGGCGATGTGGCCCGCCGCCGAGTACTTCTACGCTTCGTTCGCGCTGCCACTGCGTTCGCCCTGGCTCATGGCGGCGCTCGCGGTCCCGGCGACGCAGGCCACCGCTCTGGTGCCGTGGACCATCGTCGCGTACGCCCTGGCGCGGGTCGGACTCGCCGTATTCCGGTGGTGGGCTCCGGCTCCCGAGGAGAGTGCGCCACCGCCTGGGCTCGATCCCGAGGACGCCGGCGCGCTGTAGTGCTGGCGTCGCGATCGACTCAATCGACGTGCGGGCGCGTAGATCCGACGCCGGGCAGCCGCTGGAAGGGCAGGCTTGGCGTCCCCGGCGGGATTCGAACCCACGACCCGCCGCTTAGAAGGCCAAAGCGGCTATGCGCAATAGCACCACGCTCAGAGGCCCGAGCGTAACGTGTCCAGTTAGCGTGTCTTGCGCATGGCTCTCCCGCCCAAGTCATGGCTGGAGGATTGCTTAGTTGTTGGCCTTGGTCGCGCCAACACAATCCCTCCGGCGTGCAACACCTAGGGGCACTCGGACGTTAGTCTGGTCAGGGAGGCATCTTGGAAGCTGCGACCCGGCTGAGTCCGGCCCATGCTCGTGAACTCCAGACGGCATTCAGGGTCCACATGCCCTGGCTCCGGCGGCGGATCGCGTTGATCGTTGGCGATCCCGACGAGGCGTCGGACATCGCCCAGGAAGCCTTCGCCCGCGCCGTGGAGAACTGGCCGCTCGGCTCACGCGACGATGTGGCCCGCTGGCTTGCGACGGTCGGCATCAGGCTGGCAATCGATGCGCTGCGCCGACGCAGGCGTTGGGGTTTCACGCCGCTCCACGAAACCGACGCGACCTGGGCTCTGGATGTCGACCCCGACCTCTGGCGGGCGATTGCGACGCTGAAGCCGACAGCTCGTGCCGCGTTGCTGCTCACCGTGCTCGATGGATACACACAGGACGAGGTCGCGGCCGCGCTCAGCGTGAGGCGCGGCACCGTCGCAAGCTGGCTCTTGCGAGCACGCGACGAGCTGCGACCCCTCATCGGGAGTTCCGAAGATGGACGATAAGTTCGACGAACGATTGCGCGAGCGGCTCCGGTCGCTCGACGCGGCAGTGCCTCCGGAAACTCGCGTGGTTGGCGTGGCTCCCATCACCAGGCGCCGATCCGCCGTCCGACTGGTCGGCGTGCCATCGCTCGGGTTGGCGGCAGCCCTCCTGATCGTTCTCGCGGCCGTCATGGTTGCGGGCGGCGCGCCCAAGGCCGCCGGGCCGGCACGCAGCGAGCCTGCACCGACTTCCGCGGCGCCGACCTCTGCCACGCAGACCTCGGCCGCGCCGACCTCGGCCTCGCGAGTGCTGGGCCAGCCTGACGTCGTCATGGGGTCGGCCGGCTTTCCGGTTTCGATCGACGGCCAGGCGGTCTACCGCTTCGAATACGCGACGACCTGGGAGAGCCTGACCGGAAGCTTTTTGGTCGCCGCAGAAGCGCCATCCGGAGCGCCAAGCTGCCCCGGGGCATACCCGTCGCCCACGCCAATGCCCAATGCGGAGTCCGACCTCTTTGCTGATTGCCCGGAGGTCATCCTCGGCTACACGTCCTCGTCCCAGAGCAGTGGGTTCTCGGGCACGGCGGTCGCGCCAAAAGGGCTGCCGCTCGCAGCCATATCGACCTGGGGTGGCCATGTTGTGGTGTTCCGGGCCCACACCCACGACCCGGAAGCAGCTCAGTGCGAACGTGCCGATCTTGCTCGATGCGAGGCTGCCCTTGTCGTCGAGTCGGTCGTCTGGCCGTATCTCCCGTCGAGCATCGACGGCGAGCATGTCTATCTGGGCAGCGACGCGTGGGGCGGCGAAATCGAGAAACTCAGCAAGAGTTTCTTGATTGGTGGTTTGGTTGGAATGAGCGAGGGCAACGTGGTGAGCGAATGCAAGTCCTCAGCCGCCGCCCGAGAGCTCGCGGTCAACTGCGCCAGCTTCGACACCGAGTTGGGCGGAGCCTGGATCGCACCGGAGAGCGCAGCCGAGCTGACAAACGGGTGGGTTGTGGTTGTGCGCGCTCATTTCGACCAGACGCTTGCGGCCCAATGCCCGGCGGACATCAGATACGAGTGTCCGCAGGCCGTCATCGTCGACTCGGTCGTGTGGTCTTCGAACCCGTACGCCTCAAACGGCGCGACTCCGACACCCTACCGTTAGGTATCGCCGGTGGTCACGCCTCCTCATGTCGAGACGACCGCGGTTGTGGGCTGTCGCACTCAAGCGGCATGTCGTCCCGCGCTCAAACAGGGAAGTTGGCGTCCCCGGCGGGATTCGAACCCACGACCCGCCGCTTAGAAGGCGGCCGCTCTATCCACTGAGCTACGGGGACACCGGTTGGACGCCGCGGCTAGCGTACCCGAAGGCAGGGTGCCGGCCAAGTCGGTCGAGCCCGACTGCGATGGGAAACGGACGCGCCGCCTGGTCTGGTCAGACCGCCCGCGCGCGGCCCGCGCCACATCCACGGCGGACGACGACCGCGGGCCGAGACCACAGGCAATCGTTCTTTCGTCCCATCGTTGCGCCGCACGACCGGTGCTAGACTCCGGTCTTCTTCCGTCATCGACCGGTGGCCGGCTGCGCATTTCGGAGGTCGTCATCTTGGCATCGCTCTCGCTCGAGCTCGATCGGGCCGACCTGCCGGTGACACCCGACCCGCGACTCGCGGCCTCGACTCCGGCGGGCGACGCGCGGGTCTCGACCGCGGGCCAGCTGGCCCTCCAGCTTCCGAGCGAACTGCCGCGCCTCTCCATCGAGCCGGAATGGAAGGATCAGCAGCGGCTCTGGGGTCACAGCTTCCATCCCATGTGCTCGTATCTGGCGAGCTTCCCGGCCGGTCTGGTCCACGCCTTCATCGCCCGCTACACGCGCCCCGGCGACGTGGTCCTGGACCCGTTCAGCGGCCGCGGAACGACGCCTCTTCAGGCTTGCGCCGAGGGTCGGATCGGCGCCGGCAACGACCTCAACCCGTTCGCCCAGATCCTGACCGCGGCCAAGGTCGATCCGCCCACGAAGTCCGACATCAAGACTCGCGTCGCGTCGCTCCGTCTCGCCTGGGCCGCCTCCGCCGCCGAGTGGAACGCCCTCGCCGACGCGATCGTGGCGGAGCCGGGCTCGCCAGACATCGTGGTCCCGGGACCGGGCAGCCGGCCGATCTCCACCCCCGCGCGGTCGGACTCCGGATCGTCCGGACGATCGAGCACGTCGAGTAGATCGAACGATCGCACCGGCTCCAGCGCGATCCGGCCGGACTCCGCGGTGCCGGCCGAAGTCGCGCTCGCCTTCCACCCTCGAACGCTCGCTCAGCTGCTCTACCTCCGGGCCGGCCTCAACCCGGACGATCGCACCGATCGTTTCGTCCTGGCCACCCTGACGGGCATCCTTCACGGCAAGAGCGCCAGCTACCTCTCGGCGGTCATGCCCAACACGTTCAGCATGGCGCCGCGCTACGTCAGGGACTTCGTCGCGCGGACCGACTTCCACTCGCCCGAGCGCGACACGTTCGCGCTCCTCGAAGACAAACTGCGCCGCCTCTACCGCCAGCCGCTGCCCGCATCCAGGGGGATCGCCCTTCTCGGCGACGCTCGCGACGCCGGCGTCCGCTTCCGCGAGGCGCTGCGCGCCCGTGGCCTGCCCGAGCGAGCCCGGCTCGTGGTCACTTCCCCACCCTACCTGCGAGTGGTGAAGTACGGCTACTACAACTGGCTGCGGCTGTGGCTGCTCGGCTACGACGCCTCGGCCATCGACGAGCTCCTCGACGACGCCCATCACCGGGACGCCTATCTCGTCTTCATGCGCGAGGTCCTGAGCGGTCTGCGTTCCGCCCTGGCCGACGACGCGGTGATCGCCCTCGTGATCGGCGACGTCGAAATGGACCGCGGCCGGCCCGCGAACGGTGGCGTGGGCCTGGCCGAGTCCGTCTGGGAGCTGGCCGCCGCGCCTGAGGGCTATCGGCTCGCGGGCATCGCCACCGACGACGTAGCCGCGGGCCGGAAGATGACGAAGCTGTGGGGCGACGAGGCCGGACAGGCCACCAAACTGGATCGGATCCTGGTTCTGGCGACGAGCGAGGCCGGTCGCCGCCGGGCCATCAACGGCGCCACTCTCCCAATCGACTGGGAGTGGCCGCCGCGCTCGCCGCGTCTGCTGTAGCTTCACCGCCCCGGGCTCAGGCCGAGGCCCAGGGTCGGGCCGTGGCGGCGGGCGCGACGTCCCGGCGTCCGGGCCAATACAATCGCCCTATGCAGCCGATGTACGAAGCCGGCGACCTCGCCGCGATGGACCCGCTCGTCCTGATGAAGAACCTCGACCACGTCCGAATGTCGAGCCGGCGCCTGAGCTACATCCTTCAGCAGCAGGTCCACCTGTACACGCCGACGGCCAACGAACTGCGCGACCGCATCGATGCCTACGTGGAGGCCGAGCGCCAGATCGAGGCCGAGATGGCTCGCCGCCAGCTTCGCTCCTAGCGAGGCGAGCCCGAGCGCAGCGGGCCGGGCGGTTTCAGCGGGCCGCGCGGTTTCAGCGGGCCCGGCGGTTTCAGCGGGCCGCGCCGACGAAGGCCCCGCCGCGCCGAAGACCCTCGGACGCTTCCTCCGATGTGTCCGCACGCGCCGGGACGGGGGCCATGACGCCGACCAGCGCGCGAGGGCGACGCTCGGACTCCTGATTCACGACCTCGGCCACGAGTCCGGCGAGGCGCGGCATCTCGACCAGACCGAAGGCGATCCCATGTTCGGCAAGCTCGCCGAAACCCCAGCCGTGGTAAAGGCCTCGGCTCGCGACGTGGCACATCTCGTCGTAGAGCTCGGGCCAGCCGACGCGCCTTCGCCGATGGCAGAACCGCACGAAATCGAAGGCAGCGTCGTTGGCGGCGGGATCGTCGGGATGCCTGCGCGAATCCATGGGTGCACTCCGCTCCTCTACCGTGCCAGACCGAATCCAAACCACCTGGTGACGACCGCAGGCTCGGTCCCGTTGGGACTCGGTCCCCCCGCGTGTCTCTCCTCCGCGGTAAGTGGGTGCATGCTAGGCGGGCCCCAGCCCGCGGGGAAGAGCTTTCTCCACCAACTCTTCCACCAAGTTTTCCACAGAACAGCCGTTCTAAGACCGTCTGTTCGAGCCGCCCGAGCGAACCGGCCCGGAGCCGGCTCGAACCGCCTCCAGCCTGGCCGGACCGGACCGCGAATCGACCGCGCGGAAGAACGCCCGGACGCGGCCACCACATGTCCGGGACGACACCGGACCGTGCGCCGGCTCGCCTGTCGAAACGGCCCAGATTCGCCACAGGCGCCCGGCACGCGGCCACGGCCGGGCCGGTCGGCTTTCGGCGCGCCCGGGTCGCACGAAGAACGCCCCCGGGGCGCGGTCCGGGGGCGTCGGTATCGGCGAGTGGTACCGCATATCGGATTCGAACCGATGATCTCAGCCTTGAGAGGGCTGTGTCCTAGGCCTCTAGACGAATGCGGCACGGACGGCCGCCCTGCGGCGGGCCGGGCGGGATGATAACAGGCCTCCCCGCGGCGCGCCAACCGGCGCGGTGACTACCGTCGGTCCCGACCCTCCCGATCTGCGGGCGGAGACGTTCCGAGCGGGCGCGGACTACATACGGTGCGATTCCAGGAACGCCCTTATGCCGTCGGCGACCTGCTGGAAGCTCGACTCGCCGATCACCAGGCCGTAGTGCGAATGGGCCCCGAAGGGTTCGTAGGTGCCGCCGAGCCAGTCGGCCAGCCGCTCGGCGCCCGTCGCCGAGGACGTTCCGTCCAGGCCTGCGCCGACGACCAGGATGGGCACGCCGACCAGACGGGACCGGTCGATGGCGACGCCCTCCATGATTTCGCGCTTGACCTGGCCCGATTCGTGCGGCTTCTGCCCGAAGAGGTGCTGCAGGCGGACGATGTCGGCGATCGTGAGGTCGCGATTATCGCGCTGAAGCTTTTCCGGCAGCGTCTCCCAGCCGATGTGGTCGCGGCCGTAGACGTCGGGGATCTCGCGCAGCTCGTGCGGCCGGACGGGCGGGCGCAGGTCGCGGGGCAGCTCGCTGTCGAGCAGCACGACCGCTCCGACGGAATGCTGCTCGGCCGCCTTGAGCGCGAGCAGTCCTCCCATGCCGTGCCCGACCGCCACGGCGCTGGGGCCGAGCTTGTCCATGACCGCCACGACATCCTCGACGTAGTCGCCGAAGCAGACCGCGGCGATCTCCGTCGTCTCGGACCAGAAGTGGTTGCGCAGATTGAGGGCGTGGCCCTCCCAGCCGCGGCTGGCGAAGTAGGAGAGGTACCGCTCCCAGATCCACGAACCGGTCAGCTCGCCGTGGATGAACAGCAGCGGACGGCGCCGCGATCGTCGCTCGGGCATCCACGATTCCACGTACAGGCCGCGCTCGGACAGCTCGATCTCGTCCTTGCGGATCGGCCGCCCGTTGGCGCCGACGGGGTGCGGTCGGGCTACGTGCAGCTCGTCGGGTGTGTTGTCACTCATCTCGCAAGCTTCCCTCGGCCCCGCATCGACAGACCGGCCCCACGCGACCTCACCATTCGTGGGGGTTGATAACCAGGCCGGTGAGGGCCTTGGGGTAGAAGTAGGTCGACTTCTGTGGCATCACGTCGCCGTCCGCCGCCACGGCCGCGATCTCGGCCACGGGCGTGGGGTCCAGCAGGAAGGCGGCGTCGGCGCCGTCGCGCCCCGCGTCGACCCAATCGAGGGCTTCGGCAACGGACTTGCTGTAGGCCAGGCGGCCGGCCGCGATCGCGGCCGCGTCGATACGGCACAGCCGATCGAGGGCGACCTGCAGAAGCGTCACGTCGAGGCGCCGCAGCGCGGCCCCACCTTCACGAAGGGACATGGCGAAGTCGTCGCGCCGGGCCGTAAGGACCGCGCCCCCGCTTCTCGTCCACAACCCGAAGCGACCCTGCCCGCCGGGTACGTCGGCCGAGCCGAAGGCGGTCTCGAGCTCGCCCCGATCCCCCACCGGCTTCACGTCGAACAACCAGGGGGCGTGGTCCAGCAGGTCGCGGACGCCCTCCTCGCCGAGACCGCGGACGATGCGGTGGGTCGGCAGGACGGTCAGCTTCTGCCTGGTCGTCTCGAGGAAGAGCGTCATCACGTAGTCGGACGCGAGATCGGTCTCGCCCGTCTTGTTGGCCCGCCGCTCGTCGCGATAGCGAAGCGCGGTCTCGTAGCGGTGATGGCCGTCGGCGATGGTGATCGGCCTTCGGCCGGCGGCGTGTATCAGCGTCGCGACGAGGTTGGCCTGCGGCCCGTCCTCCGGCACAGCCCAGAGGCGGTGGCGCACGCCGTCGTCGTCGGTTATGTCGACGTCGGGGCTCTCCGCGGCGATGGCGGCGAGCGCCTTCGTAGCACGACCGCTGGGATCGGCGAACAGCCCGACGATGGGGCTGGTGTTGACTGCGGTCGCCCGCAGCAGCTTGTGGCGATCTTCCTTTGGGGCCGACAGCGTCCTCTCGTGCGGCAGCACGCCGGAGCCCGGAACGAGGTCCTCGAGGCGCAGCCGGGCGAAGAAGCCACGCTGCGTACGAACCTGATCGCTGCCGGGAACGCGGTAGGTCTGTTCGTAGCAGTAGACGCTTGGCTGGCCGTCCGTGCGGAGCGTGCCTTCAACTCGCCAGTTCGACAGCATGCGCGCGGCCCGCCGGTACCGGTCGTCCGGCTCTTCACCGGCCAGCATCTCGGGCAGGTCGAGCCGCACCGCGTTGGCCGGATGGCGAGCCAGAAGGATCTGGTGCAACTCCGGCCCGATCACGTCGTAGGGCGGGCAGACGACGCGGCTCAGATCTCCGACCGCCTCCCGGTCGAAGCGGAGCGCGCGAAAGGCTCGAATCTCTGGCAAACCGGGGCTCCCTGTGCAGGCGACTCTGTGCGGATCTCCGACTCGCCGACCGGCAGCTGCGCCATGCGCGGCCCGGTGCCGCCGTCGGGATCAGGCCTGATCGTACGGTAACGGAGCCCGAAGAGCGAGTCCGCTCCGGTACCGACGGCCGAAAACGCCGTGAGCGGAATGTTCGTCGGCGCCCACGGCCGGCCGGTACCGCCCAATGCCGCACGGCGCACGGCCGGCAATCGGGGCCACGGCATGAGCAAGTTTCGGCGCACGCTGCTACTTTTCCCGTCATGGATCGGGAACCCGCCGTACCGTCCGAATTGCCGCCGGTTTCGGCCCCTACGTCGCCCCGGCCGGGAGCCGTCCAGGCGGCCGGCCACGCGATGACACCCCACGCCGCCGACGACGACCACGGGTCGGCTCATCCCTTCGAGCACGGCACGGACGCCCAGATGATCGAGCGCCGCGTACGCACGGTCACGCCCCTGGTTACGCCCTCGCCCGGACCGGGCGCGTCGTCCACTCTCCGCCGCGAGGTCCTCTACGCGCTCAGGACGGGCGGGCCCGCTTCTCCGGATCAGGTCGCCGACCGCGTCGGCGCGAGCCGCACCGGCGTTTTGCAGCAGCTCCGCACGCTTGAATCCGCGGGTCTGGTCACTCGCAGCCTGAGCCGCCACGGCGTCGGCCGGCCGCGCCATGTCTACGACCTGACGCCCGCGGCGCAGGAACTCTTCCCGGCCAACTACGGGGCGCTGGCCCAGTCGTTCCTGACCGCGATCCGTTCGATCGGCGGCGAGGCATTGATCCACGACGTCTTCGAGGCGCGACGCGAGCAGCTCAAGACACGCATCCGCAATCGCATCGCCGACCGTCTGCCGAACGGGGCGTCGTTGTGGGAGCAGGTCCGCGAAGTTGCGAGCTACGAGGATGAGACCGGCTACCTGGGCCGGGCCACGCGCGACTCCGAGGGCACCATCTGGCTCAGCCTGCACAACTGCGCCATCTCAGGCGTCTCCGGTCCGTATCCGATCGCCTGCGAAGAGGAACTGCAGCTCCTCGGCGAGGTTCTCGGCGCCAGAGTCACGCGCGAGTGCCACATCGCTTCCGGCGGCCGCAGCTGCAGCTACCGAGTACAGCCACTCGAAAAGTAGCTCGCCGGCCCGACGACACCAGATCTCCACGCGCTTCGACGCGCGACGTCAGGCCTCTTCGCGCTCGACCTCTTTGCGCTTGGCCGGCTCGCGCACCGCGGCCGCTACGTCGGTCACCTTGGGCACGAACGACGCCTGCAGCGACGTCTGAGCCGCCCGAACCTGCTCCTCGTAGGACAGGATGCCGAGCCGGCCGAGCGTGGCCAGCTCGTCTCGGATATAGGTCCGCAGCATCTCCGGGCCGTCCGTGCTGATCGCGAAACGGATCTCGTTGCGGCGGAACTGGTCGAAGATCCAGCGGAACTCCTCCCAGCCCGACACGACTCCGGTCTGGAGGTTCGACGTAGGACACACCTCCAGGACGATCCCGCGCTCTCGCAGCATGGCCATCGTCCGCGGGTCGTAGGCCGATTTCACGCCGTGGCCGATCCGGTCCGGCTCGAGCGTCCTCACGACCTCGGCAATCTCTTCGACCGGCCCGGCCTCGCCCACGTGAACGGTTATTCCCAGCCCGAACTGGCGGGCGCGGCGGAAGAGCTTGCGGTAGTCGCCCGGGCGAAACGCGGCCGACTCAGGTCCGGCGATGTCGACGCCGACGACGCCTCGATCCCGCCAGGCGATGGCCTTCTCGACGATGATCTCGTTGAGGGCGTAGGGGAACGCGCGATCCAGGCAGAAGATCAGCCCCGGCCGAATCGGGTATTCGAGCACCGCCCGATCCATGCCCCGCAGCGACGCGGCGACGATGTGGTCCAGGTCCTGCTCGCCGCCGCGGTTGCGCTTCATGGGGTTGAAGCGCAGCTCCATCGTGGTGACGTTGTTCTTGCGATAGGCCCCGCCGACCACCTCGTACACGGAGCGCTCCATCGCCAGCGGCGACGACTGGATCAGCTCGGTCCAGTGGAACAGGTCCAGGTAACCGTCGAAGGAGTGGCCGCGGGTCGGCGAGGCGGTGATCATCTCGCGGAATTGCCAGTAGTCCTTCGTCGGCAGCTTGATGCCCTGCTCGTGGGCGATGCCCCACATCACGGACGGCGTGACGGCGCTGCCGAGGTGGCAGTGGAGCTCGGCGAGCGGCATCCGGCGCGGTAGCTGGCGGACCATTGGCGAGAGCATAGCCGCTCCGCCGCGAGATGCCCGCGGCAGTCTCGCCGGGGCCTGCTCCCGCGCCCAACGCCTCGGGGACAAGCGAACTTCTGCTGTCGATCACCGCGCATCTGCAACCGTGCCGCAACCGCCAGTGTTGGATGTGTCTTGCACGCGCTCCCGTCGGCGGCTACGCTGCCCGCACCGATGTACCCAGAAGCGCGTCGAGGGTGGACGGCGTGCGGTGTGGGGAGGTCCAGGAGGACAGGAGGAACACCAGTGATGCAGTCGCGATTCCGCGTCGTCGGGCTTCTCGCAGCGGCGGCGCTCGCCATCGGTGCCTGCTCCAGCAGCGCCGCCACGGCGGCTCCGTCCAGTGGAACCGCGGTCGTGGCCACCGCGCCGGCCGGTCAGCTGATCAAGGCCGGGACTCTGACGGTCTGCTCCGATACGAGCTATGCGCCCCAGGAGTCCCTCGACGCCAGCAACAACGCCGTTGGCTCGGACATCGATCTTGCGACCGAGATCGCGGCCCGCATGGGCCTCACGCTGAAGGTCCAGTCGACCACGTTCGACTCGATCATCCCGGCCCTCCAGGGCGGCAGCTGTGACGTCATCATCTCGGCCCAGACGATCACGAGCGACCGCCTCGCGGCCGTCGACATGATCCCCTACTTCGCCGCAGGCCAGTCATTCGTTGTCCTCGCGGGCAACCCGGACAAGATCAACTCCATCGATGACCTGTGCGGCAAGGGCGTGGCTGCCGAGAAGGGCACGATCGAGGCCGATCACGTCGGCGGCACCGGCTCGGGTTACGACAACACCAACAGCCTCGACGCCAACTGCACGGCCAAGGGCAAGGCGGCCATCACGCTTCAGCAGTTCGATGCGGACACCAACGCGCTGGCGGCCCTCCAGGCCGGCACGGTTGTTGCCCACTTCACCGATGAGCCGGTCGCCGGCTACGAAGTGGCCCAGAGCGCGGGCAAGTTCATGCTCGTCTCGTCGATGACCCTCGAGCGCGGCGCCGAAGGCATCAGCGTCCTCAAGACCAAGACCGGGCTGCGCGACGCGGTCAAGGCGGCGTTGCTGTCCATGATGAACGACGGCACGTACACCACGATCCTCACGAAGTGGGGCGTGCAGTCGGGTGGGATCACGCCCGCCGACGTGAACGCGACCCCGGCGCCGGCGGCCGCCACGGCGGCGGCCTCCTAGAACACCTCGAAACCTGACCCGGACGACGCGATGACCGCGTCCACGTTCAACCGTTCGGGCACCCGGCGGGCTTTGCTTGCCGGGTGCCTCTTCATCGTTGCGATATCCGTAAGCGGCTGCGCTTTCACCGACAGCATCAGGCCGCAATTCTTCTGGGACTCGCTCTTCCATCCGAGCCCGGCGCTGGTGAACGGGATCGGGCTCACGCTCGTGATCTCCGTGGTGGCCCAGTTCCTCGGCGTCATCCTCGGAGTCATCGCCGCCATCGCGAAGATGGCGAAGTTCTTCCTGTTCCGACTTGTCGCCAACCTCTACGTCTGGTTCTTCCGAGGCACGCCCCTGCTCGTCCAGCTGATGTTCTTCTACTACGGCTTCCCGAGCGCCGGGATCTTCAAGTGGCCGGCCATCGTGATCGGCCCGCTGAACATCCTGCCTGAGGTGCTGGCCGGAGTGGTCATCCTCGGCATCAACGAGGGTGCCTACATGGCGGAGATCGTCCGAGCTGGAATACTCTCGGTGGATCCGGGTCAGACCGAGGCATCCAAGTCCCTCGGCATGACATACGGCCAGACGATGAGGCGCATCGTCCTGCCGCAGGCCGCGCGCGTCATCATTCCGCCGCTCGGCAACGAGTTCAACAACATGCTCAAGACGACGTCGTTGCTGACCGTCATCAGCGTGTTCGAGCTGTACAACACGACGTCCGTGGCCGCGGGCCGTTCGTACGCCTACTTCGAGCTCTTCGCCGGCGCCGCGGTCTGGTATCTGCTGATGACGACGGTCTGGGGTGTTGTCCAGTCCTGGATAGAGAAGCGCTTCGCCAAGGGAACCGGAACTTCTCAGTCCGGAGCGTCCGGTCCACGCAGAGAGGGCTTCGCTGCCAGGTTCATGTCGCTAAGGGCGCCGATCGAACAATGACTAGCGTGACAAGTGACCTTCTTGGCGCCATCGGCGGCGTGCCTCGGCCCGATGTTGACGTCGTGGTCGATGCCCGCGACGTCAACAAGTGGTTTGGCCGGCTGCACGTCCTGAAGAACGTGTGTCTCCAGGTCAAGCGCCAGGAGACGGTCGTCGTCATCGGACCCTCCGGGTCGGGCAAGACGACTTTCATCCGCTGCATGAATCACCTGGAGAAGATCCAGAGCGGCCGCATATTCGTGAACGGCCACCTCATCGGCTATCGGGAGACTCCTGCCGGCCGATTGAGGCTGCCCACCTTCGGGCGGCGAGGCGGGGCCGCCCCCGGATCGATGAGGCTGGTCGAGGACAAGGAGAAGAACATCGCTCTGCAGCGCCAGGAGATCGGCATGGTCTTCCAGCGCTTCAACCTGTTCCCACACATGACGGCCCTCGAGAACATCATCGAGGCACCGATCCACGTGCGCGGAATGGGCCATGACGAGGCTGTGGCTGTCGGCCGGGCGCTGCTCGAGCGAGTCGGCCTCGCGGCCAAGGAGAGCGTCTACCCGAACCAGCTCTCCGGCGGGCAGCAGCAGCGCATCGCCATCGCGCGAGCTCTTGCCATGAAGCCCGCCCTGATGCTCTTCGACGAGCCAACCTCCGCCCTGGACCCCGAGATGATCGGCGAGGTGCTGGAGGTCATGAAGGAGCTGGCCCGCGAGGGCATGACAATGGTCGTCGTAAGCCACGAGATGGGCTTTGCCCGCGAAGTGGCCAACCGCGTCGTCATGATGGACGACGGCGTGGTCGTCGAAGAGGGCACGCCCGACCAGGTATTCAGCGCGCCAACCCAAGAACGCACGAAGGCCTTCCTCTCGAAGATCCTGTAGCGGCCGCCCGCCCCGGGCGCGGCACGGAGCGGCGTGGCGGCGCGCGGGGCGACAGGGCGCAGGGGGCGACAGGGCGCAGGGGCCTTGGGCCCCGGCTCGGGCACGTCAGCGAAAGCGCGGCTACCGATCCCCGCGTGCCTGCGAACGAGCGGCGGGCCTCGAGCCGCCGCCTACTCGACCCAGGTCGGGTCGCCGACGAGGCGGGCCCGGAGATCCGCCCGGCGTTCCTCCGGGAGCCAGCAGCTCTCCACGGCGTTGAGCAGGAGAGTGCGAACGTCGGCGTCGGTGAAGCCGAGCCGGGTCTGCACGGCCGCCAGCTCGCCAGCCAGTGACAGCCCGAACATCGCGGGGTCATCGGTAGAGACACTGACCAGCACACCCGCATCCAGGAACCGCCGGATCGGGTGCTCCTCCAGCGAAGCCAGGGCGCCGGTTGCCACGTTGGAGCCCGGGCACGCCGTCACCGGGAGCCGCCGCTCGGCGAGATAGGCTACGAGCATGGGGTCGTCTGCGGCCCGCAGCCCATGGTCAATCCGGTCCACGCCCAGGGCCTTGATCGCGCCCCAGACGCTCTCGGGGCCGGCGACCTCGCCGGCATGGGCGGTGGTTCGCAGCCCGAGGTCGCGCGCTCGCGCGTACACGGTCGCGAACGGCTCGGGCGGGTAGAGCTGCTCGGAGCCGCCCAGGCCGATGCCGATCACCCCGGCCTCGGCGGCAACCTCGGCCACTTCGGCGAGCGTACGCGCGCCGGCGGCCGGACCGTAGTCGCGGCACAGATCGGCGATGAGCGCCACCTCCACGCCGGCGACCGAGTCGAGGCCTCTCCGGAGCGCCAGCGACACTTCCTGCGTCGACAGGCCCGCGGCCGCGTCGGCGGGCGTGTAGAACGCTTCCGCGTAGACGATCCGCCGGCGCAGCAACTCGCCGGCCACTGCCGCGCCGACCAGCTCGTAGTCCGCCGCCTCGCGCAGGAAACCCTGCTTCCACGTCCATTTGTCGATGAACTCGGGGAAGTCGCGATACGTGAAATAGCCCCGCAGCGACTCGAGGCTCGGCACGCGGGGGTCGCCGCCGTACTTGCCGATGAGCCGCCACAGCGCCGCGTCCGGGATGGCGCCCTCGAGATGCAGGTGCAGCTCGACTTTCGGAACGCGCTCGAGCCACTCGCGCCGTACCGGGTGACCGACCTTGTCCTCCGAGGTCACGCGCTCCCCTCCTCTTCCCGCTCAGTCGGGCCGGTAGATCACTCGCCCGTCCGCGTCGACGGTCGGTCCGGGACGGCCTGCGCCCGCGGATGCCGGCGAGGCTCCCGCGCTCGCGACAACGCCAGAACCCGCGCCCGCCCCCGCCGACGCCAGGGCCCGGGCGGCCCGCCGCGCCTCCGCACCGGGCACCTGGTCGCGGGCGTGGTAGCTCGACCGAACCAGCGGGCCCGACTCGACGTGCTTGAAGCCCAGCGCCAGCGCCTCCTCGCGCATCTCGGCGAACTCGTCGGGGTGGTAGTAGCGCTCGACCGGCAGGTGCTCCGGCGACGGCCGCAGATACTGCCCCAGCGTCAGGATGTCGCAGTCGACCGCCCGCAGGTCGAGGAACGTCTGACGCAGCTCCGGCCGCGTCTCGCCGAGACCGACCATGATCGAGGACTTGGTGTGCACCGCCGCCGCTTCGTCCGACCCGGCGAATTCGCGCGCGTACGCCTTCGCCCGCAGGAGCACGCCGAGCGATCGGTCGTATCGGGCCCGTTTCCGAACCGGCTTCTGCAGCCGCGCCACCGTCTCGACGTTGTGATTCAGGATGTCGGGGCCGGCCGCCATGACGGTGCGCAGCGGTCCTTCCTCGCCGTTGAAGTCGGGGATCAGCACCTCCACGCCCATGCCCGGGCAGGCGGCGCGAAGGCGGCGGATCGTCTCCGCGAAGATGCCGGCGCCGCCGTCGTCGAGGTCGTCGCGGGCCACGCTGGTGATGACCACGTGGTCGAGGCCCAGGCCGCGGATCGCCTCGGCGACCCGACGCGGCTCGTCCAGGTCGTGGACCAGGGGCTTGCCCGTCTTTACGGCGCAGAACCCGCAGGCTCGGGTGCAGGTGTCGCCGAGGATCATGACCGTCGCCGTGCGCTGGTCCCAGCACTCCCCGACGTTGGGGCAGCGCGCCTCCTCGCAGACGGTGTTGAGGGTCAGCCCGTGGAGAAGCCGCCGGACCTCCTGGTAGGTCTCGCCGGACGGGATGCGGGCCTTTATCCAGTCGGGATGGCGCCGCGGCGCGGTCGAACCGTCGGCGGCAGTCTCAAAGGTGCCGCCGCCCATCGCTATGGTCGGCGGCAGCACGCGCGGCGCCGTATCGGTTCTGGTCGAGTCGGACATTGGGGGTGAGCCTGCCAGCGCTTGGATGGTGACTAGTAGATCGGCGTGTCGGGCCCTACGGCCTCGAGCCAGCAGATCACGTCGCGGACGAATCGGCCGACCTGGGCGCCGTCGGTGGCACGGTGATCGTACCCGGCCACGAGATTCATCATCGACCGCACCGCTATCACGTCGCCCTCCGGAGTCTCCCGGACGACGGGCCGCTTGACGACCGCCTCGGTGGTCAGGATGCAGACCTCGGGCGTGTTGATGATCGGGACGGTGAGGATCGACCCGAACCAGCCGGTGTTGTCGACCGTGAAAGTGCCGCCCCCGAGATCCTCGACCCGGAGCCTGTTCGATCGGGCTCGAGAGGCCAGATCCTGTATCGCCCGGTTGATGCCGCTGATCGACAACCGATCGGCGTCGCGTATCACCGGCACGATGAGGCCTCCGCCCTGCGGCCCCTCGACGGCGATGGCGATGCCGATGTTGATGCGGCGTTTGCGCAGCAGACCGGCGTCGGTGTAGTGGGCGTTGAGATCCGGGCTGCCGTGCAGCGCCTCGACGACGGCTTTGACCACGAACGGCAGGAAGCTCAGCCCGACGCCCTCGCGAGCCTTGTACGAATCGGCCTGGGCTCGGCGAAGGTTCACCACGGCCGTCATGTCGACTTCGAACGTGCTGTGAGCCACCGGCACCGCCGCGGCGCGGGTCATCTGGGCGGCAATGCCGCGACGCATCTGGCTGTGCGGGACGAGAACCTCGTCCTGGTCCGGTTCCCAGGCAACGCCGTGGGCGGACGGCGATGGTGAAGGCGCGCCCGGAGCCAGGCCCGGCGCATGGCTCGGGAGGCCGGGCACGGGTGCCCGAAGGGCGTCCGCGAAGACGGCGGCCTGGTCGGCCGCAGTGGCGATTCCCGGCCACGACGAGGGCTCGGCGGCAGTGGCGGCTCCCCTCCCCGTGGCCGAAGCGGGAGTGGCGGCTCCGCTCCCCGTGGCGCCGCGCTCGACAAAGGTAATCACGTCGTCGCGAGTGATCCGGCCGGCATGGCCCGTACCCACGATCTGCACCGGCGAGAGGCTGTACCGGCGCATCAGCATCCGCACGGCCGGCGTCATGCGCGCGTTCGGGTCGCCGACCGCCAAAGCTGGCAGAGCCTGGGGTTGGGCGGCGCGAGTGGCGGTAGCGACAGGAGTGGCAGGAGTTGCCGGCGCGGCCGGCGCGGCCGGGCTCGGAGCCACGACGGCGGCCGCGGGAGCCGCCGCCTTCGCGGCGGCAGTGCCCGCTCCACGGGGAGTGGCCCCGGCCGAGGCCGGCATCGCCACTTCCTCTATCTCCGCAATCTCGACCATATGCGGAACCGTCTGCCCCTCGGCGACCAGGATCTTTCGCAGCACGCCCTCGAACGGCGACGGAACCTCCGCGTTGACCTTGTCGGTGATGACCTCGAGAAGCGGCTCGTCCTTGGCCACGGCGTCGCCCGGTTGCTTGAGCCACTTCCCGATCGTCCCCTCGGCCACGCTCTCGCCCAGCTGGGGCATGGTCACCTTGGCCACTAAACGCTCCTCCCGCGAGGTCCCGGCACGTCCTGCGTGCCGCAGGGCAAGATCGATCGCCGGTCCGACCGGCGAGGTGGCCCTAGTTTGGCCCATTTCGGGCGCGATTGGGGGAGGCGGGCGAACGAGGCGCGCTCTGCGGACTGCCGGCGCCCCTCGCGGGCCGCATTCCTCGCGGGCGACAGCCGCGCTCACCGCCGGAGGCCCTCGCAGCCGGCCACGCCGCGCTAGGCTTTGGCGCGTCGTCTCGAGCGGGAGGCATATGGCCGAGATCGTCCTGTTCCACTCGGCTCTTGGAATGCGGCCCGGCGTGGTCGCGGCCGCCGACCGGCTGCGCGCGGCCGGCCACAAAGTCCACACACCCGATCTCTTCCCCGGCGAGGCGCCGCTCGACACGTACGCACCCGCCGCCGGCCGTTTGCGCGCCGTCGGCCCGGCGGAGATCGAAGACCGCGCCACTGCTGCCGTGGATTCGCTCCCGTCGTCGCTCGTCTATGCCGGCTTCTCGATAGGTGCAAGCCTCGCTGCCCGGCTCGCGGCGACTCGGCCGGGCGCCAGGGCGGCGATCCTGCTGAGCGGCGCTCCCCGGCCCGCGTCAATCGGGCTTGCCGCCTGGCCAGCCTCCGTTCCGATGCAAATCCACTTCAAGACTCGAGATCCGTATCGGAGCGGCCGGGCGATCGACGAGCTCTCCACGCTGGTCCGGGCCTCCGGCGCGGAGTGTTCGATCTTCGAATACAAGGGTTCCGCCCACCTGTTCGCGGATCCGAGCCTTCCTTCGGCCTACGACCCCGAAGCGGCCGACCTGATGTGGCGCCGCGTCCTCGATCTGCTCGCGAAGCTGGACCCAACGCCATGATCTCGGAGTGGCACCCGTCCCGGGCGACGATGGTGGGCTGGGCGATCGCCCAGATCCCGATGGCGGCCGCAGGGCTCGTCGTCTACCTGGGCATCGCTCTCGGCGGAGCCATCCACACGGCGGCGACGATCTCGCTGGTCCAGATCGCCGTGGTCCTGGTTTTGACCCTTCTGCTGGCGGCAATCCACGAGGCCGTCCACGGCATCGTCATGCTCGCGTTCGGTGCGAAGCCGGAGTTCGGCGTGCTCCGGGTGGACGGTGTTCCGGCCGGCTTCTACGCGACCGCGCCGGGCCATCGCTTCGGCCGCAGGGCGTACCTGGTCGTCTGTCTGGCCCCGCTCGCCGTCCTGGCCCCGCTGGGCGTCCCGGCCTGCAGGCTTCCCTTCGGGGCGTATCTGGTCGTGCCGTTCGCGATCCATCTGGCCGGCTGCATCGGCGACCTGGACATCTTCCGGCACGTCCTTGCCGCACCGTCGGACGCCCTCGTCGAGGATCTGCGCGACGGGATGCGTCTCTGGCGGGCCGATCCGGAGCCCTCCGGCAGCCCGCCGCCCGCCCCCGGGAAGACGCCTACGCGTTGATCTGGCGACCCGCTACGGCCATGGCGGCCTCGCCGACCACCTCGGCCAGGGTCGGGTGCGGATGCGTGGCGGCGCCGATCTCCCAGGCCGTGGCCTCGAGAGTCATGCCCAGCGCCGCTTCCGCGATCAGATCCGTCACCGCGGGCCCGATCAGATGCACGCCCAGCACCTCGTCCGTCGTCGCATCGGCGATCACCTTGGCGAAGCCCTCGGTCTCGCCCACGATGACAGCCTTGGCGATCGCGGCGAAGTTGAAGACGCCCTTCTTGACCGCGATGCCCCGCTCTGCGCATTGCTGCTCGGTCAGGCCGATGGACGCCACCTGGGGATGCGTGTACGTCGCCCGCGGCTGGTGGTCGTAGTCGATGGCCTCGGGCCCCTCCCCGGCGATCTCGTGGACGGCAACGATTCCCTCGTGCGCCGCCACGTGGGCCAGCATCAATCCGCCGATCGCGTCGCCGATCGCGTAGACGTGCTCCTGAGCGGTTCGCATCCAGCCGTCGACCTTGACGAAGCCCCGCTCGAGCTCGACCTTGGTCTTCTCGAGACCGAGGTCCTCCGTGTTCGGCGCTCGACCGGTTGCGACCAGCAGCTGCTCGACGCGGAGCTCCTCGGAGATGCCGCCGTCCGGGCCCACCAGCATCGAAACGCCGTCGGCCGTCACCTTGACCGCGGCCGTGTCGAAGCGGGCCTTCGTCACGACCTTGATTCCGCGGCGGGTGAAGCTCCGCTCGAGAGCGGCGCTGAGGTCGCGATCTTCGAGCGGAACGATCGCCGGCAGGTACTCGAGGAGGGTCACGGAGACGCCCAGATCGTGGTAGAGCGAGGCGAACTCCGACCCGACCGCGCCCGCGCCGACGATGGCGATCGACTTCGGCAGGACCGCCTTGGTCGTCACGTCGTCCGAGGTGATGACCCGGCGGCCGTCGGGAACCAGCCCCGGCAGGCTCTTGACGCGGCTGCCGGTGGCCACGATCACGTTCTTCGCGGTGACGACTCGCTCTCCACCGGCGCCCGGCGTTCCGTCCTCGCCGTTGAGCTGGACGCGAATCGTCGTCGGCCCGTCGAAGCGGCCGCGGCCGCCAATCCACGTCACTTTGTTCTTGTCGACGAGGCCGCGCAGTCCCGTCCACATCCGCTTCACGACCTGGTCGCGGCGCTTCGCGATGACCTCGAAGTCGAACCCGGGCTGGCCCTCGAGCAGGATGCCGAACTCCTTCGCCTTCTTGAGGCGCGCGAACAGCTCGGCCGACTCCAGGAGCGCCTTGGTCGGGATGCAGCCGACGTGCAGGCACGTGCCTCCGATCTTGCCCTGATCCACGAGGGCGACGTTCATCCCCAGCTGGGCGGCTCGGAAGGCGGCGGTGTATCCGCCGGTACCGGCGCCGAGGACGATCAGATCGAAGTCGGGGTTGGAGCCTGGGGCCATGGGAATGCGGCCTCGCGCTACGAGTGTTGGCTGAGCAGTGGAGACGCGGCTCGGGCGCGCCGCTGCCGGCATCGTAGTTGAGGGGCACGCAGGCGGCAACCACGCCGCCCGATGGTCACGCCCCGCGCCACTCGGGATGGATCCGGAGCGGAGCCGGTGCCACGCCCCGGCTCATCGCCGCGCGGCCTCTAAACGAAACGACCCGGGCCTCGAAGCCCGGGTCGCTCGCTCGACTTGTGTCGGAGTCAGTTGCCGCGGACGGAGCGGAAGCAGTCGCTGCAGTAGACGGGCTTGCCGTTGGTCGGACGGAACGGCACTTCGGTGGAGCGCCCGCATCGGCTGCATGTCGCCGGGAACATCTCGCGCGGGCCCCGGTCGTATCCGCCACCGAACCCGCCGGCGTGGCCCGTGCCGCCCTCGGGGCGGGACGCCTTCCGGGCGCTGCGACACGAGGCGCATCTCTTGGGTTCGGTGAAGCCGCGCTGGGCGTAGAAGTCCTGCTCGCTGGCGGTGAATACGAATTGCTGGTTGCAGTCGGCGCAGACGAGAATCTTGTCCGTGTACACGGGACCCCGAAGCTCCTCTCAGTAGCCGCTCCCTCCGTGTCCTCGCGGCTGCGCGTGAGAGGCCCGGTCGTCGTGCTACTTGGACGCGCCCGCGGCCAGCCCGCGGACTTTGCGGCGGGATTGTACGTCCGGCGACGCGGCGTGCATAGAGTTGTCGATGGCCGACGTTTGCGCCGACCGCGCCATTCGAGATCTCGATCTCTACTCGCGATCGACCATCCTCGTGTGAGATGAGCCGGGGTCCGAAGGCGCGGGAAATACGCCGCTTGGCTCCCCGCGCGATGGACGCGCCACGAGGAGCGCACGCGTGACGCTCAGGCGCGCCCGCACGACTGGCTCAGGACCGGGCTCACATCCCCGCCACGGCCGAGCGCCCGCATCGACCACACATAACCGAACCGCTCCGCCCGGTCGCAAGCGCGATACCGGCATCGTTCGGGCGCCCCGTGCCCAAACAAAAGCCGCGCTCTGCCGAACGGCGCTGACGAATCCCGATCAGCCCCGATCGGCCTCCTGTGGAATACCGATCGGCGCCACCAGGACGCGGCCGGCGACGGCCGAACCGCGCCGCGCCAGAAGTCCGGTCTTGGGCCTGTGGAATGTCACCGTCACGTGCGCGATCACGACCGGGTCCGATAGATCGCCGCTCGTGAGGTCGACGGCCGTGGGCGCGTCCACCGCCAGAATCGGGATGCCCGCCCTCCTGGCGCGCCCGATCAGCTCGACGGCGCTCCGGATCGGGTCGCGCAGCGGCCCCTGGACGCCGGTGCCGAGGAGGGCGTCAACGACCAGGGCGGCCTTCTCGATCCCCTGGGCCAGGATGGCCACGTCTCGGGCGACGGGCGTGTGGATCCGCTCGACGCGATCCTCGGCCTCGAGGCGATCCCAGTTGCGGATGGCGTCCTTGCCCGCCGGTCGCCCTTCGGTGCCGACCAGAACCGCGACCACGAGGGCCCCCTGGCGGGAGAGGTGGCGCGCGGCCACGAAGCCGTCGCCGCCGTTGTTGCCCGGGCCGCACAGGATCAGGATTGGCCCCTTGCCCCAGCGCCCCGTCTGAACTGCCAGGGCCTTCGCGGCCGCGGCCACGGCGCAGCCGGCGTTTTCCATCAGCCGGATGCTCATCACGCCCATCGATTGCGCCCGGCGATCGGCCCCGCGCATCGCCTCGGCACCCATCGGCGCGGACTCCATGGATCGCGCCCAGTGGGCCGCGAGCCCGTCGATGGTCAGACCGAAGATCGCGGGATCCTCGGACGGCAGCGCCGCGGGCGCGTTGGGGTCGTCCGGGACCGGCAGCCCTACGGGCCCGGCGGCGGACTCTGGGGCGCGCCCCGAAGCGGGCCCCGACGCGGGACCCTCAGTGGACGCCCCGCCAATCCCCGGCTCCACGGCCGCCGGAGCGGCGTGGCGGCGAGGGACGTTCCGTCGCGGCGCTGGCATTGCGTTCCTCCTCCGACTAACCGGTGTTCTGAAGGCCGGCGGCCACGCCGTTGACGGTGAGCTGGACCAGGCGGCGGAAGCGCTCTCTGTCCGGATCGTCGGCCGGAAGCGAACGCAGTCTCGCCAGGAAGCGTACCTGGATGTGGGAGAGAGGATCTATGTAGGGGCGGCGCAGCCTGATCGAGCGGGCCGCCAGGGGCTCGGCCGCCAGCAGCTCGGCTCGACCGGTCACTCGCGCCAGGCAGCGGATCGATCGCTCGTACTCGTCGGTGATACGAGCCCAGAGGCGGGCCCCGTCCCCGTCCCCGGCCAACGCCGCATACAGCCCGGCAATCTTCGGCTCCGATCGGCCGAGGATCAGCTCGGCGTTGTCGAAGGCGCTCGTCAGGAACGGCCAATCCCGGTACAGCTCGGCGACGCGGTCGAGCGAGCCCTCGCCGTGCGCCTTCTCGAAGCCCTCCAGGGCGGAACCCAGGCCGTACCAGGCGGGCAGCCCGATGCGCGCCTGAGACCACGAGAAGACCCAGGGAATCGCCCGCAGCGACTCGATCCAGGCCGTCCGGGAGGGACCGGCTTCCGCCCGCCCGTCACCCGGCGCGCCGCCGCGCCCCCCGGCGGCGGCTCCGGCACTCGCACCGGGCGCTCCGGACCGTTCGCCGGCGGCCCCGCGCCGGGCCGGTCTCGATCCGAGCGCCATAGTCGATAGCTCGGCCACCGGCGTTACGGCCCGGAAGAATCGTTCGAAGCCCGGCTCTTCGTAGACGAGGTCCCGGTAGGCTCGGCGGGCCAGGCCGGCCAGTTCGTCCATCGCCGCCCGGCCTCGCTCGTCCACCTCGTCGACGCACTCGTCGTGCTCCTGCGTGGACGCCACCACGACGGCGGAGCCCACGAGCTCCAGGTGGTTCTCGGCGACGTCCAGGTTGGAGTAGTTTGCCGCGATCGTCTCGCCCTGCTCGGTCATCTTGAAGCGGCCGTCGATCGAGCGGGGCGCCTGGGCCAGAATTGCCCGGTTGGTCGGACCGCCGCCGCGCCCGATGGCTCCGCCGCGGCCGTGGAAGAGCGTCAGCTCCACGCCGTGGCGCCGCGCCACTTCGGCAAGGCGGGCCTGGGCCCGGTAGAGCATCCACACCGCCGCCAGGAACCCCGATTCCTTGTTCGAGTCCGAATACCCGAGCATCACCTCCTGGCGGTCGCCCCGGGCTGCCAGGTGGCGCCGATACCGCGGGTCGGTCAGCAGCGCCTCGAGCAACTCGCCCGACCCGGTCAGGGCGTCGCTGGACTCGAACAAGGGCACGATGTCGAGCGCCGCGGAGCCGGGCGGGAGGCCGCCGGTGGCGGATGCCGGGATGGCCGGTCCGGCGGCGACCTCCGCGAGGTCGAGGACGTGCATGACGTCGCCGGCGGAGCGCGTGAAGCTGATCACGTAGCGGTGGCAGGCATCCTCGCCGAACCGGCGCTGGATCGCGGCCGCGGCCCGGAAAGTGGCGACGACCTCGGCGGCGCTCACTCCGGGTACCAGCTCGGTCGCGAGATCCGGGGCAGCCGAACCGCCCGGAACGCCGTCCCTCCCGGCCGTGCCGGCGTCCCCTGTTCCACGCAGGGCCGCGAGCGCCGCCTCGTGCACCTCCGAGTGCTGCCTGAGCTCGAGCGAGGCCAGGTGGAAGCCGAACGTCTCGACCTGCCAGCGGAAGTCCTGCACCTCGCCGAAGGCAACGCGCGGAAGGCGATCGGCGACCAGGCAGCGCTGCATCTCCTCGAGCTCCGACACGAGCTGGGCCGGCGTCTCGTAGCGCCCCGCGATGGGACCGGCCTCCTCGGTGAGGTACGCGCGAGTCCGGCGGAGCCGCTCCCCGATCGCTCCGAGCCGCTGCCGGTAGGGCTCCTCCGGATAGCGACCGGCCATGTCGCGCATCGTTTCCGGCAGCTCCTCGCCGTCGCGGGCCAGCCGCGCTTCCATGGCCGGCTGGATCTCCTCCCGCGGCACGTAGGCCGCGATCGTGGAGAGCAGGCGCGCGGCTACGGCCTCGTAGCCGTGGAGGACGTGGTCGGCGTGGATGCGCGGCACCTGGCGGGTGACTTCGGCCGTCACGGTGGGGTTGCCGTCCCGGTCGCCACCGATCCACGAGCCCCAGCGCAGGAACGCGGCCACGCGCGCGGGCCGCGTTCCAGTTTGGCCCGCGTCGCCGGCGAGAAGGCCGTCGGCCGCCGGTCGCGCCGGCCGTCGCGCCGGCCGGCGCGTCGGCCGCCCCGGTCGCCTCGACACCGACGCCGGCCACGCCGGCCGCCGACCGCGCCGGCTTCGTCCATGGCTCTGTCGAAGGCCCGGTACACGCGGGGGACGACCCTGAACAGCGTCTCGTCGAAGAACGTGAGGGCGGTCCGGACTTCGTCGATCGGACTGGGCGCCAGGCGGCGAACCGCGGACGACCGCCAGAGCAGGCTGATCTCCTCCCGCAAGCGGCGGCGGATCTCGGCTTCGTCCGTCGCTCCCAGGCGAGGATCGTCGAGCTGCTCCAGGAGCCGGTAGCAGCGTCGCAGCGCGGTCAGCATCGTGCGCCGCCGCGCCTCCGTCGGGTGCGCCGTCAGGACGGGCGTGATCCGCATCCGGCCGAGCAGCGCCGCCGCGCGATCGCCCGACCAGCCGCGCTCGAGCAGCCACGCCAGGGCTTCGGCCGGCGTCCCCTGACCCGCGGTGCCGGCCGCCGGCCGGTCGAGCCTGAAGCGGCGCACGGCGTCACGCTCCTCGGCGAGATTGACGAGCTGGAAGTACAGGCTGAACGCCCCCGCCAGCGCCTCGGCCTCGGCGACGTCGAGCGAGTCGAGCTCGGCGGCGAGAGCGCTCTCGGCTGCTTCGTCGCCGGTCTCGCGGAATGCGATCGAACGCAGCCGGCATCGCTCGACCAGGTCCAGCAGCGGCGGGCCGCCCTGCTCGGCGATCACCTGGCCGAGGAGCGCGCCCAGCAGCTTGACCTCGCGCGGGAGCGGATCGCGGGCGCGCGCCGTGCCGGCGGTCGCAGACCCCGAGCGCGTTGCCACACTCCGGCCGACGCGGCGCCGGGCCTTGCGATCGGGGCCATCTGCGGTCATGCGCTGCTCCACTTCGGGCGAGCCGTCGTCCAATCCCTCGCCGAGCCGGCCTTAGGGCCGCGCGCCGAGGGACGGGCTACTAGGGCGAGAATACAGCGCCACCGGAACCGGCAGGCGGACGTGGCCGGAGCGGACAGCCCCGCGGTCCGCGGGCGGGCAACCACTCCTACCCGAGGCGGGCGGGCCGGCGTCTCCGGTGCGCTCGAGCCGCGGCCTCCGCGCCGGCGGGCCGTCCTACGCCAGCGGCCACCCCACCGCACGCCGCCGCACGCTTGTCGCGCCGCCGCGCTACCATTCGGCGCCATGACCACCCCAACGATGGAGCCCGAGGCGCGCGTCGTCGAAGACCTGGCGGCGTCTGCCGGCCCGTTGACGGTCGTCTACGACCGGGATTGCGGCGTCTGCCGCGAAACGGTTCGGGTCCTGCGCCGCTGGGACCGCGAGTCCCGGTTCGAGTTCATGCCGCTCCAGACGGCCGCTACCTGCGGACGGCCGCTGCTGGCGCAGCTGGCCGCGGAAGGCCACCTCGCCGACGCCGTCCACGTCATAGACGAGGCCACCGGACGCGTCGTCTCGGGCGGTCATGCGGCTCTGGCGATTCTCGACGCGCTGCCGGGCGGCTGGCTGCTCCGTCCATGGGCCGCCCTTCCCCCTACCGCCGCGGCCGCCGACGTCGTCTATCGTGTCGCCGCCAGACACCGCGACCGGGTGACCTGGTTGGTGGGCATGCGCGACGAGGTCAGCTGTCCCGTCCGTCCGACCGTCGACGACCCAACGTCCTCCAGGGACCGCCTCGCGCGCTAGGTTCGCGCCGACTCATCCGCACCGACGCGGCGGGCGTCTCTCCACAGCAATCCGCACCTCCAGCCCCTTCGTATCGGCGTCGCCACGACCCATCGAGGTAGGTTCGATCGGGCCGTTGGTCACGCCCGAGCCGTACCAAGTCCGATACCCCCGCGGCGCCCAGCCCCCTAACCTCTCTCCATGGCGAGCGTCCCCTCCCACATGACACCCCTGCGGCTGGTTCAACGTGCCTCGATCGACCTCGTGCGGGCCGTGCCGTTGCTCACCGAGCAGGCGACGGCCTGGCTGGGCACGCCCGTGCCGGCGCCTCGTCGCGGCTGTCGTCGCTACCTGACGGACCTCAGGCTGCCGATCCGGGATCGCTCGCCGAGCCTGGTCTTCAACAAGGCCGCCTACGTGGACCTCGGCGAAGTGAGGGACACGCCCGACGGTTTCGAGCTCGAGATCGGCTGGCAGTCGTCTTCGCTTGCGCCTCTCTTCCCGGTGTTCGCCGGCCACCTCACGTTGACTTCGACGCAACTCCGCCTCGAGGGCTACTACGCACCACCCGGCGGAGAGTTCGGAGCGGTCCTCGACAAGGCCTTTCTCGGCATCGCCGCCCGGGGTACGGCGCGCTGGTTCCTGGAGCGCACGCTGGAGGTCGTCGCGCCGGCTTCGGCGGAAACCGACCTGGCCCGGCTGACACGGCCATCGGCCGAGGAGGCCTCGGCTTAGAGCCCGGCCGGCCGCCGAACAAGGCCTCCTTCGCGTGAGCGGGTGCACACCCACAGGCGTCGTCCGAGACGGCTAAATCCGACAGATTCTTGCGACTTTCGAATGAGTTCCCCTATAGAAGCGCAATCTCCATCGGAGTAAGGTGAGCCGGCTACCAGAATTCGCTCGCATGAACTGCTGCCCAGTGGAAGGAGGTTCCGGTGCCTGAGCCATCCGCCGTAGAGGGAGTAGTGCGTGCGCTCGTCGAGGCCATGGAAGCGCGCGAGTCGGCCGAGCCGGATCTCCCCGAGTGGGAGGCGAACGCCCGGCTCCGCGCCGCGGAGGCGCACCTGCTGCAGCTGTACCGCGGATCCAGCCGGCCCCCGGCTGAGCTCGTGGCGATCGACATCGAAGTCGGGCAGTCCCAGGTCGGGCCGACCGCCGTCGAAGTCGCCTGACCAAGGTCGCCTTTCCTCGTCCGCGGAAGCCGCGCGCCCAAACCTGTAGTTGACAGGTCGGCCGACCGATACCTCGCACGGTTGGGCACACCTTGCCATGGAGCCTGCCGTGCAATCACGGGCGACGGAGAAGCCGGACGCCAGCGCCCGCAAGGATCGCCGCCTGCGGGCGGTGTACCGACGCGAACTCCAGAACAGCGTCTTCTACTCGGCACTCATCGTGAGCGTCGGGATCGCGGCTGCGATGGTCGCGAGCGCACTGCTCGCACCCGCGGCGGCGCTGGCCTATGCCGTCGTGACTCTGCCACTCGTCATCGCGGCCCTGGCGGTCGCCCATGTCGTGCGGAGCCGCGGCCGCAGGTACGTCATTCCGCTCGGCATGCTGATCGGACTGCTCCCCGGGGTGTCGACGGCCGCATCGGTCCTGCTGGTTCAGAGGCCGGAATTCGCCCTCGGCACGCTCGGGCTCATTCCCATCGCCTTCGCCGTGTTCGTTCCGTTCGAGCGCAGGCCGCACTTGACCTGGCTTGTCCTGGCCGACTGCCTCTTCCTCGTGGTCGTCGCCGGCATGGTGTACATCGGAGCGGGCTCGACCGAGGTCGTTGCCATGCTCGCCGGCGGAGGAATGGCCAGCGCGCTCAGCGTGGCAGCCAACGAGATCCAGCTCCGCCGGCGCCGCCAGATGAACGGCCAGCTTCTGGCGGTGCGCGGGCTGTACAGCCGAATGAAGGAGCACGAGCTCGATCTCCGACGACAGGACGAGTTCCTGTTCATGCAGCAGGAGACGCTCGTCGTCCAGCAGGCCGAGCTTCTTCGCCTCAACGAGGAGCTCGAAATCGATCGCCCGCCTCGACGCGCTGACCGGTCTCGGCAACCGACTTCGCCTCAACGAGGACCTGGCCCAGATGGCCGGCCGAATCGAGCGCAACGGTGGCACGGCCGGGGTGCTGCTGCTGGACCTCGACCGGTTCAAGCGGCTCAACGACAGCGCCGGACACCTGGCCGGAGATGCCGCTCTTCGCGGAGTGGCGGACGCGCTTCGCAAGACCAGCCGGGTCGGCGACGGAGTCTATCGCTACGGCGGCGAGGAGTTCCTGGTGCTGCTCCACGACTGCGACCAGGGGGATCTGCACTCGGCCGGGCAGCGCTACATTTCCGCGATCCAGGCCTCGGGGATGCCGCATCCGGACAACCAACCGTACGGCGTGGTCACGGCCAGCGCCGGCGCCACGGAACTCTCGCAGGCCAACTGCGCCGACGTCGACTCCGCCCTCCACGACGCGGACGCAGCCCTGTACGTGGCCAAGGCCCGGGGCCGGAACCGCCTGGAGATCCACGCCCGGCCCATGCCGGCCGACGTGGTGCCGCTCGACCAGCAGCGCGCCGCCAGCCAGCAGCGCGCCGCGAGCTAAAGCCGGCCGACCGTCAGCGTCGACACCGCCGCCGAAACGGCCGATACAGCCGCACCGTTGGCGCGAGCGGACCGCGCCCGCGGGGTGGTACCGTCTCGGGCTATGAAAGAAGAAGCAGCCTGGCGTACCGAGCTCAAGTGGTGGCTCTCGTCGTTCGCGACGTTGATGCCCATCCTGCTGGCCTTTCGGGCGCTGGCCACGGCCGGCTCCTTCGCCACGACAAGCGCCAATGAGCTCGACGTTGCCGGAGTCACGGATCGCTACGGTGCCGCGGTCGGCCTCGAGCTCCTCTGGCCCATCTCCGTTCTCCTCGTTTTCTTTCCATTCCTGATCATCGCCGCGCTCGGCTTCCGGCTGCTCCTCCCGGCCGACGAGGAGGCTCGCCCGCGCGCCCTGGCGGTGGCCGTGGCAACCTGGCCGCTGGCCCTCGGCGCCGGCATCGTCAGCATGGACCCGCTGGGCGTGCTCTTCTTCGCCGCGATCGGCGCCATCTGGGGCCTGACGATGCCCCTGCCTGGGAAGACGCTGCTGTCCGGCGACCCGATCAAGGGCGGTCTCGTCGTCGGGCTGGCGTTCGGGTCGCTGCTTCTCGTGGAGGGCGTCCTCTGGGGGATCCTGTGGTGCGCATGGCGGATCTACAAGGGGGCGTCGGTGGATGTGGTGGCGACGGCGGCCGGAGCGGCCGTCGTGCCCGTCCTTCTGCTCGTCGACGAGTTGCGAACCACGTCCATCGCCGGCGTCGCGCTGGACTTCGCGGTCGAGGTGGTCGGCCTGATCGGCGTGTCAGTTGCGGCCGTCGTCGCCGACAAGATGAGGCGCCGCGACGCCAGATTGGCCGCGGCGGCGGCGGCCGCGGCGGCAGGGCTCCGGGACGGGGAGCCCGCCGAGGCTGCGCCCGACGCCCTGTCCGAGGCCGCGGCCGACGACCTGTCCGGTACCTGGGAGAGCTGATCCCTCAGGCGATCGGCAGAAGCACGGCCCCAACGCCAACGGCGAGTCCGATCGCCAGGCTGGCCAGGCCGATCTGCAGCGACCGCATCCGGTCGCGGAACCGCGCCTGGGGGTCCGCCACCCGCTGAACCGAGCCGAGCGGCCCGAAGTTGTAGACGCCCGAAGATCCGAACCCGGCGCAGAAGTGCAGCCAGGCCTGGAGGTAGCCGGTGGCCGCCACCGCGGCGGTCGGGACCAGCACGAGCCGCGTCCAGGTCGGCGCGGCTACGGCGAGCAGCAACGCCAGGACGACCGCCGAAACGATCACCCCCGCGTGGCCGGCCCGCCGGCGCCGGGCTATCTCCTCGGGCCCGATGTTGCAAACGCCCGGTTCGTAGCTGATGACATTGAGAGGGCCCAGACCCTGAACGCTCGACATGATTGCGACCTCAACTTTCCGAATGGATCGTAGAGGGGTGACGCGGGAGACTCGCCCGTTTCACGACTTGGACCGCCAGGCGCGCCATCGAGCGCCGCGGCGGCGCCACCTGCCCGTTCCGCGGTTGCCCGGATCCCACGGGACCGTTTCAATTGCGAGACCTTCGCCGAGTTTTCACCTGAGGAGGTCCAGAAGGGGTTCTTTCGGACGGCCCGAGCCCGTACAATCGGACAAGACTCACACGAGGCCGGCGGGCCGATGATCTAGGCCAGCGGTCCCGTCCCGGCGGACCGGTGGTCCTTGTCCCGGAGGATCAAGCGTTGGTGTTCAGTCGCAAGCAAGTCAAAGACGAGGAGGCTCGGAGCGACGCGCAGTCCGCGCTCGTGGAGATGCTCCTCGATGCCGACGAGCTCGAGCGACGACGCCTCCTTCTTTTCGCGCTCCAGACAGGCGAGCTCAGGAAGAGCGAAGCCGCCGATCTGCTTCGTCTGGTCGATCGGCTCCAGTCGGTTTCCGGCCGCGGCAGCTAGCCGGATCGTCCGAGCCGGGTCCCCGCTTCCCTACCCAGCGCCTCGACGCGCCTGTTTCGGCGTGCTCGATGGCAGTTCGCGCGTCGCCCGGTCGCGGGTCACGACACCTGGGACGAGCGGCGTTCGAAGAAACCCCTGAACCTGCGCGCCAGGAAGCCCAGCCCCGCTCCGCCGCCCGGTTCCAGCTCCTGCAGGAGACGGTCCGCCAGCGCGTCGATGTCGCCGATCACCTTGGCCGTCGGGAATCGCTCCACGGCCGACTTGCCTTCGTCGGCGGCCCTGACGAACAGCATTCCCGCCGACCGGACGCGGCCCAGCGAAGGCAGCACGACCACGCGCTCCACGTCAGAGCCTCCGATGCCGCTGTTGGCCCTGTTGATGACGATCGACAGCCGCTCGCGAATGCCGAGCTCGTCGGCCACGTCGCGGAACTGAACCGCCGCCCGGATGCACGGGATGTCGGGGGTGACCGGGACGATGATCTTGTCCGCCTGCTCGAACAGTGCCTGGTTCAGCGGCCCGTAGTCCGGGTGCATGTCGAGGATGACCCAGTCGTAGGACTCGCGGGCGGCCAGGATGGCCTCGGCCACTCGCCTTGGCTCGAGGATCTCCGTGTGCAGCGGAGACTCCGCCAGAACGAGCACACCCATGCCGCTGCTGTGAACGGTCGCGATCTGCGCCATTGACTCTTCGGCACCGGTCCTGGCATCGTCCCGCCAGGCGCTTGCCAGCGTTCGCGGCCGCTCCAACCCGAGCGACGAGGCAAGGTGGCCCGTGATCGTGTCGCAATCCACGAGCAGGACCCGCTGGTCCCTGCGAAGGCGCAGCGCCGCGCCCACGTTGATCGAGATCGTCGTCTTGCCGACGCCGCCCTTGGGGTTGAAGACGATGACGATTCGGCCGTGCTTGTGGCCCGCGGGGCTCGGGCCCTGGCCCTCGGCCGGACGCGCGGGAGCCGGGATCGACGGCTCGATGTCGTCGCCGCCTCCGACACTGCCCACCAGGCCGTCCTCGGCCGGCTTCTCGACCGTCTCGTTCTCGACTCGGATCAGCATCGCCTCGATGCGCCAGCGCAGTGACTCCGCCGAGTAGGGCCGGGTGAAGTACTCGTCCTGGGTGTCGCCGCTGCCGCCGATGCCCATTCGACCGAGCGACCGCGGCGGCATGAGCATCAAGGCCGGTATCCCGCGCCCGCCCTCGTGCAGGACGGCGTACATCTCGAGCGTGCCGTCGAAGTCGCTCTCAGCGTCGAGGACCGCCACGTTGAGGTCGCCGCGAGTGTCGAGCAGCCGGTCGAGCTCGTCGGCCGAATGGACCGCCACGGCCTCGTAGCCCGCCTCGGCCAGCTGATCCCGAACGGCGGCAAACTCGGCCCGCGGCAGAGCTATTGCGACAGCGGAACGTGCCAAGAGACCCCAATCCTCCCTGCAACGCGGAAGCGGCGATTGGAGTGTATCCGATAGAACACAGACGTCGAGAACAAGCGGCTTGCCGTGTGGTTTGCCGGCTTCCGGCGCTGACCGGACCTTACGCGGAGGGGCTCACAGGATCGAACCGGACACGCCGAGTCAGTCTACGGCCCCGCCGATTCGGCCGACCTACTCGATCGGCTCGAGCACGAAGACGGGGATCTGGCGGTCGGTCCTCGCCTGGTAGTTCGCGTAGTCGGGCCATGCTTCGACGGCGCGCTCCCACCAGATCGCCTTTTCGGCGCCGACGACCTCGCGAGCCATGTAGTCGCGTTTGGCCGCACCGTCCTGCAGCTCGACGTGCGGATTGGCCTTGAGGTTGTAGTACCAGACGGGGTGCTTCGGTGCGCCGCCGAGCGACGCGACGGCCGCGTATACGCCCTCGTGCTCGACCCGCATGAGGGCGGTCTTGCGGAGCTTGCCGGTCTTCGCCCCGACCGACGTCAGGACGATCACCGGCCTGCCGCGGAGGCTGCCGCCCTTCTCCCCGTTCGTCGCCTCGTAGAGCTCGGCCTGATCGCGCGCCCATCTGGCCGAGCTCGGTTCGTACTCCCCGGTAAGCGGCATCCATTCATCCTTTCGAGGTCGCGAGTTGCCCGGGCTCAGCCTACTGCGCGCCGTCCACGAACGGCGGGAGGTCGAGGCCGCGGTGTTGTAGCAGCGACGCCCGGACGCCGCGCCTCACTTCCGGGCTCGACACGTACTGAACCTGAGCCCCGCGCCGGGCTGCTCTTCGCCAATCCTGGAGCGGATCCCGGGCCTGAAGTACGATCGCGACCACGGAACGCGAGTGCTTCGCTCGCCGGCAAGCGCGGAGTCTTCGATGACAGCCACACGAGTCGGGATCGTCGGGGCAGGTTGGGTCACCAGGGTGCACCTGCGAGTTCTCGCGGGCTTCGACGACGTCCGGGTCGTCGGCGTCGCGTCGCGCAATCCGGAGTCGGGAGGCAGATTGGCCGAGGCTGCCGGCGCCCGCCTCTATCCCGACTATCGATCGATGCTCGACGTGGCCGAGCTGGACGCCGTCTTCGTGTGCCTGCCGCCCTACGCCGCGGTGGAACCCGTCCTGGCGGTCGCCGAACGTGGCATCGCTCTGTTCGCCGAGAAGCCGCTCGGCATCGACGAGGAGGGACCGGCGCGGATCGCGAAGTCCGTCGCCGACCACAGCCTCGTGTCGTGCGTGGGATATCAGTGGCGCTACCTTGAAGTCGTCGACCGGGCGCGCGAGCTGCTCGAAGGTCATCCGGCCCAGCTGGTCATCGGCTCGTGGCTCGGCGACACCCCCGGCGCCGCATGGTGGATCCACAAGGAACAGTCGGGCGGCCAGGTCGTCGAGCAGGCGACGCACATCTTCGACCTGGCGCGGTACCTGGTGGGCGAGATGGAACCAACCGCCGCCGCAGGCCGCCGGGTCCCGCGGCCGGCCTATCCCGGCAGCGACATCCTGGACGTCACCGAGACCTCCGTACGCTTCGCGTCGGGCGCCATCGGTTCGTTCTCGACCACCTCCCTGCTGGGCGGCCCGCACCGCGTCGGGCTCGACATCGTGTCGGACGGGATGGCGCTGACGCTCGAGGTGCTCGACCACCGGCTCGTCGTCCGGCAGGGTGCCGACATGACCACGCTCGCGCCGCCGTCCGAGTTCGACAAGCCGTACGTGCAGCAGAACCGAGCCTTCATCGACGCGGTCCAGGGCAAGCCCAACCGGATCCGCTCCCCGTACGCCGATGCGCTCCTGACGCACCATCTGACCATCGCGGCTTCGCGCCTGGCGGACGAGGCCGGAGCGTAGAGACCCAAGAACGGTGCCGCGCCGCGCGGCACAATAGCGGCAGGCCCGCTGGCGGCGGCGGATCGGCAACCTCGACAGGGAGAGCCCGGCGTTGGCGTATCGACTCAGAGGCGAGCTTCGCGTAATTACCGGGCCCATGTGCTGCGGCAAGAGCGAAGAGACCATGCGCGAGCTGCGCCGCGCCGTCATCGCCGGCCGCCGAGTGCTTCTGATCCGGCCTTCGCTGGACACCCGAACCGAGCCCGAGGAGGAAGCCCGCAGCCGTTCCGGCGTCACCTTCCCCGCCCGGACTCTTGCCGACTCGTCGGAGATCGTGCCGACTGTCGAAGCCGCCGAGGCCAACTTCGTCGCGATCGAAGAGGGCCAGTTCTGGGACGACGGCATCGTCGGCGCCGTGCAGGCGCTCATCGACACGCACCTGGTCGTGATCGTCAACGGGCTCAACCAGGACTACCTGGGCCGCCCGTTCGGGCCCATGCCGACACTGATGGCCCTCTCCGACGACGTCCGGATGCTCAAGTCGATCTGCCAGGTCTGCGGCGAGGAGGCGACCAAGACGCAGCGCCTGCACGCCGACGGCACGCCCGCCGGTCCCGACGAGCAGCTCATCCTGCCGGGCGGTTTCGAGCAGGATCACGGAGCCGATCGATACGAGGCGCGCTGCCGGCGGCACCACGTCATCGGCCCGACGCGCCAGCGGCGCCACTAGCGGACGGTCCGACTGCTCAGACCCTGACCAGAGCCACGCGGGCGGCTTCCGGTTCTCCCTCGAGCAGCCGCGAGATGTCGTCCGGATCGGTCGTCATGATCAGCGCCGGCACGGACGCCAGGGCTTCTGCGGCGACGATGGCATCAACCACGTCGGTGGTCGAAACCTTGGCCTGCAGCTCTCCGGCCCGGCGGGCAATCTGCTCCGAGGTCGGCAGCAGCGCATTGACCGCGTTGACAACGCGATCAATTGGAGTCCGGTCGCGGCCGCCACGATGAACCTGCGCCAGGACCGGCGTGGGGACGACCGCGACGTAACCCTCATGCAGGGCGCGCGCCAGCGCCGCGCGTGCGTGGGCATCGCCGCGAGCCAGAGCGAGGATCCCGCCGGCGTCCAGGATCAGCCGGCGGGTCCGAGCAAGAGCCTCTACCGAGGCCACTCCTGCCCCTCGACCCACGCGCGTGCTTCCTCGGGTATCGGGCCGAACTCCTCGCCCATCTCCTCGAGTAGCTTGTCCAGGCGAGTTCGCTGCAGGCGCATGGACAACGACTCATTGAGGAACCGTGAGAAGCCGCGCTCCCCAACGAGCGCTTTCGCCTCGGCCACGCTGGCCGCGTCCAGAGTTGTCGACACCTTGATCGTGCTCATGCCGACTATCCTACTACGAGTAGGATCACGATCGGTCAGGGGCTGGGCTTGCTCTGACAAGGATCGATGCCTCCGATTCCTCTGGGCTTCACGACGGGCGGAGTCTGCCACCCGGCTATTCACCGCCACTCATCCGCGACTTGCCTGATCGAAGTTGCGAGGAAGTCCTCAAGGTTGCGACACCCGTTCTAGCCGAGCCGCGCTACGAGCACTTCTCCCCAGCTCCCGCCGGCTTCTCGGATCGAGGCTGATGACGTCCCAGTCATGCCGCCGCCCACTCCTCCGAGAGAACCTCCGCCTGCTCCAGCACCGTGAGAGTCGCCTTCTCCTGCTTGATCGCCGGCGAAGCCGCGATTGGTACTCTCCGGCACGTGATGGATTACGGGTGTGACCCGGTCAAGGAGGCGAACAATGTGGGGCAACACGGCGTCCGCTTCGACGACGCGATCGTCGCGCTCCGGAGGTCCTCCGCCGGTTGCTCGGCCCCGGAGGGCGTCCCGGGGCTGTCCGGCCGGGATGGGTATGATGTTCCTCAATGGAGGCAGAACCGAGCTATCGGCTGCCACGGAGCGGCTCTCCCGACGGGATCGAGCCGGTCTGTCGACGCGCCCCATCGTCCTCCCGCCCAGCACGAACGGCCCGGACCGTTGCGTGCAGAACCTGATCCAGCCCAGGAAAGGGGAACGGATCCATGACATCCACGACGGGCGACAAGAAGGCCGACCTCGCGGGCCCGGGCATCGGCAACTACGAGGAACTCGAGAAGGTCCTTCCCGACGACTACGAGTCGGCGCTCAGCCGCAGGGAGACCCAGGAAGCCATCTACGTGGTCAAGGAGTACATCGAGAAGGGTCTCTGCCGGGAGCTGAACCTGCAGATGGTGCAGGTGCCGCTCATCGTAGACGTCGAGTCGGGCATCAACGACATGCTCGACCGCGACGGCAAGCGCGGGCCGATCCAGTTCCACATCTCGAACGACTACGACCGGCACCCGATCGAGGCGCAGGTCGTGCAGGCCGCCACGAAGTGGAAGCGTCCGGCACTCAAGGAGCTGGGTTTCGGGGTCGGCGAGGGTCTCCTCACGGACATGCGGGCCGTCCGCAAGGACTACTTCCTCGATCATGACCACAGCTGCTACGTCGACCAGTGGGACTGGGAGAGACACATCACGGCCGCGGACCGCAACCTGGACTACCTGCGGACGACGGTCCGGGCAATCTGGAAGGTCCTGAAGGGCGCCGAGCAGGAGGCGCTGGACCGGTTCCCGAAGCTCCGCGCCGACAAGTACCCGGAGCTGCCCGAGGAGATCACCTTCATCCACGCCGAGGACCTGCTGGCTCGCTACCCCGACCTGCCGCGCAAGCAGCGCGAGACGGCCATCCTCCAGGAGATCCCGGCCGTCTTCATCATCGGGATCGGCTGGACCCTCGCCGACGGGTACCCCCACGAGATGCGGGCCGCGGACTACGACGACTGGGTCACGCCTACCGTCTCAGAAGAGGGTCGGCCGATGCACGGCCTCAACGGCGACATCCTCGTCTGGAACCCGGTCACCCGCCGCCGTCACGAGCTGACCTCGATGGGCATCCGGGTCGACGCCGAAACCCTCCGCCAGCAGCTCGAGATCACCGGTCAGCTGGACTGGCTGAACCTGCCCTACCACAAGGGGATCGTCAGCGGCGAGACGCCGCTCAGCATCGGCGGCGGCATCGGCCAGGGTCGCACGCAGATGCTCCTTCTCCACAAGGCGCACCTGGGCGAAGTCACGGTCACCGTCTGGCCGAAGATCCTCAAGGAGATCTGCGCGAAGAAGAACATCTTCGTGCTCGAGTAGCGGGGATCGCCTCCGGCGCGGCAAGGAGGGCCGGGATCGCCTCCGGCGCGGCAGCTCGGCCGGGACCCCATCCGGCGCGGCAGCTCGGCCGGGGATCGCCTCCGGCGCGGCAGCTCGGCCGCGGGTTGCCGGCGGCACGGCGGCTCGGCCGGCTATTCCTCGCCGCGCCTGGTAGGCCCCGTGTCGCTGCAGGTGTCGGGGTGGCCGGCCGGAGGATCCCACCCTACGGGCATCTGGATCTCGAGGGCCCGCAGCTCCGAAATCCCCCGCGTTCGACAGCCTGTACCTCTCGCCCGGTCGAACCAGGAGCGTCTCCCCCTCCGCGGCGGGGCACGACCGCTCCTCGACCACGACCTGGGCACGGCCGGCAACCACGTAGAAGACGGTGTCTACGTCGGGGCCGGACCGGCCCGACTCGCTCTCGCCGTGGACGGGGATCACGTTCATGTAGAAACCGGCTGCCCCGGCCGCCAGCGCCGGATACGCGGTCCGCACGCGATCGCTTCCCTCGAGAACGGCGATCGCTGCCTGGGTGTCGACTCGAGAGCGCATCGCCCGCCTCCCCTGGATCCGAAGGCCTCAACCGGCCTCGCCGTCCTCTCCACGGCCATTCGCCTGCGGAGACTCTGGGCGCGGACGAGCTGGAACGCCAGAGACTTCGGTCACGAACCGGAAGCCGCGGGCCTCCAGCTCCAGCGCCGCGGCCAGGACCTTGTCTCGATCCGGACCGGCGATCTGCAAGCGCCCGATGGCTATGGCCGGCCAGCCCAGGAAGTTGAACGGGCGAGTCCAGCGCGTCATGGCGGCGCGGACGTCCGGTTCCCAGCAATCCATCGGGGGCGGCTCGATCTCCATCACAGGGCTGACCAGAACGTCGAAGCGCATCTCGCGGCGGGCGCGACGCCGGAACTCCCGGAGCGCGGCCCGGCCTCTTCGCCACCGGACCACCGTGATCTGCTGCGCGGCGTCGAGCTTGACCTGCAGGTCGGGCCCGTATCGATCGCGCTCGCGCGGGAACCAGGGCATGTGGGTGACCGCGCACTCCCCCTCGAACGCGGCCATCAGGTCGGGGTCGCGCTCGGGAAGGGCGGCGGGCTCGACCAGCGCGCCCATGTCGGCCAGGGCGTCCTCGATCCCCGTCGCGGCCAGCACTCCGACCCGCAGGCCGGCCAGTTGCGGCACCGGGCAGGGTCGCCCGGTCAGGACGGCGTCGACGAGCGCCGCGTCCGCCACGGTCCGAGCCATCGGGCCGACGGTGTCGAAGGACGGCGCGAGCGGGAATACGCCGCTCCTCGAGACGGCGCCGTATGCCGGCTTGAACCCGACGACCCCGCAGCAGGCGGCCGGGATCCGGACCGATCCTCCCGTGTCGGTGCCGAGCCCGATGGTGGCCGCGTGGTCGGCCAGGGCTGCCGCGGTTCCCCCACTCGAACCGCCCGCCACCCGGCCGGGCATGACCGGGTTTGCGACCGTGCCCCAGTGCGGGTTCCGACTCGTTACCCCCCAGGCGAACTCGTGCAGGTTCGTCTTGCCGACCACGATCGCCCCGGCGGCTTCCAGTCGCGCCACCGCCGCTGCCGTGCGCCGCGGGACGTGGTCGGCGAAGATCGAAGAGCCGTAGGTGGTCCGGACGCCCGCCATATCGAAGATGTCCTTCACGGCCAGGGGAACGCCGGCGAGCGGTCCGCGCGGGTTCTGGCGCGCCCGCCTCAGAGCGGCTTCGCGGCACACGGTGATGTAGGCGTGGCCGTCCGAGCGAGCCTCGATCCTGGCGAGTGTCGCCTCGACGACTTCCACGGCCGAAAGCGTGCCGCCGTTGACGGCGGCCGCGATCTCCGCGGCGGATAGAGTCAGAAGGGGGTCGGGCGGCGCGGGGTCGGGCGGCGGGGGTCGGGCGGCGCGGTGTCGGGCGCCGCGGGGTCGAGTGGCAGGGGCGGCCTCGGCACCGACGTCATGCCGGTCACGCCACCCTCAGCGCCAGGCTGAAGCCCTCACCGGCCGCCACCGCCTTGAAGTCGACCAGGCGCCACGGGTGCGACTCGCCGCGCCGCTGGCCGCCGCCCCAGCCGACGACATCGCCGCCGGCGCGGAGCGCCACAGCGTGGAACACGCCCGCCGAGATGGCCGTCACGTCCTGGAGACCCGACGGAACGTCCAGCTGCCCGTAGCTGTTGTCGCCCCAGGCCGCGACCGTGCCGTCGTCCAGAAGTGCCAGGCTGAAGTCGCCGCCCGCCGAGATCGCGGTCACGCCGCGGACCGTGGTCGGAACCCGCGATTGGCCGAAGGCGTTGTCGCCCCAGGCAACGACCCTCCCGTCGCGGCGCAGAGCGAGGGCGTGGTATTCACCGGCCGAGATGGCGGTCACGTTCGTCAGGCCCGGCGGCACGGGGAGCACTCGCGAGGCCGCGTCGCCCCAACCCACGACGCTGCCGTCCCGCCGGAGGGCGAGCCCGAAGTCGCTCCCGGCCGCGATGGTGGCCACGTCCGCCAGGTCGGCCGGCACATCCGTCTGACCGCGGTCGTCGGCGCCCCAGGCCGCCACCGTGCCGTCGGCGCGTAGCGCCAGGCTGAAGCCGTCGCCGGCCGCGATCGCGGTCACGCCGGCGAGTCCCTCGGGCACGTCGATCTGGCCGAAGGTGTCGTCGCCCCAGGCCCCAACTCGGCCGTCTTCGTCCAGGGCCAGGGCGTGGTCCTTGCCGGCCGCGACGGCCACGACGGCGGCCATCGGCAGCGGCTCGCCGGGGTCGGCGTCGGCAGCCGGACCCCAGGTGAAGACCGTATCCGGAGCGGCGCGGCTCGCCCGAACGGCGTCCCTGCTGGCCGACCAGACAGGCGAGGCGAAGCCGATCAGGATCAGCGCCATCGCCGCCAGCAGGGCGACATCGAGCAGGGCCTCGACCATGCCCCTGCCGGCCAGGTCCATCTGGCCGGCGATCCCCGGCAGCCAGCCGTAGGCCATCTCGTCGAAGGTGATCAGGCCGAGCAGGCTCACGCCGGCGGCGCCGAATTGCCACAGCCGCCGCTGCGGCTCGCCCGACATCGCCGCGGAGACGCACACATATGCCAGGATGAAGAGACCGCCGCACTCGAACGGCAGGACCCACCCGCTGACCGAGCGCGCGACGAGGTCCGGGTCGATAGCCGCGCCGGCCTGCGGCAGCCACTGAACGACGTTCAGCGGCGCGATCAGGGCCGCGATCACGAGAGCTCGCGAGCACACCGGCACCATCCACGAGTCGCGGTAGCGGCGCGATCGCTCCAGGCCCAGGCCCACCATCGCCGGCCCGAGGCAAGCGATGGCCAGAGCTCCGGCGGCCACGACCGAGAGCGGCACGCCGAGGCCGGTCGTCAAACCGGGCGACCGCCGCGCGAACCAGAGGACCAGGCCCGCGACGGCCGGCACGGTGGACCAGGCGATCGAGCCGAGCAGGACCAACCGGGCCGAACGCCAGGCGTCCGGTCGCCACATCAAGACGCCGATCGGCAGGAGAGTCAGACCGAGCGCGTAGCCGAGACGCCCGGCCGCGCTCAGGAGGGTCGCGGGAGCGGCCGCGGACTGTCCCGCGGGCAGGCCGGCGCCGGCGAGCGACGCCACCGCCAGCGCCACCGCGAGGAGCGCGAAGGGCAGCATCCCGACCGAGATCCTCTCGCGCAGGCGCCCGAGGCGATCGACGGGACGGGCGCGGCGCGGCGGTTGCGCATAGACGTGGAGCCCGTCCACCCAATCGTCCGCGATCTGGCCGGGTAGCCGCTGGCTCGCCTGCCGCCGCTCCCGACCGGCCGAGCGGCGCAGCTCGACCTGGAACGACCCCAGCCGCTCCATGGTCAGATCCTCGGTGCGCTCCTCCGGCTCGATGACCTCAACGGACGAATCCACTCCTGCGTCGGAGCGCGTCGGTTCCGCCCACGGGCGTGGCCCCCAGCCGGTCTCCGGTACGTGTCGCCGCATCCTCAGCCCTCGGCTCAACCGCGAGTGAAGCGTCCGCCCCGATCATAGGCCGGTCCCCGAGCCGCGGCATACCGCCGTTTGGACCAACCGCGCGACGGCTACTGCGGACCGTCGCGATCACGGCCGGCCCCCCAGGTAGCCCGTGGGCCCGCACGGCGCAGGCAATCAGCCGATCCAGCGGATCTCGGGCTCCCTGTGCTCTACGGGCGCCGGCTCGGCCTTTGGATGGCCGACGATGATCGGCGCCACCGGCACCGACGTCGCGGGGAGGCCGACCGCGCTCTTCCCTTCCGGCGTGTTGAGAAAGCGCTGCGCGAAGCCGATCCAACAGGTGCCGAGTCCCTCGCCATACGCGGCGAGCATCAGGTTCTCTGCGGCCAGCGCGCAGTCTTCCACGGCCCACGGGCTCTGGGCGACCGCCGAGATCAGGATCAGCGCCGGCGCATGATAGAAGATGTGGAAGTCCACGTCAGCCAGCGTCGTCCGGTAGCGGTCGGCCTGCGGGCCATCGGTCATGGTCGCGAGCATGTGGGACTTCGCAACGTCCGAGATCCGATCGAGGAGGCCCTTGTCGCGGATCACCGTGAACGTCCAGGGTTGCCCGTTCGAGGCGCTGGGCGCGTGCACGGCGGCGTCGACCAGACGCCGGATCGTGTCGTCGTCCACGGCCTGGGCCGTGTATTCGCGTGTCGAGCGGCGGCGAGAGATCGCCTCGCTGATTTCCATCTTGTCGCTCCTCAGGCTGGCGAGTCTCCGCCCTCAGCCCGGATGGTATCGAAGGGCCGCGAAACCGGCAGGGAGTGGCCGACGTTGCGGGTACGCCGCGGTCGAGAGCGCGAGGCGCGGGCCGGAGTGGACTCTTCACCGCCGCTCGTCAATCGGTCGAAACGGCCGCCGCTAGTTCGACGACGGCAGTCCGATCCAGAGCTGACCGGCGTCGGTGACCACCACGCCGGTCGGACCCACGGCCCAATCGGTCCCGAAGTCGTAGGGCGGTTGATCGCCGCTCTGGGCGAGGGTTACCAGGCCGCTGTCGGTCCAGGTCAGCAGCGACATTCCGTCGCCATATGGGTTGTCGAGGGTGCCGTTCAACCCCTGGATCTGTATTCCATGCCGACCGTCGGTCATGAAGCAGCCTTCGTTCTGGCAGTAGTAGTAGTTGCTGAAGAACTCATCAAGAGTGACGGGCTTCGCCAGCGGCCTCCAGGTCCGACCGTCGTTGGAAACCCAGGCCCCATCGCTGCCGTAGTTGGCGAACGCTGCCAGGGTACCGTCGTCCAAACGCTGCACAGACATCTGGATCGTGTACTCAGCCTTGGCCTCCGGCAGTTGGGCCTTGAACCAATCGGCTCCATCTGACGACCACCAGACTGTCGGCACTCTGAGAGGGGGCGTTTGGCTGGGTGGGGCGCTGCAACTCCGTGCGCCGGTCTTCTCTGTCGACCCGACGAGCACGTAGCCTGCCGAGAACGCAGTGCCGTCATCGATCCGGGAACGAGCGAAGGCCGGCGTATCGAGTTTGACGGGCTGCCAGCTCTGACCGTCGCGCGAAGTCCAGACCGCCTGTCCGATCGTGTCGGTGGCGACGAACCCTGCCGAGCCGCCGGACACATTCCAGATCACGGCCTTTCCGAAGGCCTTCGCCATGTCGACCGGCTGCCAGGTGACGCCGTCGCTGGAGGTCAGGAGCCCCTCTACCCAGCTGTCCCCGCACGCAGTGGTCTCTTCGACGGCAAGCAATCCGTCTGGTCCCTCAAAGACCCCACGAATCTCAAGGGGGTCGCTCGTTCGTTGCTGCAGGCTAGGCCCGGCGTGCCAGTGCACTCCATCGTTCGAGTAGGTCGTTGCCGTCGTCGTAGTGACCATGTCGTCCCCTTCTATCCCTACGCTTTGGAGCGAGAGGCCCACGAAGCCCCGGCTCCAACCGAATAGCTGAAGGGCCGAAGAGTAGGTCTGGACTCCCGAAGCGTCGGGTGTATCGGTAGGCGCCGCGAGCAGCGGTGTCGCCGGCACGGACTCCCAGCGGATGCTCTTCCATGCGCCCGACGGAGCGAGTGGCACGGTCGACACGTCGGTCGCGGCGGGGGTGGACGTGGGCTCGGCGGCCGGTGCGGCCGAGGCTGCGGCTGTGGCCGATGGCGATGCCGATACCAACGCCGACGCAGTTGCGGCCCGGCTTGCTTCCGGCGGGACTGAGGCTGGGCCGCTCGCAGTCGCTTCAACGCAACCTGCCGCCGCCAAAGCCGCGATAGCGACGAGAGCACTGAACCTGCGCCAACCACGGCCGCTGATAAATCCAGTCCCCACGGCTTGCCCCTTCCCAAGATCATCACTACCGGAACGCGTCTGTGACAGCATCGTCCACGGCTGTGTGATGGTCACTTTGCCGGTCAAGGCCACGGCGGCAGCCAGCATCTCACGATGGACAAGAGGATGAGCAACCGAGAATCAAGAGGCCCTCGGAGTCGCCTCCGGGGGCCTGTTTCGTGCTCGGTGTATGGCTGGCGAGGAAGGATTCGAACCTTCAATCCCCTGATCCAGAGTCAGGTGCCTTACCGTTAGGCCACTCGCCAGCGGGCAGGGCGAAATCCTATCAGGAAATGCCCGGTCGGCGGGCGCGCCTGCGAACGGGGCGCGGTCGGGACGGCCGATCCGCCGCCTCTGGAAGGCACTCAACGCCTCCTCGAACATTCGTTCGACAGACGTAGCGGCCTATGGTATGGTTCTTACCGGCGCCAATAGGTGCCAGTTCAACAGCGGCACCACGACCACTCCCTCTCATCGGTACTCGGCGAGAACGGTTCGCTGAGGCCGCACGAGAAGGAGTTCTCTTTTTGTACGGACAAGACAAGACGCTGACTTGCGTCGACTGCAACCAGGAGTTCTCGTTCACCGCGAGCGAGCAGCAGTTCTACGCCGACCGGCAGTTCACCGAGCCGCGACGCTGCCCGTCGTGCCGCGCAGCCCGCAAGGCATCGCGCGGTGACAGCGGCGGTTACTCCGGTGGCGGCTACTCCGATGGCGGCCGCTCCGGCGGCGGATCGGGCGGCTATTCGAGCGGCCCGCGCGAGATGTTCAGCGCCACCTGCTCCAGCTGCGGCCGAGAGGCGCAAGTCCCCTTCCGCCCCAGCGGCGCAAAGCCGGTCTACTGCAGCGACTGCTTCACCAGCCAGCGAGCCTCGAGCAACCGCTACTAACCCAAGACTCACACCAAAGGAGCCCGAGCGATCGGGCTCCTTTTCGATTCCGGCCGTGGCGGCGCACCTCGGCGTGATCGGCCGCTCCCCTACTGCGCCCCCGCCGCCGCATCCAGCTCGGCCAGAAGCTCGCGCTTGCGCTCGGCCGTCGCGAAAGAGCCTTCGATGGCGTTGGTCGCGAGCCGGCGCACTTCGCCGGCGGTGAGTGAGAGTGCCGCCGCGATCCGGCGGTAGTTGTCGCCGATGTATCCGCCGAAGTAGGCCGGGTCGTCCGAGTTGATCGTGACCGCCACGCCGGCGTCCATCAACGTCCGGATGGTCGACCGCTCCAGGGCCGGCACCACCCGCAGCCGGAGGTTCGAGAGCGGGCAGGCCGTCAGGGTGACGCCCGATTCGGCCAGTCGGCGCATCACGGCCGGATCGTCGGCCGCCCGGACGCCGTGGTCGATGCGCGAGACGCCGAGCGAGTCGAGCGTTCGGACGACCAGGCCCGCTTCTCCTTCCTCGCCGGCGTGGGCGACCGTGCGCAAGCCCCGTGCTCGGGCGCGGGCAAAGACACTGGCGAACGGTTCGGGCGGGAAGCCGACCTCGCTCGAGTCCAGGCCCACGGCCACGATCCGATCAAGCCACGGCTCCGCGTCCGTGAGGGTCGCCTCGGCTGCCTGCGCGGGCAGGTGTCGGACGAACGAGAGAATCAGGCCGCTGGTGATGCCGTAGTCGCGCTCGCCGTCGGCCAGGCCGTCGAGGATGCCGCCGATCGCGTCCCCAATCGCGATGCCGCGGTCGGTGTGCGTCTGAGGGTCGAAGAACGGCTCGACGTGCCGGACCCGGTCGGCGTGAGCGCGCGCCATGTAGGCTCGGGTCAGGTCGCGGAAGTCCTCGCGAGTGACGAGCACGGAGCAGGCGGCGTAGTAGATGTCGAGGAAGGACTGCAGGTCGGCGAAGTCGTAGGCGGCCCGCATCTCCTCGACCGAGCGGACGGGGAGAGCAATGCCGTTCCGGGCGGCCAGCCTGACGGCAAGCTCGGGTTCGAGCGTCCCCTCCAGGTGGACGTGCAGCTCGACCTTGGGCAGGCGGTCGATCAACTCGGCCAGGTCGACGTCGAGCCCAGGTGCGGCGTCCGACTGCGCCACCGTTCACTCCTCCAGGGATGCCAGGCCGGCCGTTCGACGCCGCTGGGGACGAGCGCCGCGTTCTGGTTCCGGCGCGTTTCGCGCCAGTCTAACGAGTCGGCCGCGGGATGCCAGGACGATCGAGTAGAGCGCCCCGTGTGAGTGGCCCGGGCGAGCGGCCGGTGCGCGCCCCGTGCGCGCCCCGTGCGAGAACGGGACCGCCGTAACTTGGCCATATTCAAACCCGGGTGGCACCAGACACGCAAGTCAATGCATCGGGAGCCCTGCGAGCGCACATTCGGCCTGGTTTCCTGCCAGATGCAAACAAGACGTGCCGATAGTCCGGGCGATGGCAAGGAAGCGCGCCACAGGCGACTCGCGGATGCCGCCCGGTGCTACACGCATTGGAATCCGGCCAGATCGCCCAGGGGCGGCGGGGGCAGCCGGCGGGCGGGGCCGCGCGGGCGGGAGCCACCCAGCGGGCGGAACCGCGCGGCGGGCGGGTCCGCGGGGCGAGCGGGGCCGCGGGCGGGCCGCGCGACGGACTGCGGCCTCGCGCGGACGGTCTGAGCGAATACGCGCCCCGGCGCTGGCTCGCTCCCCTCGCCTACCCCTGCCTGCCCTGCGCCTGGAGCTTGGCCCAGGTGTCCTTGAGCGTGAGCGTGCGGTTGAAGACCGGGTGGCCGGGCGTCGTGTCGGGGTCCGGGCAGAAGTAGCCCAGCCGCTCGAACTGCACCGTTTCACCGACCGGCAACCCGGCCAGGCTCGGCTCGACCAGCGCACCCGCGACCACCGTCTCCGAGTTCGGGTTCAGGTCGGCGAAGAGGTCGCCGTCGGCGCCCGGATCGGGGCGTGTGAAGAGATGGTCGTAGAGCCGCACCTCGGCCGGCGTCGCGTGCGCGGCCGATATCCAATGAAGTGTTGCCTTGGGCCGGCGGCCGTCGGGCGAGTCGCCGCCGCGCGTCGCCGGGTCGTACGTGCAGCGCAGCTCCACGACCTTGCCCGCCGCGTCCTTGACCACGCCGGTGCACGTGACGAAGTAGGCGGACCGCAGCCGCACTTCGCGGCCGGGAGCCAGGCGGAAGAACTTCGCCGGAGGCTCCTCCATGAAGTCCTCGCGCTCGATCCAGAGCTCGCGCGAGAAGGCGACCTTGCGGGTCCCGGCAGACGGATCCTCGGGGTTGTTGACGACCTCCATCTGCTCGACCTGACCCTCGGGGTAGTTCTCGATGACGACCTTCAGCGGGTCCAGAACGGCGAAACGGCGGACGGCCCTCCGATTCAGAACGTCGCGAACGGCGTGCTCGAGCTGACCGAACTCGATGACGTTGTCGGCCTTGGCGACGCCGACTCCGGCCACGAAGTCCCGCAGGCCCTCGGCGGGGAAGCCGCGCCGCCGCATACCCGCGATGGTGGGCATCCGCGGATCGTTCCAGCCACGCACGCGCCCTTCCTTGACGAGTCGCAGCAGGAACCGCTTCGAGAGGACCGTGTACGTGATGTTGAGCCGCGCGAACTCGATCTGGCGGGGCTTGTGCGGCACCGGCAGGTTCTCGATGAACCAGTCGTAGAGCGGCCGGTGGATCTCGAATTCCAGGCTGCAGAGCGAATGGGTGATGCCCTCGATCGCGTCCGACTGGCCGTGTGCGAAGTCGTACATCGGGTAGATGCACCATTCGTTGCCGGTCCGCGGGTGCTCGGCGTGCAGGATCCGATACAGCACCGGGTCGCGCAGGTTGATGTTCGGCGAGGCCATGTCGATCCGGGCCCGCAGCACTCGCGTTCCGTCGGGGAACTCGCCGGCGCGCATCCGCTCGAAGAGGTCCAGGTTCTCCTCGATCGAACGATCGCGATACGGGCTGTGCCGGCCGGGCTCGGTGAGCGTGCCACGGTGCTCGCGGATCTCGTCGGCCGTGAGATCGTCCACGTAAGCCTTGCCGGCCTTGATCAGGTAGACGGCCCACTCGTAGAGCTGACCGAAGTAGTCCGAGGCGTAGTAGAGGTGGTCGCCCCAGTCGAACCCCAGCCAGTGGATGTCCTCCTGGATGTTGTCGATGTACTCCTGCTCTTCCTTGACTGGGTTGGTGTCGTCGAAGCGCAGGTGCGTCCGGCCGCCGAAGTCACGGGCGATGCCGAAGTTGATGGCGATCGCCTTGACGTGGCCGATGTGCAGGTAGCCGTTCGGCTCGGGCGGGAAGCGGGTAACGATCGTCTGGTGCTTGCCGCTCCGCAGGTCGGCGGCGACGATCTCCCGGATGAAATCGCCCCGTTCCGGCGCGGCCGTCGCGGACGCGGTCGTTGCGGGCATGGCTCCCCCGGACGCGGTCGTCGTGGGCGTGGCTCCCGTGGGCGTGGTCGATTCCTGACTGCTCACCTGACGCGGCTCCCGGCTCGTGGCTAGACCATGACTGTACCCGATTTCCGCGCGGGCTCCGCGCCGGGCGGCCTGCGGGACGATGGCGAGCCCGGACGGGGCCCATTCCTCCGATCTAGTGTCACCGACAATGCTACGGACGTTCCAGGTCGCCACTCGCGGGGCATTGCCCGCCCGAACCCGATTCGGCGCCGCGCCGCTGCTCCGCCGCACGGAGAGGAGATCGGCGCCGCGCGGCGCCGCCGGCTCAGCCGACCGCGTGCCCGACCAGCGTCCCCAGACCGAACGTGACCGCGGCCGCGAACATGCCCAGCAACACCTGGCGTCCGCCCGTCCGCAGCACACTCGAGCCGGTGACGACGGTGATCGCCGCGCCGACCAGCATCAATGCCGCGGCGCTGACGACTATCGACGCCACGACCGCGGCCGTGCCGGAGGCGAAGAAGAACGGCGACACGGGCACGATCGCCCCGATCGCGAACAGGAAGAACGAGGTGATCGCGGCGACCCAGGCGGACCCGCCGAGCTCGTCCGGATCGATGCCGAGCTCCTCGCGAGCGAGTGTGTCGACCGCCCGCCCGATCTCACCGCCCACGATCGACTTGGACATCAGGCGGGCCTGCTCGGCCGTCAGGCCCTTCGACTGGTAGATGAGCGTGAGTTCCTCTTCCTCTTCGTCGGGAACCTGGAGCAGCTCCTCGCGCTCGACTTTGACCTGATGGGCGTACAGCTCGCGGGCGCTCTGGACCGACAACCACTCACCGATGGCCATCGACAGCGCGCCGGCCATCATGCCGGCCAGGCCGGCGATCAGGACGGGGTTCCCGCCCGCCGACGCACCGGTCGCGGCACCGGCCACTCCCATCGAGATGCTCAGGTTGGAGACCAGGCCGTCGTTGGCGCCGAGAACCGCGGCCCGAAGCTGGTTGCCGCCGCTGCCGCGGTGGCGGCCTTCTATGCGGGCAATCGCGCCACCCTCGACGCCGTGCCCCGACGCCAGCTCGCGGAAGAGCCGGGCGTGGGATCGCTCGTCGCCCGGCATGCGGGCGAGGGCCTCGGGCTGATCGTCGTACATCGCCTCGTCGGAGGCCTCGCGCTCGGCGATTGTGGGAACGACCAGGCTCGGCCCGAAGTGGCGGGCGACGAACATCAGCACGCGGGCGCGCCAGGCCGGACCCATTCCGCTCGTGCTCACGCCGGCGGCTTCGAGCTGGGCACGCCAGACGCCGGCGTGGATCGTCTCGACTTCCACCATGCGGGCGTAGAAGTCCTTGACGGCGCGGCTGTCTTCCTTCTCGGCCAGCAGGGAGTAGAGAGCGATCGCGTCGATCTCGCCCTGGAGGTTCTCGCGGTAGCGGGCGATGTCGGCCCTGGTCGGGGCGGCGGGCAGGGTCGGCTTGTCTGAGCTCATGGGCCTAGTTTGGCCGGTCCGGCGGCGATCCACAACGGCGGACGGCGAACGTCGGACCGACGCGGGGAGTGCGCGGGGCGGAGACCGGCGTGGGCCCGCCGGCGGCCCGAGCGACCCAGCGGCGGCGGCCCGGCAGCGCCCAGCGGCCCGAGCGACCCAGCAGCGGCGCCCCGGAAGCGCCGAGCGGCCGAGGGTTTGCCCCTAAACTGCGGGCCGTTCAGCGATCCATCAGGATCGGCTGCTGCAATTCGGCGGTAGCCGGGGCGAGAGCCTCCTCGACCAACCCGGCCACGGATATGAAACAGCCGGCCGCTTCCCCCCTCCGCGGCCGGCTGTTTCGTTTGTTTGTCAACGTGTCAAGCGGTGATGCTGAACGAAGTGCCGGCGGCCTGTTGAGTGCCCGCCGCCCAAGGCTGATTCTGCGTCCCCGGCGTCTGAGTGGCCATTTGCGTAGCCAGCTGCGTGGCCTGGTCCGCGGTGAGGTTCGAGTCGACACCCTGGAGGGCGGTCGCCATGGCGTTGACGAGATCGTCCTGGCTGACGCCTTTGGAGGACGCGATCGAGGCGAGGCTCTGACCGCTCTGGAGCGAGGACGTCAGATCGCTCGTGCTCATCCCGAGCAGCTGCGACGCGGCGTCCATCGCGGCCGCGCGGGCGTGGTGGTGATGATGATGACCCTGGGTCGCGGTCGTCCCGGCGGTGCCCTGAGTCGACCCGGCCGTGTCGGTCCCCTGTCCGGCGCTCTGAGGAGGTCCGCCGGCCGGCGGAGTTCGAGTCGCTATCGCCGTCGCCACCTTGGTGGCCTGGTCGGCGGAGATGTTGGGGTTGGCCTGCTGGATCGCGGCAGCCATCGCGGCGGTCAGCTGATCCTGGGTGATCCCCTTGGACGAGGCGATTGCTGCGAGGCTCTGGCCGCTCTGCATCGCGGAGCGTAGATCGCTCGAGCTCATGCCCAGCAGCTTTGCCGCCGCATCCATTGCCGGATGACTGCGCTGGTGCTGGGACTGGATGGGTGACAGCCCTGCGGCGCTTATCTGAGCGGCGCTGAACTGCACGGATGACAAGCCGTCCACGCAAAGCTCCTTGCTGGTGGGTCGGCCCCTCCACTACGGATTGTCGGTCGTGCGGGCGGGCGGCTTGAGGTCCGGCCGGGGAAGACCCCTAGGGATAACCGCGACTAGTCGTGCGGCGACCGGACGAGCGCCACCCAGGTCCGCTAACGCCGTTCGACCGCGACGCCGCTCGCCGGCCGACGGGTCGTCGAGGAGCCGGGCAGTCCGGCGCTCGGCAGCCAGGCGCGGAATCGGTCTCCCAGCTTGCCGCGGCGCTCAGTGCCCCACACGAAGACGTCCGCACCCCCGCCGTACGGGCAGAACGCGTCACCGGTGGCCGGGCAGAAGACGGCGATCCGGCCGACGACGTCGCGCGCGACGGCCAGCCAGAGGCGGTCCAGGCAGCCGCGCTGCCAGAGGAGCGTCGTGGCCACGAACTCTGCCCGACTGGGGTCCGGCAGGTACTCGCCGAGCGTCTCGAGCCAGGTCTCCGGCGGTGAGATCTCGGTCGCGCCGAGGGCGCGCAGGTCGGTGGCGTCCTCGTGGCGTGGATCGAGATGGATGGCCAGCACGAGGACCGTCGTGCCCGTGAACAGAGCGCTCGAGACGGCATCGAACCGAGATGCGATGAGGCGGGCGTCGTCGACGGTGGCGGGATCGGCGCCGTCGCGCAGGTAGTGGATCCGGGTCCACACGGACTCGTGGGAGAAACGCAGCATGAAGCCAACGGGCGGTTGGCCGGAGTACTGCGCCTGCCATGCGTCGAGCGCTTCGTGGACGTTCATAGCCGACCCTGATCGAACCCTCGCTGCGTCCCAGGTTCGGCATACCGTACTTGGAATGGGGCCCGCACACAACGTGGCATAGCGCCTCATCGGAGCCCCGCCGAGGCCCTCCCGCCGGCGGACCGCCCGACGCCCGAGAAACCGGTGCGCCGGCGCACAGGCCGCGGCCGGCGGCGCCCCGCGTCGGCGTTCAGGACCCCCCGCGGCGAGTAACCGCTCGGCGCAGGCAGCCGGCTTCGAATGGCGGCGGCCCCCGGCGGCGGAGGGCGCCTACGGAACGGCGGCCTTCCCGGCACCAACACCCGCGGTGGCGCTGGTCGCGGCAAGCTCCGAGGCGGCAGTCGGGGCAGCGAGGTCCGCGCCTTCCAGCTCGCAAACCTCGTAGTGCTGGACGTCGAAGCGCTCGAAGACGTCCGAGTTGCCGTTGCTGAGCATCGGCGTGTTCAGGAGGTCGGAACCTCCGAGCCAGTGGTAGAGAGCTTCGAGGTCCCGCCAAACGCTGACGAAGATGATCTCCTGGCCCCCGTCCGCGTGGGCCTGGCGTCCGATCTGGGCGTAGACGAGCCCGTCGTGCCGCCGCGCGTCGTCGAGCGCCCGTTGAGCCTGCTCCCTGAAGACGGCAATCCGCCCCGATTGGACGCGACCCTCGAGGACCCTGACGATCAAGCTCCAACCCCGCCCGAAATACGCCTATCCCCCGAAGACATTCTCCGGACCTGTGGGCGGTTCGGCAATAACAGGGCCATATCAGCTCAACGGCACAGGTGCGCCAAATGCATCAACGTGGCGACCGAACGCACCGAGGCCGGCATGGCCCGGCCGATGTCGGGCTAATCCCAGAGGCGCGGGGAGGCCTGCCGGGGCCCGCCGAGGGACCCCGCCGGCACGACCGCACGCGGCCGAGACTATCTCACTTGGGTACGTCGGCGAGCGGAATCCCGAGCGCCTTCGCGACACCAGCACCGTAGGCCGGATCGGCCTTCAGGCAGTTGCCGATGTGGCGGACCTTGACCTCTTTCGGCGCGTCCCCCATGGCGCGGGCGGTGTTCTCGAACAGCACCTGCTGCTGGGCCGGGGCCATGAGCCGGAACAGCTTCCCTGGCTGCGTGTAGTAATCGTCGTCGTCTTCGCGGAAGTTCCAGTGATCGGCCGCGCCGTCGAGCGCGAGGGGCGGCTCCGCGAAGTCCGGCTGCTCCTGCCACTCGCCGTAGCTGTTGGGCTCGTAGCCGAGCGTGCCGCCGTAGTTTCCGTCGACGCGCATCTGTCCGTCGCGGTGGAAACTATGAGCGGGAACGTGCGGGGCATTGACCGGGATCTGGCCGTGGTTGACTCCGAGCCGGTATCGCTGGGCGTCGCCGTAGGAGAAGAGGCGGCCCTGGAGCATCTTGTCCGGGGAGAAGCCGATGCCCGGGACGATGCTGGCCGGGTTGAAGGCGGCCTGCTCGACGTCGGCGAAGTAGTTCTCGGGGTTGCGGTTGAGCTCCATGACGCCCACTTCGATGAGCGGGTAGTCCTTGTGGTACCAGACCTTGGTCAGGTCGAACGGGTTGTACGGGCAGGTGGCGGCGTCCTTCTCCGGCATCACCTGGATGAAGAGCTTCCAGCGCGGGAAGTCGCCCTTTTCGATGCTCTCGTAGAGATCACGCTGGTTGCTCTCTCGGTCCCTGGCCACGATCGCCTCGGCTTCGGCGTCGGTCAGGTTCTTGATGCCCTGCTGCGTGACGAAGTGGAACTTCACCCAGTAGCGCTCGCCGGCGGCGTTGATGAAGCTGAACGTGTGGCTCCCGAACCCGTGCATATGCCGGTAGGAGGCGGGAATGCCCCGGTCGCTCATCGTTATCGTGACTTGATGGAGCGCCTCGGGCAGCGAGGTCCAGAAATCCCAGTTGTTCTTCGCGCTGCGCATGTTCGTGCGCGGGTCTCGCTTGACCGCGTGATTGAGGTCGGGGAACTTGAGCGGGTCGCGCAGGAAGAAGACCGGCGTGTTGTTGCCGACCAGGTCCCAGTTTCCTTCCTCCGTGTAGAACTTCATCGCGAAGCCGCGGATGTCGCGCTCGGCGTCGGCCGCGCCGCGCTCGCCGGCCACGGTCGAGAAGCGCGCGAACATATCGGTCTTCTTGCCGACGGCCGAGAAGAGGCGGGCCTTCGTGTACTTCGTGATGTCATGAGTGACCGTGAAAGTGCCGAACGCCCCGGAGCCCTTGGCGTGCATGCGCCGCTCGGGGATGACCTCGCGATCGAAGTGAGCGAGCTTCTCGAGGAACCAGACGTCCTGCAGCAGCATCGGGCCGCGAGGCCCGGCGGTCATCGCGTTCTGGTTGTCGACGACCGGCGCGCCGCCGACCGTGGTCAGCTTCTTCTTCTGGGCCATGACTTGTTCCTCCAGGTGGCTTGCGGCCTTCGTTCGTGATGGGCTGTGGTCTGTCAGGTCTGGCGCGCTTTGCACTCGTCGCAAACGCCCCGGACCTCGACGTGGGACCCGACGACGCTCCCAAGGCCCGTCACGTGAGGCGGAATGGGAAGGACGTTGAGCTCGGGACTCTCGAAGTCACGAACGCGCCCGCAGCGGATGCAGACGTAGTGGTGATGCGGTGAGACGTTGGCGTCGAAGCGCAGGCTGTCGCGACGCGGGCCGAGCGTGGAGACGAGCCCCAGGCTGTTGAGCAGCCAGAGTGTCCGATAAACCGTGTCGAGAGACACCGTCGGCATGCGAGGCTGAACGGCACGCAGGATGGTTTCGGCGTCTGGATGCTCCCGGCTCGAGGCGATCTCGCGGAATATCTCCAGGCGCTGGTGCGTCAGCTTCACGCCCGATTCCTTCGCCGCCGCCCTGAACCGCTCGAGTCGGTCCGCGACCTCGGAGCTTTCGATCTTCTCCATCTCTTCCTATTTGCGTATGAACCGCAGATAGGAAGGATACCCCATAAAGTCTCCGGCCCAACATCGAGACTTCTCTTCTCGCTCCACCTGGGGCTCCGTCGACGACCTTCGGGCACCTCGGCCGGCCGCTCGACCTTACAGTCGTCTTACCTGCGCCCCGAACAGCCCGAAGGCGGCGACCCGAGGATCTCCAGTGTCAGCTCAGACCGAGTGGACAAGGAGACCAACCAGGTGAACCGTCAACTCAGCTCCCTCACCAGACTCGTGGCCACGGTTCTGCTCGTCGGCGTCGCGGCCGCGGGCTGCGCCAAGGGCACGCCTGCCGTGCAGCCGGCGAGTCCGACTCAGGCGGCCGCGTCCAGCGAGATCGTTCAGGCGGCTCCGACGCCCGTCCCGACGCCGGTCGATGTCGCGACCGCTACGCCGGCGCCGATCGATACCGCCGCGCCGAGCGAACCCGCCGCGACTGCCGCTCCGGCTGCTACCAGGGCTCCCGCCGTAACCACCGACCCGCTCGACGGTCAGCTCAACGACCTCAACAACCTGCTCAACGGCGTGAACAGCTCGCTCTCGGGCAGCGACGCCGGCGGCGAGTAGCCGCCCTTCCTTGGTCCCACCCCTCTCTGCAAAGGAGCAATCCGATGAAGTCCCGTCTCACCGCTCTCGTCGGGGGTCTCGCCCTCGGCACCTCGCTGCTATTCGTCTCGGCCGGCGTGGTCACCGCCGCCCCTCCCGTGACCGGGCCTTCGGGCAACGGCGTCTGCGCCACCGAAGCCGCCGCGGCCCACGCCAACGGCACCGTCGACGCCCTGCGAGCCTTCGGCGACTGCGAGATCAACCGCCGCTTCACGACCCTGACCAACCTCTCGTCGAAGATCTCCACGTCCAAAGTGATGACCAGCTCCGACGCCGCCGCCCTCAACGCCGAGATCGCCTCGACGACGTCCGGGCTCACCAGCCTCAAGGCCACCATCGACGCCGAGACCGCCATCCCGGCGCTCAGGCTCGACATCGTCGAGATCGCCACGAACTTCCGGGTCTACCTGCTGGTCGCTCCCCAGGTGAATCTGGTCAACGCCTCCGACGCGGTCCTCGCCGCTCAGTCCAAGTTCGCCACGGTCAACACCAACCTCACCGCCCGCATCGCCGCCGCCAAGGCCGCCGGAAAGGACACCAGCGCGGCCCAGGCCGACCTCGACGCCATGAACGCGTCCGTGACGGCCGCCGTCGGTCTCGCCACCCCGCTGCCCGCACAGCTGCTGCCGCTGACTCCGGCGCAGTACAACGGCGGCACCGCCGGCCCGGTCCTGAACTCCGCCCGCACGGCACTCGTCCAGGCCCGCAACGATCTCAAGTCGGCGATCGCCGATGCGATGGCCTGCCGCAACGCCCTCAAGTAGAACCACCCGCTCCCCCCAGGACGCAACCCCCGCCCATGACCGGGCGGGGGTTGCCTTTGCGTATGCCGGGGCTCGCCGGCGCTGCGCCTACGCCGCGTCGTCGGTGAAGGGCTGCAGCCGGAAGCCGAACTCGGCGCCCGGGCCGTCCTCTCGGGGTCGCGCCCAGATCGTCCCGCCTATCGACTCGACGAGCCTGTGGGCTACGAACAGCCCGATTCCCGACCCGGCCACGCGGGCCGTCCGCTCCGAGCGGTAGAAGACCTCGAAGAGCCGCTCCGCCTCCGCCGGATCGACGCCCGGCCCGCGGTCAAGCACCCGGACGCGCGGGCATCCGTCCTGGGCGTCGGCGATCAGCTCGATCGGGCCGTCGGGCGGGCCGTATTTCGCGGCGTTGCCGAGCAGGTTTCTCACTATCTGCTCCACGAACGAGTCCTCGGCCCGGGCCACCGGCAGCGGCGCCGCGATGCTCAGTTCGAAGCGGCAGTCGGGCCAGCGCCGCCTCTCCTTGTCGCACACCTTGGGCAGCAGGTGCTGGAGCAGCACCGGCTCGGTGTGGACCTGGATCGTCCCCCGCTCGGTGCGGGCCAGGACCACGAGATCCTCGACCAGGCGCCGCAGACGCTCGGCCTCGTGCGTTATGTCGCCGATCAGTTCGACCCGGCGCGCATCGTCCAGGCCAGGTCGAGACAGGAGCGTGCTGGCCGCATAGATCGACGTGACCGGCGTCCCGAGCTCGTGCGACAGGATGCCCAGGAAGGCTTCACGGAATGCCTCGGCTTCCACGCGATCGGTGATGTCCAGGTTGATGCCCGCCCAGCTCGTCACCGCGCCCGACTCGTCCCGAACAGGAAACCCGCGGGAGAGGAGCGTGAACCGCCGGCCGTCCGCGCCCTGGACGAGGAGCTCATGATTCCAGGGCGCCCCGGCCGCGACGGTTTCGGCCCAGTCGCGCTTCGTCTGCTCCACGACCTCGGGCGCCAGCGTCTCCATCCAGCCCAGATCGCGCGCCTGCTCGATCGTCCGGCCGGACATCTCGAGGAACGAGTCGCTCAGGTACCTCATGCGGCCGTCCTTCTCCGCCAGCCAGATGCCGAACGGTATCGACTCTCCGATCGCCTGCGTCTGGCGCTGCATCTCGGCCACGGCGGCGAGCGCCTGCTCGCGGTGCCTGCGCTCCGTGATGTCCACGACGCTGATGGCGAGGCCCACCGTCTCACCCTGGGAATCGCGCAGCGCCTCCGCGCCGAGAAGCCAGGTCCCCGAGCGGTCGCCCGACCTTGTCTCACCGCTCACCTCGACCTCGCGGATGGCGACTCCGTCGGCCAGGACACCCGCGAGGGCGGCCGCGGCCCGGCCGGCGAAGGCGGGCACCATCCGATCGATGCGCTGACCCAGGCTCACCAGGGGGGCGAGGCCGCCGACCGCGGCCAGCGCCGGGTTCACGTACAGGTAGCGCAGGTCCCGATCCAGGACGGCCAGGCCGACAGGCGCCGTCTCGATCAGCGGGGTAGAGGCGGCAGACCCGAGCCGGATCAGGTCCGACAGGGCCGTCAGGCGCTCCTCCTCGAGTCGCTGGACCCGCGCGGTAGTCCAGGCCCCGACCGCGACCAGTATCAGCGCCTCGAACCCGACCATGATCGACAGGCCGACGCTCTCGTCGTACAGGCCCGCTCGCTCGCCGACGAGCCGGATCCAGGCGCCTGCCGGGACGACGAGGATCGCGGCCGGAAGGATCCGGCGCAGCACCTGGCCCGCGATCCCCGAGTCCGCCCACAACCGAACCAGGACGTGGTCTCGGTCCGACGCCACGAGCGCGGCGGCGGTCGCGATCAACGCCAACGACGAAGGCAGCGATATCTGGCTGGCGGATCCCACCGACAGCAGGGCGGGCGCCCCGTACATATATCCCAGGAGCGAGATCCCACCGATGGTTCCGCACGCGAGACCCAGCGCCTCCGTGACGTAGAAGCCCCGGATTCGGCGACCCATCGTCAGGATGGCGAACGCCGCGCCAAGGAAAGCGATCGCGGTCTGAGCGGCGAACCGCCCCGGATATGGCGAAGCCGCGCTCGCCGTGTCGGAATGGAATGCCTGGTCGATCCCCAGGCCGATACCGGTCACGTGCTCGAACAGCGTTGCCGCCGCGATTGCGATCACGAAGAGGGCGAGCACCGCGCTCAGCGACACGTAGCGCCGGTTCCAGGCCAGCCGCAGGCCCAGCGCAAGCCCCAGCAACACATAGCAGATGGCGGCGTTGATCTTGGTCTCGACCGAGCCGGTCAGCCAGCTGGTAAGGAGAGGCAGACCGAGGAACCAGCCGGCCAGTACCGACAGGCCGAAGAGGACGATCAGCGCGGCCAGAGCCGGCGCCAGCCGGCCGGGTTTCGGCGACTCCACGCCGGAGGGCGCGCTCGAACTCCCGGCCGATTGATCGGCACGGCCGGACACGGCCTCGCTAGAAGGTGGCTGATCTGAGACGGTCACGTTCAGCCTGCTCCAGAGTCGCCCGACCATCGCCGCAGCATGGGGACCCGCAATTTCCGGCGATCGCCCGGCCGCCCTCTCTCGATTGGTGATGGTACGACGCGTCACCGGCAATTGACAGGCGGAGCCGGAGGGCCGAACGGCCCTGCAGATGGCTTGCGGCGTCTCGTATCGTTTTGGCCACGGTTCTGCGCCTAGCCGCCCCGTTGCCGGAATACCAAGCGGAGGTCGTCATGGTCTGCCCAAGCTGCGGCGCCCAGATCGATGGTCAGGGCAAGTTCTGTGCCATATGCGGCGCCCGCCTCCCCGAGGCCGTGCCGTCTTCCCCGTCCGGCGAGTTCGCCGCGGTTCCGCCACCGCCGGCCGAGGAGGCGCCGGTCGAGGAGCCGCCGGTCGTCGCGGAAGCGCCGGTCGTCGAAGCGCCGGTCGTCGAAGCGCCGCAACCGCCGGCCGCTCCGGCCTGGGCGCAGCCGGCTCCCCCGCCACCGCCCGCGCCTGCGGGACCGGCGTGGACGCAGCCGGCTCCCCCGCCACCGCCGGCAGCGCCGGCACCTGCCGCGCAGGCCTGGCAGCAGCCGGCTCCACCTCCTCAGGCGCCACCTGCTCCGCCTCAGTACGGAGCCCCACCGCAGTACGGCGCGCCGCCTCAGTACGGCGCCTCACCGCAGTACGGCGCGCCGCCTCAGTACGGCGCCTCATCGCAGTACGGCGCTGCCGCCTCAGTACGGCGCTCCGGTCATGGCACCCGCGGCCTCCAGCACCGGCCAGATCGCCGCCTTGCTTGCCCTGGCCGGCGGTGCCGTGGCCATCGTGTCGGCCTGGCTTCCCTGGTTGACCGGAATGGGCTCGGACATGAAGCCCATCGACATCACCGACACGTCGACGCTGGCGTGCGGCTACTACGTGCTGATCGGGGGCGCGGTCGCCGCCGCCTGCGGGCTGCTGCTGCTCATGCGCTTCGGCCGTGGCACGAGCATGCCGATGCTGTTCGCGCTCGGCGCCATCGTCGGCGGCGCCCTGGTGATCGCGGCCGAGTACGTCGCCTACGGCAAGGTCAACGACACCATCAACGCCATGGGCGGACTCGCTGGCGAAGCCGGCATTGCGATGGGCTACGGCCTGTACGTCGGCATCGGCGGCGGCATCGCGGGTGCCGTGGGTGGCCTGCTGGCACTGGTCAACCGCAGCTAGACAGATCGCACGGAGTCTCCGGCGAAGCGCGCCGGGACTCCGGGGCGGTCGCGCCACAAACCGGGAATCCAGAAGAGGCCTCGCACTCGTGGCGGGGCCTCTTCCTTTCCCCTACGCGCCCCAGACCAGATCGGGATCGAGATCGCGAATGCTCTCGAAACAGCAGGTGGCCGCTTCCATCGCCCCGGCGGCCGGCGGAACGCTGGCGTTCGGTACGAGGGCAACGCGCATTCCTGCCGAGCGCGCTGCCTGGACGCCGTGCAACGTGTCCTCCACGACCAGGCACGCCCCGGGCTCGACGCCCAGCCGGCGCGCCGCCAGCAGGAAGACGTCCGGGGCCGGCTTGCCGGCCGCGACCTCGTCCGACGACACGATCGTCCCGATCGCGTCCCGAACCCCCAGGCCCTCGAGGGCCGCCACGATGACCTTCGGAGGCGACGAGGACGCCACCGCGAGCGCGTACCGGCCGGCCAGCCGCCGGACAACCTCCACCGCTCCGTCGATCTCGGGGGCTCCCTCCCTCGCGTAGCGCGCCAGCAGGCCGTCGATCACCGCCCGCTCGATTTCGTCTTCGGACATCGTGAGTTCGAGGCGTTGCCGCATACGGGCGCCCCACTCGCGCGTGTTGGAGCCCATCATGGCTGCCCGGTCCGCCTCGGTCCAACGCTTGCCCAGAGCCGCCGCGAACTCGACCCGGACCTCGTACCACCAGATCTCGGTGTCCACGAGGACCCCGTCCAGGTCGAAGACGACAGCCCGAATTGGCGCCGGGACGGGCCGCCCGCCGGGAGAGTCGGCCGTCAAGGCTTCCAGGGCCGTGGACGGGCCGGATCGTGGGCCAGAGGCTCTTCGATCGGATGCGGGCTGATCCAATGCGATCGATCGGCCGCGGGCTCCGGCGCGGCGGGTTCCGGTGTCCGGCAAATCGGCGCTGCCGCGGGATGGCCCCGGTACTGCACGGCCGCGGCGCGCGCGGCGATCGGCTTGGGCTTCGGCTTTGCCGCCGCCACTTCGGGCGCGGGTGCGGGCGCGGCCGACGGAGTGGGTGCTGGCGCAGGCGCGGGGGCGGCCGGAGACGGCCCGGGCCCGGCGTCGGCCGGAGCGGCCGGAGCCGCGGGCGCGTGCGGCGCGGCGTGGGTGGCCGGCTTCTCCGGGGCGGCCTTGACAGGCGTCGGGACGGGCTTCTGGACCGGAGTTGCCACCGCAAGCGACTTGGACGTTGCGGGCGCTGCCGGCGCGGGCAGGGCGGGAACGGAGGCCGGGGTGGGAACGGGCGCCGAGGCGGGCGCCTTCGTCGCGGTGGGCGCGGTCGGCTTCGCGGCCGAAGTCGTGGCGGACGGCGGCTTCGGCGCGGCCGGCGCGGATGGCTTCGGCGCGGCTGCCGGGCGCCCGGGTGCCGCCGGCGGCGGGGCTGGGGCGGCAACAGGGGCCTCCGCGCGGGCAGGATGTGTCGCCACGGTGGCCGTGGCTGCGGCCTCGCGCACGACGGCGATCGGCACCGCGGTCGGGAGGCGGTCGTCGATCCCGGCGATCAGCCCGCGCACGAACTCGCAGATCCGGTCGGCCTCGCCGTCAACGCCCTTCAGGACGCTGTTCTCGACCTGCACCGCGACCACGCGATGCCCGTCGGCGGCGGTTATCGAGAGCTCGCTGACCACGAGCTTGGGCCAGCGGATCAGCTTCGCCACGGCCCTCGGACCCTCGTCCGGACCGCCCAGACGGACGGCCACGCTCACGACGCCGGCGACCGTCGGCGCGAGAACCGAATACCTCGTCTCGGGATCCTCGCCCCAGTCGACCCAGCATTCCGGATCCGCCTCCGTGCCCAGATCCACGAGCACGGACTTGAGTACCGGCAGAACCTGCGTACCCAACAATTCCTTGTTCGGGGCCGTCTTGCGCCACTCGCTCAGCCGCATCGCTCGCCTCTCCAGAACGCCACGCGTGATCTCGCCGTCGCCGCTCAGGCTATCACGGCCGAGCTTGCGGACGACCCCGTTTCGATCTCGCGAATGACGTCCCCGCCCACCCAGCGGATGACGCGGCGGCGAAACCCGGGCGCGTATTCTGATCCTCGTCGAGACGTCCGACGGCTCCGCCGGACTCCGGCCCGACCGGCCGTCCAACCTCGTTTCGAGCGACGGGTTACCAGGGAGAGGTGGTGCAATGAGAGTTGACCGCGGTCGACTCAACTGGGGTGTCTTCTTCATCATCCTGGGAGCGGTGCCCCTCGCATACCACCAGGGCGCCGTCTCCAGCGCCGCTCTCGGCGATGCGTGGCAGCTGTGGCCGCTGGTTCTGGTAGGCATCGGCCTCGGTATCGTCCTGTCGCGCACGCCGGCCTTCTTCGTCGGCGGCCTGGTCGTGGCGATCTGCCTCGGTCTCGTCTTCGGGAGCGCCCTCGCCATCGGGCCCAACGTCGGTTGCGGCGGTGGCAACGGCGCGAACAGCATCTCCCGATCGGGCTCCTTCGACGGCAGTTCGTCCGTCGACCTGGACCTGCAGTGCGGTTCGGCCACGATCGCCACCTCGACCGACGGCCAGTGGCACGTTACGGCCAGCGGCGCGGACGGCAACGCCCCCCAGGTCGACTCCAACGCCAACTGGCTGCGGGTGGACTCGTCCACCACGAACGGGTGGTCCTTCGACCGCGGCAAGGACGACTGGCAGATCGAACTGCCCCAGGGAACGCAGATCGATCTGACGTCCAATCTCGACATGGGCGACGCGCGGTTCAGCCTCGGATCGGCCAGCCTGGCCTCGGCTCGGTTCACGCTCAACCTGGGCTCGCTCCACGTCGACCTGACCGGCGCGAAGGTGGGCGACCTCAGTGTCTCGACGAACCTCGGCGCCGCATACGTCACGCTCGACGGTTCGTCCGATCTGTCGGGCGACCTCAAGACGAACCTGGGATCGCTCGACGTGTGCGTGCCGGCCGCCCTGGGCGTTCAGGTGACGGCGAGCGACAGTCTCTCCTCGAGCGACTTCAGCGAACTTGGGCTCATCCACACCGGCGCCGTGTGGCAGACACCCAACTACAGCACTGCCCCGCACAAAGCCAACCTCACCGTCGAGACTAGTCTCGGGAGCCTGAAGCTCCACCCAGCAGGAGGCTGCAAGTGAACCCACGACGCCTGTACCGCTCCGCCGACGACCGCATCCTTGCCGGCGTGGCAGGCGGCGTGGCCGCCTACTTCGACGTCGATCCCGTCATCGTCCGGATCATCTGGTTCCTGTCGGTGTTCTTCACCGGCACGCTGACCTTCTGGGCCTACCTGATCATGATCATCGTCGTCCCGCTCGAACCGACGGAGTGGCCGCCGCAGTCGCCCTGGGCCCCGGGCGGCGCCCCGATCGGCTACGCGGCCGGCTTCACGCCGCCGACGCCTGGCCCCGCCCCTGAGGCCACGCCGGGCGCCACGACCGGATCGGCCGAGCCGGGCACGACGCAGCCGGCCGATCCCAACGCGGCGGCCTCCGGCACTCCCCCCGCTCCGGCCCCCGGCGGCGGGTGGAACAGCGCGTGGAACAGCGATTGGCGCTGGCAGCGGCGCCAGGAGAGGTGGCAGCGGCGCGCCGAAAAGCGAGATTACCGACACGAGCACGGTGGGCCGGGCCTGGTCTTCGGCCTGCTGCTCATCCTCGTCGGCGGCATGCTGGCCTGGCATCAGATCGACCCGAGCTTCGACCTCAACCTGACATGGCCTGTCGCGATCATCGCGCTGGGCGTGATCCTCGTCGGCTCGTCGTTCCGGTTCCGCGACCGACCCTGAGGCCGGCCCGGATCTAGCCCGCCATCTCCCGGCGTCGGCGCTGGCGAAGCGAGAGGAACATGTAGCAGCCGGACAGCATCACCGACGCGGAGCCCGAGAGGAGGGCCACCGCGAGCGCGATCGAGGCCGGCATCTGCATCAGGCCGTTCGTCGGAGGCGTCCCGTTACCGCTGCCCACCTGCAGGATCGCGATCCGGTCGCTCGGAGTGGTGGGCGCGGGCGTCGCGGTAGCCGCGGCCACGGTTGCGGTGGGATCAGGTGTCGGCGTGGGGGTCGGTGTCGGAGTGGGGGTCGGAGTGGGCGTGGGCGTCGGTGTCGGCGTGGGGGTCGGAGTGGGCTTGGGCGTCGGCTTGGGCGTGGCCTTCACTACGGCCGGGGCCTTCGTCCGAGCCGGGGCCGGGGCGGGAGGCGCGGCGGTCGGGCCCGCGGGTGCGGCCGTCGGGGCAGGAGGCGCCGCCGTCGGGATCGGATTGTCGAAGGGGGATTTCGTCGGGGGCGCCACCACGCCGTTCGGGCCGCCGGCGCTGAACGCGCAGTCGTAGTAGTAGCTCGAGCCGCTGGCCCAGGCACCGCATCCGACGCGGTCGTAGCCGCCCATGATGATGTTCCAGTGGCTCGACGACGACTGCCAGCCCGCCATGCCGTGTCCGGTCGTGGAGTAGGTCCAGGTCTGCCAGCCGTTGTACGAGTAGAGGTAGGCGCCGTTGCCGTATCCGCCGTTCACGAGGTCGATCTCACCGACGCTCCCATAGCCCCAGGCGCTCTCGAGTACGGAAACGAACAGCGTGCCGGACAGGGTGTAGGTAGCGGCGTCGCAGAGGCGCAGGTCGTGGGACATCTGCCCAAAAGCGGCGAAGTCCTGGGCCCGGCCTGCGATCGTCTGGTTCGCGTCGTCCGGACAGGGGATCGCGCCATCGCGAGCCTTCGAAGCCAGGAAAGGATCAACCGCCAGCGCCGGCTTGCCGGCCGTCGCCCTCACGCCGTTGATCAAACGAACCATCTCGGAGGCCTGAGCGTCGAGCGGACCGGAGCCTGCCCGGACCGCGGGCACCTGCCACGTCATCGATGCGAGGTACAGCGCCAGTCCGAAGGCGACTGCGGCAGGTATAGCGATAGTGCGAGTGAAGTGGGTGTACCGCACGACTTTTCCTCCGGACGGTAGAGGCTCGATGCGTTTGGAGCGACGTGACAATCGCCCAAGCCCATGCTACAGACAATGGGCCATAGGTCACAGTGTCCAGACGGAGGGCAACCACCCGTTCAGGCAGTACTGGGCTACGAATCCCTCATGGTCGAGATCGAATCGGTGCGGTTGGGGCCGGTTTGCTGAAGATTCCTGAACCCGTCCGGGGGTACTTCTTCACCTTGACCCCAACTCCACTAGTCCCGCCTCGCATGCGACGATCGACGTGGTGGCGTTTGTGGAATTCACAGCTCGTCGAGCTGCCTGGCGACGTGCCCAGGGCAGCGCCGGGCTAGGAGGCCCTGGCCTTCGCACAAACGGCCAGCTGAGTGTCGGTCCCTTTGATGTGGCCCGTCAGCCAGCGCATCAGTTCGTTCTCCACTCGAACGACCAGATGGGCGGTCGCCCCGGTCCGCTGGAACTCCTCGCGAAACGCCGAGAAGGTGGCGACGAAGTCCTTGTGGGCGGCAGCGTTCTGGGCCGCGACCGGGCAGCGATACCGGGTCATGCATTCCTCCTCGTTGCCGAAGTGCATGACGGCGTAGTCGCCCAGCCTGGCCAGCAAGCTCTCCACCTCGCCGCGACCGCGTCCTTTGCTCATGGCCGCCAGCAGGTCGTTCAGCCAGGCGATGAGCTGCTTGTGCTGGTCGTCGAGGCTCTCGACCCCGGTCGACATCGACGGATCCCAGGAGATGGTCGGCATTGCTCTCTCCGTTGGTGCATCCCGTTGGTTCGGCGCCCCCGGAGCCTGCCCGGAGACCTCGATCGATTAGGAGTCGGTCATGGAACGAGGCCGCCTGAGGGAGAGCGGCATGCCCACGGCCGGACCGTGTTGGAGCCGGCGCGGGGCGACGGGCCAGCCGCCCTGCCGCGACGACCCACGCGCCCGCGACAGACGAGTTCCACCACGCGCGCAACCAGGCTGCTTTTCAACCGGCCTTCAGGGACCGACCGTACTTTCCGAGTTGGTCCGAAGCCCACGGACTCGCCGGGCATGTCCCGCGCCTGAGGCCTTCGATATGACAGAGCCATCCTCCGCCAACCCGTCCCCCGCGGCCGTTCGACCGCGGCGCCGGCGAAACCTGCTCCTGGTCGCGATCGTCGCGATCGTCGTCCTGGCATTCGGCGCCGGGGGGTACGGCCTGTGGTACATCCTCATCGGTCCCAGCAGCCCGGCCGCCGTCGACGCCGGCGTTCCGGCCATTCCCGCGGGCGCCGCCGTCGCGGCCCCGGCGTCCCTGGACGGGACCTGGAACGTGAACACGAGCCTCGGCTCGATTGCCGACGGGAGCGCGTCGTTCGCCGGATACCGCGTGCAGGAGCAACTCGTAGGCGTGGGAGGCCACACCGCCGTGGGCCGGACGCCCAAGGTCTCCGGATCGATGACCCTCACCGGCGCCGTGGTCGGCAACGTCCAGGTCACCGCCGACCTGACCGCTCTCGTCAGCGACAACCCGCAGCGCGACAACCAGCTGACTCACCAGGCGATCGAGACGAACAGCTTCCCGACCGCCACGTTCGATCTGACCGGGCCGATCGACCTGGGTACGCTGCCGGCCGATGGGACCTCCGTGAGCGTGAACGCCACGGGCGCTCTGACGCTCCACGGCGTGACCAGAACGGTCACGATGTCGCTGCAGGCCGTCCGGCAAGGCGGCATCATCGCGGTGACGGGCACGCTGCCGATCGTCTTCTCAGACTATTCGATCCAGAAGCCGACCGGCTTCTCGGTGCTCTCGATTGACGACCACGGCACCATGGAAGTCCATCTGCTCTTCACCCACGCCTGAGCTCCATCGGCCCAGGCGCCGACCCGCAGCCAGCATCTAAGGAGTGGCCATGTCGTTCATGCGCTTCCTCGGCAATCGCCCGGGAGAGTCCGGCGGCGCAATCGTTCCGCGACCTCCCGCGCTCGACGACGAAACGGAGGCCGTCCGACACATCGTGACCAGGCTCGAGGCGCTTCCACCCGACCAGGCGCGATACCTGGCCGGCATGGCCTACGTCCTGGCGCGCGCCGCCTACGCCGATCTGGAGATCAGCGACGCCGAAACGGAGGCCATGGAGCAGGAGTTGACCGGCTCCGGGCTCGACTCATCTCAGGCCGTCCTGGTCGTCGAGATGGCCAAGCTGCAGGAGAAGACCGCGGGCGGTACGAGCGACTATCTGGTCACACGCGAGTTCCGCGAACTCTCCAACGCGGGCCAGCGCATGACCGTCCTGCGGGCCTGCTTCCGCGTCTGCGCGGCCGACGACGCCATCAGCGGCATGGAGAGCGCGACTCTCGACGAGATCGCCAGCGAGCTGGACATTCCCGCGGAGGATCTGCACGCGGTTCGGGCGGAGTTCGCGGACAAGTACTCCGCGCGCCTGGGATTCGGCTCCGTCGCGAGCGGACAGGGCTGACCCACTCCCGGAACCTTGCCCCGGTCGGTCCGGTCGGTCCGGGTCGGCGGCGGACGCGCCGCGACTATGCGGCGCGACTCCTACGCGCCGCGATTATGCGGCGCGACGCGGCAGGCCCACTGCATCGGTTCCAAACCAGGTTCCGGAGCTGCCCTTGACGATCGCCACCGCGTTCTCCAGCGCGCCGATCGCGGCAAAGCGACCGCCGCCCTGGACGAACTGGGCGCACGCCCGAACCTTGGGCGCCATCGATCCGGACGGCCAGGCGCCCGCGGCAAGCCCTTCAAGGGCTTCGTCGACGGACAGCCGGAGGATCGGCTCCTGCCGCGGCGTGCCCCAGCGCCGATAGACCGCGTCGACGTCGCTCAGCAGGAGCAGTCCGTCCGCGTCGACGGACCGGGCCAGCACGACGGCCGCCAGATCCTTGTCGATCACCGCCTCGACGCCTTCGAAGCGGCCGTCGGGCAGTTCCACGACCGGCACTCCCCCACCCCCGGAGGCGACCACCAGTACGCCCGAGTCGACAAGCGAGCGAATGGATGCGGCCTCGACGATCCGGATCGGCGGCGGGGACGGGACCACGCGCCGCCAGTTCTTGCCGTCGGGGGCGATGCTCCAGCCGCGTGCCGCGGCGTGCTCGCGGGCGGTGGCTTCGTCGTAGATGGGCCCGACCGGCTTCGTGGGATTGGCGAAAGCCGGGTCGTTCGCCGGGACGACGGTCCGGGTCACGATGACCGCGATCTCGCGCCGGCGGCCTCGTTCGAGGAATGCGTCGTTGAGGGCCTGGGCCAGCAGGTAGCCGATCTGGCCCTGCGTCTCCGCGCCCAGCACGTCGAGAGGCGGCGCCGGCACGACCGATGCCGCCATCTCCGCGCCGATGGCAAGGAAGCCCACCTGGGGCCCGTTACCGTGCGTGAGGACGATCTCGGCCCGGCTGCCCTCGGCCAGCGTGACCAGGCCCCGCGCCGCCTCCACGAGATTGCGGCGCTGGACCTCGGTCGAGCCCGGCTCGCCCCTCCGTATCAGGGCGTTGCCGCCGAGGGCGATCGCCAGGCGAGTCATCCCAGACGGTCCGGGCGGTTCTCGCCGGTGATGAGCGTGTAGAGCAACGCCTGCTCCGTGTACCAGCGATCCTCGGCCTCGTCCCAGACTCTCGACTGCGGGCCGTCCATCACCTCGTCGGTCACCTCGTCGCCTCGGTGAGCCGGCAGGCAATGCAGGAAGATCGCTCGCGACGCGGCGAGTGCCATGAGCTCCGCGTTCACGCAGTAACCGGCGAAGACCCGAGCCCGCTCCTCGCGTTCCTTCTCCTGGCCCATGCTGGCCCATACGTCCGTGTAGACGGCGTCGGCGCCGCGCACGGCTTCGCGCACGTCGTGGCCCAGCTCGATGGCCCCGCCGTTCGTCCGGCAATGGGCCTGAGCGGCCTCGACGATCTCGCGCTTCGGCTCGTACCCGGCGGGCGTGGAGATGGCCAGCGTGAAGCCCAGGTATCCGGCCGCCTGGATCAGCGAGTGGCAGACATTGTTGCCGTCGCCGATGAACGCGACCCGCAGCCCCGCCAGCTCGCCGAACTCCTCCTGGAGGGTCATGACGTCCGCCAGGGCCTGGCAGGGATGGTGATCGTCGGTCAGGGCGTTGATGATCGGGATCGTGGCGTAGCGAGCGAGCTCCTCGACCCGGGACTGCTCGAAGGTCCGGATCGCGATCGCACTGAGGTAGCGGGACAGGACACGGGCCGTGTCGGCGACGGTCTCGCCCCGGCCGAGCTGGAGCTCGTCGGCGCGGAGGGTTATGGGCAGCATGCCCAGACCCCAGGAAGCGGCCTCGAAGCTGACGCGCGTCCGCGTCGACGGCTTGTCGAAGATGAGCCCGACCCGCCCGCCGGCAAGCGCATCCTGAGCCATCCCCTTGATGGCCTTGAGGTGGCTGGCCAGTTCCAGGTTGACGAGAATCCCGTCTCGTCCGAGCGAATCCAAAGTCAGGAGGTGGCGCGTCATGACGGTGCTCTCCAGCTAGCGGCGCGCACCCGACGTCGAGTTGCCGCGCGCACGCTCGACGATCGGGGCGAGGAGTTCGGTGAGGTTCGACTGCTCATGCCCGGCCGCGTCGCCCGCAAGCTCCTCGAGCTCGTAGCGGACGCGAACCACGGGCTTCTCTAGCTTGAGCACTCGCGTCAAGTCGATGGGCGTGGCCGAAAGCACCAGGTCGGCCGGCATGGCGTTCAGCGTCGTCTCGAGCTCGTGCATCTGGCCCTGCCCGTAGCCCATGGCCGGCAGGAGGTGCTCCAGGTTCGGGTAGCGACGCAGCGTCTCTGCCAGCTCGCCGACGGCGAACGGAACCGGATCTACGAGATCGGCGGCCCCGAACCGCCGCGCCGCCACGACTCCGGCGCCGTAGGTCATCCCGCCGTGGGTGAGGGTCGGGCCGTCTTCGACTACCGCAACCCGCTTCCCGGCGATTTCGCCGCCGACGAGGGTGAGCGCGGACCGCGCCAGGATGACGCGGGCACGGCTGTTCATAGCCGCCACGTTGGCCCGCACTTCGGCAACCTGCTCCGGAGTGGCGGAATCGACCTTGTTGATCACGACCACGTCGGCCATGCGGATGTTTGTCTCGCCGGGGTGGTAGCGCAGCTCGTGGCCGGCCCGAAGCGGGTCCGCGACGACGACGAACAGGTCCGGCTTGTAGAACGGGAAGTCGTTGTTGCCGCCGTCCCACAGGACGACGTCCGCCTCGGTCTCCGCCTGGCGCAGGATGGCCTCGTAGTCGACCCCGGCATACAGGACGCGCCCGGCGTCCAGATGGGGCTCGTACTCCTCGCGCTCCTCGATCGTGGTTTCGTAGCGATCGAGGTCCGCGTACGTGGCGTAGCGCTGGACCCTCTGGGCGATCAGATCGCCGTAGGGCATCGGATGGCGAACGACCACGACCTTGAGGCCGTGCTTCTCGAGCTGCGCGGCAAGGTAGCGAGTGGTCTGGCTCTTGCCCGCCCCGGTGCGCGTGGCGCCCGTCGCGACGACGGGCTTCGTGCTCGGGAGCATCGTCCGCGCCGGGCCGAGCAGCTCGAAGTCGGCGCCGCCGGCGAGGGCGCGGCTGGCCGTGTGCATCACGTGCTCGTGGGCGACGTCGCTGTAGGCGAAGACGACCAGGTCGACTCGCTCGGTCGCCAGAAGCCGTTCCAGCTCGGATTCGGCCACGATCTGGATGCCGTCCGGATACAGCGGGCCGGCCAGTGCGGCCGGATAGCGCCGCCCGGCGATACCGGGGATCTGGGTCGCGGCCGTGAACGCCACAACCTCCGTACCAGGGTCGTTGCGATAGGCGACGTTGAAGTCATGGAAGTCGCGCCCAGCGGCTCCCATGATGACAACACGAGTGCGATCCATGGTGTTCCGGCCCTTCCGCAGTCGCGCCGTAGGGGATAAACCCCGGCCGCGAACTTTGGGCTGACGAGCCGGTTCCGCCTCTGGTCCAGCGGTCGTCGAGCAGCGATAGTTTCGCCCGAGAGAGCCGGCGGCGCAAGAGCCGTCCTGCTCGCGGCGCCGGCGTAGCTAGAGCGCGGCGACGAGCGGGGCGCCGGGCGACGAGCGGGGCGCCGGGGCGAGCCCCGCCCACGAGCGCGCGGCGTCAGGGCCGCGGCTCCGCCGGAGGCCCTAGGCCAGGTACTGGACCATGGCGAATATGCCCGCGACGAGCAGGACCACCGTCACGGCCCACAGGACCGCAGCCTGGGGGCGCGAGTTCGCGAGATCGCCCAGCAGCTCACGGTCGCTGGTCAGCAGCACGAGGAAGCTCAGCGGCAGCGCAAGCACGACTACGTTGAAGACCATCGCTCCGACGCACAGCCGTACGAAGTCCGCCGAGACGAGGACGACGGCTGCGGCCGGGATCACCTCGACGAAGTAGACGCCGTAGAAGCGGCGAGCTTCGCTGGGCTTCAGATTCAGGCTGTGCGGCCAGCCCATCAGCTCCCCGATCCCCCAGGCTGCGGACAGCGACACGACGACGAGGGCCAGCAAACCCGAGCCGATCAGGCCAATGGCGATAAGCCAGCCGGCACCGCCGTTGGCGAGTCGAGCCAGGCCCTCCGGCAGGTCGGCGAGGTTCGTGGCCGATGCGGCTACCGGCGCGGCCGACTGCATGGCGGCAGCCGCGGCAATTACGATCGCCGCCATGAGGGCCTGGCTGGCGACCGCCCCCAGGAGCGTTTCCACCCGCGACCCGTGCAGGTCTTCACGGCGGAGCTGCTTGTCCACGCTGGCGGACTGCTGATAGAAGAGCATCCAGGGCATCACGGAGGCGCCGACGATGGCCACGACCAGGGCGAAGTAGTCGTGCGGCACGTCGCTCGGAACGGGGCTCAGATCCGAGACCAGATGGGCCAGATCGGGTCGGCCGGCCACTGCCAGCACTACGAAGCTGAACAGAGCCAGCGACAGGACCAGGGCGAGCCGCTCGAACCAGGAGTAGCTGCCGGTCAGGACCATAGAGGCGTGGATCGCAAGCGCGCCGACGATCGCGATCGGCGCCGGGATGCCGACGATCCCCGCGCCCAGGGCGATGCCGGCGAACTCGGCCACGTAGGCGACGAAGTTGATCACTGCCATGCCCAGCACGGAGACCGCGGCCCAGCGCCGCCCGTACCGAGACCGAACGAGCTCGACATGACCCTTGCCCGTGGCCAGGGCGAGCCGAGCGGTCATCTCCTGCACCACGAAGAGCACGGGCACGATGGCGAAGCACGGTAGGAGCAGCGCGTACCCGGACTCCGTGCCGCCCTTGCCGGCCGTGATTACGCTCGGCGCGTCCACGTCGGCGAGCATCACGACCCAGGCCGGCCCCACGACTCGGAGCCAGCGACCGATGGCGGGAGCGCCGAGCGCCTCCGCCCTGGAACGGATCTCGCCGATGAGAGTCACGCCCCGAACAGTAACGGAAGCGTTGTCAAATCCGGAGGGCCGGCTTGCGTCGCGGGCGGTCTTTTCGGCTCTCCGAACCCGAGCCGTCCGCCCCCAGTGCGTCCATTCGGCGCGAGGTAACAGCGAGTGCGCTCAAATCGAGCGCGCTCATTTGGACGGGGACCCCGTGTGAGGTCGCTCTCCAGGATGTCGAACCGATGGCGCCGGCCGACGTCCCGAGCCCGAAGGCTCGGAACTGCCGTCCGCCGTCTCAGGCGACCAGGCTGGCCTTCTCGCTCGGAAGCTCGAAGCAGCCCACGAAATGGTCTTCCTCGATCTTCGCCAGGGTCGGCTGGTTGGCGTCGTCCGGCGTGCGGCCAGCCAGCGGGTACATCTCGTGGAAGAGGCACCCGCCGCGACCGGAGATCGGTGCCGGCAACTCCGCCTCGATCTGAACCCACTTCTTGTGGAGCTGCGGCACCGACGACACCAGCATCCGCGTGTAAGGATGAGTGGGATTTGCGAAGACCTTGTCCGTGGCGCCCATCTCGACGACTACGCCCCGACGCAGGATCACCGTCTTCTCGCTGATGTAGTTGCCAAGCGAGAGGTCGTGAGTGATGAACAAGATGCCCATTCCCCGACTCTTGAGCTCGGCCAGCATGTTCAGAACGTCGATGCGGGTCGATGCGTCGAGCATGCTGATGATCTCGTCGGCCACGAGGATCTTGAGCTCGAGCAGCAGCGCCCGGGCGACCAGCAGCCGCTGGAGCTGGCCGCCGCTGAGCTGGTGAGGGAACTTGTTCAAAACCTGGTCCGGCTCGAGCGTCACGGCGCGCAGGGCGGCTTCGACCTTGTCGCTCCACTCCGTGGCGGGCACGTCCGCGAAGTACTCGTTCCTGATCAAGCGGAACACGCGGTCCGCCTTGAAGATCGGGTTGTATGAGCTGAACGGGTCCTGGAAGACGCCCTGGACGTGCCGGTAGTAGGACTTGACGCCCGCGCCGTGGATGGAGGCGACGTCGAGCCCGTCGAGGGAGATGGACCCGCGGCTGATGTCGATCAACTTCAGGATCATCTTGCCCACGGTCGTCTTGCCGCTGCCACTCTCGCCGATCAGGGACACGACCTCGCCCGCGTCGATGTCGAAGCTGACGTCCCGGACGGCGACCATGTCCTTCCCGCCGAAGGTGCCAACCTTGTAGAGCTTTGTAACCCTGTCGAGGCTAAGCATCGGTTCCAGTGACCTTCCAGCAGGCGACCGAGTGGTCGGTGGCGATTTCCACGAACGGCGGCTCCTCGACGCACTTGTCGAAGGCGAGCGGACAGCGATCGCGGAATCGGCATCCCGTAGGCGGCTTCAACAGCGACGGAGGGCTGCCGGGAATCCCGCTCAGCTTCTTGTTCGCGTACCGGATGCCCACCTCCGGAAGCGATGAGATCAGCATCTTTGTGTAGGGGTGCTGGCAGCCGTCGATGATCGTCTTCGTCGACGCTTTCTCGGCCAGCTTGCCCGCGTACATGATCAGGATCGTGTCGGCGGTCTGGTACAGGATCGAGACGTCGTGAGTGATCACGATCATGCTCTTGACGAAGCCGTGATCGCGGAAGCTCACGAGAGTCTCCGCGACTGCCCTCTGGGTGGAGACGTCGAGGGCGGATGTGATCTCATCGGCGATCAGCAGGGACGGGTCGAGCAGCGTCGAGATGACCATCACCATGCGCTGCTTCATGCCGCCGGAAAGCTCGATCGGGTAGCGCTTGAGCACATCCCGGTCGAGCCCCACCAGGTCGATGCGACGCAGCAACTCGGGCTTGATGTCCCGGTAGCTTTCGCCCCGCGACTCGAGCAACTCCTCCGTCATCTTCCCGATCTTGCGGGTCGGGTTCATGGCGCTCATCGCGTACTGCGGAATCACGGAAACGTCCCGGAAGCGGAACTCGGTCATGCCGGCGTTGTCCCAGATGGGCAACTCGGCTCCGTCGAGATTGACGCTGCCGCCGATGTACTTCATCCGACCGTCGAGGCGGATAAGGCTGTTGCCAAGCGTGGACTTGCCGCAGCCGGACTCGCCTGCGAGACCCATGATCTCTTTGTCCGCGATCGAGAAAGTCGCGCCGTCGAGCGCCTTTACGTCTCCGGCCAGCGTTCTGTAATAGACCCTGAGGTCTGTAACCTTGAGGCTCACGGGTCAGATATCCCTGAGTTTGGGGTTGAAGATCTCGTCGAGGCCTACGTTCATGACGTAGAGCGCGCCGACGGTGGCGATGATGCCGATGCCGGGCGGTATGAACCACCACCAGATCCCGAGCTGCAGGGCAGCCCAGGTGACGGCGTTGTACATCATGAGCCCAAGGGACATGCCGCCGGTCGGGCCCAGACCGATGAAGTCGAGGCTGGCGGCAATAAGGATCGCGCCACCGAACAGCAGGATGTAGGTCAGGAACAGGTAGGAGCTCATGTTGGGCGCAATCTCGTAGACGATGACCTTCCACCCGCTCCGGCCGCTCAGCTTGGCCAGGTCGATGAAGTCGCGCGAACGCAACGAGAAGGTCTGCGCGCGAATGGCTCGGGCGGCCCACGGCCACGAGGTGCCGCCGATGAAGATGGCCTCGAACATCACGCCGCGGGCCTGCAGGTAGGAGGTGATAACCAGCAGAACGGCCAGTGTCGGGATGACGAGGAAGACGTTCGTGATCATGTTCAGGATCTCATCGATCCAGCCGCCCTTGTAGCCGGCCACGAAACCCACGAGCATGCCGATCAGGGCGGCCAGCCCGCCGCCCAGAAGGCCCACGAAGAACGAGGCGCGCAGGCCGTTGGCGAATTGGGCGAAGACATCCTCGCCGAAGTACGTCGTGCCGAACCAGTTGCCGGCGTCGAGCGTGGGGTGGCGCATCGGAAGACCTGCCTGGGCCAGCGGGTCGGTGGAGTCCACGATCGGCCCGACGATCGCCACGATGGCAAGCGCCAGGAGGATGGCGACCGACACGAGGAACTTCTTCGAGCGAAGAGCGAAGAAGAGAAACTCGCCGCGAGTGCGCTTGGCCGGCGGAGCCGGGACTTTGTCTGCGTCGTCGACCGCCGCGCTGGGCTTGGTCGTTGCGCTGCTCGCCGCCGTCACGCCGTGCCTCCTCTCATGGCCACGCGGGTCCGCGGATCCACGATGACATAGACGATGTCGACGAGGAAGTTGGCCAACAGGACTCCGATGATGATGAACAGGAAGATCCCCTGGAGGAGGAAGTAGTCCTCACTCTGGATGGCCGCGAACACGAGATGGCCGACGCCGGGATATGAGAAGACGATCTCAGTGACGAGGGACCCGGCGACGATCACGCCCAGCTGCAGGGCCAGGCCGGTGATCTGCGGCAGCATCGCGTTGCGGAAAGCGTACTTCCGGATCAAGCCCTGTGGGGCGCCGAGCGCCTCCAGGTAGCGGCTGTAGTCCGACTCCAGTTCGTAGATGATCATGTTGCGCATGCCGATCGCCCACCCGCCGAACATGACGAGGAAGAGCGAGAAGAACGGCAGCACCCAATGGGCAACCAGATCCGTGAAGAACAGCCAGGTCAGCGTCGGTTCGAGGTTGAAGCCGTAGCCGCCGGAGAGCGGGAAGATCCGCAGGCTGAATGACAGTACGAACGACAGGACCAGCGCCAGCCACATGTAGGGCGTAGCGGTAAGGACGTAGCCCACGGGCAGGACGGCGTTGTCGAGCCACTTGCGGCGAGCTGCGAGGGCCCCGAAGGTGTTGCCGGCGTACCAGCTCAACAGGATCGCCGGTATCAAGCAGGGCCAGCGTGTACGGCACCGCCGCCATGATCATGTCCGTCACCGGCGTGCCGTGCCCGTACACGCTCAGTCCAAGGTTGCCTTGCAGCAGCGAACTCCAGAAACTCAGGAACTGCGCCGGCAGGGGCTGGTTCAGGCCGAAGAGGTTGTTGTAGTAGTCGTACAGGGCCTGGGCCGCTTTCGGCGAGATGCCGTTGGTCTGCGATACCAGCGATGCGATGGGATCGCCGGGCATGAACCTCGGGATCATCCAGTCGATCGTGGCGGCCACAAAGAACGTGATCAGGTAGGTGAACAGCTTTCGCCCGAAGTACTGTCGCACGCGATCTCCCGTTCGCGGATCCCCGGATCAGAAATAGCCCCTCCCCCCGGGGTGTACCCGAGGGGAGGGGCAGAGCAACTACTGGTTACTGCTGGGCGACTGCCTTGATGTTGGTGAGCATGAAGATGGCGCCCATCTGCCAGTAGCCGTTCCAGGTCGCGGGCTGAACTTGATTGCCCGTGCTGGACGGCCAGTTGGTCCAGTAGGTGTTGTTGACCTGCGACCACTCGCCGTTGTACCACATCGGGATCACCGGCTCGTCGGTCAGCTGGATCTTCTGGAGCTGCGAGCAGATCGACTGCATGTCGGCCGTGTCTTCGACCGGCGTCTGGTCCAGCTTCTCGACTAGGGCCCAGGCAGCCGGGTTGTCGTACTGCTCGTAGTTGCGGTTGCGGGCGGCGCCGGCCGCGATTTCCGGCTGGCGGAAGATGTAGTCGTAGTACACCCACGGCGTGTTGCCGATCTGGACGTCGTTGTTGATGACCAGGTCGAACGTCGGGGCCGCGCTAGACGTACCCTTCTCGTCGTTGACGACGGTGGCGTCGTCAGGGTGGGTGGGATTGATATTGATGCCGGCGAGCTTGGCGTCAGCGGCGATCAGATTCTCCGCTTCCATCCAGTCGGACCAACCATCGGGGACTTCGAGGTTCAGCTTGATGGCGGAGCCGTCCTTGTTGGTCACCATCCCGTCGCTGCCAGTCTTGTAGCCAGCGGCCGCGAGATCGGACTTGGCCTTCGCCGTGTTGAACACGGCGCCGAGGGACTTGACCTGCGCCTGGTCGACGTACTTGCTCCACACGGGCAGGAGGCCAGTCGGGTCGGCTGCGGCGACGATGTTGCCGTAGTCCTTGACGACGACATCCTGCGGGTTGATCGCCTCAGCGAGGGCTCGGCGGAAGGCCGGGTCGTCGAGCGGCTTGTGCTTGGTGTTCGGGATTAGCCACGCGGTGTTGCCGCCGAGCATGTAGGGCGGATCCGCGAAGTAGGTCGTAACGCCATACCCGCCGTTGACGATCTGGGCGATGCCGGGCAGGTAGTTGTTGTCGAGGTCGAGGCCGCCGGACAGAAGCTGGCCGAGGGCGACGTTGTTCGAGCTGTTGACGATGTCAACGATGTACGTCGGCTGGACGTTGAGGCTCAGGGCCTTGATCGCCCACCAGTTCGGGTTCTTCACCCAGACCATGCGGTCCTGGGCGGCCGTCTTGTACATGTACGGGCCAGTGCCGACGCCGTTCTGGTTCAGGTTCTTGAGAATGTCGGGCGAGGTCGCGTACTGATTCCAGATCGCCTTCGGGATCATCGGCATGTTGTACAGGGCCGACATCCACTCCTGGTAGGAAGGAGTTCCCTTGAACGTGACGACGACGTTGTTGCCGTTGGCGGTCACGGTGTTGACGAAGTTGAACAGCACGGAGCCGAGCGCGGCGTTCTGGTAGATGTTGATCGAGAAGGCCACGTCATCGGCCGTGAAGGCCGTGCCGTCGGACCAGGTCACACCCTGGCGGACGTTGATCGTGTACGTCGTCTTGGCGCTATCCCAGGAGCCGCCGGTGGCGAGCCACGGGGTGTAGACGTCCTTGATCGGGTCGTACAGGAAGAGCGTTTCGTACTGGAGACCCACGACGCCCATCGCCATGTTGGGATCGAGCGGGTTCCAGGTGGACGGGGCGCCCCACTGCTTACCGCTGGTGTACAGGGTCTGCGAGCGCGGGTAGACAGTCGTGTCAGTTGCGGGAAGACCGGTCGCGCTCGCAGCGGCGGCGGCGGTCGGAGTGGCCATGGCGGGGGCCTGCGTGACGACCGGGGCGGTCGTCGGCGCAGGGGCCGTGGTCGGTGTGGCGCTAGACGAGCTGCACGCTGTGGCAACGATGGCCGCAGCCGCGAGCAGACCTAGAACCCTGGACTTGCCTAGTTGCATCCCTTTCCTCCTTCCCCATGAGGAGCGCATGAACACGTGCCCGAACACACTCGGACGCGCTGCACGCCCCGCATGGCTATGCCGGATCACCAACTTGGGTCGCCCCTGTGACGGGGGGCCGGGCATCGGCAGTCGGACAGTAGACCACGTTTAGTAGCCTGTCAATCCGGCGGGTGATAAAGCAACTAAAGCTTCAGTGGCAGTCGGCGTCACGGGGCCGCTGAGGGCCATCTTGGCACCGATTCGGCCGCCTTTGCGCTCGATTGGCCATGCCGACGAGGTTGACCCACGAAACGACCGGCTGATATCATCCACTAAACGTTCAGTAAATCTGAGGAGTGGCGTGCCCGAAAGACGCGGTCCGAAGCCAGCGACGCTGGCCGACGTTGCCGTCACCGTCGGTCTTTCGCCCGCGGCCGTCTCACTCGCTCTGCGGGGGAAGGGCGGCGTGTCCGAGGCGACGCGAACGCGCGTGTTCGATGCCGCCAAGACGCTCGGCTATCGCCCCGTCGCGGGCGTGTCGCGGCAGCACAAGAAGCAGATGACGATCGGCCTCGTCATCAAGGCCGTGTACGGCGATGCGCCGGAGGCGAACCGCTTCTACGCCCCCGTGCTGGCCGGCATCGAGGAGAGCTGCCGGGCGCGCCGGATGAATCTGATGCTGGCGACGATGCCCGTCGACGAGCACTACTACCCCATCGAGGTCCCTCGGATCGTCACCGACCGGACCTGCGACGGCCTGATCGTCGTCGGCGCGCACCTCTCGCACGCAACGGCCGAACTCCTTCGGGACGCGCCGCCGTCCGTGCTCGTCGACGCCTATTCGGATGACGACGAACTCGCCTTCGACTCCATCGCGACCGACAACATCGGCGGAGCCCGCACGGCGATCGGGTATCTCGTCTCGCATGGGCACCGCAACATCGGCATTCTGGCAACGGAGCCGCAGGCGTTCCCCAGCATCCTGCAGCGGCGCCGGGGCTACAAGCAGATCCTCTCCGAAGCCGGGCTGGCGCGCCACTACATCGACGCGCCGTACTGGCCGCCGGAGTCCGCGGCCGTCGTCGGAGTGGCCTATCTTCGGGCCCATCCCGAGATCACCGCGGTCTTCTGCGCCAACGACGCGGTGGCGATCAGCCTCATCCAGGCCGCCACCCAGACGGGCATCGACGTTCCCGGACAACTCTCGGTCATCGGCTTCGACGACATCGATCTGGCGGGGTTCGTTTCGCCCGCCCTCACGACCATGGCCGTGGACAAGGTCGGAATGGGCCGGATCGCCGTCACCCTGTTGTCCCATCGGCTCGAGGTCGGCAAGGAGTGCGTCACCCAAACGCTGGTCCGTCCGACGCTCATGGAACGCGACACCGTCCGCACTCTGGAGCTCGTGGGAAGGCCTGATGCCGCCACGGAGCTTCGTCTCGACCCACAACCCGCATAGCGACCTGGGCCGCCGCCACAGCCGGAGGCCTGGCTCGGCAGGAGACGGCCGCCGCGCTTCATCTCGATCCCCAACCCGAATAGCGAAAGGTTCCCGATGGACTCCGACAACCGACACGCATCGCCCGCCGGCGCCGAACCGCCGGCCGCCGCGCTTCCGAACATCCCGTGGGAGGACCGTCCGGCCGGGTCTGGCGCGGTGGTGTGGCGGTCGAGCCGAAACCCGATCGTCAAGCGGGACCTGCTCGAACGATCGAACAGCATCTTCAACTCGGCCGTCGTGCCCTTCGGCAAAGGCTTCGCGGGCGTCTTCCGCGTGGACGACACGACCCGCGTGATGAACCTCCACTCGGCCCGCAGCGATGACGGTGTCAACTGGACGCTCGATCCGGACACGATCGAGTGGCAGGCCACCGACGCCCGCGTCGGCGAGATCCAGGAGCGCTTCGAGCACGCCTACGACCCGCGCGTGACCTGGCTCGAGGATCGCTACTACGTAACCTGGTGCAACGGCTACCACGGTCCGACGATCGGCGTGGGCTACACCCACAACTTCGAGACGTTCCACCAGCTCGACAACGCCTTCCTGCCCTTCAACCGCAACGGCGTCCTCTTCCCGCGCCGCGTCGGCGGGCAGTACTTGATGCTGTCGCGACCGAGCGACAACGGCCACACGCCCTTCGGCGACATCTACCTGTCGGAGAGCCCCGACCTGATCCACTGGGGTCGCCACCGCCAGGTCATGGCCACGCGCGCCTGGACGTGGGAGTCGACCAAGGTCGGTGCCGGACCCACGCCCATCGAGACTCCCGAAGGCTGGCTGCTCATCTACCACGGCGTCCTGACATCCTGCAACGGCTTCGTCTATTCGATGGGCGCGGCCCTGCTCGACCTCGACCAGCCCTGGAAGGTAATCGCCCGCAGCCGGGACTACCTGATCTCGCCGCAGATGCCCTACGAGCAGATCGGCGACGTACAGAACGTGGTCTTCCCCTGCGCGGCGCTGCTCGACCGGCCGACCGGCCGGCTGACGATCTACTACGGCGGAGCGGACACGGTGGTTTGCCTTGCCCACGGCTACCTGCCGGAGATCATCGAGTTCGTCAAGTCCCGAAGCTGACGGGCGGGAGGGGCGTCGCCGAGGCGGGGGTCGGAGCCGAGGCGGGGCCTGGGGGCGCGGCCGGGGCGGGGCCGGCACAGCGGCTCATCCGCCCAACCGCCGCAATCTAGCCAGATGCCGGCCGGGGTAGCGCGCGGCTAGGCTCACGCCCGACAGACGAGGGTCGAGTAGCCGCAGGCGCCCGACGGGCGGCCCGATTCTGGCCAGGTGCCAGCCCTGGTCGCCATTTGGCGCTGATTGGACCGGCCCGGGCGCCTTTTCGCGGCCCTGCGCCGATCGGCTATCCCGAAGAGCGGACCTCGCGCTACAGGGGCCGGCATTTGGCTAAGTTGGCGAGCGCGCGGCGATCGGCGGCCGGCATTTGGCCGAGTCGACGGCGCGCGGCAGTCGGCGGCGCGCGGCAGTCGGCGGCCGGCAAGGCGGTCGGCCGGCAAGGTGCCGCCAGCCCGGGCCGCCGGCCCGGGCCTCCGCCGGCCCTCGGCCGGTCAGTCCGTGGCGGCCTGGAGTTCGGGCGAGCGGTCCAGCGCCACACCCAGCCGCTCGAGCGCGCTCAGGACCGCCTTCATCGAGGCCGTGGTGATGTTCGGGTCCATGCCCACGCCCCAGCGAACCTCTCGGTGGGAGCGAACCTCGACGTAGGCGACGGCCGTGGCTTCCTCGCCCGCGCCCAGGGCGTGCTCCGCGTAGTCGAGCACGTCCACCTCGACCCCGAGGTCCCGGCGCAGGGCGTGGACCAGAGCCGAGATGGGCCCGTTACCCTCGCCGGAGATCGCCGTCGTGGCGCCGGCCGTGGCAAGCCGTGCCTTCACGTTGACGCTCCCGTCGTTCGACGCCGTTTCGTATCCGGCAAGCCGGGTCCTGGGTGAGGCCGGAAGGTACTCGGCCGCGAACGCGTCCCACATCTCCTCGGCGGTGATCTCGGTGCCGCTGCCCTCGGTGATCACCTTGATGCAGCGGCTGAACTCGATCTGGAGCCTGCGCGGCAGGTCCATGCCGTGCTCTGTCTTCATGATGTAGGCGACGCCGCCCTTGCCGGACTGGCTGTTGACCCTGATCACAGCCTCGTAGCTGCGGCCGACGTGCTTGGGGTCGATCGGCAGGTAGGGCACTTCCCAGATGTCGTAGTCGGGCGGGAGCGCCTCCATGCCCTTCTTGATCGCGTCCTGGTGAGAGCCCGAGAATGACGTGTAGACCAGGTCGCCGACGTAGGGGTGGCGCGGCTCCACCGGCAGGCGGTTGCAGTGCTCGGCGACCCGGCGCAGGGCGTCGATGTCGCTGATGTCGAGCCTGGGGTCCACGCCCTGGCTGAACATGTTCATGGCCAAATTGACGACGTCGACGTTGCCGGTCCGCTCGCCGTTACCGAAGAGCGTGCCCTCGATCCGGTCCGCGCCGGCCATCAGGCCGAACTCGGCCGCGGCCACGGCCGTGCCTCGGTCGTTGTGCGGGTGCAGCGACAGGACCATCGAATCACGGCGCGGCACGTTTCGGTGGAACCACTCGATGGCGTCGCCGTAGATGTTCGGCGTGTACATCTCCACCGTCGCCGGCAGATTCAGGATGATCGGCCGCGTGGGGGTGGGCTGGATGACGTCCATGACGGCGGCGCAAACCTCGGCCGCGTAGTCGAGCTCCGTGCCGGTGAAGCTCTCCGGCGAATACTCGTAGCGGATGTCGGTGCCCGGCAGCCGGGCCTCCTGCTCGAGGCAGACCTTCGCGGCATCGACGGCGATCTGCTTGCAGCCTGCCTGGTCGAGGCGGAACACGACGCGCCGCTGCAGCACGGAGACCGAGTTGTAGAAGTGAACGATCGCCCGCCCGGCCCCTCGCAGGCTCTCGTAGGTCCGCTCGATCAGCTCGCGGCGGCACTGCGTCAGGACCTGGATGGTGACGTCGTCGGGGATCAGATCCTCGTCGATCAGCTGGCGGATGAAGTCGTAGTCCGGCTGCGACGCCGACGGGAAGCCGACCTCGATCTCCTTGAAGCCCATGCCGACGAGGGCCTTGAACATCTGCAACTTGCGGGCGGGATCCATCGGGTCGATGAGGGCCTGGTTGCCGTCACGCAGATCCACCGAGCACCAGATCGGGGCGTGCTCGATCTGGCGGTTCGGCCACTCGCGATCGGGGACGCGAAGCGGCAGGGGGCGGAAGGGCATGTACTTCTCGACCGGCATCTTCTTCGAGTGGGCGGGTACGGGAGGCATCTCAGGTTCCTTCTTGCTCTGTCGGGTCCGCGTTGGTCGCCGCGCGAGGCGGGGTTTGTCGGGGAAACAAAAACCTCCTGCTGGTGCGCAGGAGGTCGTCGGCGAGCACCCACAAGGGGCTCGCCTCAGGTAAGGAGCAGGCTGCTGTCGAAAGGCTTCCTGTTCATGGTGCCGAGTAGTCTAGCGGCCGAGTCGGGCCCGGTCTACGCCAAAATGCATGAGAAGAAGTCGCAGCCTCTTGACCAGACATTTAGACTAGTCTCAGACCAGACGGTAGGAGACTGACATGCGCCAGGTCGGGGCCTACGAAGCCAAGACCAATCTTCCCCGGCTACTCGACGAGGTTGCCGCCAACGGGGAACCGATCGCCATTACCAAGCATGGAGTCGCGGTGGCAGTGCTCGGTCCCGCGTCCACGCGTCCGAATCTGACGGCGAGCGAGGCGATTGCCGGCTTGCGCGCCTTCCGAGGGAGCCACCGATTGGACGGGCTCTCGCTTCGCGAACTCATCGACGAGGGGCGGCGGTGAGCTTCGTCATCGACGCCTCGGTGGCACTCGCATGGTGCTTTGCCGACGAAGCCTCTCCCATCACGGACGCGGCGCTGGATCGGCTCAACAAGGAAGAGGCGCTCGTGCCCTCCATCTGGCCGCTCGAGGTCGCCAACGGCCTTAGGACGGCCGAGCGGCGCGGCCGTCTCGACCTGGCCGACCTCGCACGCATCCGCGAACTCTTGATCTCCCTACCGATCCAGGTCGAGGCGATCGACCTGGACGCGGCTCTGGGCGAGGTGTCCGATCTCGCGCGCAACCTGGACCTGACCGCCTACGACGCCGCCTACCTGGCACTGGCCGCCAGGCGTGGACTCGTCCTGGCCACGATAGACGAGCGCCTGCAGAGAGCCTGCAGTTCGGCCGGGGTCAAGCTCGTCGAGTAGGTGGAGAATCTACTCGAAGCACCCGGCGGGTTGGGCGTCCTGGGCGGCCGGATAGCCCCGAGCAAGCAAGCGCGGACTCTTCGACACGCAAACGCGCAGCGGGTGCGCCGGAGGATAGATGAGCACTGATCGCAGGCTCGAGATCAGTGGGATCTCGAAAAGATACGGGCAGACCGTCGCCGTCCAGGACCTCACGTTCGACGTCCATGCCGGCGAGCTGTTCGGCTTCGTCGGACGCAACGGCGCGGGCAAGACCACCACGATGCGGATCGTGCTCGGAGTCCTCGCTCCCGACGCGGGCGAGGTGCGCTGGGATAGCGTGCCGCTGGACTTCGCGGCACGCAGGCGGATCGGGTACATGCCGGAGGAGCGAGGGCTGTATCCGAAGATGCGACTGGCCGAGCAGCTGGCCTATCTCGGCGAGCTTCACGGCATGAGCGGCTCGGAGGCCCGGCTCTCGGCCGTGCGCTGGCTTGACCGCTTCGGCCTCAAGGACCGGGCCAACGACGATCTCCAGGCGCTCAGTCTCGGCAACCAGCAACGTGTCCAGCTGGCCGCCGCACTGGTCTTCGGTCCGGATGTACTGGTCCTCGACGAGCCGTTCGCCGGGCTCGACCCGGTCGCCGTCGACGTGATGGCGGACGTGCTCCGCGAACGGACGGACGCAGGCGTTCCCGTCATCTTCTCGAGCCACGAGCTCGAGCTCGTCGAACGGATCTGCGACCGGGTAGGAATCATCGATCGCGGCAAGATGGTCGCCTGCGGCAGCGTCGCGGAGCTCCGGGCCGGGGGGCAGCAGCGCCGCTGGATCGACGTTCCCGGGGCCCCGGCCGACTGGGAGGCCGGCGTTCGGGGCGTCCGGCTCGTGCAGGCAAACGGCACGCGGCGGCTGTTCGAGCTGGATCCGGGCGTCGACGATCAGGCGCTGCTCCAGGCGGGGCTGGACACCGGACCGGTGCGCGAGTTCGAGCGTGTCGAGCCCACCCTCGGCGAGATCTTCCGGACGGTCATCGAGGAGGCGGCGGCATGAACGCGCGGTTCGTGAGCCTGGGCGGAACGCGCCGCCTGCCCGCGATCGTCCTCGTCGCTCGCCGCGAGGTCCGGATGCGCCTGCGCTCGCGGGTCTTCGTTGGCGGCACCATCGTGATGGCGGTTCTCGTCGTCGTCGGCATCGCCGCGGCGGCGCTGCTCTCCGGCAAGACCAACCCGGTGCGGGTGGGCTTCAGCGGCGGATCGCAGGGGCTCGAGTCGACGTTCACCGAGTCGGCCGCTGCCCTGGGCGTGCCCGTGACGGTCACCGACATCGCCGACGTCACCGCCGGGGAGGCGCAGGTAACGGCGGGCACGCTCGACGTGCTCGTGATCGGGACCTCGGCCGCGCCGACGGCCGTGGCGAAGGAGGCGGTCCCGTCGAACGTAGAGTCCGCCCTATCCCTGGCCGCGGAGGCCGCACGCCTCTCCGACGCCGGCCTCTCACCGACGGCGGTCAGGTCGGCCATGGCCCTGGTCCCGGTCCAGCTTCTGGCGCCCCCAAATCCAAAGGACACCCAGAACCTGATCGCCAGCCTGGCCCTGGGAATAATCCTCTGGATCGCGCTCGGCCAGTACGGGAACATGGTGGCCCAGGGCGTGGTCGAGGAGAAGGCGACGCGGATCATGGAGATCCTGCTCGCCACGATCCAGCCAAGCCGCCTGCTCGCGGGCAAGGTCATCGGGATCGGCCTGGTCGGTCTGCTGCAACTTGCGATCGTGGGCGCGGCCGCGCTCGTCGCGGTCCACGTGACCAATGTCGCCGAGATCCCGGCCCTGGGCGTGGCCTCGATCCTGGGCGATATCCTGTGGTTCCTGCTCGGCTTCCTCTTCTACGCCACCGCCTATGCCGCGGTCGTCTCCCTCGTCTCGCGCCAGGAGGAGGTCCAGAGCGCCGTCGCCCCGATCTCGATCCTCCAGATCGCGGGTTACCTGCTCATGTACGCCGCGCTGCCGAATCCGAGCGGCCCCCTGGCCACGGTGTGCTCCCTGCTGCCGCCGTTCGCCCCTATCCTCATGCCGGTGCGGATGGCGGCCAGCGACGTGCCGCTCTGGCAGGTCGGCCTGGCGGCAGCGCTGATCGCGGCATCCATCGTCGGCCTGACCTGGCTGGCCGGCCGCATCTACTCCAACGCAGCAATGCGCATCGGGGCCCGGGTGCGGTTCATGGATGCGTACCGTGGCTAACGCCCGCCGCCGGGTCCAGTACGTTCAGGCCCCCTTGGGCCACAGAGACAGGAGGAACTAGATGCCGTCTCGTGTGATGGACCACCCATTCTTGACCCTGATGGCGGTGGTCTCCGCGATCCTCATCGTGGTCGGCCGGGTCAACAAGGACGCGTGGTGGGGCAACTGGGTCGCGATCGCCGGGTTCGCGGTGCTCGTGGTCGCAGGCGCCCTCTTCCTCCTCCTGACAAAGAGGTGATCGAAGCGACCTCGCTTCGGCCCGAGGCGGCACCCAACAGGAAGAGTCGACCCTGGTAACTTGGCGTCATGAGCCAACCGATCGATGGTCGTCCGTCCGTGGCGATCCCGATTGCCTGCACTCCAGGCGGCCGGTGGTCCGACCGGCAGTACCTGCTCCACGTTCCACGGCCGGAGACGGCCCAACCGCGGCCACTCGTCGTGCAGCTCCACGGCCGAGGGATCGACGCCCTCAGCTTCGATCGATGGACCGGGCTTTCCGAGCTTGCCTATGCGGCCGACTTCGTCCTGGCCATGCCCCAGGCCGTCGGCGAGATCTGGAACGACGGCAAGTACGGAGGGGTCGTCCAGGAGATCGACGACGTTGGCTTCCTGGAGGCGGTGATCGCTGACGTCGGCGGTCGCATTCCAATCGATCGCGGCCGGGTCTACCTCGTTGGGATGTCGAACGGGTCGACTATGGCCGGACGCTTCGCCTGCGAGCGACCCAATTCGATCGCGGGGATTGGTCAGGTTGCCGGCACGGCCAGCGTCTCCGTGGCGAGCCGCGTCAGACCTTCGGTCCCCGTGCCCGTGATCTCCTTCCACGGGTCCGCCGATCGCTCGGCTCCGTACGCCGGCGGCCAGGCCAGCGGGTTCGCGCGAGTGCTCATGGCGCGTCACCGGGCTGGGCCTGGCGTCGGCGTGGACGACTGGGCCGCCTTCTGGCAGCTGCTCAACGGAGTGAGTTCGTCGCCGGAAGTCGAATCGCTCGGTACCGACGTCTCCGTCCGGCGCTGGCGAGGCTCGAACCCGCTGGGTGACCTCGACTTCTATCGTGTCGACGGCGGCGGCCATACCTGGCCTGGCTCCAGCGCCCGCGTCTGGATCCCGCCGATCTTCGGTCGCGTCACCTCGACGATCGACGCCACGCGCTTGATCTGGGAGTTCCTGTCTGTCCATCGCCGAGACTGAACCCATTCGGTGCCGGAGCGCGCGGGGTGCCGTTATTCGGTCGCAGTTCCGGCGGAAGGTTTCGGGGTCACGCCGGATACTGGCGCCGGCCGAACGTGTCAGCAGGTCGACATCCCACGTGCCATCCAGACTCTTCTCAGGCGCGGCAATTCCGGATACGCTCACGGGGCTCGGCAATTCGGGTCGACGCGGCGCCACCGTCCAAGCGCCGGGGGTGTTTACCCGCCGAAGCATTCACGATGTTCCCCGGAACGGGCCAGCGGCCTTTCTCATGGCAATTGACCGTCCACGCGGTGGCGCCGCCACCGCGGAGATCCCGCCGGCCAGGCAAGGAGGTCTCGATGTGGTGGGTGCCGGCTGCTAAGCCGAGGACTTCTCGACGGCCGCTCCTGGCGGCGCTGGGGTTTGGTCTGGTTGCGATCGTGGCGTGCCTCGGAGTCGCCGGCTCCGCACTGGCAGCCGATCCGTCGATTCCGCCCCTCGTGGCCGGCCAGCACGTCTACGACTACGGCAACGTCCTGTCGGCCGGCGAGAAGGCCCGCGCCGAGACACTGGCCAGTGACATCGAGGCCCACGGAGGCGGGCGCGTCGTCGTGTACTTCGCCGCCGACCTCCAGAACGAACTGGATGCCAGCCAGCTGGAGCAGGCCCTGGAACATCGATGGGCTGCTCATCTACGGCTACACCGGAAGCGGTGGGCTCGAAATGCTCCCCACACTCAAGGCCAAGCTCAGTTCCAGCCAGCAGCAGGCCGTGTCCAGCGCGCAGGCCAACGGATCGGCCAGCGTGGACGGCTGGACGCTGAGCTCGCTGGCTCGCGTCGACGGGTTCCTCACCAACGATCCCATCTGGGACGGGCCAGGCGCCCTGGACGCGGCCACGAAGGCCACAGGCCGAGTCGGCCGTGGCGAGTCTCTCCAAGCCAGCTGAACGCGCCCGTCTACGTCGACATCTCCCTGGGCAAGGAAGATGCCTCAGGCGGCATGTCTCCTTCGGCGACGAGGACCTGGATAGCGCCTTCCAGAACGCCATGATCATCGAGCTTGGCGTCTCGGGTTCGACGGTTGTCGGCTCGATCGATACGGACAATTCCACTCTGCTCGACGATGGCTATCAGGCGAACTCGCCCTGGCAGGGCGAGGAGATGAATGTGCAGGTGGCGTCGGGGGCTGCCGTTCCGGCTCAGCTGCTCGCGGCCATCGACGCCGTCCAGGCTCCAAGCGGACCTTTCGGCATACCAGGGGCGATCTTCGGCGTATTGCTCGTGGTGATCTTGATTCTCGTGGCCGTCGGGATCATCTATTTGATCGTCCACACCATGGGCGCCTCGCTCCCGATCAGGAACGGCGTACGGAGCGAGGGGATCATCAGGGCCTGGAAAGACACCGGCATGATGGAGAGCCACGGCGAAGGCACCCTCGGCTCGTCGATATACGACCTCCAGCTCGAGGTCACTCCGGTTCGCGGCGGCGCGCCGGTCATCGCCCATGTGAGATCCCAGCTCGACTCCTTCATGGATCCCGACGTTGGTCAGCGGGTCCCGATCATCATCTCGCCGAGCAACCCCAAGCGCGTCAAGGTCGACCATTCGCGGACGGCCCCGCCCCTGGACAAGAGCTGGCACACGTCCAACGGCTCCGACGGATCGGGCGACAACTCCGGTGCCGACGCTGCCAGCCCGGCGGCCGGCGCCAAGCCGGGCCTCGACTTCAGCTTCGACACGAACCTCAACCCCACCACCGCCAGCCTCGACAACGTGGTCAGCGGGGTCACGGCCGGGACGCAGAAGGTCGTCCACCAGAGCGCGGCCCAGGTCCTGGCGAGCGGTGCGCGCGGCACCGCGGAGATCACCACCTGCCAGCCTCTCGGCAAGACGGTTCGGCAGATGAATCCGAACGCGACGGCGCACCTGGACGATCCGGAGTGGCTCTTCACGTTGAAGGTCACGGTTCCGGGCAACGGCACGTGGCCGGCCGTCATGGGCCACTACGTGCCTCAGGCCAAGGTAGGCGGCCTTGGGCCCGGCGTGAAGCTGGCGGTGGCCGTCAACTTGGCCGACAAGATGAACGAGGTGGCCATCGACTGGGACCAGTCGCCGCTCCCGTAGACCCCGACGCGGGGTCTACGGGAGGAACGTGCTCGGCGTCGGCGGCGGGGCCGAGCATCGGCAAAGTGGTCGCGGCGCACCTACGGCGCGCCGCGACCGCGAAACGCGTCGTCGCCCGCGGACGCGAGGCTCGGGACATCGTCGTGGGTTCACGCGGTCATCTTGCGAGGCGGAACGTGGATCGGCTGCTTGGGCAAGTCGTGCGCCGACCGACCAGAACCAGCTTTCGGATGGGGCACCGACCAACTCGAATGAATGGCTCCGGCGGTAGGATTCGAACCTACGGCCAAGCGGTTAACAGCCGCCCGCTCTACCACTGAGCTACGCCGGAGCGAGTCGATCGCCTGAGTAATCGCCGCGCCTCTCGCCCCAGGGCGAGCGCTCGGGATCGCTCACGATCCGTGGCGCCATCGCGGCGCCGCGCGACAGAATAGCACGGCAGCCCCTCCGAGTGAGAGGTGCGCCCGAAGCGAGGAAACGCGTGATCGAGCAATGGCTCAACGGGACCTGGCAACTGCGGGAGTGCGGCACCGGAGAGTGGCTTCCCGGCCGGGTCCCCGGCGGAGTTCATCTCGATCTCATGGCCGCGGGACGGATCTCCGACCCGTTCGTCGGCGACGAGGAGCTGCGCGTCGGCTGGGTCGCCGAGCGCGACTGGGAGTACCGGCGGGAGTTCGTCGTCGAAGCGGCCGTGGCCGCCGAGGAGCGTGTCGATCTCGTGTTCGACGGCCTCGACACGCTGGCCGAGGTGAGCCTGAACGGTGCGCCGCTGGGCAGCGCCGACAACATGTTCCGGACGTGGCGCTGGGACGTGGCGGGGCTGCTGCGGCACGGCTCGAACGAGCTGGCGGTGGTCTTCCGGTCCGCCGTGCGCCGCGGGGCGGAGCTGGACGCGAAGCGCCCGCTCGACCGGCCCAACGAGACGCTGGCGGGCGCGCCGTACCTGCGCAAGGCGCCGTGCCACTTCGGCTGGGACTGGGGCCCAAAGCTGCCGAACGTCGGCTTCTGGCAGGGAGTTCGGCTCGAGGCCTGGAGCTCCGGCCGCCTGGCCGAGGTCCGGCTGTCGCAGTCGATCGAGGGCGGAAAGGCCCTGATCGCGGCGCACGTCAAGGTCGATCGGGCGCCGGGCGGCGAGGGCGAACTCGAGGCCGTCATGCGGGTCGAGCACCCGGACGGACGCGCCGGCGTGGCGCGGTCGGTCGTGCCGGCCGGGCTCTCGGTCGCCGACCTGGCCCTGGAAATCGCCGATCCGGAGCTGTGGTGGCCGAACGGTCTGGGAGGCCAGCCGCTCTATCGAGTCGAGGTGGAACTGCTCGGCGGCGGGCGCCGGCTGGACGCCCGGACCATGCGCGTCGGCCTGCGGACGCTAGCGCTCCGGCGCGAACCCGACGAGTGGGGCGAGTCCTTCCAGTTCGTCGTGAACGGCGTGCCGGTCTTCGCGAAGGGCAGCAACTGGATCCCGGCCGATTCGTTCCCGGCTCGCGTCACCCCCGAGCGACTCGAGGAGCTTCTGGGCGCGGCGGCACAGGCCAACCACAACATGATCCGGGTCTGGGGCGGGGGCTACTACGAGACCGAGGCCTTCTACGACGCCTGCGATCGCTTCGGCATCCTGGTCTGGCAGGACTTCATGTTCGCCTGCAGCGTCTACCCGCTGACCGATCCGGAGTTCCTCGCCAACCTGGAATTCGAAGTCTGGGAGCAGGTCCGGCGGCTGCGCCATCGGGCCTGCCTGGCGCTGTGGTGCGGCAACAACGAGATGGAGCGAGGCTGGACGATCTGGGGCTGGAGCCGGCCCGGCAACGAGGACCTCCGCGCGGCCTACCTGCGCTTCTTCTCCGACACGCTGCCGGCGTGGGTCGCCGAACAGGACGCGGCCACTCCCTACTGGCCCAGCTCGCCGTCGTCGGGACGGCCGCTTGAAGAGCCGATCGGCGGCAACAGCGGCGACGAGCACGAGTGGATCGTCTGGCACGGGCTGGCGCCCTTCTCCGCCTACGGGCACGAGACCTACCGATTCGTCAGCGAGTTCGGCTTCGAGTCGCTGCCCGCGCTGGCGACCGTGGCCGCGTTCGCGCCCGACCCGGCCGACTGGAACCTGGGCTCGCCGCTGCTCGACCACCATCAGCGCTGCCCGGTCGGAAACGCCCGCATCCTCTACTACCTGGCGCAGCAGTTCCGGCTGCCCAGGGACTTCTCGTCTCTCGTCTACCTGAGCCAGATCCTCCACGCCGAGGCGATGCGCGTTGGAGTGGAGCACTGGCGGCGCGAGCGCGCCCGCTGCGGGGGCGCCCTGTACTGGCAGCTCGACGATTGCTGGCCGGTGTCGTCGTGGGCGAGCATCGACTACTTCGGCCGCTGGAAGGCGCTCCACTACGCCACGCGGCGGTTCTACGCCCCGGTGCTGCTGACGGCGGAGGTGGAGGGCGACGCCGTTTCGCTGGCCGTGGTGAACGACACGGCCACTCTCTTGCGGGGAACGGTGCGGTGGTCGCTCGAGAAGCTGGACGGTGAGGTTGCGGCGTCCGGCGAGGTGCCCGTGGAGGCTGCCGCGCTGGCCGCGACGGCCGCGGGCCGAGTGCCACTCCCCCACTCGGCGGTCGAGCGGCGATCCCTCGTCCTGGTGTCGGAACTGGTGGAGCCGGGGGTGGCGCCGGCGCTGGTCGTGACGACCTTCGTCCCCGACAAGCATCTCGCGCTCGGGCAGCCGTCGATAGAGACGTCTGTCGTCGAGGAGGCGGTCGTCGATGCGGCGCCGGGCCGCGCGACCGTCCGCCTTCGGTCGGACAGGCTCGCCCGGTGGGTCGAACTGTCGTTCGAGGGCGCGGACGTCGTCTTCGGCGACAACTACTTCGATCTGCCGGCCGGCCGGCGCGTCGACGTCCCGTTCGAGCTGCCGGCGGGCTGGTCTATCGATCGGGCGCGTGCGGCGCTTCGCGTCAGGTCCGTCGTCGATACATTCGCCTAGTCCGGTCCGATCGCGGTGGGGGTGGGCTGGCGGTCGGCAGGCGGTCGGCAGGCGGTCGGCAGGCGGTCGGCGGGCTCGAACGCAAGCTCGACGCCCCGCGGCGGCCTACTTCTCGACCGGCAAGTCGGGGCGGTTCCCCCACTCCTCCCAGGACTCCGCGTAGTTGCGGACCTCGGTCAGGCCCGCCATCTCGTGGAGGACGAACCAGACCAGCGCGGCCCGGACGCCGCCCTGGCAGTAGGTGGCTCGCAGCTGCTCGGGCTCCACGCCGGTCGCTCGCAGAATCGCCAGCGCCTCCGGCGCGCTCCGAAGCCGCCCGTCGGGCGCGACGAAGTCGGTGAAGACACGATGCTTCGAGCCGGCGATCCGGCCTCCGCGGGCCGCCCTGACGTCTCGGCCCAGGAATTCGTCGATCAACCTCACGTCAAGGAGGCGACTGGGACCGCCCGGTGCGCTTGCCTCGCGGCTCCATGCCAGGACGTCGTCGGCCGTGGCGATGAGGGATTCGTCTCGGTCGTGGAGCGACTCAGTTGCATCCACAGGCTTCGGCGTAGTTGCTTCAGCCACCGTCGGCCGCCCCTGCGCCTGCCAGACCGTGAGCCCGCCGTCGAGGACGTGGATTCGTTCGCGCGGGAAGCCGTACAGGCGCAGCAACCAGTAGCCCCGGATCGCCTGGCGGTTCTGGCCGGCGTCGTCGTAGAAGACGATGCGCCCGCCCGGTGCGACGCCCCACTCGCGCAGCGAGGCGGCCACTTCCTCGCGGCTCGGCACCATGTACATCCGCTTCACAGCGCCGGTGTCGGCGCGCGTTCCCGACCGGGCCAGATCCACGTGAGTGTCCACGAAGAGGGCGCCGGGTATGTGCGCCTCGTCGTAGATCTTGCGGTCGAGCGCGACATGGGCGATCCGGATGTCCGGGTCGTTAAGGTGGGTCGCCAGCCACTCGGCCGACACCAGGGGTCCAGCTTCGCCAGCGTCCATTCGACTCCTCCGAGTGTTCGGCCAGCGGCCACTGCCACGACGCGCCTAGCGTACCGCCCCGCCGCGAGCGGGGGCTCGCCTGGTCCGAGCCACGGCTCGGCCGAGTGCTGCGGCCCTGCCCGGCCGCGCTCCGCCCTGCTCGGCCGCGTGCTCCGGCCCTGCTCGGCCGAGTGCTCCGGCCCTGCTCGGCCGAGTGCTCCGGCCCTGCTCGGCCGAGTGCTCCGGCCCTGCTCGGCCGCGCGCTCTGGCATTCCCTATCCTGGTTTCGGGGGCTCCCCAAGTGTCGGTCCTGCTCGGCTGCGGATACTCCTCTGACCAACACGACTCATATCCCCGGTCGTTGCTCATCCAGTGAGCAAGTGTGACCGCCCAGCCATCCGCCAGCTCTCGCGCAGGTCGTGTCTGATCGCCACGGGCCACAACTTCGGCGGTCGACGGACTCGGCCTGCCACCCAACGACCCAGTCTGCCGAACCTGTATGTGCGGTTGAGCAAGTTCGACGCGCAGTCCTTGGTCCTGGTGGACGAGGTGTCGGACGTGCTCACCGAGTGAGCAACGGCGGCCGTAGGAGCCCTCGCAGGTCGGTCCTGCAGCTCCCCAGAGCATGTTCGACCACGGCCGGCGGCAGGAACTCGCCGCGGGCAGCCGGTGGCAGGTGCCGACGGCGAACGAGGGTCGGCGGGTGCCGGCGGCGGGCGGCAACAGATGCCGGCGGCGAACAGGCGTGGCGGGTGCCGGCGGCAGGAACCCGCCGCGGGCAGCCGGTGGCGGGTGCCGGCGGCGAAAGGGCGTGGCGGGTGCCGGCGGCGGGCGGCGGCGACAGGCGGCGGCGGGCGGGCGTGGCGGGCGTAGCGGGTGCCGGCCGCGGGCGGCGACAGGGGGCGGCGGAGGGCGAGGGGCGGCAACCGGGACGTAAGCCGCCGACAAGCGGTGTCGAGCAGAATGCCGCCATGGCGGCCAAGGAACGTGCGTATGACATCGGCTCCCAGCGAGCCAGGTCCATCGTCATCGAACTCGGCAACGAGATCCGGCGAGCCCGGCTGGAACACGGCCTGAGCCAGGCCGCAGTGGCCCGCGCGGCCAGGACATCGAGAGCCCAGTTGAGTCGGATCGAGCGCTCGAAAGTGCCGGCCGCCTCCATCCTGGAGATGGCTCGACTGCTCTCGGTCGTCGGGCTCGAACTGAGTGCGAGGGCCTATCCGGCCGGGCAGCCCGTCCGCGATGCGGCCCACCTGTCGCTTATCGACCGGCTGCGGGCGAGAGTTGGGCCCGGCGTGACGTGGCGATTCGAGGCGCCACTCGGAGGGCCCGGGGACCAACGCGCCTGGGATGCCGTCCTCCTGGCGGGCCCCGTGAAGATCGCCGTGGAAGTGGAAACGCGGCTGAGAGACGTCCAGGCGGTACAGCGGCGCGTTGGCCTGAAGCGTCGAGACGACTCCGGCATCTCGGCGGTGATCCTTCTGCTGTCGAACACGCGGCACAACCGCACCGTCGTACGCGAGTATGGCGATGTGCTGCTCGCGGACTTCCCGGTCGAGCCGGCCAGAATGTTGCGGGCACTCTCGGAGGGCCGCGACCCAGGAGGAAGTGGCGTGGTTCTGCTGTGAGGCAGCCGGCCGTCGATGGCCCACGAGGTGCGAGCGGAGCCTTGACCCGCGCGACTCCGGGGCGCAACACGCCCTGGGCCCGCGCCACTGGCCTTGACCCGCGCGACTCCGGCGGCGCCACGACACCTGGGCCCGCGCCACTAGCCTTGACCCGCGCGACTCCGGCGGCGCCACGACACCTGGGCCCGCGCCACTGGCCTTGACCCGCGCGACTCCGGCGGCGCCACGACACCTGGGCCCGCGCCGCTGGCCTTGACCCGCGCGACTCCGGCGGCGCAACTCGCCCTCGACCCGCGCCCCGGAGCGCCGGCGGCGGGCGCTCGGCCCGCCCTGCCAGCCCGCGGCTCTACTCCAGGTAGTCCTTCAGCTTGCGGCTCCGGGACGGGTGGCGAAGCTTTCGAAGGGCCTTGGCCTCGATCTGGCGGATGCGCTCGCGGGTGACGTTGAACTCCTTCCCGACCTCCTCCAACGTCCGGGCACGGCCGTCTTCCAGCCCAAACCGGAGCTGCAGGACGCGGCGTTCGCGGCCGGTCAGCGAGTCGAGTACCGCCTCGACCTGCTCCTTCAGCAGCTGATGGGAAGCGGCCTCGGCCGGAGCCAGAGCCCCACGATCCTCGATGAAGTCGCCGAGGTGCGAATCCTCTTCCTCGCCGATCGGCGTCTCGAGGCTCACCGGCTCCTGGCTGACCTTGATGATCTCGCGGACCTTCTCCGGAGTGACCACCTGCTCCTGGCCCTTGGACATCGCCTCGGCGATCTCCTCGACCGTGGGTTCGCGGCCCAGCTCCTGCAGCAGCGTGCGGGAGACCCGGATCAGGCGGTTGATCGTCTCGACCATGTGGACGGGGATCCGGATCGTGCGGGCCTGGTCGGCGATCGCGCGCGTGATGGCCTGCCGGATCCACCACGTCGCGTAGGTGGAGAACTTGTAGCCCTTCTCGTAGTCGAACTTCTCGACCGCGCGGATCAGGCCGATGTTGCCCTCCTGGATCAGGTCCAGGAACGACATGCCGCGGCCGATGTACTTCTTCGCGATCGAGACGACGAGGCGGAGGTTGGCCGACGTCAGCTGCTCGCGCGCGTCGCGTCCGATGCGGACCAGCTCGCCGCGGCGATGAGCGAGCTTCGTGTTGGCCGGAACCTCCGGATCGGTGCCGAGACGCTTTAGCAGCTCGGCGTCATGGCCGCTCTCGATCCAGCGCTTCAGCGCCGGGAACGCCACCGACTCCCGGGTCCAGTCGTAGATGGCCCGCAGCCCGATGTTGTCGCGCGAATCCAGGTCGCCGTTGTGAACGGCGAAGTAGGCGAAATCGAGCAGCTTCAGGAACGACTCGGGCGTCAGCGACTCGTTGTAGACCGTGACGTTGTGGCGGGCCTGCTTGATCAGGTCCCTGGTGCCGTCGGTAGTGGCGTCCTTGGCGGCCTTGATCAGATGGAAATCCGCGGTGGGGACGAGCAGATCGGCCGCGTCCTCCGACGACACCGCGTCGGCGACCATGCGGGCGGCCTCGGGGCCGAAGGGCAGCTTGTACTGCGGCTTGATCGTTCTGGTCTTGCGCTCGGTCTCGTGGTGGGTCCACTCGTGCAGAGAGACGATGCCCTTCCAGGGCTCGTCCACCATCTGCTCGCCAAGCTCGATGGCCTTGGCCAGGACGACCTCTTCCTCGGCCGTCAGGAGCGCGACCTTGCCGATCTCCTTCAGGTACATCCGGACCGGGTCGTCGATCCCGATCATGTCGGCCGAAAGAGCCTCCAACTCCTCCGGCGTGGGCTCCTCGAGCGCCTCCGCGTCCAGCTTGGCCGGGGCCTCGCCGGGCACGCGCGGCTCGACCAGAACGTCTTCCTCGACGACCTCGACACCGAGCTCGACGGAGTCGTCATCGAGCGCGTCGGGCGGGACAACCTCTTCGTCCTCTACCAGGAGGTCCTCGTCCTCGAGGGCGTCCTCGTCGAGCACCCGGCGGGTGCGCACGCCGGCGAGCTTGGCCTCTTCGAGGTCCGCCTTGCGGCGGCCACCGCCGGAGAGAGCGACCTCAACGAGCTGCTTGTCAAGGGGATCGGTCATCGGTGTCCTCCAGCGGAAGCGAGGAGGCTCGTGTCCTGCCGGCGTCGGTCGAGCGATCGGCGAGCCTCATTCAGGTTGCGTTGCACTTCGAGCAAGCGAGCGACGCCCTGCGGGTCGGCGGCGGCCTGAGCCTCCGTCAGCTCGCCGGCGTTGTAGCGGATCTCTTCTTCGAGCCTGTCGGCCTCCAGGGCGAGGAGGCACTGGTCGACTCCAATACGGACGCGGTTGTCGTCCAGATCGTTCGGGTCGGGGCCCCGTTCCGCGTACAGAGCGACGGCCAGGCCGTGGAGCTCCGGCGGTAGCGCGTCGAGGAAGCGGCCGCGTTCGAAGCGGCCCGGGCCCCCGGCGTCGCGGTCGCGTTCGCGATCGGCGAGCATCGCCGCCAGCAGTTCGCGTGCCGGCGTGCTGGGCAGCTGCAGGTTCTGCGCCGCGAGCGTCTCGGCCACGCGTTCCTGCTGCTCCGGCACCAGCAGCAGCAGCCTCAGGAGGCGGCTCTCCTCGGTGGAGAGCGCCTTCAGCTCGGCCTTGGTATCGATGGCGTCGGGGGCCGACATGATCGTCTCGGCCGAGAATCGACCGGACGAGCCGGGCGCTCCGTCGCCGCCTCGGCCTGCCCTGCCCGCACCCTGCGCAGGTTGATCGGGCGCGCGAAGGGCTTCCAGCAGCACGCGCTCCTCCACCCCGGTCCGGCGCGCCAGCGTCTGGAGGTACCCGTCGCGCACGACCGGATCGCGAATCTCGCGCAGCAGCGGGACCAGCGCGGCGACCGCGTGCCGCCTGCCCTCCGGCCGGCGGACGTCGAAGGAGGTGGCGTAGTAGTCGATGAGGAACTCGATGATCGGCTGGGCGGTGCGGATCGACTCCCGCCACAGATCCGGTGAATCGCGGATCACCTCGTCGGGATCCTTGCCCTCGGGCAGGCGCGCCACCCGGACGCGGGTGATCTCGACGCCCGTCTCCTCGGCTGCCAGCGCCCCGATCAGCCGGAACAGCTCGGCGCCCCCGATGGACCCGGCATGCTGGCCGGCGGGATCGACGTCGTAGGCGAGGACGATCTCGCGGGCGTAGCGCGAGATCACCGCGACCTGCGCCGGTGTCAAGGCAGTGCCGAGGCTCGCCACCACGTTCTCGAAGCCGGCCTGATGGGCCATCAAGGCATCGGTGTAGCCCTCGACGAGAACGGCCTCGTCGCCGCGTCGCATCTCGCCGCGGGCCCGTTCGATGAGGTAGAGCGTCCGGCTCTTGTCGAAGAGCGCCGTGGCCGGAGAGTTGAGGTACTTCGGCGCGTTCGAGTCCGCCTGCGCGCGGGCCGAATCCGCGGCGTTGGCCGTGCCCGGGAGCACCCGGCCGCCGATGCCGACGGCCGCGCCCGAGGCGTCGCGGATCGGGAAGATGACGCGCGAACGGAACTTGTCGTAGGCGCCGCGGCCGTTGGGACGGGCGCTCGTCAGCCCCACCTCGGCCAGCTCGGCGACGTCCACGCCGCGCCGCGACTGCAGCATCTTGATCATCTGGTCCCAGCCGTCGGGTGCCCAGCCGAGCTGGAACTTCTCGATCGTCGCGTCGGTGAAGCCGCGGCCGTGCAGGTATTCCAGCGCCGGGGCGCCGGTCTTCGACTGGGTCAGGACCACGTGGTAGAAGGCGATCGCCTGCTCCAGGACTTCCCTCAATCGGGCCTTGCGGGCGTCTTCGCGGCTCGTTCGCTCGTCGATCTCGATGCCGGCTTTGGCCGCGAGCCGCTTCAGCGCCTCCGGGAAGGTCAAACCTTCGCGGCGCATGACGAAGCTGAAGATGTCGCCGCCTTCACCGCAGCCGAAGCAGTGCCAGCTTTCGCGCGTCGGGGTCACGACGAAGCTCGGGGTCTTCTCCCCGTGGAACGGGCAAAGACCCTTGTACGTCGTGCCGGCCTTGCGCAGCTGAACCGCCTCGCCGACGACGTCGACGATCGACAGCTTGGCCTTGACCTCTGCGGCTACCCCTGATGCCAATCGCATCTCCTGCGTGACAGACGGTCCGAGAGCCTCGAACGTTCGCTACCGCGCGGCTCCGACCGCGAGATCGCTCCGGCGGCCTTTGCCGACTCCAGCCGCGACCGCCGCGGACCACCCTGACATGACTAAGGGCCTGTCAAGTCTTGACAGGCCTTTGCTGCCGGATTCATACACCATTTCGCCGCGTTTGTATACCCCTGGGGGGTATTGACATGTCAAGAGGCAGCTCGCGTGCCCTGTGCTTCAGCGCGTGTAGGGGACCCAAGAAGTTGTCAGCGGAAATGACACCGATTTGTCAGCGGCTTGTGACACGAGTTGTACTTGCTGATGCTCAGGATCGACAGGGCGATGGCCCCGTTCTCCGCGTTCGGCACCCTCGACCAGGCAGCATGGGTGTCGCTGATCATGTCCGTGCGCTGCCGCAGGTATCCTCGCTCGTTCTTGGACAGCTCGGACCGCATGGCGATCGGGTCCTCCACGAGCGCGAGCAGGCGGGCCAGGTCGCGCTCGTGCTTCTCGCGTGTCTTGCGCTTCTGGACGTTGCCGACGACCCGCGCCTTGATGACGATGGCTCCTATCAGCGACGGAATTGGGATGTCGAAGGGGCCGCCTCCGGCGTCGACCGTCACAGTGCGGCTGCGGGACAGCGCCTGCCGGCTGCCGAGCGCCTCCATCGTCTCGTCCGGCGGCACCGTGGTGCGCTTGGCGCGGTCGCCTATGTTGTCGGGGGCAAGGACGTCGACGATGTCGTTGCCCCGCACGAAACGGTAGACCAGTTCGTCATCGCGCTCGGGCTCGAACCGCGCGGCCATCAGCCGCCGCGACGCATCCTCGGTTGCCGTCGACACGGCACGGACATCGAGCACCGTGTCGACGTCGCCGGTCGTGAACTGGGTCCTGACGCCGTGCTCTGCCTCGATGATCCTGACCATCAGGCCGCCGATGAGGACCCACGGGAGGCCGTGGAGGAGGCCAGACACCTCCTTAGCCAGCGCGAGAACCTCGGCCTCGGCGTCACTGACGGGCGTGATTTTGATCGTAGGCACGCTCGATCCCCCTCAACACATGCGCCCCGACCTGCTTGGCTCGCGGCTCTGGACTGTCGAGAAGGTCCAGGGCGATGGCGGACGCTGGCGCGACCTTCGCAGGCGGCCACGGCGTCGTGAAGGGATCCACGACCCACAAGACGACGTTGGGATTGCGGGACGGGCGCATGTGGTGGCGCGCGATGACGGCGTCTAGGTCGGCGGACGAGACGTAGGCGTCAACCTCGCCGCCGCCGCCAACGATCCCGAGCCGCCGCTCCATCGCGCCCGGAACTCCGGTCAGCATCAGCGCCGAGTCGTCGCGGACTGAGGCGAGAAGCGACGTGTGCGCACGGAACCCCGTGGGTCGGCCCCTGCCCGTGAACCGCGAGCGGTTGTCCGACGGGTGGTGGTGCGAGAGCCAGTGTCCGATGCGCCAGCGGTTCGTCTGATTCAGCCAGGGCACCGGGTCGCCCATGATCAGGAACAGGGCTGCCCAGGCATTTGACGAGGAGAGGCGACGCCCAACTCGCGGATCGTGTTCAGCCCGTCGTTCAACGCCGTCGGACGAGATGAGCCACGTCCTGCCGCCGACCCGCTCTGCCGGCAGTTGCCCGGCACGGATGAGGCGACGGACCTCCTGCTGGGTCACGCCGAGGCGGTCTGCCGCTTCGACGACTGTGATCCGTCCTATCAGACCCGCTACCGATTCATCAATCATGATGATACCATCATAGTTATTGAATGGCCCGAGTCAAGTGACTCGCCGCTGCGAGGACTGGCAAGCCAATTTGTCAATTGTGGCGCTATCGCAATGATTGACGAATCCGAGCCCAGCATGAGCCTCGCGCCAAGCGCACCTCGTAGCGGACCTGCCCGTGCGCCTCATCCCGCTCAGTTGGCCATGGTTCTGTTGACGCCCCAATGTTGACGCTGCCGGCAATCGAACCTAACCTCGTTCGAATGGCCCGGGCCCAGAGCCGAGTGCAGCGGCCGCGTGAGAGGTGCAACTCGAGGGGCCGGTGCAGGCTGTCACCGCACCTACTGACATCTCACGTCACCGCGAGCGTGACAACTTTGTGGGTCCCCTACAGCGCGTGCCCAGGTTCTCCCCTATCCGCCTCTGAGCCAGCCCGCGCGGACCTCCGCCGGAGACAGCCGCGCCAGCAGCTGGAGGACCGGCATCGACGCCGCGAACCTCGAGACGAGAACGTCCGGCAGGTCCGGCGAGAGCACGTCGCCGTCCGAGAGGCGGCAGCCGAAGGTCACGTCCTTGAGCTTGAGCAGCTCGGCGCCCGGATGGTCCGCGGCGAAGCCGGTCGGAACGCGCTTGAGGCTGTCGCCGCTCACGTGCCCGAACGTCGAAGCGAAGCCGGGGCTCTCGAGCGCGGCCTTGACCGTGGCGGGGTCTGTGTCCACCGCCTGCCGCCACGCCGCCAGCTGGGCCGGCTCGGGGTGCCACATGCCGCCGCCCGCCAGCATCTCGCCCGGCTGGAAGTGGAAGTACGCGCCGACGCCCCCGCCCTCGCCGGCCCAGGGGAAGCTCGCCGACACGGCCGTCTTGTAGGGCGACTTGTCGGCCGAGAAGCGGACGTCGCGGTAGATCCGGAACGGTGAGTGGGCGGGGTCGGCGCGGAGCGGCAGGCGGGCCGCCTCGAAGCGCTCGGCCAGCGCCGCGCACAACGCCTCGAGCGGCTCCTTCAGCAGGCGTTCGTAGTCGCCCTTGCGCGGCTGGAACCACGACCGCTCGTTGTGCAGCGCCAGATCCGCGAGAAACTGGATCGCGTCGCGCGAGAACCCCTCGAATGCTGTCGTCACGGCGATCGATCTCCTGTCAGGCGGGCCGGTTCGAGTGCGGCCATCCTCTCACGGTCGGGGCCGTCGGACAGATCACGGCCGGCCGGTTCCACCCTCTGCCTCGTCCAGGACCTCGCGGAGCTTGCGGGCCAGCCGCTCGGGCGTGAACGGCTTCGGCAGAAAAGCGGTGCGCAGGGCAGTCTGTTCGGGCAGGATCTCCAGCTCCGCGTGGCCGGACATCAACACGGCCCGCGCCCGCGGGGCGATGACCGAGAGCCGCTCCAGCAGCTCGGGCCCGCTCATGCCGGGCATCGTCACGTCGCTGACGACAACATCGATGGTCTGTCCGACTCGCCCGGCGATGTGGATTGCCGCGGCTCCGTCCGCCGCCTCGAGCACGACGTAGCCGTGGGCCCGCAGACCGAGCACCGCCAGACGGCGCACGTGGGGCTCGTCCTCGACTACCAGCACCGTCTCGCCGCCGGTTGGTCTGGGCGTCGCCGGAGCCGGCATCGGCCCAGGATCCGCGGCACCGGCTTTCCGCGGCAGGTAGATGCGGAAGGTCGTGCCCCGGCCGGGCTCCGAATACACGCGAATGTGCCCGCCCATCGACCTCACGATTCCGTGACAGGTGGCCAGACCGAGGCCCGTGCCCTTGCCAAGTCCCTTGGTCGTGTAGAAGGGCTCGAACAGGTGGGAGAGCACTTCCTCGTCCATGCCGATGCCGGTATCGGCCACCGCGAGCAGCAGGTACGACCCGGCTGTGGCGCCCGGGTGCGCCCGGGCGCGACTCCTCGTCGATGGTCTCGCCGGCAGTCTCGATGAGCAAGCGACCGCCCTCGGGCATCGCGTCGCGGGCGTTGAGCGTCAGGTTGACCAGCAGCTGCTGTATCTGGCTCGGGTCCGCCTCGACCGTCCCGGCGCCCGGCTCGAGCGCCGTCTCGATCTCGACGTCGTCGCCGATGAGGCGCTGGAGCATCTTGAGCGAATCGGCGACGAGGTCGCTCAGGTCGAGCCGAACCGGCGCGACGATCTGCTTCCTGGCGAACGTGAGCAGCTGTCGGGTCAGGCCGGCCGCCCGTTCGCCGGCCGTGCCGATCTCGACCAGGTCGAGCCGGGCCGGGTGGTCGGGCGGCAGATCCGAGGGAAGGTCGAGCTTGCACATCTCGACGAAACCGAGGATCGCCGTGAGCAGGTTGTTGAAGTCGTGGGCGACGCCGCCGGCGAGGCGCCCGATCCCCTCCATCTTCTGCGACTGCAGCAGCTGCTCCTGAAGGCCGCGCCGCTCCGTGATGTCCTGGATGACCCCGTCGTAGGCGATCGGAGTCCCATCGGGGTCCAGCCGAAGGACCGGGGTGTTGCGAACCCAGCGGACGGCCCCGTCCTTGCGATGGATTCGGTACTCGAGCGGGCCGGTGCGGTCGCCCGCCAGGCAGCGCCGGTGCTGATCCCACGCCTCCTCACGGTCCTCGGCCACCACCAGCCGGAACCACATATCCGGATCGCCGGACAGCTCCTCCGCGGCGTACCCGGTCACCGCGACGCAGCCCGGCCCATGGCTGACGCTCACCGCCCGACCGCGCTCGATCCTGACGCTTATCACGTAGTCGGTGATGGTCTCGATGATGCGCAGGTAGCGCTCTTCACTGTCGCGGCGAGCATCCTCGGCCAGCTTGAGCTCAGTGATGTCCTCGGAGATGCCAAGCACGAACTGTGGCTTGCCCTGTTCGTCGAAGAGCGGCACCTTCTTGGTGCGCATGTATCGCGTCCCGAGGTGCGGCGTCGTGAGAACCTCTTCCGGAAACTCCAGCGGCTGGCCGGTGTCGACAACCCTTTGGTCCATCGTGGCGAAGTAGTCCGACTCGTCAGCCGGTCCGAGCTGGCGACTGTCCGGGGACACCAGCTGTTCGCTGGTGTAGCCGAGCGTCCGTTCGGTCGCCCGGTTGACACGCACGAACGTCAGGGTCTTCGCGTCCTTGACGAAGACCATCGACGGGATGTTGTCGAGGATGCTGGTCAGGAATCGCTCGCTCTCCCGGAGCGCTTCCTCGGCCACCTTGCGATCGGTAACGTCCTCGTAGGTGCCCAGAAGCCCGACTACGCGGCCATCCCCGTCGAGCAGCGGCACCTTGCTGACGTGGAGCCAGCTGTGGCTGCCGTCGGGCCGGGTCTGGCTCTCGTCGTAGCCGAGCTTCGCCTTGCCGCCGCTCATCACCGCCTTGTCGTCGGCTACGTAGTCGTCCGCGAACTCCCGCCAGGACAGGTCGTAGTCGGTCTTGCCGACCAGATCCGCCGGGTCGGCCATCCCGGCGTCCCGGGCGAACGCGGCATTGCACCCGACCAGCACCGAGTTCGTGTCCTTCCAGAACACGCGCTGGGGGATCGTGTCGAGGACCAGCCGGAGCATCTGCTGGGAGCGGAACAACTCTTGCTCGGCGCGCCGCCGAGCGACGATGTCGTGCAGTGTGGCCACGTAGCCGTCGCCGAGCCTGGAGACGCTGACCTCGAAGTCCCGCCCGAAGCCGGCGGGGTCGCTCCGGTCGGAGACGTCGTGGTCCTTGACCGAATTGCGCACTAGCGGCTCCCCGGTCTCGACGACGCGCACGTACGCCTCGAACTGCCCGTTCTCGCGGCGTCCCGGAAAGAGATCGAGGATGCGATGGTCGATCAGTTCTTCGTGCGGTACTCCGCTGATGCGGCTTGCGGCCTCGTTCGAATACACGATTCGGAAGTCGACGATGCGTCCCGCCTCGTCCCGGATGGCGCGGTTGATGAGAACGCCGTCCATCATCGCGTCCAGGCAGGCCTCGAAGCGCCCGTCGGAGGTGAGCAGATTCGCCTCGGCCTCGAGGCGGCGGCGTTCCGAGTCGGCGAGCCGGCTCGACACCTCGGCCAGGCGCAGGCGGAGACGCTCTACCTCATCGGACTCGAGCCGTTCCGCGTCCCCAATGGGTGGGGTGCCATCGCCGGAAACCGGCTGCTGGTTGCGTGCGTTCATCGACGACTCCGGCCGCGTCTTCCAGCCAGCGTTTCGCCGGCACGGCGGCACCCCGGCCGCCCGGGCCTTCCCCGTTAATGATCGGTCAGAATGCCCGGACCTGCAGGTCGGCCGGGCGGGCGACGCTCGCGGACCAGATCGTGTCCGCCCGTGCCCCCTCGCGCGCTTCGGCCGTTTCGCCGGCTTTCAGGAGCATCTCAGGATTGCGGTCGAAGCTCTGACTCGATATCTCCCGGCCCGGCGGTCTCGGACCCACCTCGATCTGTCGGCAGTACGGACCGGCGTCCGGTCTGCCTCTGGAGTTCGGTCTATCTCATGACACAGCAGCAGGACCCGCCGGCCGCTCCAGCGCTCCGCCCGTGGTCCAGGCCGCTCTCCCGCGTTCGAGCGAGGACTAGATGGGCCGCGCCGTTCGCGATGGGCGTGCTGGCGGCCTTCGTAGCCCTGCTGCTCTACGGAGCGGCGTTTCCAGGGTCCAAGCCTCTGACGCAGCAGGACGTGACCCACGACGTTTCCCAGGCGCTGGCTTCGCAGACTCCGGGACCCGCGCTATCCGAGCTTGCCTACCAGGCCATCGCAGCGTCGGTGGTCGTGGTCCAAACCCAGGGTCCGGGCAGCGCCGCGAGCCCGGGAACATCCGCTAACCCCGGCACCATGACCGCGGACGGCAACCTCGGCAGCGGCGTCGTGGTGGACGCGAGCGGCGACATCCTCACCTGCCTGCACGTGGTCGCCAACGCGACGTCGATCCAGGTAACGTTCGCCGACGGGACCAAGTCGCCTGCCCAGGTCACGGCCACGCAGCCGCAGAACGACATCGCCGTCCTCCAGGCCAGCCAGCCTCCGGCCAAGCTCGTCCCCGCCGTCCTCGGCAATCCCAGGAGCGTCCAGGTCGGCAGCGAGGCGTTCGTGGTGGGCAACCCCTTCGGCCTGGACGGGTCGATCAGCTCGGGCGTCGTCTCCGGCCTCGATCGCTCCTACCAGCTTCCCGACAACGGCCCCCTGCTCCAGGGCCTGATCCAGGTCGACGCGGCCGTCAATCCCGGCGACTCGGGCGGTCCGCTGGTCAACAGAAACGGCCAGGTCATCGGGATCGTCTCCGCGCTCGTCAACCCAACGAACGGCGATTTCTTCATCGGAATCGGGCTCGCGGTGCCCATCACCACGGCCGGCGGAGCCGCCGGCCTGCCGCCCGACTAGTTCCGGACCGAACGGCCCGCCGGCGCGGACCCAGGAGGAATACCAGTGCACGAACAGGCCGACGCAACACCCACGCTGCCGATGGAGCGCGTGCTGTACGAGGTGAAGAAGGTGATCGTCGGCCAGGATCATCTCCTGGAGCGGATGGCCGTGGCACTCCTCGCAAGGGGCCATCTCCTGGTCGAGGGTGTGCCCGGACTGGCCAAGACGATGGCCATCAAGACGCTCGCCGGCGTGATCGGCGGGGACTTCAAGCGCATCCAGTTCACTCCCGACCTGGTCCCGGCCGACCTGGTCGGCACCCGGATCTACAACCAGAAGACCGGCGAGTTCAACACTTCGCTCGGGCCGGTCTTCACCAACCTGCTGCTCGCCGACGAGATCAACAGGGCGCCGGCGAAAGTCCAGAGCGCGCTGCTCGAGGTGATGCAGGAGCGGCAGGTCACGATCGGGCACGAGACGCACAAGGTGCCGGACCCGTTCCTGGTGCTCGCGACGCAGAACCCGATCGAAACCGAAGGAACGTACGCCCTGCCCGAGGCCCAGGTCGACCGCTTCATGCTCAAGGTCCTGGTCGGCTATCCGAGCGCGAGCGAGGAGTTCGTCATCGTGGAGCGGATGACGGGCCCGCTCGACGCCGTGCAGGAGGTCCTTTCGACGCGGGGCCTGATAGAGCTCCAGCAGGCGGCCGATCGGGTCTACGTGGATCCGGCGCTGATGGAGTACGCAGTGCGTCTCGCGACGGCCACGCGCGACCCAGGAGCGCACGGCATGCCCGAGCTGACGCGATACATCACCTACGGGGCCAGCCCGCGCGCCTCGATCAACCTGATCCTCACCGCTCGCGCGCTCGCCTTCGTTCGCGGCCGGGACTACGCGCTGCCGCAGGACGTACTCGACATGGCTCGCGACGTGATGCGCCACCGCCTCGTCCTGTCGTTCGAGGCTTTGTCGGACAACGTGACCGCGGACGACGTGCTGGCCACGGTCCTCAAGCGGGTTCCGGTGCCGGTGGTGCCGCTCCGGGAGCGTTCGCATGCCCGAACCGGCGCCTGATCCCGTCGTCTGGGCCCCGTCGCCCGAGCTGAGGGCCGCCTCCGACCCCGGGCCGGAGCCCCAGCCGGATTCCGGTCCGGACTCCGCACCGGACGCAGGGAAGCGCGCAGCCGCGTTCGCCCGGCCTTCGGGGACGCTCGACCGCCCGCGGTACGTGTCCAAGCACGCCACCTTCGTTCCGCCCGCCGTTCGTCCCATCTTCACGCCCGCCCCGCCCGACTCGGCCCTTCCGGCGTTCGCCGGCGCACGGCCCAAGACCGCGGCCACGAGCCGGCCGGCCTTCGCCCCCGCCCGGCCCGCCTCGGCCCCGACACGATCTGCGACCGCCTCGACGAGGCCCCTCACCGCCGCGGAACAGATCCTCGACCGCCTCGACTGGAAGGTCATCCGCCGGCTCGACGGAGTTCTTCAGGGCGACTACCGGAGCCTCTTCCGCGGCAACGGCGTGGATCTGGTGGACCTGCGCGAATACCAGCCCGGCGATGACGTGCGCTCGATCGACTGGAACGTGACGGCCCGCATGGACACGCCGTACGTCCGCGAGTACGTCGAGGACCGCGAGATCACCGCCTGGTTCCTGCTCGATCTCAGTCCTTCGGTCGACTTCGGCAGCGTGGAAACCGAGCGACTCAAGCGCACCGTGCTGACCGACTTCGTGGCGACGCTCGCCCGGGTGCTCACGCGCCGCGGCAACCGCGTAGGCGCGATCCTCTACGGCGGCGCGGTCGAGCGGACGATCCCCGCTCGCGCCGGCCGGGACCAGGTCCTCCGGCTGATCGACGATCTGATTCAGCAGCCGCGCCTGCAGAGCGCGCCCTTCACGGACCTGGCGCCGCTGCTGATCGCCGGACAGCGCGTCGTCAAGCGCCGCTCCCTGATATTCCTCGTCTCCGACTTCATCAGCGTTCCCGGCTGGGAGCGCCCCCTGAACCTGCTGAATCGGCGGCACGAGGTGGTGGCCGTCCGCCTGCTCGATCCGCGCGAGCTCGAGTTGCCCGACGTCGGGCCGATGATCATGGAGGACGCCGAGACAGGCGAGCGCCTGTACGTCGACACCCACGACGCCGGGTTCCGCCGCCGCTTCGAGGCCGCGGCGAGCCGCCGCGAGGCGGAGATCGACGGCGCGTTCAAACGCTCGAGGGTCGAGGCGCTGACGCTCTCGACCGAGGACGACCTGGTCCGCGCCATCGTTCGAATGGCGACGATTCGCCGGCGGCGGCGGGTGTAGCCGATGACCTTCATCTGGCCGCCCATGCTGCTGTCGCTGGCGCTGATCCCGATCGGCGTCCTCATCTACCTGCTCATCGACCGGAGGCGCCGCCGCCTTCTGGCCACCTACGGCGGACCGCCGCCGGCGCGGGGAGCTTCCCGCCGGCTGGTCGGCCTGCGCAGGCGCATCCCGCCGGCCCTGATGTTGTGCGGTCTGGTCGCGATGGGCGTAGCCCTCGGCCGGCCGCAGGCCGTCGTGGCCCTGCCCCGCCAGGAAGGCACGGTGATCCTCGCCTTCGACGTCTCCGCGAGCATGTCCGCTACCGACCTGACGCCGACGCGAATGGAGGCGGCCAAGGTCGCCGCCAAGGATTTCGTGGCACGCCAGCCGACGGGCATCACCGTCGGGGTCGTGGCCTTCAGCGACTCGGGCGTCTCCATCCAGGTGCCCACGACCGACCAGGGCTCGGTGGACGCGGCCATAGACCGGCTGGCTCCCCAGCGCGGGACTTCGCTGGGCCAGGGCATCATGGCCTCCCTCAACGTCATCGCCCAGGCGGAAGCCGGGCCGTGGGCCAACAACTACTACTCCAACGCGTCGCCCGGGCCCTCTCCGGCGGCGACGCCGACGCCCGTACCTTCCGGTACGCACGATTCCGCCGTCATCGTCCTGCTCAGCGACGGCGAGAACAACGAGTCGCCCGACCCGCTCGCGGCCGCCCAGACGGCCGCGGACCGGGGGGTTCGCATCTACACCGTGGGCATCGGAAGCGCCGCCGGAACGACCGTGACGGTCAACGGCTTCCAGATCCACACCCAGCTCGACGAGGCGACGCTGCAGGGGATCTCGCAGGTCACCGGCGGCACCTACTACGCCGCCCCCGACTCGCAGCAGCTCCGTTCGGTCTACGACAACCTCGACACGCAGCTCGTCATCCAGCCCCAGCTGACGGAGGTCACTTCGCTCTTCGCGGCCATGAGCCTGGTGCTGTTGATCGCGGGCGGCCTGACCTCGCTCGCCTGGCTCGGTCGATTGCCATGACCGGCCGTCGGCGTCCTGGATACCCGGAAGGGCGGCGGTAGATGGACTTCCTGTGGTCGAGCTTGCTCGCCCTGCTGGTATTGCTGCCCGCGATGGTGGCGGTCTACGTCTGGAGCATGCGCCGGCAGCGCCGGTCGGGCGTTCGCTACTCTAGCCTTGCCCTGGTGCGGGAGGCAGCTCCCGGCTCCGCGAGGCTGCGCCGCCACCTGCCCTTCGCTCTCTTCGTAGCGGCTCTCGGCGCCATCGTCGTCGCCATGGCGCGGCCGGTCGTCATCCTGGCCGTGCCCACGAACCAGACCACGATCATCCTGACGATCGACGTCTCCGGCAGCATGTGCTCATCCGACATACCGCCCAGCCGTCTGGAGGCGGCCGAAGCCGCGGCGGCTTCCTTCATCAAGAGCCAGGCCTCCTCGACGCGGATCGGCATCGTGGCGTTCAGCAGCTTCGCCGAGGTGGTCCAGGCTCCCACCAACGACCAGGCGGCGCTTCTGTCAGCGCTTCAGAGCCTGGCCACCGGGCGAAGGACCGCCATCGGCGACGGCATACTCGCCTCGATCGACGCCATCTCGCAGGTCGACCCGTCCGTGGCGAAGAGCCAGACCGACTCGTCGACCGGCACGGCCCCGACACCGGTGCCCAAGGGCGACTACGCGCCCGACATCGTCGTGCTGCTCACCGACGGAGCGAACAACACCGGCACGGCGCCGCTCGACGCCGCCCAGCAGGCCGCCGACCGGGGCGTCCGCGTCTACACGATCGGCTTCGGCACCGCGAACGGCGGAGCCATGAGCCCTACCTGCCGGCCCCAGTTCGTGGGTCGCGAACCGGGCGGCGGTAGCTCGACCGGCGGTTCGACCGGCGGGGCCGCGGGCGGGTTCGGCGGCGGAGGCGGGTATGGCGGCGGAGGCGGAGGCGGCAACTTCCCGCGAGGCATCGACGAGGCCACGCTGAAGCAGATCGCCGACATGACGGGGGCCACCTACCACCCGGCCGAAAGCGCCGACCAGCTGAACTCCGTCTTCCAGAACCTGCCCGTCAACTTGATCGTGGAGCATCAGGTCACGGAGGTCAGCTTCGGGTTCGTGGGCGTCGGGGCGCTGTTCGCGGCGCTCGCGCTGCTGCTCGGCCGAGCCTGGCGTCCGCTGCCCTGAGGTTGCGGCGGACAGGGTAGGCCGGGGCGATCGGGCGACTCAAGGTGCGCGCGTCCGGCCCGTCGCGGCGCTAACCTGAACGCCATGCCGGCCCGTCGCCGGGGGTGTCTGGGAGTGCTTCGTGCCCGTGGTCCTCAGGTCGTCGATCGCCGCGTCGGCGCGGACGTGGCTCCTGGCGATCCGGCCCGCGACGCTGCCGGCCTCTGTCAGCGGCGTGATCGTCGGGCTCGGGGCGGCGAGGGCGGCCGGCGCGGCCTTCCGGCTCGACACTGCGCTGGGCTGTGTAGCCGTGGCGCTGCTGCTCCAGGTCGCGGCCAACCTGGCCAACGACCTCTCGGACTTCAGGCGGGGCGCCGACACGCCCGACCGCCTCGGACCGACGCGAGTCGCCGCGGCCGGACTGGTCACCGTTCGCCAGCTCGCTGCCGCCATCGCCGGCGTGCTCGTCGTGGCGGGAGTCGTCGGCGTCTGGCTCGCGACCGTCGGCGGGCCGCTGATCGTCGCGCTGGGCGTGGCCGCGGTCCTCGCCGCGCTCGCCTACACCGGAGGGCCGTTTCCCTACGGCTACCACGGCCTCGGCGAGTTCTTCGTCTTCGTCTTCTTCGGGGTGGTCGCCGTCGCCGGCACCGCGGAGCTGCAGTCGGGCCGGGTCGAGCCTCTCTACCTGCTGGCGGCCGTCCCGGTCGGCACCCTGACGACGGCGATCCTGGTGGTGAACAACCTTCGGGACACGACCACCGACCGGGAGGCCGGCAAGCGGACCCTGGCGGTGACCTTCGGCGAAGGCTTCGCCCGTGCCGAATACCTGGGCTGCCTGGTCGCCGCCTGGGCCGTACCAGTCGGCCTCGTGCTCGCACGCTGGGGCGGCGCGTCGGTCGCGGCCGGGCCGTTGGTTCTGCTGCCGCTCCTCGCCCTGCCGCTGGCCGCGCCGATGTGGCGGTCCGTCCGAGCCGAAGGCGATCCCCGCCGGCTCAACCTGGTATTGCGCGGGACGGCCAGGCTGACGCTGGTGTTCGCTCTGTTGTTCGCGATCGGTCTGGCAGCGGGAGGCTCGTAGCCTCGAAGAGCGCCCGGACGCCGGGCCTGCCGACGGACGCACCGCGGGCCGCAGGCAGCGCGGGCCGGAGGCACCGCGGGCCGCAGGCACCGCGGGCCGGCCCGCACTTGTCGTCGGCGGCGGTCCCCGCGTTCGCCCCCGGCGCATCGCGCCACAACGTCACGGCCGTGTCCGTCGGCGGACGTCTAAGATGGCCCAGCCCAAAGCCACGGTCGCACGGCCGGCAAGTCACGGAGGATCCCCGGGTTGCCCTGGTCAGACGAGACGCCGCGGGGTCGCATGTTGAGCAGAGTCGGGGCTGCCGAGACGGCGCTGTACGGCGACGAGCCGCCCGACGATCGAGGCGAAAGCGGGGATAGCGGCCCCATCGAGCGAATCAAGCGGACGGTTCAGGCGGGCCTCCCCAGGGGCGCCGTGATCCTGGGCTCGCTGTTCGCGCTCAACGCCGTCTCGGCCTTCATGGCGAAGAAGGTGATCGCCCACGTCTTCGGGGCCGGCCCCGAGACCGACGCTTTCTGGAACGCCATCTCCCTCTCGGCGTTCCCGGTCAACCTCCTGATCCTCGGCGGCATAGTCGGGCCGTTCCTGCCGCTCTTCATAGGACTGAAGGGCGACGCCGAGGAGGCCGCCAGCGAGTTCGCGCGGACCATCCTGACCGCGGCGCTGATCGTCATGGCGGTGGCGATAGCCATCCTGTTCGTGTTCGCCCCGCAGATCGCCTCCGTGGCCGCGCCCGGCTTCCAGGGCAGCCAGCTCGACCTCTATATCCGCCTGGTCCGCATCGTCTGCCTGGGCCAGCTGGCGATCACCGCCTCGATGGTCCTGGGCGAGGTGCTGGTCGCGGAGCGGAGATTCGTCACCTACGGGCTGGCCGAGTTCGCCCAGTACACCGGCCTCGGGGCAGGTGCGCTGCTACTCGGAGGAGTCTTCGGGATATACGGCGCCGCAATCGGCTTCCTGCTCGGCGCCCTAGGCCACCTCGGCGTCCGCCTCGTCGGCATCTACGACACCGGTTTCCGTCCGAGGCCGTCTCTGGCGCTCCGGACCAGGGGCGTCGGCGAATTCGCCCTGCTGATGCTGCCGAAGATGCTCAGTTCGGGTTTGGTGGCACTGCTTCTGCTCTACTTCAATCAGATCGCCTCCACGCTCGCCCCCGGATCGACCACCTCGGTCTCGTACGCCCAGGACTTCCAGAGCACGGCGGAGAGCGTCATCGGCGTCGCGTTCGCCCTGGCCGCCTTCCCCGCCCTCTCGGCCGCCGCCACCGCGGGCGACAAGCGAGCCTTCAAGCGGCTCTTCCGAACGAACCTGATCGCAATCGGATTCTTCTCGAGCCTGGCGGCGCTCGGCCTGGCCCTGCTGGCGGGCTTCATCTCCGGCCTGTTCAAGGGCGGTGCGTTCGACGACACGGACGCTTCGCGGATGACGATGGTCCTGGTCATCCTGGCGATCTCGGTCCCCTTCGAGAGCCTGGTCGAACTCTTCGCCAGGGCGATCTACGCCACCCACAACACCTCGGAGGCCACGATCGCCGTCGCGGCCGGGTTCGTCGCGGGCGTGGCCACGACCACTCTGCTCTCGGGCGGCGCGGGGTTGGCCGCGCTCCCAATCGGGTACGTGGTCTTCAGAGTGGTCCACCTGACCGTCCTGGGACTCTTCCTTCGGCCCCGCATGGCTCGCATCGGCGGCACGTCTCGCTGGTCCCGGGCGATAGTTCGCAATCGTTGGGGCGGCTCCACGGCCGCGAGCCGCCGGTCGATGCCCGCCGGACACTTCGCCCTGCTGGCCGTTATGGCGATGGCCCTCGTTGGCGGAACGGTCTTCGCCGGGGCTCAGGCGCTGAGCCACGTCTCGATCGTCGGCGCTCCGCAGACGACTCCCTGGGCTCGGGTCGGCGGCACACGGCCGCCCGTGGTGGTGGTCGAGCCGTCGACCTCCGACATCGCCTCGCCGTCCGAGACGGCCTCGCCGCCTCGGACGTCCGCGCCCGGCAGCGCCTCACCCTCCGCCGCTTCCCCATCTCAACAGCCCGCGCCCGGTAGTGCGGAACCGACGCTCCAGCCTTCGATCCCGCCCGGCGCCTTCGCCATGGACCTCTACCAGCCGGGCGACTTCGTAAGCGAGATCGAGGACACCTGGTGCGTGCCCGCGGCGATGCAGACGTCCATGAACATCATGAGCAACGTGCCGGATACGTCGCGCGACACCCAGGCAAAGCTCTTCGACCTGGCCGTGTCGATCGCCGGCAGCGTGGACGGCGGCGCCGACCCTCAGGGATGGGCCTCCGGCCTCGCCTCGCTGGGCTACGGCAACTACCAGGTGGGCGCCAAGCTCAAGATGGCCGACGCGATCCACGTCGTCGTCAAGCAGATACGGCTGACCGAGCGCCCGGCCGGCCTGGTCGTTTGGAAGGGCTGGCACTCGTGGGTCGTCTCCGGCTTCACCGCCACGGCCGATCCCGCCCGGACGGACAACTACACGGTGCTCTCGCTCCGGATCGAGGACGTGTGGTATCCGCGCGTCTCGACCCTCTGGCCCAAGTCCCGGCCGCCCGACTCGGACGTCCCGGTGAGCGCCCTGGGGACCGACTACGTGGTCTGGCACCAGGCCAAGTACTACCCGAACCGCGAAGGCGACTACGTCTACGTGATCCCGGTGCAGTGAGCGGCGCGTCGCACGCCCGTGCGAGCGTCGCAGGACCGTGCGCGCGGCGGCCAGACCTCAAGCGGGCCGGTCATGTTGCCCGGCCGATACCGGTGGCGCTAGAGTGACGCAATCGCCGGCCGGGGAGCCGTGTCCGCCGTCTTCACGGGAGGGCACATGACCGCGGAGATCATCGAAGGCACCGTCTCGGAGTCACGCGCCCTGGCCGTCTCCGAGATCACCGTGGTCCCGCACGAGAGGGGCCACGGCGGCGTTGCCATCCTGCTCACGATTGCCGCGGTCGTCGCGGCTGCAATCGGTTTTCGAGCCGCCTCGATCTCCGGCTCCGCCTCCGACTCATGGCAGTCCGCCCTCCGAACGGAGGTCAAGCGCTCGGCCGCCGCGATGGAGGACGTGCGCTACCTGTACCAGTCGGAGCTGCCCATCGCCATCCAGATAGTCGAGGCGAGGATCCTCCAGGCGCAGCTTCTGGACGCCTCCCAGGGAGTGAGCGGGGCCACCAAGCAGACCCTCCTTCTCGAAGCCAGCGTCCAGGCCCAGATGATCACCGCGCTTTCGCCAAGCTCGGACCTCGCCACCAAACCCGCCTACGCCCTGCCATCGGGCGGGCTGGACCTGGGCAAGCGGCTGGCCGACCTGCGAGCCCAACACCCGGAGCTGCTGGCACTCGACCCCGACGGCCTCCAGGCCTCGGGCGACAGGCTCGCCCACAAGGCGGAGGTCATGACGCTCGCCCTCCTGCCGACAAGCCTGGCCGCCTTCCTGGGCGTGCTGGCCCAGGCGTTCAAGCGCCGGCGGACGCTGCTGCTCAGGCTTGGCGCGCTGATGCTTGCGGGCGGCGTGGCCGTGGCTCTGGCCGTGGAGCTGCTGGCGTGATAACCCCGGACTCCGCGGCCGAGCTGCGCGCCGAGCGGCGGTTCGACGTGGTCGTTGCCGTGCTCATCGGCGCGATCGCCATTCTCGCCGCGATCCTGGCGTTCCTCCAGATCGACGCCGGCCAGGCCGCCACTCGCGCCGATCTCGACGCCGCCCGACTCGCTTCGGATCTGTCGGCGCGCATCTCCGTGAGCGAGCAGGCCACGGACTCGGGTCTGAGCGCCCAGCAAACCGCACTCGTGCTCGACGCCGAGGCCCTCGCCCGGGAGATCGCGGGGCTCCAGAACGGCGACGACGCAGTCGGTGGCGGTCGGCAAGGCACAGCAGTCGGCTTACGGGGCCTTGCAAGCGGCCCTGACCGCCACGTCCGACACAACGGGCGGCAAACCCGTGGACGCGTACACCGCTGGCCTGCTCAACGCCACCACTCCACAACTCCAGGCCGAGCTGGCGGAGCAGAACCGCCAGGTGGACCTGGCGAACGCCGCAAGCTCGCACGAGCAGCTGGCCGTGCTGGGGCTCTCGTTCCTGGCCCTGGCGGGCGTGCTGACGGGCCTGGCCGCCGTCGTTCGGGAGAGCCGCGGCGGGTCGGATCTCCCTTTCGGCGGCGTGCGCCATGGCGGCTGCCGCCGCGCTGCTGGCGATCCTGGCGTTCGTCTAGGCGACGGGGCGGCTCGCGCACGGCCAGCCGAGCCGGACTACGGCTGCCCGGCATCGGACCAACGCCCGGCCTCGGCCACGCGCGGCAGCCGGCGAACACCCGGCGCTCAGTGGCGGAACGAGACCGCGAGCTCCTTGTCCGTCGGCTCCGCCTGGCTCTCCAGCTCGGGCAGGAGCCGCTCGAGGTCGGCCAGGAACAACGCCGCGAGGTCGTGCGAGAAGCCGTTCCTCACGACGATGCGCAGAACGGCCAGATCCTCGCGATTCGCCGGGAACGTGTAGGCCGGAACCTGCCAGCCGCGTTCGCGAAGCCGTCGCGAGACGTCGAATACCGTGAAGTTGTCGATCCCCGCCTTGACTCGCAGCGCCACCACCGGGAGCTGGCTGCCATCGGTGATCAGCTCGAACGGACCCATCTCGGCCAGCTTCGCGGCCAGGCTCCCGGCTACGTCGCGGCAGACCTGGTGGACCAGGCGGTATCCGTCGCGGCCCAGCCGCAGGAACATGTAGTACTGGGCCACGATCTGGGCGCCGGGCCGGGAGAAGTTGAGGGCGAAGGTCGGCATGTCGCCGCCCAGGTAGTTGACGTGGTAGATGAGCTCCTCCGGCAGCGACGGCACGTCACGCCAGACCACCCAACCCACGCCGGGGAAGACCAGGCCGTACTTGTGCCCCGAGGTGTTGATGCTGGCCACGCGCGGGATGCGGAAGTCCCACGGCAGGTCCGGGTCGAGGAACGGGGCGATCATCCCGCCGGAGGCGCCGTCGACGTGGATCGGCACGTCCAGGCCGGTCTCGTTCCTGCAGGGCGTCCAGGGCGGCGGCGATCTCGGCCACCGGCTCGTAGCTCCCGTCGAACGTGGAGCCGAGCACGGCCACGACTCCGATCGTGTTCTCGTCGACGAGCTTGACGGCCTCCTCGCCGTTCAGGTGGAACCGGTCGCCCTCCATCGGCACGAGCCGCGGCTCCACCTCGAAGTAGTTGGCGAACTTCTCCCAGCAGACCTGGACGTTGATGCCCATGACCAGGTTCGGCTTGTCCGCGGGCTTCCCGGCGGCGCGACGGGCCTGCTGCCAGCGCCGCTTCATGGCCAGACCGCCCAGCATGCAGGCCTCGGACGATCCGACGGTCGAGCAGCCGGGGGCCTTCGCCGGATCCGCCGCGTGCCACAGGTCCGCGAGCATCGAGACGCAGCGGTGCTCGATCTCGGCCGTCTGCGGGTACTCGTCCTTGTCGATCATGTTCTTGGGCAGGCACTCGGCCATCAGCCGGCCGACCTCCGGCTCCATCCACGTCGTCACGAACGTGGCCAGGTTCTGGCGGGCATTCCCGTCGAGCATCAGCTCGTCGTGGATGATCTGGTAGGCGGCAGCGGACGACATCTCGCCCGCAGGCAGACGCTTCGACGGAATCGGCGCCAGCACCGAACCCTGGGCGAACAGCGGGTTGACCGAAATATGCTCGGCCGAATGCCGGCGACGGTGACTCGAACCCAACATCCGACTGACCTCCCGTGTGGTGCCTGGCCTCGGTAGGACGACCGAACGGATTGCTCTGTCCGAACTCTAGCGCCGGCGACGGACTGCGCCCATCTCACTTCGCCGGGCGGGACCGCGCGTGGAGTGGCCTAGGCGCGGCGAGCCTCAGTCCACGCCTGGTAAGTGCGTGTTAAGCGCCGTCGCTCATTCTGGCCGAGCCCATGGACCATCTGCGCCTCGATCTCGCTCTCAAAGCCACTTGCCCGGGGCGAAAGTTGGGCACGCTTTCGCAACACCGCAGCGGGTCGTGAAGACGTCTCGGAGTGCCGACGTGCAGAGAACCACGCACGGAAACGGGCCGCGGAGCACGTCGGCGGCCGAGTAGCCGGCGCGGCGACGTCCGCACCACGCCCAATTCCCGCGTGAGGCAAGTTGGACTAGATGGTCGCCGCGGCGCGGCAGGGCGCGGAGGCGCGGAGCGCCGGAGCCGATCGGAAAGTGGCCCCGAGGGGTCCGGCTACGGAGCCATCCCGGCGCGGCGGAGCGCGGAGGCGCGCGGTGCGGCGCGTTGCCCGGCTACCATGGCGGCCATGGAAGAAGTCGCCGGCAAGGCGTCGGATCCGTCGGTCGCGGAGGCGCTAGCGGGAGAGCCTGCGGCCGTCGGAGGCGACCGCGCCCCTGCCGGGACCGGGCGCGCCTCGCTGTGGCGCCACGCCGACTACATGAGGCTCTGGTCAGCGGCCACGGTCAGCCTGATGGGCTCACAGGTCAGCCAGCTCGCCCTCCCCTTCATCGCGGCCGTCATCCTGCGCGCGTCGGTATTCGAGGTCGCGCTCCTTGGCGCGGTCGAGATGTTGCCGTTCATTCTCATCGCCCTGCCGGCGGGAGCGTGGCTGGACCGCGTCCGGCGGCGGCCGGTTCTGGTAGCGGGCGACTTCGGCCGGGCTGCCGCCCTCGTCACGATTCCGATCGCGTACGCCGTCGGCGCTCTCACGATCTGGCAGCTCTACGCCGTCGGCTTTGTGGTCGGCTCACTGACCGTCCTCTTCGACGTGGCTGACATGTCGTACCTGCCGGTTCTGCTCGAGGCCGACGACCTGGTCGAAGGCAACGCCAAACTGCAGATCCCCGCCGCAGCCGCCCAGATCGTGGGCCCGGGCCTCGCCGGCGGGATCATGGGGCTCGTCGCCGCTCCGTTTGCGGTTCTCGTCGACGCTTCGAGCTTCGTCGTTTCCGGTGGCCTGATCTCCCTCATCCGCAAACACGAGCCAAAGCCGGTGCGCAAGATCGGCGCCGACGGCCAGCAAACGAGCATCCGCCAGGAGATCGGCGAGGGCCTCCGCTACGTCATCGGGAATCGCTATCTGCGGATGATCGCCGGCTCGACTGGCACGTCGAATCTGGGGTCCAGCATGGGCTTCGCGATCTTCGCAGTCTATGCCTACGTCGAACTCGGCCTGACGCCACAGCTGGTCGGACTCACCGTTGGGCTCGGTAGCCTCGGCGTCGTGCTGGGTGCCTTGACAGCCGGCCCGCTGGCAAGACGCTTCGGTGTCGGACCCGTCATCGTGGGCTCGATGTTCGCGAACGGCCCGGCTTTCTTTCTGATGGTCTTCCTGCCGGCATCTGCCCTGGTTGCCGGGGTGATGCTGATTGCTGCACAGTTCGTCATGGGCTTTTCCGCGGTCGTCTACAACGTCAATCAGGTCAGCTTTCGCCAGGCCATCACGCCGCTCGAAATGCAGGGCCGGATGAATGCCACCATGCGGTTCATCGTCTGGGGAACGATGCCGATCGGGTCGGTCGCCGGCGGCATCCTGGCCTCGTTCATTCCGGTGCGGGCGACTGTCCTGGTCGCCGCTCTCATCACGTCGTCGGCCTTCCTGTGGGTCCTGTTCTCGCCGGTCCGGTCGCTGCGCGAGATTCCGAAGCCGGTGAGCGCGGACACGGCCGTCGACTGACTGCGGCCCTCGAGCGGCGGCGTCTCGAGCCGGCCGGCACACCGAACGGCAACTCGGCCTACCGCGGACCCCGGACCGTGGACCTCGGACCGCACCGTGAGTCGGGCGGCTCAAACAGACCCGCGTGGCGGGACCGTTGACGTCGCGAGAACCGGCCGCCGCTCTCGGCCCGTATTCCATATGAACGCCTTGTACAGGTGCCCTTCCACGCGGCTCCCCCCGCAAGGCGCCCAGGAGTGCAGAGACATGCGTCCCATTTCCCGTTTGGCATCCGTATCCGTTCTCGCCGTCGGCGTGGCCATGATCGCGGCGGCGTGCTCGTCGGCGGCCGCCACGCCAGCGGCGATGGTCGCCGGAGCGACCTCCATGCCCACTTCGGCCGGCCCGGCCGCGATGACGAGCATCACCATCGGCTCGACCGCCGATCCGACCCTCGGCGCGTACTTGACGGGCCAGGGCGGAATGACTCTCTACGTGCTCACACTCGACACGCCCGACACAAGCACCTGCGCGGGCACGTGCGCCACCAACTGGCCGCCGCTCACCGTTGCCGCCGGCGCTGCCGTCACCGGCCCAAGCGGCGCCGTGGGCACCTTCGCGACCATCGTCCGCTCCGACGGCACGGTCCAGCTCACCTACGACCATATGCCGCTCTACTACTACTCGGGCGACTCCAAGGCCGGCGACACTAACGGCCAGGGCAAGAACGGAACATGGTTCGTCGCCCCGTTGAGCGGCTCTATCGGGACGATGGTCCCGGCCGCGAGCCCGGCCACGAGCCCGGCCGCAAGCGCCGCGGCCGCTCCGGCGGCGAGCGCCTCCTCGGCGTACGGCTACTGAGACGCGGGCCGCTCCGAGAGCGGCTTCCTGACACGCGACCGCCGTCGCGACTCGACCACTACCGGGAACCCGCCGGCGCCCGACCGGCGGGTTCCCCACATCGTGCTGGAAAGCTCAGACCAGAAGGACCTTCGCGAAGGCCTCGGCAATTGCCCGATAGCCCCTGGCGTTGGCGTGCATGTCCGGACCGAGCGGCGGCGGCGCCCCTCCCCAGGTCCACTTCAGGGCGCGAGCGACGTTGATCGGCACGGTCCCGATATCAGGCAGGTCCACCATGGTGTCGAAGTCCGTGGTGGCGAACGCACCCTCGACGTCGGCCGTCCGCAGGCCCGCGGCCCGGTACAGCTCGCGGAAGTGGGCGTTTATCGGCACGACGGCGTCCCACACGGACATTCGGGCCATCTCCTGGCCCATCGGGCCTTCCAGCCAGTGTGGAAGGAGAGGGTCGTAGATCGTCATCCCGACGATCGGTATCCGCGGCCCGGCCGCTTCCTGGAGCCTCCCCAGAATGCCCGGCAGGTTGCGGGCGACGATGGCCAGGCCTGCGGGGATCGCCTCCAGGACGTATTCCGGCAGGTCGTTGACGCCGATGTCGACGGTCACGAAGGCGACCGACGAGCGATGGCCGCGCAGGAACGCGACGGCCTCGTCGAGCTGGCTCCCGTGCGGATAGGTGGTCAGCCCGCCCTCGATCATGGTCGTGGTCGACTCCCCGGGGTAGCCGAGCTTGACGGTCTGCAGATTCGGCAGGCTCCGCCGCGCGATCGCGGCCAGCTGGTCCGCGTAACCCTCGTCGGTCCGGAACTGCCACTCCTCCGCGCCCGTGGGCTGAACGCCGGTTGCCAGTGAGTCGCCCAGAGAGACGTAGTAGATGGGCCCGGTTTCGCGACCGACCGTCGCGACGGGAGCACCCGATGGTCCGCGGATCATGACGCGAGCCTAACAGCAGGCGCATCGCCGGGAGTGTCGGCTCGCGGACAGCCTCGCGACCGACCATACTTGGTGGGACACGCACACAATCCGGCCGATCTGGCCCCGTCGTAGCGCGCACGCGCCGGGGCTGAACGGCGCGGGCCGATCGGAGAAGCGGGCCTGTGCTCGACGCGGTCAAGGGAATCGAACCGGCATCCGACGATGTCCGGACCCAGGCGTACCCGTCGAACGGCCTCGACGCGCACGGGCGTCCCACGAAGCTGCTGCCTCTCACCCAGCTGCTCCGCATCTCGGCCTACTGGTTGGGAATCTCCACCGTCTGGAGCGGGATTCTCGACATCGTCAACGGCCGGCTCCAGTTCACCCACCTGGTGCCCAAGGGCAGCGAGGGGATGGGCGCCTTCCAGATCGCCCTGCTCGGCACCTTCATCGCCATCCTCGTCCAGCCGACCGTCGGCACCATCAGCGACTACACGATCACGCGCTGGGGACGCCGCAAGCCGTACATCTTCATCGGCGCCACGCTCGACGTCGTTTTCCTGGTGGGAGTGGCGACGTCTAATTCGCTGCCCGCCGTGGCCGCCTTCGTCGCCATGCTTCAGTTCAGCTCGAACTTCGCCCAGGGCCCGTTTCAGGGCTACGTGCCGGACCTCGTGCCGGCCGAGCAGGTGGGGCTCGCTTCGGGGCTGCTGGGCCTCATGGCCGCCCTCGGCAACGTGGTCGGATACGGCGTAGCGGCGGTCGCGCTGGCGTTCAGCCAGACGGACCCCAACGCGTTCCTCTACGGCACTCTCGGCAATCGGTTTCGTCGAGTTCCTGACCATGCTCAGCGTCGTCCTCTACGTGAAGGAGGGAAGACGGGTCAAGCATCGCGACGGCCGGTCCTGGTTCTCGGTCGCCCTCGAGGCCTGGGGCACCGACATCGTGCACGAGCGCAGCTTCCTGTGGCTGGTCGGCTCGCGTTTCTGCATCCTGACCGGGGCGGCTCTCTATCCGGTCATGGCCACGTTCTACCTGGCCCAGGTGTTCGGCCTCGACGCGCAAGCCACCGGCGACACCAAGCTCGTGCTGCTCGCAATCGTCGGCCTGTGCGTGACGCTGTCCGTGGTGCCGTCCAGCCGACTGTCGGACAGGATCGGCCGCAAGAAGGTGATCTACTGGTCGTGCCTCGCCGGCGGCGTTGGCCTCGGGATGGGCGCGATCGCGCCGGTTCTCCCTGTGGCTCTCTTCGGAGCCGGCATCTTCGCCGTTGCCGCGGGCGCCTTCCTGGCCGTGGACTGGGCCCTCATGAGCGACATCGTCCCCAAGGCGTCGACGGGCCGCTACATGGGCATATCCAACGTAGCTACCGCCTCGGCCGGAACGGTGGCCCTGTTGCTGGGCGGCGCCGGGGTCATGGACACGGTGAACCACGTGTTCGGCTACGGGACGGGCCCGCGGGCGGCGCTCGGCCTGGGCGTCATCTGCTACGCCCTAGGCGCGGCGTTCCTGAAGCCGGTCGTCGAAGCGCGGCGAGAGGACGACGCGGTCGAGGTGGAGGCCGCGGGCTAGGAACCCCGAGTCCGGGTCGTCGCCCCGGCATCGGTGTTCGAGGGCTCCCCGGGCGCACCGGCCGCCGGTTCGCCGGCTTCGAACCGTGCGGCTCGAAGCCGGCCGCGGACTTACGGATCGTTCCGAATGCCCCCATCGGGTCCGCAAGCTCCCGCGGGCGACGGCCGATACCCACCAGGAGGCGCCTCTGGGGAGCGTGTGCTCCGCGGCCGCAGGAGGTGGCCCGTCGCTCGCGACGCCCGCGGGCACGATCGAGGGCGCTGTGGACAGGATGCGCCTCAACGCCGAGGTGCCCCCGCCGGCCGGCAACAGCGGCCGGTCCGGATCGCAGACAGGGAGCGCGGCATCGGGGCCGACGGCCACGCCGCCGGCGTCGAGGCTCCGTGGCCTCCGCGGCTCGAGCAGGGCGCAGGTCCGATGAGTCGGGAGCTGGCCGTCCGCCGTCGCGGCCTGTTCCCCGCGGCCGAGATCTCGTTGCCCGTGGCGCGCCGCAGCTGGCACGACCGGCCCGGCCTGGTTCTACTGATCGGCGCCGTCGCGACGGGGATCCTGGCCGCGCTGGAGGTCATGAACGTCGGCGGCGATCACAGCGCCGCCAAGGGCCTGCATGTCATTGTTTCGTCGGCGGCGACCACGATCGCGCTCGCGATGCTGGCCCGCCGTCCGGACGCGGGCGCCCTGCGCTATCGCTTGCTGAGTCTGTCCGTGGCGCTGACGGGCGGCGGGATGCTCGTCCTGAACGTCGCGGCTCCAACTGTTGGCCTGGCCCCGTCGGCGATCGTGGTCAATGCGCTCTTCGTCTGCGGCGGGGCGCTGTCCCTGTCGGTGATCGTGCCGTCTCTATACCGACGGCTCGACAGAAAGGCGCTGGCAACGGCCGCGCTCGACGGCGGGATCATGATCTGCGCGGGAACGACCCTGCTGCTCACGGTGTGGCGGACCGGCCACGGTGGCGGGGGTGTAGGTCAGCTGCTGGTCCCGGTCCTCGCAGCCGGGCTATTTGCCAGCGCCGGCGTCGCCACGATCGTCGCCCTGGACCTGCGCGCCGCTCCCGCCTTCCGGGGAGTCTGGTGTGGCATCGTCGGCGTCGCCATCGTCGGCTTGTCCTGGATCCTGTGGGTCGACACGGTGCTCCAGGGTCAGTACCGCGACACGCTCACGAGCCTGCTCTACTCGGTCGGGATCCTGCTGCTCGGCTACGCCTGGATGACCTGGAACGAGGACGTCGGCGGCGGAGAGACCTACGAGCGAATCGCCCGCTCGCTCGCCGATTGGCTGCCCATCGGCGCGATGGTCCTGTGCGTGGGCGTGGCGGCCATGCCCCATCGGCAGATCCAGGGCCTGGACCTCGCCCCGGTCGGGACGGCCGCGGTGGTGCTCCTCTCCATCTCGCGTCAGCGACTGCTCATCGTTCGCGAGCGGCAGACCTCCCACCGCCTCGCGGGCGAGGTCGACGAGAGGGCCCAAACGATGCTCTCGCTGGCCCGCCTGGAGCGGGGCGACACGCTCGCGCAGACGGCCTCGCGAATCTGCGACGAGGCCCTGCGGCTCGACGGCATCGACGCGGCGGGCGTGTACGTCTTCAGCCCGGGCGGCGGCGCGGTGCCTCTCGCGCTGGTCGGCGAGCATCGGCGAGACGACACCGTCGACGAGCCGATCGAGGAGCGGCGATCGCGACACCTCCTGACCCGAGCCGGCGAGGGGGCCTGGATGGACCTTCGCGGGCAAGCCAGACATGTAGCCACCGGCACGCTGGTGGGCGAGGCCTTCGCGCCGCTGCGTTGGGAGGATCGCGTCGTCGGCGTGATCTCGATGGGCACCGCCGGACGCGAGGACGCCGAGCGCCTCGCCGGGCGCCTCCCCACCGTGACGGAATTCGGCGTCGTCTCAGCGGCGCTGCTGGGTCCGATGCTGACCGAGCACTGGCGCCTTGCCGACATCCGGTCCCAGCTCGACGCGATCATCGCCGACCACGCCTTCGCTCCCGTCTTCCAGCCCATCGTTCGCCTGCAGACTCACGAGATCGTCGGGTTCGAGGCCCTGACGCGTTTCCGGGACGGCGTCCGCCCGGACCAGCGTTTTGTGGAGGCCAACGCGGCCGGGATGAGCGTGCGCCTCGAAACTGCGTGCCTTGCGGATCAGCTCGAGACGGCGTCGTGGCTGCCGCCGGGTACGTGGCTCAGCATCAACGTCTCGCCGGCCCTGGCCAACGCGATCGTGCCCCTCGTCGCCGCCCTGGAGCGCGCCGACCGGGATATCGTCCTCGAGATCACCGAGCACGTCGAGATCGGCGACTACAGCCAGCTGGTGCAGGCCCTGGACTTGATCCGCGGCAGGGCCCGACTGGCGGTGGACGATGCCGGCGCCGGCTACGCGGGTCTGCGACACATCCTGGAGATCAAGCCCCAGTTCGTGAAGCTCGACCTCTCGCTGGTCCGCCACGTCGACACGGACCCGGCCCGCCAGGCGATGGTCGCGGGCATGGCCCACTTCGCCCGCAACGCAGGCTGCGAACTCATCGCCGAGGGAATCGAAACCGAGGAGGAACTCAGGGAGCTGATCCGGCTGGAGGTCTCGCTCGGCCAGGGCTATCTCTTCGGCAAGCCCGGACCCGTCACGGCCGGCTGATCCGGCCCGGCGATCCCGCGGCGCGGGCGGCGGCGTCGCGGACGGCGGCGGCGGGCGGCGGCGCGGGCGGCGGCCGGTCCTCTGTCGGGGGCTCGATGTACCCTTCGTGGCCGGAGGTGGCGCACAGACGTGGATACGCTCGACCAGAACCTGCTGCCGCTCGAGCCCCAGTATCGCGAGCGAGTCTGGGGAGGCCGGACGCTGCGGGCATCCACCCCGCCGATCGGCGAGGCCTGGATCGCCTACGGCCCGAGCCGCGTCGCGAGCGGGCGCCTCCGCGGGAGGACGCTGGACGAGCTGGCGGCCGGTCACGGCACGGCCCTGCTGGGGTCCGCGGTCGCGGAGCGGCACGGATCGCGCTTTCCACTCCTGATCAAGCTCCTCGACTGCGCCGACTGGCTGTCCGTGCAGGTCCATCCCAACGACGAGCAGGCCCGGCGCCTGGTTGGGCCCGGCGTGTTCGGCAAGACGGAGGCGTGGTACTTCCTGGAGACTTCCGGCGGGGCGGAGATCATGGCGGGCACGAAGCCCGGCGTGGGAGCGGACGAGCTGGCGGCCGCCATCCGCGACGGCCGCGTCCTCGAAGTAGCCCAGCACGTCCCCGTTCAAGACGGCGAGGCTCTCCTGATTCCCGCGGGAACGCTCCACGCGCTCGGCCCCGGGCTCCTGCTGTACGAGATCCAGCAGGCCAGCGACACGACCTACCGCGTCTACGACTGGGATCGGCCGGCGTCGGAGGGACGTAAGCTCCACATCGAGGAGTCCGTCGAGGTGACCAGGCCGGTGGGACCGACCGAGCCGGCCAATCCGCTGGTCGCCGGCGAAACGGGCACGGCTCCGGCGATCGAGTGCCCCTACTTCGAGCTGGACCTGGTTCGCGCAACACCCGACGGAGGACCGCTGGCGGCCGACACGGCGGGCCGGGGATTCCGCATCCTGACGGTCATCGAAGGCACGGCGGAGGTCAGGTGCGCGGCCGAGCGGATCGGCCTGGGTCGTTTCGAGACCGCACTGGTGGCCGGCTGCGCCGGCCCGTATGAGATCGACGCAAAGGGCGGCCCGGTCGCGCTCCTGTGCGCGGCGGTGCCGGACCGGTAGGCGACGAACCCGCGGAGAACTCAGGGCAGACCGGAGGACGGCGATGCGAATTGGCTTGATGATCCCCCAGGGCTGGAAGTACGAGTACAACGGTTGGGACCCGGCCACGGCCTGGGCCCGGACGCTGGAGCTCGCCCGAGACGCCGAGACACTCGGATTCGAGTCCGAGTGGGTCTTCGACCACTTCCACACCGTCCCCGACGTGACGGACGAGATCACGTTCGAGTCCTTCACCACGCTCACCGCGATGGCCGGGGTCACGAAGCGCGTCCGACTCGGCCACATGGTGATCTGCAACGGCTTCCGAAACCCCGCTCTCGTCGCCAAGCTCGCATCCACGCTCGACGTCGCCAGCTCCGGTCGATTCGAACTCGGCATCGGCGCGGGCTGGAAGGAGGACGAGTGGCTGGCCTACGGCTACGGCTTCCCGCCGACCGCCGAACGGCTGAAGGCCCTGCACGATGGCCTCGAAGTCATCACCCGGATGCTCGCTCCAGGCCGGGCCACGTACGACGGTCCGTTCTACCACGTCGCCGGCGCGGTCAACGTGCCGAAGGGCATCCAGAAGCCCCGGCCGCCGATCGTCGTCGGAGGCAACGGCCGGGACGTGACGTGGCGTCTGGCGGCCCGCTACGCCGACGAGCTGAACCTGGTTTTCGTCTCGCCCGACGAGGTGACCGCGGCCATGCCGACAATCGCGTCGCGATGCGAGGAGATCGGCCGGGATCCGGCGACTCTCAGGGTGTCGCTCTACGCCAGGGACGAGGAGATGAAGGATGCCGGCCCGGAGCGCGTCGACTTCATCGCCCGCTGCGCGGAGGCCGGCCTGAGCAGGCTCGTCGCGTTCCCCACGCGCTGGGAGCCGACGATCGAGGCGCAGGGCCGCTTCGCCGAGGACTGCAAGGCCGCCGGAGTCGAGCTGGCGTAGCTGCGGGCCGACGACCGCTGTCCGGTCGCGGGTCTACGAGTCCGGCCCGAGCCGGATAGCCGCTACGCCGGCCTGACCGGCTCCGTTCCGACGCCCAGGCGTTCGACCGCCGCGGCGATTTCGTCCAGGTCGGCCACCGTCAGGGTCAACGAGGCGGCGGGCAGCCAGCCGTCGACCTGCGCGGCTGTCCGTGCACCCACGATCGCGCCGGTCACGCCGGGCCAGGAAGCCGCCCAGGAAACGGCGACGGCCGAGACGGTCGTTCCGTGGCGCGCCGCGATCGGCCGGAGTGCGTCGCGAAGGGCCAGGTTCCGCGACAGGGCCGGCTCCGTGTGACCCTCCGACTTGCGCCGCCAGTCCTCACCGGACATAGCCTCGACCCGCTCCTTGGAGAACGAATCGGTGAGGATGCCCGACGCCATGGGGCTGTAGACGATCACGCCGGTACCGTGCGCCGCGGCCCACGGAATCACGTCGGCGGCCGACCCGCGGCGGATGAGGGAGAACGGCGGCTGGATCGAGTCGACGTGGCGGACGCGCTCGCATCGCTCCAGCAGCTCGACGCCGAAGTTGCTCGCGCCGATGGCCCGGACCTTGCCCTCGTCGACGAGCCTGCCCATCTCGCCCCACGAGTCCTCGACGGGGATTCCGGTCTCGTCCGGCCAGTGGATCTGGTACAGGTCGATCGGCTCCACCGCAAGCCGGCGCAGCGAGCGCTCGATCTCGACGCGGATGAAGGCCGGATTCGCGGTGCGCACCGCCGGCTTGTACGTGTCGGCGGGGTCGAAGTCGAGGCCGCATTTCGTGAAGACGAGCGGCCGATCCGCGGCCGGGATGCTCGCCAGAGCGCGGCCGACCACTTCCTCGGAGTGGCCGAGGCCGTAGATCGCGGCCGTGTCGATCCAGTTGACGCCGCCCGACACCGCCCGCTCGATGGCCCTGATGGAGTCGTCGTCGTCCTGCGGGCCCCAGCCGAACGCCCATCCTCCGCCACCGACGGCCCACGAGCCAAAGCCGACTGTCGTGATCTCGAGCCCGCTGACGCCGAGCGGGCGCGTCTGCAGCGTCACGTTTCGTTCCTCCGTTGGGGCGCCACCGGCCGCGCGGACCGGTGCCGGGGCCGATCGGGGCCCGCCTCCGTATTCTGGCAGTCCCGGCCCAAGCCGGCGCGCAAGCTTCCGAGACATTACGCTTCGGTCGATGACACGAATCAGCGCCGGCATCCTGCTCTATCGCCGCCGAGGGGAGACTCTCGAGGTCCTGCTGGTCCATCCCGGCGGACCCTTCTTCGGCAGGAAGGACTTCGGCAACTGGTCGATACCGAAGGGCGAGATCGGGGAGGCCGATCCCGACTACGAGCAGACCGCCCGCCGCGAGTTCCAGGAGGAGGTCGGCCATCCCGTTCCGCCCGGCCGGCTGATCGATCTGGGCTGGATCCGCCAGAAGGGCGGCAAGACGGTCTACGCCTGGGCGATCGAGGGCGACATCGACCCGGCGACGATGAGCAGCAACTTCATCGAGTTCGAGTGGCCGCCTTTCTCGGGCCGCCAGAAGCGCTTCCCGGAGGTCGACAGGTGGGTCTACTTCGGACCCGAGGAGGCGCGACTCCGAATCAAGGAGACGCAGATTCCGCTCCTCGACCGGCTGGACGAGGCGCTGTCGCCCGAGGCGCGGTCGCCGGGTGCGCCGGGTGCGCCTGATGAGTCTCGTTTGCCCGCAACGGCCGAAACGGAGGCCGACCCGGTCGAGCGCACGGCTAGATGACTGCGCCCGCGGGAGAGGTCACGGAAGAGGTCGTCGGGATGCGAGGCGTATCGGTCGTCAGATCCGGCAACCTGCTGCTGGACGGCATCGACTGGCGGATTGGCCACGGTGAGCGCTGGGTTCTACTCGGACCCAACGGCAGCGGCAAGACCACGCTCGTATCGGTGGCGGCGACCTACCTCTGGCCGTCGCGCGGCAGCGTGTCCGTCCTCGGCCGGGCCGTAGGAACCGTCGACGTGCGGGAGCTGCGCAGACGCGTCGGCATCGTCAGCGCGGCGCTGGAGACGCGCATCCCGCCCCAGCTAACGGCGCTGGACGTGGTCGTCGCCGGAGCCACCGGAGCCACCGCCCCCTGGTGGGATCGCCCGGCACGGGGCACCCGCGATCGGGCCGGCGAGTTGCTCGCGCTGGTGGGCTGCGCCGGGCTGCGCGACCGCCGCTTCGAGCTCCTGTCGTCGGGTGAGAGACAGCGCGTCCAGATCGCCCGGGCCTTGATGCTCGACCCGGCCATGCTTCTGCTCGACGAGCCGGCCGCCGGCCTGGACCTCGGCGCCCGCGAGCAGCTATCGACCCTGCTCGCCCGGCTGAACGCCGATCCCGCCCTGGCGGCGACGGTCGTCGTCACGCATCACGTGGAGGAGATAGCGCCCGGCACGACCCACGCCCTGGTTCTTCGATCTGGCCGGGTCGTCGCAGCGGGACCGGTCGCGGAGACGGTGACCGGGGAGGTCCTTACGGCGGCCTTCGGCCTGCCGCTGCGAGTGGAACGTGTTGGCGGCCGATTCGTGGCTCAGGCGACTACTCCCTGAAACAGGCGGCTACGGCCGCAGCCACGAGATGTCCGGCCAGTTCTCCTCCGAGGCGGACCCAGCGGCGGCAGATTCCGCTCGTGGCGCCGAGAGCGACGCGGCCGGCGCCCGGCTGCCTCCCGCCGGATGCCCCCGGCGCGGACTCGACGAAGGCTCGGTCGCGCGCTTCCTGCGGGCGGCGCGGTCCTGGGCTATCAAGCGGCTTGCGGCCTCGACGGCGTCGATCGGCAGCGGCTCGGCATCGAGCCACGGCCAGGCCGGCTCCGGGTCGGCCACGATCGGGATGGCGGCAGCGTCGAGCACCCGTGCGGAGTAGGCGGTTCCTCCGTACGACACGTCCGCGGCCGCGTCGGCTTCAGCGTCGGCGTCGGCGGCCTCCCCGCCGTCCAGAGCCTCGAGTGGAGCGACGCGCTCGGACGAAGCGACGGGAAGGATCGTGCCGGAGAGGACGCCGCCCGGCGGGATCGTCATCACGCGCAGGGCATCGAGCCGGTGGACCATCAGCAGGGTCGAATCGATCTCGTCCGCGTGTACGTCGCCGGCCGCGACCGCCGCGTCCAGGCGCCCGCGACGCTCGCCGGGTTCGAGGTCGAGTAGTTCGTCGAGCACTTTCTGTCGCCGCGCCTCGCGGCTGTGCCGGGTCCAGAACACGTTCGTCTCCGATCGATGAGTGGAGCGGGAGCGCGGCGTCGGTTCCCCACCGCCCGTCAGGCTGACACGCGAGGGAAGAAGCGGCAACGGCCGGCGCGCCTGCCGGCACGGATCGACCTCGCCTTCCCGCGCCACGCTCCATCCGCCCCTGGCGCGGAAACTCCAAATCCGGCAACCTGGCGCCATGCCGCCATTGCCGCCCGCCGAAACGAGCCCGCCCAATCCCCACGACCCGGGACCGGACGCTGCCGGAGAGAGGGCGTCCGCCGTCGAGAAGGCGGCGAGCGAGCCGCTGGTCACGAGGAGCGGGACCACGATCCGCATCGGTACCGCGTCCTGGACGGACCCGACCATGACCGCGCCGGGCGTCTTCTACCCGCGCGGCGCGGACAGCGCCGAGGAGCGTCTCGCCTACTACGCCGCGACGTTCCCCATCGTCGAGATCGACGCCACCTACTACGCCCTCCCGTCGGCCCGGGTGGCGGCGGCGTGGGTGGACCGGACGCCGCCCGACTTCGTCTTCGATGCCAAGGCCCACGCCCTGATGACCGGGCAGCCGACCGAGACCAGGCGGCTGCCGAAGGACCTTCGCGCCGCCCTGCCGGACGAGCTGGCGGCGAGAGCCCGTCTGTACGCTCGAGATCTGCCGGCGGAGATGCGTGACGAAGTCTGGAGACGATACCTGTCGGGCCTGGAGCCGCTCCGCGCCGGCGGGCAGCTGGGCTCGGTGCTGCTCCAGTACCCGAAGTGGTTCTTCCCCACGAGCGAGAGCCGGGACGCCATTCTCGAGGCGCGGGAGCGGCTCGGCGAAGTACGGTCCGCGGTCGAGTTCCGGAGCGAGACGTGGTTCAACGACAAGAACCGCGAGCGGACCCTCCAGTTCCTCGCCGACAACGCCATACCGCTTGTGATGGTCGATGGGCCCCAGGGCCTGCGCAGCAGCGTTCCCCCGCTGGCCGCGGCCACGTCGCCGGAGCTGGCGCTGATCAGGTTCCACGGCCGCCGGGTCGAGACCTGGGAGGCTTCGGGCGTCCCCGTCGTCGAGCGCTTCCGCTACCTGTACAGCGAGGAAGACCTTCGGGAGTGGGTGCCGCGCATCCGCGAGGCAGCGGAGGAAGCCCGCGAGATGCACATCCTGATGAACAACTGCTACGCCAACTACGGCTCGACCAACGCCCGTGAGCTGGCGGCGATGCTCGAAGCGGAGCTGGCCGCATCGCCCGACCCCGTCCCCGGCGGGGCGGGCCACGTGCCCGGCTGGGCGGGCCACGTGCCCGATACGCCCGCGTAGCTCGCCCCCGCTGCGCGGAGCGAGCGCCCGACCGCTCCGGGCGGGGCGATCCGGATATGGCAAACGGCCCGGGGAGGGGGTCCCGAGCCGTTTGCGGAGTGAGCGCGCCGTCACTCGCGCCCATGTGAATTGGCTAGATCGTAGGTCCGCTGAGCGGCGTCGTTGCCTCGCGGACATATCGTCCCACCACGCGATCCAGCCCTTGCCTGGGCCGCGCGGTTCTCGTAACGGAGCGCGGGACGACGGTAGCGGGTTCTCTCCATGGAGTGCCCGCGCGGCTACGATGCTCTCCTGATCAGGCCGCGTCCCCCAGGAGCCTGCATGCCCTCCAGCCCGCCAACCGCCCACTTTTCCTCTCTCGGCCACGCGGTGCCGAAGGCCCCGATCCAGGTGCCGGTCGCGCCTTGTGCATGCCTCTCGTCCCCCACCCGATCCGACCTCCCCGGAGACGAACATGGACGATGAGCGCGGAGACCGGCCGCCTCGTTGGTCTCGCACCGACGACCTCGGCGGTCGACTAGTAGATGTCGAGCCCAGCGACGCCGACTTCGGGCGAGTCCGCGAGAAGCGCAACGCCGCCAGCAAGCGGCCGCAACCCGCCGCCGCCAACCCGGCTCGCGACTCGGAGGGAGACGCGATCCAGCGCGTCGGCGGGCGGCGCAGGGTCCGGCCGGAGCTGGTGCTTCTGGTCGCCGGAGTCGCGTTCCTTGTCGGAGCGCTCGTCAAGCCGTGGGCGGGCCGCGCGCCGGCTACTTCCCCGGCGCCGACCGACGGCATCTCCGAGATTGCGCTGGCCTCGCCGACGGCCCTCCCCACGGACTCCGGGGGCCCGGCGATCGCGGTCGCGCCGTCGCCGTCGCGCTTCCCCAACATCCCGCCCTACGACTACCGCTGGCCGTTCTTCCTCACCTCGCCCACGGCGGCGCCGTCGATCGGGGCCGCGAGCGCCAGCGCGCTGGCCGCGCTCTGGTCCACGGTCGACTGGAGCGTGCTGCGAACTACCGATCCGCACACCGGCTGGGGATTCACGGCCGCCCTGATGCCGAGCCTCCCCGACGGACCGAACGCCCCGAAGCCGACGACGAACTGGGTCGACGCCGGCTACCCGCCCGTCTATGCCGCGGTGCCTCTGACGCGGGCCCAGAGCGTCTACGCAATCGCCCTTACGTGGCCATCCAACCTCGAGGTCACCAGCGTCAAGTTCGTCTATCTGGGCCCGCCCGAATCGCCGCCCTACGTTCCGCCCGACAGCTTCGTGGCCGACGCGACGGTGACGCCCCTTCCGGCCGACCGAGATACGTCGCCTCCGGTCTCGCCCGGGGACAACGCGACCATCCCGCCGTGGCTCGATCCCGGGGTGACAGCGGTTCGGTCGGGGGAATTCTGGCTGGCGCCGTCCGAGGCGTCGCCCAACATCGTCGCCGGCTCGATCCCAGCCGCGTGGCAATCCTCGCCGTGGCCCTGGCCGTACGGCGCCTACCAGGTCACCGTGACGTCCACGAGCGGCCGCAGGAATTTCATCGTCGACCTGCTCCTGACCGACTGATGCCGGGCACGCCGGAGTCGGCCCGCTTCACTCCGGCCGTCACCCCTCGCTAACATCGCCTTTCGGGCTCCGGTCCTCGACTCTCCTGTGGCACGAGGGTCGAATCTTCGCGCCGGGCAAACGAGTGAGGCGATGCGCAACCTGCTGCCGATCGGTCGGTTCTCCGAGGTCACCAGGCTCTCGATTCCGGCGCTCCGTCACTACGACGAGCTCGGCCTGCTGCCGCCCGCGGCGGTCGATCCCGACACCGGCTATCGCTACTACTCGATGGCGCAGGCCGCCGACGCGGAGCGGATCAGGACTCTGCGTTTCCTGGAGATGCCGCTGCCCGAGATCCGGGTCGTCCTCGCGGGCGATCCGGAACGGACCAGGGCGCTGCTGAACGCGCACAGGCAGAGGTTGATCGACCAGGCCGACAGGCAGCGGTACGCGCTGACTCTCCTCGAGGCGATGCTGCGCGAAGAGACGCCGCGAAACTACGAAGTCCATCTCCGAGACACGAAGACCCAGATTGCAGCATCCGTGCGAGGAAGGGCCGCCTGGTCGGACCTGGGGGCCTTCGTCGGGACCGCGATCATGGAGATAGTCCGGGCCGCGAGCGACCAGGGCGTCCGCCTCGCCGGCCCCGCCTTCGCGATGTACCACAGTGCCGACACGACGGAAGACGAGGTGGACCTCGAGGCGGGCATGCCGGTGGCCGAGCCGATCGAGCCGACCGGACGAGCGGTTGCCACGACCATCCCTGGGGGCCCGGCGGCGACGACGGTCCACGCCGGCCGCTACGAGGAGATCGGGCCCGCCTACCGAGCCCTGGGAGAGTGGGTCCAGGAGCACGGCCACGAAACGGCCGGCCCGCCGCGCGAGGTCTACATAGTCGGGCTGGATCAAGTCCGGGACCCCGGGACGCTGCGCACCGAGCTCGTCTGGCCAATTCGCCCGTAGCCTTTTCCCGGGGGCCCGGCCGCCGGACGGCGGTCCTGCCGCGCGGCCGACGCCCGTTTCGGAGACCGGGCGGCGCCGTGGTGCACAATGGCGGAAAGCAGCCCGCCGCGACCTCCGACGCGACGACGGCTTCTCGACCGAATTCGGAGCCGCCCTGGAGTCGGCCACCCGGTCCAAAGAACCGGCCGAACCGCCGCCCCGCCGCCTCGCCAATCCATTCGATTCCTCGCCCCGTCCGAGGAGAATCAGGAAGGTCATCTGGAAATGAACTCGGCGACAGTCGTGGTGATCGGCGGCGGCGCCACCGGAACGGGGATCCTTCGCGACCTGAGCATGCGGGGAGTGAAGACGCTGCTCGTCGAGCGCGGCGACCTGGCCTCGGACGCCAGCGGGCGTTTCCACGGCTTGCTGCACAGCGGCGCCCGCTACGCCGTATCCGACCCGCGTTCGGCGAAGGAGTGCATCGAAGAGAACGCCGTCGTCCGCAGGATCGGCAAGCACTGCGTCGAGGAGACCGAGGGATTCTTCGTTCGGCTGGAGGACGACGGCGAGGAGTACGAGGGGCAGTGGGTGGCCGGCTGCGCCGCGGCCGGCATCCACGCCAGTCGCGTCGAGCTCAAGGAGGCCCGCCGCCTCGAGCCCAACCTCTCGTCGCGGGCCGTGTCGGTCTTCCGAGTTCCCGACAGCGCCATCGACGGGTTCCGGCTGTGCTGGCAGAACGTGGCCTCCGCCCGCCGCTACGGCGGCGAGGTCCGGACCTACACCGAGGCGACCGGCCTGGAGCGCGCCGGCGACCGCGTCGTGGGCGTCAAGGTGCGCAACACGCTCAGCGGCAAGACCGAAACGATCGGCTGCGACCACGTGATCAACGCCGCCGGGTCCTGGGTGGGGCGCGTCGCGTCGTGGGCCGGGCTCGAGGTCGACGTCAAGCCCGACCGCGGCGTGCTGATCGCCTTCAACCACCGCTTCACGAACCGCGTGATCAACCGGCTCCGCCCGCCGGCGAACGGCGACATCTTCGTGCCCCACGGCCCGATCACCGTCCTCGGCACGACGTCGTCGCCCGTGGCGACCGCGGACGACAACTTCCCCCACGTCGAGGAAGTCCTGGAGCTGCTGCAGATCGGCACGGAGCTCTTCGAGGATCTGCCGAAGTACCGGATCCTGCGGGCCTATGCCGGGGCGCGGCCCTTGTACAGCCCGGGCGAGGGCCGCGCGGCCTCGCGCGACTTCACGATCATCGACCACTCCACTGCCGGCCTCCGCGGTCTCACCAGCACCACGGGCGGCAAGCTCACCTCCTACCGCCTGATGGCCGAGAAGACGGCCGACGGCGTGTGCCGGGAGCTCGGCGTCAAGACCGCCTGCCGCACCGCCGTCGAGCCGATGGTGGAGGATCCGCCTCGCCGGCTGATGACGCGGGCCAGGCCGCTCTTCCCGCCCTACGGCCGCGATCTGGCCGCGTCTCGCCTGGGCGCCGCCTTCGGCCCCGTCGTCCAGCAGCTGCAGATGCATCCGGACGCGAAACAGCTCATCTGCGAGTGCGAGATGGTCACCCTGGCCGAGATCGAGTCGGCCGCGCGGGAGCCCACCACCTTCAACCTGGGCGATGTCCGCCGCCGGACGAGGATGGGCATGGGTACGTGCCAGGGCGCGTTCTGCAGCCTTCGTGCCGTTGGCGCGCTGGTCTCCCACGATCTCATCGCCGACAAGGATGGGAAGACGCTGATCAGGGACTTCCTCGAAGCCCGCTGGAAAGGCATCCGCCCGGTGCTGTGGGGCGACCAGATTCGGGAGGCCGAATTCCAGCGCGAGGTCTACTCGGCGACGCTGAACCTGGACGGGGCGGTGGACCGATGAGCGCAGGAGACGTCGTCATCGTCGGCGGCGGCCTGGCGGGCCTGGTTGCGGCCGCCGCGGCCGCGGAGCGGGACAAGCAGGTCGTACTGATCACCAAGGGGGTCGGGGCCATCGCCGTAGGCAGCGGCTCCATCGACGTCCTCGGCTACGGCCCCGCGGGCAAGCCGGCGGCCAGCCCGCTCGCGGCTATGGCCGAGCTGCCCGCGAGTCACCCGTACGCGAGGGCCGGAAAGGATGCGACGGCGAAGGCCTTCGCGTTCTTCCTGGATCTCTGCGAGAAGGGCGGGTTCCCCTACTCCGGCAGCACCGGCGTTACCCGCTGGGTGCCGACGGCCGTGGGGACGCTGAAGCCGACCTGCTTCGTGCCCAGGACGATGGACACCGCCCCCCTCGAGGCCGCGAAGTCCGCCGTCGTCGTCGGCTTCCGAGGGCTCAAGGACTACTACCCGGAGCTGATCGTTCGGGGCCTCATGCAGGTCCCCTCATATCCCAGACGGTTCGAGACCGCGCTCGTGGATCCGGGCCTGTCGGGCCGCGACGTGAACGCGCTGGACGTCGCACGGTGGCTCGACACGGAACCGGGTCGCCAGGCGTGCATCGAGCAGATGCTCGCGAGCATTCCCCCGGGAAACGTGGTCCTGGTGCCTCCGGTGCTCGGATCGCTGCCCAACTATGCGGTCCTCGAGGGGCTCGAGAAGGCCACGAGCTGCAGGTTCGTCGAGGTCACGGGTCTGCCGCCCGCGATCACCGGGCTCCGGCTGTACGACCTGCTGGTCTCGGAGGTCAAGAAGCGAGGCGTCCGGATCGTCGAGCACGCCACCGTCACGCGGGCGGTCGTCGAGAACGGCCGGTGCGCCGCCATCGTGACTCACGGCGCCGATCGCGAGCGGACCTACCGGGCAAGCTCCGTCATCCTCGCCACGGGCGGCTTCTACAGCGGCGGGCTAGAGGCAGGCGTGGGTTCGGCCCGCGAGCCGGTCTTCGACCTGCCCGTGAAGGTGCCGGAGAGCCAGTCGGATTGGAGCAACGCGTCTCTGCTGTCGGGCGCCGCCCAGCCCTTCGCCCGTTTCGGCCTCGAAGTCGACGCGCAGTTGCGGCCCGTGGACGGCAACGGCAAGGCCGTCTTCGAGAACGTCCATGCGGTCGGGCGCGCCCTGTCGGGCTTCGACGACGCCTTCGAAAAGTCCGGGAACGGGGTGGCGGTCGTGACCGGCTATCTCGCGGGCACGCTGGCGGCATGAGGTGGAGAGCATCGTGAACAGCTACCTCTACGACTCGGACAAGTGCATGGCCTGCACGTCGTGCACGGTCCGATGCCCGGTCGCCGCCGCCACGCGGGACTTCCTGGGCCCCAAGATGGTCGGGCCCGCGCTGTCCCGGTTCCGCAGGCCGGCCTTCGCCGCGGACCTCGCCGCGGACCTCTGCTCCAACTGCAAGAACTGCGACATCACCTGCCCGTCGGGCGTGCCCATCTCGACGCTGAACATGCTGTCCAAGGCCGAGTACTACCGCAGCCACAGGCACCGCCTGCGCGACTGGGTCCTGTCCAACGGCCAGCTGATGGGTACCCTCGCGACCCCCTTCGTCCCGCTGTCGAACCTGGCCATGGCCAACCCGATCAGCCGGACGATGCTCGGGGCTTTCGGGTTTGCCGGCAAGATGCCGCTGCCGCCCTATGTGCGACGGACCTTCCGCAAGCAGTTCCGTTCTCTGCGGCAGCAGCCCTTCCCGCAGAAGGTCGTCTTCTTCCCGGGCTGCTACATCGACTACTACGACCCCGCGGTCGGCCTCGACTTCGTGGCCGTGATGCAAGCGAACGAGTACGAGGTCGTCGTGCCGCGCGGGCTCGGGTGCTGCGGGACCCCCATGGTCGCGAACGGCTTCCTGGGCGCGGCCGAGAAGGCGGTCCGCCGCAATGTCCGGGCCCTCCAGGAGTGGGTCGACGCCGGTGTGCCGGTCGTGGCCTGCTGCACCAGCTGCAGCCTGACGCTCAAGCAGGAGCAGCAGGAGCTGTTCGATGTCCCGGGCACCGCCGAGCTGGCGGCGCGAGTCTACGACGCCACCGAGTTCCTGCTCGAGCTCCGGGACCAGGGCAAGCTCAAGACCGACCTCAAGCCGCTCTCCGGCCGCTACCTCTACCACGCCCCGTGCCACCTGCGCGACCAGGGCATCGGCCGGCCGGGCTTCGAGATGCTCGGGAGCCTGCCCGGCGTCGAGATCAGCGACGCGGATGCCGGCTGCTGCGGCCTGTCGGGCAGCTACGGCTTCAAGGGCGACAGGTACGAGATCGCCCAGGCCGTAGGCGGCGCGCTCTTCGAGAAGGTCCGCGCCTCCGGCGCGGACGCGGTCGTTTCGGAGTGCGGCACGTGCCGGCACCAGATCACGGTAGCCACCGGCGCGAAGACACTGCACCCGATATCGGTGATGCGGCGCGCGTTCGAGTGACGCGTCACCGCGCCAGATAGTGGAACGCCCGGCGGAGCGATCCGCCGGGCGTTCACTTTGCTTGCGGGGGACGGTTACTTGTCGTGCTGCGTGTTGAGAACGGCCTGCGCCGCCGCCAGCCGCGCCACCGGAACCCGGAACGGCGAGCAGGAGACGTAGTCGAGGCCGATCTCGTTGCAGTAGGCGATGGACTGCGGATCGCCGCCGTGCTCGCCGCAGATGCCGACGTTGAGGTCGGGGCGAGTCTGCCGGCCCTTGTTCACGGCCATGCGCATCTCTTCGACGATGACCGACGTCGAGGGTCTGGAACGGGTTGTACGGGAGGATCTTGTCCTCGACGTACTTGAGGAGGAAGCCACCCTCGGCGTCGTCGCGGCTGTAGCCGAACGTCATCTGGGTGAGGTCGTTGGTGCCGAAGCTGAAGAACTCAGCCAGTCCGAGCTCGGCGATCTCGTCCGCGACCCAGCAGGCGCGCGGGATCTCGATCATCGTGCCGAACGCGTAGTCGACCTTCTGACGCCGGCCTTGGCCTCGACGACCGCCTTCGCCTCGGCCTCGAGGAGCGCCTGGGTCGCGCGTGAGCTCGTTCACGTGGCCCGACGAGCGGGATCATGATCTTCGGGTGCGGATCCTTGCCCTTGGCCTTCACCGCGATGGCCGCGTTGACGATCGCGCGCGTCTGGATCTTCACGAAGTCGGGGATCATCAGGCCCAGGCGGCAGCCGCGCAGACCGAGCATCGGGTTCTGCTCGTGCATCGACTTGATCGTCGCGAGCAGTTCCTTGTCTTCCGGCAGTGGCCTTGTCACCGGCCTTGGTGACCTTGACCAGCTGGTCCTCGAGGTTCGGGAGGAACTCGTGGAGCGGCGGGTCGATCAGGCGGATGGTGACCGGCAGGCCGCACATCGCGGCGAGGATGCCCTCGAAGTCGCCCTGCTGGAGCTTCTCGAGCTTGGCCATGGCGGCGTCGAACTGCTGGAGAGCAGCCTTCTGCGCCTCGTCGGCGTCGAGAGCTTCTCGCCTGACCGCGAAGCTTGAGCCTTGCGCACGGGTGGCGACGTTCGCCACGAGGATGGCCGAGCGGACGATCTCGAGGCGATCGCCCTCGCGGAACATGTGCTCGGTGCGGCAGAGGCCGATGCCCTGGGCGCCGTAGGAGCGGGCCTGCTCCGCTTCCTCGGGCTTGTCGGCGTTGGTCCAGATCTGCAGGCGGCGGATCTTGTCGGCCCAGCCGAGGATCGATCTGGAGCTCGGGCTGGTCCTCGAAGTCGGCCTCAACGGTCGGGAGGGCGCCGATGAAGACCTCACCCGGTCGATCCGTCGAGGCTGATCGCGTCGCCCTGCTTGAAGGTGACGCCGTTGGCCGTCGGCGGTCTTGGTGCCGTAGTCGACGACAAGCTCGGCGCAGCCGGCGACGCAGGGCTTGCCGATCTGGCGGGCGACGACCGCGGCGTGCGAGGTCGCGCCGCCGCGAGCGGTCAGGATGCCCTGGGCCACGGCCATGCCGTGGAAGTCATCGGGTGACGTCTCGACGCGAACGAGGACGACCTTCTCGCCCTTCTCGACCCACTCGACGGCCGTGTCGGCGTCGAATACGGCCTTGCCGACCGCGGCGCCCGGAGAGGCGTTCAGGCCCTTGGCCATGCGTCTTGGCGGCGTGCGCGAGCCTCTCGCTCGAACTGGGGTCGCAGGAGCTGGTCAACCTGGGCGGGCTCGATGCGAGCGACGGCCTCGGCCTCGGTGATGAGGCCTTCGTCGACCATCTCGACCGCGATCTTCACGGCCGCGTCGGCGGTCCGCTTGGCGATGCGCGTCTGGAGCATGTAGAGCTTGCCGCGCTCGATGGTGAACTCGAGGTCCTGGACGTCCTTGTAGTGCTTCTCGAGCTGCTGCCCGATCTTGACGAACTCGTCATAGGAGGCCGGCATGTCGCGCTGGAGCTCGGCGATCTTCGCCGGCGTCCGGATGCCCGCGACGACGTCCTCGCCCTGGGCGTTGACGAGGTATTCGCCGTAGAGCACGTTCTCGCCGTCGAAGGTGTTGCGGGTGAAGGCCACGCCGGTGCCGGAGTCGTCGCCCATGTTGCCGAAGACCATGGTCACGACGTTGACCGCGGTGCCGAGGTCGTGCGGGATCTTCTGGCTGTTGCGGTAGTCGTTGGCGCGCTTGCCGAACCACGAGGCGAAGACGGCCTTGATGGCGAGGTCGAGCTGCTCGTAGGGATCGGCTCGGGAACTCGGGGCCGGTGTCCTGCTTGACGATCTTCTTGTACTCGGCGACGAGGGCCTTGAGGTCGTCGACGGTGAGGTCGGTGTCCTTGGCGCCCTTGCCGTGGCGGAGCTTGGCGGCCTCGAGCGGCTCATCGAAGCGCTCGGCCTTCACTTCGAGCACGATGCGGCCGAACATGCCGATGAAGCGGCGATAGGCGTCCCAGCCGAAGCGCTCGTTGCCCGAGAGAGCGATGAGGCCGGCCAGGGTCTGCTCGTTGAGCCCGAGGTTCAGGACCGTGTCCATCATGCCCGGCATGGAGAACTTGGCCCCGGAGCGGACCGAGACCAGGAGCGGGTTCTTCGGATCGCCGAAGCCCTTGCCGGTCTGGCTCTCGACCACCTTGACGGCGGCGAGGACGTCGTCCCAGAGTCCGGCCGGGAGCTTCTTGCCCGCGGCGAAGTAGTCGTTGCAGGCTTCGGTGGTGATGGTGAAGCCGGGAGGAGTCGGCAGACCCGCGTTGGTCATCTCGGCCAGGCCGGCGCCCTTGCCGCCCAGCAGGTCCTTCATGTTGCCGTTGCCCTCGGCCTTGCCGCCGCCCCAGGCGTAGATGTAGCGCTTGGCGGCCTTGTAGGTCACGGTGCCAGAGTCGGCCATGGGAGTCTCATTCTCCTTGGATGCGGGGACTGTCGCGCCTCGGACGGCGGGGAAGCGCCCGGGCGTCGGAATCGCAAGATGTCCTGCAGATTGTACAGGCGTGCGCCATCGAGACTCGCTGCCCGTCGGCCCCCGAGCCTGGTAATTGCGTCCCGCGGAGGCCGTCCATTCGGCCTGAAAGTTGCGGGACAAGTGGGTTCAGGGCCGATGCGCCCGAACCCGGCGCGCCTTCCGGGAGGACGGCGTCACGCCTCCCGGCCGGACCGCGTTCGGGCGCTCGCCCGCGCTATTACAGACGCTTGGAGCCTCTCCTCGACTCGCCCCTGACGACCACGGCGAGTGCGCCGAGCCCGAAGCACAGTGCCCCGGGCAGCAGCAGGAGCGACCCGTCTCCGGTCGAGCCGGAGCCGTCGGTGGCCGTAGGGGGCGGCGTGACGACGGGCGTCGCGGTGGGAGCGGCGGTGGGAACCGGCGTGGGCGTGGCCGGCGCGGCCGAGACGGTCAGATCCGCCTCCGCGGCGCCGCACGAATTGACTACCGTTCCTCCGTCGTTGAACGGAATGCAGCCGTTCCCCTGGGCGCTGCCCTTCCCGCCGCCTGCCGCGGCCGCCGGCGAGGCCGTCCCGGTTATAGTGACGATCACGCTCATCGCGGCACGGAGCGGGCCCGTGGCCGTCAGGCCCGCCTTGAAGTTGTCCACCGTGCAGGTGGCCGGGTCGATCTGCGCAGAGCAGGTTATGCCCGTCGGCGTGAACCAGGTCGGCAGCGCGCCGAGCGTCACGAGATAGCTGACGCTGACCGGCGCGTTGGGCGAGACGCCCTGGGCAGGCACTACCACCGGAGTTATCGTCGCGGGAAAGTCCGTCTCCGCCGTCAGCGTCACCGTCGTGGAGGTACCGGCAACGATGCTCGTGGGGTTCCACGTGTACGTCGTGGTGGGGGGCACCAGGACGTAGGTTTGGAAGGCGAAGTCGGTCACGCCGTCGATCGGATTCCCGTCGCCGCCGGCTGCGGCGCCGCCGCTGTAGTCGGAGGCGGCCGGATAGAGCGAGATGGGCTGGTCCTCGCCATGGCTGATGGTCATCGTGTACTGCTGTCCCGAGGTAACGGACGGCGGCGTGGCCGGGAAGAAGAGGTCCACAGCCTCTTCGGTGTCCACGCACGTGGCGCTAGCCGAGGACGACCCGATCGAGACGGTGATGGCGATGCCGTCCTGAAAGTCGTCGCTCACGGAGCAGTAGAGCGCAATGTAGGTGAGCAGGCCGCTCTTGCCCGCGGTGAAGGTCTGCGTGACGCTGGTCGAGAGGTCCGCATAGGTGTCCGCGCCCGGGGCCACGGACTGGTCCAGGCTGCCTGGTATCGCCACCGTCGCGCTCACGTATGCGGGCGCCAGGGCCATGAGCAGAGCTGCCGCCGCCGCGGCGGCTATCGAGCGACGAATCCTCAAGAGGGGCCTCCTGACCAACCTGGTTGCCCGTCGTCGGCAAGATCTCAGATGCGACCGACCGGGCCGTGCTCCATCAAGCTGCGAGGCACACGCCTCCAAGCTGGTCGAACAGTCGCATCCATCCGCGGCCGCGGATACGGCCCATCAGTAGGCACCCGGGGAGGTACCTGAGGCCGCCCCTAGTTATGCCCGGCCACGCCGCGCGGCGGCGCCCGCGCGTCGGCGCCTGGCGCCCGCTATTCGGACATCACGCCTTCGCGGCGGAAATCCCCCGCTCGATCCAGGCGATCCAGCCGTCCAACCCCTGCCCCGTGGCCGCGGACACCTCCAGCACCGGCACAGTCGGGTTGAGCAGCCGCACGTCGGCCTCGAACCCGGGCCGGTCGAACGACAGGTACGGCGCCAGGTCGATCTTGTTCAGCAGGAGCAGGTCGGCCTCCGTCACGAGATAGGGGTGCTTGGCCGCCTTGTCGTCGCCCTCGGTGAGGCTGAACAGGCCCACCTTGGCCGTCTGGCCCAGGTCGAAGCCCACCGGGCAGATGAGATTCCCCACGTTCTCGATGAACAGCAGATCCACGCCCTCGAGGTTCGTCTGGCCGAGCGCGAGGCGGATCTGGCCGGCCTCCAGATGGCAACCCTCGCCGGTCGAGATCTGGACTACGCGATCGCACCATCGCGCCAGCCGATCGCCGTCCCGCCGCGTGGCCAGGTCGCCGACCAGGACGGCGGGCCGGCGGCGCCCCGCCAGGCGCTGCAACGTGGCCTCAAGCAGCGCGGTCTTGCCGCTTCCCGGCGCGCCGATCAGGTCGATCGCGAAGATGCCTCGGCGCGCCAGGTCAGTCCTGGTCACGGCCGCGACGTCGTCGTTGGCCTCGAGGACCCGCTCCGCGATGGGCAGTCGGACGGTCCGTGGCGTCTCGCTCATATGTCTCTCGGCTGCCTCGGCGTCATGTCTCTTCGTCGTCGACCGTGATCGCGACCAGGTCGAGCTCGTCTCCCCCTACGGGCGAGGGGGTCGTGTTGCCGCATTCGCAGGATACGAAGGGAGCGGAGCTGGTCCACTCCCGGCCGCAGCTGGAGCACGTGATGGACCACGGTCTCAGGTCCACCTCGAGCGAGGCCCCGGCCATGGGGGTGCCGAATGTCACAGCGTCCCAGCACAACTTCAGGGCATCGGGCTCCAGCCCGCGCAGGGCGCCGATTCTGACCTCGACTCCTCTTACCCGCGCTCCCGCCGGAGCGTGAGCGAGCACCTGGGTCGCGAGGGCTTCGGCTATCGAAAACTCGTGCACGACCGGCATGCTAGCTCACTTCGTTAGGCCGGAGGGCGAAATCGCCCTGGAAACCTGGCTGGTGGGTCCCAACCTGCGGGCCGAAATGCCCGGCTCCAAAAGGCCGGAGCGCTAACTCCAGCGGCTCCGCCCGCGGGTAAGCTGCGGTAGCTGAATACATTGCGCGACCAAGCGCTCCCCAGATCCAGTCCGCACAGCGAGCTTGACGCGGCCTGGGCACTCGAAAGAGCAAGGGCATGGCACACATACTCATCGTCGACGACGACCCGGTCTCGGTAGCCAGCAACGCCGCCGCCATCGAGACGCTCGGTCACTCCGTCTCCGCCTCCAGCACGACGGCCGAAGCCACCGAAGCCATCCGGCGCGAAGTACCCGACCTGGTGGTGCTCGAGGCGCTGCTAGACGGCGACTTCAGCGGGATCGACCTCGCTCGTTCCATCGCCGAGGACCATCCCGACCTGCCGCTGATCATGCTGACGCGGGCGGACGAGCAGATGAGCCCCGAAGAGCTGGCCAGCCAGGACAGGGACGGATGGATACCCGTCAACCGCTACCTGGCCAAGCCGGTCCTGACGGACGTGCTGGCCTACGAAGTCGAGCATCTGCTGCCCGAAGCGGTGTGAATCTTCCCGCGCTCATCGCCATCCTGATCGCCCTGCCGGCGATCGTCGGCGCGCCGCTGATGCTGATCACCAGGGCGTCACAGCGGAACGCCGTCGTCGTCGCCGGCGGCATCGCGGTCGCCGTGGCCGCGGTGGCAGTCGCCGTCGGCGCCGGCGGCGGCAACTCCACGTTCTTCGGACTGCCGGGCGACGTCGCTCCCGGGCCGGCGCTCATGACCGTCGAGATCGCGCTGACGGGGTTCGTGGTCGCTATCGGTCTGATGCACCGCCGCGTGGCGGCGCCGGTCCTGGCCCTTGTGCAGCTCGGAATCTCCCTCTTCCTGGAGCTGAACGGCCGGATGCCCGAAGCTGACCCGGGCCGGCTTTTCTGGTTCGATCGGCTGTCGCTGGTCATGGTCCTGGTCATCGGCATCGTCGGGCCGCTGATCTGCATCAACGCCATCGGCTACATGCGCGATTACCACCGCTCCAGCCCGATGATCCAGGGCCGGCGCACCGTATTCTTCTCCCTCCTGTTCGTCTTCCTGTCGGGCATGTTCGGCCTGGTCGTATCCAACTACCTGCCGATGATGCTGGTCTTCTGGGAGATCACGACCGTCTGCTCGTTCCTGCTGATCGGGTACACGCGAACCGAGGAAACGATCGGCTACGCCTTCCGGGCGCTCAACATGAACCTGCTGGGAGGCCTCGGCTTCGGAGTGGCGGTCGCGCTGCTGGCCGGTCAGCCCGGCGGCCTGGACCTCGCGAAGCTCACGGCCGGCCCGGCCGCCGCGACTCTCATGCCGGCCATTGCCCTGCTGGCATTCGCGGGCATCGTCAAGAGCGCGCAGATGCCGTTCAGCTCGTGGCTGGTCGGCGCCATGTACGCCCCGTCGCCGACGTCGGCCCTGCTCCACTCCAGCACTATGGTGAAGGCCGGCGTCTTCCTCCTGCTGCGGCTCTCCCCGGCGATGACCGGGTCCTCCGTCGGGTACCTGGTGGCCTTCGTGGGGCTCCTGACCTTCCTCTTCGTGTCGCTCGTGGCGGTCACGGAGCAGAACGTCAAGAAGGTCCTGGCCTACTCCACGATCGGCAGCCTCGGCCTGATCGTGGGCTGCGCCGGCGTCGGGACGCCCGAACTGGTCTGGGCAGGCGTGATGATCATCATCTTCCACGCCCTGGCCAAGGGCCTGCTCTTCCTGGTCGTCGGGACCATCGAGAACAGGCTCTACACCAAGAACATGGAGAACTTCGACGCGCTGATGAGCCTGATGCCGCGCATCAGCACGCTCTTCCTGGTTGGCATCGCCGGGATGTTCGTCGCCCCGTTCGGGATCGTCATCGCGAAGTGGACCGCCATCAGGGCCTTCCTCCAGGTCCCCGGGGCGGCCGGTGCCGCGATGATCCTGATCATGGCGTTCGGGAGCTCGCTGACCCTCTTCTACTGGGGCAAGCTGCTGATCAAGGTGCTCTCGGCGCGCAAGGTCACGGCCTACGAGCGCTCGATCGAGAGCCGCGTCTCGCGCTACGAGTGGACCACCGAGATCGCCATGGCCGGCGGAGTGATCGCCGCCACGGCCTGCGTCGGGCTCATCTCCGATCGCGTCGTGGGCCTGTACGCGCTGGCCGCCTTCTCCGCGACTCCCCGGGTCTTTCTCGCCCTGGATCCCGTGACGCTGGCGGTGCTGCTGGCGGCGATGCTGTTCCTGCCGGCCGTGGCCCTTTGGGTGTGGCTCCGCCCCATCCCCATCTACGACCATGCCGACTTCTACGCCGGCGGCCGCAGCGCCAGCCCCGGGCACGTCATGGGCGCGGCGCTCGGCGGCATCAAAAAGGTGACCCTGCGCAACTACTACCTGGACGGCGTGATCGACGGCGCGCTGACGTTCCGGGCCGGGACGCTGGCCTGCGGCGGGATCCTTGCGGCGATGGTCGCGGCCGGGCTGGCGGCTCGCTGATGACCCCCGCCGTCTACGGAGTTCTCTTCCTGTTCGTGGCCCCGTTCTTCGGCGGCCTCGTCGCGGGTGTGGACCGAATCGCAAGCGCCCGAATGCAGGGCCGCGTCGGCCCGCCGCTGCTGCAGCCGTTCTACGACGTCGGCAAGCTCCTGCAGAAGCGAACGCGGCAGATCAACCCGATCATGGAGCCGATCCTGCTGGGCCACCTCATCTTCATGGCCCTGACCGGCGCCCTGCTCCTGGGCGGCACCGACCTGATCTTCACGACCTTCGTCTTCGCCCTGGCCGCGCTGCTGCTGGTCCTCGCCGCGGGATCGGCGAACTCGCCGTACAGCTTCGCCGGCGCCGAGCGCGAGCTCGTCGTCCTGCTCGCCTCGGAGCCGTTCTTCATCCTGATGATGGCCGCCGTCTGCAAGGTCAGCGGCGCGAGCACGTTCGGCGGGGTGCTGGCCTCGCCTCAACTGGTAGCCGTCCAGCTGCCCGGCGTGCTGCTGGCGTTCCTGCTCGTCGCGACGATCAAGCTGCGCAAGTCGCCGTTCGACATCTCCGTCTCGCACCATCCCCACCAGGAGCTGGTCAGCGGTCTCACCTCGGACATGTCGGGCCGGCTGCTCGCCTACGTGGAACTGGCCCACTGGTACGAGTCGGCGCTGCTGTGCGCCTTCATGGTCCTGCTCTTCAACTGGAGCCCGGCCCTCGGCCTGGTTGCCTTCGCGGTCGCCTACGCGCTCGAGATCCTGGTGGACAACTCCACTTCGAGGGTCAAATGGCAGCTCGTCCTGCGTTCGACATGGGCCGCGACGCTGGTCTTCTCCGGCGGCAACGTGCTCGCGCTGTTCCTGATGGGCCGGTGAGCCCCATGTCCTTCTTCCGGCGCTCTCCCTGGATCCTCCACTACGACGGCTCGAGCTGCAACGGCTGCGACATCGAGGTCCTGGCCTGTCTGACGCCGCTCTACGACGTGGAGCGGTTCGGGGTGATCAACACCGGCAACCCGAAGCACGCCGACATCCTGCTGGTCACGGGCAGCGTCAACGAGCGCAACGTCGAGATCGTGCGGAACCTGTATCGCCAGATGCCCGATCCCAAGGTCGTGGTCGCCGTGGGCGCGTGCGCCTGTTCCGGCGGGATCTTCGCCCGGGCCTACAACGTCCAGGGCGGCATCGACCGCGTGATCCCTGTGGACGTGTACGTGCCCGGCTGCGCCGCGAGGCCCGAAAGCATCATCGACGGGGTAGTCCAGGGCATCGCGGCCCTCGAAGAGAAGCGGAAGAAGACGGCCTGATGGACGACACCGCGTTCCTCGCCCGGGTTCGGGATTACCACGAGGCCGGCTGGCGCCTGGCCCTGATCAACGCCACGACGGTCATGCCGGGCGGCACGCCGGCCCACGGCGCGGCTCGGCCGGAGACTGCGGCCGCCAGCCCGGAAGCCGCCGCCGGCCCGGAAGCCGCCGCCGGCCCGGAGACCGCCGCCGGCCCGGAGACCGCCGCCGGCCCGGAGACCGCCGCCGGCCCACACGCCGCAGCCGCGATCCCCGATGTGTTCGAGGTCACCTGGGCGTTCGCGCGGGACGGCCAGTTCGAGACCATCCGCGAGCGGATCGCCGCCGGCGAAACCGTGCCGAGCATCTCCGAGTTCTTCGGGGCGGCCTTCCTGTACGAAAACGAGATCCGCGAGCTGTTCGGCATAAGCGTCTCGGGGATCGGCCTCGACCTGAAGGGCCAGCTCTACAAGACGGCGACGAAGGTTCCCTTCTCGCACGCCGCCGTCAAGGCCCGCCTGGCGGCCCTCGCCGCCGCACCGGTCAAGAAGCCATGAAGCGGACGACGATCCCGTTCGGGCCTCAGCACCCGGTTCTGCCGGAGCCGCTCGTGCTGGACCTCGTCCTCATGGACGAGAAGGTCGTCGACGCCATCCCGACCATCGGCTACATCCACCGCGGCCTGGAGATGATGGTCGAGCGGGTCGAGTACACCGAGATGGGCTTCGTGGTGGAGCGCATCTGCGGCATCTGCAGCTTCATGCACGGCATGGGCTACTGCGTCTCGCTCGAGAGCATCATGAACGTCGAGGTTCCGGAGCGGGCGCGCTGGCTGCGCCTCATCTGGGCCGAGATTTCGCGCATCCAGAGCCATCTCCTGTGGCTCGGCCTGGGCGCCGACGCCTTCGGCTTCGAGAACCTGTTCATGCATTGCTGGCGGATGCGCGAGCAGATCCTCGACATATTCGAGAAGACGACCGGCGGCCGGATCATCCATTCGGTCAACCGCATCGGCGGCGTGAAGCGCGACATCGCCGACTCCGAGCTGGCCGCGATCCTGCGACAGCTGGAGGACCTCGGAGCGGCCTTCAAGGAGACCGCCCGAGTCTTCGGGACCGACCCATCGATTCGCCACCGACTGTCGGGCGTGGGCGTGCTGTCGACCGAGGACGCGCGAGCGGTCGACGCCGTCGGGCCGATGGCGCGGGCGTCGGGACTCGCCGTGGACACCCGACTCGGGGGCGCCAACCTGTACGACCGCATCGATCTCGAACCCGTCGTCGAGACCGCCGGGGACTGCCTGGCTCGCGTGCTCGTCCGCCTTCGCGAAGTCGACCAGTCGATCGACATCGTCCGCCAGGCCATCGAGAAGATGCCCAAGGGCGAAGGCATGCCCCTTGAGAACAAGCCCCGCGGGAATCCCAGCGGCGAGGTCTTCACCCGGCTGGAGCAGCCCCGCGGCGAGGTCGTGTACTACGTCAAGGCCAACGGCACCAAGAACCTGGAGCGGTTCCGGGCCCGCACGCCGACCTTCGCCAACATTCCCGCCATGATCAAGCTGGTGAAGGGCTCGGATCTGGCGGACGTGCCGAACATCATCCTCACCATCGATCCCTGCATCAGCTGCACGGAGCGCTGAGGTGGCCAATCCCTTCAGCCTCCCCATGGTCCGGCGCTCGCTGCGGAATCTCGTCTCCAGGCCGGCCACTCGGCGCTACCCGGATGAAGTCCGGCCCCGCTTCGCCGGCGCCCGAGGCTCGATCGAGTTCGACGTGGACTCGTGCATCTTCTGCATGCTGTGCGCCAGGCGCTGCCCGGCCGCGGCCATCGAGTGCTCGCGCGACGACCGCTACTTCGCCATCGACCAGCTGACCTGCGTGGCCTGCGGCGTGTGCGTCGACGTCTGCAGCAAGCACAGCCTGAGCATGTCGGTCGAAGCGCGCCGGGTGCACGCCACGACCGAAGCCGGGCCGGACGGCCGGCGGCCGGGCCGCGAGGAGTGGAGCAAGCCGATCTCCGCGGCGGCTGACGCGACAACCGCCGGCTGAGGTCCGGAAGAGCCGGCGACGGCCGCACCGTGCTCGACCGGGTCCGCAAGACGTCCGCTTCGCTGCTAGGCTGGTAGTCGCAGCTCGACGCACGCGGACCACCCGTTCCGGCGGTCCGACGAGGTGACCTTCGGCCCCGTCCGTAGGTACAGACCGGGCGTGCCGGCGAGCGCTTTCAGCAGGCACCATTGTCAGGAATGCATACTGGCTTAGCTAACAATTCTGCCGACCACCGTACCGGAGCGAGATGCACCCCATAGTCAGTAAGGCGCAACTGTCGCCGAACGTCACACGCCTCGTCGTGGTGGCGCCCCGGATCGCCGAGATCCGCCAGCCCGGGCAGTTCGTGATCGTGCGCCGTGGACCCGGCGCCGAGCGAATCCCCCTGACCATCGCCGACGTCGATCGAGCCGCCGGCACGATCACGCTGGTCATCCAGGCGATCGGCAAGAGCACCCACGAGCTGACCTCGCTCGAAGTGGGCGAAGCGATCACGGACATCGCGGGGCCGCTCGGCAAGCCCACGCACCTGCTCGAGAGCGGACACGCCGTCTGCGTCGGCGGCGGCGTGGGCACGGCCGTCGCCTACCCCATCGCCCAGGCGCTGTCGCGGAACGGCATCAAGGTGACGAGCGTCATCGGCGGTCGATCCAAGGAGTGGGTCATCTACGAGGACGAACTGCGCGCGGTCGGCGACGTGATCGTCTGCACCGACGACGGCAGCTACGGCCGCCACGGCTTCGTGACGGAAGCGCTCAAGGACCTGTGCGAGGCCGGCGGCATCGACGAGGTCTTCGCCATCGGCCCGGTGCCGATGATGCGGGCCTGCTCCGAGCTGACCCGCCCCTACGGGATCAAGACGACCGTGTCGCTCAACTCGATCATGATCGACGGCACGGGCATGTGCGGCGGCTGCCGGGTCTCGATCGACGGGAAGAGCCAGTACGCGTGCTGCGACGGCCCGGAGTTCGACGGCCACCAGGTCGACTTCCGCCAGCTGGCCGACCGACTCAACACCTATCGAGAGTTCGAACAAGCTGCCCTGGAACGGTGGCAAGTCGCCCACGCGGAGGCCCACTGATGGACGACCTGACCCTCTCCCGCCGCGCCTCGGAAGGCCGTGAGCCGCTCCCCAAGAAGGAGCGGATGAAGATCCTGCGCGGCCAGATGCCCGAGCAAGACGCCATGGCCAGGGCCCGCAACTTCGCCGAGGTGAACCTCGGGTACACCGAGCAGCTGGCCATCATGGAGGCCGACCGCTGCCTGCAGTGCCCCAAGCCGTACTGCATCGACGGCTGCCCCGTGGCGGTCAACATCCCGAACTTCATCCGGCTCCTCGGCGAGGGCAACGTCAAGGGCGCGGCCGATTCGCTGCTCGGCGACAACGCCCTGCCCTGCGTCACCGGGCGCGTCTGCCCGCAGGAGACGCAGTGCGAGCAGGTCTGCCTGCGCGCCAAGACGGGCACCCCGGTGGCGATCGGCTACCTCGAGCGCTTCGTCGCCGACTGGGCCATCGAGAACCGCGACGCCTTCACCGCCGCCCGGCCCGCGCCGTCCGGCAAGAAGGTCGCCATCGTCGGCTCGGGCCCGGCCGGCCTGACCGCCGCGGGCGAGCTGGTCAAGCGCGGCCATGCCGTCACGATCTTCGAGGCTTTCCACGCCGCCGGCGGCGTCCTGATCTACGGCATCCCCGAGTTCCGCCTGCCCAAGGACATCGTCCAGAAGGAAGTGGACCGGCTCATCGCCGACGGCGTCGAGATCGAGCCGAACTCGATCATCGGCAAGACCTACACCCTGCCCGAGCTGCGCGAGCGGTTCGACGCCGTCTTCGTGGCGGTCGGCGCCGGTCTGCCCGTCTTCATGAACGTCCCCGGCGAGAACCTCAAGGGCGTCTACTCGGCCAACGAGTATCTGACCCGCGTAAACCTGATGGGCGCCTACAACCCGGACTCGGACACGCCGGTCCTCCACGGCCAGCGCGTCGCCGTCGTCGGCGGCGGCAACGTGGCCATGGACTCCGTCCGAACCGCTCGCCGGCTGGGCGCGGCCGAGTCGGTGTGCGTCTATCGCCGCTCCCGCGCGGAGCTCCCGGCACGGATCGAAGAGGTCCATCACGCCGAGCAGGAGGGCGTCCGGTTCGAGTTCCTGACGGCACCGGTCGAGGTCCTGGGCGACGAGAAGGGCTGGGTCAGCGGCATCAAGTGCATTCGCATGGAGCTGGGCGAGCCCGACGCATCCGGACGGCGCCGCCCGGTGGAGATCCCCGGCTCAGAGTTCGTCTTCCCGTGCGACATGGTCGTCGTCGCGATCGGAACGCGCTCAAATCCGCTCCTGACCGCCACGTCGCCGGACCTGCGGGTCAACAAGTGGGGCTACATCGAGATCGACGACAACCTCCAGACGTCCATGCCGGGCGTGTTCGCCGGCGGCGACATCGTTCGCGGCGCGGCCACGGTCATCCTGGCCATGGGCGACGGCAAGAAGGCGGCCGGCAAACATCAACGCGTACCTGCGCGGAGAGCTTGCCGCCCCGGTTCCCGCGGCGGAGACGCCCGCGACGCACTGAGGCGCGGGTGGATTGTCTATCGGCGCGACTCCAGACCGGCTTCCGACTCGTTGTCGTTCGCGAATGAACGCTCGCGCTCGGTGACGTCTTCCCTGCGGCGCGACCAGTTCAGTCAGTACCCGCCGATCGTGCAGACGTGGAAAGCGTCGTCTGCCCCCAATCCGCCGCCCGGACCGGAAACCAGTTGGCCTTCCGTAGCGATCAGGGTCCCGTCCGGGGCAAACATCTCGGCCCTGCCATCGACAAGCCGGGCGGTCGTCCCGTAGGGCCAGACGATCTGCACGTCCTGGCCTGTCGGCGACGTGAAGACGACCCTCGATCCGGCCCGCCTCATTTCGACCGCGCCAAACCGTACCAAGGCGCAGATATCGCCGGGTGGAGGCGGAGAGGGCTCCGTGGCGATCGTCAGAGCCTGTTGCGATGTGCCAGCCCCCTGCCCGAACAGCGCCCAGGAGCCACAGACGGCAATCGCCAGAGCCGCCAGCACCAGTGCCAGGGCAGCCGCCCTGGCGGGGGCCGGTCGCAAGCGTACGTGCCTGAGACTCGCTGCTCGCCCGATCATAGGAGACTGCCTCGGATGCTCGATCGTCGTAGGCGGCCTGCTCACACGGCGGGCGTTCAGAAGACGGGCCTGGTCGACACTTGCGCTCGTTCTACAATCTCGACCGGCAGCGGCATTGAAGCGGGAGGGCGAAGTGGGCAGAGGGATCACCCCTGCGGAAGCTGCGGCTCAGGGCGACGTGATCTACCAGACCGGGTGGCCGCGTCGATGGGGCCTGTTCCGGATGTGCTGCGTGCTGACGTGGATGGCCGTCCTGGTGCTCGGTCTCTGGGTCACTCCGAACACGGCATCCGAGCTGCCACAGACGAAGCTCCTGTTCACGCTGGGTTGGGCCGGAGTCGTCGTTCTCGCACTGCTGGGGGTTGACACGGTGACGATCACAAAGACCGCGGTCCGGCGCCGAAGCTACCTCTCGACACTGCTTCGGCGTGGGTTCCGGACCGTCGATCTCGCCCCCAACAGCTGGTTCGTCCGGCCAAGGTTCTCGTCCACGGGGGTGCTGTGGGTGGGTTCTCGTCCGCACGCTAGTCCGAAGCAGGACGTCCTGACGATGCGGCTGGAGTTCCAGGACGATCCCAAGGCCCTCATGAACGCGCTAAGTTCCGTTGGAGTTGAGATCGAAGACGAGCGTGCTGATTGGTTCACGCGGCGCCCGTTCCTGGCTCGGGCAGAGATGCTGCTCTTGGCGGCTTGCGCGCTGGCGCTCCCCGTCGAGTTTGTGCTAGGCCCATCCGCAGTCTTTGTCGGCGCCCTGCTCCTGACCCTTATTGCGCTCGCCGTCGTCCACTGGAAAGCTCGCTGAGATCTGGTCGACGATCTCGGCCGCTCAAGCGGACTTCCGGCCAGGACTGGCGACAACGAGATCGCTCCGAACCTTCACCCGTAGAGTGTCGGGCGGACTCAGGTCTGGGCTGCGGCCGCGATCGAGGGTTCCGGGCCGAGGGGGCGCCAGCGCCACAGCCACATAATCGTCGCCCCGATCACCACGACGGCAACGCCGCTAACCACCGTGTAGGCCGAGAACAACCAGAAGAGGCCCATCGGCACGGCCGCGAAGACGAGCCGTGTCCGCCACGGTTCGGACAGCCCGCCGGCGATCGCCCAAACCAGGATCGGCAGCATCAAGCCCGCTTCGTAGCCCCACACGCGCGGGCCGATCGCCACGGCGAGCAGGCAGGCGGCCGCACCGGCCTCGACGATCGGCGCCCGCCGTAGACCCCGCAGGGACAGGATCACGACGGCGCCGGCGCACAGGTTGGGCAGCCACCACGGCAGGCTGGACACGCGCCCGAGCAGGCCCGGGATGCTGACCGCCTTGTTGGCGTTGCCGATCAGGTCGTTTGCCAGCCACGGCTGAAGCCCTGACCACCACGCCGCGGGCCAGTTCCAGTCCCCCGCCGCGGCCGGGACGCCGATCAGGTAGCCGGCCGCCACGACGCCGCCGGCCACCAGGAGGTCGCGCCAGCGGCCACGCAGGAGGAGCAGCCCCAGCAGCGGCAGGGCCAGCGTCGGCTTGTACATGAGCAGGCCGCAGGCCAGCCCCACCTCCAGCGGCCGATCACGCCGCAGGGCGTCTATAGCCCAGAGAGCCAGAACGACCGCCAGCGGCGCGTTCTGGCCCATCACGGCCCCGGCCGTCGACGGCGTCCAGGCAAAGGCCACCAGAACGGCCACGTCGGGCGAGAGGTCGAAGGCCCGGGCCGCGAGAAGACCCGCCAGCGCCACCAGGCCGAGCATGATCGCGGCGTGGATCACGAATCCGAGCCAGATCGGCAGGAGAGCGAACGGGCGCGTACAGGTAGGCCACGGCCGGCGGGTACGGCCAATCGACGCGGACCACGCCGTGCGCGGTCTGCCAGGCGATGTGCCGGATGGGATCGACCAGATCGGGCGTGCCGACCGTGGCTCCAGCAGCCCAGAAGGCCGGCCAGTCCGAGCCGCCGTTGAGGAGGGCCGTGTCGATCGGGACGAGGCCTATGACGGCCAGCGCCACTCCCCACAGGCGGACGCGCCTGGGCGGCAGCGGCAGCGGCCCCAGCCTCGTCCGGAACGGCCAGCCGAGTGCCCCGGCCGCTTTGGCCGGGGCTGCCAGTCCGTCCGCGGAGGGCGCGCCCACCGTCGCCGGATCGGGCTACGCCCGAGCCTTGGCAAGCCGCTCGAGGATAAGCGGCTTCACCTGTGAGATGTCCACCCGGATCTGCTCCATCGAGTCGCGGTCGCGGATCGTGGCCTTGCCGTCGTCGAGAGAATCCACGTCGATCGTCACGCACCACGGCGTGCCGATCTCGTCCTGGCGCCGGTACAGCTTCCCGATTGCGGCCGTGTCGTCGTACACCGCCATGATGTCCTTCGCCAGGTCGTCGCGGAGGGCGTGGCACTTCTCGACGATCTCGTCGCGCTTCTTGAGCAGCGGCAGGACCGCCACCTTGTACGGGGCGAGCTCCGGGTTGAAGCCCAGGACCACGCGCTTCTCGCCGCGGACCTCCTCCTCGCGATAGGCGTCGATGAGGAACGTGAAGGCCGCGCGGTCGCCGCCCGCCGACGTCTCGACGATCCAGGGCACGTAATGCTCCTCTGTCGCCGGGTCGAAGTACTCGAGGTTCTCGCCGGTGGCCTGCTGATGCCGGCCCAGGTCCCAGTCGCCGCGGTTGTGGATGCCCTCGAGCTCCTTCCAGCCGAACGGGAAGCGGTACTCGACGTCGACCGCCTTCTTGGCGTAGTGGGCCAGCTCGTCGGGGCGGTGCTCGCGGAAGCGCAGCCGCTCCGGCGTGACTCCGTAGCGCTCGTACCAGGCCCGCCGTCGCGGCATCCAGTAATCGAAGGTGGCTGCCGCGGTCTCCGGCTTGACGAAGTACTGCATCTCCATCTGCTCGAATTCGCGCATGCGGAAGACGAAGTTGCCCGGGCTGATCTCGTTTCGGAACGCCTTGCCGATCTGGGCAATCCCGAAAGGCAGCTTCTTGCGGCTGGTCTCGCGAACGTTGCGGAAGTTCACGTAGATGCCCTGGGCGGTCTCGGGGCGCAGGTAGACCTCGTTGCCGGCCTCTTCCACCGGGCCCATGTGCGTCTTGAACATCAGGTTGAAGCGCCGCGGCGCGGACAGCGGACCCGCGTCCACCGGGCACTTGAGACCGAGGCGGTCGACCACGGTCGGGTCGGCCAGCTCCGTGTTGGTAAGGTCCTCCGCGCCGGGCAGCTCGTCGAGGCGGAAGCGCCGCCGGCAGGTCGTGCACTCGACCAGCGGATCGCTGAAGTTGGCGACATGGCCGGAGGTGACCCAGACCTCGGGCGCCATGATGATGCCCGCATCCAGGCCCACGATGTCGTCTCGCTCCTGGACCATGGCCCGCCACCACGCCCGCTTGACGTTGTTCTTGAGCTCGACGCCGAGTGGCCCGTAGTCCCACACGGCGTTGATGCCGCCGTAGATCTCGGAACTCGGGAAGATGAAGCCGCGCCGCTTCGAGAGCGAGACGATGGTTTCGAGGCTGGCGACTGACGGTCCTGGGTCGTCGGCCGGCGTTGGCGACTTGGGGGCGGTCACGGTTGTCTCCTCGGGGCGGGTCGGTTGAGCCGCGGCGGCCCAATCCTGAGCTACGGCTGGCAAAGGCTCGGACGGTCGAACGCTTGGGGGGCCATTCTCGCACGTGGGCGGGCGCCGGGGCACGCGGACGACGCCGAGCCGTCATCATGTCGTGGCGCCCCAGTCCGGCACCACTCGTCGATAAGGAGAAGAGCCTGTGGCTTCCGCCCGGCCGGAAGAGTCGAAGACGCGCCACCGCCTCCTCGGTCCGGGGGTCGCGATCGGCGACGACCGATCCCGAACCAGGCTGAGAGTCCTGTTCGACCTGTTCCTCGTCCCGGTTGGCATCCTGGGCATGTTCCTCGGCAGCGGAGATCTGGCCGGCGGGAACGCCGTGCTGGGAGTGGCTCAGGCCGCCGGCGGAGTCATCGTGGCCCTGTACGGCGTGAGGGCGGCCGTCGTGGACGGCCAGCGCCTCGTTTTCTCCACCCGCCTCGTGATCGCCAGGGACGGTTTCGAGCTGCTTCCGGGGCCGCGCCCGATTCCCTGGTTGGAGCTGTTCCCGAGTCGACACCCGATCTCCTGGAACGAGGTCGAGTCGATCGGCGACCCTCGGGCTCCGGCCGGGCAGCCGCGGACGCTCCGGGTCCAGCTGAACGATTCCGAGGGCTTCGCCAGTCGGGAGGGCCTGTCCGTCTTCGCCCGCATCATGCTCCGGTTCAATCGGGGCGACCTGGTCCTCGGCAGCGGCATGGCCGTCCCAATCGTGAGGCTGGAGACGGTGATGCGGAAGCATCTCGACGAGTTTCGGGGCTCCACGCCCGACTCGGCGGGCGCACATGAGCGGGCCCGCGAGCCCAAGCGCCGCCGGCCTCGCAAGCGATAAGGCGGCTTGCTGCGCGCACCGCGCGCAGGCGGCTGCCGCGCAGCGACGGCACCGCGTTCGCCGCACCCGCCGTCTACCCCCGCCTGACCTCGTCGAGGAATTCCAGAGAGCGAGCGTCGCGCTCCAGGGCCACTCGAAGGAAGTCGCGCATGGCGGTCTCTACTTCGCTCTCGACCGCGGCCGGAAGCCTCAGCCCGGCCAGCGCCTCGACGTCCATCCGCTGGTAGGCCTTGAGCAGCTTGACGGCGTCGACCGACATCCCGGCCCTTTCGGCCGGCGGCCCGGGACAGCGCGAGCAGAGCACGCCGCCCAGCGGCGGGACCCAGCGGAACTGCTCGTCGGCCTCGAGCATGCGGTCGCATTCGACGCAGCGATCCACCTCCGGCCGCACGCCCATCTCGTCGGCCAGGTGCATCTCGTACCAGCGGGCGACACGATGGGAGGCCATCCCCGCGTCGAGCAGCTCGTAGGCGCGCCGGAGCAGCGCGTACAGCCCCTCGGTCTCGTGGCGCTCCTCGATGGATCGGTCGGCCAGTTCGGCCAGGTACCAGGCCGTGGCCGCCGATTCCAGGGAGTCTCGCAGGCGCAGCCAGGCGTGGGACACCTCCACCTGCGTGACCACGTCGAAGGTCCGGCCGCGGGCCAGCGCCACTCTCAACTCCGCCAGCGGCTCGAGCGCGCCGCCGAGGCGGCTCGTGGGCCGGCGCACCCCCTTCGCTATGGCCTTCAACTTGCCGTAGGTGGGAGTGAAGAGCGTCATGATCCTGTCCGCCTCGCCGTAGTCGAAGCGGGAGAGGACGATGGCGTCCGTCACATAGAGGCGCGAATTCGGCACGAGGACCACGCTAACACGCCCGGCCCGTCCGCTCCGCTATCCTGCGGTCATGGACGAGACGACCGACCGACAAACCGCCCCCCGCCCGCGCACCGACCGGACCAGGATTCGCCGCCACGCCGATCGGGCCGTACCCGACCGGATCGAGGAGTTCCTGAAGACCGGCCTGATCGCCCACGTGGCCTGCGCCGACGACGGCGAGCCGCGCGTGATCCCGTTCCTGTACCACTACGAGTCCGGCCACATCTATCTCCACGGCTCGCCCGGCAACGCCACGCTTCGTTTACTGCGCGACGGCCGTTCGGTGGCGGTGGCGGTCACGGAGATCGTGGACCTGATCGCGTCCAAGACCGCGGCCGACCACTCCGCCAACTACCGCAGCGTCGTCGCGTACGGCCGCGGCCGCCAGATCGCCGACCTGGCCGAGAAGCGCCGCGTGCTCGACGCCATGACGGAGCGCTACTTCCCGGGCCGCCGGGTCTCTGCTGACTACGCCCCGGCCGCCGACGAAGACCTCGTGAAGATGGAGCTGATCGACGTCGAGATCGACGAAGCCTCGGCCAAGATGCGCGAAGGCGGCCCGATGGGCCCGCACGATTCGGAGCCCGACTTTCCGGGGTCCGCCTTCGTCCGGCCCGTCTGAGAAGCGCGGTCCGGCCGCGGCAGGGAAGCGGCGCGGCGCCACTCCGGCGGCGGACGCCGCGCCGGACGCCGTGCTGACGCCGCCAGACGCACGTCGAGCGCGACCCGGCCGAGCTTCCTGAAAGCGGGTTGATATGATCCGCGGATGCAAGAGTCCGTCACCCTGGCAGAGCTGCTGTCCGAGACCGAGCGGGAGATCCTGAGGCTCGTCTCCGATCGGGACGTGCCCACGGCCGGGCTGTACGCCATGTGCCGCTATCACCTCGGGCTGGACGGGAGCGGCTCGTCCGGAAAGCGGCTGCGGCCGTTGCTCGGGCTGCTCACCTACGCCTCCATCGCGGGCGACTACCGGGCGGCCCTGCCCGGAGCCGCGGCCGTGGAGCTCGGGCACAACTTCAGCCTGGTCCACGACGACATCGAGGACGGCGACACGGAGCGCCGCCACCGCCCCACGCTGTGGGCGCTGCACGGGATACCGCAGGCCATCAACGCCGGAGACATGCTCTTCACCCTGAGCCGCAAGGCCCTACATCGGTTGACGGACATGGGCTTCCCGGATTCCAAGGTCCTTAGGCTGATGCGCCTCCACGACGACACGTGCCTAGCCCTGTGCGAGGGCCAGTACCTCGACATCTGGGCGAGCGAGCGCTCGGAGCCAATGGCGGTCGAGCTGTACTTCGACATGATCGGCCGCAAGACGGCGGCACTGATCTCCGCTTCGGTCGAGGCCGGGGCGGTCCTGGCCACAGACGACGAAACGGTGATCTCGCGATATCGCGCCTTCGGCTGGGCCCTCGGAATCGCCTTCCAGCTCAACGACGACCTGCTGGGAATCTGGGGCGAGCAGGCGTCGACCGGCAAGGAGCCGACCGACGTGGCCCGGCACAAGATGACGCTGCCGGTGATCTACGCCTTCGAGCATGCGGGCGCAGGGGACAAGGTCGGCCTGGAGGCGGTCTGGCGAACCGACGAGCCCGACGACGGCCAGGTCGCCGAGGCGGTCGCGCTCATCGAGCGGCTGGGCGGACGCGACTACACCCGCGACCAGGCCCGCCACTATCGGGACAAGGCGCTGGCCGAGCTTGATGCCGCCGGGGTCGTCGACGTGGCCTCGCTCGAGGCGCTGCGCGCCATCATCGTGGGCGTGATCAAGGCCTGATCGGGCGCGGTGACGGGGCTCTCTCCCCGGCGGAGCTGTTCCGTCCGTGGGTCGCCGCCACCATGACCAACAGAAGCACGGCGGCCTGATGACGTCTCAGCCAGCGCAACCCAGCCTCCTTCTGTCATCGCCCCCGGCGACGTCCCCCGCCTACCGCGCCGAGCCTTTGCCCGTTTCTCCTCCCGTACCCGTCTCTTCGCCGGCGTGCTCGCCGCCGCGGCGCCGCACCGCCAGGACCTTGCCGACGCGATGCCCGTCGGTGACCTCGACGGTCAGGGTGAGACCCTGTCCAACCAGCTCGACCTTGTCGCCCGGCCGCGGCACTCCGCCGATGCGGTGGTAGATCAGACCGCCGACGGTGTCGTACTCGTCGGCATCCTCGAGGTCGCCGAGGTCCACGTCGAACAGCTCGGCCAGGTCGTCCACCGAGGCCCGGCCGTCGACGCGCACCTCGTCGTCGGAGAGCCGGACGGTAAGCGGTTCCTCCTCGTCGTACTCGTCCTGGATGTCTCCGACTATCTCCTCGAGAAGATCCTCGATGGTGACCATTCCGGCCGTGCCGCCGTACTCGTCGAGGACTATGGCGAGGTGGACCTTGCGGCCCTGTAGCTTGTGCAGCAGGTCGTCGATCGTCATCGACTCCGGCACGAACAGCGGCGGCCTCAGCAGCTTGCGCAGATCGGGCCTCTGACCGCCCTTGAGGAACGGCAACAGGTCCTTGGCGTAGAGCACGCCCACGATCTCGTCGATCGTTTTCTTGTAGACGGGGATCCGGCTGTGGCCCTCGTGGATGAAGGTGTCGATGGCCTCGTCCATGCCGGCCGTAACCGGCAGGGCCGTCATGTCGGTCCGCGGAACCATGACCTCGTGCACGCGCCGCTCGCCGAGCTCGATGACGGCGCTGATCATCTGCTCTTCCTCGGCCTCGAGAACGCCCGTCTCCCCTCCCCGCTCGACGATGAGCTTGAGCTCCTCGGTGTTGATCTGGGCCTGGCGCGCGACCCCGGCCCCGAACCCGCCGGCGATCTTGCGCGTGAGCCACGTCAACGAGTTGACGAGCGGCGCGAGGATATGGCCGACGACGTCGAGCGGTCCGGCGAGGGCCAGGGCGACGCGGTCGGGGTAGGCCAGGGCGAGCGTCTTGGGGACCAGCTCCCCGAAGACGATGGTGAACGCGGCGAGCAGCATCGTGACGATCAGAACGGCCAGGCCGCCCGAGTAGCTCTTCAGGACGTCGACGCCTGCGATGATCCCGGCCAGATGCTCGGCCAGATTGACGGCCGCGTAGGCGGAGGCCAGGAAGCCGACGAACGTGACGCCGATCTGAGCCACGGCCAGGAAGCGGGCCGGGTCGTCCACGAGCCGGCGGACCCCGCCGGCACCCCGGCGGCCCTCCTCGACGAGCTGGTCGATGCGGCTGTGCCGCAGGGTCACGAGCGCGATCTCGGCCGCGACGAATACCGCCTCGATGAGGACGAGGATGAGGACGACCAGCAGCTGCAGTACGACGTCGCTCATCGACGGGTCGTCTTGGCGGCCTCCTCAGCTGGCGCCTGAGCCGAATCGGTCGACGGCGATGATTTCGCGGCGCCCGCGTCGGCGGACGACGCAGCGGCCGCAGGCGTTGCGGCGGTCGCGACTTCCGCGCGAGGCTTCCTCAGGCGGGCGGGTACTCCGACCGCCAGCATCCCGGCGGGCACGTCCCTCGTGACGACCGCCCCGGCTCCCGTGCGAGCTCCGTCGCCGAGCTCGATCGGGGCGACGAGCATGGTGTCCGAGCCCAGGAAGACGCGCTTGCCGATCCTGGTCTTGTGCTTGTGGACGCCGTCGTAGTTGCAGGTGATCGTCCCGGCGCCGACGTTCGTACGCTCGCCCAGCTCGGCGTCGCCGATGTAGCTGAAGTGATGCTGCTGCACACCCGGATCGAGGCGGCTGGCCTTGACCTCGGCGAAGTTGCCCAGCCTGGCCTTGCGTCCGATCGACGAGCGGGCTCGCAGGTGCGAGAAGGGCCCGATCTGGACCTCGTCCTCCACCTCGGAGGACTCGAGCACACTGGCCCAGATGAAGCAGTCGCGACCGATCACGGTGTCGATGATCTGGCTGCCCGCCCCGATCCTGGTCCCCTCGCCGATCCTCGTGCCGCCTCGCAGGACCACGCCGGGTTCGAGGACGACGTCCGGGGCCAGTTCGACCGAGACGTCGACATAGGTCCGGACCGGATCGATCATGGTCACGCCCGCGAGCATGTGGCGCTCGTTGACGATCATTCGCAGCTCGAGCTCCGCGGCCGCCAGCTGCGAGCGGTCGTTGATGCCGGCGAGCGTGCCGTCGTCCTCGACCTCGAGCGAGACCACGGCGCGGCGGTCGTCCCGGGCCAGGGTCACGAGCTCCGGAAGGTAGAACTCGCCCGAGACGGGCGAGGGCTTGACGTCGCCGATGCGGCGCCGCAGCCAGGCCGCGTCGAAGGCGTAGACGCCGGCGTTGATCTCCTCGATCTCGAGCTCCTCGGGTGTGGCGTCCTTCTCCTCCACGATTCTCAGGACCTGCCCGCCGTCGTCGCTCCGGACGACCCGACCCAGACCCTCCGGCTCGGCGGCGTGGACGGCCACGAGAGCAACCGCCGCGTTGCGGGCCCGGCGCATGTCGATGAGCTCGGCCAGGAGGTCGGTCTGGACGAGCGGCACGTCGCCCGACAGGACGAGGATCTCGTCCACGGACTCGGGGGCCGACGCCATCGCCGCCCGCACCGCGTCGGCCGTGCCGAGCGGTTCCGGCTGCAGGGCGAAGTCCGCCAGGTCGGCGAAGACTTCGGTGAGGACGGCCGTAGACGGCGAGTAGACGACCAGCGGACGCCTGCCGCTGACATCGAGCGCAGCGTCGAGGACGAAAGCCAGCATCGGGCGCCCGCACAGCTCGTGCAGGACCTTGGGCTTGCGCGACTTCATGCGCGTCCCCAGGCCGGCGGCGAGGACGACCGGTAGAACGCTCGCGGGAGTGTGGCTCATGGCATCGGACGGTAGCACGGAACGACCGCTCTGCGCGCCGGATATTGGACTCACGGTTCCCGCGGCGCTAGCGAGTCGAGGGCCCGGCGATCGCGTCCACCGGCGGGCTCCGTCGGGCGACAGCCTCGATCTCGACAAGGGCGTTGCGCGGGAGTGCGGCCACCTGGACCGTGCTGCGAGCGGGTGCCGGCTCGCCGGCATGCCGGCCGTAGATGGCGTTGACCTGCGCGAAGTGGGCGAGGTCGATCAGGAAGATGCCGGTCTTGACCACGTCGGCCATCGTCATGCCGGCGGCCGCCAGGACCGCCTCCAGATTCAGGAGCGCTCGCTCCGTCTGATCCTCGATGCCTTCGAGCAGGTCGCCGGTCACGGGATCGAGCCCGAGTTGACCCGAGCAGAAGACGAAGCCGTCGATCTCGATGGCCTGACTGTACGGACCGATTGCGGCGGGCGCGGCAGCGGTCGCGATCTCACGGCGACTCATCGACACTCGTCTCCCTTCGACTGGACGGTCCCGATGCCGGATCGCCGGAGCCGGATGACCGGGACTATGCCTTCCGGCACTAGCCATTGTGGACCGTGCGCGGCCGGATCGTACCCGGTCCGTCCGAGACGGGCTGAGCCTCCGGCGGCGAATGCCGGCCGGCGATCGTGGTGGCCGCGACGAACGGCTCGCCCGTGCCGACCAGCGGCAGCGTCCCGTTCACGGCAGCCAGGCGCACGATCCGGACGGCCTTGCGAGCCTCGGCCAGCGACGGGTACAGCGACCAGAGGGTTGGACCGGAGCCGGACTGGCAAACCGGTCGCCCGATCAGCTTCTCCAGCGTGGCGACGTAGCCACGCAAGCCGGGCGTCATCGACATCGCGGCCGGCATGAGGTCGTTTGCCGCAGCCAGATCCCCGGACAGGTCCACGAGGGCGGCGCCGGTCAGACCGGCGCGCATCAGCTCGGCGAGTCGCTCGGAGGTCTCCATGGCGGCCCCGGCATTAGACGGGCGCGCTCCGCCCGCATAGGCCTTGAATACCGCCGGAGTGGCCAGCGGCAACCGGGGCGTGACCAGCAGGACGGCGAGCGGCTCGCCCTCGAGGTCCGGCAGCGGCTCGACGGACTCACCGCGGCCGGTAATCAGGGCCGCGCCCCCTGCCAGGAAGAAGGGCACGTCCGACCCGAGGGACGCGGCCAGCTCGGCTGTTTCCTCCCGGCCCAGCGAGGCGGCCCAGGCACCCAGGGCGGCGTCGATCGCGGCCGCCGCGTCACTGCTGCCGCCGCCGAGACCGGCCGCGACGGGGATCCGCTTTGCCAGGCGCGCGGCCAGGGGCGGAGGCTCCGCCGGGGCGTCGTGCCACGTCGACGCGACCGCGGCGCGAGTGGCGACGATTGCGCGAGTGACGAGGTTGTCGGGTGCCGGCGCGATGGTTTCGCCGGTGACCCGGAGCGTGTCGTGCGTGGCGCCGGCCGGAGCCGCCGATACCGTGAGGGCGTCGCCGAGCGACAGCGGGACCATCACCGAGTGCAGGGCGTGGTATCCGTCGGACCGGCGCCCCACCACGGCCAGGGTCAGGTTCAGCTTGGCTGGCGCGAAGCGCACCACGTGGATCCGGGCGCCCGACGCGTCCGCGGCCGTCATTGCCCAATTCTTTCGGGGAGTGGCTCGAGGGCGACCCGAAGCGCCAGCCACTCATCGACAGACAGCGTCTGCGGCCGGCGGTCGCCGTCTATGCCGGCGGCAGCCAGCGTGTCCCTCACTCTCGCACCGGGCAGGGACAGCTGGCGGGACAGGACGTTGTGCAGCTTCTTGCGCCGTTCGTGGAAGCCAGCCTGAACCAGGCTCCAGAAGCCCTCCTCGTCACGCGCCGGAAGTCGCGGGCGCTCGCCGGCCGGATCCACGGGCCGGATCTCCACCACGGCCGATTCCACTTCGGGCGCGGGCTCGAACGCCTCGCGCGGCACCGGGAACGCGATTCGGACGGCGGCGTGGTACTGGACGAAGACCGACAGGTAGCTCATGTCGCCGGGCGCCGCCGAGATCCGCTCCGCCACTTCGCGCTGGAGCATCAGGACGAGCCTCTCGGGCCTCGGCGGACGGCCCAGGAAGCGGTGCAGGATCGGACTCGTGATGTGGTAGGGCACGTTGGCGACGACTTCGTAGGGCGGCTCGATCAGCTCGGCGAGGCTCTGATCGAGTATGTCGCCCTCCACGAGCCTCAGCGCCCCGGCCTCGATGGCCTCCGCATGGAGCCGTGCGAGCCGCTCGTGGAGGCGCCGGTCCACTTCGACGGCGGTCACGGTCGCCCCGCCATCGAGCAGCCCGCCGGTCAGGATGCCGAGCCCGGGACCGACTTCCAGGATCCGGCGACCAGGCTCCGGAGCCGCCAGATCGAGGATGGACTGCAGCACGTCCGGGTCGGCCAGGAAGTTCTGCGAGAGGGAGCGGCGGGCCCGCAGCCCCTCCTCGCGCAGCTGGCGGCGAACGGCCAGCGGATCCAGCCGCGGCCGCCGGGAAGACGCGGCTCCGGCCACCCGACCGCCGCCGTCGACGGCCCCCGGCCCCGGGAGAGGAGAGTCGCTCACCGTCGAGCCAGCGGCAACGACGGCCGAGCGTCCAGGTCCAGGCCGGCCCGGGCCCCTGTCAACCAACGCCGTGATCCCGCGGCCCCGATCATGGCCCCGTTGTCCGTGCACAGCGCGGGCCGGGGCACCACCAGAGGAATGCCCGCCTCGCGAGCGCCGTCGGCCAGGCGATCTCGCAGGACGCGGTTCGCGGCCACGCCGCCGCCCAGCACCACGGACTTCGCCCCTATCCGGCGGGCGGCGCGCAGAGCCTTCGTGACCAGCACGTCCACCACGGACTCCTGGAACCCGTCCGCCAGCTCCGCGACGCGATCCGGCGGCAGCGCCGCGTCGCCGATCGCCGTCCCGTGGCCGTCGGTCTCCGTCGCGATCGTTCGCCTCGCCGCGGTTTTGAGACCGCTGAAGCTGAAGTCGAACGAGTCCCCGAGCCAGGCCCGGGGAAAGACCACGTCGTGCCTCGTCGCCCCGGCGGCCGCGGCCATGATCGCCGGCCCGCCGGGGTAAGGCAGTCCGAGCAGCCGCCCGACCTTGTCGAAAGCCTCCCCGGCCGCGTCGTCGACCGTCTCGCCGAGAAGCCGATACTGCAGGTGATCGCGCATCTCGACCAGGAACGTGTGGCCGCCCGACACGATCAGCGCAACCAGCGGGAAGATCGGCTCCGCCACTTCGCGAGCCTCGTCCGCCAGCCAGGCCGCGTACAGGTGGCCTTCGAGGTGGTTGATCGGCACGAGAGGCTTGCCGTGGACGTAGGCCAGGGTCTTGGCGAAGTTGATGCCCACCAGCAGCGAGCCTGCCAGGCCGGGTCCCTCTGTTACGGCGACGGCGGCGATCTCGTCCCAGGTCACGCCGGCCGCTGCCCAGGCCTCGTCCAGCACGGGCACGATCCAGCGCAGGTGAGCTCTGGCTGCCACCTCGGGCACGATCCCGCCCGACGCGGCGTGCATCGCCACCTGGCTCGCCACGACGTTGGCCAGGATGCGGCGGCCGTCCTCGACGATGGCGATGCCCGTCTCGTCGCAGCTGGACTCCACCGCGAGGATCAGATTGCGCGCGGTCACAGCCGCCTCCGCGTGACGCTGCTGGGTCGAATGATCCGCGGTTCGCGGGTCTCGGGCTCGGCGGCGGCGGCGTCACCGGCCGCACCGGTCGAGCCCGCCGCGCCGGTCGAGTCGGTCGGACCTCCCGAGCCGGCGGCAGCGCCGGAGTCAACCGCGCCCTCGGCCGCCCGATGTCCTCCGACCGGCACCCCGTCGTCACCGACCTCGATGTCCGGTCGGGCCGCCACCTCGGCCCGAAGCTCGGCGATCCGTTCTCTCATCGCCCGGCCGTCGAGCGATTCGGTCGTCATGATCAGGGCGTCCTCGTTGTCGTCGCTGTAGTAGCGGGGACGGACGCCCACCACCTTGAAGCCGTACTTCTCGTAGAGGCGGCGCGCAGGGGCGTTGGACGGGCGGACCTCCAGGGTGGCCTCGTGAGCGCCGCGAGCCGCGGCCAGATCAAGCAGCGCGAGGAGCAGTCGCTCCCCTACTCCCTGGCGGCGCCACGCCCGTCGCGTCGCGAAGGTGGTCACGTGGGCCTCGTCGACGAGGAGCCACATGCCTGCGAAGCCGACGATCTCGTCCTTCCAGCGAGCCACGATGTAGTGGGCCAGCCGGTTGTTCTCGAGCTCCTGCTGGTAGGCGTGGGAGGGCCAGGGCGTGCTGAAGCTCTCGCGCTCGATGACGTGGACCGCGGGCAGGTCCTCGACCTTCATACGGTCGACGACGACCCTCACCGGTGGTCGTGCGACCATCGAACCTCCCCCTTCGCCACCGGCACTCCCCGAGGCATGGTCACGTACTCCGGGACGAGACGCGCCACGTCGTCGCCACCGCCGGCGAGCCGCCGGGCACCGAGCCACACGAGCGACGCCGCGAGTCCGGCCTCCGCCAGGGTGCCGAGATCGAGGGCGGCGGCCGGCGCGCGGCCGGGCAGGTCGACGGCCACGACCACGACCCCCGGGTCCAGCTCCGGCTCCTCGCCGCCGCGCAGCAGCCTTGCGTTGCCCCCGGCGACGACGACCCGGTCGGAAGGTCCGGCCGGCAGCAGGAGAGCGGCCTGCGTCCCCTCGAACGCTCCTGCAAGGCCCGCCGCCCGAAGCAGCGCCTCCGACGTCGGGACGCCGGCGATGGGCAGGTCGAGTCCGCAGGCGAGCGCCTTCGCCGTCGCGAGACCGACTCTGAGCCCGGTGAACGCGCCCGGGCCGGTTCCCACCGCGATCCCATACAGCGAAGTAAGGGGAACGGTCGCGGCCGAAAGCATCTCGTCGATCCGCGTCAGAAGCTCCTCGCCGTGGCGATAGCCCGCCGGCCAGCGCCGCTCGGCCACGAGCGTGCCGTCCGCCTCGCCCAACGCCACGAGCGCGTTCGTCCCGGACGTGTCGATGACCAGCACGCGGCTCGCCGTCATCGTTCCACCCCGGTCGCCGGAGCGTCCGTCGCCGGGCCCGCCGCGCTCCGGCCGGACGGCTCGACGGTCGCGGGAACCGCCTCGAGGTAGCGGACGTAGCTCTCGGCGCCCGGCCGTATCGAGATCCGGCGTGGGTCGTCGCCGGCCCCGTCTATGAGCACGTCGAGCCGTTCGGACGGCATGGCGTCCGCGAGACGCTCGGCCCACTCGACGATCGTCACGCCCTCGGCCTGGCGCTCATCGATCAGGCCGCCCGCCAGCGCCTCGGCGGCGTCGGCCAGTCGATACAGGTCGACGTGGAAGAGCGGCAGCCGGCCTCGATACTCGGCCATGAGGACGAAGCTGGGCGAGACGATCGTGTCCGTTATGCCCAGGCCGGCCCCGTAGCCCTTGGCGAATTGGGTCTTGCCGGCACCGAGATCGCCGACCAGGCTGATCAGGTCGCCCGGCCGCGCGGCCGCCGCAAGGGCAGCCGCCAGGGCGCGCGTTTCCGACGGGTCACGCGTCACGAAGATCCGTTCGAGCCTGGGTGCTTCGATCACCCCGCGAGGTTACCCGAAACTCGCGCACCGCAGCTTCGAACCGTCGCGGTCCGCAACGGGCGGGTCTCCGGACCGAGCGACCTGGCGCCCGGCCCACGGCTCCCGCCCCGGCTCAGGATCGGCGACCTCGTCTGGAACGCGTTCAGAAGATGAAACGCTCCAGGTCCGAGACCGGGAGCACGACCGTGTCCGTCTCGTCGACGAACCGGACGATGGCCCCCTCGAGGTGAATGCCGCCGCGGAAGCGGCACAGTCCGGCCGGCTCGAGCCAGCGGCCCTCCCGGCCCGCGTGCTGACCGCTTCGGACGCGGACCCAGTCGGCCGGGAATTCCGGCAGCGGCACTTCCGCGACGTCGAAGACGAGCAGCGGCGGGTCGGTGACGATGGCGACTTCAAGGCCCGTCAGGGCGGCCAGCAGCGCCAGGATCGGCGTCGCGATTGGCCGCCGGCCGTGGCCGTCGAGGGCGATCAGCCCGAACGGTAGCGACGGCACGAGACTCGCCTTCTGTCGCTGCGCCGACGCCTCGAGGTCGCGCAGTTCGCCCTGGCCGACCGAGCCGGCGATGAGCCCGCGGATGGACATGGCGCGCGCGCGGCTGATCGCCTGCGCCGAGATCCGGCTGCCGGCAACGACCACGGCGCCGGTACGGCCCACGTCCAGGGCGCTGGCCCACAGCTCGCCGTCCGTCAGGCGCGGAACGTCCAGGTAGCCGCGCGACGGCTCGCCCGCGGCGATGGCCCCGGTGAGGGCGACGCCGGTCACGTCGATCGTCACGTCCACGCAGTTGCGGGCATCGCGCACGACCCCGGTCACCGGCGACTCCACGATCGTGTGCCGCTCCCCGGCGGCGGCGCGCCAGCGGTCGTGAGTCTCGTACAGCAACGTCCCGCCGAGGCGCACCGTCTGCCTGTCCCTGGACGGCTTGCCGCGCCGCTCGGCTCCGCCGGCCCACCATTTGCCCGGGAACGGCGGGCGGCGGCGATCCTGCTGCACCACTGCGGGAACGCGCTCGGTCCTGGCGGCCATGTCGGCCGGAACCGGCTGCGACGCCTCCGATCCGACTCGGTCGTCCTTCCAGAGGGACCCGAGCGGACCGCCCGATGCGGGCTTATCCCAAGCCCCGGGCTCGACCGGCCTGACTCTCTCCGGACGCTCCAGCCGGCCGACTTCGACCAGCTCGACATCGGGGGTTCGCTCGGCGATCGGCATACCCGGCACGACGGCGTCGCCCGGGGAGACGAGCGCGCGGTCGCCCGGCCCGAGCCGGAAGTGGATCGTCGGCGAGAAGACCAGGACGCGCCGCGCGGCCACGCGTGCCAGCTCCGGCGGGATCTCCACGGCAGGCGCCGGATCGAGGGCGCTCATTCGTCGATCTCCGGCCACATACCGCGCTGCCAGGCGTCGAGGGCCGCCCGGCGCGAGTCGGGTCTGTCGGAGATGCGAAGCGGGATGTCGCGAAGGTCGACGAGGAGACCGCCGAGGCCGCCGGCGACATCGATCGAGAACCGGTGACCGCGGTTGCCGAGCCGGACGGCGTCGCGGAAGTCCAGGTTCGCCCTGGCTGATCGACCGGGTGGCAGATCGACGACCTGGACCGCGCCCGCATGCAGCTCGATCTCCGACGTAGACGCGTCGCTCTTCAGACGCAGGTACCCGGCGCTGCGACCCTGCTTGACACCGGCCGGAAGGATGAGGCTCCCCAGCGGCATCAGGATGTCGTCGGCCAGATTGGCCATGAGCTGGCGGCGCTCCGCCTCGTCGTCGATCACGCCCAGCGGCCCGAGGAGGCGGGCCTGGTCGCTTGCCAGCTGGCTCACGCCCGGCCGCCGGATCAGGTCGGCCATGGCCAGCGCCACGACCGAGGGCGGCAGCGCGGCGAACACGCCGCCGGCCGCGACCATCAACTCGGGCATCGATTGGGCGGTTATCTCCGGGGTAGCGTCGATCAGGCGCCCGCACGCCGCCTTGGCGGCCGCGAGCCGGAAGGCCGCTCCATCGCCATCCGGTTCACCCCAGGGCACGAGCCGCAGGTCGTTCAGCCGGTCCATGGCGCGATGGCGATCCAGCACGGTCGTCGACCAGGACAGGACTCCGTCGATCGCGTCTTCGGACGGGTTCTCGGGAGCGAACGACGCGTCGGCGAGGCAGGCATGCGAGGACACGACCGTGAAATGACCCTGTCCGAAGGGCGCCGACCTGGACCGCAGCCCGGCCTGCAGGCCGATTTCAACGACCTCGATCGGCCGGTCGAGCACGTACGACAGCGAGGCGATCGACCGGACGACCCCCAGCCGGCTGTCGTTCGGGAAGGCTCGAAGCCCTTCGAGGACCTGCTGCAGCGAGGCGCCGGAGGGCTGGCCCGCTTCGGCGTCCGGAGCAAGCAGGACGTGAGCCGATGCAGCGCGCTCGGCCGGTGGCTGGAAGACAAGACCGACTGGGCCGGGCGACGGCGGCACCGGGCCGGTTGCGGTCGGGCTCGCCGCCGAGGCTGGTGACGTCCCCGCGGCACCCGATCCCGAGGCGCCTCCTCCGAGCGACACCGCGCCGGCCGGCCGAGCTTCGCCGGCCGCCGCCTGCTCCGCCGGGGCGGCCTTCTTCGAGGTCCTCTTCGCCCGACCCGCGGGCTTGTCGGCGGTGGCCTCGGGAGCGGGCGCGACGTTGGGCTCGGCCGGGGGCGCTGCCGCGGCGACGCCGGAGCCGACGACGGACGTCAGGGAGGTAGGTCCCGAGGCGATCTCGTAGCCCGGTTGAGCCTCGCCCAGGGCCGCGAACGCGGCATCGTAGGCCGCCGCGCCTCCCGCCAGCACAACCGTCAGCTCCGGCCGGCATCGGGCCACGGCGGCCAGGAGAGCGGCCAGGTCCGGCAGGTGGCGTTTCTCGTCGTTGCCGGGCGAGCGGTCGGCTCCGAGCAGCACGGCGCTGGTCTCGGTGGACAGGGCGAGGCGGCTCAGCGCGATCGGGTCGTCGTCGTCGGCGCTGCCTCCGACAACCAGCCATCCGGCTCGCAGGGCCGCCGACTCGAGGCGCCGCCGCTGCCGCCGCGAACCCGCCAAAACGGCCATCCGCCGCTGGGGCGTGGACCTGGCTACGAGTCTCGGCCAGGTGGCGACGGCCGACGGAATGTCGACGCCCTCACCCCCACCGAGCTCGGCGAGCATCTCGGGATCGGTCAGTCCGATCTGGGTCAGGAGGCCGGCCATCATGGCGTCGACGTCGACGTGGCTCGGCATCGCCGCGTGCGCTATGAGCCGCCAGCGGCCGCCGACGAGCCCCAGCACGGATCCGGCCGTTGTTGCCGAGCCCAAGTCAAGGGCGAAGAAGGCTCGGGACTGGCTGGTCACCCGGATATGCTACCCGGCTCGATGATCGCTGTCCGCCATCAGGCGTCCCAGGAAATCTCCTCGTCCGGGTCCTGCAAACGCTCGATCAGCTGCTCGATCCCCAGGTCGTCGGCCAGAATCTCGGTCGCGACCGGGAGCTCGCCGCCGAAAACGAGCCGCAGGGTCGGGTCGAAGAAGACCATCGCGCTGCTGCCCAGCGGGCGGTACGGGCGGCTGGCCTGCAGGAACAGCACGGCGGGTGCGGTCAGGCCGCGCAACTGGATCTCGCGGGCAACTTGCTCGACGAGATCGTCGCGCCGCTCCTCAGAGTGAGCCTGTACCTCGATCAAGTCCGAATGCTCTCCGTCATCGTCGCCGGCGAACCGGTTGCCTGGGAGTCAGAGTGGCCCGGTTCTTCCTCGGATGCCTCCGCCGCACGGTCGTCGGGCTTCCCCCGGCCCCGACTCGCGTCGCACGCGACTGCGCGCATCGCCACCGCCTCGGCTGCCGCATAGTACACCCGGGGTAACCTTCCCGACATTGCGGCTAGGACCTCGTACGAAATCGTGTTGCCCCACCGCGCCACTTCCTGCGCGCCGATCCTTGCCGCGCCCTGTTCCCCGAGGAGAGTGAACTCGTCGTCGACCGTTACTTCTGGCCCGGGGACGTCCGTTACGTCGACCATGATCGCGTCCATGGCCACGGTTCCCACCTGCGGAGCTCGAACTCCGCGCACGAGCACCTGGGCTTTGTTCGACAGGCTGCGCGGGAAACCGTCCGCGTAGCCGAGCGGCAGCGTAGCGATCCGGCTGCGGCGAGCGGTCGTGAAAGTCGGGCCGTAGCTGACGCCCGTGCCCGCGTCCAGCCAGGCGACGCGGACGGGCCGCGCCCGCAGTGACATAACGGGCCGCAGGCCGGCGGCGACGAGCCGGCCCTCCGCGCCGACGGTCAGGCCGTCCGGAACGAGCCCGTACCCGGCGATGCCGATGCGCACGACGTCGTACGTTCCGGCGGTTGCCGCCAGCAGGCCGCCGCTGGCCGTCAGGTGACGCGCCGGAAGAGTCACGCCGGCGGCCTCGAGGAGTCCGGCCGCGACCCCGAAACGGGCGTCCTGCCCGGAGGTGATGCCGGCGCTGTCCGCCGCCTGCAGATGGGACCACAAGCCCACGAGCCGGGCGCGCGGGTTGGCCGCGATCTCGGCCGCCGCGGCGGCCACGTCTTCCGGGTGAACGCCGCCCCGGCCAAGCCCGGTCTCGACCTCGAGCTGGACGTCGAGCCGGCGCCCGGACTCGCGGTCGGATCGGCCGCCGGCGGCAGCCAGGGCAGCGAGCGTTCGGCCCAGGAGCACCCGATCTCCGACCGTGACCGCCATGGAGTGGCTCAGGGCGTCGGGTGCCAGCTCCGGTGGAATCGGGAAGTGGATCGCGATCGGGACCTCGATTCCGGCCTGGCGCAGCTCCAGGGCCTCGTCGAACGTGGCCACGCCGAGGCCGCGGACCCCGTCGGCGACGAGCGCTCGCGCGACGGCCACCGCCCCGTGGCCGTAGGCGTCGGCCTTGACCACCGGCTCCACTCGAACGCCGGGCGGAAGGAGGCTCTGCATCAGCCGCACGTTCGACGTCAGCGCGTCGAGATCGATCTCCAGCCACGCGGTCTTCGGCAGCGGCGGCAGGGTTCCACCCGCCCCGGCCTCGATCAGGGGTTGGCGCGTGGCCAGGATTCGAATCCCGCCCGCGGCTGCGGTCGTAGTCACTCCCTCATCGGCTCCGAGCCGGAGCGGTACCGGACCGCGAGCCCGCGCCCGGCAGCGCCGCAAGCCTCTTGCGGGCCAGCGGCAGTTCCGCGGTCAGGTCGGAGGCGAGCAGCCCCGCGTCGCCGAGTCGATCGCGGACCGCCTGCCCGGCAAGAGCATGCAGGTAGACGCCCAATTGCGCGGCCTCGAACGTGCCCAGACCCTGGGCCAGCAAGGCGCCGATCGTGCCCGCCAGCACGTCGCCCGTGCCCGCGCTCGCCAGGGCCGGATTCTCGAACGGCGAAACAGCCGTCCTGCCGTCCCGGTCGGCGATGACCGTGCGAGCTCCCTTCAGGACGACCACCTGTCCCCATTCCCGCGCGGCGTCCCGGGCCGCGGCCAGGCGGCGCCCGTCGTCGAAGACGAGGTCCCCGTGACTCTCCGGGTCGACCCCGTCCGCCGCCCGCAGTCGGAGGAACTCGCCCACGTGAGGCGTCAGCACGCACCGGGCGGCAACCTCGGCGGCCCAACCGTCGACCGTGGCGAGCGACCGAAGGGCCTCCGCGTCGAGAACCGCGGGCGCCGGCTCGCCGTCCTCGTCCGGCGCCAGCAAGCCGCGGATCAACTCGGTGATGGACAGACTCGGCCTGAGGCCCGGCCCCACGACCAGGGCGTCGTGGTCGTGGTCGAGGATGCGGGCCAGCGCCTCCTCGGGATCGACTTCCTCCACGTCGTCCTCGGGCAGCGACAGCGTCGTCGCCTCGACGACCTTGGCCGCGAAGAGCGGCTGGAGCGACTCCGGGGTGGCCAGCGTTACGAGGCCCGCGCCGGCGCGTCCGGCCGCGGTGCAAACGAGCAGCGCGGCGCCGGCATAGTCCACCGACCCGGCAATGACGAGCAGCTTTCCGAAAGTTCCCTTGTGGCCGCGCGCCGGACGCGGCGGCAGCAAAGACGCCGCCGCGGCGTCGTCGAGCAGGATGGGTTCCGGAGCGCTTCGGCTAGGCATCTGTCCTCCCCGCTCGCTCCGGGTCCGCCGTCCCTCCGGTGTCGCCCGCCGCCGGCCGCGCCTCGCCCACTGCGACATCCCTCGCAAGCCCGCGAAGACGCTCGAAGCGCTTCATGAGGGAGGCCTCGCGCTCGCTCAGCCGATCCTCGATGTCCGGCGGATACACGAATCGGCCGCCGGCGGTCCTCGTTCCGTAGGCTATCGCGACCGCGAACTCCGCTTCGTGGCTTATCGACAGCGCGATGCGACCCATGCCGAGTTGCTCGGCTCGCACCGCCGCCCGGCCGAGCAGCTTCACGGCGGGCTGACCGGTGGGCAGACGCTCGATCTCGATGTCTCGCCAGCCGATTCCGCGCACGCCCAGGCCGAGCACCTTGGAGACCGCCTCCTTGGCCGCCCACCGGCCCGCCATGGTCTCGGGCCGGCCGCGGACGTAGGCCATCTCGGCCGGAGTCAGCACCCGCGTCGTGAAGCGGTCGCCGAAGCGTGCCAGCAAATCCTTGATGCGGGAGACGCGCACGATGTCGATTCCGAGCTCGGTAGTCTCGGGCGGCGGCGCCGGAACGGCCGCGGCAAGTCCCGACGTGGCGCGCCCGTCGCCCGAGTTCGGTGGCTGCCTCGGGCCGGCCACCTACTCCACCGTCACCGACTTGGCGAGGTTGCGCGGCTGGTCGACGTCGCGGCCCCGCTTCACCGCCACGTGGTAGGCGAAGAGCTGGAGCGGGATCACCGCAAGAATCGTGCTCAGCGGCTCGAGCGTGTCGGGAACCCAGCAGACGTCCGTCGCCAGCCGCTCGATCTGCGAGTCGCCCTCGGTGGCGACGGCGAGCACTCTGGCGTCGCGGGCCTTGCCCTCCATCAGGTTGCTGATCAGCTTCTCGTACACGCTCGAGCGTGTCGCCACGGCGACGAGCGGCACATCGGCGTCGAGCAGCGAGATGGGGCCGTGCTTTAGCTCGCCCGCCGCGTATCCCTCGGCGTGGAGGTAGCTGATTTCCTTGATCTTGAGCGCGCCCTCCAGGGCTGCCGGATAGCCGAACGACCGGCCGATGTACATGAACCCGGCCGCGTCGGCGTAGCGCCCGGCGATCTCCTCGGTGGACGCCGCCAGCTCGATCGTCCGCTCGGCCTGTTTCGGCAGCCGTCGCAGGGCCGAAACCAGCTCGCGCTCCTTCTCGGCGGAAAGGCGACCTAGCTGGTGCGCCACGTCGGCGGCGAGCATCACCACGGTCGCGACCTGGGTCACGAAGGTCTTCGTAGCCGCGACGGCGACCTCGGGCCCGGCCTGCAGGAAGACGGAGGCGTGAGACTCGCGAGTGATCGCCGAGCCGACGGTGTTCGTGACGGCGACGACGACGGCGCCGCGGTCGCCGGCCAGCCGTGCGGCGGCGATCGTGTCGGCGGTCTCGCCGGACTGGGTCACCGCCACGACCAGCGTCCTCGAGTCGATCGGCGGAGGGCTGTAGCGGAACTCGGAGGCAACCGTGGAGCGGGCCGGGACGCCCAACCATTCCTGGAACAGCGCCGCCCCGACAAGCGAGGCGTAGTAGGCCGTGCCGCAGGCGATCATCTCGACGCGATCGATCCCGACCAGCCTGTCCCGAATGGGGTCGAGCTCCTCGAGATAGACCGACTCGCCGCGCAGCCGTCCGGTCATGGCCGACGTCAGGGCCTCGGGCTGCTCGTGGATCTCCTTGAGCATGAAGTGGGCGTAGCCGCCCTTCTCGGCGGCCTCGGCAGACCAGGGGATGATGTCGACGGCGCGGTCGACGGCGGTTCCGGCGCGGTCCGTGATCTTGAACGTACCGGGCCTCAGGTCCGCCACATCGCCGTCCGCCAGGAAGACGACCTTCTTCGTGTAGGCGACGATCGCCGCCACGTCGGACGCGAGGAAGCTCTCGCCCTCCCCGACTCCCACGATCAACGGAGCGTTGAGGCGGGCGCCGACGAGCCGCTCGGGCTCGTCCCGATGCATCACGACCAGCGCGTATGCGCCCTCGAGCCGGCCAAGGGCCGTGCGGACCGCATCGGCCAGATCGCCTTTGTAGGCATCCTCGACCAGGTGCGCGACCACCTCTGTATCCGTCTCGGACTTGAGCGTGTGGCCGCCGGCCACAAGCTCGTCGCGGAGCTCGCGGAAATTCTCGACGATGCCGTTGTGGACGACGGTGATGCGGCCCGTGCAGTCGCTGTGCGGATGGGCGTTGAGGTCGCTCGGCCGGCCGTGCGTGGCCCAGCGAGTATGTCCCAGCCCGATCCCGGCTCGGGGCGGATCGCCGCCGAGCGCGTCGGTCAGGACCGCCACCTTGCCGGCCCGCTTCTCGACGAACAGATCGCCGTTCTCGGTGACCAGGGCTATCCCGGCGGAGTCGTAGCCCCGGTACTCGAGGCGCCGCAGGCCGTCCAGCAGGACGGGCCCGGCCTCGCGTGGTCCGGTGTAGCCGACTATTCCGCACATACAGATTGACTCCCGGTCTCGCAGACACGGCCCCCCGGCGAAGGTGGCTAGTTTAGCCGCTCTCCGGCCAGCGCAGCCAACTCGTCGGCCAGCTCGGCGACCAGCGCTCCTTCCGGGCCTTCGACCATTACCCGAATCGCGGGCTCCGTTCCCGACGGCCGGACCAGGACCCGACCGGCCGAACCCAGGCGGGACTCCGCCCGGGCGATCGCCCTGCGCATGACCGGATCGCCTTCCCACTGGTCCTTGTGGCGGGCGGGGATGGTGCGCTGCTGTTGGGGCAGCATGGGAACCTGACTCGCCAGATCGGCCAGGCTGCGGCCTGTGCGAGTCATAACGGCCAGGATCTCCAGGGCGGTGACGATTCCGTCGCCGCTGCTCGTGTGCTCGAGGACGATCACGTGGCCGCTCTTCTCGCCGCCCAGGCCCGCCTTGTTGACCAGCATCCCTTCGAAGATGTACTTGTCCCCGACCGGCGTCCGGATCACCTGCCCGCCCGCTGCCTCGACCGTCTGCTGAAGGCCGCCGTTCGACAGTACCGAAACGACGAGTGCCCCGTTGGGAAGGCAGTTGCGGGCCAGTCGATCGAGCGCCAGCACGCCGAGAACGGCATCGCCGTCCACGACGCAGCCCGAGGCGTCGACGGCGATGAGCCGGTCGGCGTCCCCATCCAGGGCAAAGCCGGCATCCGCGCCGCGGGCCAAGACCTCCTTCGCCAGAGCCGCGGGAGCGGTGGCGCCGCAGCCGGCGTTGATGTTCGCCCCGTCCGGGTCGTTGAACAGCACGTCGACGCGGGCCCCGGTGGCCTCGAGGATCCGGCCCGCGGCTATGCCGCCGGAGCCGTTGGCGCAGTCGACGACCAGATGGAGTCGAGTCGCGATGGCCGAAGCCAGCTTGAGCCGGTGGTCTACGTACAGGTCGAAGAGACCGCGGTCCTGGATCGCCAGGCCGAGTTCGGCGGGCGAGGCGCCGGGCAGCTCCTCCGCCGTCCAGATGAGTTGCTCCAGTTCGTCCTCGACGTTCTCGTCCAGCTTGAGGCCGTTTTCGTCGAGAACCTTGAGGCCGTTGTCGCTGGCCGGGTTGTGCGAGGCCGAGACCATGATCCCCGCCGCGAAATGGCCCGCACCGGTGATGAAGGCCAGGGCCGGCGTGGGCAGGACTCCGACCACATGAACGTCGACGCCCATGCTCGTCGCACCCGCCACGATCGCCGCCACGAACATGTCGCCGGAGCGGCGCGTGTCCTGTCCTACGACGATAGGCCGGCCCGGGCCCGCGAGACGATGAGCCGTGGCGCGGCCCAGCGCGTACGCCAGAGTGGGCTTCAGGTCGACGTTGGCGGTGCCACGGATCCCATCCGTGCCGAAGAGGCGGGGCAAGGGACGCTCCTACTAGGTTGGGGACGGCAAGGGTGCCGGCGCCGGCGAGGGCGGGCTGGATACCGTGACGACTACTTGAGCTGGACTTATCGCGACAAGCTTGATCCCAGCCGGCAGGTAGAGCGTGACGGCTACGGTGTGCGATCCGACGTCGAGATCGCCGACCGACACGTCCCCAACGAGCGTCGACGTATCGAAGGCGTTCAGGGCCGCGGTGGCCCCGCCGAGGGTCACGTTCACGCTGGTCGTCGACAGGGCGTAGATGCGATCGGGCTGCGCCCCGGTCGGCACCAATCCGACGCTCACGCTGCGCGTCGACGGCGGCGACGAGAGATGGATCACGACCGAGATCTTGCCCGCATCCGAGGTCACGCCGCTCGGCAGGTCGAGGTCAACGCTGGCCGTCACGTCGCCCGTGGCGCCGGCGATTGATATCGCCTTGGTGCCCGCCTTGCCGTCCAGCCCGGCCAGGGCGTCGGCCTGACCGCTGACGGCCACGACAGCCGGGTTGACGTCGATCGAGGTGATGTAGTAGCCGGCCGCCTGCGAGCCGCTGATGACCGGCTCGACGGGCACGGTCTCGGTACGTATCTGGCTGCCGACCTGGATCTGGACGTGGACGGTCCGCTGGTCGAAGGTGACGTCGTCGACGATGGCGCCCGAAGCGTCGCGGGCCACAAGATCTACGTCGGTGTTCACGTCGAGGCCGGATGCGTCGATCCTGACCTGTGCCTGGGCGTAGGCCACCTTGGCCACGATGGAGGCCGCGCCCGAGACGTAGACGGTCGAGGCGCTCAACGTGGGCGTGCCGGGTTGCAGGCCCGATGGCACCGCGCCGGTGTCGACCACTACGCTGACCTGCTTGCGGACTATCGGTTCCAGTTGCACGCTTATCTGCTGGGGCTGGTAATCGACAATCTGGACCCTCGGGTCGTCGGCCATCAGCTGGACCCTCACCACCGACGAGCTGGTTTCGCTGGGCTCGATGCCGGTGAGGTCGGCGATGGCCCGGAAGGACGACTGGGAGACCGGCACGTCCGGTGCGGCTATGTACCGGATGTCGGCAACGGGCGGGATCGATTGGGGGTCGACCAGGACCGCGGTGGTCGGCTGGTTCACTATTTCGATGGCGATCGTGCCCGGCCACTGCTGCGTGGCCTGCAGGAAGACCATGGCCCCGTAGAGGATCACCGCCAGCAGCACCGCGCCGATCTTGAGCAGCCAGTTCCGGAAGATGAAGCGCAGGACTCTCACGAGGCTTTCTCCTGCCCGTCGCCATCCTGGCCGCTCTCGCCCGGAGCCGTCGATCGAGGCCTACCGGCGCCCTTGCGTCGCGTGCCGGCCGGGCGATTCAGCCCGCCGAAACGGGCCCGCCGGGCCAGCTGGCGAACCGTGGGCCCCACCCGGCGCGGAGGGGTCCGTTCCTGCCGGAAGATGCCGCCAGCTGTCTGGGGATGCAGCAGCGCGGCGAGGTCGTGGGCCAGCTTGGCTTCGTTGAGGTTGCGGACGATGCGGGCCCGCTCGACCAGGCTGATCTGGCCGCTCTCCTCGGAGACGACCACGACGATCGCGTCGGTCTGCTCGGTAATGCCGAGTGCCGCCTTGTGACGGGTGCCGAATCGCTCGAGAGGAATCGTGGTTTCGGCCGAGGGCAGCAGCGCTCCGGCCGCCAGGATCTGGTCGCCGCGAATCACGACGGCCCCATCGTGCAGCGGGGTCTTGGGCGAGAACAACGTCACCAGCAGATCGGCGGACACATCGGCGTGGAGCATCACTCCGTTCTCGGCGATCTCCTGCAGGCCGGTTTCCCGCTCGATCACGATCAGCGCGCCGTGGCCTTCACGAGAAAGCCGCTCGGACGCGCTCGCAACCTCGGTGGCGATGTGAACGGCGGTCGATTGCTCGGCGGGTGAAATGAGCCAGCCCAGCGAGCCCAGCCGGCCGATTCGATCGAGCGCCCGCCTGAGCTCGGGCTGAAAGACGACCACCAGGGCGAACAGCCCAACATAGGCGCTGGTCTGGAGAATGACCTTGAGCAACCGCAGGTCGAAGGTGACGGCCGCGCCGTAGACGACGAGCAGGAAGCACACGCCGACGACAAGCCGGACCGCGCGCGTCCCCCTGATCAGACTGAAGAGCCAGTAGATCAGCAGGGCCGTTATCGCGACATCGGCCACAACGTTCGGGCTGACTGTGTCGAGCGCCGACTGAAGCAGGGGCATCGATGGACAAGTGTATACCGACGAGCGATCCCCTCAGCCGCGCCAGGCGATCGGCCCAGCGGTAGCGGCGAGTCTAGGAGCAGAGGGCCGCCAACCGCTCGTCCCTGGGGAAGGCGCGGCTGGCCACCGCGCACAAACGCTGACGCGTCTCCTCGTCGTCGTTCAGCTCCGCGAGGCGACCCAGCAAGGCGAGCTTCTCGGCCGCCAGCGTGTTCCAGTCGCGCGCCAGGTACAACTCCACGAGGACCAGGTGCGCGTCCACGTCGTCGGGGGAGGTCTGCAGCAATCGATCTGCTGCGTCCAGCCCCAGCTCGAACCGCCCCTCGCGGGCGTACGCACGAGCCGTCCACAAGAGCAGGGACCGGAGAGTGGTGGCGTCGCCGGCAAGATCGGCCGCCTCCACCGCGGCCAGCAGTTCGTCGCCGGTCGGCTGGCGCTGGCTGTCGCCGGCGGTCATCACGACGGCAGTGTCGAGTGCGCCCTCCATGACGCCGATGGCCTCGGGAACGGACACCAGCGAGCCGGCGTCGACTATCACCGGGGCGTCGCCGGCCATGGCCCCGGCAACCGCCGGGACCGCGGTCGGAGCGGGCTGCGAGAGCTCGGCCGACTGGGCGTCGATTTGCACGATTGGGCCGGCGGCGGAGGTCGGTTCGACCTCCGGCAGGTCGGCCGGCGCGGCCGGGGCGAACTCATCGGCCGTGGGGAGGATTGCCAGGGCTTTGGGCTGAAGTTCGGCTTCGGCCGGCTCGGCAGCCTCCGGCAGGCCGGTCGCGGCACCCGACGCGACGGTCTCGATGGCTGCGGCCTCCGAGGTCTCCGCCGGGATCGGCGATTCACTTGCCGGGAGTAGGGGCTCCGCCTCGACGAACATCTGGGGCCGGGTCGCGTAGCCGGTGCCGAGCCCGGATGAGAGGCTCGCTGCAGACGGCTCAACGCTACTCCCTCCGGCGAGGGCCGCGGCCATCGGCTCCATCCGTGCCCCTTCCGGCCTGCCGCCCGAAGGCTCGTCGCGAAGCCGGAGAGCGCGGGCCAGCAGATGTTCGGCGGCCTGATCGCCCTCCGAGAGCCGGATCTGGCGCAGCAGGCCGCGCTGGCGCCGGCTGCGTTCGGCTGTGTCCTCGAGCTCCAGGGCCCGCCGCAGCGTGTCCGCCGCCTCGGGCAGTCGGCCGGCAGCTTCCTGGATCTCCGACACGTGGTCGAGGGCGAGGGCCGCGTCGACGCGCTGACCGGCCATGGTCAGGGCCTCGGACTGCCCGAGGAGCGCGCCTTCGTCGTGTGGAGCTCGAGCCACGGCGACCGCGTACTCCACCAGTGCCTCTTCGAGGTGGCCGAGCCGAAGCAGGACACCACCGAGGCTCGTGTGCGGCAAAGCGCGCGACGGGGCAATCTCGGCGGCTCTGCGGTACGCGTCGATCGCATCCTCGAGCGAGCCCCGCAGGACGGCGACGTGGCCGACTCTCAGGGCCTCCTTGTAGCGTTCGTACAGGTCGTCCGTCATGCCTACATGATGACCTCTACGACGTCACGCGTCCCGGGTACCTGAGCCGAAAGGCGCGGTCGCTTCGTCCTAAGCCAGGTGTCCAATTCGACAGCGAGCACCGGCCCGGAACAGCCGCGGCCGCGGCGCGGCTGCGGCGCGTCGAACACCAGATTGGGAAGAGAACCGAACCTGTGCCCACGCGCGGCGCCGATCCGGCGAGTCCACGGCGAGGCTGGACCGAGGGCGTGAACGAGCGCGCTCCTAGATCGACCTCCGTCGCGGCACCGACGGACGCAGTGCCAGGAGAAAGCCGGGCACCGTAGTGAGCGGACTTTGACGTCCGTGAGCGGGGCGCGGAGGCGACGACGCGCCAGCTTCGGCTGGCGGGCAGCTGGCGGGCAATGCGCCGCCCCAGACGCGATGTGACTAGCGCTTCGTGTACTGCGGCGCCTTCCGTGCTCGCTTCAGTCCGTACTTCTTGCGTTCCTTCATTCGCGGGTCGCGGCTGAGGAGGCCGGCCTGACGCAGAGGAAGACGGTTGCCCTCCGGATCGATCTGGAGAAGGGCCCGGGCAATGCCGTGGCGGATCGCGCCGGCCTGGCCGGTAACGCCGCCGCCCTCGACCTTGATCTGGGCGTTGTACGCGCCCTCGGTGCCGGTGACCCTGAACGGCATACGAACGTCGGCCTCGTCGATGGCATTTCCGAAATGCGCGTCGAGGCTCCGATCGTTGACGACGATCTCACCCGAACCGGGGACGAGTCGGACGCGAGCCACCGCCGTCTTGCGGCGACCGGTCCCGTAGTAGAAGGCAGGGGTGGTCATCACGCTCCTCGTCAGGCGAGCGGCTCGGGCCGCTGGGCCTGGTGCGGGTGCTCCGGGCCGGCATAGACCTTGAGCTTGGTTAGTTGCTGGGCTCCAAGGCGGTTGTGGGGAAGCATCCCCTTGACCGCCCGGCGGATCACTTCCTCGGGGCGGCGATCCAGCAGGTGGCCGAGGCTCTCCGACTTGAGGCCGTGCGGGTAGCCGCTATGACGCATGTACAGCTTGGTTTCGCGCTTGTCGGCCGTCACGTGGATCTTGCCCGCGTTGACGACGACGACATGGTCGCCGGAGTCCAGCGTCGGGCTGTATGCGGGCTTGTTCTTGCCCTCGAGGACCCGGGCGATGCGCGACGCCAAACGGCCGAGCGTCTCGTCCGTCGCGTCCACGACGTACCAGCGTCGCTCGATCTCGCTCTCACGGACCGTATATGTCTTCGCGGTCATCGTTCTCCGTTCGATCTGGCGGTCGTTCGCCGCCCCAGGCGGCCCCTTGCCTGCGTCGCCTCGTCCCTTGCGGGCCCCAGAGCGACGCGCCGGAGGCAGAGGCCCTTCGCGGGGGCCGTGGCCCCGTTCAGGGCCGGTCGCCTGGACGCGAGCGCCTCGGCGACTGCCTCTTCACTTGTCCTGCCGTGTCCGACCTCCAGGAGGACGGCCACGATCCTTCGCACCATCTGGCGTAGAAACGCGTCGGCGGTGACGTCTATCGTCACCTGCGGTCCCTTTCGCCGGACCCGGACCGAGTGCACGGTCCGCACCGGCTGCCGGTGCGCTACCCCGAAGGCGCTGAAGTCGTGACGGCCCACCAGGACCGACCCGGCCCGCTCCATCGCGGCGGTATCGAGTGGGTCCCGCACCCCGAGCGCGAAACGCTCGCGAAGCGGGCTTCGCGGCCCGTTCCAGACGGTGTAGCGATACTCCCGATATCGCGCCGCGTAGCGTGGGTGGAACCCGGCCGGGACGCGCCGCACCTCGCGGATTGCCACGTCCTCCGGCAACAGGGCGTCGAGCGCCCTGGCCAGTTCCTTCGCCGGCCTTCCTCTCGGATCGGTGAATGCGATCACCTGCCCGATGGCGTGGACTCCGGCGTCGGTTCGACCCGCCGCTACGACTCCGACCCGGCTTCCGCCGGAGATCGTCGCCAGCGCGGCTTCGAGTTCTCCCTGGACCGTCCGCGCACCAGGTTGGACCTGGAACCCGGCAAAGTCCGTGCCGTCGTATTCAACCCGTGCGGCGTACCGCACAGGGGCCCTCTCTCGAGAGCCTATGTCGTCGATGGCTATATGGCCGCTCCGACGCGCTCATGGCTAGGCGACGCCGAGCACCCGAGCGAGCGCACTTGAAGGTGCGTGAGCGAGGGAGCGGAGGCGGCAACGACGCCATGAGTCGTCTGAGCGGTCATACCAGCTCGATTTGGACAATGGGCGCCGCGTCACCGTAGCGCTGGCCGAGATGGACGATCCGGGTGAAGCCGGACGTTCGATCGGCGTACTTCGGCGCGATCTCGTCGAAGAGCTTTGTGACGACGAGCGGCTCGTTCGGGAACTCCGCGATCACGGCCCGGCGCGCCGCGACATCGCCGCGCTTGGCGAGCGTGATCATCTTCTCGACCCGACCGCGGATCTCCTTGGCCTTGGCCTCGGTGGTCTGGATCCGCTCGTAACGAAGGACCGAGACCGTAAGGTTCTTGTACAGGGCCAGTCGCGGACCCTGCTTGCGGCCGAGCTTGCGGCCGTCGATTCGATGGGCCATTGCTCAGGCCTCCTCGGGGGGCAGGTCGTCGAATTGCTCCTCGTCGTCGACATCTTCGAGCTCGTCGCCAAGCGACGAGTCATCGCTGTCGGGGAGGATGAAGCCGCGCATGCGGAGTCGCTCTTTCATCTCGTCGAGCGACTTCTTGCCAAAGTTGCGCATTCGAAGCAGGTCGTCGTCGGAAAGCTGCAGCAGCTGCCCGACCTTGACGATGTTGTTGCGCTTCAGCGAGTTGTAGGCCCGCATCGGCAGGTCCAACTCCTCGATCGGCATGTCGAGCATGTTCGGGGGGAGCTGCGGGACGTTCGTCGCGACGCGATCACTTCCGACCGCCACCAGGCCGATGTTGGCGAAGAGCGAGAACTGGCGGACGAGAATGTCCGCGGCGCGACCGAGGGCTTCCTCGGGCGAGATCGTGCCGTCTGTCTCGAGCTCGATCGTGAGCTTGTCGTAGTTGGTCATCTGCCCGACGCGGGTGTTCTCGATCGAGTAGTTGACCTTGCGGACGGGCGTGAAGATCGCGTCGACCGGGATGACCCCGATCGGGTTGGACTCCGCACGCTCGGCGGCGAGATAGCCCACGCCCTTTTCGACCGTGAGGTCCATCTCGATCGTCACGTCGTCCGAATCCAGGGTCATGATCGCCAGATCGGGGTTGATGACCTCGACGTCGGCGGACTCCTGGATGTCGGCGGCGGTCACGGTGCCGGCACCGCTCTTGATGAGCTTGAGCTGGACCGGGTGCGTGGCGAAGCTCTTGAGGCGGAGCTTCTTGACGTTGAGGACGATCTGAGTCACGTCCTCCTTCACGCCGGGGATGCTCGTGAATTCGTGGTAGACGTCACGGATCTGGATCGCCGTAACGGCTGCGCCCTCGAGGGAGGACAGCAGTACCCGTCGAAGGGCGTTGCCCAGAGTGACGCCGTAGCCGGCCGGCAACGGACTGGCCTCGTACTTGGCGTACGAGCCGAGTTCTTCGACCGGCGCGATCTGCGGGCTCTCGAGTTCGATCATCAGGGACGTTACCTCGAGTAGTACTCGACCACGAGCTGCTCGTTGAGGTCGAGCGGCATCTGGTCGCGGCGCGGGGCGGTCAACACGGACCCGGCGAGCTTCGCCCCGTCCACACTGAGCCACTCCGGCACCTGGCGCGACTTGATGACCTCAACGGCCTCCTTGAAGGGCTCACGGGTTCGGTGGGTCTCACGGACCTCGATCTTGTCGCCGGGCTTGAGCTGCAGCGACGGAATGCTGGCGACGCGTCCGTTCACGGCGAAGTGAGCGTGCCCCACCATCTGGCGCGCCTCGGGCCGCGACGCCGCAAATCCCATGCGGTAGACGACGTTGTCGAAGCGGAGCTCCAGCAGTCGCAGGAGGTTCTCGCCTGTGACGCCGGGGGTGGAACTCGCCTTTTCGAAATAGCCCTGGAACTGGCGCTCCAGCACGAAGTAAACGCGACGGATCTTCTGCTTCTCGCGCAGCTGCATGCCGTAGTCGCCGACCTTGCGGCGACGAACTCCGTGCTGTCCGGGGGGCGCCTGGCGGCGCTCGAACGCGCACTTCTTCGAATAGCAGCGCGTGCCCTTGAGGAAGAGCTTCGCGCCTTCCCGGCGGCAGAGCCGGCAGACAGGGTCGGTGTAGCGGGCCATTGTTCTGTCCTCCTAGACGCGGCGCCGCTTGGGCGGGCGGCAACCGTTGTGGGGGACTGGAGTAACGTCGGTGATGGCGCTCACCTCGAGGCCGGCGGCCTGGAGCGAGCGGATCGCCTGTTCACGGCCGGCACCGGGCCCCTTGACGTAGACCTCAACCTGGCGCATGCCGTGCTCCATGGCCTTCTTGGCGGCCTGGTCGGCGGAGAGCGCCGCGGCGTAGGGAGTGCTCTTGCGGGAGCCCTTGAAGCCGGCGACGCCGGCCGAGCCCCAGCTGATCACGTTGCCGTTGGGGTCGGTGATCGTGATGATCGTGTTGTTGAAGCTCGCCTGGATGTGAGCGTGCCCCTGCGGCACGTTCTTCCGCTCCCGGCGGCGCTGCTTGGTAGCCCGTTTGCGTTCGGCCATTCCTGCGTCCGGCTCCTCTTACTTCGTCGCCTTGCGCCGGACGCCGACCGTCTTCTTGGGTCCGCGGCGCTGCCGTGCGTTGGTCTTGGTCCTCTGGCCCCGAGCCGGGAGGTTGCGCCGATGGCGCGTGCCCCGGTAGGAGCCGATCTCGATAAGCCGCTTGATGTTCAGAGCAACCTCGCGGCGAAGGTCGCCCTCGACCTTGTGACGGCGGTCGATGATCTCGCGCAGGCGGTTCACCTGCTCCTCGGTCAGATCGCGGACACGTGTGTCCGGATTGACGTTCGCCTGAACGAGGATCTTCTGACTCGTCGGCAGCCCGATCCCGTAGATGTAGGTCAGGGCGATCTCGACCCGCTTCTCCCGGGGAATGTCGATGCCTGCGATGCGTGCCATGCCCTACCCCTGCCGCTGCTTGTGCTTGGGATTGGCGCAGATGACCATCACGGTCCCGTGCCGGCGGATTACTTTGCAGTTGTCGCAGCGGGCCTTGACGGAAGCTCTGACTTTCAAGGGATCCTCGATATCCTCGACGGCCTACTTGAGCCGATAAGTGATTTCGACCTCGGGTCAGGTCGTAGGGCGAAAGCTCCACTCTGACCCGGTCGCCCGGCAGGATGCGGATGAAGTTCATTCGCAGCTTGCCGGAGATGTGCGCCAGAACACGGTGGCCGTTCTCGAGCTCGACCGCGAACATGGTGTTGGGCAGTGGCTCCAACACCGTTCCCTCGACCTCGATTGCGTCCTTCTTTGCCACGTTCTGTGTTTCTTCCCTTTCTCACACGAATGCCGGCCGTCGCGGCCGACACACGAACGAATAGGTTACCAAAGAACCCCGAGCCCGGCAACCTGCCGTCCCCGTTGGTGATCCAGTGGTGCGGCCAGGTTCACCCCGCCAAGGGCCATGACCATGTCCACGCCGTTCATGCCGTAGTAAGGATGACGGGGCCGTTCTCCGTCACCGCGATGGTGTGCTCGAAGTGGGCCGCCAGAGAATGGTCTGTAGTGACGACCGTCCAGCCGTCCGAGAGTGTCTCGACGTCGGCGCTGCCTAGGGCCAGCATCGGTTCGATGGCCATGCAGACTCCCGGCGCAAGCTCGACTCCCTGGCGTCCGGTGCGGTAGTTGGGGATTTGGAGGTCCTCGTGCATCTTGGTTCCGATGCCGTGCCCGACGTACGGTCGGACGATGTCGCAGCCGCCTTCTATGGCGACGTCCTCGACGGCACCGGAGACGTCCTCGATATGTGCGCCGGGAACCGCGGCGGCGATGCCCGCCATCAACGCCAATCGCGTCGTCTCGATCAGCCTGGCGGCGTCCGGAGGCGGTGTCCCGACATAGAACGTCCGAGCGCCGTCGCCGTGATAGCCCTGCCAGATCGCGCCGGCATCGACGGAGACGACCTGGCCTTCCTCGATCATCCGGCTGCCCGGAATGCCGTGCACGACCTCATCGTCGATCGAGACGCAGATGCAGCCCGGGAAGTTGGGGTAGCCGGGATGGCCTCTGTAGCCCTTGAACGAGGGTCGGGCGCCGGCCTTGCGAATGTAGTCCTCGGCGAGCGCGTCGAGCCGGGCCGTAGTCACGCCGGGCTTCAGTTCCTCCTCCATCAGGGCGAGCACGTCGGCGACGACGCGCCCGGCGCGGCGCATCAGCTCGATCTCCTGGCGCGTCCTGAGGGGAACCATCGTCGTGCGGCCTCTACTTCTCGCCGGTCGCGGCGACGATGGCCGCGAGCAGGTCGTCGCTGACCGGTTCGATTGGGCGCCGGCCGTCCACGGTTCGAAGCACACCCCGGCCGCGGTAGTAGCCGACGACCGCATCGAGAGCCCCGAGTTGCTGGCGCAGACGAGCCTGGACCGTTGCCGGCTGGTCGTCGGTGCGCTGGTAGAGCTCGGATCCGTCGACGTCGCAGACGCCGGACTTCTGCGGCGGCTTGGTCTGCTCGTGGTAGGGGTGGCCGGCAGCGCGGCAGATCCAGCGCCCGCCCAGGCGAGCCACCAGATCGGCCTCCGGAACCTCGATGTACGGGGCCACGTCCACGCGGCCGCCCTTGTCGGCCAGGGCCTTGTCGAGGACCTCGGCCTGGGCGGTGTTGCGCGGGAAGCCGTCGAGCAGGATGCCCGCCGCCGCGTCGGGCTGGCCGAGGCGCTCGAGGAGCATCTCGATCGTCACCGCGTCGGGTACGAGCTCGCCGCGGTCCATGTAGCCCTTCGCGACCACGCCGAGGGGCGTCTCGTCGCGAACGGCGGCACGGAACAGGTCGCCGGTGGCGACGTGGGCCAGGCCGAGCCGCTCCGACAGGATCTGGGCTTGCGTGCCCTTGCCTGCGCCCGGGGCGCCGAGCAGAACCACGACCCGGCCTATCGAGGCGCTCACCGAATGAAGCCTTCGTAGCTGCGCATCATCAACTGGGCTTCCAGCTGCTTCATCGTCTCGACGACCACGCTGACGACGATCAGGACGCTGGTGCCGCCCAGGCCGACGCCGATGCCCGCGTTGGACAGGTTCTTGAACATCGGCAGCGCGGCGATGACCATCGGCAGAACCGCCACGGTGGCTACGAAGATCGCGCCCGCGACCGTGATCCGCAGGGCAACGCGCCTCAGATACTCCTCGGTGGGCTGGCCGGGCCGAATGCCCGGTATGAAGCCCCCGGACTTGCGTAAGTTGTCCGCCGTTTCGTCGGGCTTGAACACGATGAACGTGTAGAAGAAGGCGAAGGCGAACGTGAGCAGGAAGTACAGGCTCAGGTAGAGGCCTCCGAGCGGGTTGAGCCACGAGACGACTCCGGTGGAGAAGTCGCGGACCCAGCCGACCTGCGAGGCCGTGAAGTACTGGGCGATCTGATACGGGAACAGCAGGATGCTGATCGCGAAGATGATCGGGATGACGCCGGCCATGTTGACCCGCAGGGGCAGGAACGTGGAACCACCCTGGTATATCCGGTGTCCGCGAACACGGTTGGCGTACTGGATCGGGATCCGGCGCTGACCTTCCTGGACGAAGATGATCACGAAGATGATCAGCAGGCCGACGACGCCGAACATGAACAGCTCGATCCAGTCCGGGCTGGCCAGGAACGAACCCACGGTGGCGGGGATTCGGGACACGATGCCGGCGAAGATGATGAAGCTGATGCCGTTGCCAATCCCCTTCTCGGTGATCAGCTCGCCCAGCCACATCAGCAGGACGGACCCGACCGTGAGGGCCAGGATCATGGTCAGGCTCTCGTACTTCTCGAAGCTGAACGGCACGATGTAGGCGGTGACGCCCTGCTGCTGTTCAGTCGCCTGGACGTAGGCGAGGATGCCGTACGCCTGCAGCGCAGCTAGCGGAACCGACAGATAGCGCGAGTACTTGGTGATCTGGTTCCGGCCGTACTCGCCTTCACGGCTCAGAGCCTGCAGCGACGGGATCGTCGACTGCAGGATCTGCATGATGATGGTGGCGTTGATGTACGGGTTCAGCCCGAGTCCAACGATCGACATCCGCCGGATGTCGCCGCCCGAGAAGAGCGACAACAGGCCGAAGAAGCCGTTGTCCGTCGAGTTGGATGTCAGCAACTGGGTATTGATGCCCGGGATCAGCACGTGCGCGAGGGCACGGTAGATCACCAGGATCACCAGCACGAACAGCAGCCGACGACGGATGTCCGGCGCGCGGAACGCGTTCAGCATCGACTCGAGCATTGCTCAGGCGCCCTTCTATGCTTCCGAGCCGGCTTCGTCGGCCGGGCTCGTCGGGGGGAGGGTCTCCGCGGGTACGACAGGTTTCGCGGCCTTCTCGGCCTTCGCGGCCTTCTCGGCCTTCGCCGGGGCGGCCGGGGCGGCTTCTTCGTCGAGCTCGCCTTCACCGAAATCGGCCGTCGGGAACTCGAGCACGTGGGCGGTGCCGCCAGCCGCTTCTATCTTGGCCGTGGCGCTCTTGCTGAACGCGTCGGCCACGACGAAGAGGGGCCGCGACACGTCGCCGTGCCCGAGGACCTTCAGCGGCTTGTCGAGCGTGCGGACGAGCCCGGCCGCCGCGAGGATGTCGGGGGTGATCGTGACCGGGGCGGGCTTGGCCGGCTTGGCGGCCTTCGCCGCGGCACCCGGCGCGGCGTCGGCCTCGGGCAGGTCGAGGATGCCGGTCTCGGCAAGGGCCGAGATGCGGCCGACGTTCACGATCTCGTATTCGACCCGGAACCTGTTCCGGAAGCCGCGAAGCTTGGGCACGCGGACGTGGATCGGGGTCTGTCCACCCTCGAACCACGGCTGGATCGTGCCGCCGGTGCGCGACTTCTGACCCTTCGTGCCGCGGCCAGCGGTCTTGCCCTGGCCGGCGGCGATGCCGCGGCCGACGCGGGTGCGTGGCTTGTGGCTGCCTTCGGCCGGGCGCAGGTCGTGCAACTTCATCGCTTCTCCTCGGGAAGCTCCTCGACCGACACGAGGAACCGGACCTGGCGGACCATTCCTCGCGTGGCCTCGTTGTCGGGCACCTCTACGGTGTCGCCGATGCGATTCAGCCCGAGCGCTCGGATCGTGGCCCGATTCCGGGCGATGTGGCTGATCGTGCTCTTGGTCTGAGTGACGCGCAGCTTACCGGCCATTGCCAACCTCCACGGCCGGCTGGCCGGCCACCGTCGAGCGGACGCGGACGCCGCGGCGAGCGCTGAGCTCTTCGGCCGAGTGCAGGCTCTTGAGTGCTTCCAGGGTGGCCCGGGTGACGTTGACCGGGTTGGTGGAGCCGAAGACCTTGGCCAGGATGTCGCGTATCCCGGCCGCCTCGACGACGGCACGAACGGCGCCGCCGGCGATGACTCCGGTACCTTGAGAGGCCGGCTTCAGCATGACCCGGGAGGCTCCGAAATCCTGCCGGACTTCGTGCGGGATCGTCGTCCCGACCGTCGGGATCCGGATGATGTTCTTCTTCGCGTCTTCGACGCCCTTGCGGATGGACTCGGGCACCTCGCCGGCCTTGCCCAGGCCGACGCCGACGTGGCCCGCGCCGTCACCGACGACGACGATGGCACTGAAGCTGAACCGTCGGCCGCCCTTGACGACTTTGGCAACGCGGTTGATCTGGACGACGCGCTCTTCGAGCGTCAGCTTGTTGGGATCGATCCTGGCCAACTGGTCAGCTCCTTCGTCAGAACTCGAGGCCGGCTTCGCGGGCGGCGTCTGCCAGCGACTTGATCCGCCCGTGATACCGGAACCCGGCCCGGTCGAAGACGACGCTCTCGATCCCCGCACTCCGGGCGCGTTCGGCGATCAGGCGGCCGACCGACTTCGCCTCGTCGGTCTTGCGCTGTCCGGCCGCTCGCAGCTCCTTCTCGAGGCTGGAGGCGGCGGCAAGCGTCTTCCCGGACGTGTCGTCGATCACCTGAGCGTAGATATGGTTGAGGCTGCGGAAGACGACCAGGCGCGGTCGCTCGGGCGAGCCCGAGAGGTGAAGCCTGATCCGCTCGTGCCGCTTCTGGCGCGCGGCCCCGCGGCTGGCGACCTGCGTCATCGTGCTGATCCCTTCGTCAACAACGCGAAAAGTCGTTCAATCGACAGCGCGTTCACGGTCCGGCTCACTTCTTGCCGCCGATCTTGCCGGCCTTGCCGGCCTTGCGACGGATCTGCTCGCCGAGATAGTGGACGCCCTTGCCCTTGTACGGCTCGGGCTTGCGAGTGGCTCTGACCTGGGCGGCAACCTGCCCGACCAGCTCCTTGTTTATCCCCAACACCGCGAGGTGGGTCGGGTTTTCGACTTCGAAGCTGATGCCGGCCGGCGGGGCGATTTCGATCGGGTGGCTGTAGCCGAGGTTCAGCTGCAGCTTGTCTCCGACCTTCGCGGCTCGATAGCCGACACCGGTGATCTCGAGCGCCTTGCGGTAGCCGTCCGTCACGCCTATCACCATGTTGTTGACGAGCGTTCGGGTCAGGCCGTGGAGTTGCTTGTGATGCTTGGCCTCGCTGGGTCGCTCCACGATGAGAGTCGAGCCCTCCATCGAGACGCTCATGTCCGGATGGAGCGCGCGTACGAGCGTGCCCTTGGGGCCCTTTACGGTGATGTCCCGGCCGACGATCGACACGTCGACGCTCGGCGGGACCTGGATCGGCAGGCGACCAATTCGTGACATCTTCCGCCTACCAGACGTAGGCCAGGACTTCACCACCGAGCTGGGCCTTGTGAGCCTGCGCGCCGGTCATGATGCCCTGGCTGGTGCTGACGATTACTAGGCCGAGTCCCCCGAGCACCCTGGGGATCTCGGTCTTGCGCGCATACACGCGCAATCCGGGCTTGCTGATTCGCTTCAGCCCCGAGACGACCGGGGCCTTGCCATCGACGTACTTCAGCGTCACGCGCAGCACCTGGCGAGCGCCCTCGTGCTCCTCGCGAACATCGGCGATGAAGCCCTCCTCCAGAAGGATTCGGGCGATCTGCCGCTTGGTGCGCGAGGCCGGGACGACAACGTCCGCGTGCCGCGCCCGCGACGCGTTGCGGATGCGGGTCAGCATGTCCGCAATCGGATCGGAGACGTTCATCGGTTACCTACCAGCTCGACTTGGTGACGCCGGGCAGCTCACCGAGCAGCGCCCGCTCGCGGAAGCAGATGCGGCACAACCCAAAGCGCCGCATGTACGCGCGGGGGCGACCGCAAACGAAGCAGCGATGGTAGGCCTGTACCTTGTGCTGCGGCGTTCGCTTTGCCTTGGCGATCATCGACTTCTTGGCCATGGCTTCTCCCTCCCCGCGCCTAGCCGGCGAAGGGCATGCCGAGGAGTTCGAGCAGACGCTTCAATTCCTCGTCGGTCTTCGCCGTCGTCACGATGCTGATCTCCAGCCCGCGGAGACGGTCCACCTTGTCGTAGTCGATCTCCGGGAACGCGAGTTGCTCCCGAAGCCCCAGTGAGTAGTTACCGCGCCCGTCGAACGACTTCGAAGGGACGCCGTGGAAGTCTCGAATGCGAGGCAGCGCGAGCCGGGTGAGCCGCTCGAGGAAGTCCCACATGCGGTCGCCCCGGAGAGTAACGCGCGCGCCGATCGTGTTGCCGGTTCGGAGCCGGAACTGGGCGATCGATCGCTTCGCCTTCGTGGTCACCGGCTTCTGGCCGGTGATCGCTGCAAGGTCGGAGACGGCGGCGTCGACAGCCTTCGGGTTGGTTAGCGCCTCGCCCAGACCGATGTTGACGACGATCTTGGCGAGCCGCGGAACTTCCATTGGGTTGCCGTAGCCGAACTGCTTCTGAAGCGCCGGGACGGCCTCGTCCTTGTAGCGCTGATGGAGGCTGCCGCTCATGCCCCTGGCTCCAGCTGCTCGCGGCAGTGGCCGCATACCCGAACGCTCTGGCCGCTGCCGAGGCGCTCGTGCTTGACTCTGGTCACGCGATCGCAGCGCGGGCAGACGATCATCACGTTGCTCACGTCGATCGGCATCGGCTTGTCGACGATGCCGCCCTGCTGCATCTGCGTCTGGGAGGTCTGGCTCATCTTCTGGCGAGGCTTCGTGTGGCGCTTGGCGATGTTCACGCCCGAGATGACCACCGAAAGCGGCCGACTCGAGGTGGTTCGCCAGACGCCGGCTCGCTTTTCTTCGCCGACCGGATTCCGCAGGACCCGCTCCACCTTGCCGCGCTTACCGGCGTCCTTGCCGTGCAGCACGACGACCGTGTCGCCGCTCCGGATCTCGGGGACCTGGTTGGATGCCGTTCCCTTCTGCTGCGCCATCAGAGCACCTCCGGCGCGAGAGATACGATCTTCATGTAGTTCCGATCCCGCAGCTCGCGGGCGACGGGGCCGAAGATCCGCGTGCCCCGAGGGTTGCCCTGGTTGTTGATGAGGACGGCCGCGTTCTCATCGAAGCGGATATAGCTGCCGTCCGGCCGTCCGTATTCCTTGGCGGTTCGAACTACGACCGCGCGAACCACGTCGCCCTTCTTAACGGGCGCGTTCGGGATCGCCTGCTTGACGCTGGCGATGATCACGTCACCGACACCGGCGGTGGTCTTCTGCGAGCGGCCCATGATCCGAATGCACTGGATCGTCCGGGCGCCGGTGTTGTCGGCCACCCGTAGTCGCGTGTACTGCTGGATCATTGGGCGGCCTCGCCGTCGGCCGCGTGCCTACCCGGGTGGGCCGCGCCGTGAATGGCCTCGTCGGTCGCCTCGTCCTCGACGGCCGCAAGGGGCACCGCCCCTTCGCCGGCGCGAGCGACGATGCTGACGAGCCGCCAGCGCTTCGTGGCCGATAGCGGCCGCGACTCCTCGATCAGGACGGTGTCGCCCACGCGAGCCTCGTTGTCCTCGTCATGAGCCTTGAACTTGCTGGTCAAGCGGATGACCCGCTTGTACAGCGGATGCCGCGTCAGCCGCTCGACGGACACGACGATCGTCTTGTCCATCTTGTCGCTGACGACGCGGCCGACTTTGGTCTTCCGCTTGCCCTGCACTGCTGCTCCTGCCATCGCGTGATCTCCTACGCCATGCGGTCGGGCGTGACGCCCGTCCGGGAGCGCTCATCGCGGCGCTCGCGCTGCACGGTGAGGATCCGCGCGATCGTTCGTCTGGTCTGAGGAATCGAGCTGTAGTCCTTGAGCTGTCGAGTATTGAGCTGGAAGCGGGCCTGCCAGAGATCCTGCTTGGCCTCTTTCAGCTGCTCATCGAGCTCCCCGTCGGACAGGGCTCGAACCTTATCGATGTCCATCTGCCAGGCCTTCCTTCACGATGACCCTGGTAGCGACCGGGAGCTTGTGGCTGGCGAGACGCATCGCCTCGACAGCCTCGACCTGGTCAACGCCGGCCATCTCGAACAGGATTCGACCGGGCTTGACGACCGCGACCCAGTGGTCGGGGGCGCCCTTGCCGGAGCCCATTCGGGTTTCGGCCGGCTTCTTGGTTGCCGGCTTGTCCGGGAAGATCCGGATCCAGATCTTGCCGCCGCGCTTGACCGAGCGGGTCATGGCGCGTCGGGCAGCCTCGATCTGACGGCTGGTGATCCAGGCCGGCTCGAGGGTGGCGAGGCCGAACTCGCCGAAAGCCACTGTCGTGCCGCCCTTGGCGATGCCGGACATCCGGCCTCGCTGGACCTTGCGGTGCTTGACGCGTCGGGGCATCAACATGGCTACGCCCCTCCGCCGATGACGGCCGTGGCGGGGATCGGCTCGCGTCGAGGCTTCTCGGCCGCGACCTCGCCTCTATAGATCCAGACCTTGACGCCGATTCGACCGTAGGTCGTGAGGGCGTGGACCTGAGCGTAGCTGATGTCGGCGCGGAGCGTTCCGAGCGGGATTCGGCCTTCCTTGTCCCACTCCCGGCGAGCCATCTCGGAGCCGCCGAGGCGACCTGCGACGGCGATCTTCACGCCCTTTGCGCCGGCCTTCATCGTCCGCTGGATGGACTGCTTCATTGCCTTCTTGAAGGCGATGCGGCGGGCCAGCTGCTGGCTGATGTTGGCGGCCACGAGAGCGGCGTCCAGCTCGGGCTGGCGGATCTCCTTGACCTCGAGCTTGACCTTGCGGCTGGTCAGGGCGCCGACCTGCTGACGAAGCAGCTCGACGTTGGCGCCGCCCTTGCCGATGACGATGCCCGGCTTGGCGGTGTGGATCGTGACCGTCACGTGGTTGATGCCACGCTCGATCTCGACCCCGCTGACACTCGCGTTGGCCAACCTGCGGGTGACCAGGGCGCGGATGGAGATGTCCTCCTTCAGGAGGTCGGTGTAGTCCTTGTCGGCGTACCACTTCGCCGTCCAGGTGCGCGAGACACCCAGTCGGAAGCCGTACGGGTGAACCTTGTGTCCCATCTAGGCCTCCCGATCTTCGACGACGATGGTGATGTGGGTCATGGGCTTGTGGATCGGGAACGCCCGACCCTGGGCCCGCGGCTGCCAGCGCTTGTGGACGCCCGGGCCCATGTTGGCCTGGGCGTCGGCCACGACCAGGTCCTCGGCGGACAGGTTGTGGTTGTTCTCAGCGTTCGCCGTCGCGCTCTTGAGAACGCGGGCGACGTCGCGGGCGGCCGCCTGCGGCATGAACCGCAGCAGGGCGGAGGCCTCCTCGACTCGCTTGCCCTTTATCGCGTTGGTCACGAGTCGGGCTTTTCGCGAGGAGCCCATCAGGTACTTGGCTGTGGCTGAAACGCGCACGTCCTCTGCTCCTACTTGAGTGCGGACGAGCGTTCGGTGTGCTTCCCGTGCCCGCGGAAGGTGCGGGTTGGGGAGAACTCGCCGAGACGGTGGCCGACCATGTTCTCGGTCACGTAGACCGGGATGTGCTTCTTGCCGTTGTACACGGCAACGGTGTGTCCGATGAAATCGGGGAATATGACCGACGCTCGAGACCAGGTCTTGACGACCTTCTTCTCGTTGCGCTTGTTCATCGTCTGGACGCGGCCGAGGAGCCGCGACTCGACGAACGGTCCCTTCTTGACCGAACGCGACATGCCTCTCTCTCCTCTGCCTTATTGCTTGCCGTGTCGCGAGCGGATGATGAGTCTGCTCGACGACTTCTTGCCAAGACGCGTCCGATAGCCCATGGCGGGCTTACCCCACGGCGTCTTGGGCGGCATTCCGGTGGGCGACTTGCCTTCGCCGCCGCCGTGCGGATGGTCCCTGGGGTTCATGACGACGCCGCGGACTTCGGGCCGCTGGCCCATGTGCCGCGCACGCCCGGCCTTGCCCAGGCTCTGGTTCTCGTGCTCGAGGTTGGAGACCTGGCCGATGGTGGCCATGCAGCGCAGCGGGATGCGACGAACCTCGCCGGAGGGCAGTCGGACCGCGGCGTAGTCGCCCTCTTTGGCGAGCAGCTGAGCCGAAACTCCGGCGGATCGGACGATCTGTCCGCCCTTGCCGGGAACGAGCTCGACGTTGTGGATCGTGGTGCCCAGCGGGATGTTGGCCAGCGGCAGGGCGTTGCCGACACGGGCCTCGACCTCGACTCCGGCGACGACGACGTCACCGACCTTGAGGCCGTTCGGCAGGAGCATGTAGCGCTTCTCGCCGTCGGCGTAGTGGAGCAGGCCGATGCGGGCCGACCGATTCGGGTCGTACTCGATCGTCGCCAGCTTGGCCGGCACGCCGAACTTGTCGCGCTTGAAGTCGATGATGCGGTAGTGCTGCTTCTCGCCGCCGCCGCGATGGCGAACGGTGAGCCGGCCCTGATTGTTGCGGCCGGAGCCACGCTTCTGCGACTCCAGGAGCGGCTTGTAGGGTTCTTTGGTGGTGATCTCCTCAAAGGTGGACCGGGTCATGAACCGGCGGCCCGCCGAGGTTGGCTTGTAGCTTCGCAGCGGCATGTCAGACGGCCTCGAAGAACTCGATCTTCTGGCCGGGGGCCAGCGTCACGATCGCCTTGCGCCAGGGGGTCGTCCGGCCGCCTATCCGGCTCCGACGCGTCCCGCCGCGCTTCTCCTTTGACTTGGTCGTGAGGACGTTCACCGCGGCGACCTTCACTTTGAAGATCTCCTCGATGGCCGCCTCGATCTGGATCTTGCTCACGTCGTCGCGGACCGCGAACGTGTACTTGCCACGCTGCGACTCGTCCATCGACTTCTCACTGATGACGGGGCGGAGGATGATCTCGTGGGCAGAGAGGCTCACGCGTACACCTCTTCCATCGTGCTGAGGGCCGGCTGCTCGATCAGGACGGTGTCCGCGTTGAGCAGGGCCACGACGTTGAGCGAGTCGGCGCGAATTACCTCGACGCGCGGCAGGTTCCGCGCGGAGAGGATCAGCGTCTCGTCCGTGGCCGGGGCCACGATCAGGACGCGACCGTCGGACCGGCCGAGGGCGTCGAGAACGCCCACCAGGTCGCGCGTCTTCGGCCCCTCGAGGCCGAAGGCGTCGAGGACGCAGATGGCGCCGTCGTCGAGCTTCGCCGTGAGCGCTCCGCACAGGGCGAGGCGCTTCATCTGGCGCGGCAGACGCTGAACGTAGCTGCGCGGGTGCGGACCGAAGACCACGCCGCCGCCGCGATAGTGCGGCGATCGGGTCGAGCCCTGGCGGGCGCGGCCGGTCCCCTTCTGGCGATACGGCTTCTTGCCGCCGCCTTCGACTTCGCCACGCTTCTTGGTGTCGTGGGTTCCAAGATGGCGACCGGCCAGCTGGGCGATCACCACCTGGTGGAGCACGGCCGTGTTGATCGGAGCCGCGAAGAGCTCTTCGGAGAGCTCGACCTGGCCGATCTCCTCGCCCGTCCTCGAGTAAAGGGTCGTCGTCGGCATGACTAGGCCTTCTTCACGAGGATGAGCCCGTGTGGGGTGCCGGGGACGGAACCCTTGACGAGCAACAGGTTGCGCTCGGCGTCCGCTCGGACGACCCGCAGCGACTTGACGGTGGCGCGGGCATCGCCCATGTGGCCGGCCATGCGCATGCCCTTGTAGACGCGGCCCGGCGTCGTGCCGGGGCCGATCGAACCGGGGGCGCGGTGATGGTCGGAACCGTGGGTCTTGGGGCCGCGCTTGAAATGATGGCGCTTGATGTGGCCGGAGAAGCCCTTGCCCTTGCTCACGCCCGTGACGTCGACGATGTCGCCCGGGGCGAAGAGGGTCACGTCCAGCTTCTGGCCGACGGTGTAGGCCGAGTCGTCCGGGCCTTCGACCCGGAACTCGCGGAGGACGGCGAGCATGGGCAGGTTCTTGAGCTGCCCGATCTCCGGCTTGGTGAGCTTGCCCGACTCCTCGATCCCGAGCTGGACGGCGGCATAGCCGTCTCGCTCCGCCGTGCGGACGCGAGTCACGGTATTCGGCTCCACGGCGAGGACGCTCACCGGGATCATCGTTCCGTCGTCCTGGAACAGCTGGGTCATGCCGACCTTTCGGCCGATCAGTCCGATACTCATTGCACTCGCTCGCTGGGGTGGCTGAAGACGCTGTTCATTGCCACCTCACATCTTGATTTCGATGTCGACGCCCGCCGCCAGCGAGAGCCGCATCAGGGCGTCAACGGTCTTCGACGACGGCTCCAGGATGTCCACGAGCCGCTTGTGAGTGCGGATCTCGAACTGCTCCCGGCTGTCCTTGTCGATGAACGGTGAGCGCAGGACGGTGAACTTCTCGATGCGCGTCGGCAGCGGAACGGGACCGACGACGTCCGCGCCGGTCCGCTGGGCCGTCTCCACGATCTGCGCCGCCGACTGATCGAGCAGTCGGTGGTCGTAAGCCTTGAGGCGGATCCTGATCCGCTGCCTTGCCATCTCAGACTCCGCCTTACTCGATGATCGAGGTGATGGCCCCGGCGCCGACGGTGCGGCCACCCTCGCGGATGGCGAAGCGCTGGCCGACTTCGAGGGCGATCGGGGTGATGAGCTCGACGGTCATGTCGACGTTGTCGCCGGGCATGATCATCTCGGCACCCTCGGGCAGTCCGATGGCGCCGGTGACGTCCGTCGTGCGCAGGTAGAACTGGGGCCGGTAGCCGTTGTAGAACGGGGTATGGCGGCCACCCTCCTCGCGGGAGAGAACGTAGACGCGAGCGATGAACTTGGTGTGCGGCTTGACGGAGCCGGCCTTGGCGAGGACCTGGCCGCGCTCGATGTCGTCGCGCTCGATGCCGCGCAGCAGGCAGCCGACGTTGTCGCCGGCACGGCCCTCGTCGAGCAGCTTCTTGAACATCTCGACGCCGGTGACGACGACCTTGCGGGTCGGCCGGATGCCGACGATCTCGACTTCGTCGGAGACCTTCACGATGCCGCGCTCGATGCGCCCGGTGGCCACGGTGCCACGGCCCTTGATGCCGAAGACGTCCTCGATCGGCATGATGAAGGGCTTGTCGATGGGGCGCTCGGGGGTCGGGATGTAGGAGTCGACCGCGTCGAGGAGCTCCTGGATGCAGGCGTAGGCCGGATCGTCGACGCCGCCGGTGGTCTCGAGGGCCTTGAGAGCGGAGCCGCGCACGATCGGGATGTCGTCGCCTGGGAAGTGGTTCTTGGTGAGCAGCTCGCGGACCTCGAGCTCGACCAGATCGAGCAGCTCGGGATCGTCGACGGCGTCGCACTTGTTGAGGAAGACGACGATGTAGGGCACTTCCACCTGGCGGGCGAGCAGGATGTGCTCGCGCGTCTGGGGCATGGGGCCGTCGGTCGCGGCGACGACGAGGACGGCGCCGTCCATCTGGGCCGCGCCGGTGATCATGTTCTTGATGTAGTCGGCGTGGCCGGGGCAGTCGACGTGGGCGTAGTGGCGGTTCGCGGTCTCGTACTCGACGTGGGCGATCGCGATGGTGATGCCGCGCTCGCGCTCCTCGGGAGCGTTGTCGATCGAGTCGAAGGCGCGGTACTCGGCCCCGCCCTTTAGAGCGAGGTACTTGGTGATCGCCGCGGTGAGCGTCGTCTTGCCGTGGTCGATGTGGCCGATGGTGCCGATGTTGACGTGCGGCTTGGTCCGCTCGAACTTCTTCTTCGCCATCGCGGCTGCTCCCTCGCTCCTACTGCGGGATGAATTGACTGATCAGACTCGGGACTTCTGAACGAGCTCGGCCGCCAGGTTGGCGGGGACCTCGGCGTAGTGCGACAACTCCATCGAGTAGCTTGCCCGTCCCTGGGTCATGGACCGCAGGTCGGTGGCGTAGCCGAACATCTCGGCCAGCGGTACGCGCGCCCTAACCACCTGGGTGGAGGCCCGCGATTCCATCGCCTCGATGTGTCCGCGGCGAGCGTTGATGTCGCCGATGACGTCACCGAGGAACTGCTCGGGCATCGTGACCTCGACCCTCATGAGAGGTTCGAGGATCACGGGCGAAGCCTTGTGGGCCGCTTCCTTGAGGGCCATGGAGGCGGCGATGCGGAACGCCATCTCGCTCGAGTCGACTTCGTGGAACGACCCGTCGAAGAGCGTCACCTTGACGTCGACCATCGGATAGCCCGCGTATGGGCCCGTCTCGAGGGCCTCGCGGATACCCATGTCGATCGGCTTGATGTACTCGCGCGGGATGACGCCGCCCACGATCTTGTCGACGAACTCGTAGCCCGCGCCCTGCTTGTTGGGCTCGATCTTGATGACGACGTGGCCGTACTGGCCCTTGCCGCCGGTCTGCTTGACGTGGCGGTAGTTGCCTTCGGCCTGCTGGCGGATCGTCTCCCGATAGGAGACACGGGGACGTCCGACGTTCGCCGCGACCTTGAACTCGCGAACCATCCGGTCGACGAGGACGTCCAGGTGCAACTCGCCCATACCGGCGATGCGCGTCTGGCCGCTCTCCTCGTCCGTGTGGACCCGGAAGGTGGGGTCTTCGTCGGCCAGGCGCTGCAGAGCCAGGGCCAGCTTGTCCTGGTCGGCCTTGGTCTTGGGCTCGATGGCGACTTCGATGACGGGCTCCGGGAAGACGATCGACTCGAGCACGACCGGGTGGTCCGGGTCGCTGAGGGTGTCCCCGGTGAAGCTCTCCTTCAGTCCGACCGCGGCGGCGATGTCGCCGGCGTACACGGTCTCGATCTCCTCGCGGTGGTTGGCATGCATCTGGAGGATGCGGCCGATCCGCTCCTTCTTCCCCTTCGTGGCGTTGAGCACGTAGGAGCCGGAGTTGAGCGTCCCCGAGTAGACCCGGAAGTAGGCCAGCTTGCCGACATATGGGTCTGCCGCGATCTTGAAGACCAGGGCGCTGAAGGGCTCGCTGTCGTCGGCGGTGCGCAGCACTTCCTTGTGCGTGGTGGGGTGTTCGCCGATCACCGGGGGGACGTCGAGCGGCGACGGGAGGTAGTCCACCACCGCGTCGAGGACGGGCTGGACGCCCTTGTTCTTGAGGGCCGAGCCGGCGAGTACGGGCACGATGCGGTACTCCAGCGTGCCAAGCCGCAGACCGCGCTTGATGTCCTCGTTGCTGAGAGTGTGCCCTTCGAGGTACTTGTGCGTCAGCTCGTCGTCCATCTCGGCGACAGCCTCGACCATCTTCTCGCGCTGGGTCCTGGCCGCTTCACGCAGTTCGGCCGGGATCTCGATCGTCTCCGATTCGGCGCCCAGGTCCTCGGCCCTGTAGACGATCGCCTTCATGGTGATCAGGTCCACGATGCCGCGGAACTTGTCCTCGTTGCCTATCGGCAACTGGATCGGAACCGGCCGCGCCCCCAGCCGCTCGCGGATCATGTCCACGCAGCGCCAGAAATCCGCTCCAGTGCGGTCCAGCTTGTTGATGAAGCAGATTCGCGGGACGCGATATCGGTCGGCCTGCCGCCAGACCGTCTCGGACTGCGGCTCGACCCCGGCGACACCGTCGAACACCACCACCGCCCCATCGAGGACCCGCAGGCTTCGCTCGACCTCTACCGTGAAGTCCACGTGCCCGGGCGTATCGATGATGTTGATTCGATGATCGTCCCAGAAGCACGTCGTAGCCGCGGCAGTGATAGTGATGCCGCGCTCCTGCTCCTGGGGCATCCAGTCCATGGTGGCCGCGCCCTCATGGACCTCACCGATCTTGTAGATCTTCTTCGTGTAGAAGAGGACCCGCTCGGTGACGGTGGTCTTCCCAGCGTCGATATGGGCGATGATTCCGATGTTCCGCGTCTTGGCGAGCGGAACTTGACGTGCCACGATCCTTGGTGCTCCCTAGCGGAGGCCTACCACTTGAAGTGAGTGAAGGCCCTGTTCGCGTCGGCCATCTTGTGAGTGTCCTCACGACGCTTGACTGCCGCGCCGAGGCCGTTCATGGCATCGACGAGCTCGGCGGCAAGCTTCTCCGACATGCTCTTCCCGCTGCGCTTGCGGGCGGCCTGGACCAGCCAGCGGACGCCCAGCGACATGCGGCGATCGCCCCGGATCTCGACCGGGACCTGGTATGTGGCGCCACCGACTCGGCGCGGCTTGACCTCGATGATCGGCGTCGCGTTTCGCATGGCCGACTCGAGGACCTCGATGCCGGGCCGGCGAGCCTGGGCCTCGGCGCGGGCCAGGGCCTCTCGCAGGATGCGCTCGGAAAGGTGGCGCTTGCCATCGGTCATCAGCTTGGTGCCGAAGCGGCTGCTGAGGCGAGTGGACGGAGCGCCCTGATACTTGGTCTTGCGGGCGATGGTCGGACGACGGGGCATCGTTACTTCTTGCCCTTCTGCTGAGCGGCCTTCGCCCCGTACTTGGAGCGGCCCTGCTTGCGGTCCTTGACGCCTGCCGCGTCGAGGGTGCCGCGGATGATGTGGTACTTGACCGACGGCAGGTCCTTCACGCGACCGCCGCGGACGAGGACTACCGAGTGCTCCTGGAGGTTGTGGCCGATCCCGGGGATGTAGGCCGTCACTTCCATCTGGTTGGTGAGCCGGACGCGGGCGATCTTGCGAAGAGCCGAGTTCGGCTTCTTCGGCGTCATCGTGCGCACCTGCAGGCAGACGCCGCGCTTCTGTGGCGCTCCTGGGATGGCCACCTGACGCTGGCGAAGGCTGTTCCAGTTCTTGCGCATGGCCGGCGCCTTGATCTTCGAGATCTTCGGCTGGCGACCGTGACGCACGAGCTGGCTGATTGTCGGCACGGAGACGCTGCTCCTTTCGCTCTCTGCTGCATTGACTGTCTTGTAGGCGATTCGCCGCCGATATCGAACCGCGCCGGGTTGGGCCCCGGTGCAATTCCAATCGACGGGAGCCTGCGTCGCCGCGGTGGCCTCCGGCGTCCGATGGGCCGCTGCTGCGGCACCGGTCGCGACATGGAGGCGATCTGGTCTGGCGCAAATCGCTTCGATGGTCTGGCGGGCCTCCACGCACCGGATTTTGCCGGTGTCCCGTTCGGTTCCCCGCCGTCCGGATCGGCTCTTGCGAGCGTCGCGAGTGGCGCGTGCCAATCGCGGCCTCTCAGAAGCCACGAGCGCGGAGTTTATCAGCGGCCCCCTGGGGTGTCAAACCTTCGGGAGGCCCCAGCGGACCCCAGCGCCATTCGATCGGACGGTTGACGAAGGCCGCCCGGAAGGGCGGCCGACGTCTACCGGTCGTCCTTCTTCACTTCCCCCACAGGACCTTCGTCCGAGGATGCCTCGTCCGAAAGGGCCTCGCCAAGAAGCTCTTCCAGCCCGGGCAGATCCGACGGCTCGGCTTCGGCCCCGGACTCGCCGCCGATGGCGGCCAGGAAGGGGTTGACGAAGTCGGTTTCGTCGTCGCGAGGTTCGCCGCCCACGCTCGCGGACAGGAGCGAGGCCAGGTCCGCGGTCTCGTCGGACGGCCGGGCTCCGGCCTCCTCGAGGAACGGGTTGTACTCGTACTCCGGCCCGCGCAGTCTCTCGAGCGATTCGCCGGCGAGCGCCTCTTCGGCGGCCCGGCGCGCCCGCTCGCGAGCGGCGGCGATGTTGGCCGGCGCGCCCGTCCCGGCCGGGATGAGCTTGCCGATGATGACGTTCTCCTTGAGGCCGATCAGGTGGTCCTTGGAGCCGTTGATGGCGGCTTCGGTGAGCACCCGGGTCGTCTCCTGGAAGGAGGCGGCCGCAAGGAACGACGAGGTGTTGAGCGATGCCTTTGTTACACCGAGCAGGACGGTCTGGGCCGTGGCGGGCTCGCCGCCCTCGGCCAGGACCCGGTTGTTGACCTCCTCGAAGTCGAGGCGATCGATCAACTCGGTCGGCAGGAGATCGGTGTCGCCCGGCTGATCGATGCGAACCTTGCGGAGCATCTGGCGGACGATGATCTCGATGTGCTTGTCGTTGATCGTCACGCCCTGGCTGCGGTAGACCTTCTGGACTTCCTTGACCAGGTAACGCTGGACGGCGTCCTTGCCCCGCGTCTCGAGGTACTCCTGCGGGTTGATCGGGCCATCCGTGATTGCATCGCCGGCGCGGATTTCCGAGCCGTTCTCGACCATGAGCTTGGCGTTGTGCGGGATGGCGTACTCGCGCTCGACCGTGTCCTCGGAGCGGACGACCAGGTCGTCGCCCTCGCGGACCAGGAAGCCCTTTGCCGGGGCCGACACGTCGGCGGACTTGTCGCCGCCTTCCAGCCGGGCGATGACCTGGCCGGCTTCGACCATGTCGCCGTCGGCGGAAAGCAGCTCCAGGCCGGGGCCCAGGGCGATGTGGGTGTCGTACTGCTCCCTGCTCGTGACCTTTACGCGGGTTCCGGTGTCGCCGCGGACGATCTCCACGATGCCGTCGATGTGGCTGATCTCTGCCTTGCCCTTGGGCACGCGGCCTTCGAAAAGCTCCTCGACGCGCGGCAGACCGGCGGTGATGTCCAGGCCGGCGACGCCGCCGGTGTGGAACGTTCGCATGGTCAGCTGCGTGCCCGGCTCGCCGATCGACTGGGCCGCGATGATGCCCACGGCCTCGCCGATGCCCACCAGTGAGCCGGTGGCCAGGTTTCGGCCGTAGCACAGCCGGCAGACGCCGTGGCGGGCCTCGCAGGACAGCGGCGAGCGGACCAGGACCTCGTCGATCCCGGACTCGTCGATGGCGGCGGCCAGGGCTTCGGTCAGCTCCTGGTTGCGTTCGACGAGAAGCTCGCCCGTCGTCGGATGGAACAGATCTGCGGCCGACAGCCGGCCGACCATTCGCTTCTGATAGGCGCCCTTTTCGTTGCTGGCGATCTCGGCCGACTCGGACCGCGTGATCCAGGAGCCTTCCTGGGTGCCGCAATCCTCCTCGCGAGTGATCACGTCCTGGGCGACGTCCACCAGACGACGGGTCAGATAGCCCGAGTCGGCGGTTCGAAGGGCGGTGTCGGCGAGGCCCTTGCGGGCGCCGTGGGTGGAGATGAAGTACTCGAGAACGGTCATGCCTTCGCGGAAGTTGCTCCGCACCGGCACGTCGATGATCCGGCCCGACGGGTCGGCCATCAGGCCGCGCATTCCGCCGAGCTGGCTGATCTGTCCCTTGTTACCTCGGGCGCCCGAGTCCGACATCATGCGGACGGAGCCGAAGGCATCGAGGCCGTCCATCATCGCCGTCGACAGGTCGTTGGTGGTCTTCTGCCAGACGTCGACGACCTGCTCGTAGCGCTCGTCGTCGGTGATCAGGCCGCGCTGGAACTGGCGATCGATCTGGTCGACCGAAGCGTCGGCCTCGACCAGGCGGCGGGCCTTGTCCGGCGGAATGACGATGTCGCCGACGGCGATGGTCATGCCGCCACGCGTGGCGTATTCGAAGCCGACGCCCTTGACGCCGTCTACGACGTTGGCCGTCTCCGCGGGGCCGAGGATTCGATAGCACTCGTCGACGAGCTTGCGGAGTTCGGTCCGCTTCATGTTGACGTTCTTGAAGCGAAGCCGGTCGGGGACGATCTGGTTGAAGATGATCCGCCCGACGGTCGTCTGGACCCGTGTGTCGACGGCCGCGCCGGCCTCTTCGTCCCAGGCCTTGACCATGGCGATCACCGGCTCGTGGAGAGTGACCTCGCGGAGCTGGTAGGTGAGGATGGCCTCGCCCTCGCTCGAGAAGAGGCGCATCTTCTTGCCCTCGGCCAGGGGCTTGTCCATCGTCAGATAGAAGCAGCCGAGGACCATGTCCTGCGTCGGAGCCACGACCGGGCTTCCGTCCGCCGGCGAGAGGAGGTTGGCGGTCGACAGCATCATCGTCCGCGCTTCTTCCTGCGCGGCAGTGGAAAGCGGGACGTGGACGGCCATCTGGTCGCCGTCGAAGTCCGCGTTGAACGCGGTGCAGACGAGCGGGTGGATCTGGATGGCCGAGCCCTCGACGAGGACTGGCATGAACGCCTGGATGCCGAGGCGGTGCAGCGTGGGGGCGCGGTTCAGCAGGACCGGATGGTCCTTGATGACCTCTTCGAGAACGTCCCAGACCTCCGGCCTGACACGCTCGACGATGCGCTTGGCGCTCTTGATGTTGTGGGCGAAGCCCTTCTCGACCAGCAGGCGCATGACGAACGGCTTGAAGAGCTCGAGCGCCATCTTCTTGGGCAGGCCGCACTGGTGGAGCTTGAGCTCCGGACCGACGACGATGACCGACCGGCCGGAGTAGTCCACGCGCTTGCCGAGCAGGTTCTGCCGGAACCGGCCCTGCTTGCCCTTGAGCATGTCCGAGAGGCTCTTGAGGCGATGGTTGCCGGTGCCGGCGATGGCCCGGCCGCGCCGACCGTTGTCGATCAGGGCGTCGCAGGCCTCCTGGAGCATCCGCTTCTCGTTGCGGATGATGATCTCCGGGGCTCCCAGCTCGAGCAGTCGCTTGAGCCGGTTGTTTCGGTTGATCACGCGCCGATACAGGTCGTTCAGGTCGGACGTGGCGAACCGACCGCCGTCGAGCTGGACCATCGGCCGCAGGTCCGGCGGAATGACCGGGATGACCGAAAGGATCATCCACTCCGGACGCGTGCCCGATCGCCGGAAGGCCTCGATGAGGCGCAGCCGCTTGATGGCCTTCTTGCGACGCTGGCCGGAGGTCGTCCGAACCTCGACGTGGAGAGAGCGAGCGAGCTCCTCCAGGTCCATCCGGCCGATGATGTCGCGGACGGCCTCCGCGCCCATGGCCGCGTGGAAGATGCGGCCGCCCCGGCTGCCGGAGCCGTACCGCTCGTCCAGGTATCGGAAGTCGTTCTCGAGCAGGGTCATCAGCGGCTTGATCGACTCGATCTCGTCGCGCTGCTTGCGAATCTCGTCCTTGGCGCCTTCGGCGTCGCGGCGGAGACGCTCGCGCTCGGTCTCGATCTCGGCGTCGTTGGCGAGCTGGAGATCGCCGATCTTCTGGGCGACGCTCCTCTCCTCGTCCGCCTCGCGCTGCTGGATCTCGGCGGTGACCCGCTCCGACTCGGCGGCCACGATCTTGCGGAGAGTAGCGGCGGCTTCCTTGCCGGCGGTCGCTCCGGCCGCGACCACCACCTCGCCCGTGATCGGGAAGGCGATCGCCTCGGCCGCGGCGTCCTTGCCGAGGGCCTTCAGGAGCTTCTCGACGCCCTGAGCGGCCTCGACTATCTCCTCGGTCCGGGCAGTTCGCTGCTGCTCCAGATCGGCCTTGGTCGTCGCCAGGATGGCGTTCAACTCGTCCTTCTGGCGATGGAAACGGCTTCGCAGCTCGTCCTCGAGGTCGCTCAGGGCCCGGCCGCCCTTGCCTCCCCTACCCTCGGCCTCGTCCTCCAGCGCGGCCAGGGCCCGCTTGCGGGCCTCCTCGTCCACGTGGGTAACGATGTAGAGGGCGAAATAGAGGATCCGCTCGAGGTTGCGGGGACTGATGTCGAGAAGAATGCCCAGGCGCGACGGCGTCCCCTTGAAGTACCAGATGTGGCTTACGGGGCTGGCCAGCTGGATGTGGCCCATCCGTTCGCGGCGCACCTTGGAGCGCGTGACCTCGACGCCGCACTTGTCGCAGATGATGCCCTTGTACCGAATCCGCTTGTACTTGCCGCAGTAGCACTCCCAGTCCTTGGTGGGACCGAAGATGCGCTCGTCGAACAGCCCGTCCTTCTCCGGCTTGAGCGTTCGGTAGTTGATCGTCTCCGGCTTGGTCACCTCGCCTGAAGACCAGTCCCGAATCTGCTCGGGGCTGGCCAGCGAGATCCGGATGGCGTTGAAGTTGTTAACCTCGAGCATTCCTCTCCTCCACGCCACCGCCTGGCTCGGGGGCGTAGTTCGGACCGTGGATCGTCGACGCCTGGCTGGCCGGGCACAGGCGCCGAGTCATGCGTTCAGTCGGTTCAGTCCTCGAACCCGGCGAGGTTGATGCCACCCAGATCTGGCATCGGGTAAGTGCCGGAGTCTTCCGCGAAGCGGATTTCTTCGTCGTTTTCGTTGAGGATTTCGACGTTGAGACCCAGGCTCTGGAGCTCCTTGATGAGGACCTTGAACGACTCGGGAACGCCCGGCGCCTGGATCTCCTCGCCCTTGACGATCGCCTCGTAGGTCTGGACACGACCCATGACGTCGTCGGACTTGACCGTGAGAAGCTCCTGCAGGATGTTCGCCGCGCCGTAGGCCTCGAGAGCCCAGACCTCCATCTCACCGAAGCGCTGGCCGCCGAACTGGGCCTTGCCGCCCAGAGGCTGCTGCGTGATGAGGCTGTAGGGTCCGGTGGACCGGGCGTGGATCTTGTCCTCCACCAGGTGGTGGAGCTTGAGCATGTAGATGTAGCCGACCGTGATCGGCCGATCGAAGGGCTCGCCCGACCGCCCGTCGCGGAGCACGACCTTGCCGTCCTCCGGCAGTCCGGCCGCGCGAAGCTCTTCTCGGATCTGCTCCTCCGACGCACCGTCGAAGACGGCCGTCGCCGCGGTGAGACCGCGCTCGTGGAGAGCCCAGCCCAGGTGCGTCTCGAGGATCTGGCCGATGTTCATTCGGCTCGGCACGCCCAGAGGGTTGAGAACGATGTCGACCGGGGTGCCGTCGGGCAGATAGGGCATGTCTTCGACAGGCAGAACCTTGGCGATGACACCCTTGTTGCCGTGGCGGCCGGCCATCTTGTCGCCGACGCTGACCTTGCGCTTCTGTGCGACCGAGACACGGACCAGGCGGTTGACGCCCGGCATGAGCTCGTCGCCCTCTTCGCGGCTGAAGATGCGGACGTCGACGACCTTGCCGCGCTCGCCGTGGGGCAGGCGCAGGCTGGAGTCCTTCACCTCGCGGGCCTTCTCGCCGAAGATCGCGCGAAGGAGTCTCTCCTCGGCGGTCAGCTCGGTCTCGCCCTTGGGCGTGATCTTGCCGACCAGGATGTCGCCCGGCTGGACTTCGGCGCCGATGTAGACGATGCCTTCCTCGTCCAGGTCCTTGAGCGATTCCTCGCCCACGTTGGGGATGTCGCGGGTGATCTCTTCGGGGCCGAGCTTGGTGTCGCGGGACTCCAGCTCGTGCTTCTCGATGTGGATGCTGGTGAAGAAGTCTTCCTTGACGAGGCGCTCGCTGATGACGATGGCGTCCTCGTAGTTGCCGCCTTCCCAGCTCATGAACGCCACGAGGACGTTGCGGCCGAGGGCCAGCTCGCCGTGGTCCGTCGAGCTCGAGTCGGCGATCGGCTCGCCCTTGTCGAGGCGCTGGCCGACGTCGACGATCGGTCGCTGGTTGATGCAGGTGCCCTGGTTCGAGCGCACGTACTTCTGCAGCAGGTATTCGTCGAGGTCGCCCGAGTCGGTTTCGACCTGGACTCGGTCGGCGGTCACGCTGGTGACGACGCCGGGTCTCTTGGCGACGACGACCTGACCCGAGTCGAGGGCCGACCGCCACTCCATGCCGGTGCCGACGATCGGCGCCTCCGGCTCGAGGAGCGGCACTGCCTGGCGCTGCATGTTGGAGCCCATCAGGGCGCGGTTGGCGTCGTCGTGCTCGAGGAACGGGATGAGGGCCGTGGCCACGGAGACGACCTGCTTGGGCGACACGTCCATGTACTCGATGGCACTGGGACGGGCCTCGGGGAACTGGTCGCGGTAGCGGCACGGGATGCGGTCGCGCACGAAGTGGCCCTGAGCGTCGAGCTCGGCGTTGGCCTGGGCGACGTGGTGCTCTTCCTCCTCGTCCGCGGCGAGGTACTCGATCTCGGCCGTGACGACCGGGCGAATGGGGAAGGCGGACGCCTTCTGGCGCTTCAGCTCGGCGACGGCCGCGTCGTTGAACTTCTCGCCCGACTTCAGGATGACTTTGCCGTCCTTGCCGACCACGTCCGCTCCGGCCTCGTGGTTCGCGAGCTCCGGGTCGTCCCACCCGATCGTCCGCTTCACCTTGCGATAGGGCGTCTCGATGAAGCCGTAGCTGTTGATTCGACCGAAAGTGGCCAGCGAGCCGATCAAGCCGATGTTCGGGCCTTCCGGCGTCTCGATCGGGCAGATGCGGCCGTAGTGGCTGTGGTGGACGTCGCGCACGTCGAAGCCGGCGCGCTCTCGCGAAAGGCCGCCCGGGCCGAGGGCCGACAGGCGCCGCTTGCTGGTCAGCTCGGCCAGAGGGTTGGTCTGGTCCATGAACTGGCTCAGCTGGCTACCGCCGAAGAACTCCTTCATCGCGGCCACGACGGGCCGGATGTTGATGAGGGCGTTCGGCGTGGCCTTGTCGATCTCCTGGATCGTCATGCGCTCGCGAACGACGCGCTCCATGCGGAGCAGGCCGACGCGGAACGCGTTCTGGATCAGCTCGCCGTTGGCGCGGATGCGACGGTTGCCCAGGTGGTCGATGTCGTCCGGCAGGCCGAGGCCGCGGTTCAGCTCGATGAGATGGCCGACGATGGCGGCGATGTCCTCGCGGGTGATGATCCGCTGCTCGCGGTCGAGCTCGATGCCCATCCGCTCGACGACCGGACCGAGCTTCTTGTTGAACTTGTACCGGCCCACGCGACCGAGGTCGTAGCGGCGGAAGTTGAAGAAGAGGCTCTCGACAAGCTGCCGGGCGTTGTCGCCGGTCGGTGGGTCGCCCGGGCGCAGCTTCTTGTAGACCTCGATCAGCGCGTCCTGCTGGGTCTTGGTGAGGTCCTTGTCCAGCGTGGAGGCGATGTACTGATGCTCGGGGTCCGTGTCGACGGTGGCGAAAAGGCCGCCGATCTCATCGTTGTTCTCGTAGCCGACGGCGCGCAGCAGGGTCGTCGCGGCGATCTTGCGCTTGCGGTCGACCTTGACCGAGAGGAGGTCCTTGTTGCTGGTCTCGAACTCGAGCCAGGCACCCCGGTTCGGGATGACCTTGGCCGAGTAGAGAGTCCGGCCGCTGGTGGGATCCTCGACGGCGCTGTAGTAGACGCCGGGCGATCGGACCAGCTGGGAGACGACGACGCGCTCGGCGCCGTTGATGATGAACGTGCCCTGGTCCGTCATGAACGGGAAGTCGCCCATGTAGACGCGCTGGCGCTGGATCTCGCCCGTCTCCTTGATCAGGAGCTCGACGTTGACGTAGAGGGGCCGGCTGAAGGTGAGATCCTTGGTCCTGCACTCGAGCTCGACGTACTTGGGCGCGCCGAATTCGTAGTCCAGGAAGTGGAGCTCCATCACCTTGCCGGTGAAGTCCTTGATCGGGCTGATCTCGTCGAACAGCTCCCGGAGCCCCTTCTCCACGAACCAATCGAAGGAGCTCAGCTGAAGCTCGATCAGGTTGGGGATCTCAAGGACCTCGGGGATCCGCGCGTAGCGCCGTCGAGGCGTGACCGCGGAGGCGCGAGAGGACTCAGCGACAGACAGCATGAACCGCTCCTTGACGGAGGAGAAAGGGAAGGGCCGCGCTCACAGAAGGAGTAGGATACCGCGATTTCCGCCGGTGTCAAATGGGCGCGTCAAGAGAACCCCCAGGCGCAAAGCCGACGCCACCCGATAGGCAAGTGGGGCGGCTCGCGCCGCCCCACTCTACCAGGAGGAGGGCTACTTGATCTCGACCTTCGCGCCCTGCTCTTCGAGGGCAGCCTTGATCTTCGCGGCTTCGTCCTTGTTGACGCCTTCCTTGACGGGCTTGGGTGCGCCGTCGACGAGGTCCTTGGCCTCCTTGAGGCCGAGGCCGGTGAGCTCGCGGACGACCTTGATGACCGGGATCTTGTTCGGGCCGATCTCGGCCAGGATCGCGGTGAACTCGGTCTGCTCCTCGACCTCGGCGGCCGCAACGGGAGCGGCTGCGACGGCACCGACGGCCGCCATTGCGACCGGGGCGGCGGCGGTCACGCCGAACTTGTCCTCGAAGGCCTTCTTGAAGTCGGCGAGCTCGAGAACGGTCATCGACGCAAACGCGTCGAGCAACTGGTCCTGAGTCAGCTTAGCCATGTGATCGATTGCTCCTTCATGCTCGGACCTGACCGGCCCGTGCGATCTGTCTCGGCTGGGGCGCGCTTTCCCGGCGGGCCCGGGTCAGGCGCTCTGCTTGTCGGCGAGGGCCGCGACCAGTCCCGCGATGTCCCGCAGAGGGGCATCGAAGAGGCCGGCCATGGTCGCCATCGGCGCGGCGATCGCGCCTGCGACCTGGGCCCTGAGCACGTCGCGTCCGGGGAGTTGTGATAGACGCACGACGCCTTCGGCGTTCACGACCTGATCGCCGATGACAGCCCCCGTGACCTTGACCAGTCGGTAGGGCCGGAGTGCGTCCAGGACCGCCTTGGTTGCAGCTCCCTCGTCGCCCTTGATGAAAGCGACCGCGGTCGGCCCTTCGAGCAGGATGGCAAGTGCCTCCGACCCGGCGTCCCGCGCGGCGATCTTCATCAGCCGGTTCTTGACGACGTGGTAAGTGACGTTCTGCTGGCGCAGGTTTCGACGGATCGCGCCGAGATCGGAGACCTTGAGGCCGCGGTATTCGGAGACGATCATCGCCGAACTGGACCGAGCTTCCTCGGTCAGTTCTGCGACGGTCTCGCGCTTGGCCTCTGTAGGCATTGGTACCTCCCGGAGCGATCGGCCTCGCTCGGCCGGTCCACACCTTCGTTGCCTCCTGTGCTCCTCGCTGACGCACGTCCAGGTGCGCTCGCTTCGGTGCTCGTCGGCGCCTCGGTCTGGCCTCGGCGGAGCTTCGGCTTGCCAACTCCGTTCAATTCCTGTGCACGCAGCCGGCGCGCGGCGGGTGGGCTGGCCGGCTCCAATACTTGTCACCGACCAAAACGCCCCTGCGACGGCTTTCGCCAACAGGGGCGCGCCCATCCACGCGGATGGAGGCTTGGTCCCTGCCTCGGCATGCCCGCCGGCTCTGGTCCGGCGAATTGAGTCGAGTCCGCCACGGCCGGACTTCCGGCGGGGCGGCTACGACGCATGCTGTCTGCGGCGGTCCGTCGTATTCAATTGAGTGGCGCCGGTCCGTCGATGCACGGCCCGTCGCCGGCCCGGTCCACGCTGCCGCGGCCGAGCCTCATGTATTGGGCGGCGCTACGACGCCGCGGCGACCGCGAGAACGGCCGGTATGTCGATGCGGATGCCGGGGCCCATCGTCGAGACGATGGTGAGCGTCCGCAGATACTGGCCCTTCGCGCCGCTCGGGCGAGCGCGGTTGATGGCGTCCGTCAGCGTCGCCAGGTTGTCGACGAGCTGCTGCGCCTCGAAGCTCGCCTTGCCGAACGGGACATGGATGATGCCGCCCTTGTCGACCTTGAACTCGACGCGGCCGGCCTTGACTTCCTTGATGGCCCGCTCGAGGTCGAAGGTGATGGTACCGGACTTCGGGTTCGGCATCAGACCCTTGCGGCCGAGAATGCGGCCGAGGCGGCCGACCATGCCCATGACATCGGGCGCCGCGAGGGCGACGTCGAAGTCCGTCCAGCCGGCCTCGATCTTCTTGACCAGGTCGTCGGAGCCGACCTCGTCGGCCCCTGCTCGCAGGGCCTCGAGGGCCTTGTCGCCCTGGGCGAAGACCACGACGCGAGTCACCTTGCCCGTGCCGTGGGGAAGCACGACCGTGCCGCGAACCATCTGGTCGGCGTGGCGCGGATCGACGCCCAGGCGAAGGTGGGCTTCGATGCTCGCGTCGAACCCGACATAGCTGGTCTTGCGGGCAAGCTCGGCACCCTCAGCGGGAGAGTAGAGCTTGGTGCGATCGACGAGCTTGGCGGCTTCCTGGTACTTCTTGCCGCGTTCCGGCATTTCGATCTCCTTCTGGCGGCCGCCGGTCTCCCGGTTCGGCCTCCCCCTGTACGCCGGGGTCTGCGTCCGGTCACCATACCGGTCTATTTCTGACTTGGGCCTTCGTTTCGGCCGGTGCCGCTGGCCCGCCGGTGTCGCCGATGGTCTCCGCAAACGGAGCCAGCTGCGGCTCCCGCTAGCCCGCTATTTCGATGCCCATGCTCCTGGCGGTGCCCTCGATCTGCGCAATCGCGGCGTCGATCGTGTTGGCGTTGAGGTCGGGCATCTTGATCGTGGCGATCTCACGGATCTGATCTCGAGTCACCTTGCCGACCGTCTCTCGACCGGCCGTCGCGGTGCCCTTGGCGATCCCGGCCGCCTTACGGAGAAGATCCGTTGCGGGCGGAGTCTTGAGAACGAACGTGAACGAGCGATCCTCGAAGATCGTGATCTGGGCAGGGATGACCTGACCGACCTTGTCGGCGGTCTTCTCGTTGTACGACTTGGTGAACTCAACGATGTTGATGCCGTGGGGGCCGAGTGCCGTGCCGACGGGCGGCGCAGGCGTGGCCTTGCCAGCGTTGAGCTGCAGGGTGAGGACGATGCGGATCTTCTTGGCCACGGGGCTCGGGCTACCTTTCTAGTTGCTGCAACGATGAGCGCCGTCCCGGCGCGTCGAGGCCAAGGCGGAGCCGAGGACGCGAGCGAGCGCACTCACGTGCGTGAGCGAGCGCCCGGAGGCGACGACGCCGGCATCGGCCGACAGGAGGGGGCTCACAGTTTCTCGACCTGGAGGAAGTCGAGCTCGACCGGGGTTTCGCGGCCGAAGATGCTGACCAGCACCTTGACTTTGTTTCGTTCCGGGTTGACCTCGTCCACGGTGCCGATGAATTCGGCGAATGGGCCGTCGGTGACCCGAACGTTCTGACCCTTCGTGAAGGCGACCCGGTAGCGGGGCGTCTCCACGCCCATCTGCCGGAGGATCTGCTTGACCTCGCCCTCGTCGAGCGGGATCGGCTCGCTCCGGACGCCCGGGATGTTGCCGCCGCCGACGAAACTGGTGACGCCAGGCGTGTTGCGAACCACGTACCAGGAGTCCGGGTCGAGGATCATCTCGACGAGGACGTAGCCGGGATACACCTTCTTCTGCACCGTGTGGCGCTGACCCTGGCGGATCTCGATCTCATCCTCCATCGGCACGAGGACCTGGAAGATCTTGTCGTCCATGCCCATCGATTCGATGCGGTGCTCGAGGTTGGCCTTGACCTTGTTCTCGTAGCCCGAGTACGTGTGGATGACGTACCACCGCTTCTCGGGGGGCCGAACGGTCTCGCCAGCCTGTTCCGTCTTCATGATCGCATTCACCCGCCGGTGATCTGCGTGGCGATGAGGCCAAAGACGTAGTCGAAGGCCGAGATGAAGATGGCCACGGCCGTACTGACCGCCAGCACCATGATCGTGAGGTTACGGGCCTGCTGCGGCGTCGGCCAGTTGACCTTCTTCAGTTCCTGCCATGAGTCTTGGACGAAGCGCTGAATGCGCGACACGGCTGCTCTCTAGCTATCGAACCTGGATGTGTCTGGCAGGCGCCGCGGGACTCGAACCCACAACCGCTGGTTTTGGAGACCAGTGCTCTACCAATTGAGCTAGGCGCCTGCGAATTCGCCTTCGCCTCGGGCGGGTCATCCCTTCGTTGCCAGCTTGCGGTCCCTCGCTCACGTACCTGGAGGTACGCTCGCTCCGGGTGCTCGTCGGCGCCTCGGTCTGAACTCGGCGGAGGCTCGGCTCGTCTCTCCTACTTGGCCTCTCGGTGCAGGGTGTGACGGCGTTCGCGAGGGCAGTACTTGCGGAGCTCGAGTCGGCCGGGATCGTTCTTCTTGTTCTTCCGAGTGGTGTACGTCCGCATCTTGCACTCGGTGCAAGCGAGCTGAATGATCGGACGCGCGTCGACCTTTGCCATTCTTTGCGCGTGGTGTACGTCCGCATCTTGCACTCGGTGCAGGCGAGCTGGATGATCGGACGCGCGTCGACCTTTGCCATTCTTACTCGATGATCGAGGTGATGGCCCCGGCGCCGACGGTGCGGCCACCCTCGCGGATGGCGAAGCGCTGGCCGACTTCGAGGGCGATCGGGGTGATGAGCTCGACGGTCATGTCGACGTTGTCGCCGGGCATGATCATCTCGGCACCCTCGGGCAGTCCGATGGCGCCGGTGACGTCCGTCGTGCGCAGGTAGAACTGGGGCCGGTAGCCGTTGTAGAACGGGGTATGGCGGCCACCCTCCTCGCGGGAGAGAACGTAGACGCGAGCGATGAACTTGGTGTGCGGCTTGACGGAGCCGGCCTTGGCGAGGACCTGGCCGCGCTCGATGTCGTCGCGCTCGATGCCGCGCAGCAGGCAGCCGACGTTGTCGCCGGCACGGCCCTCGTCGAGCAGCTTCTTGAACATCTCGACGCCGGTGACGACGACCTTGCGGGTCGGCCGGATGCCGACGATCTCGACTTCGTCGGAGACCTTCACGATGCCGCGCTCGATGCGCCCGGTGGCCACGGTGCCACGGCCCTTGATGCCGAAGACGTCCTCGATCGGCATGATGAAGGGCTTGTCGATGGGGCGCTCGGGGGTCGGGATGTAGGAGTCGACCGCGTCGAGGAGCTCCTGGATGCAGGCGTAGGCCGGATCGTCGACGCCGCCGGTGGTCTCGAGGGCCTTGAGAGCGGAGCCGCGCACGATCGGGATGTCGTCGCCCGGGAAGTGGTTCTTGGTGAGCAGCTCGCGGACCTCGAGCTCGACCAGATCGAGCAGCTCGGGATCGTCGACGGCGTCGCACTTGTTGAGGAAGACGACGATGTAGGGCACTTCCACCTGGCGGGCGAGCAGGATGTGCTCGCGCGTCTGGGGCATGGGGCCGTCGGTCGCGGCGACGACGAGGACGGCGCCGTCCATCTGGGCCGCGCCGGTGATCATGTTCTTGATGTAGTCGGCGTGGCCGGGGCAGTCGACGTGGGCGTAGTGGCGGTTCGCGGTCTCGTACTCGACGTGGGCGATCGCGATGGTGATGCCGCGCTCGCGCTCCTCGGGAGCGTTGTCGATCGAGTCGAAGGCGCGGTACTCGGCCCCGCCCTTTAGAGCGAGGTACTTGGTGATCGCCGCGGTGAGCGTCGTCTTGCCGTGGTCGATGTGGCCGATGGTGCCGATGTTGACGTGCGGCTTGGTCCGCTCGAACTTCTTCTTCGCCACGTGCGCGTCTTACTCCATCTGGCGCGGCCTGTGCCGCTGCGGGGTGGAGCCCTCAATCGGACTTGAACCGATGACCTCGTCCTTACCAAGGACGCGCTCTGCCAGCTGAGCTATGAGGGCCCGAAACCGGGTATTTGAGATCCAGAGTGGTGGGCAGGAGAGGAATCGAACCTCTACAGCCGAAGGCGGCTGATTTACAGTCAGCTGAGCTCACCACCTGCTCAACCTACCCACGAGACTGCCAGCAGTTGCGGTGGGTCCCCCGTTCAACGGCTGACTTCTTCAATTGGAGCCGACGACGGGACTCGAACCCGGAACCGGCGGTTTACAAAACCGCTGCTCTACCAATTGAGCTACGTCGGCGGGCGCAAAGGCATGCTAACGCTAAGACCCTTGGGCGCCCGGGAATGATATTGGCTGGCCCCCTTGCCGGTCAAGCGCGCCTGCGACGGCGCCTGCGCGCGGCTGCGATCGGACCGCGCACGCCGGTCGGACTCCTGTGATCCGGCCTGCCCGAGCGCAGCGGCGAGACCGAGACCGAGACCGGTTTGGAACGGCGCGGCCGCCGCCGCTGACTACGGTGTCGGCGCCGACCCCGCCGCCGGCCCCCCGGGTAGAAGCGCGTCGTCGGTCGCGGGAGACGGCTCCGGGGCGGGTTCGGGAGCGGCTGCGGCGGCCCGAGAGCGCGCCGGCTTGCGCCGGGGAGCGGGCCCCGTGCGCGCTTCTGGGATCGCAGATTCAAGTTCAGGGGTCGCAGATTCGGGTTCGGGGGCGGCCGCCTCCGGCTCGGGAATCGACTCTGCGGGTTCGGAGGTCGCGTTCGGGGAGTCGCCCCCCAGCAACGGCTTGTCGCCACCGCGCTGACTCGACGCCTCGTATAGAAGGATCGAGCCCGCGACCGCGGCATTGAGGGAGCTCACGCGACCCCTCATCGGGATACGCACTACGGTGTCGCAGCGGCGCCGAACGGCAGGACCGAGGCCCTGCCCCTCGCTGCCGACGACCACGGCAACCGGGCCCCGAAGATCGGCCTGTCGGGCGGTCAGGGACGCCTCGGCGTCGGAGCCGATGATCCGCAGTCCGCGGACATGCAGGTCCGTCAGGACCTCCGCCAGGTCCTCGACCGGCACGAGCAGGAGATGCTCCACCGCCCCGGCCGAGGCCTTGACCGCCGAGGCCGAGAGAGGCGCCTGACGACGAACCGGATAGACGACCCCGTGCACGCCCGACGCCTCGGCGGTCCGAAGCAACGACCCGAAGTTCTGGGGATCCTCAAGGGAATCCAGGACCAGAACGAACGGCGCTTCCCCGCGCTCGATCGCCCGCGCCAGGATGTCGTCGAGACCCGCGAACTGACGTCGGTCGGTTACGAGGGCTACGCCCTGATGGCCGTCGAAACCCGCGAGCGATGTCAGCGTCCCACCCTCGACCTCGACGATCGGGATGCGCAGATTGGTCGCATGGAGGACCAGCTTCTCGAGCGCCTGGCGGCGCTGCGGCACGACGAGCAGGCGAATGGCCTTTCTATGGGCGATGAAGGCCTCTTCGACGGGGTGACGACCGGCGACCAGTTCCTCCTCCTCGCCCAGGAGGTCTTCCGGCGGCGGACCGGCCGGGGCCGAAACCCATGGGGCCGGCGAAGGGCGGCCGGGGCCGAACGGCCGGCGGTCGACGAATCCACCCGAGCGGGCGCGGTAGTCCGGCCGGCGGGGTGGGCGGGGCGCCCGCGGGAGCGAGGTCCGCTCGTCCTGCTCGTCTTCGACATCCGGCGCCGCGGACGAATCGAGAATGGCCGTCTCGTCCGCCTCGGTCGGCGGAACCGTGAGGTTCGGCCGGCCCGAGCCATCCGCGTCGGATTCACGGGGCCCGCTCTCGGGACGGTCTCCACCGAATCCCAGGCCGGGCCGTCGATATCTGGGTCCCGGGCCGAATCCCGGGCGAGCGCCGCCCGGGCCGCCCGGCCGTGGGCCGGCGTGGCCACCCGGTCGCACGGGACGGGGCTGCGTCGGGCGCCACTGGCCGCCGGCGCCTCCCGGTTCCTCGTCAAAGCGTGGCCGCGGTTCCTCGTCAAAGCGTGGCCGCGGGCCGGCCCCGCTCGGGCGGGGCGACCGCCGGCCGAATGGCTCCTCGGGACGCCGGGGGCGCCATGACGCGCCGCCCTGGGTCCCGGTGCCACCGTCGAAATCGGCACGCTGCCCACCCGACCACGGACCGGCAGGCCGGGGACCACCCGACCACGGACCGCCCGGCCGTGGACCGCCTGGCCGTGGACCGCCGCGATTGGGGCCGACCGGACGGGAACCGCCGAAGCCGAAGCCCGACGCTGGACCGGCCGAACCAGGCAGGTCGGAGCGGTCCGCGCCACGAGCCTCGAACGGCCTCTGGCCGGTCGGCCGTCGGAACGGCCGCGGCCCGTCGAAACGCGGGCCTTCGGACCTCGGACCTCCGGGGCGCGGGCCGTCGTAGCGAGGACTTCCGTATCTGCCCTGAGCTCCGGAGCCTTCAGGACGGCCGGCGGACCTCGGCCCGTCGAAGCGCGGTGCGCCGCGCCCATGCGGCGCGCCGAAGCCACCGGGTCGCGGACCTTCCGGGCGCGGCCCGTCGAAGCGGGGGCGTTCGTTCGAGCCTTCCGGCCCGGGTCCGTAGGCCCGCGGTCCGTCTGGGCGGGGCCCTTTGCCGCCGCTCTTGCGTCCGCCGGAGTGGCCGTCCCATGGCTTGTGTCGGTGTTCAGGCAAGTCTCTGTCCGTTCGTGTCGTTCGGCCGCCGGCGAGCGGCGGGGTCTTCGGCCGCGCAGGAACGCGGCGCGGCTACTCGGCGCGGCGCCAGCGCTGACCGTCTCGAGTGTCTTCCACCAGGATGCCTCGCTCGGCGAGGATGATTCGGAGACGGTCCGATGCCGCCCAGTCGCGGCCGGACCGGGCCGCCGCTCGCTCGTCCAGAAGCTTCTGCAAGTCGGAGTCGAGCGCTTCCTCGACAGGCGGCGCTATGGCCAGGACCCGGTCCAGATCCCGAATGAAGCCGATGGCCGTCTCCGCATCCGCCGTCGACAGCGTCCGGGAATCGAGCCGACGATTGAGCTCACGAACCAGATCGAAGAGCGCGGCCAATGCCGGTGAGATGTTGAGATCGTCGTCCAGGGCGGTCTCGAAGGCTGCCCGTGTCGCGGTCAGGAGCGACGGCAGCGAGCCGTCATCCGGCCTGTCGGATCGGTAGACCGCCAACGCCGCGAGCAGCGCATCAAGTCGATCGACCGCCGAACCGGCGGCCTGCAGGGAATCCTCGCCGAAGGAGAGCGTCATCCGGTAGTGGGCCGAGATGAGGGCCAGCCTGAGGGCTCGCGGCGCAACGCCCGAGGCCAGAATGTCTCCGACGCGCTCGATGTTGCCCAGGGACTTCGACATCTTCTGGGTGCCCATCTGCAGGAAGCCGTTGTGGAGCCAGTAAGCCACGAATCGCTTGCCGGTGGCCGCCTCGCTCTGGGCGATCTCGTCGGTGTGATGGGGAAAGATCAGGTCGACCCCGCCCGTGTGGATGTCGAAGGACTCGCCCAGGAACCGCATGCTCATGGCCGAGCATTCGATGTGCCAGCCGGGCCGTCCGGGCCCGATGGCAGTGTCCCAGCTCGGCTCGCCTTCCTTCGGGCCCTTCCAGAGCGCGAAATCGCGGATGTCGTCCTTGCCATACTCGTCCGCCTCGACGCGCTCGCCCACCCTCATCCCCGACGGATCGATTCTGGCCAGCCGCCCGTATTCCGGCCAGCTCGAGATCCGGAAAAAGTACGAGCCGTCGTCCGTCCGGTAGGCATGACCCTTCTGCAGGAGCTTCTGGATCAACTCGACCTGCTGGGGAATGTTCTCCGTCGCCTTGGGCATGACGTCCGGCATCCGGATCCCAAGCGTCTCCATGTCGGCAACGAGAAGCTTCCGGTACTTCTCCGACAGCTCCCCGATCGTGATGCCTTCTCGGTTCGCGCCCTTGATGATGCGGTCGTCTATGTCCGTGACGTTCATGACCCAGGTGACTTCGTAGCCGCGATAGCGGAGGTAGCGGCTGAGCAGATCCCCGAACATGAAGGCCCGGAAGTTGCCGATGTGAGCCTGGCTGTAGACGGTGGGACCGCAGGTGTACATGCGGACGCGTCCGGGTTCGAGGGGCTCGAACTCACGCACGGCGCCGGTCATGGTGTCGTGAAGACGGATGGTCATGACGCCCCTCCCGGGCCGTCCGCCGGGACCAGCCACGCGACGGCGGTGGCCGAGATCGATCGCCCCGCCCCCTCCGGACCGCCCAGATTGCCCGTCGAAGCCTTGACGTTGACGACGGAGGGGTCGACCCCGAGAGCGGCCGCGATGGCCTCCTCCATAGCCGGCAGCAGCGCCGACAGCCTGGGCCGGGCGGCGACAATGGTCACGTCCACGTTCGACGGTCTCCAGCCTGCCGCACGCGCCTTCTCTGCCACGGTCGCGAGCAGGTCGCGGCTGTCGACGCCGGCGGGGGTACGAGAGTCCGCCGGAAAGAGCCGGCCCAGGTCGCCGAGGCCCGCCGCGCCGAGCAACGCGTCCGCGACGGCATGGAGGGCTACGTCCCCGTCCGAATGACCGGCCAGGCGCGGGGCGCCCTCGATTCTCAGGCCGCCCAGCGCCAGCGGTTCGCCGGGCCCGAAGGAGTGGCCGTCCGCGCCCAGGCCGATCCGGCCCGCGGTCTCGCCGCGGGCAGCCGAACCCGCACGGCCGGGCACGAGCCCGCCCTCGAGCAGAGCCCTGGCGCGATCCAGATCGAGAGGTACGGTCACTTTGAGATTCGTCGCTTCGCCCGTGATTGCATGGACCGGGATTCTACAGGCCTCCAGCAGGGAGGCTTCGTCGGTCCAGGTTTCCGGGCCGTCGGGCGGGTATTCGGCGTAGGCTCGTTCGAGGAGGCTTCGTCGCAGACCCTGCGGGGTCTGGGCCGCGACTACGTCGGTTCGGTCGACCGTGGCGCCGATCCTGTCTCCGTCGAGCCGCTTGAGCGTCTCCGTGACCCGGACGACGGGGATGGCCGCCCCGTACCTCGCCGCGGCCTCCGCCACCGCCCGAACGAGGTCCGGGCTGGCCAGCGGCCGGGCCGCGTCGTGGACGAGGATCACCGGATCCGGTCGGTTCGCGGACGCCGCCGCGACGCGGTCCGCCTCCGTTTCATCCGCCGCTTCCGGCTCGGCAAGAGCCGCGACACCGGCCGCGACCGACTCCTGGCGCCTCCGGCCGCCGGCCACCACGGCTACGACCGAGTCCGGCAACCAGGGCTCGGCGGCGACCTCGGGAACTCGCTCCGGCGACGCCACGACGACGATCCGCCGTACTCCCGCCGCAGCCAGCGCCTCGACGGACCAGCGCAGCACGGACCTGCCTTCGAGTTCCGCGGACAGTTTGTCCCGGCCGCCCATCCGACGGCTGGACCCGGCAGCCACGACGACCGCGACCGGGTCGGCCGCCGCGCCGCCCATCGTTTCCATTCCGCGGCTACTCAGGGTGAGCCTGGGCGAACACCATCCGGCCCATGACTGTCTGAAGCACACGGGTCACGAGGACGTCCACCTCGTGGCCGACGAGACGCGCGCCGCCTTCCACCACGACCATCGTGCCGTCGTCCAGGTAGCCAACGCCCTGGCCCGCCTCCTTGCCCTCGGTGATGACCCTGATCCGGAGCGGATCGCCTGGCAGCAGGGCCGGCTTGAGGGCGTTGGCAAGCGAGTTGATGTTGAGCACTCGAATCGACTGGAGGTCGGCGACGCGGTTCAGGTTGAAGTCGTTGGTGAGGATCGCCGCGCCCCGGGCCCTGGCCAGGGCGACCAGCTTTCCGTCGACGTCTGTCGCGTCGGCGGGATCGTCGTCCACGATCTCGACCGGCGTCGGACCGCCCTTCTGGAGCCCGGCCAGGATCTCAAGACCGCGCCGGCCGCGGCCGCGGCGCTGCGCGTCCGAGCTGTCGGCGATGCGCTGCAGCTCGTCCAGCACGAAATGCGGAATGATCAGGCGGTGGTAGAGGAAGCCCGACTCGACGATGTCCGCTATCCGGCCGTCGATGATCGCGCTGGTGTCGACAACGACCTGGGTCTCGCCTCCGGCTGCGGAGGGAGCCTGCCCGTCGCGCCGCCGCATGAATCCGGCGGCTTCCGCGGCGGCGACCAGATCCTCGCGCTTGGCCACCGTCAGTCCGACCATCCCAAAGCCGAAGCAGACCGATACCCCCAGCGGCAGGTAGCGGCCGAATGGCTCGGGCAGGAACGAGAGTGGGAGGCCGAGCAGCAGCGCGATCAGGAGGCCGATCACCAGGCCGGCCACGGCGGCCACGAATTCCGCGGTGGACATCTCCTGAACCGCCCGGACCAGGCGCCCGGCAGGCACCACGGTCAGATAGGGCAGCAGGAGGAAACCGACGGAGACCCAGGCAATTACCCAGATCGGAATGAGCAGGCCCGGCGACCCCGTCTTCTCGAACGGGGACTCCTCGGCAAGAACGAACCCCAGGGCTAGCAGAGCGCCAAAGGCGGCCCCGAGCAGCCGAATGATGCGGATCACAATTCCACGCCTTGCGACGAAGCGGCTGGATGATTGCGGATGGATGAATGCGGATGGATAGCGCTTTGTCCCGGTCAGCCTAGCATCGCCATCCCTGCCCCGCCAGACCCCTGCCGTGGTATCGGCGTCGGCGGTCCGTTCCCGCTAGCCCCGACCGAGCGGACCAGGACCCGCGGCCTGCGCTGGGATCGCGGCGAGGTCGACAGAGGTGGCTTCCGCGGGATCCTCGGCTACGCTCCGGGTTCCGGCGGGCTCGCGTCCCGGCCCCAAGGCGCGGCCGATGGCTTCACGGAGATTCGCGACCGCGAACACTTCGATGCCGCCGACGCTCGGCGGGTCGTCCCGGCGCGACGCAGGGACGATGGCGGTCCGGAAGCCCAGGCGGGCAGCTTCGCGGAGCCGCCGCTCGAGGCCGGGCACCGGTCGAAGCTCGCCCAGCAGACCGACCTCCCCGACCGCAACGAGCTCTCGAGGAACCGGCCTGTCGCGCAGCGAAGACGCCAGCGCCAGGCACAGAGGCAGGTCGAGACCCGGATCGGCCAGTTCGAGGCCGCCGGCCAGATTGGCGTAGACATCGTGGCTGCCCAGACCGACGCCCGCTCTTCGGCCGAGCACGGCCACGAGCAGCGCCAGCCGGTTCGTGTCGATGCCGGACGCGGTTCGCCGCGGGCTGCCGTAGCCACCCGGCGCCACCAGCGCCTGAACCTCAACCAGGAGCGGCCGCGTGCCCTCGAGAGTGGCCCCGGCCACGCTGCCGGGCGCGTGCTCGTCGGCGGTGGCGAGAAAAGCCCGGCCTGGGTCGGAGACCTCGGCCAGCCCTCGCTCGGCCATCTCGAAGACGCCCACCTCCTCCGTCGAGCCGAACCTGTTCTTGGTGGCCCGCAGCAGCCGCAGCGCGGCCGTCCGCTCGCCCTCCAGGTACAGCACCGCGTCGACCAGATGCTCCAGCGTCTTGGGCCCGGCCAGCGTGCCGTCCTTCGTGACGTGGCCGACCACGATTACGGCGACACCGTCCTGCTTGGCCATCTCCATGAGCCGCAGGGCGCACTCGCGGACCTGGCCCACGCTGCCCGCGGGTCCCTCGAGCTCGTCCGTGGTGACCGTCTGGATCGAGTCGACGATGAGCGCGAGGGGCCGCGCCTCGCGTGCCAGCTCGACGATCCGCTCGACGTCGTTCTCGGCGACGACCGAGATGCGGTCCGCCACGGCGCCCTCCAGCAGGCCGAGGCGGCTCGCGCGCAGCCGGACCTGCCCGGCGGACTCCTCGCCCGTCGCGTACAGGACCTCGCCGCCCGCCGAGTGCTCCCGAGCCGCGGAGCCACCGGTACCCCCGGAGCCCCGCGCCAATCCGGCCGCGGCCTGCAGCAGCAGGGTGGACTTGCCGATGCCGGGTTCTCCGCCGAGCAGGACGGCCGACCCCGGTACGAGCCCGCCGCCGAGGACGCGGTCTATCTCGCCAATCCCGGTGGGAATCCGGACCGGCTCGGCCTCGCGCAAACCGCTCAGCGATTGGGGCGCGGTCGCTCGGTTGCCGGCGGCGGCGTCCCGGCCCGTTGCCCGCCGCGCCTCGCCGGCCCGCACGACCGTCTCGACCAGGGTGTTCCATGCGCCACAGGTGCGGCACTGTCCCTCCCAGCGGATATGGGCGGCGCCGCAAGCCTGGCAGATGTAGCGACTCTGCTGACGGGCCACCCCTCGGCCTCAGCTCAGCGGGCGGCTTCGACGGGTTGCTTCTCCTCGGCCGGATGGATCTCCAGACCAGCCTCGGAGCCCTTGTCGACGACGATGTTCGTGCCGTGGGGGTACGTGCCGAGCAGCAGCTGTTCGGCCAGAACGTCCTCGACCATGTTCTGGATGACGCGGCGCAGCGGCCGCGCGCCGTAGGCGACGTCGTAGCCGATCTTGATGATGTGGTCCTTGGCCGCCTGCGTGACCTCGAGGCTCATGCCCTGGGCCCGCAGCTGCTCGCGAACGCGGGCCAGCATCAGGTCGACGATCAGCCGGATCTCGTCGACCGTGAGCGACCGGAAGACCACGGTGGCGTCGATGCGGTTCAGGAATTCCGGCCGGAAGGTCTGCTTGAGCTCCTTGTCGACCTTCTCGCGCATCAGCTCGTGAGAGGCCGTGGCGCGGGCTTCGTCGGTTTCGCCCTGAACGCGGAACCCGAGCGACGAGTTGGTCTGGAGCTGCCGGGCGCCCAGGTTGCTGGTCATGATGATGATGCAGTTGCGGAAGTCGACCCGCCGCCCCTTGGCGTCCGAGAGGTGCCCGTCCTCGAGGATCTGCAACAGCATGTTGAAGACCTCGGGGTGGGCCTTCTCGATCTCGTCGAGCAGGATCACGGCGTAGCTCTTGCGACGGACCGCCTCGGTCAGCTGGCCGCCCTCGTCGAAGCCGACGTAGCCGGGAGGCGCGCCCACGAGTCGACTGACGTTGTGGCGCTCCATGAACTCGCTCATGTCGATCTTGATCAGGGCGTCCTCGCTGCCGAACATGAACTCGGCCAGCGCCTTGGCCAGCTCGGTCTTGCCGACGCCGGTTGGGCCCAGGAAGATGAACGAGCCGATCGGCCGCTTGGGGTCTTTCAGGCCGGCGCGGGCGCGGCGGACCGCCTTGGAGACGATCTCGATCGCCTCCTGCTGGCCGATGACCCGCTTGTGGAGGTCGTCCTCCATGTGGAGAAGCCGCTCCGACTCCTCCTCGGCGATTCGCGTCACGGGGATGCCAGTCCACATCGCCACGACCTGGGCGATCTCTTCCTCGTCGACCTTGGGCTGTTCGTTGGATATCGACGACTGCCACTCCGCGCGCAGGTCGTCGACCTTCTGGCGGGCCGCGGCCTCGGTCTCGCGCAGAGTCGCCGCCTCCTCGTACTCCTGGGAGTTGATGGCGCTGTCCTTCTCGCGCGTGACCCGGTCGAGCTCCTTCTGAGCCTCGCGGAGGGCCGGCGGCGCGGACGCGTAGCGAAGCCGGACCCGGCTGGCAGCCTCGTCGATCAGGTCGATCGCCTTGTCGGGCAGGTGGCGGTCTGTGATGTACCGGATCGAGAGGTCCACCGCGGCCTTGACCGCGTCGTCGGTGATCTGGACCTTGTGGTGCTGCTCGTAGCGCTCGCGAATGCCCATCAGGATGGCGACGGTCTGCTCGAGCGTGGGCTCCTCGACCATGACCGGCTGGAAGCGCCGCTCGAGGGCCGCGTCGCGCTCGATGTACTTGCGGTATTCGTCGAGGGTTGTGGCGCCGATGCACTGCAGCTCGCCTCGGGCAAGAGGCGGCTTGAGGATGTTGGCCGCGTCGATCGCGCCCTCCGCGGCGCCGGCCCCGACGAGCGTGTGCAACTCGTCGATGAACAGGACCGCGTCGTTCGTGCTCCGCAGCTCTTCGATGATCTTCTTGAGCCGCTCCTCGAACTCGCCCCGGTACTTGGTGCCGGCGACTAGCGAGCCGATGTCGAGGGTCAGGACCCGCTTGTTGAGGAGGGTCTCCGGTACGTCGCCGTTGACGATACGATGCGCCAGGCCCTCGGCGATGGCCGTCTTGCCGACGCCGGGCTCGCCGATGAGAGCAGGGTTGTTCTTCGTCCGGCGCGAAAGGATCTGGATGACCCGCTCGATCTCCTTCTCGCGACCGATGACCGGATCGAGCTTGCCGAGACGAGCGGCCTCGGTCAGGTTGATGCCGAGCTGGTCGACCGTGGGAGTCTTGCTGGCGCGCTTGGTCTCCTGGGTCGGTCCGGCCGAGGACGACTGCGACAGAACGCGGATGACCTCGTGGCGGACCTTGTCCAGGCTGACGCCGAGGGATTCCAGTACGCCGGCCGCGATGCCTTCACCTTCGCGGACCAGGCCGAGGAGCAGGTGCTCCGTGCCGATGTAGTTGTGGCCGAGGCGGCGGGCCTCATCGATCGCCAGCTCGATGACGCGCTTGGCGCGCGGCGTCAGCCCGACCTCGCCGACAACCGGTCGATCGCCTCGACCGATGATGAACTCCACGGCCGTCCTGACCTTGGGCAGCTCGACGTTCATGTTCTCGAGGACGCGCGCGGCGACCCCCTCGCCCTCGCGGACGAGGCCGAGGAGCAGATGCTCTGTCCCGATGTAGTTGTGGTTGAACCGCTGGGCTTCGTCCTGCGCGAGAGTCAGGACCTTGCGCGCGCGATCCGTGAACTTGTCGAAGCGATCCATGAAGCTGAAAGCCTGTTGTCCGTGGCCGCGGTCGGCGACCTCGAGGGCATGCTAGCACGCGTCGCTTGCCCTGTAACTCGCCCCTTCCGGGGAGGTCCTATCGGCTCGATACGTGGTCCGCGCAACGGATGGGCGGTCGTTTTCGTGCTCCGACTGCCCGATCGAGGCGGTACCTCTGTCCTGCGTTGCGATGGGCCGGCCACTCTGCCGGCTCGGGGCCTCGACGTCCGTGGCAGGCAAGCCTGGAGAGTGGAAGACCCGCCGGCCAAACCGGCGGGTCTTCCGTTGCGTCGGTAACAGTTGTACGCGCCGAAGCCCTCCGCGGATGACGCGGACCGCCGGGCGCGCCGGGTTCGGTTATTCGGCCGGAGTCTCCGGTGCGGCTTCGGCCGGAGTCTCCGGTGCTGACTCAGCCTCGGCAACCGGCTCCGGTGCGGCTTCGACCACCGGCTCCGGAGCCGCCTCGGCAACCGGTTCGACCGCGACCGGCTCCGGTGCGGCTTCGGAGACGGGCTCGGCCTCCGCCGATACGTCCGGGACCACCTCGGCCTTGGCGGCCTTGGGGGCTCGGACCCGGGCCGGCTTGGCCGGCTCGGCAGACTCGGTCGCGGCCGGAGATTCGACCTCGGCCACGGCCTCGGCCTCGACGGCCGGCTCGGGCTCGCCTGCGGCCTTCGCCTCGGACTCGGCCACCTGGGCGCGAATCTGCGCGAAAGCCGAGGCCAGCGTGTTGTCGATCCCGCCTTCGGGCTCCTGGACGGCGTCGGCCATCGAGTAGCCGCGCTCGGGGCGCGGACGCCGTTCGGGGCGCGGCGCGATCGAGGGGGCCTGGACAGGCGTCTCCGGGGCTGCCGGTCGGGCCGGCGGCTCCTCGGCCTGCTTGAGGCTCAAGCCGAGGCGATGCCGCTCGGAGTCGAGCGAGATGATCTTCAGCTTGAGAGTCTGCCCTTCGTGGACGACATCGCCGGGGTGAGCCACACGCTGATGCGACAGCTCGCTGATGTGGATCAGGCCTTCGAGGCCGTCGCGAACGCGCACGAATGCGCCGAAGTTCACGAGCTTCGTGACGGTTCCGTCGATGACGTCGCCGACCTTGAAGTCCGCCACCGTCGAATGCCACGGATCCGGCTGCAGCTTGCGGATGGAGAGGCTGATCCGGCCGCGCTCGTGGTTGATGTCGATTACCTCGGCCTCGACCTGGTCGCCGACCTTGTAGCCGGCCTCCGGGTTGTTGACCTTGTTCCACGAGAGCTCGCTCTTGTGAACGAGACCGTCGATGCCGCCGAGATCGATGAAGACACCGAACGGAGCGATCGAGCGGACGGTGCCGCTGACCTTCTGGCCGACCTGCAGGCTGCTGAATAGCTCGTCGCGCTTCTCGCGGCGTTCCTCGTACAGAGCGACCTTCTCGGACAGGATGAGGCGGTTGGCCTTGCGGTTGACCTCGAGGATCTTGAGGCGGAGCTTCCGGCCGACGTAGGGCTGGAGCTTCTCGGCGATCTCCTGGGCAGCGTCGCGCGGCTGGTCGTTCTGCGGGCGTCGCGGGAAGTCGACGATCTGGCTGATCGGCACGAACCCGCGGATGCCGCAGTCGACGATCAGGCCGCCCTTGTTGTGGTCGATGACCGGGGCGTCGATGATGACGCCCGTCTCGAACTGCTCCTGCATGGACCGCCACTTGCGCTCGAGGCCGGCGCGGCGCAGGGACAGAACGACGTGGCCTTCCTGCGATTCAGGCTGCAGCACGTACACCAGGACGACGTCCCCGACGCCGAGCTGGGGCGAGGATTCGGCATGTCGACCGTAGAGCTCGCGGTTCGAAACCACACCTTCGCTCTTGGCACCGATGTCGACGAGGATCTCGTCTCGGTCGATGCGAACGACGGTGCCTTCGACGACGTCGCCGTGCTTGAAGCTGCGGATGTCCGCGTCCTGCTCGGCCAGCAATTCCTCCATGGTGGAGGGCTCTGGCCGGGGCGCAACCGGCTCGGGAGCCTCTTCAGGCTCCTCGGCCGCGGGCGCGTAGGCCACATCGGCCTCTGTCACCGCAACGGGCTCGGGGGCGGCCGGGGCGGGCGGCTCGCTGGTCTCGATCGTAGCGGTGTCAATGGTGGCAGCAGGTTCGTCGGGCTCGATCGTCGCTGTGGCAGTGGTAGCGGCGGGCTCGCCGGCGAATGGCTCGCCAACGGCTTGCTCGGGCGCCCGATCGTCGACGGAGGCTGCTGCCTCGGTCTCAGGCGTGGTCCCGCCCATTTGCTCTTCGGTCAAGATCTGTCTCCTATGGTCGATATTCGCCCAGGAAAGCAAAACGGCTCGAGCCGCGCTCAAGCCGTTTGTCGAACAGCAGTCCGGGGGCTTCGTGCGCTCGGTCCACTCCTTCGATCAGGCGATGGGTCGGCTCTTTACCTATCGTGCCCTAGGGCCGCGTGAATCTAGCACACGCATCCATGGGGCAACAATCGTCCTGAGTTCATCGCGCGACCGCCGCGGCCCGGTCCGCCCGCTTCGTACAATCCCGACGTGCCGGAACTACCCGATCTGTCCATCCTCGCAGACGCCTTCCACGCCGCCCTGACAGGCCGACCCGTCATCGCTGCGCAGGCTCCGGGCCCGCTGACCGTGCGAGGCACTCCGGCCGAACTGGAAGCGCTCACAGGCCAGCGTCTGCGGCGGCTCCACCGGCGGGGCAAGTTCCTGTGGCTCGACTTCGACCGCGACCGGGTCGCCATCAATGCCATGCTCACGGGCCGGCTCCAGCTCGCCGCGGATCCGAACGTGAAGAGGCCCCAGAAGACACTCTTCGTCTTGAGGTTCGGGCCCCGCGACGTGGCGCCGGCGGACGCGGAGGCATGGACCGCGGCGGCGACATGGATGCCCGCCGACGAAGCAACGCCGGAGCTCCGGTACCGCGACCCGACTCAGATGGGCAAGGTGTATCTGCTGCCGGACGGAGTCGAGCGCACCGTACCCGGCGCGTCACCGGAGGAGCTGGGTCCGGACGCGGACGACGCCGCTCTGACCCTGGACGTTTGGCGGTCACGCATACGCCGTCATCCGGGTGAGCTGAAGAACCTGCTGCGAAACCAGGAGTTCGTCGCCGGCATAGGCAACGCCTATTCCGACGAGATCCTCCACGCCGCCAGGCTCTTGCCGTCCCGCAAGCGCGGCACACTAGCGCCCGACGAGATAGATGACCTGTACGCGGCCACACGCAAGGTCCTCACCGACGCCATCGAAGTCCTGCGTAGCCGCGTTCCGCCGAGCTTCGAGACGGAGGTGCGCGACTTCCTGGCCGTACACAACCGCGGAGGCCAGGCCTGCCACAGGTGTGGACACCGGATCACCCAGACCGAGGCCGGCGGCTTCACGACGAGCTACTGCCGTAACTGCCAGCGTTGACGAGCGGCCGCCGCGGCTCGCTCGATCCGCCCGTTCGGCGCGAACTTGCTCGCCCTCGGCTGCCGCTCGCATCTACTCATTCGGTCTGCGGGTTAACGCAAAAACCCTGGCGACGACCTATTTTCCCGAAAGGCTGCCCTCTCAGTATCTTCGGCGCTGGAGAGCTTAACTGCCGTGTTCGGGATGGGAACGGGTGTGGCCTCTCCGCTAGTGTCACCAGGGTTTCTTGCGTCTGGGAGCCAATTCGTCGAGCGAATTGGCTACGCGAGTTCGCTGAGCGAACTCGATAGTGCTTCGGCAGGACGGGGCGCGACGTCATTAGCGTCGCTGCGCGGCCGTCACCGCAGATCTTCAATCTCGTGCTGTGTACATGTTGCTTCCCGACCACGCGCGAACTCACGGTTCACGAATGAACCCTCAATTCGCGACACACCCAACCCTTGGTAAGGTGCTGTAGAGGTCAAGCCCTCGACCATTAGTACGGCTCAGCTTCATCCGTCACCGAACTTCCACATGCCGCCTATCAAGCAGGTAGTCTCCCTGCGGTCTTACCCGGTTAACCCGGTGGGGAACCTCATCTCGAGAAAGGCTTCGCACTTAGATGCTTTCAGCGCTTATCCTCACCGAACATAGCTACCCAGCAGTGCCCTTGGCAGGACAACTGGCACACCAGCGGTTCGTCCACTCCGGTCCTCTCGTACTAGGAGCAGCTTCTCTCAAGTTCCCTACGCCCACGATGGATAGAGACCGAACTGTCTCACGACGTTCTGAACCCAGCTCGCGTGCCGCTTTAATTGGCGAACAGCCAAACCCTTGGGACGTACTTCCGCCCCAGGATGCGACGAGCCGACATCGAGGTGCCAAACGGTGCCGTCGATGTGAACTCTTGGGCACCATCAGCCTGTTATCCCCGGGGTAGCTTTTGTCCGTTGAGTGATACCCCTTCCACTCGGAGGTACCAGATCACTAAGCCCGACTTTCGTCTCTGCTCGACTTGTAGGTCTCGCAGTCAAGCTCCCTTATGCCTTTGCACTCTACGGCTGGTTTCCATTCAGCCTGAGGGAACCTTTGGGCGCCTCCGTTACACTTTAGGAGGCGACCGCCCCAGTCAAACTGCCCGCCTGCCACGGTCCCGCGCCCGGATTACGGGTCGCGGTTAGAACCGAACTTCAACAAGGGTGGTATTTCAACGTTGGCTCCACCGAAGCTAGCGCCCCGGCTTCTCAGCCTCCCACCTATCCTACACATGCTAAAGCCCAATCCAATGACAGGGTGCAGTAAAGCTCCACGGGGTCTTTTTGCCCTATCGCGGGTAACCTGCATCTTCACAGGTACTTCAATTTCGCCGGATCCCTCGTAGAGACAGCGCCCAGATCGTTACGCCATTCGTGCGGGTCGGAACTTACCCGACAAGGAATTTCGCTACCTTAGGACCGTTATAGTTACGGCCGCCGTTTACCGGGGCTTCGATTCAGAGCTTGCACCCCTCCTCTTAACCTTCCGGCACTGGGCAGGCGTCAGCCCCTATACGTCAGCTTTCGCTTTCGCAGAGACCTGTGTTTTTGCTAAACAGTCGCCTGGGCCTTTTCACTGCGGCTTCGATCAATCACTGCAAGCAGCAATTGCGAAGCGCCCCTTATCCCGAAGTTACGGGGCCATGTTGCCGAGTTCCTTTACGAGGGTTCTCCCGATCGCCTTGGTATTCTCTACCCGCCTACCTGTGTCGGATTGCGGTACGGACACCTTCGATCTCGCTAGACACTTTTCTTGCCAGCATGGCTCACTCGAATCGCAGCATGCGCTGCTTTCCATCGCTGCTCGGGGTTGAATGAGAAGACGGATTTGCCTGTCCTCTCCCCCTACCGGCTTAGACGCGTATAGCCAAGAACGCGCTCGAACTACCACGCTGTGTCATGCCCTTGCTCTCACCTGGGCTCGGCTCCGGGACTCGACCGACTTGCGTCGGTCAACCTCCGTTCGCCTACCCCCAGGCGACACCTTGCGGTGCAAACGATCTAAGGTGGTTCCGGAATATCAACCGGATGTCCATCGCCTACGACTTTCGTCCTCGGCTTAGGCCCGACTAACCCTGAGTGGACGAGCCTTCCTCAGGAAACCTTAGGCTTACGGCGTGTGAGATTCTCACTCACATCTCGCTACTCATGCCGACATTCGCACTTCCGTCAGCTCCAGCCGTCCTCACGGTCGACCTTCTCAGCGGACAGAACGCTCCCCTACCACCCATGGATCGGCAAGCCGATCCACAGATCCGCAGCTTCGGTACCAAGCTTGAGCCCCGCTGAATTTTCGGCGCGGATCCACTTGACCAGTGAGCTGTTACGCACTCTTTCAATGGTGGCTGCTTCTGAGCCAACATCCTGGTTGTCTACGCAAATCCACATCCTTTACCACTTAGCTTGGATTTAGGGACCTTAGCTGGCGGTCTGGACTGTTTTCCTTTAGACCACGAAGCTTAGCCCTCGCAGTCTCACTCCCGAGCTCTAGAATCACGGGATTCGGAGTTTGGTTGGGTTTGGTAAGCGGGAAGCCCCCTAGCCCATCCAGTGCTCTACCCCCGTGATTGAACGCCCGAGGCTGCCCCTAGAGGCATTTCGGGGAGAACCAGCTATCTCCGAGTTCGATTGGCATTTCACCTCCATCCACAGCTCATCCCCTAGCTTTTCAACGCTAGTGAGTTCGGTCCTCCACGAGACATTACTCCCGCTTCAACCTGGCCATGGATAGGTCACTCGGTTTCGGGTCTACTGCACGCGACTAAACGCCCTATTCAGACTCGCTTTCGCTCCGGCTCCGTCCTTCTGGGACTTAACCTCGCCACGCGCAAGTAACTCGTCGGCTCATTCTTCAAAAGGCACGCCATCAGGCTACCGACCAGCAAGCTGTTCGGCAACACCCTTTGACTGCTTGTAGGCACTCGGTTTCAGGTTCTATTTCACTCCCCTTCCGGGGTACTTTTCACCTTTCCCTCACGGTACTCGTTCACTATCGGTCGCCAAGAGTATTTAGCCTTAGACGGTGGTCCGCCCAGTTTCCCACATGAGAGACCTTCCACGTGGTACTCAGGTGGTCGATAACGGAGGCCATGTCGCTTTCGTCTACGGGGCTGTCACCCTCTACGGCCTGCCCTTCCTGACAGGTTCGACTAGCGAATGGTTTTGTAACTCCGCCGAGACCTTGCAGGGTCTCGCCATCAACTCCTTCAACCCCCACTCAGAAACGGCTGCAACCTATCGCGCTGAGTGGGTTTGGGCTATTCCCGTTTCGCTCGCCACTACTCAGGGAATAATCTCTTTTCCTCCAGCTACTGAGATGTTTCAGTTCGCTGGCTTACCTCTTACTGGCCTATGTATTCAACCAGTAGTGACCGGGCATTACCCCAGCCGGGTTTCCCCATTCGGACATCTCCGGATCAAAGTCTGCTCGCGACTCCCCGAAGCTTTTCGCAGCCTGCCACGTCCTTCATCGGCTCTTGGCGCCAAGGCATCCACCTAGTGCCCTTTGTAGCTTGACCACCACAGCAACTCACCAAGCGGTCAGCTGCCATGTGGCCCGGGATGCACCTTGCACACAACTCGGCGAAATTGAAGATCTTCAATCTGCCGAAACACTATCCAGTTGTTAAGGTCCGGCCTTTCGGCCTCGAGCGAACCTGGGGTTCGCCGCCAGCGGTCCGCTGGTCGGTGGGTCTTTTCCCACGGATCAGAGGAGCGATGCATGTCCAGACACAAAACGACGGCTCGATCTCGCCGAGCCGCCGTTCCCACAGCGTTTGCGCTCGAGCTCGTTGGGGCTTCGCGCCCCGCTATTCAGTTTCTTTCAGGTGCCACGGAGGCAGCGGCGTGTCCTCCGATCCTTCGGGGTGGTGGAGACGAGGAGACTCGAACTCCTGACCCTCTCCTTGCAAAGGAGATGCTCTGCCAGCTGAGCTACGTCCCCAGACGGCAATGCGAAGTGGTGGGCGATACTGGACTCGAACCAGTGACCTCTGCCTTATCAGGGCAGCGCTCTAACCAGCTGAGCTAATCGCCCGCCTGGCGGTGCCGACGCTCGTCGACTGTCGGTCGCCACGCGGTGCACCCTAACCCTTGAAGAGTGACAGGAATTCCGGCTCGTATAGAGCGGTATCGGTGCTTGTGCCAGGTCGCCGTCGATCTCACCGACTCAGCCGAGAGACTCGGCCCTGCCGGCGCCACGCTCACCTGGCGGTAGCGCGGTGTCGATCGCGACGATCAACCTGGGAGCCATCAACGCCGAGATCACACCGATGGACCTCGACTCGGATCTCCCTAGAAAGGAGGTGATCCAGCCGCACCTTCCGGTACGGCTACCTTGTTACGACTTCGTCCCAATCACCGACCCCACCTTCGACGGCTGCCTCCTTGCGGTTGGCCCACCGGCTTCGGGTGTTGCCGACTTTCATGACGTGACGGGCGGTGTGTACAAGGCCCGGGAACATATTCACCGCCGTATGCTGACCGGCGGTTACTAGCAACTCCGGCTTCATGCAGGCGAGTTGCAGCCTACAATCCGAACTGAGACCGGCTTTAAGGGATTTGCTCCACCTCGCGGTTTCGCCGCCCGTTGTACCGGCCATTGTAGCGTGGGTGTAGCCCAGGACGTAAGGGCCATGCTGACTTGACGTCATCCCCACCTTCCTCCGAGTTTCTCTCGGCAGTCCCGTGTGAGTGATACAACACACAGTAGGGGTTGCGCTCGTTGCGGGACTTAACCCAACATCTCACGACACGAGCTGACGACAGCCATGCAACACCTGTGACCAGACCCCTTGCGGGGAGGCGACGTTTCCGCCGCGGTCCTGGCCATGTCAAGTCCTGGTAAGGTTCTTCGCGTTGCGTCGAATTAAACCCCACGCTCCGCTGCTTGTGCGGGCCCCCGTCAATTCCTTTGAGTTTTAGCCTTGCGGCCGTACTCCCCAGGCGGGACACTTAATGCGTTAGCTACGGCACTGGCGGGGTTGATACCGCCAACACCTAGTGTCCATCGTTTACGGCTAGGACTACCGGGGTATCTAATCCCGTTTGCTACCCTAGCTTTCGCGCCTCAGCGTCAAGAACAGGCCAGGAAGCCGCCTTCGCCACTGGTGTTCCTCCCGATATCTACGCATTTCACCACTACACCGGGAATTCCGCTTCCCTCTCCTGCCTTCGAGTCGAACAGTATCGAATGACCCTCCCCAGTTGAGCCGGGGGCTTTCACATTCGACTTGTACGACCGCCTGCGCGCTCTTTACGCCCAGTAAATCCGGACAACGCTCGCCACCTACGTATTACCGCGGCTGCTGGCACGTAGTTAGCCGTGGCTTCTTCCTCAGGTACCGTCATCATCGTCCCTGAGAAAAGAGGTTTACGACCCGAAGGCCTTCATCCCTCACGCGGCGTTGCTGGGTCAGGCTTTCGCCCATTGCCCAAAATTCCCGACTGCTGCCTCCCGTAGGAGTCTGGGCCGTGTCTCAGTCCCAGTCTGGGTGATCGTCCTCTCAGACCACCTACCGATCGTCGCCTTGGTGAGCCGTTACCCCACCAACGAGCTAATCGGACGCAGGCCCCTCCCGAAGCGCCTTGCGGCTTTGGAGTCACAACTGAACGTGACACCACATGCGGTATTAGCCACCCTTTCGGGCAGTTATTCCCCACTTCGGGGCAGGTCACCTACGCGTTACTCAGCCGTCCGCCACTAACGATCGAGCAAGCCCGATCGTCCGTTCGACTTGCATGTCTCATGCACGCCGCCAGCGTTTATCCTGAGCCAGGATCAAACTCTCCGACAAAACGTCAGCCTTGCGACTGACGACCAACCTTGCGGTTGGTTTTGGTCCGAGGGTTGTTTCCCGCTCGATCCTTACCGGATTTCCTGCCACTCTTCAATTGTTAAGGTGCCCGCGCTCGGGGCGCACGACCGCGCCAGGCGCAACGCTCCAATGATGAGGGTGTACCTCATCACTGTCAAGCGAGGGGAACCCGGACGGCCCGCTCGCCGACGGTCCGCAGAACCGCCGGACCAGGGCGCGAGGCGGAATGGTAAGGGGCCCTGAGCCAGGTGTCAAACGCGACCGTCGGCAGCCCCTCCGCCCGGCCCTGGGCGGTGGTCGGAACCGCGCGCTTCCCGGGTTTCGCGCTCGGGTTTACCCGTCAGCTCCCCGGATCGAGACGCCTCTAGATCGGGCTGCTCTCCACCAGCAGCAATGCCACCGAGGCGCTGATCCAGCACAGGGCCGCGAGTTCGAAGGTCGGGGTCGCGCTCAGCGGCCCGACGGCGATCAGATACACGATCGCGCCGATGATGCCGGCCGCCGCCAGTTTGGCGAGGCGCAGCAGGATCTCGTTGATGAGCTGGCTCACGGGTCACCCCTGACGTAGCCGGCAGTCGAGCCGCCGGACAGGACGGATGGACGGACGGCGACCTCAATCGACGCTATTCGGCGCCCCGCGATGGGGCGAGCCGTCATCGGGCACGCGGTCATGGCATCGCTCGCCGGCCCTGGAGGGCTCGGATCAGTGTGACCTCGTCGGCGTACTCGAGGTCGCCGCCGACGGGGAGCCCGCGGGCGATGCGAGTGACGCTGCCGACCAGCGGCTCCAGTCGCTCGGCCACGTACATGGCCGTGGCCTCTCCTTCGAGGGTTGGGTTGGTGGCAATGACAACCTCCTCGAAGGGCTCGCCGGCGAGCTTCGCCTCCTCGGCCCTATCGAGCAACTCCCGGATCTTCAGTCGATCCGGACCCACGCCGTCGATCGGCGAGATGGAGCCGTGAAGGACGTGGTACAGCCCCTTGAACTCGCCGGTGCGCTCCAACGCAAGGACGTCGAGCGGCTCCTCGACCACGCACAGGCGGCTCAAGTCGCGCCCCGGGTCGGAGCAGATCGAGCACACTGGCCGGTCCGCGATGTTGAAGCAGCGCTCGCAGAAGACGACCTGCTCGCGCACGGCGATCAGCGCCGCGGCCAGCGCGCGAGCCTCGGTTTCCGGAGCGCGCAAGAGGTGGAACGTCAGACGCGAGGCGGTCTTCGGCCCGATGCCGGGCAGGCGGGAGAACGATTCGATGAGCCGGGCCACCGGCTCGATCAGGGGCGCAGGCACGGCCGCGGGCTACATTCCGGGCAGGCGGAGCCCGCCGGTAACGGCCGCCATCTTGCTGTCGCCGAGCTCCCGAGCGGCGCGCAAGGCGTCGTTGACGGCGGCGACGATGAGGTCCTGCAGCATCTCCACGTCGGCGGGATCCACGGCCGACGGATCGATGGTGACGCTGACGAGCTTCTGGTCGCCGGTCACGACGGCCTTGACGACGCCGCCTCCCGCGGATCCGTCGACTCTGGCTTCGGCCAGCTCCTGCTTGACCCGCTCGACGGCCTGCTGCATCTGCATCGCCATGCGCTGCAGGTTGGCCATGCTCATCTCGTGCTTCCTCCTGATGCCGCTTTGCGCCGAGTGTTGGGACCGCTCGCTCCGAAGTCTGGCCGAAAAGGCGTCGCATTGCACGGCGCCGCGGGCCGACCGATAACCTTCGCCGCCGGCACTCTCGAAGCGCTGACTTGACGGACGAGCGTCCCCGGTAGCATCCGAGCATGCCCTATCTGAACGCTCCGGCGGCGTCGATCCAGAGAGCCTTCGACATCAGCGACGCCGACATACCGGACGCCGCCATTCTGGTGGGACAGTGGGTGGAGAGCATCTACTTCGATCGGGTGCGAGCCATCTGGCCGGACGCCCGGATAGCTGGCGCACACAACCTGGTGATCGAAGAGGCGGATCGACGGGTCTGGATCGGGGTCGTGGTCGGAGGCGCGATGACGGCCATGCTTGCCCATGCGGCCGTGGCTTGCGGGGCGAGGGCGTTGATCCAGATCGGCTCGTACGGTGGCCTGGCCGACGGTTGCAGCGTCGGCGACGTGCTCGTCCCAACGCTCGTGGTCGGCCGCGACGGTGTCTCACGCCAGTTGTCCCGCGACAAGCCGATCGAGCCTGACCACATGCTCTCCGGGCTGCTGCGAGAAGAGATCGGGTTTCGGCTCGACGGCGCGGAATTGCGTTCAGGGATGCTCCTGACCACGACCACCATCAACTTCGACAGGTACAGCGACATCGCCAGGTGGCGGCGCCGTGGCTACGCGGGCGTCGAGATGGAGTGCGCGGTGACGGCCTCGGTCGCGGCGCACTTCGGGGTCGCGAGCGCGGGGGCTTTCGCCCTCCTGGACAACCTCGCAATCGGCCACACCGTATTCGACGACTCGGCCGAGCACCGACGCCGGATCGCCACGGCCAAGGATGTGATCCTGCGAGGGGCGGTTGCGGCGGCGATTCGCGCGGTCAAGCCCAGATCGAGCTAGCCCACGTCCCCGACGTCGACCACGTCATCGCCGTAGATACGACGGAACTCGGTCAGGAGACGGGAGCTGTCCGGATCCTCCGGCAGCGGCGAAACCTCCACGTTCGCGGCAACGCAGCGAACCGAGACCGGAATGCCCAGCACGCGGCTGACGCCGTCTTCCAGGATGGCCCGCCGGCGCTCGGCGACGTCCTTGAAGAAGCTCTGCGCCTCGGGGAAGCCGAGAGTCACGACTTTGCCGTCCACACCCACCGGCCTGCAGGCCAGGATCAAGGGCTTCGTGGGCGGGCTCTTGCTTATGACCTCCACCACCTCGGCCCAGCGTTCCAGTAGCAACTGGAGGGTGGGGCCGGTGCGGGTCTCGGTCGCGGCAGGCGGCGGAGGCGCGGAAGCTGGCACGGACGCGCGGCTCGAGCCGGCCGTCGGCGGGTGCGCCGGAGCCGACTCGGGCATCTTGCGGGGGGCAGTTGGGCGCTCGACGCTTGGCCCCGGCGCGGCCGGCTTCGGGGCGGGCGGAGGCGGCTCGTCCGGCGGCTCGACGCTCGATGGCGGCGGCTCGGACGGCCGGTCGATGGTGCGGGCCGGTACTGAAGCCTGTGCCGGCGCAGAGGCAGGCACCCTGGCCGGCGCCGATGCCAACCCTGCGGCAGCCGGGAAGGGCGGCAGAGCCCGAGCGGACGCCTCGGCTTCGGTCGGCGCGAGCAGCGCCAGCTCCAGCTGCAGGCGCAGACCGCCGGGACCCGGGTGAGCCGGATCTATCGAGGCGATTCGACGGGCCGCAGCGGCCAGAATCGCGGGACCCGCGGCGGCGAGGCCGTCCGCCGTCCCGCGCCCCAGGGAAGCAACCAGCGCCACCCTCAGTCTCTCGACGGCCTGGTCGGTGAAGGCTCGCAGGTCGCGGCCCCGCTCCTCCAGAGCGTCGAGCACATCGATGCCCGCCACAGGCTCGCCCGTCACCAGGGCCTGGAGGAATTCCTCGACCGTCTCCTCGTCGACCAGGCCGAGCACCTCGCGCACCCGGTCCGCGGTCAAGTCACCAGCGTCCGTCGCCAGAAGCTGGTCGAGCATGGACTCGGCGTCGCGCATGCCGCCGGCCGCCAGGCGCGCGATCAGGTCGATCGCTTCGGGCTGGGCGGTTCGACCGTCCCCGTGGAGAATGGTTCGCAGCTTGCCGGCGATCTCGGCAACGGTCAGGCGGCGGAAGTCGAAGCGCTGGACTCGGGACAGCACGGCCGGCCTGATGCCGCTGCTGTCGGTCGTGCAGAAGACGAAGACCGCGTGGTCGGGCGGTTCCTCGAGCGTCTTGAGGAGCACGTCCCAACCCTGGGTGATCCGCTGGACCTCGTCGATGATGAAGACCTTGCGGCGCAGGTCGGACGGCGCGGTGAAGACTCGCGGCAGCAGTTCGCGCATGTCACCGACGGTGTTGTTCGAGGCCGCATCGAATTCCTGGACGTCGAGGGCCCGGCCCTCACGGATGGCCGCGCACGACGGGCAGGCATCGCACGGCTCGCCGTCCTTCAGGTTGGAGCAGTTGAGAGCCTTGGCGAGAATCCGCGCGAGCGAGGTCTTGCCGGTGCCGCGCGGCCCGACGAAGAGGTAGGCATGGGAGGTCCGGCCGGAGCGCACGCCGTTCTGGAGCGTCTCGACGACGGCCCCCTGACCGACGATCTGGCCGAAGGTCTGGGCGCGCCAGCGTCGATAGATTGCCTGGTGGGGTGGGGTCGAACTCACGACGCTCCTGCCGGCGCGGGCAACACCAAAGACGACGCGGCCGAATCGATCGGTCGACCGCAGGTTCGAGTGCCGTGCACCCTCCGTCGATCCGTCACTTCCGCGCCCACCGCTGAAGGCAGCTCAGGCCAGGCCGAACCGCGGCACCCGACGATCATCGCTTAGTGCTGCTTCCTTCCGGACCTGACACGATTCACGAGCCGCCGCTGCGCGGGACCCGGCCCTCAACGTCACCAGGAGCGGCGGCATTCGAGAGCGGGGACCTCGGGAGGGAATTCAGCCCTGCTGGAGCGGATTGCAGGTTACAGGGCACCGCTAGTTCCCCGCCTAGCACGGCCCGGGAATCATAGCAGGCCGTGAGTGCGGCCCCAGCAGCTCCGGTGGATCACCGGCTCGCGAGGCCGCCCGCTGCCCGTCGGCGGCAAGGTCGTCACGCGTTGCGGCCGCACGAAGGGCCCGTGAGAAGGTGGCGGAGAGGGAGGGATTTGAACCCTCGATAGCTTGCGCTATACCGCATTTCCAGTGCGGCGCCCTAGGCCACTAGGCGACCTCTCCGCGGCGGCGGCCCTCGACGGGCCCGGTTCGCCGACGCGTGGACCGGCGAAACGCCGCCGGCGGCCCACCGGCGACGCGCCCGCACCTGCGGGCTCGAGTCAGAGGAGTGGCGGAGAGGGCGGGATTCGAACCCGCGGTGCTCTCGCACACCGCTTTTCGAGAGCGGCACCATCAACCACTCGGACACCTCTCCGCGCGAGAGGATACCAGAGCCGCGCGGACGTTCTACTCGGCTCGCGGAACGGGGCCCGCGCATGGCTCGGGCGGGAGCCCTGGCGCAGGCGAAACTGGAACCGGCGAGGGTCGGGCCGGCCGTGCTCAGCCGATCGCGGGCTTGAGACTCTCGGCGGAGCGAAGGTGCTCGACCGGTTCCGCGCTCGCGAACAGCTCTTCGGCTTCCTCGCAGCGGATGCCGCTGACCACCTTGATCCTGCGAGCCAGCCTGCCGTCCTGGGCCAGCTGGATCACGCTGCCGGCGGCGCCGTCGACCGGATTCGAGACGGCGTAGACCAGGGCCTCCACGTCACTGGCGAGAAGAGCGCCGACGCACATGGGGCAGGGCTCGCGGGTGACGAAGATCGTGGCGTCGGCGAGTCGATCGCGGCCCAGCTTGCGACTGGCCTCGCGAAGGGCCACCACGACGGCGTGGGCCGTGGGGTCGTTGGATTCCTGCACCCGATCGTGGGCTCGGGCCACCATCGCGTCGTTGACCACCGCGACGGCACCGATCGGCGCCTTGCCCTGGTCCAAGGCGGCCTGCGCCTCGGCCAGCGCCTCTCCCATGAACAACTCGTAGTTCATGAACTGATCATACAGGCCCGCGGCCGGGTTCTGCGGTGTCGGCCGGCCCGTTGCCGGCACCGTCGTCCGCGACCGCCGGCGGCGGTACCGGCTCGGACAGGTCGCGTATGCGCGGGCCAGCACCGACATGTCCTCGTCGCCGTGACCGCCCGCCAGAAGCCGGTCCTCAAGGGCCGCGGCGAGCATCGCCACAGGGAGCATTACGCCCGTCTCGCCCGCCAGCTCCAGGGCGATGCCCAGGTCCTTTCGATGCAGGGCAAGGCGGAATCCGAGCGGGTATTCGTCGTCGATCATCCGGCCGCTGCGGTTGGCCAGGACCCAGCTCTGGGCTGCGCCACCGGACAGAGCCTCCACGAGCCGCCTGGGATCGAGGCCGGCCCTGATGCCGAGCACGATCCCTTCGGCGACACCCAGGTAGGCGCCGCCGATGATCACCTGATTGACGGCCTTGGCGGCCTGGCCGCTGCCGAGCGGGCCGAGGTGGGTGACCGTCTTGCCCATGGCCTCCAGAACGGGCCGGGCTCGGGCCACGTCGCCCTCCACTCCGCCGACGAACATCGTCAGCGTGCCGAGCCGCGCCCCCTCCGAGCCGCCCGACACGGGCGCGTCCACCATCCTCACGCCGGCGGCGGCGAGCCGCCGACCGAACTCGCGGGTCGCGTCGGGTGCGATCGTCGAACAGTCGATCACGAGAGTTCCGGGTGCCGCCCCGGCGGCGATGCCGTCGGGGCCGAACAGCACGGCCTCGACGTCGGGCGTGTCCGAGACGCACACGACCGTGATGTCGGAGCGGGCGGCCACCTCCGCCGGCGACCCGGCCTCCGTCGCTCCCAACTCGACCACGCTCGAAGCCCTTCCCGGCGTGCGGTTCCACACCGTCAGGTGGGCCCCGGCGCGAAGAAGATTGGCGGCCATCGCGGAGCCCATGGTGCCCAGGCCGACGAACCCGATACGCTCCATTCCACTCCCTTCGGACGGCGGCCCGCGCAGGCGAACGCGCCCGTTCACCGGCAAACGCGTCGAGCGACTGCGATCCCCCGTCGCGGAACGCCGGCGCCGAGATTCACCGAACAGGCGATCAGCCCTCACAATACCGGCCGTGAGGGAGTTGGCGCGCACCTTTGTTCGTCGTTTCCGCCTGTCCGGGCGGAGGACCGCCCATGTCGCTGCCGCCGGCGCCGCAGGCTCGGTCGCGCTGGTGCTGGCGATCGTCGTCGGAGCGGCACTGACCGGCTCGGGGATCGGCGACATCCAGGCCGGCAACCGCTCCGCCTCGCCGGACGGCAGCCGGATCGCCTACGCGATGCCCTCCCGGGCGACGCCGACCGCGGTGCCTCGCCCCACCGAGGTCGAGGACGCGCCCGCGGCTGCGTCTCCCCTGCCCTCCGCTGGGCCGAACGCCGACCCCTCCTGCGACCCGCTCGTGGACCCGGACTGCGGGCCGACGCCGCCGAGTCCGATGCCGTCGATCGAGACCGGCGCCGGCCCTGATTTCGTGCTCCACGTGCCGATCCTCGAATATCACAGGATCAAGACGGCCGCCGGGGAAACAGGCTCGCGCCGTTTTCTCATCGTGCCTCCCGACGCATTCGCGGCTCAGATGGACGCGATGGCGCAAGCTGGCTGGCACACCATCACCATGGGCCAGCTCGGCGACGACCTGCGCATGGGGGTCCAGCCGGCGCCGAAGAGTTTCGTCGTCACTTTCGACGACGGTTACGAGGATGGCTACACGAGCGCCTTCCCAATCCTTCGGAGCCACGGCTTCGTGGCCACCTACTTCGTCGTGGCGGGTCAGATCGGCCGAGCCGACCACCTCACGGTCAGCGAGCTCCAGGCGCTGCTGGCAGCCGGCAACGAGATCGGCAACCACACCATCAGCCACGTCAACCTGATGCTCAAGACCCCCGACCAGCTGAGGACGGAGATCTATGGGGCATCGGCGCTGATCGCCCGCGACATCGGCGTGTGGCCGCAGTCGTTCGCCTACCCCCTGGGACTGACCGATGCCCAGGTTGCCGCCGCCGTGGCCGCCACGCCCGGCATCCAGATCGCGGTCATCGAGGGCGGCACGGAGGCCGAGACCTGGCCCAACAGGCTGCAAATACCGCGAATCCGCGTGGGACCTGGGACGTACCCTCAGGATCTCGTCGACAAAGCCATCAGGTACGCAGGATAAGGGGGGCTGCTCATGAAATGGCCACGCCGAAGTGGTGGCCCTGGCCCGGCGGAAGGCGATCCGAGGGGCGCGATCGGCGCGATCGGCGCGGGCGGCGCGGGCGGCGCAACGAACCGCAGCCGCAGCAAGGGTTTGCGCCGGCTGCTCCGGGCGATCCTTCTCGTAGGCGTCCTGGCCGCCTTCACGCGGCCGGGCCGGCGCGCCACGCGCTCCGCGGCCCGCTGGCTCGACGCTCGCGTCGAGCGCTTTTCGGAGCCGGAGAGCGCCACCTACGCCCACTTCTTCGCGCCGATCCTGGGGCGCCTGTACCGCCGCGTGGCCGAGGACGTGGCCGACGAACTGTCGACTCACGGCCGGATCCGCCGACCGACCATCGTCGATCTGGGCTGCGGACCCGGCGACCTTGCCGTCGAGATCTCGAAACGGGTTCGCGACGCGCGAATCGTCGGCCTGGACCTCTCGCCCAGCATGCTCCTGTGGGCCAGCCGCCACGCCACAACGGACGGGCGGCTCAAGTTCGTCGTGGGCGACGCCGCGAACCTGCCCTTCGACGACGCGTCGGTCGACCTGATCGTGTCGACTCTCAGCCTGCATCACTGGAGCGAGCCGGCGGACGTATTCGCGGAGATCGCGCGGGTGTTGAAGCCGGACGGGATCGCCCTGATCTACGACCTCGGCATTCTCACCATCGAGCCCTCGGAGATGATGAAGGTCGCCACCGCGGCCGGCCTGGAGCCGAATGCCATCGGCCGGGAGCGGTTGGGCGGCGGGCTCGTCACGCGGCTGTTCGTCCGGTTCTGGCTCGAAGGGCTGGCCGAGGAGTAAGCCGGCAACGTGCCGCGGCGTGTGGTCGAAGCCCACGTGGGAGGCCGGGCGGTCGAGGCGGCACCTGCTCGGAGCTTCTCGGGGCAACCCTTGCTGCGACGGCCTCCGGCCATGCTAGAATCCGCGCCGCTGTGGCTCCTGGAGAGGTCGCATAGCCGGTCTAGTGCAGCGGTTTGCTAAACCGCCAGGTGGGGTAACCTGCCTCGAGGGTTCGAATCCCTCCCTCTCCGCCAGTCTCTCCGCCCCGGAGGCACAGCGGCGCGCGCCCGTAGCTCAGTGGATAGAGCGTCAGGTTGCGGACCTGAAGGCCGTGGGTTCGAGTCCCGCCGGGCGCGCCAACATCTGAACGTGAAACGACCCCGAGAAGGCCTCTCGGGGTCGTTCCGATTCCGGGTCCGGCCGTGGAATGCATCCCCCGGGTGCGCTCATCCCTCCGTAGAACACGGCTCTCGCGCGGCAGCCCCAAGAGCGCGGTCGGTCAGCCCCGGTGAGTAAGGCGGTGCAACAGTCCGGAGTGGCCCGCGGCAACGGGTTCGGGCTCCTCTTCGTGGCCCTCGATCTCATCGATTGGACCCAGCGGGAGCTTCCAATCGTCTTCGGCCCCGGACTTGCCAGTCTCCTTCTGACTCTGGGCGTTCATCGGGGCGGGGATCATCATGTCCGGCCCCATGAACGCACCGGCATTCGTCACGGCAGTTCGCTTGGAATCGCTCATCGACGACACTCCTCAAGAATGGACGGTTCTCCGGCCGCCGGCATTCTTTCAGAATCAAGCTAGCACCGCGGTCAAGGAACGGGTGACCGCGGGAGGCCGCCCCTCATGGCCGATTCTATTTGACACCGCGCGCCGGTCCCGGTAATGTCCCGGAACTGCCATGGAACGCATCTTCTACTTTTATCGCTACCCGGCATGACCGTTCCCGGAGCCTAGGCCCGGGATCGCGGGTCGTGCCGGGTAGGAGCAGAGGCATCGCCTCTGCTTTTTTGTTGCCCGACCAGGACCCTCGCCGGCAGGCCCCCACGAGGAGGACCGCCAAATGATCATCGTGATGTCGATGGGCGCGACGGAGCAGGAAGCTGCGAACGTTCGCGACCAGCTCCGCTCGTACAACCTGACGCCCCACGACAACTACGGCGCGCAGCGGGTCGTGATCGCGGTCCTGGGCGATGTGGCTCCGGTGAGGGACCTTCTCATGAGCAAACTGTCCGTGATGCCCGGCGTCGAGTCGGTGACGCCGATCACGCGCCCGTACAAGCTGACCTCACGCGAATCGCACCCCGACGACACGGTGATCGAGGTGTTGGGCACCAGGGTGGGCAACGGCAACCTCACGATCATGGCCGGCCCCTGCTCCATCGAGGGCCGCGAGATGATGCTCGAGACCGCGCGCAGCGTGGCAGCGGCCGGCGCGACGATCCTGCGAGGCGGCGCCTTCAAGCCGAGAACGAGCCCGTACGCGTTCCAGGGGCTCGGCGTCGAAGGGTTGCGCTTCCTGGCCGAGGCCAGCAAGGAGACCGGCCTGCCGACGGTCACCGAGGTCATGGAGCCGAGCCAGGTCGAAGTCGTCGCCAAGCACTCCGACATCCTCCAGGTCGGCACGCGGAACATGCAGAACTACTCGCTCCTGACTGCGGTCGGCAAGGCGGGCCGGCCGGTCATGCTCAAGCGCGGCTACGGCGCCACGATAGAAGAGTGGCTGATGGCCGCCGAGTACATCGTCTCCTCGGGCAATCCGCACGTCATCCTGTGCGAGCGGGGCATCCGGACATTCGAGACCTACACGCGCAACACCCTCGACCTCACGGCAGTGCCGCTGCTCCATCACCTGACCCACCTGCCGGTGATCGTCGACCCGTCCCACGCGACGGGCAAGCGCTGGCTGGTCAAGCCGATGGCCCTCGCGGCCGTCGCGGCGGGCGCCGACGGCATCATGGTCGAGGTCCACCCGAATCCGGACGAGGCCAGGTCCGACGGCGAGCAGTCGCTCACCTTCGAGCAGTTCGCGGACATGGCCGGCGCCCTGGGCAAGATCCACGACGTGGTTCGGACCCTGATCAAGGACCCGTTCGCCATGGCGGCCCCGACCCGGGTCGAAGGCGCGAGCAAGCACTGACGCATGGCCGCGCGGTCGCTCGCCGGGGAGCCGCCCCGGTCTGTGTCGCGATCCGTGCGCCTGCGCGGAGAGCCGAGCCTGCCCGGCGATAAGTCCATCTCACACCGAGCCCTCATCCTGGCCGCGCTCGCCGAAGGCGAGAGTCTGGTCGCCGGCGCGGGCGATGGGCGTGACGTCCAGGCCACGGCCGGCGTGATCGCCGCTCTGGGGGCTACGGTCGAGCGGGTTCGCGGCAACGGCCTGAACGTCGACTACCGCGTGGCCTCGCCGGGCGCCGACGGCCTCCACGAACCGGACGAAGTGCTCGACTGCCGCAACTCCGGTACCAGCCTCCGGCTGTGCAGCGGAGTGCTCGCGAGCCTGCCCTTCTTTGCCGTCCTGGACGGCGACGCTTCGTTGCGGAGCCGTCCGGTGGCCCGTATCATCGAACCGCTGCGCTCGATGGGCGCGGCGCTGTACGCCCGTCGTTCCGATACCCTCCCTCCGCTGGTCGTCATCGGTCGTCATCGGCTTCGAGCCATCGACTTCACGACCCGCGTACCGAGCGCCCAGGTCAAGTCGGCGATTCTGCTGGCGGGCCTTCGCGCGGAAGGGCGCACGACGGTGCGCGAGGCGGTCGCCACGCGAGACCACACGGAGCGGATGCTCCGGTCCCGCGGCATCGATGTCCGGCGGGAGCCGGCGACGACTTCAGGAGGAGGCCCGGTGGCCTGGACGCTCGACGGTGGCGCGCGGGTTCGGCCGCTGGACCAGATGGTCCCGGCCGATCCGTCCGCGGCTGCCTTCTGGCTGGTCGCGGGGGCGATCCACCCAGACGCCGAGCTGACCCTGCGCGCGGTTGGCGTCAATCCCACGCGCCGTGCCGGGATCGATCTTCTGGTCAGGATGGGCGCCGCGATCGAGGAGACGCCGATCGCCGCGACGTCGGCCGCCGAATCCCGACACGACGGCGAAGAGGGCGAGCCGCTGGCCGACCTGACGGTCCGCTCCAGCGAGCTTCACGGCATCGAACTGGGCCCGGACGAAGTGGCGGCGGCCATAGACGAGATCCCGATCCTGTGCCTGGCGGCCACTCAAGCACGCGGCGAGACCACGATCCGCGGCGCCGGAGAGCTAAGGAACAAGGAATCCGATCGCATCTCCGGGATCGTTACCGGATTGCGCGCCCTCGGGGCGCGGATCGACGTCGACGGCGACGACATCACCGTCCACGGCCCCACTCCGCTGGTCGGGGCTGCAACGCAAACCCTGGACGACCACCGGCTGGCAATGACCTTCGCTGTCGCCGGCCTGATCGCTTCCGGCTCCACATCCATCGATCGCGCCGGCAGCGCGGCCGTTTCGTACCCGAGCTTCTTCTCCGAACTGGAAAGGCTGCGAGCATGACCAACCGTGTCGTCCTGATCGGTCATCCGGTCGCCCATTCCTTCTCGGGCGCGATGCAGCAGGCTGCCTTCGACGCCCTCGGGATCGACGCCCGGTACGAGCTGTGGGACCGCCGCCAGATCGACCTCGCGGACGCGATCGCGGAGCTCCGGGGCGACGATTTCCTCGGGGCCAACGTGACCATCCCCCACAAGGAGCACGTCGTCCCGCTCGTCGACCACCTGACCGAAGACGCCCAGGCGACCGGCGCGGTGAACGTCATCTCGCGAGACGGCAAGAAGCTCGTGGGCCACAACACGGACGTGGCCGGCTTCAAGGCGGCCCTCGACAAGGTCGTGGGCAGGCAGAAGATGCCGCGCCACGCCGTGGTCCTCGGCGCCGGCGGCGCCGCTCGGGCAGTCGTCTCGGCGCTCATCGCCGAGGGATTCCAGCGCGTCGTCGTCTTCAACCGCCACCTCCACCGCGCCGAAGGGCTCGTCCGCCACTTCGGCCGCAGCGCCTCGCACATGGACCTGCGGGCGATGCCCTGGCACGAGTCCGTCCTCGAGGCGGAGCTGGCCAAGACCAGGGTCCTGGTCAACGCCACCGCCCTGGGCATGGCGCCGGGCGAGACGCCGATTCCGCCAGTGCTGCTGCCCCCCGACCTCTTCGTCGTCGATCTCATCTACAACCCGCCGGTCACGCAGCTCATGCTGGACGCGACCTCGGCCGGCGACACCGTGCTCGGCGGCGAGTTGATGTTTCTCCAGCAGGGCGCCCACGCTTTCGAGCTTTGGACCGGCCAGACCGCTCCGATCGAGGTCATGCAGGCGGAGCTCGACAAGCTCCGCGAGCACGGCCTGAGCCAGGTTCCCGTGGACATGGGGCCGGCCGGTGAGGCGGGCGAGTCCACGGCCGGGGCCTCCGGCGACACGGCCGCCGGCCGGCCCGCCTAGGATCCGCGATGGGCCGTCTCCGCTTTCTCACCGCCGGAGAGTCGCACGGCCCTGCCCTGTCGGTGACGATCGAGGGCGTGCCCGCCGGCCTTACCATCACGGCGGATGGGATTGCCGCCGATCTGGCCCGCCGCCAGCGTGGCTACGGCCGCGGAGCCCGGAGCACGTCCATCGAGCAGGACCGGGCGGAGATTCTCTCCGGCGTCCGGCATGGGCGGACCCTCGGCTCGCCGATCCTGCTCCTCATTCGCAATCGCGACTGGGTGAACTGGACCCGGGTCATGCAGGTCGAGCCGTTGACCGAGGAGCAGGTCGCGGAGCTTGCGGGGCTCGCCGAGGCTGGCGACAGGAAGGCCACTCCGATCACGCGTCTGAGGGCCGGCCACGCCGACCTGGCCGGTGCCGCGAAGTACGACTTCGACGACGTTCGCAACGTTCTCGAGCGCGCCTCGGCGCGCGAGACGGCGGCACGAGTGGCGGCCGGAGCCGTCGCCCGGGCACTGCTCGCCGAGATCGGCGTCGACGTGTGGTCGTTCACGGCCGAGGTGGGAGGCGTCGCCTGCGACCCGTCGAGCGCCAGGCGGTCGCGAGCCGAGGCCGAAGAGAGTCCCCTGCGCTGCCCCGACGCGGCGGCGGAGGAGCGGATGGTCGCGCGCATCGACCAGGTTCGGGCGGAGGGCGACACGGCCGGCGGCGTCTTCGAGGTCGTGGCGACCGGCGTTCCGATCGGCCTGGGAAGCCACGTGCACTGGGATCGCCGCCTGGACGGGGCCCTGGCCGGGGCGGTCATGAGCATCCCCATCGTGAAGGGCGTCGAGTTCGGGCTGGGCTTCGAGCAGACCCGGCGGCCGGGCTCGGCGGTCATGGACGTGATCGAGGGCCGCGACGCGGCCGGCGAGTGGGGCCGGCGGACGAACAACGCCGGGGGCGTCGAGGGCGGCATCTCCAACGGCCAGCCGATCGTGATCCGGGGCGCGGTCAAGCCGATCTCCACGCTGCCCCGTCCCCTGCCCTCGGCCGACCTGCTGACGGGCCGGCCCGTCGACAAGGGCCACTACGAGCGCAGCGACATCTGCGTCGTGCCGGCCGCCGGCGTTGTGGCGGAGGCGATGGTCTGCCTGGTCCTGGCCGACGCGGTTCTCGAGAAGTTCGGTGGCGACACCCTGGCCGACACCCTCGAGGCCGTCGGCCGCTATCGGGAGCGGATCGCGCAGGGGCCCCGCACCGGGTACTCCCGGCGCTGACCCCCGCGCCGGCATCGGCCGCCGCGACCGCCCCGGCGGCCCGCATCCAGCCGAAAGCGAGTAGCCGTGGATCTGGTTCTCGTCGGTCTCCCCGGCAGCGGCAAGAGCGCCGTCGGACGCCGTCTCGCGGCTCGCCACAACGCCAGGTTCGTCGATCTCGACGACGTGATCGAACGACGGGCGGGCAAGACCGTGCCGGCCATTTTCGCCGAGGAGGGTGAGAGCGGCTTCCGCCGTCACGAGCGAGAGGCCGTCCTGTCGCTCGGCCCGGCCGATCCGGACCCCCAGCTCCGGCGCGTCATCGCCACCGGCGGCGGCGCCGTCATCGACCCGCGCAACCGCTGGCTGCTGTACCGCGGACGATTTCCGGTCTGGCTGGACGGTTCGCCGGAAGTCCTGGCGAGCCGCCTGGGGCGAAGCGTCAACGTCCGCCCGCTCGTCGCCGGCCGCGACACCGTCGGGACGCTCCGGCAGCTGGCCGCCGACCGGCGCCGCTTCTACGCCCCGGGGCTTCAGATAAGCGGCACGGTCCACCTCGACGCCATCCTTCGGACCCTCGATCAGCACATCGGCGACGGTCCCGGCAGCGCGGTCACCCTGCTCCGCGCCGACACCGCGATAGGGCGCGTGGAGATCGGCCACGGAATTGCCGCCACCGCCGTCAGCGCCGCGCTCACCCGCGGCGACGCCCGGCGGGCCATCCTCCTGGCCGAGCCGCGCACGTGGGAAGTGGCCGGAGCGGGCATAGCGGCCGCGCTCTCGGCCGAAGGCTGGGCCGTCGAGCGCGTCCTTCTCCCACGCGGCGAGAAGGCCAAGCGGATGCGGGTCATCGAGAACACCTGCCGCTCGCTCGCGCGGATGCGTGTCGACCGCAGCGAGACCCTCGTCGCGATCGGCGGCGGCGCGCTCACCGACGCGGCGGGCTTCGCCGCCGCCACTTACCTGCGGGGCGTGGCGGTCGTGCACGTGCCGACAACCCTGGTCGGCCAGATCGACGCCGCCCTGGGCGGCAAGACTGCCGTGGACATACCGGAGGGCAAGAACCTCGTCGGCGCCTTTCATCAGCCCGCCGCTTTCATAGCGGACGTCTCCTACAACGCCACGCTCCCCGCCCGGCAGCGCCGCGCCGCGTTGGGCGAGGTGATCAAGATGGCGGTTCTCGGCGACGAGCGACTGCTCGAGCTGGTCGAGGAGGAGGGCGAGGCCTACTCGCACGGCGACTCGGAGCCGATCGAATCGGGGGCCGTGGCCGAGATGGTCGAGCGCTGCGCCTGGGCCAAAGTCGAGGTCGTGACCGCGGATGCCCGCGAGTCGGGCGTACGCAAGACGCTCAACCTGGGCCACACCATCGGCCACGGCATCGAGGCCGCGGCCGGATACGAGTCGATCCTGCACGGCGAGGCCGTGGCCTACGGGCTGCGCGGCGCCTTTGCCATCGCCCTGGCCATGGGCCTGACCACGGCCGAGCGGGCCGCCCGGGTCGGCGGCCTGCTCGATCGACTCGGGCTTGGAGTCGAGCCTCCGGCGACCACCCGGGAGGCGGTCCTGGAGCACATGGCGACCGACAAGAAGCACGCTCTCGGCCGGCTCGGCTGGGTCCTGCCGACAGATACCGGCGTGGTGGTGCGCTCGGACGTCCCGCAGGCGGCAGTCGATGCGGGTCTGTCGGCTGCGCTTCGCCTGGCCCAGGGATGGGATCGTCCGGCCGCGGCGGCCCCAATTCCGGAGGCTGGAGTCTCGTGACCCGCGTGCTCGTCCTGAACGGACCCAACCTCAACCTGCTCGGCACGCGGGAGCCCGAGATCTACGGCCGCACCACCCTGGCCGAGATCGAGACAGACCTGCGGCGACGGGGCGGCGAGCTCGGGATCGAGATCGACTTCTTCCAGTCGAATCACGAGGGCTCGCTGATCGACCGCCTGCAGGTGGGCGACTTCGACTGGGCGATCGTGAACGCCGGCGGGCTCACCCACACGAGCGTCTCGCTCCGGGACGCGCTCAGGGGCGTCGATCGACCGTTCGTCGAGGTTCACCTCTCCGATCCGGACCGGCGCGAGCCATTCCGGCAGGTCAACTACCTCCACGACATCGCGGCGGAGCGAGTCGCCGGCAAGGGCGCGGCGGGCTACGCGATGGCCCTCGATCTGATCGCCGCCCGAACTCAGGACGGAACCGATAGATGACCGACGAGCTGGAGACGCTCCGCTCCGAGATAGACGCGCTCGATCGACAGATCGTAGGCCTGCTCAACCGCAGGGCCCGGCTCGGGCTGGCCGCCGGCAGGACGAAGAAGCTGAACGGCAGGCCCATAGCCGACTCGGAGCGCGAGCGCGAGGTCCTTGTCCGCGTGGCGATGGCGAACGAGGGTCCGCTTCCTCAGGACGCCCTGCTGGTGCTCTACCGCCAGCTGATCGAGACTATCAAGCGTCTCGAGGAGATCGAGCAATCCAGTTCGGGACCCGTCTAGCAGCGGAGGCCAGGGACCGATGGACGAAGCGCAACCCAATCGACGGAAGATGCGGAGCTACACGGTGGCCGCGCTTCTCGGCCTCTTCGTAGTCGCCGGCATCGCGGCGCTGGCTAGCAGGCTCCTTCCCGGCGGTCTGTCGAGACTCGCTCAGCGCGCGCTTCGGGGTGACAGCCGCGAGGTCTCCGACCGGGGCTGACCCGGCGAGCCGCTGACGCGCCTCAGGCAGACCCGGGCCTGAGAATCTCGTTCGCGACGTAAGTACCCCACGAATCGCGTACGGAATCCGACTCATCCTTCCGACTCCTCCGAAGGATGGACATCAGCCACGCTGCCGAGAGGGTCAGGATTCCTGTCTGGGGATTCGTGGAGCCCCGCCTGAGACTCGTTCGAGGGCGGGCCGCCCGCGTCGCTCCCAGTCCGGATCCCGTGATGCTGGCCGCCTTGCTGTGGCTGGCCGGTTACATCGCGCTCGCCGCCGGCGGCGGCCTTTGGCTGAACGGTCACTCCACGGCCACAGATCTCTGGCTCGTTCCCACCGGCATCGCAATAGGGGTCGTGTGTCTCCGCCTTGCCCGCGACAACCGGCTCAGTGAGAGCGACGAGCTGCCGTGGCGTCTCATCCTGCTCGCCGGCCTCGCAATGGCCGCCGGAGATGCCGCCTGGCTGGTCGCCGATGCGCCCCAGAACATCCTTCCCGGCGACTTCGCCGTGACCGTCAATCTGGCTCCGCCGATCCTGATGGGCGCGGCGGTGCTGCTCTTCCGCCCCGCCCGAGACGTCCCCGCGAGGGCGCGCAGCCAGTACGTTCTGGACCACCTCGGTATCGCCATCGTCGCGGCGATGTCGATCTGGTTCTTCATCGTCGACGCGCTGCCGCCCGCCACCGGGTGGGGCCAGGTGGCCCGAATTGTCTTCATCGGTGGCGCCGTCGCGGCGATCGCCGTGCTGTCCCGAATCGCCCTGCGGCCAACCGAGGGGCTCTCCCCGCGGGCCGCCACGGTCATCGTCCTGGGCGGGGCCGCGGCGATCGTCGGATCGGTCGCGATGAGCGGGCTCGGACCCGTGAGCAACCAGGCCGCGGCCGTCGGACAGATCTCCCTGGCGCTCTTCCGCTTCTCCCTGATCGTCGGCGGCCGCATCGAGATGAAGGCCCGGCGCCAGCACGAGGACCTCATGCGGGAGCACGGGCCCAGCCCCCTCTTCTACGTCGCCGTCGGGATCGGCCTGGTGCCGCTGGCCATGCTGGTGGCCGACATGGGAAGCCACTACCTGGTCGTCATCGCGAGCTGCCTCGCCCTGAGCGGCACCGTCATCGTCCGCCAGTACTTCACGGTGAGAGAGGCCATCCAGGCGGACCGGGCTCGCCGCAAGACCGAGGCCAGGTTCGGCTGGCTGGTGCGCAACTCGTCGGACTTCATCATGGCCGTCGACGCCGAGGGCACGATCGACTACGTAAGTCCTTCGGTGGAAAGGCTGCTCCGATCGCCCGCCGACCGGTTGCTCGGAACGCCGCTGACGGACCTGTCGCACCCCGAGGACGTGGGCGAGCTGCACGCCCTGATCGACCGCGCCATGAGGTCGCCGGGCCGGCGAGTGAGCGGCGAGTGGCGCATCCGCCAGACGGACGGCACGTGGCTGCCCGTCGAGACCGTCGCCTGCAGCGGCACGAGCGACTTCGACACGACCGGCGTGGTCCTCAACACTCGCGACCTGCAGGAGCGCAAGACCCTCGAGCAGAAACTCACTTTCCAGGCCTTCCACGATCCGCTGACCCGACTGGCCAATCGCAGCCTGTTCCGAGAGCGGGTGGAGCACGCCCTCGATCGCCGCAACACGATCGACACGGCGGTGCTCTTCATCGACCTGGACAACTTCAAGACGATCAACGACAGCCTGGGCCACGCCGCCGGCGACCACGTTCTGGTCGAAACCGCGCACCGTGTCCGGTCCACGCTGCGGTCGGAGGATACGGCCTCGCGACTAGGCGGCGACGAATTCGCCGTGCTGCTCGAGGACGCCGACGTCACCGCGGCCGCAAGGGTTGCCGAGCGCATCCGCGGCGTGTTGGGCACGCCGTTCTGGGTCCTCGGCCAGGAGGTCTACATCAGCGCCAGCATCGGCATCGCCGTGCGGCGTGACGGCGATTCCGCCAACGAGCTGCTGCGCAACGCCGACGTCGCGATGTACACGGCCAAGTCGAAGGGCAAGGCGCGGTTCGAGATATTCGAGCCGGCCATGCACGACGTGGTCGTGGCCCGCCTGGGACTCGAAGCGGAGCTGAGGCGCGCCATCGATCGCCAGGAATTCGTCGTCCACTACCAGCCGATCGTAAAGCTCGAGACCGGCGAAGTCGTGGGCGCGGAAGCCCTGGTTCGGTGGCAGCACCCGACCCGCGGCCTCGTTCCGCCGATGGAGTTCATCCCGCTCGCCGAGGAGACGGGGCTCATCGTCCCGCTCGGGGCCTGGATCCTGCGCCAGGCCTGCCACCAGCTGGCGGAGTGGCAGAGGCTCCGAGGCGGCGGCGAGCCGTTCGTAATGAACGTGAACCTGTCGTCGCGCCAGCTCGTCCGCGACGTGATCGCCGACGAGGTCGCGGCGGCCGTCGACGAATCGGGCATCCGCGCCAGCTGGCTCGTCCTCGAGGTCACCGAGACCGTCCTGATGGCCGACCCGCTGGCCGCCGCGGTAGCCCTGGGCCACATCCGCGATCTGGGGGTGCGGGTGGCGCTGGACGACTTCGGCTCCGGCTACTCGTCGCTGAGCCACCTCCGCCGCTTCCCCATCGACATCGTCAAGATCGACAAGTCGTTCGTGGACGACGTCGCCCGCGACGGAGTGGAATCGGCCATCGCCCGCGGCATCATCGAGCTGGGACGGGCGATGCGGATCCAGACCGTGGCCGAGGGCATCGAGGCCGACGAGCAGGCCGAGACGCTTCGGACGCTCGGCTGCGAGCTCGGCCAGGGCTTCTTCTTCGCCCGACCGCTCGGTGCCGAAGATTGGACGGGGCTTCTTCAGGCGGGCCCGCGGCGGAGCAGCGGTGCCGGGCGAGCCGGCCACGGCAGAGCTGCCGGCGTGCTGGAAGCGGGCGACAAGGCCGCGGTGAAGCGCCGCAGCCGCCGGGCGGCCGCGTAGCGCGTCCCAGGGCGGCGGCTGCCGCCCACCTCGCCGGGGCCGACCCGGGCGCTAATCCTCCCCTCCCAATCAGGTGCGACAGTCGCCGCCGTTCGCTCGGGTGCGCGAATGTCACCCGGCCGAGACGACCGGGATCTGGACGGTGACCGGATCGGCGTAGGCGAACTCGAAAGTGACCTGGACCGTCTGGCCGGCGACAAGAGGCTGCGACAGGCCGCTCAGGACCATTGGCCCCTGCCCGGGCGAGAACCCGAGCGTCTCGTGTGCCGCGATCGGCCACCATGGGATCGGTGCCATATTGGGGATTCCGGTCAGAGGATCCGTGGGGCCGGGCGTCTCGCCGACGGCCGTGACCAGACCTACGGTCTTAGCAAGTGGTGACGTCCCTGCGATGAGCTTGTCGTCGCGACTCGTGTCGTTCCTGATGGTGGCCACAACCAACACAGGGTTGCCGTTGCCGGGAATCGGGATGGCTTGAGCGTCGATGATCGTCATGCCGCTCACATGCGATGGCTCTAGGGTTCCGGTGGCGACCGGCGCAGCGCATCCGGCACCAGCCACTAGAGCGAGCAGGAAGACCGCGGCTCTGGTCACGTCAGTTGGACGTCGGTTGGCGTGTACGCGTTCCATCGCAAACGCGCTGCTGCCATTTCAAGCTCGTCTGCTCACTCCCGTCAGATCCTGCTGCCGTTGGCCGGCGTTCGCCAATGTCACTAGACGGTCGGCGGCGCACGTGACTTATAGGGCCGGCTCGATCCAGAGCGGTCCAACTTCAGTACCGCGGACCGCAGCCTCAACCAGGTCTAAGGCTGATACAGCTCGGCTGAGGAGGGCCCCCGGAGACCGCCGTCTCCCGCGGCGACGAGGACACGGCCGTCGGGCAGCAAAGTGGCCGTCTGTCCTCCTTGGAGAGAGGCCACCATCGGGCCGGCGGAACTGAACCTGCCGGTCTTAGGGTCGTACAGCTCGGCTGAATCGCTCCGGGACCCGATGAGGAGGACGCGGCCATCCTTGAGCAGAGTGGCTGTCCAGACATCGAGAGGCACGGAACCAGCCGCACTGAACTTGCCAGTAACAGGGTCGTACAGCTCGGCCGAGGGCAGGGAATCCTGACCATCGGAGCCTCCGGCGATGAGAACCCGTCCATCGTCTAGAAGCGTTGCAGTTGGGTGTTCGCGAGCCGTCTGCATCGACCCCGTCGGGCTGAAGGTGCTCGTCTTGGGGTCATAGAGTTCGGCCGATGCGAGAGGCGCGCCGATCGCGTCGTAGCCTCCCGCAACAAGGACCCGGCCGTCGGCGAGCAGCGTCGCAGAGTGCCAGGCCCGCGCCCGGGTCATCGAAGGGGTCGGGCTGAACTTCCCGGTCATCGGGTCATACAGCTCCGCCGTATCCGTGACGGCACCCGTACTGAAAAGCCCGCCCCCAGTGATCAGGACAGAACCGTCAGGCAGCGGAGTGGCGACGCTGTCGAAACGAGGATTCACCAGCGGACCAGTCAGACTGAAAGTGCCGCTGCTCGGATCGTACAGCTCGGCAGAGCCAGCCGCGGAGTCGCCGCGGCCTCCCGTCATCAAGACCTTGCCGTTCTGAAGCAACGTGGCCGTCTGCCCCTGTCCATGGCCGGCGGCCATCGAGCCGGTTGGACTGAATGTGCCCGTCTTGGGATCGTAGAGCTCTGCTGAGGCCAGGTCTGTTGCGCTGGTTCCGCCTGCGATGAGAACGCGACCGTCCGGCAAGAGGGTGGCTGTAGGCCCGAACCGGCCGGCAGTCATCGAGCCGGTGGAGTAGAACCCCGGCTTGGCAGATGCAGTGGGCACAGCCGTCGGAATGGCGGTCGGTGTGGGAGTCGGCGCCGAGGTCGGTGACAGTGTCGGAGTGGAGATCCGCAACGGGCTCAGGCTCGGGCTGGGCCTCGGGCTGGGCAATGATGCCGGAGTCACGCCGGCGGTCGGCGCCATTCCCGCGGTTCCCTCGCAGCCGAGGACACCAACCGCGACGACCGCACCGGTCAGGAGTAGGTCGCGTCCGGGAGCTGCTGGAAAAGTCGTGACGGCGCGGGCTCTTTCGCTCCGATAGATTAGGCCACTTGCTGGGCGGCTGGGACTGAATGGGCGGTGGCCACGAGCGCCGCGATGGCGTCACGTTCCGGACCGTTGACAGCCAGGCCGCGGGCGCCGGCGATGACCAGATCCATCACCGCCCAGGCGAGGGTGAGACAGCTCGTCTCGCCCGGGAAACGACCGATCACCTTGGTGCGCCGGCGGACTTCCTCGAGTGAGCGCTCCAGCAGGTTCGTAGAGCGCAGCCGCTTGCGCAAGGCGAGCGGATAGGCCAGATGCACTGTCAGAGCCGCGAGGTCGTCGGCAAGACACGCTGCCGCACTCGGGTAGTCGCGCTCAAGTTCGCCGACGATGGCCCGCAGGCGAGTCTCCGCCTCCTGCGGGCAGCTCGCCCCATCGAGCGCCGCCCAGTAGGCACGCCTGATCCGTTCGTGGAGGAGCGGCTTCTTGGGCAGCTTGGCGAGAACGTTGCGCAGCCGATGGACCGTGCAGCGCTGCCGGTCGGCATCGGGCCAGAGCTGCCCGATCGCCGCGATGAGTCCGGGTGCGCCGTCGGATACGACCAGGAGCGGACTCGCGAGGCCGCGAGCAGCGAGGCCTCTGCCCAGACCGAGCCAGTCCTCGGTTCGTTCGCGCTGGCCCAGACAGACATCGAGCAGGACCCGTTCGCCTTCGAGCGTGTAGCCCCAGGCCACGAGAACGCCCTCCTTGGGACCTTCCGGACGGACCGGCAGGTAGATTGCATCGAGCATCAGGCTCAATAGGCGGATGTCGGCGAGGCTCTTGGCCCGAAACGCCCGATACCGGTCTCTCAGCTCCGAACAGATGCCCGATACGGCGGTCCGGCTGATATGGCCCAGACCTGCCTCCGCGGCCAGGCTCTCGATGTCGCGGTCGGACAGGCCCCGGACGTAGGCCCCGATGACGAGCGCTTCGAGCGGTCTCGTCCGGATCGAAGTGCGGCAGTCGGGGATGACCGAACTCACGAAGCGGGTGAGGCTGTCGCGGACCTGGGGCACAGCGATCGTGATCGGTCCCTCCGCGGTCGCGATCTGCTTGGAGCGGTGGCCGTTGCGCGAGCCGCGGGCCGCCGGCGTGCGCTCGAAGCGAGCGCGCCCAAGGAACCGTTCGACCTCCTCCTCGATCGCCCGCTGGAACACGAGCTGGGCGCCCAGGCGGCCGAGCTTGCTGAGGCGTTCGAGGTCGTCGACCTCACCTTCGCTTTCGAGTCCGTCGAGCAACAGATGCTCGATCTGCGCTTCGATCTGGACGCTCGGGGCTATCCTTGCTTGCACGGCGTAGTCCTCCTGATGCGAACTTCCTAGGTCCGCTTCGGAGCCTACGCCGTCTTCACTTTTACAGCAGTCTCAGGACGCCACCCAGGAGTAGGCAGCTGGCCTTCTGGACCGGTCCGGCGCCCCGTCTGAGAGGGCCAATTCGATGGTGGGCAACGGTCTCTCTCGTCGCAGATCGGATCACCATGGTGGCCAACTCCCCTCTAGCGTCGGTACTGGACTCCGGCTCGCCGGCACCTCGAAGAGTCCTTCCTCGACGACTATAGCCTTCCCTAGCGTGCTGTCGCCTCGCGCAACTCCCCGACGAGACGGCCCAGAGCTGCCGTATCGCGGCCGTCCTCGCCGAGCGCGTCTACGAGGGCCGAAGCCACGATGACCCCGTCCGCGCCGGCGTTGACGAGCAGCCGGACGTGGGCCGGCAGGCTCACGCCAAACCCCACCGCCACCGGCACGGGCGAGTCGAGCTTCGCGGCCGCGACCAGGCCCTTCACCGAGGCGGGCAGAGAGGTGCGCGCGCCGGTGACGCCGACGAGGGACACGCAATAGAGGAAGCCGCCCGAGCGTCGAGCGACCTCCGCGCGGCGGGCGGGGTTCGTGGTCGGGGCGATGAGATAGACGACAGCGAGGCCGACCTCGCGAGCGACGGCCTCGAACCGGGCGCCTTCGTCGGGCGTGAGATCGGCGACGATCACGCCGCTCGCGCCGGCCTCGGCCAGGCGGGCTGCCACCGCTCGTCCATCCCCGCCACCGACGATCTGGTTGGCGTAGCACATCGGGACGAGTGGGATTTCCGGCCGCGCGGCTGCGATCGCGTGGATCAACTCCACGGATCCGGCAAGAGTGGCGCCGGCCTTCAGCGCGGCCGACGTCGCTCGCTGAAGAGTGGCTCCGTCGGCCAGGGGATCGGAATAGGGCAGTCCGACTTCCAGCAGATCAGCGCCCGCGTCGACGGCCGCGAGGGCGGCAGCGAGCGACGTTTCGGCGTCGGGATAGCCGGCCACCACGTACGGAATGAGAGCGGCTCGGCCGCCGGCCGCGGCGCGTCCGAAGGCGGCGGCGATGCGCCGTGCGCCCGAGGTCTCGGAAGTGCCCGATGCTGCGAGGGGCGGGGTAGGCGCGGCCGTGCCCGTTGGGGTTGGCACGGCCGCACCATGGCGGACGGCGGCCTGCCGGCGAGCCTGGGGGCTCATCGACCGACCTCCTCGAGTCCGAGAGCGGCGAGGTCCTTGTCGCCGCGGCCGGAGAGGCCGAGGACGACGACGGCCTCGCGGGGGAGCGGCGCCGGTGTGTCGGCGGCCACTCTCTGGCGGGCGGCGTCGGGGGCCACTCTCTGGCGGGCGGTCGTCGGCGGCCACTCTCTGGCGGGCGGCGTCGCCACTCCCCGCGGCTACGGCCAGCCGCGCCAGCACGTCCGGCAGCGCCGCGACGGCGTGGGCCGATTCCACGGCCGCGAGGATGCCCTCCGTCCGGGCCACCTGGCGCATCGCGGCCACAGCCTCCGAGTCGGTCGCGGACGAAACCACGAGCCGGCCCGCCGCCATCAGGGCCGAGAGCTGCGGCCCGATCCCGGGGTAGTCGAGCCCGGCCGAGATCGAGACCGCCTCGACGACCTGGCCGTCGGCGTCCTGGAGCATGTACGACCGCGAACCGTGCAGGATGCCCGGCGTTCCCCCCGACAGGGCGGCGGCGTGGCGGCCGGTGGCGATCCCCTCCCCCGCCGCCTCCGCCACGGCGAGCCGAACACTCGGCTCGCCGATGAACCGGTGGAGCAGACCGAGGGCGTTCGAGCCGCCGCCGACGCAGGCGATTGCCAGATCCGGCAGCCGTCCTTCCGTCGCCTCCAGCTGGGCCGCGGCTTCATCGCCGATGACCCGCTGGAAGTCGCGCACGATCTGCGGATACGGGTGCGGGCCCATCGTGCTGCCGAGGCAGTAGTGCGAGGTCTCGACGTTCGTGACCCAGTCGCGCAGCGCCTCGCTCACGGCGTCCTTCAGGGTCCCCGATCCGCCGTAGACCGGCCTGACTTCGGCGCCGAGCGCCTCCATTCGCAGGACGTTGGGCGCCTGACGGTGAATGTCCTCGATGCCCATGTGAACGACACATGGGATATCGAGCAGGGCGCAGGCCGTCGCCGTGGCCACACCGTGCATGCCGGCGCCAGTTTCGGCGATGACCCGGGTCTTGCCCAGGCGCCTGCTCAGCAGAACCTGGCCCAGGGCGTTGTTGAGCTTGTGCGCGCCGGTGTGATTGAGATCCTCGCGCTTGAGGTAGAGGCGGAGCCGGTCGGGCAGGGCCGAAGCTCTTTCACCGGCCGACGCCGACGAACCCGCCGCCGCGCCGACCCGAGCCGCCACCAGCTCCCGCGCCGCCTCGAGGATCTCGACTCCGAGCCGGTCGGCCCGATAGATCGGCGTGGGCCGGCCGCCGTAGTGGAACTGCATTTCCCTCAGTTCGGCCCAGAAGCGCGGGTCGTGACGCGTCTCGAGCCAGGCCGCCTCGAGCTCGTCGAGGGCGGCGACCAGCGTCTCCGGCACGTACCGTCCTCCGAAGTCGCGGTCGAGGCCCCAGCGCCCCGCGGCGTCGGGTTCGAGCAGCGCCTCCGGCACGGGAGTCGGACGCGGCCGGACGTGCGGCCGATCGAAGCGGGCGGCACGAGCACGTTTGGCGAAGAGCGCGACCCGGAGCGGATCCTTACGCGGTCGCGAACCGACGGCCGCCACGGCCCGAGCGGTCGAGGATGCGGCGCTCGCCGAACCCTTCGACGGACGGATCTCGACGCCGGACGAGACGTCGACGCCGATGGCGGGCACGGCCAGCACGGCCCCTGCCACGTTGCCGGCGTCGAGGCCTCCGGCGAGCACGATCGGGATCTCGCGGGCGACGGCAACCGCGATCCGGCGGGCGATCTGCCGGCCGGTCCCTCCGGGGAACGGGCCTCCCGCGGTGTCGAGAACGAGGCGCGCGCAGCCGGCAGTGAGGTACGTCCTGCCTGCCTCGATTGCGGCGTCGGCCACCTGACCCTCGTAGGCGGAGCCCGCCGCCGCGCCGGCCGCAGTGGCGCCTTCGTCGTCGCTCGCGGCCGGCAGGTGCAGAACCTTCCAGACCGGGCGCCGGATCGCGCCGATCTCCGAAACGGGTTCGTCCCCGGAAAGCTGGATCGCGTCGGGATCGATGGCCGCGATGGCCCGATCGATCTCGGCGGCCGGCGCATCGACGAAGACGGTCACGATCTGGGGCCGCTTGCCGGCGGGCGACGCCGAACGAGCCAGGGCCGCCAGGTGCGAGGCCTCGGCAAGCGTCAGAGCCCGCGGTGTGCCGGGGACCAGGTTCAGGCCGATGGCGTCGACCCCGGCGCGGATGGCTGCCATCACCCCGTCCGCATCGGTGATGCCGCAGATCTTGACGAGAGGCCGCCGAGCTGCCGCCGCCACGTCGTGTGGCACGGAACCGGCGCCAACGAAGGCACGGGCCGCCGAGGCCGGGTCGGCCGAGCGCATCAGCGCCTCGCCGATGAGGGCGGCGTCGAGCCCGACCGCCCTCCAGCCGACCAGCGTTCTGGCCTCGCCGACGCCCGACTCGCCGATCACGAGCCGGTCGTCCGGCACCAGCGGCCGCAGCCGAAGACACAGCTCGGGGTCGACCGTGAGCGTCCGCAGGTTCCGGTTGTTCAGTCCGATCAGGCGGGCGTCGGTGGCGAGCGCCGCCTCCAGCTCGCGCTCGTCGTGCGCCTCGACCAGCGGCTCCAGTCCCAGCTCTCGGGCAAGCTCGGCGAACCGGGAGAGCTTCTTCGGCGGCAGGATCGACGCCAGCAGCAGGACCACGTCGGCCCCGGCGGAGCGCAACACCGGCAGCTGGCGCTCGTCGACGACGAACTCCTTGGCGAGGATCGGGAGCGTCACGGCCGCCCTGACCGCGCGCACGTCCGCCACGGATCCCCCGAACCAGTGCGGCTCGCACAGGACGGAGATCGCGCTCGCTCCGCCCGCTTCGTAAGCGCGGGCCAGCGCGACGGGATCGGCATCCGCGGCGATTGCGCCGGCGGACGGAGAGCGCCGCTTGACCTCGGCGATCAGATGCAGGCCCGGCGCCGCCAGCCGCTCGACGATGGGTCGAGGCGCCGCGCCGGGCTGCGCCGAATCCTCGGCCGCGCGCTCGGCGAGAGTGCGGTAGGTCCGCGAACCCAGCTCGCGCCCGACGTCGGCGCGGCGCCGTTCGGCGATCTCCGCCACTATTTCGGCACGCTCGGAAGCCCCGAGCGACCGGCCGCCCGCAGCCGGTTTCTTCGCCTGCGTCTTGCCCGTCACGGTAGTCATGCCGGAGCCACCTCGACCTTCGCCTCGTCGCGAGCCGTCTTCGCCGCGCGCAGCCGCCCCAGCAGTGCCGTCGTCGCGCCCGACTCGATGGTCGCCGCCGCCATGGCTATCCCGTCTCCCAGCCCATCAACCCGGCCGGCCGCAAGGAAGGCCGCCGCCGCATTCAACAGGACTACGTCGCGGCGCGGACCGACCGCGCCGGCCAGCACCGCCTCGACGTGAGCCGCGTTCTCGGAGGGCACTCCGCCCGAGATGGCCGCCAGCGGCGCCGGAGTCAGGCCCAGTTCGGCCGCCACCACCTCGCGCCGCGTCACTCCGGCGGGCGTGACGTCGTAGAGCACGCCCGTGCCGTCGAGCGGCAGCTCGTCGACGCCCCTGCCGTGGACGACGAGCGCGCGCTCCGAGCCGAGCAGGCGCAGCACTTCGGCCAGCTTCGGGGCCGCGGCCGGATCGCCCACGCCCACGACCTGGCGGCGAGCCCCGGCCGGATTGGTCATGGGTCCGATGAGATTGAACGCGGTTCGAACGCCGATCTCCCGTCGCGTGGGACCGGCATGCTTCATGGCCGGGTGGTAGGACTGGGCGAAGAGGAAGGCGAAGCCGTCCGTTCGCAGGGCCTCGCCCGCCTCCGCCGGGGAGAGGTCGGTGGCGATGCCCAGAGCCTCGAGCACGTCGGCGGAACCGCAGGCCGAGGTCATGGCGCGGTTGCCGTGCTTGGCCACCGGCACGCCCGCCGCCGCCACGACGAGAGCCGCGGCCGTCGAGATGTTGAAGGTGTTGCTGCCGTCGCCGCCCGTCCCGCACGTATCGATGGCGCCGTCGGGTGCCTGGACCCGCACGGCTCGCTCGCGCATGGCGGCCGCGAATCCGGCCAGCTCCTCCACGGTCTCGCCGCGCATTCGCAGCGCGACGAGCAGGGCCGCCAGCTGAGCCGGCGACGCCTCGCCGTCCATGACGGATCCCATGGCCGCCCGCGCCTCTTCCAGTGACAGCTTCCTGCCCTCGACGACGGCCGCCAGGGCCGCGCGGACCTGCTCGCTCATCGAACCACCTCCACGCGGCCCGAGGCCGCTGCCGAACTCGACTCGGGCCGAACCGAGGTCCTGGGTCGGAAGCCCGCCGCGGCCGTAGCCGCAGGCTCTGTCGTCCCGGCAACATCGACTTCCGGCAAACCCGCCAGGGCGAAGGAACCCGAGGCCCCGTCGAGCAGGATGCCGTCGCCCTCCCCGCACAATCGCAGGAAGTTGGCGAGCAGATGCGGGCCCTGTGGCGTGAGGACCAATTCCGGGTGGAACTGCACGCCCTCGACCGGCGCGTGCAGGTGCCGGATGCCCATGACCACGTAGTCGTCCACGGTCCGCGCCGTGACGACGAAGTCGGGCGGGAGCGTCTCCGGGGCGACGCTCAGGGAGTGGTACCGGGCCGCGGAGAAGGGTGAGGGCATCCCGGCCAGCAGCCCCTTCTGGTCGTGGCGCACCTCCGATGCCTCGCCGTGGACCAGCGTCGGCGCCCGCCGGATCGTCGCGCCGAAGGCCTGGGCCATCGACTGCATTCCGAGGCACACGCCAAGGAGCGGGATCCCGCGCTCGACGGCGACGCGAATCGCATCCATCGAGACGCCGGCCGAGTCCGGGTCACCGGGTCCCGGTGAGACGACGATGCCGCGCAGGTGCGCCTCCGGATCGGCGGCCAGAGCTTCGATGCCGGCCCGATCGATGGCGTCGTTGCGGAGGACGCGGACCTCGGCTCCGGCCGCCTCCAGCGCCTGGACGAGATTGAACGTAAACGAGTCGTAGTTGTCGATCATGAGGATCATCGGGACGTCTCCTACCGGGCCACGCCGGCTGGGGCGCCGGTCGGTGTCGCTTCGCCACGGGGCGTTGTCGTGCCACTCCCCACGGCCCCGCCGGCGACGTTGTCGGCCGTTTCGGCGATGGCCAGCTCGATGGCCCGTTTCACCGCCCCGGCCTTGTGCTCGGTTTCCTCGAACTCGCGCTCGGGGACGGAGCCGGCGACGATGCCCGCGCCCACCGTCAGGTGGATTCGGTCGTCGCGCAGGACGGCGGAGCGGATCGTGATGGCGGTGTCGAGGTTGCCGTCGTAGCCGAGGTAACCAACCGCTCCCCCGTACAAGCCGCGCCGCTCGCCCTCCGCTTCTGCGATGAGCTGCATGGCCCGGACCTTCGGGGCGCCCGAGAGGGTCCCGGCCGGGAAGATGCTGCGCAGGGCGTCGAGCGCGTCGCAGCCGGGCTTGAGACGCGCCTCGACGTTGCTCACGAGATGGAGGACGTGGCTGTACCGCTCGACCTCCATGTACTTGGTGACGGCCACGGTTCCGGCTCGGGCGACCCGGCCGAGGTCGTTGCGCCCAAGGTCGACGAGCATCACGTGCTCGGCCCGCTCCTTCGGGTCGCGCTGCAGGGCATAGGCCAGGGCGTCGTCCTCGGCGGGAGTGGCGCCCCGTGGACGCGTGCCGGCGATCGGGTGAGTGGCGATGCGGTCGCCCTCGACCCGGACCAGCAGCTCCGGGCTCGCCCCCACGACCGAGAACTCGGGCATCCGGACGAAGAAGAGATACGGGCTCGGATTGACCCGCCGCAGCGAGCGATACAGCGCCACGGCGTCGAGCGGCGCTCCGCCGATGACCGGGCGCTCGAAGGTCTGGCGGCGCGCGACGACGATCTGGATCGCCTCCCCGGCGGCGATGGCCTCCTTGGCCGATCGGACCGCCGTCTCGTAGCGTCCGCGGTCCAGGCTGACTTCGATCTGGTTCAGCCCGGCCACGTGGGCAATCCCACCGGGGCCGCCCGGTCCGTCGCCGGCTGAAGCCCGACTTCCGTCCGCGCCGGCAGAACCGCTGGAGCTGGCGCCGGCCGCCGGGAGGCCGCCGGCCGAGCCTTCCTCGGTTTCCGTCGTCTCGAACGTCTCCCCCGTCCCCCGCCGGCCCCGCCGCGTCATGCCCGCCAGCTCGAGCTCGGTCGGCCGTCCGGTCCGATCCAGGGCCTCGAAGATAGCCCTCTCGGCGATCGCGTAGCGACCTTCGATGTCGGGCGTTTCGGTGTGGAGCGACGCGACCGCGGAAAGCGTGTGGGTCAGGTGGTCGAAAACCAGGACTAGATCCGTTTCCTGGAAGGCCGCCATGGGGACTCCGGTCGGGTCCTTCGCCGGCAGCGGCACCGTCGGCTCGAAGGCCGACGCCGCGTCGTACGAGAGCGCACCGACAGCCCCGCCCGGGAAGCGCGGAACGTTCGCCGACGGCAGGATTCGGCGCTTCGGCAGGAAGCGTCGCAGGGCGGCGAGCGGGTCCGGGGCCGCGAACGTCTCGGTCGGCAGGTCCGGGCTGAAATCGTTCACGCCCAACGGCCTCGATTGGACCGAGGCCAGGCCATCTCGAACCGTCAGCAGGCGTCGCGGGCCCACGCCGAGGAACGAGTAGCGACCGAGCCTCTCGCCTCCCTCGACGGACTCGAGAAGGAACGCCGGACCTCCGTCGTCGAAGCGCATGAAGGCGCCGATCGGGGTCTCGAGGTCGGCGTTGCGGGTGGCCGTAAGCAGAATCGTGTCGGCCGAGCCGGCAAGCTGCCTGACCTCGCGAAGACTGAGCGGATCGGTTGTGGCCATCGGTATCGCCTGTCGCCTTTCGTGTACCGACCAGCGGTCAGATGAGGTCGGTCCCTGCTGACCTGCCCCGCGTCCCGGTCCAGGCGTCGGGCCCCCTCACGGGTCCCGGCGAATGGTCCCGCGGCGGGGAATCAAAAGACCTTTCGTCAAGGGACGAAAGGTCGATCCTTCCGCGGTGCCACCCACATTCGGCGATGCCGCTCTCTGGCCGACAGGTCGGGCTCTCGTGGCGGCTGCTCGGTATTCCCGTGCCGTGCCGCCGGCGACTCCCGCCGATCGGTGCTGCCCTGTATCGCTGGCGCTCTGCGCCGGAGCCTACTGGCGAGCCCTGGAAGCTCGCGGTTTGGTCCGGAGGCTCACGGGTCCATTCGTTCTCGTCGCCGCCCCAGCTTGCACCAACCGCTGGTTCTCTACGCCGGCGCCGGGAGGTACTCGTCCCGATCACAGCCCGTATTCGGATGTGGCGCGGAGTCTACGGGTCCGGCGGCGCCGATGTCAACCGCGGCCGGGCACAGCGCGGCCGGCGGGTCCGCGCTGGATATGGCGCCGCTTTCGGTGGCAGTTCCTCGGTAGCCGAGCGGCCCCCGGCTCTACCAGTACTCCTCGGTGTGGAGCGTGCCGATGTCGTGGCCCTTGTCGCGGACGAAGCCCCGTGCCTCCGCCCACGAGATGACCGTCTCGATCATGCCCGGATTGCCGCACAGGAAGATGTCGAAGTTCTCGGGCGTGAGGGGCAGTCCCGTCTCCTCCTCGATCGCGCTCGAGGCGACCACGTTCTGGAGATAGCCGCTCCGGCCGCGCCACGTGACGTCTTCCTGCGGCCGCGTGATGACCGGCACGTAGTGGAAGTTGCCGCAGTGGCGGGCCAGGCCGGTCAGCTCGGTGCGGTAGCCGAGGTCCCACGAGTAGCGCGCCCCGTGGACCACCACGAACTGTCGCGGGCCGTTGCAGACCAGCTCGCTGCGCAGCATCGACATGTACGGCGCCAGCCCGGTCCCGGTCCCGATCATCAGGATGTGCTTGCCCGGCGCCTTGTCGAGCGTGAAGACGCCAACCGCCTTTGGCCCGACGTACAGCCGATCCCTGACCTTGAGATTGAACAGACGAGGCGTAAGCTCCCCGCTCATGACCACGGTCAGGTAGAACTCGAGGTACTCGTCCGCGCGGCTCTCCGACGCGATCGAATAGGCGCGGCGAATCATCCGATCGGGGTCGGCCGCGGCGCGCGCCACGGTAGCGGCCTGCGCGTCGACCGCCGCCCGGCTCTCGGCGGTCCCGGCGACCGAAGTCGTGGCCGCGGCCACGCCGGCTGCGCCCGGGGCGACCGCGGCGCCGCCGGCCGGGGCGACCGCACCCGTGGCGAGAACACTCGGCGCTTCGGCCTCCGCTTCGTCGATGCGCGGCTCGGACGCCTTGAGGCCCAGGACGACGTACTGGCCGGCCTTGAACTCGAACGGCAGCCGGTCCGGCGCGACCCGCATGATGACCAGGCCGGGCGCGACCTCGACCCGACTCGACACCGTTGCGTTGTACTCGGCCGCCATTTGATCCTCCGAGGAGCCGCTCCGAACGCGAGGCGGTTCGGCGACGGCGAGCTTCGACCTGGACTCGGTCGGCTGCCCGACCCGACACGCGAGAGTCTACGGGCAGGAGCCGGTCGTGTCAGCGGGCCCGGCCCCGGCGGCCGCCGGGCGGCGTGCCGAGATCGGTCCGACGGGCTAGAAGCCGGCCAGCGTCGCGACCGGCCCGGTGGAAACCATCACCTGACGCAGAGCGCTCCACGGCACCACGATCGACGGCAGCGTGGGGCCGCGCGAAGAAACCTGACCCGCGTCGAACGTGAACTTCATGCCGGCCGGAGTCAGGGACCAGTTGTTGTAGTTGGAGAGCAACGGGGCGATTCCGTCGACCGCGATCGACGGGTCGTAGTCGGCGCCGAGCTCGGCCTGAACCAGCGGCAGGGCCGCGGTCGAGATGACGGCCAGGGCGTTGGAGGTGTCGATGAAGACGTCGCCGAACGCGATTCTCTGCCCCGTGCCGAGGTCGTAGTTGATCGTCTCGACGCTCGTGCCCGGCCCGCTCGGCGAGCTGTCGTCGACCCAGGTCAGGGTGAACGAGGCGAGTTCCGGCGTGAGGAGGTCGGTCGTGAACGTGCCGGAGAGAGTGTTGACCTTGCCCCCGGCCTGCCGGTTCGCCGCCGGCCCCTGCTCCCACTGGGCGGCCCTCGTCTGCATCTCGCTCACGATGTCGGCGTCGATGGAATCGGCCCAGGGCGTCGTCCCTGCGAGGAAGGCCGGGTACCCGAGATAGACGGTCCAGGCGCCGTTGGGGTCCGAGGCGGACACGGCCGAGTTGACGATCGTCGGGCGGCGGGCCGGCAGCGAGGCGGTCGGCGCGGGAGTCGGGACCGGCGTGGCGCTGGCGAGCGGCAGGATGGAGGGCGTGCTCGCGAAGGAGGGAAGGGCGCTCGCCGAGGGCGACGGGCTCTGGTAGACGGGGACGGGCGCGGCCGTGACCAGGACGTTCATGGCCACGAAAACGCCCACGATGGCGATGCCCACAACGGCGAACACGGGCGCCACGTCGCGGGCACGGGCCAGTGCCGATCTCCTGCGAACTCGCATTGCCCGAGTATGCGGGACCGCGACGAGGACCGCATCTCAGGGCCCGGCACTCGCGGACCGGGCCGGTTCGCCTCCGGCGGTGAGATCGAAGCCGAAGCTACGCGGCCTGAGCCTCGGCGCGCGGCTGGGCCGGCCGGGGGGCGGCGACACGCTCGAGGCGGGCCACCTGGGCGATGACGTCCTCGGCCTCGCTCTTCTTGAGCGAGCCATCCTGGAGTGCCTGGAAGACGATCAGCCTGCGCGTGGGCTCGTCGGCGTCGAGCAGTAGATCGATGAGATCCGCATGCGGGACCTCCTCAACTTGTGGGACCTTGGGTCCCTTCCCGATCAACACCTCGCGATCCTCCGGAAACGGGCCGCCGACGAAGCCGGACGATGCTGGCGACCGCTGGAGGTGTCGGCCGGGCACAACCCTAGGTGTCCTCCCCGATAGTCCGGGTCACGAGCAGACAATCGGGCTGCCCCGCTCCGCATCGCGCTACCTCGCGGCGCCTCGCGGCGGGCGGGCTGGAGGTTCCGGCTCGGCCCGACTCCGGCGCAACGCCCGAGCGCGTCCATTCCGGCGGCTACCGAGCGCCCGCTTGCCCGCGGCGCGTAGGATCGGAGGGAGCGACCGATCGGCCGCCCAGAGGAGGACTCCAGCATGCAACGGGTGGAATTCGAGGCCGGACCCAACCAGGCCATCGTCGTATACACGTCGGACGACCAGGGCGGCGAGGTGGACCCCGCGGCCGTGCACGGCGAGGTCGCCGGCGACGCCGCGGCGAGAGCAGCCGACGGCTGGCGGATCGTGTCCACCGCCGCGCTCCCGACGCGCCACGCCCAGGCCTTCATGGGCCGCGAGGGCAGCGGCTACGAGACGAAGATGTCGGTCATCGTCGTCTACGCGAAGCCGTGACGGCTCCCATGGACGTGTACGGTCCTCTGGGTTCGGAGAATGGCGCCTGGGCCCGCGAGCGTCTCGCCGCCGACATCGTCGGCTGGCTCGCGACCACGGCGCCGGACGGCCGTGTCCAGGTCTCGGCCATCTCGTTCCTGTGGGACGGCCGGACGATCCTCTTCTACAGCAAGCCGAACACGCCGAAGCTTCGAAACATCGCCGCCCACCCGCAGGTGTCGTTCAACCTGAACTCCGACCCGTACGCGGACCACGTTCTCGTCGTGGAGGGCATGGCGGCGGTCGAGCCGGACTGCCCGCCGTCCCACGTCCACACCGCCTACGCCGCGAAGTACCACGAACCTCTGGCACACTGGGCCATGGACGAGGCGCAGACGGCCCGAGAGTTCTCGGTTGCGGTGCGAATCACTCCAACCCGGATTCGAGCCTACTGATCGGATCGCGAGACGCCCGGACGAGGTAGGGCGGGCTCGGGACCGACTGCGGCCGTTCCTGGAGGACGACCTCCGATGCACGACGACGTCGATACGCGATCGAAGGACGAGCTGCCGTCCCTCGCCGATGCTGGGCCAACCGGACCCGCCGGCGCGCCGTCCAACGGCAGTCGCGTTCGGCGCCTGCGACCGAGTGCCCGTGTCGCGCTGCCGATCGGGTCGCTCCTGGCCGCCGGCCTGATCGTGGTGGAGGCCGTTCTGGTGGCTCCACGCCCGGGCTCGACTGGAACGGCGCCGGCGGCATCGTCATCTGCCGCGGTCACCGACTGGCCATCCTCCGCCGTGGCCCAGACGCCGTCGGCGAGCCCGAACCCTCTCCGATACGACGACGGCATTCCTCGCGTCTGGGACGGCAAGCCCGTGCTCCGCGGCCAGGCGGCCATCGATGCCGCCAATGCGTCCACCGACGCGTCGTCGTTCCTGGTCGGCTTCTGGGCGGCGGCTGAACTGCCGTTCCGCTCCTGCCAGGCAATGGGACGCGGCGACAACGCGGAATACCTGTGTGGCAGCATGAGCAACGTCGGCGATCAGCCCGGGATCGTGTCGGCCGCACTCGGGAAGGCGCTGCGGGTCGATACGAGCGCCGTAGCCCCGGGGCCCGTCATCGCCCGCGTCCATACTCACGATCCGGCCATGATGACCTGCCCGGCTTCCTACGCCGCCGGCTGTGTCCACACCATGGTCGGTGAGGCCATCGTGTGGCACGGCGACGCCGAGACCGATCCCCGCCCGACGACCGTCGCCCAGGCCGCGGCCGCATTCGGCATCTCGACCACGCCGGTGGCCGGGATCTGCGGCAGCAACCTGCCTGGGGCGATCGTGCTCCAGTACCCGGCTTCGACCACGCCGGGCTCGATGAGCGGGTGGGAGGGGTTCGTAGCGGTCTTCCCCTCCGCCGCTGCGGTAGCCGGAGCGGACCCGGACGCGGCGGCTCACGGCGAGTCCGACGTAGGGCCGACCGGCAGCCTAACCTGCGAATCCGGCGGCACCGATCCGCTGCGCGGCCCCGGCATGTTCGCCTTCAAGATGCGCTGGCTTGCCCGAGGCAACGTACTCGTCGGCGTTCAGTACGACACGAGCGTCGGCCCGGAGAACGACATGTTCGTGACCCAGGTACGGGCCAAGCTTGCAAACCTGTCGGCGCCGGGCCAGTCCACCTCGCCGGGCCTCACGCCGATCCCAGTAGCTAGCGCCACACCCGCGTCCGGGACCTTCGCTCTCACCGGCCCTCTCCCATTCCCCGAACTCGGGCCAGGTCAGCCGGCGGTCCTGCTGGCCGACGGCCGGGTCCTCGTCCTGGGTGGCAACAGTGTCCCTGGCGAGGCGCTGTACGACCCGGCTACGGGCCGGTTCAGCATCACCGGGTCGCTCTCGACCAACCTGGCCAACGCCACCGCGACGCGCCTCGAGGACGGCCGGGTTCTCGTGGCAGGCGGTGACGACGAGGCGGGCGTGCTCGCAAGCGCCGAGCTCTACGACCCGGCCACCGGCAAGTTCAGCCCGACCGGGTCGATGCTGAGCCCCAGAGAGTTCGCCACCGCGACGCTGCTCCCGGACGGCCGAGTCCTGATCGTCGGCGGCATAGGCAAAGGTCCTGTCCTTGCGTCCGCGGAACTGTACGACCCGGCGACAGGCCGGTTCAGCTCGGCCGGAAACACGCTGGCGCCGGTCGGGGAAGGCGCAACGGCCACTCTGCTTCTCGACGGCCGGGTGCTCATAGCCGGCGGGGACGGCAGCTCGCCGACCGCGACGCCCACCGCCGCGGCCGAGCTGTACGACCCAGCGAGTGGCAAGTTCAGCTCGACCGGTTCGATGACTTCGCCGCGGGCATACCACACGGCGACCCTGCTCGCCGACGGTCGAGTCCTGCTCGCCGGAGGCGAGAGCGGCAGCGGCTTCAGTTCGTCGGCGGAGCTGTATGACCCGGCGAGTGGCACGTTCGCGGCCACGGGGTCGATGTCGAGTGCGCGGCAGAACCATGTGGCCGCGCGCCTGGACGACGGCCGGGTCCTGGTCGCCGGCGGAGACGTCGGAACCGGCAACCGTCTCGTCTCGGCCGAGCTGTACGACCCGGCGACCGGACGTTTCAGCCCCACCGGGTCCATGACCGCCGAGCTGGTCGGCGCCACGGCAACCGTGCTGCTGGACGGTCGGGTCCTGGTAGTGGGAGCCAACGTGACGGGCGTCGGCGTCGACAGCCTCAACGGAGCCGAGCTGTACCAGCCGTAGTGGCCGGATGCGTCAGCGCCGGCTGGTCGTTCGCCGTGCCACTCGCGTCGCCCAGAGAGTGGCCGCAAGACACAGCCCGCCGATGACCACGAAACCGGACGCCAGCTGCCCCGGGTTCCAGCCGTTGATCAGGACGCCGCGCATCGACTCCAGGACGTACGTCGTCGGGTTGAAGGCGGCGGCCACCTGAAGCCAGCCCTGAAGCTGCGCGCGCGGCATGAAGGTCGGCGCCAGGAAGACGAGAGGGAAGAAGACGAACGTGGCCGCCTGCGCCGCCGCGGCATTTCCCGCCAGCAGGCCCGTGGCCACGGCATAGCCGGCGAACGCCATGCCCCACAACAGCGACAGCGCGAGCACGACAAGGAGGCCGGTCAGTCCGGTTGCGGAGGTCGCTCCGAGGAGCATGCCCACGCCCACGACCAGAGCGGCCTGAGCGAGCACCAGGATGGCGCCCACGAGCATCGGCGCAAGGACGATCGCCACCCGGCTTATGGGCATCGCCTGCAGCCGCCGCAGATAGCCGGTCTCCAGGTCGGTGACCAGGAGCTGCCCGGCGACCGAGCCGGCCAGCGACGCGTTCACGATCGACACCGGCAGGATGAAGGTCAGGAAGCTCGCCCCGATGAGCTTCTCGAAGCCGGGCGAGGCGCCGAACGCGCCCGTGTAGACGGCCAGGAAGAACAGGCTGATGGCGAGATTGATGTAGGTCGTCGGGGATACGACCAGCTGGCGCAGCAGCCGCGCGAGCAGGATGCCGACCTGCGTGACGAAGGAGGGCGATGCGGGCAGCAGCGCCGCATCCGAGAACTGGCTGACGGTCGCGCTCATGCGGCCACCTCCTGGGGCTCTGACTTCTCGATGAGATGGCCGCCGACCACGAGGCGGAATACGTCGTCCAGCGTGGGCCTGGCCAGGGCCACGCTGAGGGGTTCGATCCCGGCCGCGGTGAGGGCCGCCAGGGTGCGCGGCACAGCGGCACCGCCGTCGCGAACTTCGAGGGAAACCCGGCCGCGCCCTTCTCCGCGGCCGCCCAGCAACGTCGCGGCACGCTCCTCGAGATCCTGCCGAACGTCGATCGTCAGCACGTCCCCGCCAATGCTCCGCTTGAGTTCTTCGGACGTGCCTTCGACGCGCAGGCGTCCCGCCGCGACTATCCCGATCCGGTCCGCGAGAGCATCCGCCTCATCGAGATACTGAGTGGTCAGCAGCACGGTCACGCCATCGTCGCGAAGGCGTCCCACACGCTCCCACAGCGCCTGGCGGGAGATTGGATCGAGGCCGGTGGTCGGCTCGTCGAGGTAGACCACGCTGGGTCGGCCGACCAGGGCGAGAGCGAGGTCGAGGCGCCGCCGCATGCCTCCGGAATAGGCCTTGAGCCGTTTGTCGGAAGCGTCGGCGAGATCGAACTCGCGCAGCAGCTCGTCGGCACGACGTCCGGCTTCCGATCGGGAGATCCCGAGAAGACGGGCATGCCTGGCGATCAGGTCGCGGCCGGTGGCGGCCGCATCGACGCCGGTTTCCTGGAGGGCGACACCGATCCGGCGCCGAACGTCGACCGCCTGGTCGACCACGTCGAAGCCGGCAACGCGCACGGTCCCGGACGTAGGCAAGAGCAGCGTCGCCAGGACGCCGATAGTGGTGGACTTGCCCGAACCGTTGGGCCCCAGGAGGCCGTATATCTCGCCCGGCCGAACCTCGAACGAAAGACCGTCGACCGCCGGCGGAGCGTCGGGGGCGTATCGCTTGACCAGGTCGTCGACGACGATGCCGGGCGAATGATGGTGGTGCATGCCTGCTCCTCGCTGCGTTGATCACCCCCTGTTCGACAGATCGACGCATCTGGATTGGGCACCACGGCTGGGCCCGGTCGGCCGATATACTCGACCCGATCCGGCGGCCCACCGATTGCCACCGGAGTGTGAGGCGGTGGTGGAGGACGCTGAACTGCTGGCACGGATCGCCGCCGGCGATCAGCGCGCCCTCGAGACGCTCCACGAGCGCTTCTCATCCGGCATGTACGCCGTGGCCATGCGCGTGACCCGGTCGGAACGGCTGGCCCAGGAAGCGGTCCAGGATGCATTCATGGCCGTGTGGCAGGACCCACGCAGGTTCGACCCCGCCCGTGGCTCGCTGGGTCCGTGGATGTTCACACTTGCCCGCTACAAGGCGATCGACGCCGTGCGCCGCGAGGCGGCGGCCAAGCGTCAGACGGCCGAGGTGGACCTCGAGCTGTACGAGGCCCCGGACGACGTCCACGACGAGGTCTGGCGGGGGCTTCGCCGCCAGCGACTGAACGCCGCGATTGGCCTGCTCCCAGAGGACCAAAGGCGGGCGCTCAGCCTCGCCTTCATCCAGGGCCTTACCCACGTGGAAGTCGCGGAGCGCGAGGCGATCCCGCTCGGCACGGCGAAGACGCGCATCCGGACGGCTCTGCTCCGACTTCGAGCGGCGCTGGAGACGGATCTGTCGGAAGGCGAGGCGCCACGCGACCGCGGCGAGTCGCACGGAAACGGCGGCGATTCTCGCGGAGACGGCGGCGAGTCTCGCGGCATCCCCGGTTTGCGAGGTCCTAGGCGAGCACCGGTAGGCCCGGGCGGTCGAACGCAGTCCGGTTTGGTTCGGTGCGCAATCCGGATTGGCTCGATGATCGAACAGGCACTGCGACCAACCCAGTACGTGGCGGCATTCTTCGATGCCGGGCTCACGGCCGCGGCAGGAGGATCTCGATCTTGAACGACTCGCCGATGCCGGAACTCCCCGAGGTTCCGGCCCAACCTGCGCCGGACGGAGACCTCGCGGCGCCCGAGTTCCTCGCTTCCCTCCTGGCCGACGGCGACGACGACATGGCCGCCTGGGTCATCGGCCAGGCCCTGGACGAACGCTCCCGGGCCGAGGTCTACGACGAACTGGTGCAACCGGCCATGGAGCTGGTTGGAACACGCTGGCAGGAAGGCCAGTGGTCGGTATCGGTCGAGCACCTGGCCAGCGTGGCGCTCAACCAGGCGCTCTCGAGAGTGCGACCACCCGAGAATCCCGAGACCCGGATCGGGCCCACGGCTGTGCTGGCCGCGCCGGAGATGGAACAGCATGTCGCCGGCCTCGCCTGCCTCGCCCAGGTCCTCGAAGACGATGGCTGGCACGTCGAGAACCTCGGTGCAAACGTCCCGGCGGACGACCTCGTGGGATTCATTTCCGCCCGGGAGGTGGATCTGGTGGCCCTGTCCATCGGAACGGCCGACCGGCTGGCAGCGCTCGGCCGGGCCGTCGATGCCATCAGGGCCCAGGGCGGGGGCATCGCCGAGCTGCCGCTCATGGTCGGCGGGCACGGGGTCGCCGCGATCGAGAACCTCGCGGGGGCGAGCCTGGTCTGCCACTCGCTGGCCGACGCGAAGCGGTTCGCCCGCTCGCTGAGCAAGTACCCAGGGGACGTCGACCGCCGCTGACCGGCGGCGGGACCGGCGGCCTGAACGTGCGGCGGCGCGGCGCGCGCGCGCGCGTCCGCTCCGAAAGCGTTCCCGCGGTCAGGCCGGGAGGCCGCGCCTCTTCTCCAGGACGAGCTGGAAGTCCTGCGTCAGGCCCGTCGCGAAGCCGGCCTCGCTGATCGCCAGGTAGTACTCCCACATCCTGACGAACCGCTCGTCGAATCCCTGCGCGCGGACCGCGTCGAGGTTCGCCATGAAGCGGCTGCGCCACTCCCTCAGCGTGCGCACGTAGCTCGGCGCGATGTCGGTCGCGCCGGATACCAGGAGCCTGGTCCGATGCAGCGACCTCTCGATGACCGAGAGCGACGGCAGCAGGCCTCCGGGGAATATGTAGAGCTGGATCCAGTTGGCCCCGCGCCGCTGCGGCTCGTAGGCGACATCCGGAAACGCGATCGTCTGCAGGCTGAGGCGGCCGCCCGGCTTCAGCGCCCGGTCGCAGGCCTCGAAGAAGGCCTCGAAGTACTCGGCGCCCACCGCCTCGAGCATCTCGATGGACACGACCGCGTCGTAGGTCCCCTCGATCTCGCGGTAGTCGCGCAGCTGGATGTCAACGAGATCCTGCAGGCCGGCGGCCCGGACCCTCTCGACCGCCAGGTCGCGCTGGGCCCGCGAGATCGTGACCGACGTAACGCGGCAGCCCAGCTCGCCCGCGGCGTAGATGGCAAAGCCACCCCAACCCGAGCCGATCTCCAGGACGTGCATTCCGGATCGAAGGCCGGCGCCCTCGGCGATGAGGCGGTACTTGTTCCGCTGGGCGTCGGCGAGCGACTGATCCGGCGACTCGAATACCGCGGACGAGTACGTCATGGTCTCGTCGAGGAAGAGGCGGTAGAAGTCGTTGCCGAGGTCGTAGTGGGCGGCGATGTTTCTACGGCTGCCGGAGACGGTGTTGCGCCGGGATCGATGCAGGAGCGTTCGCGGCAGCTGTGTCAGGGCGTGCCACGGCCCTCCCGACAGATCCAGGGCCTCGCGATTGAGCGCGGCCAGCGAGAGCAGAGCGGCAAGGTCGGGGCTGGACAATTGCCCGTCCATGTACGCCTCTCCGGCACCGGTCTCGCCGTGCATGACCACGCGCAAAGCGGCGGCTCTGTCGTGGACGCGTATCTCGGCCCGGCGATCGGAGGAGTTGTCGCCGTAGACACGGCGCCGGCCGTCCGGTTCCACCACGGTCAGGCAGCCGATCCGGATGCGCGAGGCCATCGTCAGAGCCGCACGCCAGGCGGCGGCCTCGAACCCCGGCAGCCGGGCCAGGCCCCGCCGTTCGGAGGCTCGGTCGTTCGCCGCAATTCGGGCGCTCATCGAGCCGCCTCCGGTCCGGGCGGCAGGGTCGCGGCGACGCTCGTTGCGTGGGCTCTCGCCGCCCCGTGGCGGTGGAAGGCCGCTCCCTTGAGCCACAGACGCAGCGCGTGCCAGTAGATCGCCCCGACGGTCTTGAGAGTCACGAACGGATAGCGGATGAGAAGCCGGCCCAGGACCCGATTGGTTGCCGGGAGGCGCCGGAGGACCAGGCTGGCCGTAAGCACGGGCGATCCGTGCTCCGTCTCGTTGATCGCGATCCGAAGCTCCTTCGGGCGGTCCCACGTCCGGACCGTGTAACCCGCGTCCATGTCGATGAAGGGCGACACGTAGAAATCCTTCTCCATCGAGGCCCTGTGCTCTTCGCCTCGTCGCTCCGGCCATAGCGTATACAGCCGCCGCTCGCCGTGGGTGTTGTTCACCTCGACGATCACCACGCGAAGCTCACCGCTATCGTCACGGCAGAGGTAGAAGCTGGCCGGGTTGAAGACGTGGCCAAGGATGCGCAAGTTGGTGACGAGGGTGATGCGCCAATCTGCGGGGTCGACCCCGTTGCTGGAAAGGTGCTCCCGCACCGATTCCGCGAGCGATCCGGCCGGAGGCAGCATGTGGTCGTCGTCGCGGAAGGTCAGGACGTTGAACCGATTCCGGCTCACGAGCCTGAGCTTCGAGGCCACCTCGTCGATCTCGTCCAGGTCGAGTGCGAAGTACCAGACGTCGTGCTCCAGCTCGTAGACGAACGGGCTCGAGCGGCGATGCCGGACCTTGCCTTCCAGCAGGTGCGACCTCATGCCGCCAGCTCCTCGATCGAGGCCGACACCATCGCCGCGGCCTCGTAGCCGGAGCGGCAGCCGTCCTCGTGAAAGCCGTAGCCAAGGTGCGCGCCCGCGTACCAGGTCCGGTTTCGGCCCTGGGTGGCGCGCAGGTCGTGCTGAGCGTCAAGCGTCCGGAAGGTGTACATGGGATGGCTGAATTCGCGGGCGACGATCACTCGGCCGGCCTCGATCTCCCTGCCCGGGTTCAGCGACACGAAGTACTGCTCGGGTCCGGGCAGCGACTGCAACCGGTTCATGTGATAGGTCATCGTCACTTCGCCGCTCGGGCGGCGGCAGTCGGCAACGTCCACGTTCCAGCTGGCCCACGCCCGATCGGCCTTCGGCATGACACGCCGGTCGGAATGAAGCACGACCTGGTTGCGGGAGTAGTCGAAGCCCGAGAGCGCGTTCCGTTCCACGACATCGGCATCGCGCAACAGGTTGAGGGCATCGTCGGCGTGAGTGGCCATGACGACGGCATCGAACCGCTCCGCGGTCCCGTCGGCCGTGGTCACGGTGGCGCCGGCCGCATCCCGCGTTACCGACACGACGCCGCTGTCCAGGCGCACGGCGCCCTCCGGGAGCGTGGCCAGGATCTTCTTCACGTATTCGTTCGAGCCGCCCTTCACCACTCGCCACTTGACCTTGCTCGGATAGCCGATGAGGCCGTGGTTGTCGAGGAAGTGGAGCAGGTAGTCGGCCGGGAAGTCGAGGATGCGATCCGCGGCCGTGGACCAGACAGCCGACGTCACCGGAACGATGAAGTGGTTCCGGAACGCCGCGCCGTACCGGCCGCGGTCCAGGAAATCGCCCAGGGTGTCGCGCGTGCTCGCGCCCGAGTCCAGGCGCCGGCGGGCGTCGCCGTAGAAGCGCAGGACCTCGCGGATCATGTTCCAGTGCGAGGGCCGAAGGACCGCGCCGGGCCGCGGAAACCAGCCGCCGGCACCCCGGCTGCTGTACTCGACGCCACAGGCCCCGCAGGCGCAGCTGAACGACATGTCGCTGGGTTGCGTGTCCACTCCCAGCTCGGCCAGGAGCCGCGTGAACAGCGGATACGTCTTCTCGTTGTAGACGATGAAGCCGGTGTCCACCGCCACGGGTCCGCGATCCGTCTGGATCGAGACGGTGGCGGTATGCCCGCCGGCGGCGGGCTCTCGCTCGAACAACCGGACGTCGTGCTCGCCGTTCAGCACGTACGCAGCGGTCAGGCCGCTGATCCCGGAACCGACTACGGCAACCTTCATGCTGTCCATCGCCCCCTGTTCGAAGCGAACTCCAAAACGGATGGCGCGGGACGGCCGGAATCTCACGAGCCCACAATCCGGACCGACGCCGCGGATCAGTCGCCGGCCGCTCCCGCGGTCTCTCGTGCCGCCATCTCGCCCAGGGTCTTCTCCATCCCCGCGAGCGCGTCCTTCGCGATCTTCCGGAAAGAGCCGCCGAGAAGCGGCTGGACCAGCCTCAGCAACCCGCCCAGCCGGATGTCGGCCGTGTAGTCGATGTGGGTGCCCGTCCCCGATCGCTCGAACCGGATCTCGTCAACGGCGGAGACTCCGGAGCCCGAACCCGTGAGGACCACACGGCTCATGGGCTCCAGCGCCGAGACCCGGTACTCCATCGGGGCGAACCGGCCGCCCATCCGAACCATCAGTCTGTATCGCGCCCCAACCGCCAGGGGCCCCCGGTCGAGTGGCTCGGACGACCCGACGCCCGGGTCCCATAGACTCGAGTTCGCGAAATCCGCGACAAATGGAAACGCCACATCCAAAGACAGCGGAGTTTCGATCTCTTCATGAAGCCTGGTCATCGTCGATCTCCTTCAGGCCCCTTCCGGGACCGGGCATAACGAGGTTCGAATTGGATCCGAGGAACCTTCTCGACTGGACGCTCGAGCTGACGGTCGTCGGCAGCTTCGGTCGCCCGGGACTAGTTCTCCGCCGGCGGCTGTTTGGATGGGATTCGCCGGCACCGAATTCCCTGGCGGGACGGACGGTCCTCGTCACCGGCCCGACTTCCGGGCTCGGGCGAGCCGCGACCGACGCTCTTGCGGCGCTCGGCGCGCGAGTGGTCCTGGTGGGCCGAAGCCCGGAACGGCTGGCCGCGCTTCGAGATTCGCTGGTCCGCGCGCACGGCGAGGATCGCTTCCCCATCGTGCTTGCCGACATGGGCTCACTGGGGTCGGTAAGGGCGGCCGCGAGCCTGGTTCTGGCCACCGAATCGCGCCTCGACGTGTTCATCGACAACGCCGGGGCGATATTCCCGGAACGAACCGTATCTCCGGACGGGATCGAGGCGACGCTGGCCACGCTCGTCGTCGGCCCGTTCGCGCTCGAGGCTGCGCTGCTGCCGCTGCTGGCCCGCACACCCGGGTCGCGCATCGTCTCGGTGACCTCGGGCGGCATGTACACCCAGGCCGTTCGCCTCGACGACCTGCAGTACGAGCGCGAGCCGTGGTCCGGGCCGCGGGCCTATGCGCGGGCCAAGCGGATCCAGGTTGCGCTGATGCGGGAGTGGGACCGGCGGCTGGCCGCGGCCGGGATCGACGTCTCCGTGAACGCCATGCATCCGGGCTGGGCGGATACCCCGGGATTGGCGGAGGCCCTGCCGGGCTTCCACCGGCGAATGCGGCCAATTCTGCGCACTCCGGCCGAAGGGGCGGACACGATCGTCTGGCTGGCGACACGCCCTGATGCGGGCGGCGGCAGGCTCTATCTCGACCGGCAGCCGCGGCCTTTCGACCGCCTTCCGAGCACGAGGCTCACGGCATCGGACCGGCATCGGTTGTGGAAGGCGGTTCTCGAGCTGTCCGGGTCACCCGATCCAATGCAAGGCTGACCGCGCTCGAGTCATTCGGAGAGGACTCGGCGACCGAGCCGGAAGCGTGCCCTGTTGCGCCGCTAGACGGGCGGGTCCACGGTCCACCGGAGGATGTCACCCGGCTGGCAATCGAGCACCCGGCAGATCGAGTCCAGGGTGGTGAACCGAATGGCTCGGGCGCGCCCGTTCTTCAGGACGGCGACGTTCGCCGGAGTGATGCCGACGGCGCTGGCAAAGTCGCCCACGGACATCTTGCGTCGGGCGAGCATGACGTCGAGCTCGACGATCACCGCCATCAGATCACTCCGTCGAGCTCGATGCGGTCGGCGATCGCCGACTCGAGCAGGCCTCGCATGACGACCAGGAGGAGCACAGACGCGAGCCCACCGGCGACGCAGGCGGCCAGCCAGAGGAGGCGCGCCACGTGGACGCCGACGAAGCCGAGCAGGTGGATCAAGACGCCTGCGCTCAGAACCGTGGCGACCGCCGCGCAGGCCGTGATGACGTCGACCCAGCTCAGGACGCGGCGGGTGAAGATGACCCCGCCGTCGACCATGGACAGCAGCCGCCAGACGACGAGAAGGGCCACCTGGCCGCATGCGATGAAAAGGATAGCGGCCACCGAGTACGGAACGACGAGGTACGCGACTTCGGGGAAGATCATCCCTTCCTGGGACGCGAACACGGGCAGTAGTAGCTGCGCGAGCACGGTTCCGAGCAGGAGGACGACAAGAACGACGCGGAGAAGCCGACTTGCGAGCATGTTCATCTATCGATGATCGATGGCTTTCGATCGGCTGTCAATATGTCATCGGCATCCGGCGGCTTCCACGGCCAACGGTTCACCAGCTCCTCCCACCGACGCTTGGACGCCAGCAAGCCAGCCGATCCCAGACCTCAGCTGTCGAACGCAAACCAGCACAACTCGTTGCGCAGCCGCTGGTCGTCGAGTACGAGTTCTCGGATCTCGTCGGGGAGTTGGGCGCGCTGCCACTGGCACTCGAAGCGGCCGGCCGCCTCTCGCTCGTCTTGCGCCGCTGCCGCACGCTCGGCCTTGATCGCGTAGGCCGCGGCACCGAGCTCGTGGGCCGCCACATGCCCCACGGCCGCGGCCTGGCCCGCAGCGTAGGCGGCATGCCGTGCGGCCCCACTCAGGTCCCTGGCGGCGGCGTTGGCATGGCCGCCCGCCGAGCGGGCCTCCCACCACGTGACATCACCCCGCGCCCATGCCCGAGCCTGCTCGATCGCCCGGCGGGGCCGCGGGTCCGAGGGCTGCGCCGACTCGAAGCGGTGCAGGACGTGCTCTGCGCACGCGGCCGCCCACATCGCGAGAAGACGATGATCGTCGTCCTGGAGGGTCCCACCGCGACGCACGGGAATGAACCGCGGATCCCGGATCTTGGGGAGGATCACCAGTTTGCCCATCTCGCTTTTGTCCGCCAATGTCGGACAGCTCGATCGGCCACCGACGGACCGGCTCCCCATCGTACGTCAGTAGGCCGAGTCCACTCCCAGATCATTGGCGGAGAGGGTGAGATTCGAACTCACGCGACTCTCGTCCAGCGGTATTCAGGTCTGGGTCAGAGCGTTCGCGGGGGTTCGCTGACGGCCAATTCACGAGGGGATCGGCTCTTTGCCGGGCCTCGAATTCGCCGGTGTTCGGCTCTGTTGCTACCGGCTGTCGCTACCGGCTGTCGCTACCGGAAGACGTCCGGATTCGAGACCCCGGCTATGCCGCAATTGCCCCTAGCGAACGGCCCTCGCCAGAATTTGTCGCACGCCCCGCTTGGTCATGGTGGCGATGCGCGGGTCGCCGATCTTGGCGATCCACTCGTCGATTGCGGCGCGGTCGAAGCCCGCTGGCAGATCGATCTCGGGCACGCGACGAGGCGGCGCGCCTCGCGCCGCGCTGATGTACGCGAGATCGAAGATTGCTTTCTCAGGCGTCGCCACGCGGCCACGTGGCCCGTTAGCCCATCCGCCGAAGAGTTCGCCTGGGATGTGGTGTATCGCGTAGGTGCCGATCGTCGTCGTGATCCGGCGGGCACGATCTAGCGAGGCCACAGTAGTGTCGCGCGGGATCTGATCGATCATCCCGTGAAAGTTGAGGGCGGACTGGAACGACACGTATGCGGGATGCGGCCGGGTGAGATCGCCCACGACCCAGTACGGATCCGGCGGCGTCGGTCCGATGGACCACAGGCCATGGCAAATCCTGTGGGCATGGCCGGCCTCGGTCAGGGCGCCCAGAGTACGGCTCGTCGAAGGAACGCTGCGCGACAAGGCCGCGGCCGCCTCTCGCGTCTCGACGACCGGCCCGATCCGCTCGAGGATGATCTCGGCTTCGAGCAGGCTCATTTCAAGGCCTCCAGGCGCTCGACCACATTGAGCACCATGCTCGTCCACACGTCCGGCCGGCCGTAAATGGGAACGAATTCCTCTTCGAGGAAGTCCACGACGAGGTCGTAGTAGGAGTCATAGGAAATGCCCATCGCCGCGGCAACAGCCTTGTCGATGAAGGCGGGGTTCACCTGTCCCGGCGTAAGGGCGTTCGGGTATGCGCCCAACAGGAGATCGAGGTCGAACACGTCTCGGGGCTCGGTCTCGGAGCGGCCTGCCAGCGCACCGATCTTCTGCCGGATCGCGGCCGGTGCTAGATAGTGCTCAGCCTTCACGACCCGGAGGCCGAGGCCGGCACCTATGTCGGCACGAGCCTGCTCGAAGGCGTGCTCTGGATCCACCGTTCCAACCCTGGACGAGAATTCGATCTTCGTGTTCAACAGGCCCGCTGAGCCGCTCGCGACGAACTTCCATCGGCGGGTCGTTGAGGTCTGCTTCGGCTTGGTTGGATCAGAGATCGACACCCCTCCGGAGCGGAGGATCTCTCGGAACGCGTGGGCGGCCAGGGTCTTGTCGATCTGATCCTCGACAAGGTAGAAACGCTCTGCCCGAAGGTAGTCGAGGTCGATGTCCTGGGACCGCCTGCGGCTGTCAAACCACAGCCTCAGGTTCGCCCCGCCCTTCACGACGTAATCGCCAACCGGCATGTAAGAGGGCAGAACCTGGAGAAACGCCAGGTGTACCACCTCGACCAGTTTGGCGCCTTCAGACTTCTCTCTCATGCGCTGACACTACACGGTTAGTACTACTACAGTCAATGTCTTGTAGTGCTAGTGATTCGTTGCCGTCGCCTCGACGGTCTTGGTCGCGGAAACCATTTGCGCGACGCGAGTCTCGATGACAAGGATTGGTCATGTCCGTTCGTACGGTTATCGAACGTGGGCCCAAAGGAAAACGTGCCGTTGCCTTCAGCATCGACTGGCCGGGATGGAGCCGGGGTGCCAAGACGGGCGAGCTGGCCCTGGAGACGCTCGAGTTCTATAGGGAGCGCTACCGGCCAGTCATGAGCCTCGCCGGAATGGGGCGCGAGTTCGACGCCGCCGGGCCGCTCGAGATCGTGGAGGACAGGATCGGGACGGGTTCGACCGATTTCTGGGGAATCTCTCTCGCCGTGCTCGGCCGAGCAGGGACCAATGAGCGAGACCGAACTCGAGCGCGGGATCACGCTCTTGCAGGCTTGCTGGACGTATTTCGACGGCGTGGCGGCACGGGTTTCCACTGGGATGCGCAGGGGTCCGCGCGGCGGAGGACGCGACCGCGACCGGATAGTCCGCCACACCATCCGAACTGAGAGTGAGATGTTCGCGAAGCAGGTGGGTTTGCGAGAACCGGAGCTCGCGGCGCTGACGCCCGATGGACTCCGCCAGCACAGGGATGCCTACGTGGCGGCGATGAGGGCCTACAACGCCGGCGAGGTCAAGCGGCGCATGCGGTCCTGGACGCTGCCATTCCTCATCCGCCACTCCGCTTACCACACGCTCGACCATGCGTGGGAGATGGAGGATAAGGACCTCACTGCCGAGGGTTCCGGACAGAACAGACAGGTTTAGGCCACAAAAATAGGCATTCCACGCTCAAAGTGTTGGCGGAGAGGGTGGGATTCGAACTCAGGGAGCTCGCGTCTACGGTTTTCAAGACCGCCGCAATAGACCGCTCTGCCACCTCTCCGCGGAGACGACCAGAGCAGTTTACCCATCGCCGATGCGGGCCGGCGCGCCGGTCCCGGGTTCGCCGTCGCGGCTCTGCTTCGCCGTCGCGGCTCTGGCGCGACCGTTGGGCCTTCAGCCGCCGGGCCGTACGTCCGGGTTCGGCAGCATCAGGTCGCGCACGGCCGCCAGCAGGTCGTGGTAGGAGCCGATGAAGGACCGCAGCGTTCGCACCGTCGACCCGAATGTGTCGAACTCGGCCGGCGTCAGACCGTCTGGCTCGTAGGCTCGGACGAAGTCCGGGAACCGCATCCTCAACTCGTCCAGGATCGCGCCGTCGACGGGCCGGTCCACCCGCGGCACGGGCGCGATGCCGCTCTCGTTGAAGCGGACCTGCCAGGAGTGCGTCAGGGTCAGGGCCACGTCGCCGCCGACCAGCTCGGTCCAGTGGAGCGGGTGGCGGGTGGCCGCCTGGAGGAGGCGCGAGCGATAGTGTCGGTCCCTGAAGATCGAGTAGGTGCGCTTGAAGACGGCGATGCCCGCCCAGTTTGGAGCCGCGGGCTCGACGGCCAGGCCATCGCGTTCCACCAGGACCTTGAGCCAGTCGTCGAGTCGCCCGATCATCAGGACGACCATCGGCGCCATGCCCGAAACGTCGGCGCCTTCGGCTTCCCGCCGTGTCAGACCGCGCTCGATGGCCTCAGCCGCGGCTATCGCCTGGGAGACGGTGAAGCTCACCGTGACGTTGGCGTTGACGCCCCTCGCGGTGGCTTCCTCGACCGCGACCATCCCGGCGGCCGTGGCCGGGAACTTGACATGCATGTTCGGCGCCAGCCTGTCGAATCGGACGGCCTGCTCGACCATGGCCGCGGAATCCCGGAAGTTCGCCGGGTTGACCTGGATCGACTGCCGACCCTTGCGCCCCCCGCTGGCGTCGAAGACCGGCTTCAGGACTCCGGCGCCCCGAGCGGCCATCTGCTCGATGAGTGCCCAGCCCAGCTCCACTTCCGACCAGGTCGGATTGGCGGCGGCGAGTTCGCGAGCTCGCGGCGCCCAGTAGGCCCTGTCCGACTTCAGAACGTCCAGGACGATGCTCGGGTTCGAGGTCGCGCCCGTCGCCCCCCGTTCGATGGCGTACTCGAGCTCGCCGACGTCGCATGAATCGTTCCAGTACTCGGTCGGCGTTTCCCGCACCATCCGCAGAAGTGGACTCTCGATCGCCGCAGTGGTCATCGCGCGTGCCTCTCTAGCTCTCCGACCGACCCGCGGCCATCTCCGCCACGCTGAACCCGGCCATCTCCTCGATCACGGTTATCAGCCCCGAGTGGTCGAAGTCGCCGTGTCCTGCGGCCGCCGCCGCCCGCATCAGCTGGTCGACCTGCGCCGCTGCCGGCAGAGCGACGTTGATCTCACGGGCCAGCTCGAGGGCGTTCTTGAGGTCCTTGAGATGAAGGCGGATCCGGAAGCCCGGATCGAATTGGCCCGAGAGCATGTTGTCGCGGCGCATCTCCAGGACCCTGGTCGCCGCCAGGCCGCCCTGGAGGACGTCGGCGATCTTCGAAGGATCGACACCTGCCTTGGCGCCCAGGACCAGGGCTTCCGAGACGGCCTCGATGACGACGGCGACGACCACCTGGTTGCAGACCTTGACGACCTGCCCGGCCCCGGATTCGCCGACATGGACGATGGTCTTGCCCAGTGCCTGCAGGATCGGCAGGGCCCGCTGGTACGCCTCGTCGGACCCACCGACCATGATCGACAGGGTGCCGGCGATCGCGCCTGTGTCGCCGCCGCTGACGGGCGCGTCCAGGATTTCCGCTCCGGCGGGGGCGGCCCGTTGGGCGAGCTCTCGGGCAGTGCTGGGGGCGATGGAGCTCATGTCGATGGCCAGCCAGGCAGGCCGCAGTGCCTCGAAGGCGCCGCTCGGGCCGAGATAGACCTCCCTGACCTGCGGCGAATCCGGCAGCATCGTGATCAGCACGTCGGTCGAGGCCGCCACCTGGGCCGGGCTCTGCCCGGCGGTGGCACCTTCGGCGGCGAGGGCCGCGACGGCCGAGGCGTCGATGTCGAGGACGGTCAGGCCGTAGCCTGCCTTGATCAGGTTTCTGGCCATCGGCCGACCCATGATCCCCAGGCCGATGAAACCGAGCGTGGGCTTTCTCTCCATCAGCGAGTCTCCTGTTCGGACCGGCTCGCACCTCGTGCGGCTGCCGTGCGAGGACGATCGCCCGCGGAAACCCGCGCCGGGACGGCGGTCGACGATGCCAAGATACAATCTCGCACGATTCCACCGTCACGTACCCAATACCCACGAGGCCGAGAATGCCGGAGCGACGGGTGACCTGCTTGGCCGGCAGTCGAATCCAGGCCGGACCGTGGCTGTGACGATGCGCGCCTTCGTCATCACCGGACCCCGCCGAGCGGAAGTGCGCGAAGTCGCCCGCCCGGAACCCAGGCCCGGCGAAGTGATCGTCGACGTCGAGCGGGTGGGCGTCTGCGGCACGGACGTCGAGTTCTTCACCGGCGAGATGGCCTACCTGCACACGGGCCTCGCCGAGTACCCGATCAGGATCGGCCACGAGTGGGCCGGCACGGTTTCCTCCGTGGGAGAGGGCGTAGATCCTGCGTGGGTTGCGCGCCGGGTGACGGGCGACACGATGCTCGGCTGCGGGCACTGTCGGCGGTGCCTCAACGAACGCCAGCATCTCTGCTCCGATCGGTACGAGATCGGCATCCGCAACGGCTGGCCGGGCGCGCTGGCCGAGCAGCTTCCGGTGCCCGTCACGGCCCTGGTGCCGCTGCCCGAGGCGGTCGGGCCCACTCTGGGGGCGCTCGTCGAACCAGGCGGCAACGCACTTCGCTCCGTTCGCGGCGCCGCGCTCGCCCCCGGCGAGAGAATGCTCGTCCTGGGGGCGGGGGCGATAGGGCTGCTGGTCGGGCAGATCGCCGCGGCGCAGGGAATCGACGTCCACCTGATGGGTCGCAGCGAGAGATCGCGGGCCTTCGCCGGGACGCTTGGATTCGAGCACGTCTGGACCAGGGCAACCTTGCCCGAGCTGAGGTTCGACGCCGTGGTCGACGCCTCCAACTCGCCGGACCTGCCGGCCCTCGCCCTCGAACTCGTGGAACCCGGGCGCCGGGTGGTCTACATCGGCCTGGCCGGGCATCCCAGCCTGATCGACACTCGCGTCATGGCGCTGAACGACGTCACGGCAGTCGGCGTGCTCAGTGCCTCCGGTGGACTCGAAGGAATCGTCGACCTCTACGCCTCGGGCACCGTGGACCCGCGACCCCTCGTCGGAGCCACGGTCTCTCTGGACGAGGCCGCCGACGTCCTGGCCGGCAAGCGCATGCCCGGCTGGGGCGACGGTCCCAAGGTCCACGTCGATCCGCGGCGCCGGGTCTAGCAGCCGCAAGGAGGGCCGCTGACGTGTCCGCAAACCTCTTCGACCTTACCGGTCGGGTCGCGCTCGTAACCGGCTCAGGCCAGGGCATCGGTCTGAGCCTGGCTCGCGGCCTTGCCTCAGCCGGTGCGACGATCGTCCTCAACGACATCGTCGAGGATCGCCTGGATCGGGCGGTGGCCGGCTGCCGGGCCGACGGCATCGACGCCCGGGGTTCTTCGTTCGACGTCACCAGCCCGGAGCAGGTCGCGGCCGCCGTCGCCCAGATCGAGGAGACGGTCGGTCCGGTCGAAATCCTGGTCAACAACGCCGGCCTGCAGATCCGCGCTCCCCTGGAGGATTTCCCGATCGAGTCCTGGAACAAGCTGATGGCCGTGAACGTGACGGGCGTTTTCGTGGTGAGTCAGGCAGTAGGCCGCCGGATGATCCCGCGCGGCCACGGCAAGATCATCTCGGTCTGCTCGGTCCAGAGCGAACTTGCGAGGCCTTCGATCGCGCCCTACACGGCCACCAAGGGCGCGGTCAAGAACCTCGTCAAGGGCATGTGCACCGATTGGGCGAGATACGGCATCCAGTCGAACGGCATCGGCCCCGGCTACTTCATCACCGAGATGACCCAGCCGCTCGCGGACGACCCCACGTTCGACGAGTGGCTCAAGAACCGGACGCCGGCCGGTCGCTGGGGCGACGTGAAGGAACTCGTCGGCGCCGCGGTGTTCCTCGCTTCGGACGCCTCGAGCTATGTCAACGGGCAGATCCTGTACGTGGACGGCGGCATGCTGGCGGCGATCTGACCGCGGTCGGGTCCGACGACCTGCCTGGTGGTCGCAATCCCTTCTCGCGGGTCTCTCGCCGGGGCTACTCGACGAGGACCGCGGCCGGGCCGTCGGGCTTGACTACCGACTTTAGGGCCGACCATGCGACCGTGGACGTCGGCATGCCGGCCGCCGCGCCCGCGACCGAACCCTGCGCGAACGACACCTCGAGGCCGGTGGTGGTCATCGCCCAGGCCTTGTCGTAGAAGCTCAGGGCGGAAGCCTTGCCGTCCCAGGTCAGACTGGCGCCGAGCTGTTTGCTGAGGTCCGCCTGCACGGACGCGGTGATCGTGGACAGGGCCTTTGCCTGGTCCGAGAAGAGATCGGTCAGGTTGATCGTGGCCCCGCTGGACACCGTGAAGTTGAGGCTGCCGGGCTCCTCGGCCGTGCTGGCCGACCCGCTCACATGCGTCAGGACGGTGAAGCGGAGGCTCAGCAGCGAGGCCGTGTCCAGGGCTACGCTGAAGTCGCCTTCGAGAGTGGACGGCGCGCCGCCGCTCGTGACCGCCGGAAGGCTGCCGCCGGTGAAGGCGGCGATGTAGGCGTTGATCTTGTCCGCGATGGCGGCATTGATCTTCGCCGCCGCGGCGTCCGAGATGCCGGAGACCACGGGCTTCTTGAACGTCACCTGCCAGCTGCTGTCGGTCGCGCTCGACGAAATGGCGACGCTGGCGACCACGGGGGTTGGCAGCACGGCGGTCGGGGCGGGCGTGACTCCCGGCGGGAGTGGCGTCGGTAGCCCGGGAGTGGGCGTGATGTAAATGGTCTGCGGGGTCTCGCTGCTGCCCGCGCAACCGACCGAGGCCAGCGCCGCCGCGACCGCGATGCCTGCCAGGACGCCCAAACGAGCGCGCCTGCCGCCGACCTTTCCCATCCGTTCCTCCGAACCCCCAGTTTCTGCGGTGAGTTGCCGGGCGGCCACCGGCGCCCGGGCCTTCCAATCGTGACAGATATGGGGCCGGTTGCGCCAACAGCCCCGTCTGGCCGCGCCTCGCGGTGCCCGCCGGGCGCAAGGTGCTTGCCGCCCCCGTACGGCCGCCGGGCTACTTCACGATCCGGTCGGCTCGCATGTACGGGCGCAGGGCCTCGGGCACATCGACGCTACCATCGGGCAGCTGGTACGTCTCGAGGATGGCGGCGACCGTGCGGGCGAGCGCTACTCCCGAGCCGTTGAGCGTGTGGACGAGCTCCGGCTTGGCCCCGGGTTCGGGCCGGTAGCGGATCGCCATGCGACGGGCCTGGTAATCGCGGAAGTTCGAGCAGGAGCTGACTTCGAGCCAGCGCTCGACACCGGGCGCCCAGACCTCGATGTCGTACTTCTTCGCCTGCACGAAGCCAAGATCCCTGGTGGCCATGAGGAGGACCCGATACGGCAGCCCGAGGCGCTGGAGGATGACCTCCGCTCGGGCGGTCAGCCATTCGAGAGCCTCGGCGGAGGCTTCGGGCTTCTCGAAGAACACCATCTCGACCTTGTCGAACTGGTGGACACGCAGGATGCCGCGGGTGTCCTTGCCGGCCGCACCCGCCTCGCGGCGGAAGCAGGGCGAGTAGGCGGCATAGCGGATCGGCAGCTGGTCCGCCTCGAAGATCTCGTCGCGATGGAGATTCGTGACCGGCACCTCGGCCGTCGGCACGAGGTAGAGATCGTCTCGTGGCACGACGTACATCTGGTCTTCCTTGTCCGGGATCTGGCCGGTGCCGCGAGCGGACGCGCTGTTCACGACCGCCGGCGGCCAGATCTCGGTCATCCCGTGCTCGGAAGTGTGGATGTCGAGCATGAAGCTGATCAGCGAGCGCTGGAGCCGGGAACCCTGGCCCGTGTAGACCGGGAAGCCCGAGCCGGCAACCTTGGCACCGCGCTCCAGGTCGAACATGCGGAGGCCGTCGGCGACCTCCCAGTGCGGGCGGCGCGTCCAGGACTGGCCGTCCGACGTAGCATCCCTCGGCAGCGGATCGCCCCAGGTTCGTACCGTCTTGTTGGCCGAAGCGTCGCCGACAGGCACGTCGGGGTCGGCGGGGTTCGGGATTCGAAGCATCAGCTCTTCGAGCTGCGATTCGGCGGCATTCAGCTCGGCGTCAAGCTTCTCGATCTGCGCGCCGGCGACCGTGGAAGCCTGCCGGAGCGCCGCGACCTCGGGCCCGTCGGGTGCGGCGCCGGCGCGGATGGCCTCGCCGATCTGCTTCGAGACGGCATTGCGCTCGGCCTTGAGACGGTCCGCATCGCCGAGGAGCTGGCGGCGCTTGCCATCGAGCGCCAGCGCCTGGTCGACGATCGAGGGGTCCTCGCCCTTGTCGATCGCACCCTGCCGGATTCGCTCCGGCTCTTCGCGCAGCCTGGCCAGCCCGATGCTCATTGCGTCGCCACTCCCTGTAGTCCGTGGGCGGCCCGGGCCGCGTCAACTGCCCCTGAGTTTAGCGGGGGCGCGGCGGGAAGCGCGAGTGGCGGCCGAGCGGGGGCGCCGAGTGGTGGCTCCCCGCCGAGGGGCGGCGCGCGGGCGAGGGGCGGCGCGCGGGCGAGGGGCGCCGAGTGGCGGCGCCCGGCCGAGGCGGTGGGCGGCGCCGCATCTCGCCAAATGCCGGTCCCAGTGGCGCGGGGACGAGATCGGCATGGAGATCGGCGGCGGCAGTGTCACGGCACGATCGCCCCAAACGAGCAGAGGCGCACGCATCTAGCCAAATGCCGACCCCCGTAGCGCGGGGACGGGTTTTCGGTTCCCGGCGAACGGTGCCACGAGTCGGAGGCGCCCCTCGTAGCGCCGCCGCGCAAACGAATCTCCCGGAATTGCTGCCGAAGGCGACCCAAACCGATCCGTGGCCGCCCCCTCTGCCAGCCTCGCGCTATCCCGGCTGGAATCTGGCCAAGTCGAGGTCGGAGACGGGCGGAATCGGACGCGGCGCCACCCGGCCGGGAGAGGCACCCGGTTCAACTCGCAGCCCCGCGCTGCCCCGGCTGGAATCTGGCCAAGTCGGCCGCGGATTGGGGCTCCGCGGAGCGGCGGAGGGCGCGGCGGGGGCGAGCGGCCGGCGGCGAGCGGCCTCGTCGGCGGGGCGAGCGGCCGGCGGCGAGCGGCCTCGTCGGCGTCAGGCTGGCCCGCGGAGCGGTGAACGACCGAAGGCGCGGTGAGGGGTGAACGGCCGCGGCGAGGACAGCGCCCGCGGTCGCGGGTGCGCACGCGGTTCTCGGCAGCCCGGGCGGCGCCCGCCAGCGCTCAATGGGCTCCGGAGATCACCCGGCCGCAGCCCGCAATCGCTCCAGCACGAACGCAGGCTCCAGGCTCGCGAGCAGCCACCCTGCGCGCGGGCCGTTGCCACGACCCAGGAACGCGGCGTACAGCGCGCCGAAAGCCCGGCCGGAGGCCAACCCCAACTCCGAGGCCACGCGGAAGATCAACGCCTGCCATGCGTCGCCCGAACCGGGCTTCTCAGTTGCGGCGGCCACGGCCAGCGCGGCAAGGTACCCGCGCTGCGGCTCGTCCAGAGCGGCCACTCCTGAGGGCATCGCTTCCCGCTGGATCACCAGCCGGGCGCGCTCCGGGGCATAGGAATCGAGCCAGGCGCGCGCGGCGGCGGTCCGTTCGGCCAGAACCGCAGCCTCCAGGTCGGTGAGCGGCGCGCCCTTCTCGGCCTCTACGCGCTCGCGAATCGCCACACCGGGGATCTGCAGCAGCAGGGCCAGGTGCGCGAAGGCGGGCCTGAACGCGGCGGCGGCCCCGGTAACGTCCGGCGACGTGCCGAGGAGCGAGTAGAAGAAGAGCCGCTCGTAGTCCGCGGGCAGCTCGCCTTTGACCTCGCGCCCGGCGGTCGCAGCGGCGATTCGATCGAACTCGTCGAACAGCCGCGGGATGGTGTCGCCCTCGGGGTCGAACTCGATGACCTGGTTGGGGCGCGGCCGCAGGAAGAGGAAACGGAGCTGCTCCGGCGGAAGGACCTCCGCGATGGTGTGAGCCGCGACTCCCTGACCCTTTGACGTCGACATCTTCTTGCCGCCGACATTCAGGAACTCATAGGTGACGTTGCGCGGCGGCTCGACCTCGAAGACCTCGCGACTGATCGCGTCCGAGCGGTCGCGGGAGCCGCCGGCCGTGGCCAGGTCCTTGCCGCAGCCCTCGATCGTCACGCCAAGCAGGCCCCACTTGGCGGCCCACTCGAGGTTCCACGGCAGCTTGGCTCGGCCGCCGAACGGCGAAACGCGGCCCTCGTGCCCGCAGCCCTTCGCCCAGGAGACCATGTCCGGCTTGCAGGCGTAGGCGACGGTCGAGCCGTCCCAGTCGGTGGCGTAGGTCGTGCCGATCCTGCCGCACTGCTCGCAGATGACCTGGATCGGGAGCCAGCCGCTCGAGCGCTCGACGTGGCTGACGCGCAGGTAGATCGACCGAACGCGATCGGCTCGATCGAGGGCCAGCTTCACGTACGGATCCATTCGACCGTCCGCGTAGAGCTCGCTGACCCAGTAGAACTCGGGCTCGATGCCCAGCGGCTCGAAGGTCCGGAAGAAGATCTCGCCCACGAAGTGGCGCGCGTAGTTGGCCGCGCCGCTCCCCTCCGGAGCGGGCACGCGGCAGAGTGGCGCGCCCATGAATCGCTCGACGGCGTCCGGCGTCAACAGCGCCTGGGAGTCCATCGCGTCCATGTCGTCGACGCCGTAGAGAAACCGCGACGGCAGGCCGGCACCCAGCAGCGCCCGGTGGATCGCGTCGTGGAGCACGACGCCGCGCAAAGAACCGACGTGAACCGTGCCCGAAGGCGACTTCGAGTCGTTGACGATTTGCGGTCCCGCGGCGGCGGCGGCCAGCTCGTCGGCCCAGTACACGGCGGCCGGCTAGCTGATGTCGAGGATCTTGTAGGAGAAGTCGCCGGCCGGGACGTGGACGACGACGGAGTCGCCTGTGTGTTTGCCCAGCAAAGCTCGACCGACTGGCGACTCGTTGGAGATCCTGCCCTCGCGCGGGCTTGCCTCGGTCGAGCCGACGATGGTGAAGACTTCCTTGCCGTCGGCGCCCTCGACCTTCACGGTCGAACCGATCTGGACGTGATCGGTGCCGTGGTTGCCCTCGATGATCGTTGCGTTCTTGATGAGAGCCTCGAGCCGCTGGATCTGCCCTTCGACGAAGGCCTGCTCGTTCTTGGCGTCTTCGTACTCGGCGTTCTCCGCGAGGTCGCCGTGCTCCTTGGCGTCGTGGATACGCTGCGCGATCTCCTGGCGCCGGACGTTGATCAAGTCTTCGAGATCCGCTCGAAGCTTGACCAGGCCCTCTTCGGAGATGTACTGGGTCTTGTTGTTCACCGCGGGAGGCTCCCGTTCTCGTCCGTCCGGCACATACCGGCGAAGCTCCGGCACCTCGCGGCCGGGGATAAGGAAAAGAACTTCAGGGCGACCCTTGATCCGGCGTCCTGAAGTTCGGCCGGCGCGTATCCTAGCCGCCCCCCCTGCCCGTGTCAAAGCGAATGTCGGCGCGTTATGTCGGGCGCACGCCCGAGTCGGAGCCTGCCGTGTCGAAGCCGCCGCAGGCGCCCCATTCCTCGGGCCGGGCGAGCGTGAGACATGGGAGGTTCGACCCGTCGTCTACTGCATTCCAAGTGCCTCGCCGCCCCACGTTTGCACCAGAACGGAGGTCACGACCGGGGAGGGACGAACGTGGGCTGGCGGGTCGAAAGTCGCTCGATCATTATCCGTGCCAACAAAGCAAGTCCACCGGCCCCGCCTTCCGGCCCTCCCCTCCTCCTCCCCGGAAGCCGGGGCCGGTCCGCGTGTACGGCGACCGGGGTCGCGATGGCAGGGGGCCGGCGGGGAGCGGACAGCGGTCGGCGGCCTGGAGCAGGCAGTGGGCCGCAGCGGCTGGCGGCGACCAGCTCTAGCGACCCAGCGAGACCAGTCGAGCCCGAACCCGTTGCATCGCGGCGCGATCCGAGAAGGCCACGAAGACCGTGTCGTCGCCGGCGATGCTGCCGACCACCTCCGGCCAGCGGGTGCGATCCAGCGCGGCGGCGATGGCGTGGGCTGAGCCCGGCAGTGTCTTCACCACGAGCATCAGCCCGGAGTCCCGAACCTCGACGGGCAGATCGTGCAGGAGCGCCCGCAGCCGCTCCTCCCCGGTACTCTCGGCCTCGGTGACCCGCGCCGGAACGACGTACGTCTGAACGCCGTCGCGGTTCGACTTGATCAGCCCAAGCTCGGCGACGTCGCGGCTGATGGTCGCCTGAGTTGCCCGGAAGCCCCGATCTCGGAGCGCGGCGGCGAGTTCCTGCTGGGTCCGGATCGCGCGCCCGGCCAGCAGGTCTCGGATCTCGCGCTGTCGAAGCTGCTTGATGACCTCCATCGGGGCGGTGTTCCTCTCAGGCGCCGTGCGGCGACAGCAGGACGATGAAGACGACTATCGCCGCCACAACCCGGTACACGACGAATACCGTAAGCGGCCGGCGCTTTAGGAACTCGAGCATGAAGCGGATCGCCAGAAGACCCGAGATGGCCGCGGCGATGAAGCCGATCACGATGAGGTGGGCACTCGGGTTCACGCCGGCCTCGTTCGTCAGAAGCTTCCGAGCCTCCCAGACTCCCGCGCCGGCGACGACCGGAGTGGCCATCAGGAAGCTGAATCGCGCCGCGGCTTCGCGCGTGAGACCCCCGAACAACCCGGCCGAGATGCTGATGCCGGACCGGCTGATGCCCGGGACCAGGGCGATCACCTGAGCCACGCCGATGCCCAGGGCGCCGCCGAAGGTCAGCGAGTCCATCTCGCGCTGCTTGGTGCCCCAGCGATCGGCGAGCCACAGGATGGCGGCACCGACGCACAGCATCAGCGCCACGCGCGCCGGCTCTCGGACCCACGACTCGATGGTGTCGGTGAAGATGGGGCCGACGATGACCGCCGGGATCGTCGCCACGACGATGAGCCAGGCCATCTTGCGGTCCTTGTCGCCCTTGAACGAGCGGTCGCGGATGGTCGCCAGGCCGGCCGGGATCAGCCTGACCCAGTCACGCCAGAAGTAGACGAGAAGCGCCAGCAGCGTGCCCATGTGGAGCATGACGCTGAAGGCCAGGGAATTGATGAACGGATCCTTCCATCCGAACAGCCACGGGACCAGGATGAGGTGTCCGGAGCTCGAAATCGGCAGGAACTCCGTGAGACCTTGAGTCAGGCCCATCACCAGCGCCTGGATGGAAAGATCCATGGGACGCGTCCTCCGAGTGTGGGGCCGCGAGTTGCGCTGACGAGCGCACTGGCGCGGGCCCGAGCCGGCTGCCCTCGGCTGCCGTTTCTTACGTGAGGGGGCCGGCGATCGAACGATCGCCGGCCCGCAACACGATGTACCCGACTAGCGGATGAAGAGCGGAGCCATGACCAGGGTAATGGTGGCCAGCAACTTCACCAGAACGTGGAGCGACGGGCCGGCCGTGTCCTTGAACGGATCGCCGACGGTGTCGCCGACTACGGCGGCGGCGTGCGCAGGCGTCTTCTTGCCGAGCACATTGCCGTCGGCATCGAGCAGGTGACCCGACTCGATGTACTTCTTGGCGTTGTCCCACGCGCCGCCGCCGTTGTTGAGGACTGTGGCGAGCAGCACGCCGGCGATCGTGCCGACCATCAGAAGACCTGCGACGGCTTCGTAGCCGAGCAGGACGCCGACGATGATCGGAGTGGCTACGGCGACGACACCGGGCAGCATCATCTCGCGGAGGGCGGCGCGGGTCGTGATGTCCACGACTCGGGCGTAGTCCGGCCGGCCGGTGTAGTCCATGATCCCGGGGATTTCCCGGAACTGGCGGCGAACCTCGACGATGATCGCCTGCGCGGTCGTGCCGACTGCGCGGATCGCCAGCGAGCTGAAGAAGTAGACCAGCATGGCGGCGATCAGCGCGGCCACGAAGACGTTCACGTCGGCCAGGTTGACCGAGGTCATGAGGCCCTGCTGGACGGTTCGGGTGCCGGCGTCGATCTGGCGCTGCAGGATCAGGTTGACCTTGTCGATGTAGGCGCTGAAGAGGAGGAAGGCGGCGAGCGAGGCGGACGCGATGGCGTAGCCCTTGGTCAGCGCCTTGGTCGTGTTTCCGACCGCATCCAGGCGGTCCGTGATGTCGCGCGCGCCGGCCTCGGCGCGGCTGAACTCGGCGATGCCACCGGCGTTGTCGGTGATGGGGCCGAAGGTATCCATGGCCAGCACGTAGGCGGTGGTCATGAGCATGCCCATGGTCGCGACGGCGGTGCCGAAGACGCCACCCACGGAGCCCAGTCCGGAGTGAGCCCCGAGCCAGTTGCTGGCGAGGAGGGCGATGCCGATCGTGATCGCGGTGACCGCGGTGGTTTCGAACCCGACGGACAGGCCGGCGATGATGTTGGTCGCCGGACCGGTCTTGGAAGCCTCTGCGATCTCCTTGACGGGGCGGAACGTGCCTGCGGTGTAGTACTGGGTGATGTAGACGAAGGCGATGCTCGTCGCCAGGCCGACACATCCGGCGCCGAAGAAGTAGATCCAGGTTGGGATGCCGTTGTCGCCGGTCGCGCCGTTGGTGTTCATCATCACGTTGGTGACGAGGACCAGCGAGAGCGCGCTGAGGATCGTGGTGACCCAGTAGCCGCGGTTGAGGATGTTCATCGGGTTCTCGTCTTCCTTGCCGCGGATGAAGAACATCGCGACGATGGTGGAGACGAGACCGAAGGCTCGGACGACGAGCGGGAAGAAGATCCAGGCGGTCGGGTTGGGCCAGTGGTTGGTCACCGCCAGGGCATAGACGCCGACGCCGAGGATCATGGCGCCGATGTTCTCGGCGGCCGTTGACTCGAAGAGGTCGGCGCCGCGGCCGGCGCAATCGCCGACGTTGTCGCCCACCAGGTCCGCGATGACGCCCGCGTTGCGCGGGTCGTCCTCGGGAATGCCGGCCTCGACCTTGCCGACGAGGTCGGAGCCCACGTCCGCGGCCTTGGTGTAAATTCCGCCGCCCAGCTGGGCGAAGAGGGCCACGAAGCTGGCGCCGAAGCCGTAGCCGACGATCAGGAACGGCGCGTCGTGCGTGCTCTGGCCGCCGCCGAGTCCGCCGTTGATGGCGAAGATGCTCCAGACGCCGAGCAGGGAGAGGGAGACGACCAGGAAGCCGGAGACCGCGCCGCCGCGCATGGCCACCTGCACCGCCTCGACCAGGCTGCGGCGCGCCGCGGAGGCAACGCGTACGTTGGCCTTGACGCTGACGAGCATGCCGATGATGCCGCAGGCCATCGAGCAGGCGGCGCCGACGAGGAATGCGCCGCCGGTTCGAACGCCCAGCGCGACGCCGTACGTCCCCGTGTCGGCCACGTTCGCCGTCTCGACCAGCGAGATGATGGCGAAGATGACGACCGAGCCGACCACGGCGAGCCCGGCGATGGTCGAGTACTGGCGCTTGATGAACGCGACTGCGCCCTCGTTGATGGTCGCCGAGACGTCCATCATCTCCTTGGTGCCGGTGTCGCGAGACAGCACGTCACGGGCCAGGAAGATCGCGAACCCAACCGCCAGCAAACCGGCGATGGGGATAAACGCTTGGAGATAGCTTGGGTCCATGGGGGGCGAGCGGCTCCTTCTCTTGCGGGCGCGGGGGGAGCGCGGCGGGACGGCGCGCTTCCTGGGACAAGGCCCGGTTTCCGATGATGAGATGCATACTCGGGCCTGCCGGAGTGTATCAACGCCCCAAAGGGGGGGTCAAACTGCGGAAAGTCCCTCGAATATGCATCGAGGGCGGCCGAAGCGGGGTCTTTGGGCCCGATCGGCTGGGACGTTTGGCCCGCGCGGCGTCACGTGGCCCGATCGCCGCGGGCACTTGAAGGTGCGTGAGCGAGGAGCGGAGAAGGCAACGAAGGGATCGGCCGCCCGCCCGAGCTGCCACTGCCCCGATCGCCGGTCCGCCGAGCCGAGACCGAGGCGCCGCGCGAGCACCGCAGCGAGCGCACTTGAAGGTGCGTGAGCGAGGAGCGGAGAAGGCAACGAAGGGATCGGCCGCCCGCCCGAGCTGCCACTGCCCCGATCGCCGGTCCGCCGAGCCGAGACCGAGGCGCCGCGCGAGCACCGCAGCGAGCGCACTTGAAGCGTGCGTGAGCGAGGAGCGGAGAAGGCAACGAAGGGATCGGCCGGCCGACCGGCGATCGCTACGGCAGCCAGCGCGGGAAGGCACCGTCCGTCGACAGATTCGTAAGGGCGGAGCCGTCGGTGTTGACGATCCAGATACCCGCCGAGACCGCCGGCGACTGTGAGCCGACCCGGCCGAAGACCACGACCGACCCGTCGGGCGAGAACGACGGCGCCGCCTCGCCGAACCTCGAATCGTTCAGCAGGGGTGTCTGAGACCCGCCCGGCAGGGTCCAGGAAACCAGATGGTCGAGGCCGTCACTGCCCTTGACCAGCAGCGCCAGCCCCTTGCCGTTGGTTGCGATGTCGCCGACACCCGCGCCGACCTTGTTCACCAGGCCGGCCGAGGTCACCTGCCAGCATTCCCAAGTCGCGCCCTTGTCGTTGGAGGCTGCCAGGTAGAAGGCATTCTCCGACTGAACCCAGACCGGCCGCGAGCTGGCCTGCAGGTCGAGGAGGATCGGCTTGGTCGCCCCGGTCATGTCCACGAGCTCCACGCCGTTGTCGGAGCCGCGGACGACGAGCATCGTCGTGCCGTCGGACGTGAAGGCCGAACGCGGCGCCCACGACGACATCCCCGGCTGCCCCGTCAGGCCGTCGCTCCCCAGCGTCACGCTGCCCAGACCCGGCGCGCCGTCGGGAGCGACCTGTTTTGTGTCCGCGCCGCTTATGAGCGGATAGCGCCAGTAGCCCAGGTCCGCTCCGGTGGCGTCGCGCCGGCCCACCACGAGGCCTGTGCCGTCCGGCGTGATGGTCGGCGCGTACTCGAAATCGCCACTTGGGGTCAGGGTCGTCAGGTTGTCTCCGCTGAGCGACATCTTCTTGACCACGCCTCCGGCCGCATACGCGATCGTCGCACCGTCACCGCTGATGTCGTAGCCGCTGACCGGCACCAGCTCGGAGGTGACCTCGCGCTGATTCGACCCGTCCGGGTTCATCAGCCAGACGTTATCGACTCCCCCTCGATCGGACATGAAGGCGATCTGGTTGAGCGCGTTGGCTTGCGGCTCACCCGTCGTGAACGACCAGTTCTGGGCCGAGGCGACCTGACCGTCGGTCCGTCGTACCGTCGAACTCATCGTGACGGCGTACGTCGTGTGAGCCGCCAGCGGGCCGTCCGGGGTGAAGACGAGTACGTCGCCGGTGGAGGCGGCCGGCGTAGCCGTCGCATTGACGGACGGGCTGCGGTCGTCGGGAAGCGAGACGACGGCCGTCGATCCGGCGACGGGCGGCGTGAGTGTGATCGCGCCGGCGATCGAGGTCGGGTCGATTGGCGAGTCGAACATGACGGCGATCTGGCTGCGGATGCTCACTCCGGCGACGTTCGGCGCCGGGACCAGCGCGGTGACCTTCAGGCCCATTCCCACCGTCGTGAAGTTGGTGACGTAGGGCGGGAGCTTCGTGCCGTCCGTGTCGACGGCCGGGTCGCCGATCTTGACCGTGTATGTGGTCCCGTACTGCAGGGCCCTCGTCGGGTTGAGGGTCAGGACGTCGCCGTTCCACGACGCCTCGTAGGCAATGTCGGGCTCGATGGTCAGCCCCTTGAGCACGTTCTTCGTGTCCATCAGGCGGTCGAAGGTGATCTGGATGGACGTATCTACGGGGACCGCATCGGCGCCGATGGCGGGCGCGATCGACGCGACCCGCGGCTGGCCGACGGTCGTGAAGTTGAGGTCGCCCGTGCCACTCTGAGCGTTGCCAGCGAGGTCCTGAACGCCGGGCGCCATGTGAACGTGGAACTCCGTGGAGAGCGGCAGCTTGGCGGACGGCGTGAAGATCATCTTCAGGCCCTGCCAGTGGAATGTCCCGTCGACGTGGGGCGTGATCGAGAAGGCGTTCTGGGCGGTGTCCGGCCTGACATCCTCGCTGAAGACGACGTCCACAGACGTCAGGGTGAGAGTCAGGTTGCCGCCGGTAGTGCTGCTGACGGCGATCGTGTAGGTCGGTGGAATCCGGTCGACCAGGACGGCGTTGTACAGAACCACCGCCAGCACAGCGACGGCCACCAGCGCCGAGAGCAGCCTCAGTACGCGGCCGCTCCTGAGCCAGCCGAGTCGTCTGGGAAGGTCCACGGGGCAGGACGATAGCACAGCCCCTATACTCGCGAACTTGTGAACCGTCGCACACTCGGTTGCCTCTTCGAGCTACTTGAAACCCTGCTGATGACGCTGGTGATCTTCCTGGTCATCCAGCTCTTCGTCGCTCAGCCGTACCAGGTCCAGCAGACCTCGATGGAGAACACGCTGCTGCCGAATCAGTACGTTCTGGTCGACAAGCTCACGCCCCACTTCGACGACTACCACCGCGGCGACGTCGTGGTCTTCAACCCGCCGTCCACCTGGGCTCAAGACCCTTCCGGCGCGCCCTACATCAAGCGCGTCATCGCCGTCGGCGGCGACACCGTCGACATCCACGGCGGCCACGTGTACGTCAACGGCAACCAGCTGACCGAGCCCTACGTGTACGAGAGCCAGACCACCGACATGCCGGGCAACGGCAGCAAGACGTGGACGATCGCGCCCGGCCAGCTCTTCGTGCTTGGCGACCACCGCCAGGATTCGCAGGACTCGCGCAACTTCGGGCCGATCGACAAGTCGTCCGTGATCGGCCGGGCGTGGTTGCGCTACTGGCCGATCGACAAGCTGGGATTGCTGACGCAGGCCAAGCAGCCGCCCGCTCCGAGCGGGTCTCCGGCGACATCGAAGGCTCCATGACCTGGACGCGCGGCCTTCGGGCCGCCGCCGAGGGCGTCTCGTGATCCAGCCCGCGGTCGCCGCCGCGCTGCTGGCGGTCGCCGGCGGCGTGGTGGCGGTTTCTGCCCGCGAAAGCCGCCTGGTGGCGCTGGGCCTCCTCCTGGCGATGGTCGCCGCGCCCCTCGCCTCGTCGCCGGAGCCTTCCTCCCTGACCATCGCCTTCCGGTTCGTCGGCGGAGGGCTGGCCGCATACCTGCTCTGGGCCGCGGCCAGATCCCAGTCGATTTCCAGCGAGGGTTCGGGCGTGGGCGTGGCCGCCGAGCTGGCCCTCGCCGCCGCCGCATTCTCGATTGGCTGGTTCGTGGCGCCGGTGAAGCCGCTCGCGGGGCCGACCGCCGCCCAGGCCGCCGGCTTTGCGCTCGTGGCGCTGGCAGTGGCTCCCCTTGCCGGACGGGACGTCTTCCGAGTGGGTACCGGCGTGGCCGTAATGGCGCTCGGCATCTCGCTGCTGCTCCAGGCCTGGGCCGCGCCCGCCTCATCGCTGCAACAGATCGCGCTCACGGCCTTGTTCGTTGGAGTGCTCGGCGCGACGAGCCTGCTGATCGCCCCCGCGGAGCCGACCTCGACCAGATGGTTCGGTCCGAGACCGGTAGCGCGGGCCGAACAGGCGGGCGGTGACGAATCCATCGACGGCACCGCCGACTCGTCTTCCGGCGATACCGGATCAAGGGGCAGCCTCGGGACGTCGCCGGCAGCGGCCCCGACTCGCACGCGGACGCGGGCCCCGTCCCAGGCCGCGGCTTCGGCTACACCGGCAGCCCCGGCTCAACCGGGGCCCTCGCCATCGGATTCTCCGGCGTCGAACCGGGCCCGTCGACTTCATCCACGCGAGCCCCGGCGATGAACCTGCTCGTCTTCGTCGTTGCCTGCGGTGTCGGCGCGGTGCTCGGCCTGGCGGATCGTCCGTCCGGCCGGATCGGCAGACTGGCGGGACTCGCCGCGCTGGCCGTCGCGTTCGTGGCCGCGCTCTTCATCGGATCGACGACAAGGGCCACGCTCGGCGACGTCACTCTCTCTGGCGGCGAGTACACGCGCCTCTTCCTGGCCTGCGCTGCCGGGTCCGGACTGCTTCTCTGCGTGGTCGCCCTAGGGACGGGCTGGTCCGACGAGCTGGCGCCTGCCGCTCTAGTCTCCTTCGCCGGACTGGCCGTGGCCGCCACGGCGACCGACCCCGCAGTCGCCCTCACGACGGGCGCGGCGGCGGCGACCGCCGGAGCCCTGGTGATCGTCCGAGCGGCCCCGCGGAGTCTCGCGTCCGATGGACGGCTGGCAGAGATCCGAACAATCGGCCTGGTGGTGGGCGGCTTCCTGTTCGCGACGATCGCCATCCTCAGACCCGCCTGGGCCGGGAACAGCGACAGCCCCGTCTTCGCTCTCGCCTTCTTCGGGCTGGCGATCGCCCTGGCCGTCCGGAGCGGCACGGTGCCGTTCCACGTGCCCGCCGCACACCTTCTCCACAGCGCGACTTCACTCGCGCCCGCGGTGCTGCTCGTGTGGATACCCGCCGGTCTCGGCCTGCTCGCGCTCAGCTGGAGCGCCACCACCTTCGGAATTCGAAGCGACTGGCTCAACGCCGCCGTGGCGGCCGTGCAGGCGGTCGCCATCGCCACGATCGTCCTCGGCGCCCTGGCGGCGCTGGCCCACGACGACATCCGGGAGGTCGTGGCCTACTCCATCGTCGCCGACGCGGGTTTCCTGCTGCTCGCCCTGGCGGCCCGCAACCAGGCCGCCGCCGAACCGGCCCGGCTGTGGCTGCTCGTCTTCATGGCGGCCAAGACGGGCCTGGTGGCCTGGGCCGCAGCCGTCTCTCGAGCGTTCGGCACTTCCAACCTGGCCCGGCTGCGTGGCTGGCTGCGCCGCACCCCGCTGCTCGGTCTGGCCCTCCTGACGATCGCGGTCGCGACGATCGGGTGGCCGGGCGGCGCCGTGTACGAGGCTCGATCGACGCTGGTCCGGCTCGGTCTCCCCGGACACCTTCAACTCCTGTTCGCCGGCGCAATCGTGCTGTCGCTGGCCTACTACGGCCGGCTGCTGTTCCTCGGCGTGCTCTCCCCGACCGAGGACGTCAGGCTCGCCCGAAGCGAGCGGCCGCGCTGGGCGGCCGGCTCCCCGGGTGGCGCGAAGGCCCCTTCGGCCGAGTCGCCCGCGGCCGAGTCGCCCGCGGCCGCCGGCACGGTCGCGATTGCCACCACGACCGAGATCGCGGGAGCCGCGATCGACGGCGAGAAGAGCCCTGTCGCATCCGCCCCGGCGCCGAAGCGCAGGCGCGCGTCTCGGGCCGCGGCGGCCGGTTTGCCAACCCAGGCCGCGGGCGACGCCGGCGGCAGCGGTCCCATTTCCGCCGCCCCATCGGGCTCGGCTCCGGACGTGGCATCTCCCGGCGAGGGCAGCGCGGCCCTCAGCCTCACCCACATGCTGGCCGTCGCCTGGGCTCGCAACCGCACCCTGGAGGTGAGTCTCGTCGTGGTCGTCGGGGCGGCCCTCGCCGTCGCGCTCGCCTTCGGCGGACTCGGCGGGACGAACGCGGCGCAGTTCGGCATTCCGCTCGACACGGCCGCCCGCGCGACGCCGACGCCTACTCCTGTGCCGACTCTGGCGTCGACCCCAACGCCGCAGCCGACTCTGGCGCCACGTCCCACTGAGCCGCCCTCCAGCTCCGCGTCGCCGAGCGCGTCGGCTCAGCCTTCGCCGTCGCCCGAGAAGACCAGCGCGCCGGCCAAGGGCAACGCCAACTGACGCAGCATTTCGCAAAGCCACGCTTGACCCTGGTGGCTGTCTCGCATAGGCTGCACAGTACGTGTGGAAACGTGCTGAGGAACCTTCGAATGACCGAAGATCGGTCGAATCGCTTCAACGTTCAACTCGACGACGAGCACGCCGCCAAACTCCATGCCGTGGCGGAGCGGGTCTACGTTCAGCCGGGAACGATCGCCCGCTCACTGCTGTCGACCGCCCTCGATCAGGCGGATCCCGATGCGTCGACGATCACGGAGATCCTCGAATCGATCCCCGGAGCGTGGGAGCGTGCCCAGGAGGGTCTGGCGGCGGCAAGAGCCGGCCACTTCTTGCCCCTCGACGAGTTGTGATCCCCAAATGGCGACCGTCATCGTCGCGGACCCGGCACGGCAGGACCTCGCGCTACCTCATCCGAACGCACAGCCTGCCGGCTTCGGCGCCTGACCGCGTCAGGCGATCGATCGAGCCGCTCGCGGCGTATCCGCTCCTCGGACCTGCCCTCGGCGGTCGCTGGGACGGTTTCAGGTTCATCCTCGGCCCGTGGCCGTGGATGCTGATCGTCTACGCCTACGACGAGGAGGGCGACCTCGTCATCGTGGTCACCGTCCAGGATGCGCGGTCTGGTGACTCCCCTCGTTCTTTCGGATGATCTCCGGCGGACGACGTTTGCGGGCTAGCAGGCAGAGGCCCGCCCGCAACCTCCATCCACCGCTTTGGCGCTGGCCTCGCAGCCCTCGTGGATCCAACGACAAGGTCTGTGGTCAAACACCCGACACGCTCGCGATCTCGAGGCGCACGATGACCCCGTCGATGCTGGTGACTCGTACCTGAAGCCCATCGTGAATGGGGCCCCCGTTCAACGTTGTCTGATGGAAGCCCACGGACGAGGCATCGTCCCCATAGCAGAAGCGCTGGCCGGACACCGTGAAGCACTGCCACCCCCACGAACCACCGCCCGCAGAGTCCTGGACAGAACCTTCGACCACAGATGCATCTCCGCTGGTAAGCCGCCGATCCAAGTCCAGCGCTCGCGTCTCCTGAATAGCCTGGAGACCCGCAAGGCCAAGCATCGCGGCTGCGATCAACGGAACCCAAGTCCTGGCCCGGATTCGAAGACGATCGCCGAGGTCTAGATCGATATCTAGGCCGGCGAGCAGCGCCGCAACGCATCCCACGACTGCGAACGTCCCGCCGAACCACAGGCCGTTCGGTCCGCCAACGTTGTCGAATGTGAACAGCCCGAGCAGCAACGCAGCAATGATCTGCACCAACCAGGACCAGCGTCGCGCAAGACCACGCCCTCTCGGGACAATGAGAAACAGCCCGAACGCCAGAAGAACCGCTACTGCAACCGCACCTAAGGCGAGTTCTCGATACCGGTCCGAGATGTCGAAGACCAGCCGATAGGTCACGCCGACTCCCTTCTCGATCGCCTGGTCAGCATCGGCCCGCGCAGATCCAACACCGGCGGCGACCTTCAGCTTGGCACGGGGAGCCTAGGACTGTACGGTGGTGTGCAGGATGTGTCGCTCATCCACCAGCTATGGGGACCACCCCCGGAGTACTGCTCGTTGAACGATCTGCTCATCGATGCCGGTGAACTGTGCTTCTTCGCACTGATCGCCGGAATGGCGCTGGCCGACCTTTTCGCCCAGGGACGGCTAGAGCCGCGATACCGTTTGAGCCGACGGGCAGCCGAACTGGCCAAGTACTGCTGCCTGATCCTCTTTCTGCCGCTCTTCCAGATCCTCTTCTTGGTAGTTCCTATTCTCGGCGGCGGGTCGATCATCCGGAATTCAGCGGAGTTCCGCCTTGGAACAACCGCGCTCCTTGGCCTGATCGAAGTGCTAGCAGTCATTCGGACCATCCGCGCATTCATGCAATGGCGGAGAGGTTAGTAACAGCCGCGCCGTCTCCTCCAGTTCTCGAAGACGTTCGAAGCCCGATCTGGACGGTCTCGGCTGTCGGCGCATTCCTGACCCTGAATGGATGATTCTGATCCGTTGTCCAACTCGGTGGCTAGGCACCATGCATTCTTGGTCTTTGCGCCTATGTAGACTCATCGGCCTTGCCGGAGTGCTGGGCGTGCCGCTCGGGCAGATCCTGGCTCTCGCTGCTGTTGCCGGACGAAGGCAGCGTCCGGTGACTCGACCGCCACGAGCACGGTAGATGCGCTGTCAACGGCCACGCAGGAGTTCCAACTGACGGCCATCAAGAGTCCCCACGCTCTGACTGGGCGAGCCAACTTGAGGCGTCTTCGTCCCCCCATCGGAGGACCTACTTGCCCGCCCCTATTCGGCGGATGGGCCGTTCATCGCGCACGCCGCTCCTTGAGCAACCTAGGGAATGTCACGAGGTGACCCGGCTCGGAAGCGCCACGACCGAAGACGGTGCGACCAGCCACGAATGACAGGAGACCGCCCATCGGGCTTTGTCTGTCTCCGTCAACGAAGATTCCCGCCTCCTGGAGAATGTCCAGGAGGCGTTCGAACTGGGCGGGAGAAAAGGCTCGTGCCGGCACGACCGCCCACGCATCGGCAGAAGGCCATGAGAAGGGCAGCACGAGCACCCGTCTTTCGAGACGAGGATGCCTGAGATCGGCCCACTTGGTGGTTCTGAACGCAGCGACTTGCCATCCCTCTAGCCCATCACAGTCGAACGCAATCCGGACCGACCGGCCGAGCATACGGAACTTGCCGGTCACGAACAACAGAACAGCGGGGACGAAGACTGGGGATATCAACAGAAACAACATGCCGATAGCGACATCCTCGGCTATGGGACTGTTGGCCGGCGCGGACAGCAGCGCCGACAGCAACATCAAGCCCACCGCAGCGAATGCCACGGTCCCGACCAGCCCCGCCGCGGAGGTTTCCCACATCCAGTACAAGTCCGAGAACCGCAGCTTGTAGGTCACCGTGACGCCCCGAGTCTTGCGTGCGCTTTGCTGGTCGGCCATCGAGACTGGTCCTTCCGAAATCCGCAGATGTTTGGCGCGCTCGGACCGGGAGCGCTCGGCCCTGGCCCGCCCGGGCTCAGCGGGCCTGTGGCCCTATCACCCAGCGATCGATCTCGCGCTCGTAGGACAGCAGCTCGTCGGGGCGGAACCAGATCGCGATCTCCGTGGCCGCGCTCTCGGGGCTGTCCGATGCGTGCACCAGGTTCTGCCCCATCTCCACGGCGAAGTCGCCCCGGATCGTGCCCGGGGCCGCGTCGCTGGGACGCGTGGCGCCGTTCATCGTCCGAACGTAGGCGATGGCGTCGGGACCCTCGAGGACCATCGCGACCAGCGGCCCGGACGTGATGAAGGCGACGAGCCCCTCGAAGAACGGCTTGCCCTTGTGGACCGCATAGTGGCGTTCGGCCAGCTCGCGATCGACGTGGACCAGCTTGAGCCCGACGATCTTGAGACCGCGCTCTTCGTAGCGGGCGATGATCCGGCCGGCCAGCAGACGCTGGACGCCGTCGGGCTTCACGAGGACGAGGGTACGCTCGGTCACTGCACTACACCGCTGCGGACGATTGATGCGAGGGCGAGTGTAGCGGGTCGCCGCCGCGGGGCGGGCGAGCCGGCGGCCGGAAGCGGGCCGGGCTCAGTCCCAGCGAATGGGCGGGGCTTCCTCGACGGCGGCCGCTGCCGGGGGCTCGGGCTCGGACGGCGCGGCGGCGGGTTCCGGAGGAACCGCCGCTGCCGGGGGCTCGGGCTCGGCTGACTCCGCGGCGGACTCCGGCGGCGCGGGCGGCAGCGGCTCTGACTCCGATGACGCCGCGGCGGGCTCCGTGGGAGCGATGCGGACTCGGGCTCGGGCGACGCCGGGGGCTCGAGCGGAGCGGATTCTGCCTGCGCCTCCGGCTCGGACGGCGCGGGCGCGACCGGCTTGGGCGCCCCCAGGGCGCTCGCCACGGACAGGTATGCCTTCCCGGCATCGCCCTCCAGGCCGAGCAGTCGCAGGGCGTCGCCGCGGACCAGCTGAAGCGGCAGATCCTGCCGCTCACCGATCGCCTCGAGGACGGCCCCGGCCGACGCCGGTGTCAGACGGAGCGCGACGCCGAAGTGGAGGGCGGCCATCAGGGCGTCGCCGGCATCGAGGTAGGACCGGCCCGAAACCACTTCGGCATTCGCCTCGACGGCGTCGAGGGTCTGCTCCTCCTCCGGGGCCTCCTCGGAGACCTCTTCCGACGGCGTTTCGGCGGCGATCGATTCGACTGCCTCGGGCTCGGCCGGCGCGGCTTCCGCGGCGGCTTCGGGCTCGACTTGGGCAGGTTCGGGCTCGACCGGCGCGACCTCGGGCTCGGCCTCCGGCGCTTCAGGCTCGACAGCGGCGACTTCGGGCTCGACCGGCGCGACCTCGGGTTCGACCGGCGCCGGTTCGGGCGCGGCCTCGGGAGCGGCTTCGGCCACGGCTTCGGCGGCAGGCTCCGAAGGGACCGCAGCCCCGGCGCCGGCCTCGGCGGGAGCGGGTTCGGCGATCGCGATCTCGACGGCCGGCGGGCTCCAGGTCTGCGAAGCCCAGGCGGCCCTCCGCGGCATTCCCGCGAACAGCGGATCCATCCCGGACAGCTGGCGCTCCAGGGCCTGGTCGACGAAGCGCCGAGACTCGGCGTGCCGATTGGCCAGCGCCGCCGCCTCGGCCGCAATCAGGAAGCCCAGCGCCTCGTCGCCCCCGTCCGCCAGATACGCGGCCGCGGCTTCCCCGGCGCCCTCGAGATCGCCCGTGCGCCAGCGTGCCTCGGCCAGATCGAGACGCGCGGGCGCATCCAGCCGATCGCGGCCGGCGAGCGCTTCGAGCTCGGCCCGCGCCATTGCCAGGGACCCCGTCTTCAGGTGGATGCGCGCCAGCCTGATCTGGAGCGACGGATCGTCGCCCGGCGGCGCAGGAGACGGCTCGTACGGCAGGGGGAACGCCGGCGGCTGGATCTCGATCGCCGGAGCCGCGGCCTCGTACGCCAGATCCGCGCCGGATTCCGCCTGGCCCTCGTCGAGGTCTTCGGCCGGAGCCTCGGGCTCGCTCCCGGCGACGGCCTCGGATTTCTCGATCTGGACCTCGGCGTCCTCATACGCGGCCGAACCCTCGGCTGCCTCCGTGTCCTCGACTTCCGCGCCTTCGCCCGCTTCGGCCGTCATGTCGGCCTCCGGGAAGTCATCGGGCTGACCGGCGAAACCGTCGGCCGGTTCGTCCTCGGCGGGGAGATCGGGCAGACCTGCCAGAGATTCGTTCGAGATCCGGACCAGAACCTCGGCCGGCTCGTCGAGCGAATCGAGCGAGTCGAACGAGAGCTGCGTCTCCGACGTGTCGCCGGCCGGCGTCGCCGGCGGCGCCGCGAAGTCGCGCTGATCGGCCACGGGCATGCCCATCGCGTCTTCGCCGGCGTCGACGACCTGCCGATTCCGCGGCTTCCGGCCGCCTCTCACGCCGCGCCCCCGGGCAATCGCAGAAGCGATTCGAGGCGGCGACCTCGCCTCGGCGGCGCCACGACCGCAAGCCGAAGGCCGTCGTCGGTGATGAGCCGCCGCGCCAGCGACAGAATCCCCTCGCTCGTGACGGCGTCCAGTTCGGCCAGCGCCTGGTCCAGCGTCAGAACCTTCTCGTGGAGCGCTTCCTGCCCGCCCAGCCAGGAGGCCACGTGGCGTGTCTCCTCCATCCGCAGCTCCATCCGGCCGGCCAGGTAGCGCTTCGAGCGAGCCAGCTCGTCGGCAGGCACCGGCTCGTCGCGGATGCCCGCCATCTCCTCGAGAATCGCCGAGACCGCCGGCGCTATCCGGCCCGGATCGACCCCGGCAGACACCACGAACGCTCCCGAGTCGGCGTAATCGACGATGTAGGAACTGACATCGTAGGCGAGGCCCTTCTCCTCGCGCACGGACTGGAACAGACGGCTGCTCATGCCGTCCCCGAGGATGGCGTTCATGACCTCGAGTGTCCAGGCCTCCGGGTCGTCTCGCCGCAGCCCGGGAATGCCGAGGCAGAGCTGAGCCTGGGTTGTGTCGCGCCGAACGGACATGACCCGCTCGCCCGCCGGCAGAGCCGGTGCCGGGTCGAATGTCGAATGGTCGGCGTCGCCCGTGCCGAAAGCGCGCTCGGCCAGCGCGACGACTTCCTCGTGCGAGATGTCGCCTGCAGCCGACACGACGACGTTGCCGGGCCGGTAGGCGGACGCCCAGAAGGCTCGGAGGTTCGCTTCGGGCAGGGCGCGTACGCTCTCCTCGCTCCCCGCGATCTCTCGACCCAGAGGCGTGTCGCCGAACATCGCGAGATCGAAGAGGGTGTGGACGTGCTCACCCGGGTCGTCGAGATAGGACCGGATCTCCTCGACGATGACCGCTCGCTCCGACTCGATCTCGCTGCCGCGGAGGCTCGGTCTGACGATGAGCTCGCCGAGGACGTCCATGCCGCGAGCCGACTCGCGGAGGGGAACGCGCACCCAGTAGACCGTCGACTCGCGGTCGGTAGCGGCGTTGAAGCTGCCGCCGATGCCCTCGATCGCCTCGGAAACGGCTCGAGTCGTCGGGTAGGCGGCCGTTCCCTTGAAAGTGATGTGCTCCATGAAGTGCGCGGCGCCCGCCTCCTCGGCCGACTCCAGGCGCGATCCGGCCAGGACGTAGGCGGCAATGGAGACGGAGCGAGCCCCGGGGAGGCGCGACGTGATGACGCGCGGCCCGCCGGGCAGCGCAGTGCGTTCGTACATCACGTGAATGCTAGCGGAAAGGGGACGGGACCCGACACGGGCCAGATGAGCCATCGCAGAAACGTAGCGGCCGGCGCCCTCCCGGGCGCCGGCCGCACGACTTGCCTGGGATCAGTGCCAGACGGAGAGGATCCAGTTCTGCGCGAAGTAGACGACGAACGCGATGGTGACCACGGCCATGAGCCAGTGGATCTCGCCCCACTTGCGGTGGACGATCTTGAGCAGAGCCCAGGTGATGAACCCCGCTCCGATGCCGTCCGTGATGCTGTAGGTGAGTGGCATGACGATGATCGTCATGAGCGCCGGGAGGCCGTCCTCGATGTCGGCGACGTTGATGTCCTTGACGATCGTGAACATCAGGTAGCCGACCAGGACCAGGGCCGGGGCCGTCGCGACTCCGGCGACGAGACCGGCCAGAGGCGAAAGCAGGATCGCGATGAGGAACAGGACGCCGGTCACGACCGCCGTGAAGCCCGTGCGCCCGCCTTCCGCGACGCCCGCGGCCGACTCGATGTAGGTGGTGTTGGAGCTGACGCCGACGAAGCCGCCGACCGCCGCGGCGATGGAGTCGACGAGCAGGACCCGCCCGATGCCGGGAACGGAGCCGTCCTCATCGGCCAGCCCCGCCTCGGCGGCGATGCCTGTGACCGTGCCCATCGTGTCGAAGAAGTCGCTCAACATGATGGCGAAGATGGTCAGGATTGCGGTGATCAGGGCGACCTGGGTGAAGGTTCCGTTCAGGTCGGAGGCGCCGTAGAAGAGGCCGGTCCAGCTCGGCGTAACGGTCCACTGGGCCGGAGCCGAGGTCACGCCTGTGACGAAGGCCAGGGCGGACGTCACGACGATGCTGATGATCAGCGCCGCCTTGATGCGCAGCGCGTACAGCACGAAGGTGATGAGAAGACCGACCAGGAAGATCCACTGGGAAAGCTCGACGATCGGCCGGAGACCGACCGGGGGAACCGAGCCGTAGGCGGAGTTCGAGCCGGCGATCAGGCCGCCGTTGGACAGGCCGATGAACAGGATGAAGAGTCCGATGCCGACGCCGATCGACCGCTTCAATGCGAGCGGAACCGCCCGCATGATGGCCTCTCGGAGACCGAGGATGACGAGGATCGTGATGACCACGCCTTCGACCACGATGACGCCCATCGCGGCGGCCGCCGTCATGCCCAGGCCACCGCTGGCCTTCGGCGCCGCGAGCTGGTAGGCGACTATGGCGTTGATGCCGAGGCCCGCGGCCAGCGCGAACGGGTAGTTGGACACCACGCCCATCGCGATCGTCAGGATGCCTGCGCAGAGGCAGGTCCCGGCGGCGACGGCGATCGGGTCGAGGCCGAGCGGCTTGGCGATGATGCTGCCGTTGAGGAAGATGATGTAGGCCATGACCATGAAGGTGGTCAGGCCCGCCCGGGTCTCCGTGACGATGTTGGTGCCGCGCTCGGCGAACTTGAAGTAGCGCGCTATCGGCGCCAGAACTGCATCCAACGTTCTCTCCTCCTGAGTCTCGCCTGGTCGTACCCACCCATGGGCGACACCCGGAGACGGCCCCCGGGCGGCGCATCCTCCAGGCCGCGTCTCCACGCGGCCTCACCACGCCCTCGCTGGGGTCGATATCCGCCGAGCCCTGCCGGGTCACGGCATCGTCCTGTCAGGTACCCCTACTCGTCCTCGATGGGATCGCGGCCGAGCAACTCCATTTGGACGTAACCGGACGTGTCGAACTCGAGCTGACGAGGCTCGAACGCGTCTGCCGCCGGAACTCCGGCAGGCGCGAAATCGATCACGACGGCTTCGTCCCCCTGAACCAGACGATACGTGAGCAGCTGGTCTGGACGGGTCTCGAACTCGAGATGCTCGAACAAATCCACGTTCAGGCAGATCGAGAGCGGGGTGAAGAACGTCGAGGTCTCCGGCTCATTCGCAACGATCCGCTCCACCCAGCCGAGCCCATGCTGAACCAGCTCGTGGCCTCGGTAGTACCGATATGCCACGGTCTGCTTCTCGAGGGGTCGGAGGACGTTGAGCAGGTCGATCCGGCTTGAGACGATGCCGCGATTCACGAAGAATTTCGCTGGCGGCACGGACGACACCACTCCTCCTGGGGCAGCGGGGGTGACGATTGGGGACGCCGGTGACGGACCGGTGGATCGTACCTCAGCCGCACCCGCCGGGACAAGCGAAACCACCAACGTCGGGCGCGGCGGGGCCTGCCTGGTCCGCGGCGCGCGTACCACGGCGCTCTCGTGTGGAAGACGGGCAGGGACTCGCCGGGTGCGTGCCCTGAGGCGCGCTATCATCGGGCCATGCTGCTCGCCCTCGACATCGGCAACACCAATCTGACCCTCGGCCTTGTGTCCGGGGAGGCGATCGTTGCCGCCCGGCGGGCGGCGACCAGATCCTCGAGCACGCCCGACGAGCTCGAGGTGCTGATCGACAACCTGCTCCGCCTCGACGGCGCTTCGCTGGCCGACGTCACCGGCATCTCGCTCGCGTCGGTGGTGCCGGCTCTGACGGGCGCCACGACGGCCATGGCCGAGCGCCGCGGGGTGCCGCTGATGGTGGCCGGCCCCGGCGACATGCCGATTCCGATCCGGGTACCGCACCCGACTGAGGTGGGAGCGGACCGGCTCGCAAACGGCCTGGCGGTGGCACGCCTGTACGGCACGCCGGCCATCGTCATCGACATGGGCACAGCCACCAACTTCGACTGCATCTCCCGCGACGGCGCGTTCGTCGGCGGGGCGATCGCGCCGGGCATGGAACTAGGCCTGGAAGCGCTCGCATCGAGAACCGCTCGCCTGCCCCGGATCGAGCTCAAGGAGCCCGAGAGGGCCATCGGCACGGACACGGTCTCGGCGATGCAATCGGGCCTGGTTTTCGGCTACCGCGCCCTGACGATGGGACTGCTCGACAGGATCAGGCTAGAGCTGGCTCGGACCGAGAAGGTCGATCCGACTAGCATCCAGGTGGTTCTCACCGGCGGCCTCTCGGGGGCGCCGTGGGCTCGGACGCTGCCCGGCGTCGACGCCATAGATCCTGAGCTGACGCTCAAGGGGCTGGGCATCCTCTGGGCCCTGGCCAACGGAGAGCCGGCCGTGACCGGCGAGGCGAACATCGGCTGGACGGGCAGCGCCGCGGGATCTATCCACATCATCTCGGAGCATGCGAAATGACGGAGTCGGGCGGGCGCCTCCGTGATCGCCGGGTCGCTCTCGGTGTCACCGGCTCGATCGCGGCCTACAAGGCTGTCGAGCTGTTGCGCATGCTTCAGAACGAAGGCGCCGACGTGCGGGTGCTCATGACGACCTCCGCGGTCGAGTTCATCGGCACGCTCACTCTCGAGACGCTGAGCCGCCACCCGGTCGACTCGGACGTGCTGGCCCTCCAGGCCGACGGGCGGATCGGCCACATCGCCGCCGCCCACGACGTCGAGGCCATCGTCGTGGCCCCGGCCACGGCCCACTGGCTGGGCGCGATGGCCAGCGGCCTGGCCGGCGACACGATAACGGCCGCCTGCCTGGCCACCTCCGTGCCCGTCGTCGTCGCCCCGGCCATGGACGGCGGCATGTACTCGCATCCGGCCACTCAGGCGAACGTGGCCCGACTCCGGGAGTTCGGCTACCTCATCGTCGAGCCCGAGTCCGGCGTGCTCGCGTCGGGCCTGGTCGGACGTGGCCGGCTCGCCGATCTCGGACGGATCGTCGACGCCACCGTCGAGGCGCTCGCCCGGCAGCCCGCCGTCGGGCCCCGGCCGGTGGGAGCCGGCCGGCCGGCGGTGGCGCCGGCCGCCGAACCCGCCTCAGGCGCGACCGAATCCTCGCCCTCGCCCTCGCGCAGCGACCTCGCCGGCTACCACGTCGTCGTCACCGCCGGCGGCACGGCGGAACCCATCGACCCCGTCCGATTCGTCGGCAATCGTTCGTCCGGCAAGATGGGAATCGCCGTCGCCGAGGACGCTCTCGACCGTGGCGCGGCAGTGACGCTGATCCTGGGCAACGTGTCGGTCGTCCCACCAGCCCGCGCTCACGTCGCCCGCGCCGAGACCGCGGCCGAGATGCAGGCGGCTCTCCGAGCTCTCACGCCGCCGGAGGGCCCGCGCTTCGACGTCCTGGTGATGGCCGCCGCCGTGGCCGACTTCCGCCCGACCTCCCCATCCGACAAGAAGATCGCCCGCTCGGCCGGGCTGACCGTCGAGATGGTCCCCACGCCGGATCTGCTGGCCGAGACCGCCGAGCGCGTCAGAACCGGAACCCGGGCATCGGGCGCCCGCCGGCCAGTGCTCGTCGGCTTCGCGGCCGAGACCGGCTCGTTCGAGCGGGTAGCCGAGAAACTCCGCGGCAAGGGCGTGGACCTGCTGGTGGCCAACGATGTCGCGGAGCCCGGCTCCGGCTTCGGCACCGACACCAACAAGGTCACCATCTACTCCGTCGACGCGCCGCCCGAGGAGCTGCCGCTGCTGTCCAAGCGCGAGGTGGCCGAGCTGCTTCTCGATCGTGTCGCGGTCCGTCTGGCCGCCGGGGCGAGCGAATCCTCGAGCCGCCCGGGCGGCGCTTCGGCGAATGCCGCGCCGGGCGCCCAAACCGCGACATCGGACGCGCCCGAGCCGGAGGAGGTCGTCAAGTGAGCCAAACTCCGTCGCCGCAACAGGCGGCCCGGTTGACCATCGCATCCATCGCCCGCCTCTACGCCGACGGCGAGCCGATCGCGATGCTGACCGCCTACGACTACCCCACCGCCCGGATCCTCGACGAAGCGGGCATTCCGATGCTCCTCGTCGGCGACTCGCTGGGCCAGGTGATGCTCGGCTACGACAGCACGGTCCGCGTGACCATGCCGGAGATGCTTCACCACACCAAGGCCGTGGTTCGGGGCACGAAGCGGGCACTGGTCGTGGCCGACATGCCGTTCCTCTCCTACGGAGTGACCCCGGAGGCGAGCCTCGAGAACGCGGGCATCCTGATGCGCGAAGGCGGCGCCGGGGCCGTCAAGCTCGAGGGCGGCGAGCGGAGCGCCCGCACGATCGAGACGATCGTTCGCGCCGGCATCCCGGTCATGGGCCACATCGGGCTGACGCCGCAGTCCATCCACCAGCTCGGCGGGCACCGGGTCCAGGGCAAGACGCGCGAGGCCGGTCGCCAGCTCCTGGCCGACGCGCTGGCCGTTCAGCAGGCCGGAGCCTTCGCCATCGTGCTCGAGCTGGTGCCCGAGCAGCTGGCCGCGGCCATCACGGAACGGCTCCGCGTACCCACAATCGGGATCGGCGCCGGCGCGGGCTGTGCCGGTCAGGTGCAGGTCGTGACCGACTTCCTGGGCATGAGCGCCGAGTTCACGCCGCGGCACGCCCGCCACTACACCGAGCTGTACTCGATCATCAAGGCGGCCGCCGAGGCCTACCGGGCGGATGTCATCTCGAGGGCCTTCCCGGGGCCGGCCGAGAGCACGCGAATGGACGGCGCCACGCTGGACGAGATACTCGGCCGAACCGCGCTCGACCGGCCGGAGATGGTCGAGGTGAGCCGCGGGATCCCGCTCGACCGGGACCTCTAGGCCACGTGGCCGCGTTCCCGCCGCCCCGGGTCGTCCGAACCCGGGCCGAGCTGCGCGCCGCTCTGTCCGGGGCCGCGCGGCCGATCGGCCTTGTGCCCACGATGGGCGCCCTGCACGACGGCCATCTCTCGCTGATCCGGCGAGCCCGGGCCGAGAACGCGACTGTGCTCGTGTCCATCTTCGTGAACCCCCGCCAGTTCAACGAGGCAGCCGACTTCGAGAGGTACCCGCGTGACGAGGCCGCCGACGTGCGAGTCGTGGGCGGCGCGGGCGCCGACCTGGTCTTCGCGCCGACCGTCGAGGAGATCTACCCCTCCGGCTTCCAGACGACTGTCCGTGTGGGGGCGCTGACCGAGCCGCTCGAGGGCTCTGCGAGGCCGGGTCACTTCGAGGGCGTGACGACGGTCGTGGCGATCCTGCTGGGATTGGCCGGAGCCCGGCGGGCCTACTTCGGCCAGAAGGACGCGCAGCAGCTGCTGGTGGTCCGGCGCATGGCGGCCGATCTTGGAATCGCGACGGACATCGTGGGCTGTCCGATCGTGCGCGAACTCGACGGTCTGGCCCTGAGCTCGCGCAACGTGCTGCTGACGCCCGAGCAGCGGGCGGCCGCCCCGGTATTGCATCGGGCGTTGATGGCCGCCCGCGCCGCGTACGACGCCGGTGAGCGTGACGGCGAGACGCTGCGGGCCGCGATGCGGGCGACGCTGGCGGCCGAGCGGCTCGCCACTCCGGACTACGTGAGCTGCGCCGACCCCGCCACTCTCGTCGAGGTGGCCCTGGTCGAGGGTCCGGCGCTGCTCTCCATGGCCGTCCGTTTCGGGGCGGTGCGGCTGATAGACAACGAGCTGCTGCCCTAGTTTCGCCCGCCAGGCCCTCCTCTGCTCCACTCCCCGAGGAACCGGCGACGCCGTCGCGGCGTCTGCGTCCCGAACAGCCGAACACTCGGCGCAGGCGCTCAGCCCGGAGGGCGGAACCGTGACCACGAACGACACCGACAGTAACGACGCCAATCCCGAAAAGGAGGTCGTAGCCGCGCCGCCCGCCCGCTCGCGCCGGCCGTCCGGTCGGGCGTTGCTCGCCCACCTGGGCAACCGCGGCCGGATCGTCAGAGTTCTGGCCCTGGTCGCGACCGTCGCGGTCCTGGGCGGCGCCTACATCGTCGGCGGCCCTCCGAACGCCGGCGCCGAGGCGGACACCCTGTCGGGTCAACCCGATTTTCGTGCCGCGGAAATGGCCCCGGCGGCAACCGCTGCGCCGGTCGCGATCGACGCCCCGGCCGACGGCGGATTCGGTGGCGCATTCGCCGCGCCGACTCAGCTATCGACTCAGGAGGTGCTCGGCGGCTCGACCGGCTCGAACTCGCAGACGTCCGACGGGCAGAGCCAGCTGCTGGCCACCATCGCGTCGAACCAGATCGTCAAGACCGGCCAGCTCGACCTCGAGGTGACGGATCTCGACAGTGCCGTGAGCCAGGCCCAGTCGACGATCGAGGGCCTCGGCGGTTCCGTCGATCAGTCGAGCCGGTCCGGCACCGACAGCGACGCGACGGCCTCGATCACGTTCCGGGTTCCGGTCGCCAGGTGGGATGACGCCCTGGCGGCCCTCCGCAAGATCGGCTCGAAGGTCCTGTCCGAGCAGACGAGCGCCAACGACGTCACGTCCCAGGTCATCGACCTCGACGCGCGCATCGACAACCTCAAGACAACCGAGACGGCCCTTCAGTCGATCATGGCGCGGGCGAGCGCAGTGCCGGACGTCATCGCCGTGGAGAACCAGCTGAGCGACACGCAGGGTCAGATCGAAGAGCTCACGGCCCAGCGCGACAACCTCGACAACCAGGCGGCCATGAGCACGCTGACGGTCTCGTTCACGCTCCCGTCCCAGACCGTCACGGCCCAGGCCACTCAGGATTGGACGCTCGGCAGCCAGGTCGACCAGGCCGGCGCCGCGCTGGTGCGCATCGGCCAGGGCCTGGCCACGATCGCGGTCTGGATCCTGGTGGTCGTCCTGCCGATCGGCCTGGCGATCCTGATCCTGCTCGGGATCGCCGCGGTGGGGCGCCGCGTCCTCGGTCGAGGGCGCCGCAGGAACGCGCCAGCCGGGGCATGAGGCAGTTTCGGGCGACGGCGGTGGTCGCGGCGATCGCCGTCGCCGCCGTTGCCGGTTTCACCGGCCTGGCGGTCGGGAGCGCCGTCGGCGGCGCGCTCACCGGGCCGGTTCGTCCTCACGCACAGGCCGTCGAGTCTGCGCCTCGGTCCTCGGCCACGGTCTATCGCATCTGCGCCACGGGCCAACCCGAGAGCCCGCGCTGCTAGCGGGTACCGCCGCGCGGCCGCGGCCGCCGAACCCAACCGGAAGACGTGATCCGCAACCCGATCCGGGACGCATTCATTGCGAGACATCGCCGGGCACTCCCGGCGACAGAGGGCAAGTGAGGGAGACCATGCGAGCCAGAGGGTTCTGTTTCGTCGTGCTCGCCGCCGGCCTGGTTGCGGCGGCCTGCTCGAGCTCCGCCGCCACGTACGCTCCGGGCATGGACTACGGCGGGTACGGCACGGACGAGAAGCCCGCCCCGACCACCGCCCCCGTGGCGACCGAGGCCTCCGCCGTCGGCGAGGTGGCAAACCCGACTGCCGCGGGTGAGCCTCAATCGGGCGGCGCCGAGGCGAGCGGAGCGGTACCGGTCCCGAGCTCCGATGTCCCGCTGCCTGAGGACCAGATCGTCAAGACCGGCTCGATAGAGATCCAGGTCGCCGGGATCGACACCTCGATTGCCCGGGCCACGGACGAGATGCATGGGCTCGGTGGCTGGCTGGCCGGCTCGGATCGGACCACGAGCGACGCCGAGGACATGGCCTCGGCAACGTATCGGGTCCCGGTGAATCGATTCGAGGACGCCCTGGCCGCGATGCGCGTGCTGGGCAGCAAGGTCCTGGCCGAGCACACCGAGTCGACCCCGGTCGGCGGGCAGATCGTCGACCTCCAGGCCCGCATCGACAACCTCCGCGCGAGCGAGAAGGCAATACAGGCGATCATGGCGAAGGCAAACACGATCGGCGACGTCCTGACCGTGCAGGAGCGCCTGGCCGACGTGCAGGGACAGATCGAGGAGCTGTCGGGGCAGCTGGCCGGCCTGACGGACCAATCGGCCTACAGCACGCTGACGGTGGTCTTCGTGGTGCCCATCCTGCCCACGCCGAGCCCGAGCCCCACCCCCACGCCCTCTCCCTCGGCCACCGCGACGCCGGTAGCATGGAGCGCCGGCGACCAGGCCGGTCAGGCGGCCGGCACGCTCGGCCAGGTCGGCGAGTCCGCCGCGACAGTCCTGATCTGGGTCGCCATCCTGGTGATCCCGGTCGGTCTCGCGTTCGTGCTGCTGCTGGCTCTGCTCGGTTTCGCCGCGCGCACGTTCGAGCCATACCGCAGGCGACTGCTGCCCTTCACCGTGGCGCAACCGGTTACGTTCGCCCAGCCCGCGTGGCCGGCTCAGAGTGGAGCCGCCCCCGTCCAGCCGGCCCCCGGTACGCCGCCGTCGAGCGCGCCCGAGGCTCAACGCCGCGAGAATCCGGAGGCCTGACCCGAGCCAGGCGGGCGGGCCGCGCCGCGGCCACCGCCAGCAATCAACGGACGCGCTCTCTTCGCGAGGGACGGCGACCGGGTCAGCCCCGCGTCGCCGTCTTTCGCTCCACGAGCTGGACCGCGTCGCGAAGCCGGCTGAGCGTCTCGGCGTCGATCGCGTCGGGGCCGAGATAGGGCCCGAGGCGTTCGAGAATGTCGACCACGAGACCGAAGAAGACTCCGGCATCGGCGAGGAAGAACTGAGGCTCGTTGTTGTAGCGGACGAGCGTGAGCCGGCCCTGCAGGACCTGGCGCTCGTCGGCGTGGGCGATCTGGGTCGAGAAGTTGTGACCCTGGATGCCGTCGGGGTTGTTCAGGTAGTTGAGGGCGTTATCGATGGCAAGGCCGAAGCGTGCCCGCCAGGCTATCAGCCGCTCCTGGACTTCGGGCGGGATCCGGACCTCGGCCGTCTCCTCGAACACCTCGGGCGTGACCGTCAGCAGGCCCACCAGCGTGGCACCGGCCCGCGCCCCCAGCATGACCTGGAGCGACCGCTCCAGCGTGAACACCTCAGAGTCGAACCGGGGACTCGTGATGACGTCGGTCAGGAGATCCTCGACGTTGTCCAGCACGCCCGGCTCGGCCAGGGCGTTGGCCAGATGGAGGGTTTCCTCCTTGAACAGGAACTTCTCTTCGTGGTCGAGCATTGGTGCTCCTATCCCGAGCGGCTCCGGGTTCGCGGTGCCGGATGGCCCAGGGGGCAAGCGGCGGACGTCAGCCGTGGGATGGTAGCACCGCCGGTCTGCGCCGGAGGCGTACGGATCTACGAGCCGGCGCTCGAGCCGGCCCTAACGACGCCCTGGGCTACGCAGGGGTCAAACGGCGTGGCGCGCGGCGGGAGCGGCGTGGCCGCGCGGCGGGACCGAGGAGCTATGCGAGACCGAAGGCACCGGCCTCCGGCCGGGTAAAGAAGCGGCCCCGACGCGAGGGGGTACGTCGGGGCCGCAGGGATCTTGCGAGAGCTAATTCTACGGGTAAAGGCCTCGAACGGAAGTGGCGTCCGCAACACGCTGGACGGCGAGCATGTACGCCGCGGTCCGCATGTTGACCTTTTCCTTCAGGCTCATCTCCAGCGTGCTGGCGAAAGCCTTGGTCATGATCGTCCGGAGCTTCGCGTTGACCTGATCCACGCTCCAGAAGTCACGATCCAGGTCCTGGACCCACTCGAAGTAGCTGACCGTGACGCCGCCGGCATTGCACAGGATGTCGGGGATCACGAACTGGCCGTTCTTGTAGAGGATCTCGTCCGCCTCGGGCGTGGTGGGGCCGTTGGCGGCCTCGCCGATCACCCGAGCCTTGATCCGGCCGGCGTTCTCGGCCGTGATCTGGTTCTCGAGCGCGGCCGGGATGAGGATGTCGCAGTCGAGCTCGAGGAGCTCTTCGTTGCTGATGTCCTTGGTGCCCGGGAAGCCGCGGACCGTGTGATGCTCCTGCTTCCAGGCAATGACGGCGTTCGGGTCGAAGCCTTCGGGCCGATAGATCCCGCCGGTCGAGTCACTCACGGCGATGATCTTGGAGCCCTGCGCGTGCAGCAACTGGGCGGCGATCGCGCCGGCGTTCCCGAAGCCCTGGACGGCGACGCGGCACTTCGACAGTTGCATGCCGAGATGCTTGGCCGCGTCCTCGAGCGTGTACACCGCGCCCTGGGCCGTCGCCTCGTTGCGGCCTTCGGAGCCGCCGAGCGGGATCGGCTTGCCGGTCACGACGGCCGGGGACGTGTACCCGACGTGCATCGAGTACGTGTCCATGATCCAGGCCATGGTCTGGGAGTTGGTGTTGACGTCGGGCGCCGGGATGTCCTTCTCGGGGCCGATGATGATGCTGATCTCGGTCGCGAAGCGGCGGGTCAGACCCTCGAGCTCGCGCTGGCTCAGCTTCTTGGGGTCGACGATGACGCCGCCCTTGCCGCCGCCGAACGGGATGCCGACGACCGCGCACTTCCACGTCATCCACATCGCCAGAGCCTTGACCTCGTCGAGGGTCACGTTCTGGTGATACCGGATGCCGCCCTTGGCCGGGCCGCGGCCGAGGTTGTGCTGGACCCGATAGCCCGTGAAGACCTGCACGGAGCCGTCGTCCATCTTCACCGGGAAGTGGACTGTCAGCTCGCGCTTGGGCTCGCGCAGGACTTTGCGAAGTCCCGGAGAGAGGTTGAGACGCTCGGCAGCCAGATCGAACTGGCGCTGGGCGACGTCCCATGCGTTGATCGCAGCAGCGATCTGCTCGGTCGCCATCGGCCGGATACCCTCCATAGCCGTGACCGTCAGGTCGGAAGCGGCTCACCTGCCGGCTCGACTGGCCCGGCACGCACCGCGAACCCCCTTGACGATCCCGACAATGACGCGGCGGCCTTCCATATGGTCTCGGAAAGCGGCACCGCAGGTTCCACTTGCGCCCGAGTATAGACCTCCTGCGAAATGACGCCATGAAACCGATGTCATCGGCTGCAGGGCCGTCTGGCCTAACGTTCAGATACCAGAGACGGTTCGCGGCCAACGAATCGATGGCGGCGGTGGCCGCTGGCCTTAGCCCCGGTCAGTCGGCGTGGACCAGTATGGAACCGTAGGCGCCCGGCCCGACGTGGGCCCCGATGACCGGCCCGATGACCTGCGCCGTGACGACTCGCGGGGTCGGCCCCGGCAATCTGGCGAGCACGGCCTCACGCATCGCCTCGATGTCCGCGGGCGGCGAGTAGAGCAGATGCAGGGCCGTGACCGGCCGGGCCGCGAGGAGTTCGATGACCCGTTCGGTGGCCTTCGCGCGGGTCCGCGGCTGTTCGGCCACCATCACCAGGCCTTCCCTCATGACGATGATCGGTTTGATCGAAAGCAGGCCGCCGATCGCCGCCTTGGCGTGGCTGATTCGGCCGCCTCGCCGCAGGTACTCGAGAGTGTCCAGGGCGACGTAGAAGTCCACGTTTTCGCGCATGGTCGACAGCCGCGAGCAGATCTCGTCCGCGGAGGCACCGGAGGCCGCCAGGGCGGCCGCCCTGAGGACCAGGGCACCGACGCCCATCGAGGCCGACATCGAATCGACGATGGAGATGGGCCGGTCGGGCAGCATCTCCCGCGCCATCCTGGCGTGCTTGATCGTGGCCGAGATGCCTTCTGACAGGCACACGCAGACGACGGCTTCGTGCCCGTCGTCGAAGGCCTGCTCGAACGCACGCTTGAACAGGCCGACGCTCGGTGCGGCGGTGTGGGCGAATGGGCTGTCCGGTGCCCGCAGCCTGTCCCAGAACGCGTCCGGCGAGAGCTCGTCCGGCGACAGATAGGTCTGGTCGCCGAAGGACACCGACAACGGAACCTGTCGGACGCCGGTTTCACGCAGCTGCGACGGCGTCAGGTCCGAGCCCGAGTCCGTCACGACGGCGACGGTCATCACTCCTCCTTGGCTGCTGCCTCGGGTGACCGCGGCCTTCCCAACCCGGTCATCGAGAGCGGGTCGCGGATGGATCCCGTCATGGACGGCGGCCCGCCGTGCGGGGCCGTCGGAGCGACGATGTCGCCTTCGCGGGCACGCAGGTTCAGCAGGGCGAAGATCCCGACCGCAAGCAGGCCCGCGGTCGCAACGACCAGGCCGTCGATCCCTTTCCACGAGGCCGCCAGGCCGCCCACGACCGCCCCAATCACCTGGCCCACGCCGAGGAAGACCGAATACAGACCCATGATCGCGCTCCGGTCCTCCTCGAAGCCCTCGCTGACGTCGGCGAGCAGCCCGAGCGCGGCCGGCGTCGCTCCAGAGAGGACGAAGAGGGCCGCGACCGCCACGCCGCCGAGGGCAAGGAGCAGGGCCGTGGACGTGCCTCCGAGATGGTTGATCGCCAGCACGTCGACGGCCATGACGACGAAGGCCGCGACTCCGAGCAGCAGCATCGTCGTCCGCCGGAACCGGGCGTACACCGTCCCCCAGAAGAGCAGCCCGCAGCCGAAGACGATTGCCAGGACCGCCTCGCCGAAGCCGATCGTCGTCGCGGAGACGCCCTGCATCAGGAACTGGCCCGGATCGTGGATGTTGCCCCTCAGCAGAAGCGGGGCCTGGAGGGCCCACAGCCCCAGGATGGCGTTGATGGCCAGCCACGTCGGAGCGAACAGCAGGACCTTGCGGCTGGTCGCCATCTTCCAGTAGCGCGCCAGTTCGGGGCCCCGCCTGTCCGCCGCCGCGGGCGCGGCCACGTTTGACTTGCGGTCGCGGGGTACCTCCGAAACACCGTAGGCGTACAGGCACAACGCGACCGCGTAGCAGATGCAGTTGAGGAAGAATGCAGGCCGCCCGAACGCGTCCCACAGGATGCCGCCCAGCGCCGGGCCGACGGCGAGCATGCCGCCCAGAGAGACGAACTCGAAAAGCGAGACCACCCGACCCCGAAGCTCCTCGTCCTCGGCGGTTTCGGCGGCGATGAAGCCCAGGGTCGAAGGGATCGAGGCGGCCGTAGAGCTGCCCTCGAGGAGGCGCGTGACGAAGAGCACGGGCAGGTGGGTCGTGAGACCGGTCATGAAGACCGCGACGCCGCCGAACAGCGGTCCGAGCAGCATGATCACCTTGCGGCCGTATCGGTCGGCCAGCACGCCGAAGACGATGGCCCCCGTGAGCTCCGTGGTGTAGAACCCGCCGGTAAGGAGCGAGATGGCCCCCGGCCCCGTGCCCCTGTGCCGGGTCATCTCGTCGATGAGGAACACGAGCATGACGCCGGTGATCGCCGTGCTTACCCGCAGCACGAGCGTGGCCAGGAGCATCGAGACGATGGAGCAATTCATTGGCCGCATAGCCTAGCGGTTGGACCCGATCTCGTGGCAGCCGCCGAAGGACGGATGCCGCGTCGGCCGATAGTCCGGCACGGGCCCGAGCGTGCCTGTCGGGACGGTCGACGGAGCCGATGCGGGCCCGCCGGACCCCGGCGGCGCGGCTTCGGGAGGGGTCTATACTCGGCCCGACCGGTGGCTCGCCGCGCTCACATCGCCCTGCCACCGGTTCGGTTTGGAGGCCGACGGAGCGCGGGCCAGGTGCGGAGAGAAGCCGTGTCGTCGAACATCGCTCAGAACTATCCCTACTCCAGCGAGAGCGAATCGGAGCGAGCCGCCAGCGTCGCGCGCGCTCTGGCCGGCCACGAGGGTCTAGCCGACAAGGTCAGGTCCGAGTCGATCGGCCTCGAACCGGAGAGCCGGTGGTGGGTGTGGAAGTGCCCGACTCCGGCCTGTCCCGGCCTGCTTCACGCGGCCGGCTTCGCCCGGAACGCCCGTGCCGTCTATTCGCTGTGCGACACCTGCGGAAAGACCTACCTACGCTGAGGGCGGGCCCGCGCGAGACCAAGGGACGGCGCAGGCGCGACGGAGCGGCTATCCCGATACTCTGACCCCTTGCACGTCCGAGTTGGGACTCGCATCATCCATTCGACGCACATGCAGGAGGAAACCGCCACGCCGGTACGCCGGGTCGTACCGTCGGGCGCCGACCCAGGCACCGGCTCCGCAACGAGTCCTTCCCGTATGGTCGACTGTCAGGTCTTATGACGACTCAGGATCGCCGCTCCGCTGAAGGGGAATCGACCGCCGCCAAGGGCAGGACCGAAGAGGCTGCCGTCTCTCGGATCGGTCGCGTGTCCGACCGCGTCTCCGTGCGAGTGTCGAGCCTCCCCGCCAGCGTGAGAGTGGATCGGCCCACGAGGCGTCGCGCCGGCGTCTTCCGTCGCGCCCTCCGCCACGAGATCAAGCGCATCCAGGACCCGCGCCGGCTGACCATGATGGTGATCCTGGGGCTCGTCGGCGGGTTCGTGCTGGCCTGCCTGCTGGCCCGCGGCGAGGCTGCCGGAGCCGACACCCGCGCCTACTGGGCCGCCGGCCGGCTGTGGCTGAACGGCGGGGACCCGTACCACCCGTCGGGCCCCTTCATGCCCTACGTCTACTCGCCCTGGATGCTGCCTCTCTTCGTACCCTGGTCGATCATGCCCTGGGACGTGGCCTGGTTCGTGTGGCGCGGCGCCACCGTCATCGGTCTTCTATGGAGCGTCCATTGGGCGTACAGCCGCCGCCCGATGACCACCGCCATCCTGCTCGTCCTGCTGGCCTTCCCGCTGGCCGCGAATCTGGATACCGGCAACATCAACCTGCCTCTGGCCCTGCTGCTCTTCGGCGCTCAGTTCTCGTCACCCGTGGCGGCCGGGCTCCTCTGGATGATCGCGACGACGGTCAAGTGGGTGCCCGTCGTGTTCTGGCCGTTCATGTCTCCCCGTGGACGGCTATGGGGCTTGATCTGGCTGGTCCTCGCCCTGGTCCTCACGGCGTTGACGCTACCCCAGACGCTGATCCAGCTTCAGGTCCTGTTCTCGTTCCAGCGGCCGCTGCGGATCGACTACCTCGTCTTCATCTGGGCCATCGTCCCGTGGGCGTGGCGTCACCCGGAAGCGTTCCGCTGGCTCATCCCGTCGACCTGGCCGGGTGCCGCGCAGGCCGGAGCCGCGGCCGCGAGGTTGTGGCGCGTGCACTGGCAGCGCAGCCCGGAGCGAACGGCCGAGACATGGCGCCGGGTCATGCGCGCTCGGGTGCGGGCGTTCTTCGGCTTCGGCGTCTGAAGATCGCGGGGGTCGGATCGGCGGGGCCCGGTCGGGGCCAGAGGGTTCAGCGAAGGCCTATCTCACGCTCGAATTCGGGGAAGTACCGCCCGATGACGGAGAGGCCGAACGAGCGCAGGATCAATTCCTTCGACTCGCGCGCCAGCAGGAACTCGAACGACCGGCGCACCAGGTCGGCGGGGTCGGCCGAGCCCGGGTCGAGCCGTGCCAGTTCGGCTTCCGAAACCGCGACCTCGAATACCCGGCTCGAACCGCGATCCGCGACGGTGACGTGAGCCAGCCAGTCCGAGCCTGCCGGCGTGCACTCGACCGCGATCTCGCTCATCGTGGCGCCTCCCCGATCTCCGGCTGGCAGCCCGGACACCAGAAGGTCCGGCGGTTGAGCCGCCCGTGCCGCCGATCGAGGATGGATTTGCCGCAGCGGCGGCAGGGCCTGCCGGCCCGACCGTAAACCCACAGCCTGCCCGTGCCGCGGCGGTCCGCAACTCCCGGGTCAGTGGTCACGCGCACTCCGCCCTCGCGGTTCGCGAGGAGCAGCCGCCGCGACGTCAGGACCAGCCGCCGGACGGTCCCGTCGTCCAGGTCGGCGACGCGCCGGAACGGGTGGACTCGCTCCACGAACAGGACCTCGCTCTTATACACGTTGCCGATTCCGGCCACGGCGCCCTGTTCGAGCAGCGCCTCGGCGATGGTCAGCGAGGCGCGGGCCGGATCGCGCAGCCGGCGAACGGCCTCGGCCGGACCGTCCCTGTCGAAATCGGGCGCCAGCAGGTCGGGGCCCAGTGCCGCGAGCACGGGGTGGATCGACTCCGCGCGGGCCTCGAACAGCTCGACCGTCGGCGCGTCGAAGCAGACGGCCACCGCGCCCGGAACCTCCAGGACCAGCCGCGCGCGAGAGGGCGGGCGGCGCCAGGGCTCGGCGAGCGAGTAGCGGTGCCACGACCCACGCATGCCGAGGTGGGTGCGCAGCTCGAGGCCCGAGTCGAAGCGGATCAGGAGATGCTTGCCCAGCGAGTCGACCGAGACGATCGTGGCGCCGACCAGCAGCTCCGCCCGGGGACCCGGCTGCCGCGCGCTTGCCGCGGTCACGGGCCGCCCGACCAGATACGGCCGGAGTCCCGCCGCGATCCGAAACAGCGTGTCGCCCTCGGGCATGGCGTTAGCGCTCCGTGCGGCCCGCGCCGGGACCGCGGACGTCGGCGCCCGAGCGGCCACGCCGCCAGTAGTCGTCGACCAGGGCGGTTTCAGGAGTGAGGCCTCTGGCGGCGGCTACGACCCGCCGCGCCCCCGGCCGGAGGACGTGGCCACGGTATCCGGACGCGAAGCCGGCCTCTTCGAGGAGCGGCCGCCACGGCGAAGCCGCGACAGGCTCGCCGTCCACTCGAGTCACCACCAGCTCGCGATATCGCCCGTCCTCGACCAGCGAGCGAAGCGCAGCGAACGCGGCGCCGGCCGTGGCGGGATCGTCCGCCGCGGGCAGAGTCTGCAGGGAGTGGCCGCCCCGCTCCAGATACAGGACCGCGGCGCCGTCCACCAGGACCGAGTAGGCGCCGGCAGCCCGCGGGAGAGGCCGGCGGTCGGCGTCGCCACGGCGCGGCCACGCGAGCGCCGCACCGTAGGGGTTGGCCGGATCGGCGGCGGCCAGCAGGTGGACCGTCGGGCCCGCTGGGCGGTCGTCGGCGGTCTCGCGCATCGCCCGCAGCCGGTCCACGGCGCCCGGCAGCGCGAACTGGGCCGCGCCCAGCCCGTCGACGAAGTAGCCGCGCCTGATCCGGCCCGACTCCTCCATGGCACGAAGGACCGGGTAGACGGCGCTGAAACCCCCCGCAACCTCCTCCGAAGCCACGGCCTCTCGGGTCAGGACGCCGTAGCGATCGAGAAGCGCGGTCGCCAGGGAGTGGAGCCGCTCGGTGGCTTTCGCGGAGCCGTCCCGGCCGTCGGCGCCGCGTCCGGCGCCGCTCGCCACTCCCCCGACGCTCGCCGATCCCCCGCCACTTACCGCGTCAGGACCGCCTGCGGCTCCCGCGTCCCGCCGCTCCCTTCGACCAGCGACCACCGGCCGGCCGCTTCCGGCGGCCCCAGCTGCAGGCGTCCGGGGCGCGGCCGCCGCTCGCCCGACGGCCGCCGCCAGCGCAGCGCCCGCAACGGCGCGAAGGTGTCGTTGGTCAGCTCGCCGGCCCAGACAAGGGCCCACAACGCGTCCAGGATCTCCCGTTCCGAGGCCGTGCCGGCGGCCGATTGCAGCTCCCGATAGAACGACGCCCCGCGCTCACGGAGCCGCTCACGGAGCCGCTCGTGGATGCGCTCGTGCAGTTCGGTGTGAGGCGCCTCCACCTCGCCGGCCGCCGGTTCGCGCAAGGCCTCCCGGCCCGGCCGGTAGAGCACGATCCGCCCGTCGTCCCTGCCCAGGCTTCCCGCCCCTACCCATGCAACCTCGCCGAGCGCACCAAGCTCGTCCAGCAAACGCGGCTGGTAGCCGGGAATACGGGCGGGCAGGACGTCGTGCTCCAGCACCGATGCCGGGATCGGGACGCCGGCCAGCTGATCGACGACCTCCGCCAGCCGCTCCAGCGCCTCCGTGGAACCGAGAGCCGGCTCCGAGCGCGGCGCAGCCGGATCGCCGGCCGGTCGGACACCCTGCCAGGCCGGCAGGAACCGAGCCAGCACGACCTGCTCGACCGGCTCGACCTCGCGCCGCAACCGGGCCAGCGAGCGCCGTCGCAGCTGCCGGAGAACTTCCGGGTCGCACCACTCGCGCTCCGTGCCGCCCGGCCTGAATTCGCCGCGCAGGATCGTGCCCGCTTCCAGCAGTCTCTCCAGCGCCTCGTCGACCCGAGCAACCGGGATCGCCCATCGCCGCGCCGCCTCCGTCGAGTGGAACGGGCCGTGGCTCCGAGCCCATCGCGACACGAGACCGTCGAGCGCCGCCTCGACCGGCCCGAGAAACGCCGTTGGAACTCCCACCGGCAACGCCGAGCCCAGGGCATCGCGGTACCGGCCGGCGTCCTCGATGGCGATCCAGCGGACCTCGCCGGCGATTCTCACGGCCACGGACCGCCTCGAGCCCTCCAACGCCGCCAGCCACTCTCCGGCGGCGGGCGGGTCCACGGTCCGCGCCGCGACTTCCTCGGGGCTCAGGTCGCCCAGCCGGCGCAGCAGGTCGTGCAGCGAATCGGCCGAGCGAGCCGCCCGTTCGGGCGCGAGCGCCTGGAGCGCCAGCTCGAGATCGGCCAGAGCCTCCGGATCGATGAGGTCGCGCAGCTCCTCCTGACCCAGCAGCTCGCGCAACAACTCGCGGTCGAGGGCCAGCGCGCCCGCTCGCCGCTCCGCCAGCGGGGCGTCGCCCTCGTACATGTACGCCGCCAGGTAGTCGAACAGCAGCGAACCCGCGAACGGCGACGCCGCGACCGTCTCCACGTCCCGGATCTCGATCTCGCGCCGCGCCACTCCCCCCAGGACCTCGCGCAGGGCCGGCAGGTCGAACAGATCGGCCAGGCATTCGCGATACGTCTCGACGATGATCGGGAACGATCCATACCGGCTGGCCACCGCGAGCAGCCCGGCGGAACGCTGCCGCTGCTGCCAGAGTGGCGTCCGCGTCCCCGGCCGTCGCCGGGGCAGGAGCAGGGCGCGAGCGGCGTTCTCACGGAACCGCGCCGCGAACATGGCGGAGGAGCCGAGCCGGCCCACCACCAGGTCCTCGACCTCTTCGGCGGACGGGAACAGCAGGTCGAGGAGTCCGCCGCCCAGTCCGGGGCCGCCGGCCGCGGCGCTCGGCCCGGCCCCACCGGGTCCCGCGCCGAGCCCGTCCCAGCCGAGCCCGAACCCGCCGCCGGCGACCTCGCCCTCGGGCAGCCGGATCGCGATGCCGTCGTCCGACCAGATCGTCTGGGCTCCCTGGCCGAGCCGCTCCTCGAGCCGCGACTCGATCGCCAGCGCCCAGGGGGCGTGCACCCGGCCGCCGAACGGCGTCAGGATGACGACCCGCCAGTCGCCCAGCTCGTCTCGGAACCGCTCCACCACGATACGTCGATCGGTGGGGAGCCATCCCGCCGTCTCCCGCTCCTCGGCCAGGTAGCCCAGGACGTTCTCGGCCGCGAGTTCGTCGAGGTCGTGATGCTCGAGCAGCCGCCGTCGCGCTCTCTGGCGTCCCCTCTCTCCGTGCCCCAGGTCGGACTCGAGCTCGCGCACGAACTCGCCGAGCGCCCGCCCCAGCTCGATCGGCCTTCCCAATCCGTCGCCGTGCCAGAAGGGGATCTTGCCGGGCATGCCCGGCGCGGGCGAGACGACCACGCGATCGGGCCTGATCTCCTCCACCCGCCAGCTCGTGGCCCCGAGCGCGATCACCTCGCCGACCCGGCTCTCGTAGACCATCTCCTCGTCCAGCTCGCCGACGCGCCGGCCCGGCGTCCCCGCCTCGCCGACGAGAAACACCGGATAGAGACCGCGGTCCGGAATGGTTCCGCCGCTCGTGATCGCCACCGTCCGCGCGTCGCGCCGCCCCTCGACTCGCCCCGTCTCGCGATCCCACACCACCCTCGCCTTCAGCTCGGCGAACTCGTCGGAGGGATAGGCACCGGCCAGCATGCCCAGAACCGCCTCGAACGCGTCGCGGGCCAGGCTCTCGTACGGCGCCGCCCGCCGGACCGCCTCGAACAGCTCGTCCGCCGTCCAGGCCTCGCGCACCGTCATGGCCACGATCTGCTGGGCCAGGACGTCGAGCGGGTTTCGCGGCAGCTTCGTCTCCTCGACTGCACCCTCGTGCATTCGTGCCGTCACGACCGCCGTCTCGAGCAGATCGCCGCGGTACTTCGGGAAGAAGACGCCGCGGCTCGGTTCGCCGACCTGGTGCCCCGCCCGCCCGACCCGCTGCAGACCGCTGGCCACGCTCGCGGGCGACTCGACCTGGATCACCAGGTCGACGGCGCCCATGTCGATGCCAAGCTCCAGCGAGCTCGTGGCGACGATGGCCGGCAGCCGGCCGGCCTTGAGCGCCTCCTCGATCTCGACCCGCTGCTCACGAGCGAGCGATCCGTGATGGGCCCGGACCAGCTCCTCTCCGGCCAGCTCGTTGAGGCTGTTCGCGAGGCGTTCGGCGAGCCGGCGCGAGTTGCAGAACACGATCGTGGAGCGATGCTCGCGGATCAGTTCCAGGATTCGCGGGTGAATCGACGGCCAGATGCTGTGGCGCGCCTCGGGTCCACCGACGGGCCCGCCGGGCTGCTCCTGTGGCGGCAGGATCTCGCCGAGCTTGCTCATGTCCTCCACCGGGACGCGGACGGAAAGCTCGAGCTGTTTGCGCGAACCGGCGTCGACGATGTGAACGTCGCGCGACTCCCCGGCCCTGCCGGGCCCGACGCCGCCGAGGAAACGGGCGATCGTCTCTACCGGGCGCTGCGTCGCCGACAGGCCGATCCGCTGAGGCGGACTCGCGGTGAGCTTCTCCAGCCGCTCCAGGCTCAGGGCCAGGTGGGCGCCGCGCTTGGTCCCCGCCAGAGCGTGGACCTCGTCGACGATGACGTGCTCGACGCCGCGGAGGATCTCCGACGCCTGGCTCGTAAGGATCAGGTAGAGGGATTCGGGCGTAGTGATCAGGATGTCTGGCGGGTAACGGACAAGGCGGCGGCGCTCGTCGGCCGGAGTGTCGCCGGTCCGGACGCCGACGTCGATCCTGGGCGCGGGCACGCCCAGACGGTCGGCCGCAAGTCGGATCCCGGCCAGTGGGGCCCGCAGGTTGCGTTCGACGTCGTAGATGAGCGCCTTGAGAGGCGAGATGTACAGGACGCGGACCGTGCCCGGATTGGCTCGTGTGGCCGCCGGTCGCGGCTCGCGGCCCAAGCGGTCCAGGGTCCACAGGAACGCGGCCAGGGTCTTGCCGCTGCCCGTGGGGGCGTGGATCAGTGTGTGGCTCCCGGCCGCGATACTCGCCCAGCCCCCGACCTGGGCCGGCGTTGGCTCGGCGAAGGCCGACCGAAACCACTCCGCCACCGGCGGGCTGAAGAGATCGAGCGGGTCGTCGCGCGCGGAGCGCGTTTCGGTCGAGCGGGCCACGAGGCAATCAGTATAGGCGGGCGGCCCGTATTAGATCATCCGTTCTACGACGGCGAGACCGGCGGCGGACTCATCCAGGACGCGGAGACCTCGGTCCGGAGTGTGGCGATCATGCGGCTGATAGCCGACCCGGCGTACAGGACCGTGTAGGCGGCCCATGCCGCCGGTGGCGCTACGGCAAGCGCGGTCGCGCAGACGGCGGCCCCGCCGCCAGCGGCCGCCGCCGTGGCCCCGACGAACCGGCTCTGGCAGTGGACGCGGGCCTCCGGCGGAGCCAGTCGATAGAGGCGTTCGTTGGTCGCCAGCGCCCCGGCGTTTCCCCCGCCGTTGAAGAGCGCGGAACCGGCGAGCAGGAGCGCGGGCGCAAGCGGGTTGGCCGGGATCGCCGCCACGCAGCACACGGCCGCGACCGCCCGGACGATGAAACTGGCTCGCAGGACGCGGCTCGACGAGCCGCGCAGGAGGAACGAGCCCACGGCCAGCGAGCCGGCCAGTGCGCCGGCCGCCGCGACGCCGGAGAGGGCCACGGCGAATCCGGCGGACATCCCGAGAACGCTCAGCGAATACAGCGACAGCGACGGTATGAGGCCTTGCCCGACGTACGCGATCGCGCTCACGTCCGTGAAGCGCCGGAACGCGGGCGGCATCTCGGTGCTTCCGGCCGCCTCTCGGGCGACGAGCACGCGCCCAGGATGGGGAAGCCGGGCCACGGCCGCCGGGGTCAGGATCGACGCGAGCCCGCCGAGCATGAGGAAGGCGACGTAGGCCCACAGGCCGATCGCCCGCGTCCCGGCGTCGAGGATCAGCCCGGCAGGGAGGAGAAGGGCCGTCGAGAGGGCCATGGTGAGAGCGCCCATCCTCGGCCCGACCAGGCGGCGTTCGGCATCGGGCAGAACGACGGCGGTCCAGAGGTTGATGTTGGAACTCGAGAGGACGCCGGCGGTCTGGCCCACCGCCACTGTGATGGAGATCAGCGCGATCCCGACGACCTGGTCCACAGCGCCGGCCGCCACGCCGGCCACGATCGCGGCGAGGACGAAGCCACGGAGCTCGGCGAGGGCCAGGCCAAGGGTGAGCCCGCGCAGGTTGCCCTTCAGCCGCCGCAGGATTTGAGGCGCGAGGGCCTGCAGTGCAGCGCCCGCGACGGGGGCGGCGCCCACCACGACGACGAGCGCCGGCGGCGCACCCAGCCGAAGCAGGAGCGGCACGAACAGCGCGTCCGAGGCGTAGGACGTCGTGAAAGCCTGGCCTACGGCAATCGCCTGAAAGGCCCGATATTGCGCCGAGGCGAACGCGCGCCAACGTGTGGGCCGGGGCAGATGCATCGCCGCCTAGAGTACGCCGAGTCCCGATCGAGCCGGGCGCATCGAGGTCGGAGCCGGAAGTGCCCCGTCCGCGACTCCCCCATCGGACCCGTTTCTGTCGCCGGACATGTAGAGACGGCGAGCCTTGCGGCCCGCCGTCTCCGGGTGCAGGGGGAAAAGTGGGACGAGACTCTCCCTGCCTCCTGGTCTGCGGATTGAACCTACCCCAGGGCGTACTTGACGGCCGGGATCCTCTTGCTGATGGCCAGCTTGGCCACCACGGTGTCGAGAGCGTAGGCACCGGCTCCGGTCATGACGATGGCGATGGCCGCGAGCCCGTACATGAACTGCTCGTTGAACGGGCCGTTGGCGAAGCTCCAATTGGAGACGAAGAGCAGAGCCATCAGGATCGTGCCCATCAGGGCGGAGAAGCGGGTGGCGAGGCCGAGGATGAGCGCGATGCCGATCGCGCACTCGCCGAAGACGACGAGCGTGTCGATGACCGAGACGAGCGAGGCGTTACCGGCGAGGCTGGCCCAGAAGCCGTGCGTCGGGTTGACGACTGCCGTCGCGGCGCTGCCGAGCCAGGCTCCGGTGGTCCCCATCTTCAGGTAGCCGGCCGAGGTGAACGGCGTGCCGCTCGCCCACATGAAGAACTTGTCCAGCCCCGCGAAGAGGAAGCCGAGTCCGAGTCCGGCCCTGAGGATGAAGATTCCGCGATCCTTGCTATCCATCGATTGCCCTGCACCTTTCGCTGACGGTCCGCGATCCGGGGTACTCCCGGATGCCAGACCCTTGAGTTCGATGGATCGAATGTATAGGTAGTCACTGTTTGGGTAGTGGGCCGGAGGTCCCAAATGGGTAGGCCGGTCGGCCTGTTATTCACTTCTATAGTCACTATTGATTGTTGGCGGGGCAAGGAACCCGGGCGGCCGCCCGATGTCGCGGCGGAAGTGGCCGGACGCGAGGTCACGTGGCTACGGCGCGCGGGTCGCTCGGCGCATCGGCGCGGGTCGCTCGGCGCATCGGCCCCGGCCGCTCGACGACGCCGATGCTCCCTCAGAGGCGGGAGAGCCAGCCGCCCGCCGCGGCCGCAACCTCCGCCGCAACGCCGTCGGGCAGATGGATGGCCAGCAGAGCTTGCGGATCGGCCGCGGCCACGTCCGAGGGAAGCGGCCGCTGAACGAACGCGCGAGTGAGGAGCCGTTCGGCCACTCCCCGGCGCACCGCCCGGGGCAGCGGATCCATCGGGTCGCGCTCGGCGGCGGTGTGGAGCGCGACGAGGGCTCGGCCGAGGCGGTCCTGCTCGTCGACGAGAGTCCGTAGCATCGCCGTGGCCAGGCCGCTTCGACGCCACTCCCGCGCCACTCCCAGAGCCACGAGCCGATCCACGCGATCGAGCCCGGTAGGCGCCGACATCGCGACGCCGACCAGCCACTTCCCGCTGACGGCGCCGGTGGCGACGGCGCCGTCGCACAGCGCGGCGAGCAGGATTTCGGCGGCGAGGCTCGGGTCGGCGATGGCGGTCACTCCGGGTGCCGGGAAGAGCGACTCCAGCATTTCGGGGGTTAGCTGCGCGACGAGCGTGGCCGCCCGGCGGGCCGGCGGCGCTTCTGCCGCCGGCGCGGCGCGTGACGAACTGATGGGCACGGCATCGTCGGACCGCCACCAGCCCCGCTCGCCGGCAACGCCCGGCAGAGCCGGCACCCCAACGGTTCGGACAAGCTCGACCGTTCGACCGTCTCTCTCGGCCGCGGTCTGGCTGATCGATCGATCGGCCGGGAGGCCCGGCCCGTCTTCGAATCGGGCGGGCAGCGGGGCGTCGTCCCAGCGATGGGCATCGCCCTCCCAGCGGTCCCGCCACGCCGCCGGCAGCCTCTCGGGCGCCTCCCGATGCGCCCCGGCAAGCCATGTCAGAGCCCAGACGCGCGGCACCACCCGGTAGACCGCATAGCCGCCGCCGCCCGTCGCGAGCCACCGCCCCCCGGCATATCGATGTGCCATGCGATCGACCAGTCGGGCCGCCGCGCCCATCGCCGTCGTCGTCAGAGAAAGGTGCGCCAGCGGATCCCAGACGTGGCCGTCGGCACCGTGCTGGCTGACGATCACGTCCGGCCCGAACGACGCGGCCAGGAGCGGAACAAGCGCCCGAATCGCGGCCAGCCAGGGCTCCGGTCCGGTGAGCGGCTCCAGCGGTACGTTGATCGAGGTGCCCGCCGCGCTCCCCTCCCCCATCTCGCCGACGAAACCGGTCCCGGGAAAGAGCGAGCGGCCCGACTCGTGGAAGGAGACCGTCATCACGCCCGCATCGCCGTAGTGGAGCGCCTGGACTCCGTCGCCGTGATGGACGTCCAGGTCGACGTAGAGGACGCGCAGCCCGTCGCGCCTCGCCCTCGCGATGGCCAGGGCAACGTCGTTGTAGACGCAGAAGCCGCTCGCCCGCGACCTCATCGCGTGGTGCAGTCCACCGCCGGGGTGGTAGGCGTGCTCGACGTCGCCGCGCAGGATCGCCTCCATCGCCCGGATCGACCCGCCCGCCACCGCGGCCGCCGCCTCGTGCATGCCGGCGAAGGCCGGATCGTCCCCGGGCCCGATCCCCGCTTCCGGCGGCCCGCCCGGATCCGCCGAAAAGCGGCGCACAGTGGCGACGTACTCGGCCGAGTGGAGCCACCCGAGCTCGTCGTCGACCGCCGGCTCCGGCGCCAGCCCCGGCTCGGCCCCGACGGCCCGCAGCAGCTCGATCCCGGGGCCGAAGCGCCTCGGGCTCAGCGGATGCCGCGGCCCGAAGTCGTAGTCGAGCGAGCGCGGCCCGAAGACGAGGAGCGGTCCTTCAGCCATTGCTTCCCACACGGCAATCATGGCGCTCCCGTCGGAGGCGCGTTCCGGGGCGAGCAGGTGGCGGCACGCCAGTCGACCGACGGCCGGCGTCCGGGGTCCGGCGAGCCGAGCGGGCATGCGGTCGGCCGCGGAACCTCCGGATCGCGCTCCACCGGCTGGCGGCGAGCCCAACCGTGGGGTTACGCTGCCGCCGTGAGCACCAGCCAGATCGACGTCCCGATCCGCCCCATCGAACCCGATGAGTACGCGCGGCTCGGCGAGCTCACGGTCGCCGCGTACCACTCGCTCCCTGCCGTGATGCCGCATCAGGCGGAATACGACGAGCGGCTCCGGGACGTGGCCCATCGCGCCGGAACCTCGTGCGTCCTCGTTGCCGTCGGACCCGGAGGGGAGGTGCTCGGCGGCGTGACCTACGTGAACGGACCCGACGACCCGTATTCGGAGGAACTGTGCGAGGGCGAGGCGGGAATGCGGATGCTCGCGGTGGATCCCGCTTACCACGGCCGTGGCGTCGGGCGCGCCCTGGCGCTGGCCTGCGTCGAGCGAGCCCGAACCGACGGACGGCGCCGCATCGTGCTCCACACCAGCGACTACATGGCCGCGGCGAAGCACCTCTACGAATCGATGGGCTTCGAACGCCGGCCCGCTATCGACTTCTCGCCGGTGCCCGGGGTCGACCTGATCGGCTACGCGCTCGAACTCGGGCCGGTCGCCGGGTAGGAGGCGTCGGACCGTTCGCGGACCGCCGCGGCGCCCTGGGCGCTCTCGCCCCGGCCCATCCTGACGTGGCCGCGCAATACGGCCACCGCCGCGACGGCCTCCGACCCGATGGTTATGGCCCCGTTCACGACCAGCGCCGCAGGCGTCCCCCACAGCCCGCCGACGCCGCCCGTCAGCCCATTTCCGATCGGTGTCGAGCCGGAGAACACGGTCGTGTAGACGCTCATGACCCGGCCGCGGAGGGGGCCCGGAACCGTGATCTGGACGAGCGAGTTGGCGCTGGCGGACATCGCGATCGCGCCAACCCCGGCGAAGAAGACGGCGGCGATGGCGACCGGGTACAGAGTCGTGAGGGCCAGAACCAGTTCGGCCCCGCCCAGAACGAGCCCGCCGCCGATCAGAATCCTGATCATGGGCCGTTGCAGCGTGGCAACCGCCAGGGCCGCGATCAGGGCGCCCGCTCCCATCGCCGCGTACAGGAAGCCCAGTCCACCGGACCCGACGTTCAGGACGCGGGCGGCCAGCACCGGCAGGACCACGTTGAAGTTCATGCCGAAGGTCGAGACGAAGCCGACCACGCCGATGGCGAGCAGCACGATCGGGGTGTGCCTCACGTACCGCAGCCCTTCACCCAGGCCCGAGCGGACTTCGGCCACGCTCCGCGGAATGGCCATTCGCGCGGATGGCCGCAGGTCGGCGGCTCGCATCGCCAGCAGCCCGACGACCACGGCCCCGTAGCTCAAGCCGTTGAGAATGAAGCAGGGCGCGGTGCCGCCTATCGCGATGATGATCCCGGCGACGGCCGGCCCAACGACGCGGGCGCCGTTGAAGACGGCCGAGTTGAGGGCGATCGCGTTGGCAACGTTCTCGGGCCCCACCATCTCCACCACGAAGGACTGCCGGGCGGGCATGTCGACCGCGTTGACGATGCCGAGCAAGAAGGCGAGCAGGAAGATCTGCCAGATCGTGATCTCGTTGGAGAACACGAGCGCGCCGAGTGCAAGCGCAAGCAGCCCGGCCGCCGTCTGAGTGCCGATGACGGTGCGTCGCTTCGGCCAGATGTCCGCGATGATTCCACCGAACAGGCCCAGCACCAGCACCGGCATGAACTGCACGACGCCGAGCAGGCCGATGTAGACCACTGCCTGATCCCATCCGACGATGGTCCCTAGCAGCCATCCCAGGGCCACGGACTGCATCCAGGTTCCGGTGACAGACACGAGCTGGCCGAAGAAGAAGAGCCTGAAATTGCGGTGGCGCAGTGCCCTTCCGGCAGCCGTGAAACGCACCCGCCCGCCCAGAATCATCGGGCGCCCTCGCGCTCCGGCGCGGGCCGACTGTCTGCGCCCTCATAGGAACGATGCTCGCCGCGCATGAGAGACGCAAATGCCCCCAGGACGCTGGCCACGACTCCGGCCAGGAAGGCCAGGTGCAGGGCGTTCATGAAGGGCGTCAAGCTGATCCCGTTGCCGCCGATCTGGGTGCCCGAGAAGACGGCCACGAGGACTTTGGGATCCATGGAAGCCGATACGAGGCCGATCGCCAGGGCGATCGAGACGACGAAGCCGCTCTGGGTCAGCATCATGCGCGTGCCCGCTCCGGCGCCCCGCTTGTTGGGCGGGACCACGCCCATGACCGCGCTGGTGTTGGGCGAGTTGAAGATGCCCGAGCCGGCGCCCACGACGAGCTGCCAGAAGGCCAGCTGCCAGTAGGGAGTGGCCACGTCCAGCGTCATCAGGCCCGCCAGGCCGACCGCAGTGATCACCATGCCCGCCGTCGCGAGCTCCCGGGAGCCGTAGCGGTCGGCCAGGACGCCGCTGATCGGCGAAAGGACGATCAGCCCTATCGCCAGCGGCGCGAGCATGATCCCGGCCGTGACCGGATCCTCGCCCCGGGCGCCCTGGAGGTAGAAGACCAGCAGGAACAGCACGCCGTTGCGGGCGATCGCGTTCAGGAAGCCGGTCACGTTGCCCATCAGGAAGAGCCGGTCGCGAAAGAGCGTCAGGTCCAGAAGCGGGGCGTGATGGTGCGACTCGACCCAGATGAAGACCGGCGTCGCAGCCACGAAGGCGAGGAACCCGCCGACGACCCACCAGGTCGTCCAGCCGTAGATGCCGCCGAAGGCGAGCGAAACCATCAGCCCCATCAGTCCGAGGAAGTACAGCACCGAGCCGGCCCAGTCGATCTCCACGCGGCGATCGTGCTTGACCTGCTCCACCAGGATCAGGCCGGCCCCGGCGATGCCGGCGAGCCCGATCGGGACGTTGAACCAGAAGATCGTCCGCCAGCCGAAGCCGGTCAGCCAGCCGCCCAGGATCGGGCCCAGGATGGCGCCCGCACCGATGACCATGGCGTTGATGCCGAGGGCGCGGCCGAGCTCCGGTCGAGGAAAGGCGTCGGTGACCAGGGCCGTGGCGTTGGCCATCAGCAGCGCCCCGCCGACTCCCTGGACGAGGCGCCAGACGATCAGCTGGGTGGCGTCGGGAGCGAGGGCGCACGTGATCGAGGCGGCGGTGAAGATGACGAAGCCGAGGGTGTAGGAACGCGCCCGGCCGACCATGTCCGCGATGCGCCCGGCGTTGAGAACCAGGACGGTGGCGACAAGGGTGTAGCCGACGACGATCCACAGCAGGCTGAAGATGTCCGTGTGGAGGTCGCGGAGTATGTCGGGCAGGGCGATGATGAGCGTCCCCGAAGTCAGCGAGGCCATCAGGGCGCCGATGCTGGTCACGCTCAGGACCCACCAGCGGTAGCTCTCGTGGGCCGGGTTCACGAAACGGCGGACGGGGTTCAGCATGGCCCCTCCGAGCCCGTTTCGGCGATCCTGGCAATGGTTCGGGCGCGCCTGGCCTCCGTCTCGTCGACCATCGCCTGCAGCCGATCGATCTTTCCCCGGAGCGTCTGAATCTGGCGGTCGAAGCTCGCGACGCGGTCGCACAGGATCCGCCTGCGTTCGGCCGGATCCGTCGTCGCGTGCAGGGCGGCGTGCCCTCTCTCACGGGCCTCCTCGTCCTCGAGGAGCTGCGCGATCTCCGCGAGTGAGAACCCGGCGTCGTCGCGCAGGCCCTTGATGAAGCGCAGCCGCTCGACGTCCGTTTCGTCGTACAGCCGGTAGTCGCCCTCGGATCGAGCGGCCGGCCGGAGCAGGCCCATCTCCTCGTAGTAGCGAACGGAGCGGGGCGTGAGGCCGACATCGGCCGCGGCCTCGTGGATTCTCAGCAACCGGGCGCCATCCGCCGGCCGATCCTTCACGTCATTCACCGGAAGATGCTACCGCAACCTTGCCGTGTACGTGAAAGTTAGGGCCGCGGGACCGCGCACCGACGCCGGCCTCTCGGCGACACGGCCACTTCCGACGCCTACCCGGCGAATCTCGCCCGAGGCCGCCCGCCCGTGCCATACAGCTGTCACAAACGTGCCTCAGTCTGAGGGCATGGAAACAGCCCGCCTGGTCTCTCTCCCGCCGGCGCCGGCGCGCCAGTCGAACGTTCGCGTCGAGGCGGACCGGCTGGTGATCGAGCACCTCGTTCTGGACGACCCGGCGCTGGCCGCTTTCGTCGCCGATCGCCCGGCCGAGGAACGCGACGCGCTGCTCGAAAGAGCCCTGCGAGTCGGCCTGACGGCGATCCAGAGCGTCGGCGTGACCGTGAATGTGGACGCGGTCCGAGCCGAGTTCCAGGGGCTGCTGCGCCAGACGGAGGCCGCCAACGAGCGAGCGGCGACCGCTCTGGACACGATGCTCCGCCAGAACTTCGCCGACGGCGACGGCCGCCTGCCGCGGACGCTGGAGCGCTTCCTGGGCGACAAGGGTCAGCTGCGCAGCTTCGTGGACGAGCTGTTCGACGAGGCCAAGCGCGACAGCGCGATCGGCCGAATGAAGGTCCTGCTGGGGAGCTACTTCGACGGCGACGCCTCGCGGCTCGCCCAGCTGCTCGACCCGACTCGCATGGGCTCGCCGCTCCACCAGTTCCGGGTCGAGATGGCGGAGGGGTTCGCCCGGCTGAACGAGAGGCTCTCCGCGCTCGAGGCGGCGGGCGCCGCACGGGCGGCCGAGCGGGCAAAGTCGACGGCCAAGGGCGGCGACTTCGAGGAGGTCGTCGAGGGGATGCTGGGCGACCTGGCGCGGGGATCGGGCGACATCCTGGAGCGGATCGGTACGGAGACGGGCGCGCTGATCGGTTCCAAGAAGGGCGACTTCGTCCTGACGCTCAACCCCGAAGCCACGTCCGGGGCGGAGTTGCGGGTGGTGGTCGAGTGCAAGGATCGCTACGTCTCCGGCCGGGCCATGCGCGACGAGCTTCGCGAAGCCAAGACGAACCGCGATGCGGCCGCGGCCCTGGTCGTCTTCACGCCGGCCCATGCCCCCGCCGGAATCGCCCCGTTCGATGTTCGTGCCGGCGATGTCTACTGCGTCGTGGACCCGGCCGCGCCGGACCGGGCAACCCTCGAGGCCGCCGTCCGGCTGGCTCGACTGCTGGTCCTGCAAACGCTGCGCGACCATGACGTCGAAGTCGATGCGGCGGCCGTGGCGGAGGCTCTCAAGGGCATCCGAGAGCAGCTCGAGACACTGCGCGCCCTCAAACTCACCCTTACGTCTATCGGCACGAGCGCGAAAGAGGTCTACGCGGGCCTCGATCGACTGCGAGACGGCATCCTCGCCCGGATCGGAGAAGCCGAGGTCGAGTTGCGGCCTCGCTGAGTCGGTGGCCGGTCGGGCGGCCGGCGATCCCTGGCGTGGTTGGGGGCCGCCACGGCCGAAACGCGCGCACCCGGGCCCGGTCGGTCGACCCTGCGCAACAGGCGCCGGGACTTCCAGGGCACGACTGGGTGCCGCGCTATGCTCCCGCTTCGCGGACCGCTGAGCACGGCCCGCGTCGTGAGGAGCGATCCGATGGCGCGTTCGATGTGGAAAGGGGCCATCCAGTTCGGCCTCGTAACGATTCCGGTAAAGCTTTACCTGGCCACGGAGTCGAAGGGCGTGAGCTTCAACATGCTCCACGCCGACTGCCACGGCCGGATCCAGATGAAGACGTACTGCCCCACCGACGACGCGTACATCGAACGTAGCGACACGGTGCGCGGCTACGAGGTGGCGCCCGGCCAGTACGTCGTCGTCACGGACGAGGACATGGCGGCGGTGCCGCTGAAGACGGTTCGATCGATCGAGATCGAGCAGTTCGTCCCGGCCGACTCCGGCGGAGAAGCGACACGCTTCGTCAAGGGGGCCTACTACCTGGAGCCCGAGCCCGTCGCGCGCAAGGCCTTCTTCCTCCTCAAGCAGGTCCTGGCCGAGCGCGGCCTGCGGGCCATCGCCAAGATCGTCCTGCGCGACCGCGAACAGCTGACCGCCATCGACCCGTTCGGTCCGACGATGCTCCTCTCCACGCTGTACTGGCCGGACGAGGTCCGCTCGCCCGCCGAGCTGTCGCTGCCCGAGTCGGACGTGGAGATCAGGCCCGCCGAGCGAGCCATGGCCGGGCAGCTCATCGACGCCATGACGAACGAGTTCGACCCGACCGCGTACCACGACGAGTATCGAGAGGCTCTGCTGGCGATCATCGAAGCCAAGGCCGCCGGCGAGGAGATCGCGCAGCCGGCGGCGGCCCCGGTGTCGGGCGTGACCGACCTCGTGGCCGCTCTCGAGGCGAGCGTCGCCGCGGCCAGGGCCGTACGAGCGAGCGCAGCTCCCGAGACCCTGACGGCGGCGTCGAGACCGCGCAGGACTGCCCCGACGCGTGTCCCCGTCGCGGCGATCGCACAGGAAGTCGAGGTCGCGCCGGTCCGGCGCCGCAAGTCGGCCTAGCCTCGGCGGTTCGACCGAGGCCTCGGCTCCGGCGGCGTGGCGAGTCCCCTACTCCCACCCGAACGCTCCGCTAACCTACGCGCATGTCTGGACATCCATGGCCGCTCTTCGACCTGCGCATCAGGACGCCGCGCCTCGAGTTGCGTCTGCCCACCGACGAGGACCTCGTGGCCCTGGCCGGCGTGGCCCGCGCGGGGATCGTCGACCCGGACCGAACGGTCTTCCTGGTTCCCTGGCACAAGCTCCCGTCGCCGGCCTTCGAGCGCCAGTTCCTCCTTCACTGGTGGGCGGAGCGTGGCCGCTGGAACCCGGCGGCCTGGTCCCTCGGGCTCGTGGCCAGGAAGGACGGTCGTCCGATCGGCGTCCAGGAACTGATGGCCCGCGACTTTGCCATCAAGCGAGTGATCAACTCGGGGAGCTGGCTGGGACGCGAGTTCCAGGGCCAGGGGCTGGGAACCGAGGCCCGGGCCGCGATTCTCGCCCTTGCCTTCGAGGGCCTGGGCGCGGACGCCGCCGAGTCCGGCTACATCGAGGGCAACGCCGCATCCGCGCGCGTCTCGGAGAAGCTCGGCTACCGCATCTGGGGCGACGAGGCTTACGCGATCGAAGGCAAGCGTGAACTGGAGGTCAAGGTGCGCTGCACCCGCGAAACCTGGCGCCGCGATCTGGTTCCGGTCACGATCGAGGGCCTCGAGCCTTGCCTGAAGCTCTTCGGCGTGGGCGAGCTGAGCCCCGACGAATGGGCGACCTTCTAGCCGGCCGACCAGCCCAGGCACCGCGGCGCGCGCCCCCTACCTGGCCGCGGCCCGGGCCGCCCGGCTGCGGGGAGTGGCCCGCGCGGCGTCGTGGAGTGGCCCGCTAGGCGCCAGGCGGTTCGGGCCGAGGCGGAACCGAGCACCGGAGCGAGCGCACTTGGAGGTGCGTGAGCGAGGAGCGCAGGCGACAACGAAGGCCCGGGCCGCCCGGCTGCGGGGAGTGGCCCGCTCGGCGCCCGGCGGTTCGGGCCGAGGCGGAACCGAGCACCGCAGCGAGCGCACTTGGAGGTGCGTGAGCGAGGAGCGCAGGCGACAACGAAGGCCCGGGCCGCCCGGCGTCGAGCGGACTAGCGGTCGCCGGCTCGGCGTCCCACCAGCCACCAGGCCGCCGGGAAGATGCCCGCCGCGATCGCCAGCTTGATGGCGTCTCCGATCACGAACGGCAGGAAGCCCTTCTCGATGGCCGTCTGAGGTGAGAAGTGCGCGGCGACGGCCAGCCAGGGCACGCCGATGGCATAGATAAGGACTTCGCCCAGGATCATCGCGCCGATGGCACCGCGGATGTGGCGGTCCCAGCCCATCTCCGCCAGCCACCCGACCAGCGTCGCGGCGAACAGGAAGCCCACGAGGTATCCGCCCGGGGCCCCCAGCACGACGCCGCTCGAGCCGACGCTCAGGATCGTGCTCAAGCCGTGGGCCTGACCGGCGTAGATCGGCAGGAAGAAGCCCAGGGCCAGATACAGCGCCACCGACAGCGCGCCGCGGCGAACGCCCAGGGCGCCGCCGACCAGCAGAACGGACAGCGTCTGTCCGGTGATCGGGACGGGGTTGTCCGGCAGCCAGACCGTCACGTTGGCGGTGAGGGCGATGAACACCGCCCCGACGCAGATCAGGGCAAGATGCCGGAATCGAGCGCTCATGCGCTCACCGACCCGGATCGGAACCAGGAAGTCGGCGATGGTGATGCCGCGCTCGGCGGCTGGGAGACGATTCATGTGGTGGGTCGCGAGCATGCGTCGTTGGTCCTTCTGCGGCGCGGCTGCGGCGCTGGCACGACCGGACTCTTCTCGCCGTCCGGCCGCTGCGAGTGTAGCAAACGGGGCGACGGCCGCGAACGGGCCGGCCTCGAACGCGCCGGTTGGGAACGGGTTGGCCGCGCACGCGGCGCGCCGTCGAAGCGTGTCACCGTCGCCACCGGCACCCGCTACTCGTGCTGGAGAGCCCGGACGATCGACACGCGGCTCGCCAGACCGGCCGGGTAGACCGACGCAGTGATGCTGATGAGAACGCCGAAGCAGACCGCGAGGCCGATCGACAGCCAGGGTGGATCGAAGACGAGCCCGAAGCCCCAGCTCGACCACGAGACGAGGAGGGCGCCCAGGATCAGCCCGACGACGGCGCCGATGAGAGCCCCGACGATGCCCAGAATGCCGGCCTCGACGACCACCATTCCCCAGACCTGGCGGCTCGTCATGCCGGTCGCTCGCAGTACGCCGATCTCCCGGACGCGCTCCAGGACGCTCATAGAGAAGGTGTTGAACATGCCCAGGCCGGCGACGAGTACGGCGATCAGGGCCAGGGCGTCGAGCATCCTGAAGACGCGGTCGAGCGCGTCGCCGACGGTCCCGGACACGCGATTCAGGTCGTCGGGTTCCAGCGCGTACGACGTGGCCGCCGCATCCAGCGCCGGCCTTGCCGTCGACTCCTGTCCGGCGGCGTATCGAACCGCGTAGAAGTCGGCCCCGGTGACACCGAACTGCGTGAGCGCGTCCGACCAGCCCACCAGAATCGCCTCCTGGGCCTGGGCCGGGATCGAGTGGGCCACGATGCCGACGACGCGAAGCTGCGTGAGCGTTGGGCCGGTCGCGAACTGCAGCGTGTCTCCCAGGCCGATGTCGGCCTGATCGGCCAGGGACTGGGGCACGATCACGGAGCCGCCCGAGTCGAGCGCGCTCAGAGCCGAGGCCGGATCGCCCGCAGTGAAGTTCAGTCGGCCGTCGACGAGGTAGTCGTGACCGACGATCGCCGCGGCCTCCTGACGCACGACCGATTTCTCGGTCGTGCCGCCATTCTGTGTGGTGAAGACGAACGGCACGCCGAAGAGCCCGATGGGAGAGATCGACTTGACGCCCGGCGTCGCGGCCAGCTGATCCCGAATCGGGTCGGTCGTGGAGACCGGCCGGATCGAGGTCAGCAGCTCGCTGCCGGGAATCGTCTCGGCCAGCCAGCTGGACCCGATCGTCCGAACGTCCTGGGCCGCCGTCCCGAGGGCCACGACCATGGACAGCCCCACCACCAGGGCCCCGACGGTGAGAGCCGTCCGGCTGCGGTCTCGAGCGAGCGAACTCCGGGCCAGCCGCTCCTCGTTGCGGAAGATCCGGAACGGCAGTCCGGCGATGCGCAGAAGCGGCCCGAGCAGGCTCGGGAGCAGCAGCACGACGGCAAGCAACAAGCCGTAGATGACGAGCGGACCGCCCACCGGAGAGCCGGCGCCGGCGGCGAGAGAGCCGGCTCCCGCGCTATCGCCGCTGTCGGCCCGCGGCCAGACGGCAAGGGCCGCGACCGCCAGGACGCCGAAGACGACGACCAGCCAGCGCAAACGGGCCGCACCCGCGGCCGCGCCCGCCGGCCCGCGCCGGAGCGCCTCGACGGGCGGAATTCGACCCGCACGCCAGGCCGGTTCGAGCGACGCCGCGATGGTCAGGACGATGCCGACGAAGAAGGCCATGGCGATGGAACCGACGGAGACCGACGGCGTTGCCAGGGCGATCGGCCCCGACGAGCCGATCCACGACAGGGTCAGGGCGGCCAGGCCGACGCCCGCGGCCACGCCGATCGCGGAACCCGCAAGCCCGAGGCCGAGCGCCTGGAGCATGACCAGGCTCATTACCTGGGAGCGGGTCGTCCCGGCCGCCCGCAGCAGACCGACGTCGCGGGTCCGCTCGGCCACCGTCATCGACATGGTGTTGAAGATAAGGAAGGCGCCGGCGAAGAGCACCACCGCAGCGACCAGCAACAGGGCGCTCCGGAAATCGGCCATCTCGGCGCGGAGAGACGCGGCCAGATCCTCGGTCCGGGACAGCAGGTACGGCTGGGTCTTGATGCTGGCGTCCAGCTGGCCGACCAGCTCGTCGACGGAAATGCCCGCGGCCACGCCAAGATCCACGCGCGTCACGCCCGTGGTCCCGAAGAGCGTCTGCGCCGCGCTCAGGGGAATGATCACGAGCCGCCCATCCGCTTCAGGCAGCGAGCCGTCGCCGTCCACGATGCCGACCACCTGGTAGGTCTGCGGCCCGGCGGCGACCGTGCCGTTGAGGGAGATCGAATCCCCGATCCCGAGGCCCTCCTGAGAGCCCAGGGTCTGGGTTATGAGCGCCGAGCCTGAGTCGCCGGCGGCAAGGAGCCGTCCCGAGGCCAGGGGCATGTCGTGGAGCTGCGGCTCTCGCACGGGATCTATGCCCAGCACGGTTACCGGCGGGGGCAGCTTGGAAGAGGCCGTCTGGTTGAGGCTGGCCGACAGGTAGGTCTGGCGCTCGAGAGCCGGAGCGGCCACGCCCACGCCCGCCGCACCGGCGATCACGTTCACGGTGTCCGGGCTGAGACCGGTCTCTTCGAGCGCCTCGACCCGCAGATCGGCGTGGCCCATCTCGTCCGCGGCAGCCTTCGCCACCGCCGCATCCATCGTCGCGCCGGCCGAAAGCGCGGCGAACAGGACGGCAACTCCGAGCGCGATGCCGGCCATTGACAGGAAGCTGCGCACTTTGCGCGCGCCCAGCGTCCGCCAGGCCAGCGACGATACGCGCCGCACGGGCTAGAGGCCCAGTTGCGCGAGGCGGGCGATGAGCGGGCCGGCTTCGTGGGTGGTCCGCCGCCCAAGCTCGATTTCCTCGCGGATGCGGCCGTCGCCGATCACCAGAACCCGGTCGGCATACGCCGCGGCGCGAGCGTCGTGGGTGACGAGCACGATCGTCTGGCCTCTCTGGTCGCAGGAGCGCCAGAGCTCGTCGAGGATCTCGCCTCCGGTGGCGTAGTCGAGGTTTCCGGTGGGCTCGTCGGCGAGCAGGATCGCGGGCCGGCCGACGAGGGCGCGGGCCAGCGCCACGCGCTGCTGCTCTCCGGCGGACAGCTGGTCCGGACGGTTGCGCTCCCGACCGACGAGATCCAGGATCTCCAGGACATCCCGGATTCGCGCGCCCGCGTCGCCGTGCCGCGGGTCCACGCCGGCGATCGTGTACGGCAGGGCCACGTTCTCGTAGACGTCGAGCAGCGGTATCAGGTTGAAGAACTGGAACACGAAGCCGGTCTTCTCGCGCCGGAGACGCGTGGCCCCGGCGTCGCTCAGATGGCTGACGACCTCTCCGTCGAGAATGACGTCGCCGCCGGTCGGCCGGTCCAATCCTCCGAGCAGCTGGAGCAGCGTGCTCTTGCCCGATCCGGACGGCCCCATCAGCGCCACGAACTCGCCGCGGCGAACTCGCAGGGAAACGCCGCGCAGCGCATCGACGTCGCGGCTGCCCAGCCGGTAGCGCTTGGTCAGGTTCCTGGCCTCGAGGATCGCGCCGTCCGCGTTGGATCGGCCGTGCACCGACCCCGTGGAGCGGGCAACGGACGACGGCGCGATGGGCGGTTGCGTTGACACGTTGGCAGTGTAGTCAATCGCTCGCGCGGGCGACACGGCCGTCGCACGTGCCCCAGGTTCGGGTCCGAACCTCAGACGGGGTCCGCGCCCTCGCGCCGCTCCCCGCCCCGCTCCCCGCTACCAGTCGAACAGGCCGCCGAAGAGCGATCGCAGGAGCGAGTCGATCGGATCCTGCGAGACGGGCTTCTCGCGGACTCGCAGGCCCAGCGCCCCATCTACGGTCGAGGTGGCGTCGGGCGAGGGCAGAACAGGCGCTATCGACGGACTCGCGCCCACGATCAGGGTCGCCTCGGTCGGCTCCGGCGAGACGGTCGGCGAAGCGCTCGGGCTCGGGCTCTCGCTCGGAGCCGGAGTCACGAGCGGCGAGGGAGTAACGGTCGGGCTCGCGCTCGCTCGCAGCGTCGGCTTCGGAGTGGGCTTGCGAGTGGGCTTGGGCGTCGGCTTGGGGGTAGGTTTGGGAGTCGGCGCGGGTGTGGAGGCGGCGGCCGGGGCCTGGGTCGCGACCGGAGCCGGAGCCGGAGCCGTGGCGCCGCACGGGACCGAGAACAGGACCGCGTAGAGCTTGCGGCCGTCGGCCGCCTTGTACGCTCCCACGCCCATGTCCACCCAGGCGCCGAGGATGTTGGCCCGGTGCCCCGGAGAGCCCATGAAGGCGGCCTCGATACGGGCCGTGGCGACGTCGTCGCCGTAGGTGCTCAACCCGATGTTCTCGCCCGCCACCTTGAAGCAGTAGCCGTCGGCCTGCATGTAGGTGAAGACCATGTTGTTGTCGGGCGGGATCTGATGGCTGAAGTAGTCGCGGTCGCCCATGTCCTGGGCCCGCCACTCGGCCTCCTTGTGGAGGTAGGCGTCGTCGACGAGGGCGTTGAGGCCGGCCGAGGCGCGGTCCTGGTTGGTCAGGGTGAAGAGGAGCTGCTCGTCGGCCGGGCTGAACGCCGAAGCGTCCCAGCCGAACGCCGTGCCGGCGGTGGCGATGACGGCCACGGCCGCGAGAGCGAAGGAGATACCCGCAATTCGCAATCTGCGCGGCCAGGCACGCGACGCGAAGGCAGGCAGGGTTGCGGAGCCCAGCATTTTCGGCCACCTGATCCCAACGAGCCTTGATGAAGCGATGCTAGGCGGAGGCCCTCGCGGCGGCCCCTGCCCGCAGGTCCCGACGACCGTCGGTCGGGTGGTACCAACTCCGTCTGCGCATGTTTGGTGGGTGCGCCCGCGCACCTGCCGGGACCGCGTGAGCGGCCCGGGCCGGCGGCCAGACAAGTCCTCACGACCGGCGAGGCGTGCCCACGCGCACGGGCTGGCCGACTGCCGCCGCCTCCTTGCCGGCCGCGTCGCGACCGGTCCGAACCTCCCGCCAGATCCCGTCGCCTCGCACCGGCTATACTCCCCGTCGCCCCGTCGCGGCGCCCCGAAAGGGCCGCGTCGCAGAGCGTGCAGGGCGCGCACGTGGTGGCCTTAGCTCAACCGGCAGAGCAGCGGACTGTGGATCCGCAGGTTACGGGTTCGACCCCCGTAGGCCACCCCAAAACCACCCCACGACGGCGGACCGGCACGGCTCGAATCGGCGGTCGCCTCCGTGCGATCGGGCAAGACGCGGCACCAACTCCCGCCGCGGCAGCATCGGGGCCGATTTGCCTGCCTCAACGAGGCGGTGTTACCCTGCCGAAGCCTATCCGCTCTGGGACTGGGCCTTTCCGCACAGGAGACAGGCCGATTGCGCAAGATACCGGCGGCTGCGCTGTCCCTCCCAACCCAGGGACTTACCCTGGTCGTTTCGCGGATCCGCCGTCCCGGCTTAGTCAGGATCGCCCTGGTCGCGGCGGCCATCGTCATGGTCGTAACCGGTCTGCTCGTCGGCCTGCCGGCCAAGCCGGTTGCCGGCCAGACGCTCCCGACGTTCGCGCCGCTTGCACCTCAAGCTGAAGGGCATCGCTCGGAAAGCAACCTGTCCCTGGACGTGCCGTTCCAGGTTCAGTTCACCAAGCCGATGGACGAAAGCACGGTCGAGTCGGCCTTCACCATCACGCCGCAGGTGGACGTCAAGTTCTTGTGGGACGCCACCGCTCAGGTCCTCAGCCTGGCTCCGGTGTCGCACTGGGAGCCCTACACCGAGTACACGGTCGACATCTCGAGCCAGGCCACCGACCAGGAAGGGCTGAGCCTGGCCGACCCGATCAGCGCATCGTTCCAGTCGGGAGCGCCGACCTCCGGGACGATCACCGCCACGAGAGTCGTCGGGAACCACGTGTCGCCCAGCACTGCCTTTCAGATCACCTTCACGCGACCGGTCAAGCTGAGCACCGTCGTCCTGCGTCTCGGCATCAGCCCGCAGGTCGATTTCTCGATCGTGGGAGACGATCCGACTGATGCGGCCTCCCAGGTCTTCACGCTTACGCCCAAGGCCTCGCTCGACACCGACACGACCTACGTGGTCAGCATGGCCGGCGGCGGCACCGACTCGGCCGGCGCGACGCTCCAGCCGGTAGCGCCCGTGACGGTCAGGACGCTGGCAACCCCCTCGGTGATCTCGTTCACGCCGCAGGACGGAAGCCTGGTCAACGACACCAACAAACCGATCGCCATCCAGTTCTCGGTGCTGATGGACCAGAAGGTGACGTCGGCCGCGCTGTCGGTGACATACGACGGCAAGACCCTTCCAGGCAACGTGTCCTGGAGCGACGACGGCTACACGATGATCTTCACGCCCAGGTACTCGTACTACGTGGGGGCCAGCATCAACGTCAAGGTCGCGGCGTCGGCGCGCTCGCTCGGCGGCCTGAACATGAAGGCCGCGGCCACCGCGACTTTCCACATCGCCCGGCCCAAGGTAAAGGTGCTCCCGTATCGGTCCACGAAGATCCAGTGGACGGGCGCAATCGGATCGGCGCCGTACGGTGGGTCCGAGCAGTACTACCTGAGCCTGATGAATTGCACCAGAACCGGCGGCTGGGTTACGTCGGGCGGGGACTGCTCGTCCGAGACGCACCACACCCTGCCGGCGCAGAGCCCGCTCGTGCTCGACGAAGGCATCTCCAGCAAGGTGTCGCGGCCCTACGCCAAGGCCCTGGCGGATCGAGGAGTGCTGACGCACTACCTCGACGGCACCACGCCGCACGGGAGACTCTCCGCCGCCGGCTATCCCAGCGGCTCCTGGGCCGAGAACATCGCCTCGCCGGGCAACCCGAACCAGAGCGGCATGATCCAGGTCGAGTTGTACTTCCAGGCCGAGTCGCCGATCCGCTACGGCAACACCCACTACAAGAACATCATGAGTCCGTACTTCCACCACGTGGGCATCGGCGTGTGGGTCTCGCACGGCACCAGAGTCGTCGTCGACTTCTACTACTAGCGCGAACCCTGGCGCGCTCCGGCCCCGGCGGCATCAAGCCGCCCCGGACTCCGTCCTCGGGCCCGTCCGGAAACCCGTCCGCTACGGAATTTGGAAGTCGAAATGAACCCAGTGGTCGCCGACCTCGGTCTGAGCCTGGGCGAGCGTCATCGTCCCGGCGCAAACCTCCTTCTTGAGCTTCGACTCGAAGGCGTCCTTCACGTGGGCGCCGACGGATCGGCCGTCGCTCAACGAGACCGTGTACGGCTCGGGCCAGAGGTTCTTCGGATCGGTCGGATTGCCGCCGAGCTCCAGCGAGATCAGGTGATCCTCTTCGTAGGATGCGGCTGACTTGTCGGCATAGCCGTACTGCCCGATCTGCGTCTTCTTCAGGTCGTTCGTGTACGACTCCGGAGGCCGGATCGTGGCCGTCCAGCCGGAGGCGCAGATGGTCGATCCGATGTCCGCCTGCGTCACCGCCGGATTGAGGGAGCCCGGCGTAAGGGCCGGATCTGGCTCGCCGGGAAGGCGGACCATGACGGCGCCCGACGGGGTCGGGGGCGGCGCCCCTGTGGGACCGGGCGTGAACCCGATTGCCGGCGTTTCGCTGACATCGGGCTCGTCGCCCGGGTCGCTCGTGTCTTCCGGCAGGACCACGGACCCGGCGGCCGGTGAAAGCGTGGCGGCGGTCGAAGGGGTCGGCACAGAGACCGTGGTGGCCGGAGGTGACGCCGCCGCGAGCGGCGTTGGGGTCGACGCTGTCGAGACGCATCCGGCCAGCAGAGCCGCGGCGGCGAGCAGGCATGCCGGAAGCGGGAACGACCGATTGCCTTGGCGCATCCGACTGCCTCCTCCGCGCTCCTCGCCTCCAACGACGGCGCAAGGCCTCAGCGTATCCGGCGAACGGTCCCGCCGCCAGCGCGTCCCGCCTCGAGACGGCCGGTCGGCTACGATCGGCGGGTGAGAAGCACTACCTCCCGCCCATCCCGGTGACCCCGCTCGAGGCCGCCACCATCTTCGGGGCCGGGCTGGCCGCGGGAACCATCAACACGATCGTCGGCTCGGGCTCGCTGATCACTTTCCCCACGCTCCTGGCATTCGGCTTTCCGCCGCTCGACGCCAACGTGTCCAACACCGTGGGCCTGGTGCCGGGGTCGATCAGCGGGGCAATCGGCTACCGTCGCGAACTGGCCGGCCAGCGACCGCGCGCCGTCCGATTGGGAATCGCCTCCGGCGCGGGCGGCCTGACCGGAGCGCTGCTGCTCCTCGCTTTTCCCGGCGCGTTCGCGGCCATCGTGCCGGTCCTGATCGCCGTGGCCCTCGTGCTCGTGGCGGCGGGACCTCGGCTTTCCAGGGCGCTGGCGGCACATCGACACGCCGAATCGCACCGCTCCTGGCCACTGGCTCTGCTCTTCTACGCCACGGCCATCTACGGTGGCTACTTTGGTGCGGGGATGGGAATCATCATGATCGCCCTGCTCACCATCTTCGTGGCCGACGACATCCAGCGCCTCAACGGCCTCAAGAACGTGCTGGCTGCCTTGATCAACGGCGTCGCCGGGATCCTGTTCATCCTCGTCGCCCCGGTCCACTGGGACATCGTGCTGTTGATCGCGGGCGGGTCCATCGTGGGCGGCCAGATCGGGGCGAGAGTCGGCCGAAGGCTGCCGCCGTCCGCCCTCCGACTGGCGATCATCTGCGTCGGTCTCGTAGCCGAAGCGCGGTTGTTGCTGGGCTAGCTCGCCGCCGGGCGATCGGGCGGATCGAGCGGCGGCTCGGCCTGACCGTAGACGTCGGGCTCGGATAATGCGTCGATCCCGTCCACCGACGCGAGCGGGGATGCTTCGGTCCGCGAATCGCCGTCGCCGGCAGCGTGCGCAATCGGAATGTTGGGCAGCCGGGCCCAGAAGCTGGCCCCGCCCCCGGGGCGATTGACCGCACCGATCGTCCCCGAGTGCTGCTCGACGATCCATTTGGCGATCGCCAGGCCCAGGCCCGTGCCGCCTGCCGGAGCGTTGTCGGCTCGCCAGAACCGCTCGAATAGCCGAGGCAGATCCTCCGGCCTGATGCCGGTTCCCTGGTCGTCGACCTGCAGCAGCGCGCCGCCGGCCTCGGGCCTGACCCAGACCGCCACGGTCGACCCGGCCGGACTGTGCCGGATGGCGTTGTCGACCAGGATCGTGACCAGCTGGCGGAGGCGCAGCGGGTCGCCGGTCACCGGCGCCGGCAGCGGATCCAGAACGACGTTCACGGCGCGTTCCTGCCCGAGGGTCGTCAGCATCGACGCCGCGTCGGCAGCGACATCGCCCAGGTCGAGCGGGACCCGCTCTATCTGGACTACGCCCGAATCGGTCCGCGCAAGCAGAAGCATGTCCTCGACGAGGGCGGTCATGTGCCGCACCTCGGCCTCGATGTCGCCCAGGGCCTCGCCGACGTCCTCGACCTTGCTGCGCCGGTTGCGTTTCAGGTCCTCGACGCTGGCCGCGATCACCGTGATCGGCGTGCGGAGTTCGTGGCTGGCGTTGGCGGCGAACTCGCGCTGGCGCAGCAGCGCATCCTGCCGACGATCGATGGACGCCCTGATCGGTACGAGCGCTCGGCCGGCATAGAGGTAGCCGGCCAGGAGAGCGGCCAGCAGGGCCACGAGGCCGCCCCCCAGAAGAACGACACCTAGGTCGTTCAGCAGGTTGACCTCGCCCGTTCTGTTCTGAGCCCACTGGACCTTGAAGTCGGCGTACCGGCTAGACGGGGAGATGAAGCTCACGACACGGTAGGGCGTCCCGTCCGGAGTGGTGTAGTCGCGGATGTCGACCTGACCGGGTTGGGTCACGGCCGCGAGGCTCGCGACATCCGGCAGGCCCGGCGGAACCAGAGGCAGGTTCTTGGCCTGGACTACGTGACCCTGAGGATCTACGGGGATCGGAATCAGACCCGCGGTCGGGCCCACGACGGTGAAGCCGTACGGGTCGTCTCCTCCGGTGTCGACTATCCCGGCTACCGCCTTAAGCTGGCCCTGCCCACCGCTCTCGACCGCGGCGGAGACCAGGGCATATACCGCAGCCTCGAGGACGATCAGGATCAGCAGCGTGACCACGCCGCTGACGCCCATGAGCCGGAGGCGCGTCCGACGGATCAGCCGCAGGTCTTCCTCGTGGACGGTGTGTCTCGACTCCCCGCCCGCTTGGGAGGCGGATCTGCGCAGGCGCCAGCGCCACGGCCTTGGCAGACCCGGGCGCGGGAGCCTCATCGATCAACCCTCACGAAGACGGTAGCCGACGCCGCGGACCGTTTCCACGTTGTTCGCCGCTTCGACGCCCAGCTTCTCCCTGAGCAGGTGTATGTAAGCCTCGACCGTGTTCGGCGTGAGGGCCACGCCGTACGGCCAGGCGTAGTCGAGCAGCTGGTCTCGGGACAGGACCTGGCCCGGACGGCGCAGCAGGCATTCGAGTATCGAGAATTCCCGCTGGCTCAGGTCGATCGGCTTGCCGGCGACCGTGACTCGCCGGGTCGTCTCGTCGAGCTCGATCGGGCCGGCCTTGAGCGAGGTCGACTTGCGGGAAGGCGGACGCCGACCCAGGGCCCGCAGTCGAGCCAGCAGCTCCTCATACGCGAACGGCTTCACCAGGTAGTCGTCCGCCCCGGCATCCAGGCCCTCGACTCGATCGCTGATCGAGTCGCGAGCCGTGAGCATGAGGATCGGCACCTGCGAGCCCCCCTTTCGAAGGGCTCGCGCGACGTCGAATCCAGACCGGTCGGGCAGCCCGACGTCGAGGACGATGGCGTCCAGCTCGAGGGAGTTGGAGGTCGCGGCCTCCAGCCCTTCCTCGGCCGTCAGCGCCGTCTCGACGACGTGCCGATCCTGGCTGAGGAGCCGTTTGAGGAGACGGCTGAGGCGGGCATCGTCCTCGACGACGAGCAGGTGCACGATCGGCTCCTAGGGGTTGGTGACGAGTACGTCTTTGGCCGTCAGAGTACGACCGCCGAGGGCACCCGTGGCGCTTGGGTTGGGAGACTGGCTGGCAAGAGCGCTGGTGTCGATGGAGACCGTGACGCTGGTGCCGACCTTGACGTCGCTCGCGCTTGCGGCGGCCTCGCTGTGGTACGTCGTAGTGCCGGACAGATCGACCGTGATCGAGGTGCCGTTGGACTCCTGAATGGTCATGGTGCTGCCGTCGATCGACTGGACCGTGCCGCTGATGCCGCCGGTCACGCCGCCGAGGCCACCTCGCCCGGCCGCGCCCGCGCCGGCGCCGAACGCGGCAGGGTTGAAGGTCTGGCCGGGGGCCAGGGATGCGAAGTTGCGTCCACCGAATCCGCCCCGCCCGGTCGCATTGGCCGCTCCAGCTGCGCCCGGAGCGGTCAGATGGCCCAGGGCGAAGCCGATGCCGCCGACCGCCACCAGTGCGGCGACCAGGAGGAGGGCGATGGTAGTTCGATCCTGCTTGGCCGGCTGCCGTGCGGGTCGAGTGGATGAGGTCATGCGTTATCCCCTTTCAACCTTGTGCTGTGTGTGCCTACTCATACCGGAGAGCGACCACGGGATCCAGACGAGCGGCCTGGCTGGCGGGCCAGACGCCGAAGACGATCCCGACGACGAGACTGAAGCCGACCGCGACGAGCACGGTCAGAGGATTGAAGACGAAGCCCCAGCCGGCGTAGGTGCCGATGCCGAAGGAGGCCACGACGCCGACGCCGATGCCGATCAGGCCGCCCGCGAGAGAGAGCGCGAGGGCCTCCACGAGGAACTGGGAGAGGATGTCGCGGCCGCGCGCGCCGATGGCCTTTCGGATGCCGATCTCGCGCGTCCGCTCGCGGACCGAGACGAGCATGATGTTCATGATCCCGATGCCGCCGACGAGGAGCGAGATCGAGGCGATGCCGGCGAGCAGCAACGTCAGCACGTCGCTGACCGAGCTGACGGTGCCCAGGAGCTGGGCCTGGGTCGCGATGGTGAAGTCGGCCGTACCCGTGCTCGTGATGCCGTGGCGCAGATCGAGGGTGGCCGTGATCTCCGAGGAGACGGTGTCGATGGCGTCCTGGCTCGTGGCCGAGAGGCCTATGGCCGAGACGCTGCTGGAGCCGACGAAGAGCTCGTGGGCCGTCGAGAGCGGGATCATGACCTGGTCGTCCGCGGTGCTGCTGCCGCCCTTGGGCTCGGTGATGCCGATGAGCTCGAAGGGCAGCCCGCCGACGTAGATGGTCGAGCCGATGGAGGCCGGGGTGAGCTCGAGGTTGTCCGCGGTGGTGGCCCCGATGACCGCCACCCGCAGGTTGTGATCGACGCTGGCCTGACTCAGGAAGGTGCCGGCCCAGATCGAATAGGCGAAGACCGGCAGATAGCCGGGAGTGGTGCCGACCACGCGCGTCGTCTCGTTCTGGGAGCCCGCGATGACGAGCTTGTTGGTGGTCAGCTCCGGGGCGATGGCGGCCACGTCGTTGAGGCTCGCGAGCGAGTTGGCGTCGTCGAGGGTCAGGGTGGTGGCGGAGCCATGCCGCGCCGCGGGTGGCCCCGGTCCTGCTGAAGCCCGGGCTGACGGTGATCAGGTTGGTGCCCAGAGACTGGAGCTGGTTGCTGATGCCCTTGGTGGCGCCCTCGGCGACGCTCACGAGGGCGACCACCGAGGCGACCCCGATGATGATGCCGAGCATCGTGAGCGCGGTCCGAAGCTTGCCCGTGCTGAGACGCGAGAGGGCTAGGCCCGACGAGATCGGAGATCTTCATGCGAGCACCGCCTCGGAGAGCTCACCGTCGCGCAGGTGGACGGCGCGATCGGCGGCGGCGGCCACGTCGATGTCGTGGGTGATAAGGACGATGGTGCGCCCCAGGGCGTGGAGATCGCGGAAGAGATCGAGCACCTCGGCGCCAGAGTGGCTATCGAGGTTGCCCGTGGGCTCGTCGGCGAGGATCAGGGCGGGCTCCGTCACGAGGGCCCGGGCGATGCCGACGCGCTGCTGCTGGCCGCCCGAGAGCTCGGAGGGCTCGTGGTGCAGGCGATCGGCCAGACCCAGGCGCTCCAACGCAGCCTGGGCCCGGCGCAGGCGTTCCTTTCGCCCCACGCCCTGGTACATCAAGGGCGTGGCCACGTTGTCGAGGGCGCTCGTGCGGGGCAGCAGGTTGTAGCTCTGGAAGACGAAGCCGATGGAGCGGCTGCGGATGAAGGCGAGGCCGTCGTCGTCGAGCTCGTCGACCGGCTGGCCGTCGAGGATGTAGCGGCCCGAGGTCGGGCGGTCCAGGCAGCCGAGGATGTTCATCATCGTCGACTTGCCCGAGCCCGAGGGCCCGACGATCGCGAGGAACTCGCCGTTGGCCACGTCGAGGTTCACGTCGCACAGCGCCGGGACCTGGACCTTGCCCGTGTCGTATACGCGGCTCACGCCGTCGAGGGTGATGATCGGCTCGGCTGCGACGGTGGTCATCGCCCACCGAACCCGCCGAACCCGCCGGCACCGCCGCCCGTGAGCGACCCGACGTTCACGCCGCCGACGCCGCCCGCCGTGGTGGTTGTTCCCGTGCGACTCGAGACCGTCCCCGTGACGACCGTGTCACCGGCGGACAGGCCGCTCGTGATCTGGGCCATCGAGGTGGTCACGAGGCCGACCTGGACGCTGACGTCGCTGACGCTGCCGTCGCCGTTGAGGACCTGGACCGTGTAGCCCGAGCCAGAAGTACCCGAGAGGGCCGTGGCCGGGACGCGCAGGACGTTGTCGACCGACGCCGTCGTGACCGTCACCGTGGCGCTCATGCCCGAGAGGACCGTCGCCGGCGGGCTCGTGAGGGTGACCGTGACGGCGTACGTGGCGACGCTGCTGGCGCCGCTGGAGGACGAGGCCACCGGCACGATCTGGGTCAGCGTGCCCGGAACCGAGACGCCCGCGCCCGTGACCGACACCGAGGCCGTCTGGCCGACCTTGAGATTGGAGATGTCGGACTCGGCGAAGCTCGCGTTGGCCACCATCGGCCCGACCGACTCCTCGATCGCGTATCCGCTCGTGGGGGCGTTGACGCCGGGCAGGACGTTGACGGCGATGATCAGGCCGTCGGCCGGAGCAGTCAGGGTCGCGGCCGTCACGGCCGCCTGATCGGCGTTGACCGTGGACTGGGCCGCGGCGACGGCGGCCTGGTCGGCCTGGACCGTCGCGGTCGGAGCGGGCGACACCTTGGACTGGTAAGCGAGCTCGGCCGCCTGATAGCTCAGATAGGCGTTCGTGACCTGCTGGGCGGCCTGCTGGTTGGACTGGTTGACCGAGAGCTGCGTCGAGGCCAGGTTCTGCTGGGCGGTCGCGATCGCGGAGTTGTCCTTGTCGATCGTGGCCTGCGGAGCCGCCGCGGCCTGATCGGCCGCGAGCTGGTTCTGGGCCGAGCTGACCGCGGCCTGGGCCTGCGAGAGCTTGAGGGCGTTCGATTGATTGGTGTTGGTGCGGCTGGCCTCGGCCTGGCTGTAGCTGTTCTTAGACTGGGCGAGAGAGTTCTTTGCCTGGGCCAGGGTCACCGAATCCGGGCCGCCCTGGTCCGTCGTGAGCTTGGACTGGGCCGAGGCGAGGGTCGCCTGGGCCGAGGCGAGCGCCAGCTGCGCGGCCGTGGCGTCGGCGGTCGCGAGGACCGTGCCCTTGGTCACGCTCTGGCCCACCGTCGCCGTAACGGTCTGGACCGGCCACGTCAAGGAGCTGCTGGACGAGTTGTCCTGATGTTGCTGCTCGTCGAACCTCCGGCACCGGACGTGGTGGCGGCCGTGCTCACGATGTCCGCCGTGGAACCGAACTTGAGTCCGTATACCGTGCTCGCGGCGATCGTCCCGGTGGCAACAGAAGTGGCGCTGACCGTGCCGGTCGTGACCGTCGAGGTGAGGTATTGGGAGCTAGACGATCCCCCGAAGGCGGGGCCGACCACGACCAGCGCGACGGCCCCTATGCCGACGAGGATCAGTGCGATCGCTGCCAACCTGAGTTTCATTCATCCATGCCTCTCGAGTCTCGACGAGCCGCCACTACCTATCGCCAGTGCACGGTGGGGACGCCCGCACGATGTATGTGCCAAACGCCTGAACCTTCCCTGAAAGACATCCGCGCTCGATCCGATCTACTTCGTGGCCTGGGCGATCATCTGCTTGGCCTGGTTGATCGGGATGGCGAAGCCCATGTCCTGGGCGTTGCTCGCGCTCGCGGTGATGATCCCCACGACGGAGCCGCTCGCGTCCAGCAGCGGGCCACCGCTGTTGCCGGGGTTGATCGCCGCGTCGGTCTGGATCAGCCCGGACAGGCTCTCCTCGGTCCGCGTGCCCTGGTCGCCCACGGTGATGCTGCGATCGGTTCCGGAGACGATTCCCTGGGTGACCGAATCCGTGAACGTACCGAGCGGGCTGCCGATGGCGATGGCCAGCTGCCCGACCTGAATGGCGCTCGAGTCGCCGAGCGTGACCGGCGTCAGGCCGGTGGCGTCGATCTTGACCAGGGCCAGGTCGTGCGTCGGATCAGTGGTCACGACGGTCGCCGGCAGCTGGCGCGTGTCGTCGAGCGTGACCGTCAACGACGACGCGCCCGTGACGACGTGGTTGTTGGTCAGGATCAGGCCGCTGGCGCTGACGATAAAGCCGGATCCGGCGCCCGTGGCGGGCACCGAGAACGGCGAAAGGTTCGAGATTCCGCTCGTCGTTATGGTGACGACGGACGGCTTGACCGCGGTCGCGACGCGGACGATCGCGTCGGACTGCGTCAGGCTGATCAGTTGAGCGTTGCCGGGCTGGCTGGCGGGCGTCGTGGAGACGGCCGCCGGTCGCGCAACAACCGTGGTCACGACGTACGTTCCCGCCGCCGAGAGCGAAGCCGACAGCAGGGCCGCGGCAACGACGAGCGGCCAGACGCGGCGGGTTGCGGCGCCCTGCCTCGGCACGCCCGGAAACGGCGCGACGGCGGCCGCTGCCGGCCCCCAGGGCTGGTACGGCGGCGGGTAGTGCGGAGCAGGAGGAAACGGCTGGGAGGGCGGAAACTGCGGGGCCGGCGAAGCCTGGGCCGGCCACGCGGCGGGCTGGCTCCACCATCCCGGGTTGGAGGCTATCGGAGGGGTCGAGGAAATCGGACCGGTGGCGCCCATCGGGCCGGGACCGGGCGTCGAAGGCGCGCCGTCGATCCCCGCGGACATTGCGTCCGCATCCGGCTCCGGGCTCCAGACGGGCTCGGCGCCGGCCTGCTTCGGCGTTTCGGCGTTCATCGGTCGGTCGGGCTCCGGCAGTGTTCCGTGCTCGTCGTTCGGGTCGTAGGCGCTCATCGCTGCGCTCCAGTGAGGTTCATATCGTGATCCGATCCGGGCATGTTGTACGAGCCTTGACTGAACTGATTCTGAATGCCCCGGTCGTCTCGTCCGAACCGAGCCAGGCGCCGGCCCGTCGTCGGGCGCGCCGGCCCGGATCTGCCGCTCTAAACGTTTAGGCGAGAACGACCCGGTCGAGGAGTGGCGCCACGGAATGGGGCTGATAGGATCGCCCGACATCGGACCATCCGAAAAGGGAGTCTTGCCGCATGGCGACTGTAACGTTCGAGAACGTAAGCAAGAGGTTCGGCGACGTCGTCGCCGTTGACGACCTGAACCTCGACATCCGCGATGCCGAGTTCATGGTCCTCGTCGGGCCCTCGGGCTGCGGCAAGACCACGAGCCTGCGCATGATCGCCGGACTCGAGGAGATCACCGACGGCACGCTGCGGATCGGCGAGAAGATCATCAACGACGTTCCGCCGAAGGACCGCGACATCGCGATGGTCTTCCAGAGCTACGCGCTCTATCCGCATATGACCATTCGCGACAACCTCGCGTTCGGGCTCAAGCTTCGCCACATCCCCAAGGTCCAGATCGAGGCGCGCGTCAAGGAAGCGGCCGCGATCCTCGACCTGACCCGCTACCTCGACCGGAAGCCGCGAGAGCTCTCCGGCGGCCAGCGCCAGCGCGTCGCCCTCGGGCGAGCCATCGTGCGCGAGCCGGAAGTCTTCCTGATGGACGAGCCGCTCTCCAACCTCGACGCCAAGCTGCGCGTCGAGACGCGAGCCAACATCCTTCGCCTGCACCAGCGCCTCAACACCACGTTCGTGTACGTGACCCACGACCAGATCGAGGCCATGACGATGGGCACTCGGATCGCGGTCATGAACGAGGGTCGCCTGCAGCAGGTCGGCACTCCGCAGGAGCTCTACGACCGGCCGATCAACCGGTTCGTGGCCGGCTTCATCGGCAGCCCGGCGATGAACTTCGCCACCGTCGAGGTCGCAGGCACCGGCGACGACGTGTCGCTCCAGGGCTCGAACATCAACGTTCCGCTCCCGCCGCAGTTCCGCGAGTCGATCGGCGCCGCCGGCCGGCAGCTGATCGTCGGCTTCCGCCCCGAGCATCTCCTGCTCGGCCCGGTCACCGGCGGCACGGCCACCGTGAACGCCAAGGCCGAGGTCGTCGAGTACCTCGGCAACGAGGAACTGATCCACGCGTCCGGCGCAGGCCGCGACATCGTGGCCGTCATCGACTCGTCGTACAGGGTCCGCCCGGGCGACATGCTCGAGCTCAAGGTCCCGCTCGACCGAGTCCAGGTCTTCGATCCCGACACCAACTTCGCCCTCCCGTTCGGACCGGCAGCCTGATTCTCCGGTTCAGGGAGCCAACGCCCCGGCCTCGGCCGGGGCGTTGGTCTTTAAGTCGGGCTCCGGGATTGCCGGCGACGTTGCTAGGGTCGCGTTCCAGCCTCCGCGCCGGAAGGCGCCCAGTGGCGCCTCGGGTCTGCGCTCCACCGCCCAGATTGTCCGGCTCCATCCGCCTCGGGGCTCCTAAGATGGTCGCGGGCGACGCCGCGTAACCGACGGCAGTCTCCAGCGGGAACGGGGGCGGCGTCAGCCGACGCTTCCGAGGAGAAGCCCGATGGCGAACAGGGAACGTACGTTGGCGCTGGCCGGCTGCCTGGCAGTGGCCGGCTGCTCCGCCGCCGCCGGGACGCCGGAGGTCATCTACATAACGCCGACCCCCGCCGTCACGCCCATCGTCATCTACGTGACGCCAGCCCCGACGATCACCCCTCTCGTCGTCTACGTCACGCCGCAGACGCCGGAGAGCACGGCGACCCCGTCGCCGCAGCCTGTCGCGACATCCACTCCGGTGCCCACGCTCACGCCCACTTCCCCGGCAGCCCGCTGCAGCGGCACAGACGACAACAAGGCCTTCTTCGCCCAGGCGGCCGCGGCCATGAAGTGGACCGTCTACTGCGCGGTGCTCCCCGCGGGTTGGCACGTCTCCAACGGCACCTACGCCTACGCGCCAAACGGCCTGCTGGAGGTCGACTACCAGGGGCCCGCAACCAGCACGGCGACTCTCGTAGAGGGCGATCTATGCGGCAAAGGGGGTACGGGCATGTGCACGTGGCACACGCTGGGCGTCGACCAGGGACCGGCACAGTTCGGCAGCCTGCAGGCGGAACTCTGGGTGCGCACCCTGGGCCCGGCCTTCGTGGCGATCGACGCCGGCTACAACTCGACACACGAGTGCCTGCTCCACACCTCCGACGTCACGGTGGCCAGCGCTCAGACCATCGCGGCGGACATGATCGCGGTCCCAAAGCCCTGACGGGCCGCGCCGGGTCGGCGACGCGCCTCCCGTATAGTTCGGCCATGACCGAATCGCCCGCCAGACGCCGACCCAACCGGGTTCCCACCGGCCAACCGATCCTGGATTCCGTCATCGCGGACCTTCGCGACGCGGACGTCGCGCTCGAGGAGAGAGTCGTCGAGCGCAGCTCGCTCCACGACGGCCACTACATGGTTTTCGAGACGGAACGGGTCGTTCGCGCCGACGGGTCCGAGTCCGTCCGCGACATCGTCGTCCACCCTGGCGCCGTCGTCGTTGCGCCGCTCGACGGCGACGGACACCTGCTGCTCGTCACCCAGTACCGGGTGCCGTGCGGCGGCGCGATGCTCGAGCTGCCGGCCGGCACTCTCGAGACTCACGACGGCGCGGTAGAGGATCCGCTCGGCGCCGCACACCGCGAGCTCGAAGAGGAGACCGGCTATCGCGCTGGAGCGATGGAGCGGATCGGCGGCTTCTGGAGCGCTCCCGGCTTCTCGACCGAGTATCTGACGCTCTTCCTCGCCACGGACCTGCGGCCGGCCGGCGAGGGCCGGCTGAGCCCCGACGAGGACGAGAACTTGCGGCTCTCGCGGATCCCGTGGCGCGACGCGGTCGCGGCCGTCGAGAGCGGAGTCATCGAGGACGCCAAGTCCGTGGCCGGCATCCTGTGGCTCGCTCGGCGCTTCGAAGCGGAGGGCCGCTAGCAGCGGAGGGCCGCTAGGCCGCCAAAGGCTCTCTTCGGCGGGAGCCTCGGGTCCAGATGACCAGCCCGAGCAGCATCAGCACTCCGCCCAGCACGCACAGAAAACCGAAGATGCGAATCTGACCGGCGGTGTCGGCGCCCTGCCAGGCCGTTCGAGCGCTCGTGGCCAGCGACGTGGCCCTGGTCAGATTGCCCATGGCGAAAGCGTCGCGAGCCGAGGCCAGGTCCGTCTTCGGGTCGACACCGAGAAGGCCGAAAGGGGCGGCCGCACCGCCGCCGGCCGTCTCTGCCAGGCGCGCCGCGGAGAGTTCGTCCAGTGCCTCCAGCTCATCCGTCGCCTCGGTGCTCGCGGCCACCAGGCCCGACTGCTCGAAAGCGGTCCGGAGCGTCGGGGGCGGCGACGTCTGCTCGGTAGCCGCATCGACGGCGATCTGGTCGCGCTGGGTCAGGATTGCGCGAGCCTGACTCATCAACGCCGTGGCCTGGTCGAACTGCCAGTCGTCGAGCGAGCGACGGATCTCGGGCGGCAGATCCCAGTCGCCGGCCACGCTCTGGAGGGCGGCGTAGTCGTCCAGAACCGTGCTGCGCTCCTGGAGCTGGGAGACCTGCGAGGGATCCAGCACCCACTGGCTCCAGATGGCCTCGTACGATCGGCCGGTGGTCCGGTCGAGCAGATCGAGCAGGCGGCGCCAATCGGTGATCTGTCCGCTCAGCGTCTCCGTCGGGGTCCCGTAGACCGGCTGATAGGCCGCCTTTCCTGAACGGGCCGCCGCCCAGACGCCGCGGAGTCCATCGTCGCCGGCCACCGCGGCGATCTCACGGGCTACCTCGAGCGTGGCGGCGTACAGATAGGCATCCGTCGGCGAACTCGACTCACCGGCCGTCACCCAGTCGTTGAGCGGCACGGCGGCCTCGCGCAGCCGGTCCGTCAGCACCGGAGCGTGATCCGTGTAGCCCAGCTTCTCGACCGCCTGCTCGGCGTAGTACGAGGCGAAGCCCTCCTGTATCCAGCGGTCGGTCACGAGGTCGCCGTTGAACCACATGTGGGCCATCTCGTGCAGGATCACGAACGGGTCCGCGAAGTAGGAGACGTAGACCTGGCCGCTGGACTCGTCGTAGGAGCCGCTGAAGCCGTTGACCTCCTGGGTCGACGCCTCCTCCACGGTGAGCGTCTTCGCTGTCGGATCTCCCAGGCCGATCATGTCGCGGAGAAGCGGGTAGCCGGCCGACATGACCCTCTGAACCTGGTCGGCCCAGCCCACGTCGTCGGACCAGTAGCGCAGAGCCACCTTCAGCGGCCCGATGGTCACCGACCGGACGCTGAAGTCGCCGGCTGGCACGGGCTGGACGGCCGTGAACCAGGCACTGAGGTCCGCCGAATTGTCCAGGATGCCGGAGGAGAACACGACCTCCCCGGACCCGTAGACGGCCCGGGTCAGGCCGCCGAACTCCTCCTGGACGGTGAAGTCGGACGGGAATACGACCGACACCGAGCTTCCGGCCGCGTTCGGGCTGCCGAAGGCCGAAACCGGGAACGACATCAAGTTGTGGCTGAGACGGAGGTCGCGCTCGGTCGAACCGCCGTTGTCCACCAGGTCGAACCTGAGGTAGAACGAGCCGCTCTGGTCCGAGTAGAGGCGTTCACCCAGACCGATCACCACGATCACGCCGGACCCCGTGGCCGATTCGACGGTGAGTGGAAGCGACTGCCCGTCGGTTGACGTCGCCTCGAAGTTCGCCGAGGACGACGGCAGATTCAGCTGGATCCTGTCGTAGTAGTAGCGGCGGTCTCCCAGGTAGCCGGTGTGCGAGGTGGCGACCACATCCGCCAGAACGTGGACGCGCCCGGCTGCCGGATCGGCCGTCCAGGTCGACGTGGAGATGAAGCTCAGGTCCGTCTGGGAGGCGTCGACGTAGGTCGGCGCGGCCGCCTGCCACATCGACGCGGCGACGACGAGGAGGAACGCACCGGTGAGCGCCCTCGCGGACGCGCGCCGGATCCCGCCAGCCACCGGAGTTCGACCGTCAGGCGGGAGCGACGGCGCGAATGCTGGATCGCGCCGGCCGTCGATTCGGATGACCCGGGTTCGACATGCGCCTCAGTCGCTCGACTCCCCGGAGGCACGTCGCCCGCCGGAGCCGGACCGGCCACCGGAATCGGTCTCCGACTGTTCCAGTTGAATGTCGATCGAGGGGGCCTCTCGTTCGGTGGGCGCGTCGCCGGCCCGGGCGCGAGCGCCGGCTCGTACCGATCGCTCACGTGGCCGCTCCACGGTCGAGCCGCTGCGAACGACCCTCGAGAGGAAGTCGGCCGCCCTGACGCCTTCGCCGATCAGGACGTTTCGCCCGATCCGGACTCCCCGCGGGATGACCGCCCGCTTGCCCACTACGGTGATGCCGGTACTGAGCCGACTCGGCTCACGGCGATTGACGACGTCGTAGTCGGTTCCCTCGCCCACGATGGCGCCGGGGCCGACAGCCACTTCCTTGTCGAGGATGGCCCGATCGACCACCGCACCGGGCCGGATGACCGAGTCGAAGAGGATGATCGAGTCGCGGACTACCGCGCCCATGTCCACGACGACTCCGGGCGAGAGCACCGAGTTCACGACCGAGCCGTTGATCACGCAGCCGTGGCTGATCAGGCTCCGATGGACCTGGGCCGTGGCGCCGACCTTGGCCGGAGCACGCTCCTCGGACCTGGTGTGGATCACCCACTCGCGATCGTAGAGGTCGAGCTCCGGGGCGTCCGACAGCAGCGCCAGGTTCGCCTCCCAGTAGGACTGGACCGTGCCCACGTCCTGCCAGTACCCGTCGAAGCGATAGCCGTAGACCCGAGCGCCGCCTTCGATCATGGCCGGGATCACGTCGTGGCCGAAGTCCGCGCGGGTATCGGTCAGCCACTGATGCAGGGCTCGCTTCGAGAAAACGTAGACGCCCATGCTGGCCAGATCCGACTTCGGCTGGCGCGGCTTCTCGTGCCACTCGACGATCCGGTCCGTCTCGTCGAGGGCGAGGATGCCCATTCGCGTCGCGTCCGCCAGGGGCACGCGCCGCACCGCGATGGTGACGTCCGCGCGGTGGCGCCGATGCGCGGCGACGAAGGGCTGGTAGTCCATCTTGTAGATATGGTCGCCCGCAAGGACCAGGACGGCGTCGCCCGGCGCCTGCTCGATGACGTTGAGGTTCTGCAGGACGGCATCGGCGGTCCCGCGATACCACTCGGCCACGCGACCGCGGGCGATGTACGGCTGGAGCATCCGGACGCCGCCGTAGTTGCGGTCCAGATCCCAGGGCCGGCCCATGCCGATGTGATCGTTGAGCGAGCGCGGGTTGTACTGGGTCAGAACGACGACGTTGTCGATGTCCGAGTTGACGCAGTTCGAGAGGGTGAAGTCGATGATCCGGTACTTGCCGCCGAACGGCACGGCTGGCTTGGCGCGCAGCGAGGAGAGAATTGAGAGCCGCTCTCCTTCGCCGCCGGCGAGTATCACCGCCAGAGTTCGCTTCATCGGGCGTCCTCTCGGTTTGGGCCCGGGTCTGGCCGAGCTAGGTCGATGCTAGCACCCGTTGCCATCGGCGGCTCGGGACAACGTGAAGGCCTCCGCGAGCCGCTCCCGGACGGTCGCCGAGACGCCCTGCCGATCGAACGAGCGATCGCGAACGGGCGCCGAGAGAGCCGCCGGATTGGTCGGTCGAGCGCCCGACGTCCGCGCAACCGATCGGGCTAGAGGAACAGCCTCGGGTTCATGAACACGCCGTTGACTCGGACCGCCCAATGCAGGTGGCATCCCGAGGAATGGCCCGTCGTGTTCTCGGTCCCAACGAGCTGGCCGGCCACGACCGGCGCACCCACGTAGATGCCCGGCGGCGCCTTGGCGGTCATGTGCGCGTACCAGGTGACCATGCTGGTGGAGTGGGCGATGATCACCAGCCAGGCCCTCGGGGGGGCGTCGTAGGGGTTGTAGCCGACGAAGACGACCACGCCCGCGCCGGCCGCAAAGACCGGGGTCAAGCACGGGGCCGCGATGTCGATGCCCTGATGGAAGTGAGCGCAGTTGCCGACTCGCGGCTCGGACACCACGCCGGTGCAGCCGAAGTTCTGCGTGACGACCCCGCTCATGGGCCACTTCAGCGTCCCGCTGAACTGCGACGGGATCTTGCCCTCGGGCCCTTCGGAGGCGATCAGCTGGTCGATCTTGTTGCCCAGCTCGTCCATGGCCTGGCCGTTCGACTGGATGGCCGCGGCCAGAGCCGCCTTGCTCTGGTCGAGCTTGGTCTCGGCCGCCTTCTGCTGGGCCAGCTGGGTATTGAGCTGGTTCTTGAGCGTGATCAGCTGGTTCTGCGCCGCGACCATTTGCGTCTGCTCGTCGTCCAGTTCCTGCCGCTGGACCGCAACCTGATCCTGCAGCTGCCCGTTGGCAGTGCTCGCCATCTGCACGGTCTGGCTCATCTCGGCCAGCGTCTGCTGATCCTGCTTGATCTCGTCGGCCAGGGCCTTGTCGGCCTGGGACAGGTCGTTGTAGTAGGAGACGTCCGAAAGGGCGTCGGTCAGGGAGTGCGCCGTCAGCAGCTGCTGGAGCAGCGGCGTCTGGTCGGTTTCGTAGGCCGCGACGAGGCGATCGGAGAGAATCTGCTGGCGGGCCTGGAGTTCGGCCTGCTTGAAGTTCTGCAGGTCGGTCAGCTGGGCCAGCCTCGTCTGGAACAGGACCTGCTGCCCGGCAAGGTTGTCGTAGCGGGCCTTCACGCCGGTCATCTCGCCCTGGAGCGCGGTTATCTGCGCCTGGGCGTCATCTATCGATGAGAGCACGCCCGCCAGGTTCTGCTGAGTCGCCGCTATCTGATTCTTCAGCGCGGTCTGCTGCGCCGACAGGCCGGCAAGCTTTGCCTTCTGGTCCGCGATCATCTTGGCCAGGCGCTGCTGCTCGGCGATCGCGTCCGTGAGCGAATCGGCTTTGACGGGCGCGGGCGGGGCCTGCACCGCGAGCACTGGAGCGAGCACCGGCGCGAGCATGGCCACGCCGAGAAGGATCCGAAGGAGCCGCCAGCGGCGCGGGCGGCGGCTGTATGCGCGGCGGTCGTTCGAGGCTGTCATCGTGCGAGCAAGCTCCGTTGCGCGCGCCCGAAGTGAGCGCGTTATGCGGTTACGCCCGCCGGTCTGACGCCGTCCGTCGGAGGGGCACTACCTCAGGACGACTCCGGCTGTTCCCGATCATACATCCACATACGCAAGCACGGTCCGTATTTCGCACCACCGCCCTAAGGTCCCACTCTTGTGAGGTACGGTCGGTTGAGGTGCAGACGGCCCGACCGGCGCCAATATGAGCAAGGCGACTCTCGCAGGTACACTGGGAAGGGTGCGAGCCTCTGACCGCGGGTCTCGGGCGAGCGCCGTCGCCTGCCGCATCTCGAAGTCCCGTCCTTATCCCGAGCCGTTGGCTCGGTAGTCCAGCGAGGGAAAGAGGCTCCCAACATGCCGCTCTTCGGTCCGCCCAACATTGCTCAGTTGGAGGCCAAGAGGGACACCCAGGGCCTGATCAAGGCGCTCAGCTTCAAGGACGCCGCGATCCGAATGGCCGCCGCCGATGCGCTCGCGCCGCTGAAGGACCCTATGGCCGTCGAACCGCTCGTCGGGCTTCTCGGCGACGAGAATGCCGGCGTGAGACGAGCCGCCGTCGCGGCTCTCTCGGCGCGGGGCGGTTTCCGCGTGGTCGAGCCCCTAGTGACCGCGCTCGAGGACAAGGATCCGGACGTGCGGACGACGGCAAGGACCGCCGTCTATCGCCGCCTGATGACGGACCCGGACCAGGAGGCCCGCCGCGCCACCGCGGCGGCGCTGGGTCGGATTCGCGCCGGCGACGCCGTGGAGACTCTCGTCAAGGCCATCATGGACGCCGACGAAGGCGTCCGCGTCGCCGCGATCAAGTCTCTGCAGGCGATCGGCGACGCCCAGGCCGTTGGGCCGCTCGTCATCGTCCTCGCCCACGAGCAGATTCGACAGAGGGCGACGGGACGGTCCAGCCTGGCCGTCGAGCGCGCCTGCTCGCGCGCGCTCGACACACTGTGCGACGCCCGGGCGATCGAGCCGCTCCAGGCGGCCCTGGGCCACGACGAAGCCGACGTTCGTGACATAGCCGTTCGACGTCTGGCCCGCATCGGATCGCCCGAGGTCGCCGACTCCGTGGCTTCGGTCCTCGGGGACAAGGACCCGGGCGTTCGGCGGACCGCCGCACGCGGCCTGGCGGAGATCGGCTGGCAGCCGCCCGCGGACCTGACGGGCGCGCAGTACTTCGTCGCCCTGCGCGAATGGCGCCGCTGCGCCGAGAGCGGGCCCGCGGCCATTCCACTCCTTCTGGCGGCATACGACGGCGTAGACGCCCTCGAGCGGGCGGACATCGTCGATGCGCTGGTGAAGCTGCACTGGAAGCCGGAAGAGCCCAACGCCGCCGCCGCCCACTTCTGGGCCGCGCAGGGCAAATGGGACAAGTGCGTCGAGATCGGCCAGCCCGCGGTCGAAGCCCTCGACGGCATCCTCGGCGCCGCTCCCAGGTGGCGCGATCGCGTCGCCGCCGCCGCGGCCCTGGCCACCCTCGAACAACCGAGGAGCGCTCCGTTCGCCCGCCTCGACCTCGTCCAGCGCGCCCTCGCTATCCTCGACGGCGAGGGCACCGACGACGAGAAGCGCGGCCAGCTGGAGACTCTGCTGACCGACGAGCACCAGTTCGATCCCGGCGCCAAGGAGAGCGTCGACTGGTGCGAGTGCGGCTATCCGGCGTCGAAGGTTCGACAGGACGAGCTGCGTGAGCCCTTCGCGGACCTTCTCGGGTTCGAGCAGAGCTCGAGCAACGCCACGACGTACTACTGCCCAAGCTGCGACACCCGCCGGACGACCGTCGCAACCGCCTGACGCACGTCGCCGGCGCCGCCGCCGGCGCGGCTCCCGAGCGCCCCGCTAGGAAGAGGCAGCCGGCAACAGCACGGCCCAGACCGCGCCGGCGATCAGGAACGGCCCGAACGGTATGTAGCTGCGGAGCGTCACTCGCCGCGCGACCAACAGGCCGGAGATGACCACGCCGCCGATCATCGCGCCGGCGAAGACCGCGAGAACGATCCGGATCAGCCCGGCCAGGAGGCCGACGGCGACGAGGAACTTCACGTCGGCGCCGCCCAGGGCGCCCTCGCCGAACGGCAGCGAGCCGAGGAACATCAGGCCCGGGACCGCGATCGCGCCGAGGACCGCCGTCCAGGCCGGGGATCGGGACACGAGCGAGTCGCCGCCCCACGCCAGCGCGGCCGCGCCGAGGACGATCAGCGGCAGCGTGACGGCGTCCGGCATCAGCCGCTGGTCAAGGTCGGTGGCCATGAGCAGGACGCACGCGGCGAAGAAGACGCCGAAGAGGAGCCGCTCCGCCGGATCGCCGAAACGCACCGGAACCGCGGCCAGCGCCACGGCCGCGAAGAGGGCCACGAGCAACGTGCGCCAGTCGAGGCGTCGAACGGCTCGGTCCTCGTGGGCCGGCCAGCGAGCAGAGATCCGATCCGCCGCAACTCCCCAGACGAGCCCGGCCAGGCCCAGCAGCGGCACCAGTGGATCGAACTCGGCCGGCAGTGACGGCATGACTGGCCTCCTGTCCGTGAGCGCCGCGATGCCGGGAACGGCGGCGTGAGCGGCGGCGAGTGGCGGCGCCAGGGCCGCGCTACTTTGCGCCGGCGAGGGCCAGCTCCACGAGAGTGGCGTGGGCCACGCCCGTGGCTCCGGCCGGGGCGTAGGCCGTCTTCTTGCGGAAGTAGGCCGTACCGGCGATGTCGAGGTGAACCCACGGCACGGTGGCGAACTCACGCAGGAAGAGCGCGCTCTTGACCAGACCTCCCTCGGCCGATCCCGTGTTCGTGAAGTCCGCGTACCAGCTGTCGAGGTCCTTGCGGTACTCGTCGATCATCGGCATCTGCCAGTACCGCTCCCCGGCCCGCTCCCCGGCCGCGGCCACGTCGTCGTACCAGGCCTGAGGCGTGCCGAAGGCCCCGGTCATCTGGTCGCCCAGCGCCCGCAGCACCGCGCCGGTGAGAGTGGCCACGTCCACGAGATGAGTGGCGCCGAGCTTCTCCGCGTAGCACATCGCGTCGCCGAGGATGAGCCGGCCCTCCGCGTCGGTGTTGATGATGTCGACCGTCTTGCCGTTCATGGCCTTGACCACGTCGCCCGGGCGCGCGGAATGCGGGCCGGGCATGTTCTCGACGGCCGGCGCGATGGCCAGCATGGGCGTGCCGGGGGCCAGTCTGGCCACCGTGGCGATGGCCGCGATCACGGTGCAGGCACCGGTCTTGTCCATCTTCATCTCTTCCATCCGGTCGGCCGGCTTGATGCTGATGCCGCCGGAATCGAAGCAGACGCCCTTGCCGATGAGAGCCAGACGCCGCCCCAACGTGTCCTTCGCCCCCTGATCGCCGGAACGAAGCACGATCATCCGCGGCGGGTTGTCGCTGCCCCGACCGACGGCCAGGAACATGCCCATGCCCAGCTCCGCCGCGCGGGCCGGCTCGATGACGTCTATCGAGAGGCCGTGGCGCTCGGCAACGGCTCGGGCTTCGCCCGCCAGAACCTCCGGCGAAACGTCGTTGGCCGCGCGGTTGGCGAGGCCTCGAGCGAGGTTGGCGCCTTCGCCCATGACGACGCCTCGTTCTGCGGCGCGACGCAGAGCGGCGGCGTCCTGGCCGGGCGCGACGAGGATCAGCTCCTCCAGCGCGGGCGGGACGTTCGCGTAGCCCTCGCGGTAGATCGTGGCCGGCTCGAACTGGCCTTCGACGATGCCGCGGGCCAGCAGTTCGGCAACCGTGGCCACTCCCCCATCGATCCGGCCGCCCAGGTCTCCGAGCCAGACGGCGAGCGACTTGACGCTCCGACCGCACAGGCGCCGCTCGACGGCGGATCCGAGCCGCACGACTACCTGCCGCGTGATCGTCTCGGGGTCGCCTGCGCCAATCGCCAGAAGGCGACCGGCGCGGAGCTCGCCGGCGGCCACAACCGCCGAGCCGTACCTCTCGGCCTTGAGCTCGCCGAAGGCGGCCAGCGCGGCGAGCTCGCCGCCCGCGCGCTTGTCGATCTCCGCCAGAACGCCGTCGAATCTGGGCTCACCTACGAACGGGACGGCAAGCACGTCGGCCACCACGTCCCAAGGCTGATCGCTGACGACGCGCAACTGCATTACCAGATCCTCCGGCCGGGCGGCTCATTGGGGCACCGCTGACCCATTGGCCGGCGTGTGGCACCGGCGTTGAAGAGATGGGCTAAGTCTATCGGGTCGCCCCGAAGCCGCTACCCGCCGAGAACCGTCCCGCCGGTCAGGTCGGTCAGGGCCGCGGCGAGGGCGCCCTTGGCCGTCTCGATCGTTATGCCGTTGGCGGTCAGGTTGCCCGCCATCTCGTACAGGACGACCTGGAGGACCGAGTTATCGTCGGGCAGGAGCGCCTTGGCGTTGTTGACGGCTCGGAGCGCGGCGGTCACCTGAGCCGTCACCTTGCCTTTGGAATCGACCATCGACTGCCACAGCAGGATGAGCGCGTTGTCCATCTGCGTCGTCCGGCTGAGCCACTCGGTGAGCGTGGAGACGTCGCTCGACCTGGCGAGAACGGCGGCGACCGCGGTCGCGTCGGCGATATCGGCGGTCGCCCCGCCGATCTTCATAAGCGCGTCCGGGTAGCGACCCTGGGTCGCGAGCTGCAGAGCTTCCGCCGCGACTGCGTCGTGGTCTTCGATGTCGTTGGCCACCTGGATGGCCGTCTTGCTGCCGTCGACCATCGCCTGCCAGTTCGACTGGAGAGGCGCCACGGACGCCACGGCAAGGCAGACCTTGTGGTAACGATCGACCAGAGTGGAGCTGTAGGTCTTGACCAGGTCCGTGGATAGCGTGGAATCCCAGGCCGCGCACTCCAGCGTCTTGTTGAGATCGGCCGCTCCGGCGTCGATCGAATTGACGTCGTTCGAGCCTTCGTTCCAGGCCGTCTGCAGACCGATCTGGTTCACCTGGGCGAGGCTGGAAAGCGTCGAGCGGGCTTCGTCGCCGAGCGAGACGACGTCGTCGTTGAGCCTGGCGAGATCGCGGACGGCGGCGTCGAGCTTGACCGAAAGCTGCTGGTCGGCGCCCCAGGTCAGCTCCGGCCGCGTCCCGCCGGACGGCGAATTCTCAGCGGCTGCCACGATGCCGGCGCTCCCGAACGCGAAGCCCGCGGCGAGGACGAGCCAACCCAGGCGAACCAGGGCGCGTCCCGCCAGAGTCCGGAATCGGTCTCCCCAGCCGAGCTCGTAGTCCTCGTCCTCGTAGTCGAGGTCGTATTCGTCCGTCCCGAAGTCGAGGGCGGAGCCGTAGCCGGCCAGATCGCGTTCCTCGATCGGGCGCAGGCTCGAGCCGGAGATCGAGCGTGGGGGCAGGTTGGGCGTCGTCATGATTTCGGCGATGCTACACCGCCGTGGCGCCGCCCGGACCGGGAACGAGTGCCCCACGGCAAGATCGCCCATTTGACGTAGGGGCGAACCCTCAGTCGTGCGCGCGTGCGACCGACGCCGTCAATAGAGGCGTCCGCGAACCGGCGAAACGGCGCACGTATGTCTCTCGTTTGATCCTCCGGAGGAACTGGTCGTCTTGGTACGGCTAAACGTCGCGGAGATCCTGGCAGGTCTTCGCGCCAGTACTCGGCCCCGCGACTTGCCCGGCCGAGTGCAGCTGCTGCTCCTGGCCTTCGCCCTGGCCGATGCGGTCGGGGCACTGGTCGTTGAGGCGGCTTCCGGCACCAGCCCCCTTCCGCTGTACGTGGCCGGGTTGGCGGCCCCGCCGGTCCTCGCCCTGGTCTGGATCTCCGTGTACCGGCGCCGCGACATGGGCATTGCCGCCGACGTCGCCGTGGTGGCCGCGATCTGCGTTCTGGCCATGGCCGTCGACGGCCGCTGGGAGAACGTCGTCTCCGCGGTCCTGACCGCCGCCGTCTTCTTCGGCTCGGCCTACGGCTCGACGCCGCGCGTCCTCATCCGCACCGTCCTCCTCTCGGCCGTCGCGCTGGCCCAGGGCCTGACGGACGCCACCTCGTTCGCCGTGGCGTGCGTCCTGGTCGCCGGCTTCATCGTCATCGCCTGCCTGATGCACGGCCTGATCAGCTCGATCGATCGATACGAACGGGCGGCCCGACGGGAACAGGTACTCGCCGCGACCGGTCTGGACCTCGTGGCCGCCTGCGACCTTCCGTCCATCCTCGCCGCGACCGTCGAGGGCGCCCACGCCCTCTGCGCCGGGATCTCCGGGATGCGCGTCAGTCTGGCCGCGGCCGAGGGCTCCGACGTGCCGCCGCTCACATACCGCGTGGTCGGCTCCGCCGGACGCCGGGCCGAAGAGATCTCCGAGGCCGTGTTCGAGGCCGACCAGCTGGCCGTGTCGGGCGAGCTGGTGGATCAGCGCGTCCTGCGGGCACCCGTCCAGACCGCGCCCGCCGCGGTAGCCGCGGTAGCCGCGCCCGCCGCTGTAGCCGCGCCCGCTGACGAGGCCGTCCCGACCAGAAGAGGCGACTTCCTTCCCGGAGAAGTCCTGCTCACTCGAGTGAGCGTCGCCGGCGTCACGCGGGGCGTGGTCATAGTGGAATTGCGGGGTCAGCTCCCGGTCGAGCTGCCCGCCGCGATCCGCGCCCTGGCGACACAGGCGTCGCTTGCCATCTCCAGGATCGACCTCCAGCACGACGCCATAGAGCGCCAGAGCGCGGAGCGGTTCCAGGCTCTGATCCAGAGCTCCAGCGACGTCGTCTCGATCGTCGCCGTCGACGGCCACATCCGATACCAGTCTCCGTCGGTGCGAGAGATCTTCGGCTACGACCCGGAAACCATGATCGGCCTGGACGTCCTCAAGCTGGTCCATCCCGACGACGCGGAAAGCATCGCGACCGAGTTCCGCGGCGTTGTCGCGGAGGCGGGCTCGTCGCGAGTCTGCGAGTGCCGCCTGCGCCACTCCGACGGCTCGTGGCGACACACCGAGACGCGCATGACGAACCAACTCGACGTGCCCGCCATCGACGGCGTCGTGCTCAACACTCGCGACGTTACCGAGAGGCACACGCTGGAGGCCGAGCTTCGCCACCAGGCCTTCCACGACTCGCTGACCGGCCTGGCCAACCGCGTGCTCTTCGCCAATCGCATCGAGCACTCGCTGCTGGCGGCGAAGCGCGACGGCAGCACGATCGCCGTGCTGTACTGCGACCTCAACGGCTTCAAGCGGCTCAACGACAGCCTGGGCTACACCGCCGGCGACACGGCCCTGGTCATGGTCGCCGAGCGCCTCCGCTCCTGCGTCCGCGGTCAGGACACCGTCGCCCGCATGGGCGGCAACGAGTTCGCGATCCTCCTGGATCGCATGGGTTCGCCTTCCGACGCCACGATGGCGATGGAGCGAATCATGAATCTGCTCCAGCAGCCGCTCCAGCTGCCCGGGGCGCAGGTGGAGCTCCAGCCGCACATCGGCATCGCCGTCTCGATCGCCGGCGACGAAACGGCCGAGGACCTGCTCCGAAACGGCGCGGTCGCGCTGCATCAGGCCCGCCACTACGAGGGCGGCTACGCGCTCTTCGATCCGGAGATGCATGCCGAGGCGATCCGCCGCATCGAGGTCGAGTCGCAGCTTCGTACGGCCATCGAGCAGCAGCAGTTCATGCTGTACTACCAGCCCACGATCGACCTCCAGACCGGCCGCCTCACCGGCGTCGAGGCGCTGGTGCGCTGGCAGCACCCGCGTCGCGGCATCGTTCCGCCGATGGAGTTCATCCCGCTCGCCGAGGAAAGCGGCCTGATCGTCCCGCTCGGCCAATGGGCGATCCAGGAGGCCTGCCGGCAGGTTCGCGTGTGGCAGAAGGAGATTCCAGCGGACGAGCCGATCGCCCTCAACGTGAACCTCTCGGGCCGCCAGCTGCGCCACCCCAACATCGTCCGCGACATCGCCGACGCGCTCGACGACTCCGGCCTGCTCCCCAGCCGCCTGATCCTCGAGATCACCGAGAGCGTCCTCATGATCGACACGGCCGCCACGCTGAACCGCCTCTTCCAGCTCAAGTCGCTGGGCGTGCGGCTCGCGATCGACGACTTCGGCACGGGCTACTCGTCCTTCGCGTACCTGCGGCGCTTCCCGGTGGACATCCTCAAGATCGACAAGTCCTTCGTGGACGGTGTCGCGACAGAGCCGACCGCCAGCGCCCTCGTCGACGCGATGATCCGGATCGGCAAGACCCTGCGGATGGAGACGGTCGCCGAGGGCGTAGAGCGAGTCGAGCAAGCCGACCGGCTTCGGACGCTCCAGTGCGACATCGGCCAGGGCTACCTCTTCTCGCGGCCTCTGCCCAGCGACGCGATCACGGGCTTCCTCCGCGATCGGTCAGCCGGACATCAGGCGGACGCCGCGTAGCGCAATTCGAGTTCCGGCGGGCGAGGGCGCCGTCTCCGGCCGGTTGACGGTGGGTGGAGCGGCCTGGCCGCGCGGCCGGGCGCGGGTCGATCAGGGCGCTACGCCGGCACGCGACTTCAGGGCCAGGATCCGGCGGCAAGCCTCGTCGATGCGAGCCTCGGCGATCTCGCCGCGGGCCACCGCCGCTTCGATTACCCGGACCGCTTCGGGGCCGCGGTCGTCGTCGTACGGCACGATGGCCGACTGGTTGCAGAAGAGAAGCATGTCGACGCCCGCGTTGATCGCCAGGATGGTTGCGCGCTCGAAACCGTATACGTCCCAGATCGCCAGCATCTCCATGGCGTCCGACATGACCACGCCGTCGTAGCCCATCTCGCCTCTGAGGAGGCCGTCGATCGTCTTCGCGGACAGGCAGCCGGGATAGTCCGGGTCCAGCTCCGTGTGAGTCGCCCGTGTCGCCATGACGGCGTCGACCAGGCCTTCGCGAATGAGGGTTCGATAGGGATCGAGCTCGGCCGGCGACCAGTCCTCGATCAGCTCACCGCGGCCCGGAGCATGAGGACGCAGGACGCCGCCCATCCCCGGGAAGTGTTTCAGCGTGGCCAGCCTGCCCAGGTCGTGGTGTGCCGCGATGAACTCTCTTGCGTGGGCGGCAACCACGACCGGATCCGAGGAGAAGCTGCGGCGTCGCGCCGTCACCGTAAGGTTGTTCTGGAACAGGAGATCGACGACCGGCGCCAGGTTCAAGTCGATGCCGGCGTCAACCAGCTGGGCCGCGATGTCCCCGGCGGCCGCGCGCGTGAATGCCAGGTCGTTGCGCTCGCCCATCTCGGCGGCCGGCCAGACCGGACCGAAGCCGTACTTCTCCTTGAGCCGGTGGTAGAAACCGCCCTCGGAATCCACGGCGACCAGGACGGGAAGCTCGCCCGCCGCCTTGAGCGCGGCGACCAGGTCGCGCAGCTGCTCCCGCGACTCGATGTTGCGCGGCTCTCCGGTCTCGCCGTCCATGTCGTAGACGACGACGGACCCAACGGTCCCCTCGGCGATCTGGCGAATCGTGATCCCGGCCTCGGCGGGAGTCATCCCCTTGAAGCCGACCAGGATCATCTGGCCGATTCGATCGCGCAGGCGCGCCGGCATCTGGAGCGAGGCTCGCGGTTCCGAGCGAGGCTCGGCCCCGAGGGCTCGGTCGTCCAAGAACGTCCCCTTCCGGGTGCAGCAATGTAGGCCGGCGGCCACCTGCCAGCTTGACAATGCTTGCGCCAATTCTGGCACGTCGCATCCCACGTATGACGCAGAAACGTGCAGCCGGGCAACAGAACGTGGCCACGGGGGCGCCGGATCGGCGTAGCGCGGTGCGGCGCGGGCGGCCGGCTCAGGTCCGGAGAGCGCCTCCCGCGAGCCGGTCGAGCGCGCCCGCAAGCTCGGCCGCGTCGTCGGCCACCTCGGTCGGCCGCTCGGCTTCAGGATGGGCCGCCAGCTGGGCTCGAGTCGTGATGCCGGTCATCATCAAGACGGAACGCGCGCCGACGGCGTGGGCGGCCGGCACGTCCGTCACCAGGCTGTCGCCGATCATCACGGCCTCCGCCACGTCCACGCCGGCGGCATGGGCGGCGACCTGCAGAAGGAGGGGCCCCGGTTTACCGATGGAGATCGGGGTTCGGCCGGACGCCGCCTCGATGGCCGCCACTATCGACCCGGCCCCGGGCATCAAGCCCTTCTCCAGCGGATAGACCGGATCGCGGTTCGTGGCGATGAACCTCGCCCCCGCCCGGATGGCCTCGGACGCGCAGGCCAGCCTGGCGTAGCTGAACTCGAGGTCGAGGCCGACCGCGACCGCGTCTACGTGTCCCACCGCGGCTGCCGCGTCGCGCCCGTTCGCCTTCCAGCGATCGGCCGCGTCGCCGGAGTAGACGACCTCTATGCCGACGTCGCCGAGCTCGTGGACCAGGCCGGCGCCACCGACGACGAGGACTCGCCGGACGGGCGGCTGGAGATCGCGCATGTACAGGGCCGTCGCCCGGGCCGAGGAAACGATCCGATCCGGCGAAACCGGCGCACCCATGCCCGCGAGACGGGTAACGTAGTCGGCGCGATACCACATCGAGTTGTTCGTCACGTAGACGATGTCGTCGCCCGCGGCGGCTCGGGCGGCAAGCACGGCGGCAACGCCGGGCACGGGTTCATCGCCGCGATAGACGACACCATCGAGGTCCACGAGGAGCAGCATGGCGAGGATGCTACCGGAGAGGCGCGGGACGTGCGGGGCGGAGGCGGTCCGCCCACGCCCCGATTCCCGGGCCGCGGCCGGCCGGGCCCGGGTCGCGATCGCCCCGAGCGACGCCCGTGCCTGACGACCGGCGCGTTCTGGAGGGCGTGGATCGCCTCGTCGTGGACGGCACGAACGTTCTCCACGCGCTGCGGCGGTCTCCCACGCCGCTGCCGGCCGCGGCGCTGATCGGGCGGCTGCGGGCCATCGTTCCGCCGGGTGTCCAGGTCGTCGTGGTGCTGGACGGCTCCCCCGAGCACGGCCTGGTTTCCCGCCGGATCGCGTCCGGCCTCGAGGTCCGCTATTCGGGCCGATCGACGGCCGACGAGCTCATCGCGCGCCTGGCCGAGAACGACTTCGCCGCCGACGCGGCGGGCCTGCTGGTCGTGACCGACGACATCGAGCTGGCGGGGGCGGTTCGCCGAACCGGCGCCCGAACCGTCCGGAACGGCTGGCTGGTCGATCGGTTGGGTCGCCAGCGCCTGTCCGCGCCCTCGGCCGGCGGACCGTCCGCTCCGGCGCCATCGCCGGGGGCACCGGGCCCGCGCCCCAACGCCGACGCGGAGGGTCCCGAGGGTCCGCGCTGGTCTCCCGGTCGCGGCGCGACTCGCAAACGCGGCAACGCCCACCGCCGCCCGGCGTCGGGCCGGAGGCCGGGCTAGTTTCGGGCCGGAGGTGGGCCAGGGTCGGGCCGCGGGTTGGGCTAGGCCACCGACTCGCCCTCGCCGGCGCCGTCTGCCGCGTCGGCTCCGTCCGCCGCGTCCGTTTCACCGCCGGCGAGGATCCCGGTCACCGAGACCGCCTCCGCCGGGACGTGCTTCCGCGCCGCCGCCAGCAGAGCGTCCGCGGCAGGTCGGGTCAGGAGAGGCGTCTCGCCGTACTCCCAGTCGACTCCGAGCTTCTCATACTTCTCGCGACTCAGACTGTTGAACGCGCACAGCTCCCACCGGGTAAGTACGTCGAGCACATTGTCCTCCACGAACCGGCCGATCTCCGAAACGTTCGCTTCGGTCGCCGTGGCCCCGGGAATGAGCGGCGTTCTGATCCAGAGATCGACCGCGCGGTTGGTCCTGACATACTCCGCCACAGATTGGAGGTTTGTCAGGATCGCGGCGTTGTACTGACCCGTGAATTCCACGTGCCGGGCATCGTCGATGAACTTGAGGTCGTACAGGACGCAGTCCGTGTATGGAAGCAGCATGTCCAGTGTCGATTTCGACGTAAACCCGCTGGTGTCCAGGGCGGTGTGCACGCCGGCCGCCTTCAGAGTCTTGAACAAATCGCTGACGAAGCTAGCCTGAAGCGTCGGTTCGCCACCGGAAGCCGTAACGCCGCCTCCGAAGTTGGCGAAGAACCGCCTGTCCTTGAGAACCTCGCGCGCCAACGAGTCGACCGTGTATTCATCGCCAGCGAGCGTCATGGCCCTGGCCGGACACTCCCCGACGCACGCGCCGCAAACATCGCATCTCACCCGGTCGACGACGATCCCGGCCTCGTCGTGCGAGATCGCGTCCCGGTCGCAGGCCGCCTGGCACGAGTAGCAGGCGATGCACTTGCGCGAATACCACTGCAGCTGCGGCGCCGGGCTGATTCCCTCGGGGTTCTGGCACCACCGGCACGCCAGCGGGCAGCCCTTGAAGAAGACCGTCGTCCGGAGACCCGGGCCGTCGTGCGTGGTGGCGCGGTGGATGTCGAAGACGCGCGCTGTCGGCATCGCCGCCTCGATCGGCCCCGGCGTGTCTAGATCTCCCGGTAGTTGACGCGCGCCACGAACTCCTTCTGGAACTCCCGATCCAGCAGGACGAAGTGAGCGGAGTAGCCGGTCACCTTGACCACGATGTCCTGGTATTCGGGCTTGTCCGGATGAACGATCGCGTCCTGCAGCTGCGCCAGGTCGATGACGTTGAGGTTGATCTGCACGCCGCCCTGTTCCATGTAGGTCCTTGAGAACTTCTCGATGAAGTCGCCAATGTTGTCCTTCCCGTCGAAGAACTTCGGCTGCAGTTCGATCTGAAGCGACCCGCCCTGGAACTTCGAGAAGTTGACCTTGACCAGGGAGTTCGCCGTGGCAGTCAGGCCGGCCACGTTTCGCCCATGCATCGGATTGCATCCGTGCGCGAGCGGTTCCTCAGCGCGCCGCCCGTCCGGAGTCGCGCCCAGCATCGGGCCTGCGTACGTGTGGCCCATGTACTGGAACAAGGACGGCCTGAAGGTGAAGCCCTTGATGTTGCGCTTCTGCTCGAGCGTGTCGAGAACCTGGTCGGCGACCCGTACGTACATCTCGTCGACGCCGTCCAGGTCGTTGCCGAATTTGCCCTGGTTGAGCATGACCTGGCGGATCTTCTCGAAGCCCTGCCAGTTGGCGTCCATCGCCTCCTTCAACTCGGCCATCGAGAAGCGGCGCTCTTCGAATACGACCTTCTTGATGGCGTAAATCGAGTCGACGACGTTCGGCACGCCGAGAACGTTGACGGACGTGTAGGCGTTGTTGACCGAAGGCGAGTCGGTGACGTCGCGTCCGCGTTCTATCGGGCCATGCATGCACAGGGACGTGACCATCTCCGGCCAGACCTTCGGATGCCACTCGTAGACCTTGTTCTTGAAAGCGACGAGCGCGGTCGCGGTCCGATCGACTTCCGAGCTGTATACGCGCCAGAACGACTCGAAGTCAGCGATGCCGTCGCGGATGGCGATGTCCATCGCACGTTGCATAGGTTTGACCAGGACCAGGCAGTTGAGGTCGTGGTCGCTGTACTCGTTGCCGACGGCGCAGTACCACTGGCAGCCGCTGTAGGAGACGTTCCAGGCGTCCTCCTCCGAGTAACCCGAGTACAGCTCGCTGGCACGCAGGACGTCGTAGTTGATCAGCGTGGGGACCCCGCAGCCGTGGCGCGAAACGACGTCGCAGGCGTATGCGTAGTAGGCGGGATCGATCTCCGGATGCCACATCACGCCGATGTGGTTGTAGCCGCCGATCATGTCGTAGGCCTCCAGGCCCACCCAGCTGACCTCGTTGGTGGCGTCCTTCAGCTCGCGGTTCCGGCCGGCGAAGGAGAAGTAGTTGCCGCCGTACTTGAGGAACAGCTCGGCGATGAGATCGCGCGCCTGGTCGCGCGTCAGGACCCCGGCGGCCGTGTCGCGCCGGTAGAAGTCGATCAGCAGCTGGTCCAGGCGGCCGTAGCCGTTGCCGTGGCCGTTGATCCGCTCGACGACCTGGAAGAACTGGATCCACTGGACCGCCTGCTCGAACGTCGCCGGCGCTCCCGTGGCGATCGCCGCGCAGTTGGCCGCGATATTCTCGTACAGGCGCTTCTGCGCGGGGTCGGCCTCCGCCGCCGCCAGCTCCCGCGCCCGCGCCGCGTGCTTTTCGACAAAGCGGACGATCGCGCTGACGACCCGCTCGGACGCGTCCAGGTACTCGACCCTATCCGCCGCGCCGTAGCCCTCGAAACGGGCCCGATTGGCCCGAACCTTCTCCAGCAGGCCGCCCCAACCGAGCTTCAGACCGATGCCCAGATCGGGGCACGTGTGCGCCAGGCTGATGCCGCCGGCGCCAAGCTCGCGCAGCGCGAAGCCCATGTCGTAGATCTCGTCGGGGAACCGGTAGAAGCGGGCCTCGTCCAGCTGCCAGTGGAACTCGCCGACGATCGTCTCGTCCGGATAGATCTCGGCCGGGCTATGGTCGAGGAAGACCGCGTAGTCCTTCGCCCAGTTTTCGGCCGTGAGTTCGAGGCCGTCCTTCTTCGACGGCATCTCCGATACGTATGGATACGGGATCCCGACGTCGACGCGGCAGTTGTGGTCGCCGAGGTTGACCCGTTCGTCGTCGCCCAAAGCCTGCTCGCCCGTGGCCGGAGAGAAAGCCGAGGACTTGCCGGACCAGTGGTAGACGAGGAACTCGCGATTGTCGACATAGACGTTGCGCCGATTGCTCTTCGCCAGATCGTGGCTGCGATCCGCAAGCCGCTGGATCCGCGGATCGGCCACGAATCGCCGGGCCCGTGGGCCGGCGAGGAATGCTGTGCTCATCACGATCCCTTGCGTCTGGACATTGCCGGGCTGGAGCTTCTCCCCCGAGCGCTCTTCCTAACTATAGCCTGTTATCGATAACATGGCGTGCCGGCCTCAGGGGCCGACGGAGATTGGCCGCGGCGTTATCGATATAGAACGCCCGATCGAAATAAACTTTGCCACTCGACCAGGTGGGGTCGACGGCCGCGCCACAGCGGCCGGTGTGGACAGACCGGACGGCGGCGTCCACAGGGCGTCAACACACCGTCCGCCGCCCGTCCGCCGGCGGCGGGGCCCGCTGGGGCCGTATCCGGCGCCGCTCCCAGATATGGTGGTTGCGGGGTATGGGATACCACAAGATGTTGTGTTTTTGGGGCTTGACTGCGGTGGAACCGCAGGCGTACCCTCCGACGGTCGAACGGGCCGCCGGGAGGGCTCCAGGACCGCAGGAAACGGACCGCGGGAGGACGGTCGAACAGACGGGAGACGGCATCCGGAAGGGATCGTGGCCGGGAGCGTCGCAGCTACCGCCGGGAGACGGTAGGACCACCGATCCGGACCGACGAGCCGGTATGCGGCACGGGAGGAGAGCCCTGTCGCGTCGGCGGCCGCTCGGGCGATGCACTCACCCCCGCTCTGAAAGCGTCGTCTCCGGCTGCCCCGCCCCAACGCCACAACGCCGCCAGCTCCAGGTACAGACATGGATCAGCGTCCCAACCGCAGAACAGGAAACCACGGAGAGGTGCAGGAAATGAGTCGAGCAGACGCGAGCGAGACCAGCACGAGCGAGACAAACGAGAGCGCGCCCGCCACGACCGCCACACCGGCACCCACCGGCACCCCCGCGCTCGGCGGCGCCACCGCTGCGATCCCCGTCATGGACGAGGGCGTCGCTCCCATGCTCGCCGACGGCCGCTTCACCGGCATCGGCGTCAAGGGCCTCCACTTCCCGCGCCGCTGGACCGTGCCCGGCGTCCACCCCTACGACGAGATCGAGTGGGAGATCCGGACCGCGGCCATCGGCAACGAGAAGGGCGTCAACGTCTTCGAACAGCGCGACGTCGAGGTTCCGGCGTTCTGGAGCCAGCTGGCCACCAACGTCGTCGTCAGCAAGTACTTCCGCGGGCACCTCGGCACGCCCGAGCGCGAGACCTCGGCCCGCCAGCTGATCGACCGCGTCGTCAACACCATCGCCGGCTGGGCCGAGAAGCAGCGCTACTTCGCCACGGACGAGGACCTGCGCGCCTTCTCCGCCGAGCTGACGCACCTGCTCGTCCACCAGAAGATGAGCTTCAACTCGCCGGTCTGGTTCAACGTCGGCGTCGAAGCGCACCCCCAGTGCTCCGCCTGCTTCATCAACTCGGTCCAGGACTCGATGAGCTCGATCATGGACCTGGCCAAGACCGAGGCGATGCTGTTCAAGTTCGGCTCGGGCGCCGGCTCGAACCTGTCGACCCTTCGATCGAGCAAGGAGAAGATGTCGGGCGGCGGCACCGCCTCCGGCCCGGTCAGCTTCATGCGCGGCTACGACGCCTTCGCCGGCGTGGTCAAGTCGGGCGGCAAGACCCGCCGCGCCGCCAAGATGGTCATCCTCGACGTCACCCACCCCGACATCGAGGAGTTCATCAACTGCAAGCTCCGCGAGGAGAAGAAGGCCTGGGCCCTGATCGAGGCCGGCTACGACGCCTCCTTCACCGGCGAGGCCTACGGCTCGGTCGCGTTCCAGAACGCCAACCATTCGGTCCGCGTGACGGACGAGTTCATGCGCGCCGTCGTCGCCGACGGAGAGTGGACGACCCGCGCGGTCGTCGACGGCCGGCCGATGGGCACGTACCGAGCCCGCGACCTCTTCCGCCAGATGGCCGACGCGGCCTGGGTCTGCGGCGACCCCGGCATCCAGTACGACACCACGATCAACGACTGGAACCCGGTCTCCAACTCGGCCCGCCAGTACGCGACTAACCCGTGCTCCGAGTTCTCGTTCATTAACGATTCTAGTTGTAATTTAGCGTCGCTCAACCTGATGAAGTTCGTGCGCGAGGACGGCGAGTTCGACGTCGAGGCGTTCCGATACGCCTGCCGGCTGACGATCACCGCCCAGGAGATCCTGGTCGACAACGCCGGCTACCCCACTCCGGCCATCGGCAGCAACTCGCATCTCTTCCGTCCGCTCGGCCTGGGTTACGCCAACCTTGGCGCCCTGCTGATGAACCGCGGCCTCGCCTATGACTCGCCCGAAGGCCAGGCCTACGCCGCGGCCATCACCTCGGTCATGACCGCCGAGGCCTATCGCCAGAGCGCGATCGTCGCCCGCGATCACGGCGGCCCGTTCGCCGAATACCGCAAGAACGAGGAACCGTTCCTGCGCGTCATCGAGAAGCATCGCGACGCCGCCCACGGCATCCCCGACAAGCAGAGCGTACCCGCCGACCTGCATCGCGCCGCCCGCGACATCTGGGACGAGACGCTCACGCTGGGCAAGGCTCACGGCTACCGCAACGCCCAGACCACGCTCCTCGCCCCCACGGGCTGCCTCGTCGGGAACAGCCTGGTCCTGACCGACCGCGGCCTAGTCCGTCTTCGCGGCCTGGCAAATCCAAACGGCCAGCAATGGCAGGACCTCCACGACCTGCACGTCGCCACCGACGACGGCCCGCGCGAGGCGACCCGCTTCTTCCTCAACGGCGCCGAGCCGGTGGTCACCGTCGAAACGGCTCGCGGCTATCGCGTCCAGGGCACAACGACCCACCGAATCAAGGTCATCGACGCCGAGGGCAACTGGGTCTGGCGCCGCTTCGCCGACGTCAAGTCCGCCGATCGCGTGCCGATGATGCTCGGCGGCATGATCGGCGAGTCGCGCGAGGTGCCGCTCCCGCCGCTCCCCGAGGCTTACTGGACCTCAGACTACCGAGCCTCCGTTCCGCGCCGCATGACAGCCGATCTAGCCGAGCTGGTCGGCTACTTCATGGGCGACGGCTCGCTTCACTCCAAAGGCCTCCGCTTCTGCGTGACGGACGGCGACCGGGACGTAGTCGATCGCATCGTCAACCTCGGGCGCGACCTCTTTGGCCTTGAGGCGGCGGTGACGGCACAGCAGGGCTACCAGGAAGTCGCTCTGAACTCGGTCCGGTTGGTTATGTGGTGGGAGGCCTGCGGCTTCGCCAAGCACTCTCCCGACCCGGAAGGCGCCCATCGGGGCAAGGGCTACGAGCCCGACATCCCGGACGCCGTCCTCTACTCGAACGACCCGGCTGTCTACCGAGCCTTCGTCCGCGGTCTCTTCGAGGCCGACGGCAACACGAACCACGGCTACGCCTACTGGTCGACCGTCTCCGAGCGGTTCAGCCGCGACGTCCAGACGTTGCTGCTCGCCCTCGGATTCGTGACGACCCACAAGATCGATGAGCCGAGCTTTGGGCACCTCGGCAACAACCCGATGCATGTAATCCGGACGCTCAATGTCAGCTCCGCCGCGAGGTTCCTCGCGGAGATCGGCTTCATGTCCGAGCGCAAACGAGCCGCCCTGGCAGCCGTGGCGACTCATCAGGCCAATCCGCAAGCGGCCCGATACGACCTGGTCCCTGTAAGCCGCTCGACCGTCGATCGGCTGGCTCCCGAGAACGACAACCTCCGCAAGACGATGCTGCTCTCGCTCTCGCGCACCGGCCTGGTCTCGCGCCGATCGGCTGCCGCCCTCCTCGAGCGGACCGCGGATCCCGCACTGGCCGAGAGCCTCAACTACTTCTACGACGAGATCGCCTCGGTCGAGCTCGGCGAGGAGCAGCTGACCTACGACATCTCGGTCCCCTCGAACGTGACCTACGTCGCCAACGGCTTCGTCAGCCACAACACCATCGCGTTCATGATGGATTGCGATACCACCGGCATCGAGCCCGACATCGCCCTAGTGAAGTACAAGAAGCTCGTCGGCGAGGGCTTCCTCAAGATCGTCAACCAGACCGTCCCGGGCGCCCTGCGCAAGCTCGGCTACACGCCCGAACAGGTCGACGCCATCGTGGCCTACGTCAACGAGCGCGAGACCATCGAAGGCGCGCCCGAACTCAAGCCCGAGCACCTCTCCGTCTTCGACTGCGCCTTCAAGCCGGTCAACGGCACGCGTTCCATCCACTACCTGGGCCACCTGCGAATGATGTCGGCGGTACAGCCCTTCCTCTCGGGCGCGATCAGCAAGACGGTCAACATGCCCGAGGCGGCCACGCCCGAGGAGATCGAGACGGTCTACCTCGAGGGCTGGCGGCTTGGCCTCAAGGCGATCGCGATCTACCGCGACAACTCGAAGCGATCGCAGCCGCTCATGACCGGCAAGAAGAAGGATTCGGGCGCGACCGCGGAAGGAGCCGAAGCCGCGGCTGCCGCAGCCGCCATCGCCGCGACCGCGATTCCGGTCGAACCGAAGCCGTACCGGCGCCGACTCCCCGCCGAGCGGACCGCGATCACGCATAAGTTCGACGTCGCCGGCCACGAGGGCTACATCACCGTGGGCCTCTACCCCGACGGCCAGCCGGGCGAGATCTTCCTCAAGATGGCCAAGGAAGGCTCCACGATCTCCGGCCTGATGGACACGTTCGCCACCACGGTCAGCGTCGCGCTGCAGTACGGCGTGCCGCTGCACGACCTGGTCCACAAGTTCGCCCACGTCCGATTCGAGCCGTCGGGCTTCACCAGCAACCCGGAGATCCCGATCGCCAAGTCGATCGTGGACTACATCTTCCGCTGGATGGGATCGCGCTTCCTGCCGCCCGAGGAGCGAGCGAGCCTGGGTCTGGTCGACCGATCGGCGACCGCCGAATTGTCGGTGCAGCCGCTAACCCTCGGACTCGGCGGAACCGGCGGTGCCGGCAGCGCCGGGACCTCAGGGAGTGGCTCGTCGCCCGCCGCGGGGCCGGCTTCACCGCCGAGTGGCGCCACGGCCGTGGCGTCTCCGGAGGAAGCGGCGCCGTCCACGCCGCCCGCCAGAGAGAGCTCCAGCGACTCTCCCCGCTCCAGCGCCACTCCCGAAAGTGGCAACGGCCACGCCCCGGGCACCAACGGCAAGGCGGCCGGCAACGGCTCCGCCGCCCGCGTCACCCTCGGCAACCTCGGCATCGGCAAGGCCCAGGTCACGTTCACGAGCCAGGCCGACGCCCCCAGCTGCGCCGAATGCGGCTCGATCATGGTCCGCAACGGGAGTTGCTACAAGTGCCTCAACTGCGGCTCCACGAGCGGGTGCTCGTGAGCTAGATGACGGCGGGACGCGCAGCCTGCAGATCCACGTCGTGGGCGAACCCTCCCACGACCGCCAGGGCAAGTGGCAGAAGCATGATCCCGAGGGCCGACCAGCAGACGGCCTGAACCTGGTTCGGGTCCGTCACGCCGGGAACGAAGCCGGTGACGGCGACCTCCAGGGCGACGGCCACGAGCACGACGCCGACGACGAGCGCGGCCCACCACAGCCTGGCGAGCGTGGCGCGCGTCCCGGCACCGGCGTTCCGCACCCAGGCGGGCGGACGGCCTATCCGCGTCGAGACGGCCCAGCACAGCACCACGAACCCGACCTGGGCCACGCCCCCGCCGACCAGGAACAGCAACGCACCCAGGCCGGCGAAGACCCGGCTGCCGTGCGGTCGGTCGATATGGCGGATCGACCAGACGATCAGGACCAGGCCGACCGCGATCGCCAGGATGCCGGTTGCCAGGAAGTTCGGGATGAGCGTGAACGCGTCCTCGGTGCCGTAGGCCCACATCCGCTGCGCCGGACCGATCGACTGCACGAACAGACCCGGCGTCGGAGCGTTGCCCTGGAGCGTTTCGAAGAAGCCATGGTCCAGGCCGGACAGCCCGGCGATGACCCCGAGCGTGGACGCGATCACCCTGGTCGCGTTGACCTCGCGCCCGAACCCGGCCGCCCCGAGACGACTCGTCCGCACCACGCCCTCCAGTCCTGCTATGTGGTCGCCGGTGCCGCCGGCACTTCCGCCGCTACTGGCAGACCCAGGGCGCGCAGCTCCAGCCGCAGCCGGGCCGCGTCCACAAATCGGATCGCGTTCATCCCAAGGCCGGAGGCCACGGCCACGTTGCGGTCCCAGTCGTCGACGTAGACGGTCTCCTCGGGCGTCAGGGCGAAGCGCCTCAGGCACTCGCGGAAGATCGCCGGGTCCGGCTTGCCGACCTTGACGTCGCCCGAGATCAGGATGCCGTCCATCTCGTCCAGGAATGCGTAGCGCGCCCGGGTCATCGGGAAGGTTTCGTCCGACCAGTTGCTCAGGGCGAAGATCGGGTACCCGGCGTGCCGGAGCTCGCGCAGGATCGAGACCGTCCCCTCGTACGCGTCGCCCAGCATCTCCCCCCAGCGCAGGTGGTAGGCGGTTATCAGCTCGGCCTTGTCGGGGTGAGCGGCAACGAGCTCGGCCACTGCCTCGGCCTGCGGGCGGCCGGCGTCGAGGCGCGCGTTCCACGCCGGGGTGCAGACCTCGGCCAGAAACCGCTCCATGGCCACTTCGTCGGCGCCGAAGAGCTTGCGGTAGAGGTGGCGCGGGTTCCAGTCGATCAAGACGCCGCCGAGGTCGAAAACGACGGCTGTGATCCGGGCGGTGCGGTTGGACGCGGAGGGCGGCTCGCCCGCGGAGGGCGGCTCGCCCGCGGAGCTCGAGGTGGTCATGAAGCCTCACGGAATGCCCTGCGGGCGGCGCCGACCGATGACGGCGCGTGGCCCGGGCGGGGTCGCCTGATCGTACCCGAGCGAGCGCTCGGGCATCGCCGATCCCCACTGCCGGGAGACGGGCAGAGCCGGCGAGTGAGATGGGCCACTACGTGGGGCCTATAGGGTCGGTCGGGCTTGACTCGCCAGGGCTATGCTGGCCGCACGCTTCTGGGAGGGCAGAGACGTGATACGGAACACTCGTCTGGGTCACGCAACCAGAGTCGCGGGCCTCCTGCTCGCAGTTCTCGTGGCGGCCGGATGCGCCTCAGCCGCGCCCACTGCCACAACCGCGCGTCTCGCGACCGCGACCGCAGCCTCGGGCAACGGCATGAACATCAGCGGCGCGCAAGCAATGCCAATTCAGAGCAACGGCAACGCCGTCACCGTAGTGGCCACGATCCTCAACGAAACCGGGCAAGACGACAGGCTCACAGGTGGATCGTCGCCGGGCGCGGCCCTTGTCGCCCTATATGGTACCTGCGCTTGCACGCCGGAGCCCACAGATCCCGAGACCGGGTTGGTTGGCAAGTCACGGATGCCTTCGTGGCTGATAAGGCAAGGCGAGACCATCCAGCTTCGAGCCGGCGACGGAGAGCTGATCGTGAGCGGTCTGCCCAAGCCGCTCGCCGCCGGCCAGGCGCTCGAGGTCACCTTCGACTTCACCCACGCAGCTCCGGTCACGGTCACAGTCCCGGTGGTGGCGTCGATCGAGTAGACGGGCCCGTCGGGCGGCGGCCGGGCCACGGTCGGGCCAACCCGAGCGTGAACTTCACTTCACAGACTCTTGGAACCGGCCCCCCAAGGACCGACGCGGGCCGGCCGGAGCTACTTGTCGGCGAGCAGCTTCCGGATCGCCTTCGTCGTCATCTTGGTCCGGCGGGAGACCTGCGCGGCGATACGGGTGGGGTCGCCCTGGCATCGATGCAGGGCCTTGTGGTTCAGCCTCGGCCAAATGGCCATCGCCCGGCGTTCGACACGGTCCGCCGAAGCAGGCCGCTCGTGGACCATGGCTCGATGGGGATGGGGGGACTGAACGAGCACTGAGACTTCCCACTGCCGGCCGGACGCAGTCTCGGAAACCGAGGCATCGGCACGGGGGGTCGGTCAGGAACCCATCGTGCGCGCCGTCGGCGGGTAGCACAAGTGCCGTCGAGCACCGTTGCGTTCGGCCACGCCGTCTTCGGCGAAGCGCGCGCCGCTACGACTCAGGGTTGGAAGACCTCGGCCTGGATCGGATCCGGTGAGTCTCCGAAGCCTCCGTCGATCAGGACGCGACCATCCGACAGCAGGGTCGCGGTGTGGTAGTAGCGCGGGTCTGCCATCGAGCCCGTCGGGCCGAATGTGCCGGTCTTCGGGTCGTAGATCTCGGCGGGCGCCACCTGGTTCCAATCGCTGCCGAGGCCGCCCGCGATGAGGACGCGTCCGTCGCGGAGGAGCGTCGCGGTGTGGGACTGCCGGGCGGCAAACTCCTTGCCGGTCACGGTGAACCGGCCGGTCTTCGGATCGTACGTCTCGGCCTGGGCCAGGACCTGGAAGTCAGGATCGATGCCTCCCACGAATAGGACGCGGCCGTCGGGAAGAAGAGTCGCGGTGTGGTAGGCGCGAGGGTAGTTCAAGGCTCCGGTCTGGCTGAAGGTGCCGGTCTTGGGGTCGTACACCTCCGCCGTCGGGTCGTTGCCGCCGGCGATCAGTACGCGGCCGTCGGCCAGCGCGGTGGCGGTGTACTGGAAGCGATCGGCCCTGGTCATCGAGCCCGTCCGGCTGAACGTCCCCGTCTTCGGGTCGTACAGCTCGGCCGGAACGCCGCTGCCGGTGAAGAGAACCCGACCGTCCGCCAGCGGAGTGCCGAGGAAGCCGGACGAATCGAGCATCGAGCCGGTCGGGCTGAAGGTGCCGGTCCTGGGGTCGTAGAGGTCGGCCGAGACTCCGCCGCCCCCGGCGACCAAAACGCGGCCGTCGGGCAGCGGAGTCGCCGTCGCGCCGTCTCTCGGAACGGTCATCGAACCGGTCGGGCTGAAGGTTCCGGCCCTGGGGTCGAAAAGCTCGGCCGAGGCAAGCGCCGCGCCCGAGCTGTCGACGCCCCCGGCGATGAGAACCCGGCCGTCCTGAAGCAGGGTCGCGGCGTGCCAGATGCGACCGGTGGCCGGCGTGCCCGAGGTCGTGAACCGGCCGGGCGCGGCCGCGACACCAGGCGTGGCCTCGTGTACGGCGCAGCCGCCCACCGCCAGGGCGACGAGCGCGCCCGACACGCCCAGGCGGATCGCCCGAGCCAACGGCCGGTCCTCTCGACGCCGGATCGTCATCTGCCCCTTCCCTCCACCGGCGACGAGCGCCGGTCCCCGACTCCCCTTGGCCGCGACGAACGGCGCCTCCGGGAAAGCCACCGTAGCATCGCAGATCGCGCGGCCGCCCCGCACTACGCATGCGCCGAACTGGACCGCACGACCTGAGCTCGGACGGGCGCGGTCGGGCTCGGACGTCGCCAACGGCGAGCGCCCGGCGGCTACTCCCAGGGCCGGAGCGGCGCCAGGAAGTCGATGATCAGGGCGTTGAGGCGGTCCGGCGCCTCCATGCCGATCATGTGGGCCACGTCCGGCCAGACCACCGCCCGCGCGTTCGGGGCGGCGGCCTCGATGCGCCGCGCGGTTTGGACTATTTCGGAGAGGTCCAGCGCGCCCGCGACCGCCAGGACGGGACAGCGCACATCGCCGAGGCGGTCGTTGGCCGGCGGGTCGAGCCTGATGGGCCGGCCCTTTACCAATCCGGGTTGGTAGAGCGGCCGATCCATCGCCCTCACGGCCTCTCGGATCGCCGGGTCGACCCTGTTCGCCGGCTGGCCCGGGCCGTCGACCCAGAACCGCACATCCAGATCGACGATCGCCTGCACGTCCGGCTCCACGGCCAATTCGAGACGCTGCCCTTGCTCGAAGAGGACGAGCTCCTCGGGCGTCACCTGGCCTTCGAAGCCGCCCAGTCCTGCGCCGACGCCAACGACCGCGACCACTCGCTCGGGGGACTCGATCGCCGTGTCGATGGCGATCTGGCCGCCGCGGCTGTTGCCGACGAGCGCAGCTCGAACGATGCCGAAAGCGTCCATCACGGCCAGGAGATCGGCGCGGTGGCTGAACTCGACATCGTCTGTCGTAGACCGGCCGAAGGCCCGGTAGTCGTAGCGGACAACGCGGTAGCCGGCGGCCGCGAGCCCGGGGACCATCCCGTCCCAGGCGCGCAGATCGACGATCGCGGCATGCATCAGGACGATCGGCGGGCCCGCGCCCTCATCGACCGCAAACAGTCGACCGCCGGGAACCTCGACGAAACGATCCATCGCCTGAGCATATCAGCGCGCCGCCCCGTGTCGAGGGCTCCGCCGATCGAGACCGGCTTCGCCGGCCGAAAGCCGAAACGCGCAGCAGCCCGATAATGAACGGATGCCGCCCGAGATGAACCAGCCGACCGTGCCCACCGCAGACGACGCCTTCGCCGACGACGCTCTCGACACTGCCCAGGACGCCTCCGACACCCTCGACGCCCCCGATCCGTTCGACGCGCTCGTGCTGGCGGCTATCGAGTCCTTGCCCGACGTATTCCGCGAGAGGCTCGGCAGCGTGGCGGTCGTCGTCGAGGACGAACCGACACGCGATCAGCTCGCGTCGGTCGGCGCATACGGGCTTCTCGGGCTCTATTCGGGCGTCCCGCGCACCGCTTACGGAGCGGACCGTGCAATCGTGGCCAGCAAGATCACGATCTTCCGCGGCCCGCACCTTCGGATCTTCAGAGACCCCGCCTCACTGGCGCGCGGCGTGGCCGAAACCGTACGCCACGAGGTCGCACACCACTTCGGCATCTCCGACGCCCGTCTGGAAGAACTGGCACGCCAACGGCGTTAGGCCGAGCGGCGGCCAGGAGTAGGCCGGGCGGGTCGAATGCGGCTGGAGGTAGGCGCGCGGACCGTCGGTGGGCCCGCGCGAGGGGTGGGCCGGATCCGCGATTCAGCCGGCGCGCACCTTGGCCGGGCAGTAGGTCACGCTGGCTGCCTTGCGCTGGGCCCAGGTCTGGCCGGCGCGCGTGCGGGTCTTGAGCCAGGCCTTGCGGTTTCGCAGATGGCTCCGCTGGACGCCTGCCCCGCCGTTCTGCCGGCTGTCCACCGTCGAGGTGGCCGCGGCGGCGGAGCGGTACGAGGACTTGCTGCGGTCGGCTTCGGGGCGCTGGGCTGCGGGCGCCGCCACCGGCGTAGTCGTTGCGTCATCGGTCATTTCGGTCTCCCTGTGAGGCGGCGCGGGCGCGCGCGAACGTCGGCTGGGAACGGGCTCTGGAGAGTCGGAAAGGGGCTAGGCCCCGTTGTTGCCGTTGCGACCCAGGCCGAGATCGCCCCGGACGGCCGCGGCACCGTGGCTGCGGGACCAGGTGGAGACGGCGGCGTCGAGCACGACCGACTCCGGACGAACGGACAGCCGGTCGTCCTGGCCGCGAACGGTGGGTCCCAGCTCGGCCAGGACTCCGCGATAGTTGGGCTTGTCGTTCGGCGAACGATCGATGGGGGGAAACACATCAAAGTAGCCGTCGGTGCTCACCACGATGAGCGCGTCGGCGGTGCGGAAGCTTCTGCGGGCCACGAGGGGATCCAATCTGCCGTGCGCAGCGGGCGTCGAAACTGAGGCCCGGCGCGATCGGCTGGTAGCCACGATGGGACCCGCGCGGCGTTTGGTCAAGCCGGCCCCGGGTCCGGACCGTGGGCACGGGCCCCAGGCCGCCCGGCCGCGTCCCCGTCGTCGGCGCGAGTCCGCCGTAGCCGGCGCGCCAGTCGTCGGACCGTCCGATGGACGCGTCGTTGTGCTATCGACCGAAAGCGAGTACCGTAAGTGCGTTGCTGCAACTTGCGCAACGCTTCGCGTGGTCACCCCCTTCTCGAACGGACCGTGCGTCTGCCATCTGTTCGGGAAGAGAATAAAGGGGTCACCAATGACCACCGGCACCATCAAGAAGGTCGTCTCCGACCGCGGCTTTGGATTCATTGCCGCCGAGGACGGGAAGGAATACTTCTTCCATCGAGGCGGCCTCCAGGCCCCCCTGGACTTCGACCGCCTCGTCGGCGGCGAGCGCGTCTCGTTCGAAATCGAGACGAGCCCCAAGGGCCCGCGCGCCATCCAGGTGAGCGCAAACTAGTCCGAACCGCTTTCGCGGCCCGAGCGTCAATCGCCTCGGGCCGCGAAGCACAGCTGGGCGCGTCCATAACGCGTCCACGCTCCGAGTGGCCGAAGGCGGCTCGCGGCGTCCAGCCGCAAGGCCGTGTTCGCGGTCGGCCAACCTGACAGGAGCTTTCTCCATCTCCAGGACTGCCTTCGTTTCTACCTACTCCCCGCGCCAGTGCGGCATCGCCACGTTCACGTACGACCTGGCGACGACCGTGGGCGAGCGGGAAATCGTGGCCCTGCATCCGACGGGCGAACCCGGGCCGTATCCGGCCGAGGTTCGACATCGAATCCGGCGCGACACCCAGGCCGACTACGCCTACGCCGCCTACGCCCTGAACGACTGCGGCGTGAACATCGTCTCGCTGCAGCACGGGCCGGGCATCTGGGGCGGCGAGAACGGCGAATTCGTACTCGACTTCGCCCGAGCCCTCCGCGTCCCCATGGTGGTGACGCTCCACGAGGTTCCGGCGGATCCGTCGCCCGCTCAGCGGGCAGTCCTGACAGAGCTCGTCGATCTGGCCGCGGCCACGATCGTCATGTCGCAGGCCGCGGCAGCCGAGATGACCCGATCCTACGGCGTGGCCCCCGACCGCCTGGACATCGTCCCCCACGGCGTACCGCATCTGCCTCAGGTCGCCGCCGACACCATCAAGCCGCGCCTGGGCCTTCAGGGCCGGGCCGTGATCATGAGCTTCGGCCTGATGGAACCGGCCAAGGGCTGCGAGTCAGTCATCGACGCGATGCCCGAGGTGATCGAGGCGGTGCCGTCGGCCTGCTACGTGATCCTCGGCGCCACAGAGCCGAATCGCCTGGCTCGCGACGGCGATACGTATCGAGCCGGTCTCGAACGCCAGGTCGCCTCCTTGGGCCTGGGGCAGCAGGTCAGATTCGTCGACCGGTTCGTCGGCCGCGTGGAACTCGGCAACTGGCTCGAGGCCGCCGACGTGATCGCCACGCCCTATCCCAACCTCGACCGAACGGTCTCCGCCACGCTCTGCTACGCGATGGCGGCGGGCAAGCCGATCGTCTCGACTCCCTACGCCTACGCGCTGGAGATGCTTTCCCCGGAACTCGGCCGGATCGTCCCTCCGGGCTCCCCGAAGGAGATGGCCCGCGCAATCATCGAGCTGCTGCGCGATCCGGCGCTTCGCGCGTCGATGGGCCAGCGGGCCTACGAGCGCAGCCGCGGCATGGTCTGGTGGGAGGTCGGCGGCCACTACCGGCGCATCTTCGACAGGGCCGCGAGCGCGGCCGCCGCAATGCCCCGGTCGCGCGCCAGACGGCTCACGGCGGTCGTCGCCTGAGCCGCCCGACGCACCCCGCCTCGTCGACCGGGTCCGGTCGGACCCGGCCCGAAGGGCCGGGATGGTACGATGACTACGTCAATCGCTGTTTCGGACACGCTGCAGCAGCGCCTGCCGTCGGCACGCCACATGGGTGCCGGCCCTCAATCCCGCTCGCGCCGTGGGCGCAGGACCCAATCCGTCCCGCCCGGCCCGATCGGATCTCGCGTCAATCGACGCACTCAGGAGCAATCGTTTGAGTTTCGAAAACCTTGGCCTGTCGGCCGACCTTCTCGCCACCGTCGCGCGTGAGGGCTACACGGAGCCGACGCCCGTTCAGAGCGCGGCCATCCCATTCATCCTCGAAGGCCGCGATGTCCTGGCAGCCGCCCAGACCGGCACCGGCAAGACAGCCGCGTTCGTGCTGCCCATCCTCGAGCGACTCAGGAACACCGCAAACGCGGGCTTCTCGCCTGCCAGGCATCCCGTTCGAGTCCTCATCCTGACCCCCACCCGCGAGCTCGCGGTCCAGATCGCCGACTCGGTCAAGACCTACGGCCGGAGCAGCGCGCTTCGCTCCGCGGTCGTCTACGGCGGCACCCGGATCGACCCCGAGATCAAGCTCCTCTGGCGGGGCGTCGAGATCCTGGTCGCCACGCCGGGCCGCCTGCTCGATCACATCGGACAGCGCACCGTGAACCTCTCCCAGGTCGAGATCCTCGTCCTCGACGAGGCCGATCGAATGCTCGACATGGGCTTCATCCCGGACGTGCGCAAGATCGCCGCGCTTCTCCCGGCCCAGCGCCAGACGCTGCTCTTCTCCGCCACCTTCTCGGACGAAGTCCGCCGGATGGCAAAGGAGTTCCAGCACGACCCCGAGATCGTCGAGGTTGCGGCCCGCAACAGCATCGCCGACAACCTGACGCAGGTGCTCTACCCGGTCGACCAGAGCCGCAAGGCGGATCTTCTGATCCACCTGATCCAGCGCGATTCGATGGAGCAGGTGCTGGTCTTCACGCGCAGCAAGATCGGCGCGAGCCGGCTGGCTTCGTACCTGGACCGGCGAGGCGTCAGCACCTCGGCGATCCACGGCGACCGCAGCCAGCAGGAGCGGACACGCGCCCTCGAGGCGTTCCGCGGCCGCTTCGTCAAGGTCCTCGTAGCCACGGACGTGGCCTCGCGCGGTCTCGACATCGAGAACCTGCCCTACGTCGTGAACTACGAGCTGCCGTACGAGCCGCAGGACTACATCCACCGCATCGGCCGAACGGGCCGCGCCGGCGCCAGCGGAACGGCCATCTCGCTCGTCTCACCCGACGAGGTCGAGGAGCTGCGGGGCGTCCAGCGCCTGCTGCGCAAGTCGATCCCGTGCGCGGTCGTCGAGGAGTTCCTGCCCGATCCGGACCGCGATCCGGCCCCGGCGCCTCGGTCACGAAGCGGGCGAGCGCAAGGGCCCAGGACGGGTCGTTCGTGGTCTCGACCCGACCGCACGCCGGCCACGGCGCCCGCCTACGGCCGAGCGCAACTATCCGCCGCAGCAGGGAGCCGTTGATCGCTATGCGCAAACGCAAGGTGACATACCCGGTCGCTCGCACGGCGACACGACAGCCTCGCAGCGCCGGGCTGCCCGGCGATCCGGGCTACGTGCGGTCGACCGTCGCCACGATCAATCTGGCGGCCCTCGACACTCGAGACGACATCGTGGCGGGCAGCCGGGTGAAGATCGGCGGCGGCGGGCTCTACGCCGGGGAACTGGCGGTGGTCGAATCCCTCGCCGGCGGCATCATTCCGGCCGCGATCGTCCGAACGGACGCAGGCAAGACTCGGCGCGTTCGTACCGTCGACCTGGAACGCGTCGCCGCCGAGAAGTAGTCCCGATCCGCTCGGCTCGGGGGGCAAGGCCGTGCCTCTCGGGCGCGCCGGGCCGTCGCCCGGGGCCGTCGCCGGAGCGACTCAGCCGGCCTCAGGAAGCGTTGCCGCGGCGGGCGCCCCCGGCGAGCGGAGCCGCACCAGCAACGCCGCCATCTCCGCGGCGCATATCAGCAGGAACGCGGTCAGGTAGAACCACAGCATCAGGATGATGACCGAGGCCAGGGCCCCGTACGTGGCGTCGTAGCTCGCGAAGCTCGACACGTAGACGCCGAACGCGTAGGTCACCACGAGCCAGACGACGGCGAACGCCGTCGCCGCCAGAGCGGCCCAGCGCCAGGGTGTCCGGAAGCCGGTCGCGAATCGGAGCAACGCCGCTACCGCCGTCACCAGCAGCGCGAACGACAGCGGCCAGCGGATCAGGCTGATCCAGGGCCAGACGTCTCGAAGGCCCGCCTGATCGACCAGCCGGTGCGTGACGAGCATCCCTCCCACGATCGCGGTGAACGAGACCGCGGTCGCGATTCCGCCCAGCATCGTAAGCACCGTCGCGAGAACGATGCGCCGCGCCAGCGGTCGAGTCTCGCGAATGCCGTAGGCCCGGTTGATCGCCTTCATCAGGGAGCTCATGCCAGTGCCGGCGGCGTAGATCGTCACCGCGGCGCCGATCGAGAGCAGCTCCGGATGAGTGCGGGCCAGGGCGAGCTCGATCTGTGTCTTGACCGGCCCGACCAGGTCCGCCGGCAGATCGGCCCCGATGGCGCCGATGATCCGATTGCTCGGGTCGCGGATGCCGAGCCAGGTGGCGACGAAGCCGCTCAGTGCGACGACGAAGATGGCGAACGGAAAAGCGGCGAACATGAACCGATAGGCGAGTTCGGCGGATATCCCGGCGACGTCGTCGTCGACGACCCGCCTCACGTATCCTCCGATGATCTCCCTCAAGTCAGTCCCCTTCTCCAGGACGAGCGAAGTTGGGCTCTATTCTGCCCGACTTGCCCGCGTCGCCCGCGTCGCCCGCGGCGCATCCCGGAGGGGCTGCCAGTCCGTGGCCGCGACGGGCACCCGCACGAGCGTCAAGCGGTGGAAGCGAGCGGCCTGGCAGGACGTCCCTGTCAAACGCCCCGAGCCGCGTCTATGCTGAAACCGCCAACGTCGCACCAATCAGCGAGGGTTATGCCATGGCCGTTGCTCAGGCTCCAGCCGCTCCCGCTCCGGGCGGCTACCCGATCCAGCTGACCGTCACCCAGGAACGCGATCTGAACCGCTGGTGGGGCATCCCGTTCTTCGGAGTGATGGTTCGGTTCATCCTGGCCATTCCCCACCTGGTCGTCCTGTGGCTCCTGGGGATCTGCCTCTACATCTGGTTCATCCTGGGCTGGATACCCGATCCTCCTGTTGGGCCGCGTGCCCGGCATCGCCGTCAAGCTCCTGTCCGAGTACATCCAACGCGGCACTCGCGTGATGGGTTACGCGGCCTTCCTGATGCCGGGCGGCTACCCGCCGCTGGAGCCGGGCGCTTCCTCCCCCGTCAACGTGCAGTTCAGCTTCGAGAGCCTCGAGATCAACCGGCTCTGGGGAATCCCGCTCTTCGGGCTGCTGGTGCGGTTCATCTTCGCGATACCGCACTTCATCGTGCTGAGCATCGCGGGAATCCTCATCTACCTCAGCATGATCGTCCTGTGGATCCCGATCCTCTTGATGGGTCGCTATCCGGGATGGGCCGCGTCCCTCTACGGCGGCTTCATGCGCTACGCGGTCCGGGTTGGAGCCTACGTTCTGCTCCTTCCCGTGCCGTATCCGCCGTTCTCGTTCAGCTGAGCCACGCCCGGCGCCACGGGCAGTAACAGACCCGCCGTCGCGGCCTGCCGCGACGGCGGGTTTCTATCTGGCGGAAGCCGGCCTACGCGTACTTGTAGGCCACGATCAGAGTCACGACGAGCTGGGCCGACGTAGGCGTGGTCTGGTTCGTTTGCGCGCACACCGCCGGTGAGGGGACGGGGGCGGTCACCGCGGACCCGGCCGCCGATCCGGCCGAACTGCCCGCCGATCCGGTGCCGCCACTATCGAGGCCCGGCAGCAGCGGAGCGATCATGCATTCGGGCGTCGGGTACGTGTAGTTGGTGTTGGACGCGATGCTGACCGAGTAGGTCCCGGCGAGCTGCACTCCCATCGAAGCCGCCACGGCCAGAGCCTGGTCATGAGCATCGGAGAGGGCCGAGGCGGTTGCTTTCTGGAGCGCCGTCGCCTTGTCCGAGCCGTCGGCCTTCATGTCGGCCGTGCCCGAGCCCTCGGCGAGGATCGTGCCCTCGGGCGCCGCCCCGAGCGAGTTGTAGCCGGGCACCGGGTACGCGATCGTGCTGGCCGTGCCGCCGGAGGACGTCGTGCCGCCGGCGTATTGCGGCAACGTCGTGGTCGTGCCGACGGTCGGGACGCCGGACGCGTCGACTCCGGCGCCGTTGGCCGGGGCCTGCGACGAGGCGGCTCGCGAGCCGCTCGAGGCGGCGACCGTGCCGGCCGTCCAGCCGATCGCGAGACCCGCCACCGCGACGAGGAACGTGGCTGCCAGCAGCGACTTCTTGGACCGGCTGAGCGTAGGGCTGGGGTTCATCGGACTCTCCTAATGCGGGCGAACGGGTCTGAATCGGATCGGTCGAACGCGTTCAAGACGCCGCGATCAGGGCGGCGGTTCCCGGCGTTCGCGCCCCGGTCCACCTGGCGGAATATCCGCATCACACCGTGAAATGAACGCAGCGATGACGCGCGAACCGAGAAATCGGCACGGCCGGCACCTACAATCTGGGAGTACGGAGAACGCCGTAGGTTGCGCCCACCGCAAGGGATAGGGAGATTCGGCGTAATCGAGGCTGATCCGTTCGGATCGGGGCGGCGGTGGAGGATCGTCCCCCTCCAATTTGCTGCACACGCCGCATGGTCGGCCCGGGTGGGCGAGCCGATACCTGGCGCAAGAGCGGTTGCGCGCTCCCACCCAACGCCCCGGCCGCCAGGCAACGCGAGTTGCCCAAGCCGCGTCAATGGGTGACAGGATGTCGATTAGGGGCGATCGCATGGACGCGAAACCGCTGCGCTGCTCCGTCTGCAAACACCCGGTCGCGCTTCACGGCGGCCAGGGACGCCGGCGGGCCGCACTCATCGAAGATGGCCTGACGCTCTGCGACGTATGCGCACCGGCAGGCAACCACCAGCCCGTCCGCTTCGAGAGCTAGTCCGCCCGCTCCTCCGAGCCGGTGGGCCCGCGATCTAGAACTCCTGCGGGCACCACGGCTTCAGAGCCGTCGGGAAGAGGCCGTCCGCCACGGCCAGGCCTCCGACACGAAGCTCGGTCACGCGACCGGAGGCGGCGAGCGCGGTCGCGGTGACTCCTCCCAGGAACAGCGATCCGAGGTCGCCCGCGTCCATCGCCAGGTCCGCCTCGCCCTCGGTCCGCGTCGCCCTGGCCCTGCCGTCGGCCACGTCCAGGCTCCAACGGCCGGCGTTCCAGGGGCAGTAATCGTCCCTAAGGTCGACCGTCAGCCGGCCGTTGCCGCGACCCCCAACCCCGTACGTCCGGCCCTCCAGGGCGGCGGCGGCGTCCACGATGCGGAGCCACAGCCCATCGCCCAATGTGGTGCCGAGGCGCCGCGGTTCGGCCGCCAGGGCGAAGAGCGGGTGGTCGTACGGCAGGCGCCCGGCCTTCAGCGTCCGGACGAGGTCGACTTCGAGCAGGTAGCGCCAGATCGCCCGCGTCCCCCGTGGAGTAGAGGCGATCGCCTCTTCGACCGTGAGCGCTCCGGCCGGGCCGCGCGAGTTCCATTCGGGCTTCGTCTTGTAGACCGCGTAGGCTTCCGGCCCATCCGCCGTCTCGTAGACGACGAGTCGGCGCGCCTCGCCACCCCTGGAGTCCTTCTCCGCCAGCGGCAGAATGCCGGTCCACCAGTCCGGCGTTCGGGCCAGAAAGCCGGCGCGGCCGGCGCGGGCCGCCTCGTAGACCGGAGCGACGAGATCGCGCCCCTCACCGACGGGCAGGAGCCGGCACGAGCCCTCTCGGGGCCACTCGCGCGCGAACCCGACCGACTTCATCTCCGCCTCGAGGTTGCAGCACATCGTCGCCAACCCGAACCCGAAGCGCTGGTAGATCGCCCCCTCGGCCGCCCACAACGCGGCCAGCGGCTCGCCTCGAAGATGGCAGTCGTCGACCATGCGACGCATCATCCCGCTCATCAGACCTCGGCGGCGATGCGAGGGCAGAACCGTCACGAAGGTGACGCCGCCGGTAGGAAGCTCGCCGCCCGGAACGCTGAGGCGCAGCGAGAAGACGCCGCTCGTGCCGACGATCCGATCGCCGTCGAACGAGGCGAACCAGCGCTCCTTGTCCGCAACGCGTTCGACCCGGCCGATCATCTCGTCGGGCAGGTCCTCGCCGAAGGCGACCTCGGCCGTCTTGAGCATGTCGACGAACCTATCCGGCGGGCAAACGCGAATCTCGACGCTCATGGCGCAATGGTGCCAGACACGGCACCCGATGGCGATGGCTTCTCGCAACGGTCGGACAGCCCGGATGCGGCGCGCCTCGGGCCGGACCGCTACCGCCCGACGCGATCGACACACGCCCCGCCGGTCCTCCAGGCGCGGCGCCCGGCGGCTACGCTTCCGAATCTGGAAACCGCAGGGTCGCGACAACGCGTCGCCTCGCGAACCAAACGCGTTCCCGGATCCGAGAGGAGCGTTTTGTGGCCATCACCGTGGAGCTGGCGGCTCGAGTGATCGTGATTGCCGCCTGCCTGTCTCAGCTGACGGCGGGCGTGGCCGTGTTCATCCGAGAGCGCGTGACCTCGAGGCCTGCCCCGACAGAACGGGCGATGGGACCGATCGCGCTCGTCAACTACGCCGGCATCGCCTTCTTCGTCCTGGTCGGGCTTGCGGTGGCGATCACGGGCGTGGGTGCGTTCACGGGCGTAGCCGAGCCGCTGGGAGACGCGCTCCGCGTCGCCGGCGTCCTCGTCCTGTGGGCCGCCGGGCTGCTGGCCGTCTGGGGCATCCGGACGATGGGCAGGCACCTGGTCTCACCGCCAGAGGTCCGGCCCGACACGGAGCTGATCACGACCGGACCGTTCGGACTCGTCCGCCATCCGATGTATCTGTCGATCCTGCTGCTATGGGCGGGCGGCGCGCTGGCCCTGCTCGGCTGGGTGCTGGCCATCGGCTTCGTCCTGCTCGTGCCGGCCTTCTATTTGAGGGCACGCACCGAGGAGGGGCTGTTGACGCGCCACTTCGGCGACGCATATACGGCCTACGCCGCGCGCGTGCCGATGCTGGTCCCGGGGTCGCGGCGCGGGCCCAGCCGCTGACGCTGGGGTCTGCGGACGGGGCTCGAGCTTCGACGTTAGGGGCGGGCGACCGCTTCGGCCGGGACGTGGGCCCGCAGCCACTCCACGACCGCCGCGACCACTTCCGGACCCTCCGGCTCGTTCAGCGTCTCGTGGCGCAGGTTGGGCAGCACGCGCCGCTCCACGCCGGGCAGCTTTCCCAGAGGCTCGCTCCCCTCCGTGGGTACGAGAGTGTCCGCGCCGCCGTGGATCACGAGCGTTGGAATGTCGAGCTTCGCGAGCTCCGATCGCCCGCGTTTCATGGCCGAGAATAGCTGGGCGCCAAGCCGGGCCGTCGAGCGTGGCTGCACCAGCGGATCGGCGAAGTACGCCACTCCGACCGCCGGGTCGTGGGACAGCTGATCCCCGGAGATCGGGTTGGACAGAACCACGGTCGGAGCCACGGTGCCGAGGAGCGGGGCGAGGAGGCGCTGCCAGCCGGGAACCGCGGCCCGCAGCGGCGGCGCGCTCAGCACGAGCAGATCCGGCTTGGGCCGGTTAGAGCAGGCGTAGGTCAGGGCGATCAGCGCCCCCATGGAATGCCCGAACAGGACCACCGGGAGGCCGAGTGTCCGAAGCGCCGAGAGCCGGACCTCGACGTCGTCGAGGAAGTCGTCCCACCGACGGACGTAGACTCGACGGCCGCCGGAGAGGCCGTGGCCGCGGAGGTCGAAAGCGTGGACGTCCAGGCCGGCCTCGGCCATGAGACGGCCGGTCCGCTCGTACCTGCCGCTGTGTTCGCCGATGCCGTGGACGATCAGGACTCGCGCCCAGGCATCGCCGGTTGGCGGCCAGTGGCGGACGTGCAGCGGAGTCCCGTCGGCCGCGGGCCACTTGGATCGGGGCAGGGCCGCCTCGGCCTCCGTCGTGGGTTCTGTTGGGGTTGCCGTTGGAGCCGCCATGATCACGCCTCCGCGCCTCGCTGCGATAACCGCCGGTGACGACCATCGTAGCCCCACGGCCCCGCGTCTCGCAGCGCCGGGATCGGACCCGGAATCGTGACGGGGCCGCCGGAAGATCGCGGCCCCGTCGTGGGTTCGGTTGCTGGGCCGGCCGGCCGGCGCCCGCTGCGGCCCCCGTGCTTCTAGGCCGCCGCGCGGCTGAAGGTGCGCGCCCCGAAGCCGATCGTCACCACCGCGAGGACGATCAGCAGCCCCACTCCGAACACGATCTCCGGGTCTCCGTAGCTGGCGTTGAAGAGCGCCCGGATCGCCGCCACCGCGTGGTACAGCGGGTTGAACGTGGCGATCGTCTGCAGCCAGCCCGGAGCGAAGGACATCGGCAGCATCACTCCCGAGAGTAGAAGGAGCGGCACCGTCACGCCGTTCACGACCGGCGCCAGCGAGTCCTCGCTCTTGAGGACGAGCGCCAGCGTGTACGAAACGGGGGACATCATCAGCCCGATCAGCGCGAGCATCGCGAAGGCCACCGCCACGCCGCCGAGGTTGATCTCGAGGCCGAACGGGATGGCCAGCACCACGAGGATGAGGGCCTGGGCCAGGAGCAGGGTCACGTCCCGCAGCGAGCGGCCCACCAGCATCGCCACCCGGCTCATGGGCGTCACCCGCATCCGCTCCACGACGCCCTCTCGCATCTCGTCGCAGAGTCCGAATCCCACGTAGCCCGAGCCAAAGAGGGCGGTCATCACGAGGATGCCGGGGACGAAGACGTTGAACGCGCCGCCCGGCGGGAAGCCCGGCATCTTCGCGATGTTGTTCAGGAGCGGTCCGAAGAGGAGCAGGTACAGGATCGGCTGGATGATCCCGAAGATCACCCACACCGGATTGCGCAGGCTCAACGTGAGCGAGCGTTCGTAGATCAGCCAGGTGTCGCGAATCGTTCGCATCGATCTTCTCTCCTGGGCCGTCAGGCGGCGCTTTCGCGCAGCGAGCGGCCGGTCTTCTTGAGAAAGACGTCGTCGAGGCTGGGGCGATGCAGGTCCATGGTCGAGGGCGCCAGGCCCCGGGCGTCGAGAAGCCGCAGTACGGCCGGGACGGCCTCCTCACCGCGATCGACGAACAGGCGCACGAGCCCGTCCTCGAGTCCCGCCTCTCGGACGAACGGCTGGGCCGTCAGCAGCTTCACGACCTCGTCGCCGTGGCCGTTGACGCCGATCGTGAGTACGTCGCCGGCGATCTCCCGCTTCAACTCGCTCGGCGAGCCCTCGGCCACGATCCTGCCGTGGTCGATGATGGCCAGGCAGTCGCACAGCGCATCGGCCTCTTCCAGGTAATGGGTGGTGAGGAACACGGTCGTGCCCTCGTCGCGCAGCTTGCGTATCTCCTCCCACAGCCGCGCCCGCGCCTGCGGATCCAGCCCCGTTGTCGGCTCGTCCAGGAAGAGCAGCGCCGGCCGGTGAACCATGCCGATGCCGATGTTCAGGCGACGTCGCATGCCGCCGGAGTACGTGGCGCAGGTCCGGTCGGCCGCGTCCGTCAGGTCGAGCGCGTCGAGGATCTCGACGGCGCGTGCGGCGGCCTCGGCCTTGCTCATGCCGAACAGGCGGCCCTGGATGACCAGCTCCTCGCGGCCCGTGGCCTCGCGATACGAACCGCCTGCCTGGGCCACGTAGCCGATCCGCGTCCGCACCTCGCGCGCCTGGCGGGCAACGTCGAAGCCGGCCACGCGCGCGCTGCCGGCGGTGGGCGGAAGCAGTGTGGCGAGGATGCGCAGGGTCGTGGTCTTGCCGGCACCGTTGGGCCCGAGAAAGCCGAAGATGTCGCCCGCGCCGACGCGCAGGTCTACTCCGGCGACCGCCTCCACGGCCCCGCCGCGGCCCTTGAACGTGCGTCGGAGGCCGTCGGTCTCGATGATGGGCTGGGAGTCCGCCTGAGCGGTCATCGCGGCGCTCCGTCCACGAGTGTCGCCGCGGCCGGATTGCCGGCGGCGCACGGGCGGACGCGGCGAGCGGCGCACACGGCGCACCCGGCCCCCAGAACGCACACGGCCCCGGCGGCGATGTCAAACTGATCCGTCGTGAACTCCATCGAACTCCCTTCCCGCCGGTCGTCCCGGGCCGAGATTGGCCGGGCGCTTGCCGCACCTGCGTCGGCTCGCGCTCGAGGGCTGGTCTGCCGCCTCGACGCCGAGGGGACGCCGGCTTGCCTTTGCTATTGCCTGCTCTATACTATCTCTGCGCAGAGCAGAGAATAGCCAGGACAGACGCACGATGTCAAGCGACGCTTCGAGAGCCGATCTGGTGGCCGCGGTGCTGCGCGCCACGCGCCAGGGAAGCAGCCGGTCCGCTCTCTTCAGCCAGGCCGTGGCGGAGCGGCTCGGACTGGCCGGCACGGACGTCGAGTGCCTGGACGTGCTCCTGACGGAGGGCCGGGTGACGGTCGGCCGGGTGGCGGAGCTGACCGGGCTGACGACCGGCTCGGCGACCCGCATGGTCGATCGACTCGAGCAGGCCGGCTACGTCAAGCGGGTCCCCGATCCAGCGGACCGGCGCCGCGTCCTCGTCGAACCGGTGGAGGGACTGGACGCCAGGCTCGGGGTTCTGCATGACTCGATACGCCGCGCCCAGATGGAGGTCTTCGAGCGCTACGACGACGACCAGCTACGGTTGCTCGCGGGCTTCCTGCGTGACCTCGGAGAGGTCGTCCATGCCGAGACTTTGAAGATGCGCGCGCCTAGCGAGGAAGCCGACGCGGGCGGCAGCTACGCCGCGCCGGTCGGCGGCGCCACGAGCGGCAAACTGGTCTTCCTTTCGGGGGCGCCCCGGATCAGCGTCCGGGGCGACGCCGCCCTCAAGGAGCTGTACCGGGCCAGATTCGCCGGACCCGTGCCTCGGATGCGGGTTCGAGGCGGAGTCGTGACCGTCTCCTACCCCAGGTTCGGCTGGTTCGACTGGCGGTCTCAGGTCGCCGGCCAGCACATCGACGCTTCTGCGCACTGGCGGAAGGACACCGGTGAGATCGTCCTCAACGGCACGATCCCATGGGAGATCGAGTTGAGGGGAGGCATTTCGAGCTGGGCCGCCGACCTGCGCTCGTTGCGACTCAAGTCGTTCGAGTTGAGAGGCGGGGCCACCAGGATCGAGCTGCTCCTGCCCGTGCCCGAGGGCGTGGTCCCGATCCACGTCACCGGCGGCATGAGCCGCATCTCCATCGAGCGGCCCCGGGGCGTGGCCGCCGGACTCACCGTCCGCGGCGGGGCCAGCGAGGTCCTGGTCGACGGAGAGACGTTCAAGGGCAGAGGGTCTCTCGCTATCCAGACGCCCGGCGCGGACCAGTCGGCCGACCGCTATGAGATCGATGTGAGCGGCGGCGCCAGCAAGATCTCGATTTCCGCGCGCTGAGGGGACGCCCGGCGCGGCCCGGCGCCCGCGCGACCCCTTAGAGCCGGCCGGCCTCGATGATCCGTTCGAGGAACTGCTGCGTCCTGGCCTCGCGAGGATGGCTGAAGATGTCGGCCGGCGCACCCTGCTCCAGGATCACTCCCCCGTCGAGGAAGCAGACCCTGTTCGCGATGTCGCGCGCGAACCCCATCTCGTGAGTGGCGATGACCATCGTCATCCCACCGCGAGCCAGTTCGCGGATCACGTTCAGGACCTCCGCCACGAGCTCCGGGTCAAGGGCGCTGGTGATCTCGTCGAGGAGCAGCAGGTCCGGCTGCATCGCCAGCGCCCGGACGATCGCGACGCGCTGCTGCTGACCGCCCGACAGTCGGTCGGGGAACTCGTTCCGCTTGTCGGCCAGGCCGAATCGTTCGAGCAACTCGGTCGCCTCGGCCTCCGCCTGCGCCTTCGCCTTGCCGACGGCCTTATGAGGCGCGAGCGTGACGTTGCGCAGGACCGACATGTGCGGGAACAGGTTGAACGACTGGAACACGATGCCGATGTGGCGGCGAATCCGGTTCACGTTGACGCCCGGCGCGGTGATCTCCTCGCCCTCGACGACGATGCGCCCGCCGTCGATCGGTTCCAGCAGGTTGACGCAGCGCAGCAGCGTGGATTTGCCGCAACCGGACGAGCCGATCAGGCACACGACCTCGTGCTCCGCGACGGACAGGTCGATGCCGCGCAGCACGCGCAGGTTCCCGAACGACTTCCACAGCCCGGAGATCTCCAGGGCGGGTCGCGCGCCCGTGGAAGCTGCCGGAGCGGTCCCGACGCTGCCGCTCATCGGGCGTTCGCCAGGAATCGCCGCCGATCGCGGGCCACGAGCCAGTCGGTGAAGCGGGCCAGCGGGATCGTCACGACCAGGAAGATGAGCGCCAGAGCCACCTCGGGCGTGTAGTTGAACTTGGCCGCCGAGATGATGGACGACTCGCGGAAGGCCTCGACCACGCCGATGTACGACACGAGGATGGTGTCCTTCTGGAGGCCGATGAAGTCGTTGAGGAGCGGCGGGATGACGCGCCGGACCGCCTGCGGCAGGATCACGTAGCGGAGGGCCTGGATCCGGCTCAACCCGAGCGAGCGGGCCGCCGCCTCCTGACTCGGGTGGATGGACTCGATGCCGGCTCGATAGACCTCAGAGACGTAGGCCGAGTAGACCAGCGTCAGGGCGATGACGGCGTAGAGAAACGGGTCCGTCGGCACGCCGGCGATGCCCAGGCCCGGAATCCCGAAACCGAGCAGCGTGATGATCAGGAGCCCCGGGATCGCCCGGAAGACGTCTGCGTAGATCGTCGCCAGGAGCCGCAGGGGGAAGAAGACCGGCCCCGGCAGGCCCCGCAGCACGGCCAGGAACAGCGCCAGAACCAGAATGAGGACCTCGGCGACGCAGAACAGGCGGACGTTCACCCAGAAGGCGTCGACGACCTTGGGCAGCGAGTAGTCGAACCAGTGCGGATCCAGAAACTGGTCGCGAACTTCGGACCAGCCCGGGGAGTTGACGACGACGATGGCCAGCAGGCCGAAGAAGACGACGCTGCTGACGAGAGCGATCGAGGTCGACCGTAGGGCCGCGCGGTCTATCCGCTTGCGGGCAGGCGGAGGCCCGCCCGACACGGGGCGCGACAAAGCCCCGGAGTCGAGCGGGCCGCCGGGCCCGCCTGTAGGACCGCTCACGCTGATGGGCGGCGTATTCCGACTACCGGCCAGGCGCTACTTGCCGAAGACGGGCGCGCTGGCCTCGTCGGTGAGCCAGGTCTTGGTGATCGTGTCGAGCGTGCCGTCGGCCTTCATCGCGGCAAGGGCCGCGTTGACGCACGGCGTCAGCGAGCTGCCCTTCGCCAGAACGAGGCTGAAGTGCTCCGCGTCGGGGCCGGTCGCCGCCGGGAACTGACCGACGATGACGCTGTTGTCGAGCTGGGCCGCCGTGATGTAGAAGGCGGTCGGCAAGTCGACGACCAGGCCGTCGATCTGCTTGGCCTTGAGGGCCTGGATGGCGTCGTCGTTAGTGTTGTAGACGGAGGCCGCGGCCGTCGGCGCGATCACGTTGTTGATCGTGTCGTAGGCCGTGGTTCCCTGCTGGGCGCCGAACTTGAACTTCTTGAGATCGGCGATCGACGTGGCGTTCACGATCGCGTCGCTCTTGAGCGCGACGATCGACTGGTTGACGAAGTAGTAGCCGTCCGACATGTCGACCGCCTGAGCGCGGTCGGACGTGTAGGAGACCTGGGCCAGATAGAAGTCGAAGGGCTTGGTCCCGGGCTTGTAGGACTCGTCGAACGGAACCACTGTCCAGACGACGTCGGCCGAGGAGAAGCCGAGCTTGGAGGCGACGGCGTAGGCGGTCATCGACTCGAAGCCCTGGCCGTTGGTCGGGTCACCGAGCTCCCACGGCGCCGGCGCGTTGCCGCTGGCGGGCGGCTCGAAGTAGGGCGGGTAGGCCGGGTTGTCGGTGCCGATCGTCAGCTTGCCGGCGGTCAGCGTCTTGAGGCTGGACTTGGCGCAGGCACTGGCCGAGGGCGACGGGACTGCCGACGCGGCAACCGTCGCCACCGGGGTCTGAACCGGAGCTTGAGTCGCGACCGGGGCCGCGGTGGGAGCCACGGTCGGCGACGGCGTGGCAACGGCGCTGGAGCACGCGACCACCATTGCCGCGAGCAAAGGCAGGGACAGGAATCTCAACGATCGACGAGTCATCGGGCGTCCTCGGGTGGCGGCTGATCCTGACGACGCGAGTCTACCGCAGGGCGACCGTCGGGCAACGGTCTCCGCGGAGCGACGTTACTCCGACGCCCGCTTCTGGAAGTCGAGCGAGGCCGAGTTGATACAGTAGCGAAGGCCCGTCGGCCGGGGTCCGTCGTCGAAGAGATGGCCGAGGTGCGCGCCACAGTTGCCGCACAGGACCTCGGTTCGGCGCATGCCCAGGCTGTTGTCGGGTCGCTCGACGACCTTCGACCGATCGACCACGTCGTAGAAGCTGGGCCAGCCGCAGTTCGAGTCGTACTTCTCGCCGGACTCGAACAGGACGTCGCCGCAGACGACGCAGCGGTACGAGCCCGCGTCGTGGTTGTCCCAGTAGGTTCCGGTGAACGGCCGCTCGGTGGCGGCCTCCTGCGTTACCGCGAATTGGAGCGGCGTCAGGCGCTTGCGAAGCTCGTCGACGTCGACCTTCATGCCGGCGCTCCTTCCGAGCGCAGCGCCTGGATCAGTTCTCCCACTCGCGCCAATCCCTCCGGTGTCCGGATCGTGGCGTTGCGGAAGATGAAGCCGCCGAAGCCCGCGTCCATGTAGCGATGCAGGATCTCGACGCCCTCGGGGACCGTTACCGGAACGGCCATCGCGCGCCGATCCTCCGGGATGCGGGCGAGAGCGGCGGCCTTGTCGCGCTCCGACTCGACCGGCAGGATCGGGACCGAGACCGTGCGCAGGATCTCGCCGGGATCGCGACCGACGGATTCGCAATGGCGGTCCAGCACGGCCAGCTTGGCCGAGGCTTCCTCCAGATCGCCGAACCAGTTGGTGATGTCTGCGAACCGGGCGGCAAGCTTGAGCGTTCGCTTCTCGCCGCCGCCGCCGACGAGGATCTTCGGGCCGCCGGGCTGGATCGGCCGGGGCCGGTTGAGCGCCCGATCAATTCTGTAGTTGGCGCCCTCGAAACTCGGGCGCTCCTCGGTGAACATCGCCCTGGCGATCGTCAGCGCTTCCTCGAGCCGGTCCTCGCGCCGGCCGATCGGCGGAAACTCGAAGCCGTAGCCCGCGTGCTCGGACTCGTTCCAGGCCGCTCCGATCCCGAGCACCGCCCGGCCTTTCGAGACGACGTCGAGCGTGGTCACGATCTTGGCCAGCATCGCGGGGTTGCGATAGGTCACGCCGGTGACCAGCGTCCCGAGAAGGACCCTCTCCGTCTTCGCCGACAGTGCTCCGAGGGTCGTGTAGGCCTCCAGCATCGGCTCTTCCTCCGAGCCCACGCCCCTGATCTGATAGAAGTGGTCCATGACCGTGACCAGGTCGAAGCCGGCCTTCTCGGCCGCCTGGGCAAGCTCGACGACCCGACCGAACAGGTCCGCGTCGGAGACGCCCTCGAAGGTGAAGCTGGGCATGTGGTAGCCGAAGAAAGGTCGCATTCCTCGAGGTCCTTCTGCGCGTCGAACCGCGCCGAGCGGCGGTGTCCGCCCCCATCCGCTTCGACACTAACACTCCACGCCGGTGGCCGCGCGGCTGAGGGCCGAGCCGTACCGGCTGCCGATCATGTCGACATGCCCGAGGCAAGCTCGGGTCGGGGCGCGAAACCGGACGACCCTCTCCGTCCTTCGGGGATATGCTCGCCGCAGGCGTCGAGCGCAGTCCAGGCCACGAGACGCCCAAGGCCAGGAGAAGACCGAATGGACCCCAACAACCCGTGGCAGCCGGGCGAACAGACTCCGCCGCCCGAGTCTCCATACGGCGCCCCGCCTGCGCCCTACGGCGCCCCGCCTGCGCCCTACGGCGCCCCGCCCCAGTCCCCGTACGGCGCTCCGCCTGCGCCCTACGGCGGCCCGCCCCAGTCACCTTACGGCGCCCCGCCGTCCCCTTACGGCGCACCGCCCCCCGGATGGGGAGCCGGGATGCCGCCGACCCGACGCAGCCCCCTGCCTCGCATCATCGGCCTGCTGGTAGTCGTGATCGTCGTCGTCGTAGCCGGCGCCTTCGTGATCGAAATGAACTCGGTCCAGAGAGGCAAGGTCCTCTTCTCGACCGATGCCCCGGTGGTCGGCACCTCGACCGACTGCAAGGTCGCCGACCAGGTGACCTCGGTCAGCGTCACGACCTCCGTGTACGCGACCTACATCTTCTCGTCGACGCAGGGCAGCGACCCCGTCTCCCTCTCCGTCACTCAGAACGGCCAGACCTACCTTCCGGCGACGGCGCTGCCCACCACCGACACCCAGGGCTACGACTGCTTCGCCGACACGTCGGACCTCAGCCAGTTACCGGGCTGGAGCGCCGGCACGTATCACTTCTCGGTGACCAGCGACGGGTCGGTCATCGCCGAGGGCGACCTGACGGTCAAGTAACCCGATCGACGTGACGCGGCCGGCGGCGAGCGTGCATCATCGCGACGTGAACGCACCACTCGACGCCGGCCGCCTTTCAATTCGGCCGGCCGTTCCTTCGGACGCGGCCACGCTGGTCGAGTTCCGGATGGCCATGCTCGCGGAGCTGTTCGGGGCGGACGAAGGTCCGCGGCCGGATCCTGAGGCTCTGCGGGACGCCAACGCCTCGTGGATGGAAGAGCATCTCGGGCGAGACTTCGTCGCCTGGATGGCGGACCTGGACGGCCGGCCCGTGGCCGGCGCCGGGCTCCAGTGGTTCGCGCATCCGCCCGGATTCGCCAATCCGGGAGGACTCGAGGCATACATCCTCAACGTCTACACGCGGCCCGAGGCGAGGCGGATGGGTCTTGCCCGGGCGCTGATGCAGCGACTCGTCGAGGAGGCAACGAGGCGCGGCGTGCGGCGGATCTGGCTCCGCGCCAGCGAGGACGGGCGGCCGCTCTACGAGGCCATGGGCTTCAGACCGTCCAACTACCTGCAGCTGACTCCGGACTGAACCGCACGCCGCCGGCCGCAAGGGCCGGGCCGCCGCAGTCGGGCCGGGCCGCCGGGAGACTCGGGCCGACCAACCATCCGGTCAGGCGTCCTCCTGCGCCGGCACCGGACTCTCGGCCTGCGCCGGCACGGCGGTGGCTTCGGGCGCAGCCGATCGCCGCCGGCGAACCGCGAGGATGTGACAGGTGATGCGCTCCTGGTCGGCTTCGCTGATCTTGTCGAAACGGACCGCCACCTTCGAGTGCTCGCTCGGGACGGCTGCGTCTGGTTGGGCTGCGGCCTCGACCGCGGTATCGGTCGGCGGCGCGTCGCCATCCTCGATCCGGACGATAGGGCCGCCCGCGATCACGATGTCGCGGGGCGTCAGAACCAGTGCCAGACGGAGCTGCTCGCCGAAGAGGAGCGGCATGGCGGTCCTGAACAGCACGCCGCCGGCGCCGATGTTGATGGTCTTCCCGGAGCCCATGTGGTCGGCGCCCAGGCTGCCGAGAGCCCGGATGCGGACCGAGCGCTCGAGATCCACGCGAACGTGGGCTCGACGCTGGACCGTGTCGACGCCCTGAGGCCGCCGGACGGCGAAGACTCTCGACTTCTCCATGCCAAGGCGGAAGTCGCTTCCCAGCCTCCTCAGGAAGACGCTCTCGACTATCAGGGCGCCGCCGCGATTGAAGGTCAGGTGGATCGCCTGGTCGGCAGTCAGCTTGAGCAACCTTGGATCGGGCAGGCGCGTCGCAAGCCACAGCTCGTCCGCGAGCACGTTGGTGACGAAGCCATCCAGCCTGACGGGCTCGCCGTCTATCTCCGCCTCGACGGCGATTTCGTCGCGGATCGTCAGATCCTTGGGATCGATGGACATCTAGCGGCTCGTCACTGCTGCGTTCACGCGGACCGCCGACCCCAGGGTCGGCCGGACCCCCTGCCTCACTGCGGCCCGGAAGTGCGACATGAGAGTCGGATCCGGCCCGTCGAGTCCCGATGTTCCACTCGGCCGCGGACGCGGGTCAAGGGCCATGGGAACTAGGCCGCCTCGCGGCGCCGCACGGACTTCGCGGCCTTCGAGACGGACCGTCGGGCCGCGGCCGACGCGCGCACGATCGCGTCGATCGGCGCCGGTCGGGCCAGGTAGAAGCCCTGCCCGAACTCGACCTTGAGCAACTTGAGGGCGGTGAGCTCGTTCTCCGTCTCGATCCCCTCCGCGATGAGAGCGCAGCCGACGCTTTCGGCGAAGCGGGCCATGCCCGTGACCATCGCCTGCCGCGCGGGGTCGGTGTCGACATTGCGGACGAGCGAGATGTCCAGCTTCACGAACTGCGGCCGCAACTCGAGGATGTGATGCAGGCCGGCGTACCCGGCGCCGGCATCGTCCACCGCCAGCATGGCGTGTGGCCGAACCTGGTCCAGGGCGGCCGTGAGGCGCGGGTAGTCGTCGATCTCGACGTGCTCGGTCACCTCGAGAACGACCGCGCGGTCGGCGGCCGCCAGCACGTCGAGCAGGGGCGTAAGGCAGGTGGCCAGCGCGGGCGACACGTTGAGGCTCAGGAAGCTGTCTTCCGGCAGCCGCCTGGCCTGCTCGACCTGGAGGTTGAGGCAGGCCGTTTCGAGCTGGACCATCATCCCGACCTTGTCGGCCGCGAGGAACCGCAGGTCCGGCCGCGTCCCGTCGTCGAAGCGGGTCAGGGCCTCGTAGCCGACCGACTGCCTGGTCCTGAGGTCGACGATCGGCTGGAAGACCGGCGTGAAGGCCTGGGCGGCGATGACGCCCTGTACGTCCGCTCGCGTGCGTTCGCGTTGCCAGCGCTCGGACAGCATCGGCCCGAGGACCGCGGCCGACATGACGGAGAATTCGGTCAGTGTCGCGAGCCGGTCGGACAGGCGGCGCGCATGGTGGGCCGACATCGCGCCCATCGACAGCAGCCCGATCGCCTGCTCGTTCCAGATGAGCGGGGCCAGCGCTTCGGCCCACAGCCCGGAGGCGATCGTGGTGCGGTCGAATTCGTCTCGCGGGACGCGGCTCGACCACGATTCCAGCCACAGCCCGAACTCGGCGTGCTCGATCAGCTCATGGCCGCTGTCGTCGGGAATCGGCTCGCCCACCGTCACGGGCCGGCACGTCGGGCCGGCAACGGCGATGGGCACGACGCCGGTCGGGCTGAAGGCGAACAGCACCACCGTGTCGATGCCGTCGATTCGAAGCGCCTCGGAACAGATGCGCCCGGCCGTGCCTTCGATCGTCGGCGTCGCCTCGAGCCGCGCCAGCGAAACGGTGGTGGCGGCCCGGTCGCTCATCTCCGTGGTCAATCGTTCCGAGGCCAGGCGCTCCCGGTTCTGGAGGATGCGCTGCCTCAGGACGGCAAGCAGCACCACGGCGCACGTCCCGACGGCGATGGGATCGACGTCGAGCGGCCGCGAGCGAGGCATGACGTCCAGGGCAGTGCAACCGACGATGGCCACGATCGGAAGCCAATCCGACGCGGCGCGGGCCAGGCGCTCGTACCGCCGTCCATCGCCCCGGGCCAGCGTCCACGTGACGCCGCCGTAGCCCAGGGCAAGGGCACCGGCCGGGAAGATGAAATCCATCGGCTCGATGCCGTCCGGGGCTCCGGACAGGAAGCGCGCGATCCAGCCCTCCCAGGCGACGGCGAGCAGCACGATCCCGATGGTCACCGCCCAGACTCCGCGCCGCGACGGCGCGATCCGGAGAGTCAGCGCCGTTACGACCACGGCCGCCGCGCTCGCGAAGAAGAGGGCGGAGACCAGGGGAAGAAGGAGGCTGACCGTCGGATCTGCCGGCGAAGCGGCCTGGCCGCCGGGCAGCGTGTTCTCGTGAAGCCAGTTCGCGAAGACGAACGTCATCGCGGCGGCGGTGATCACGAGGCCGTCGAGGAGAACGGTCCGTCGGGACTCCTTCTCGAGTTGCCGGTAGAGCGTCACCGCAAGGGTCGAGACGCCGAGAACCGCCCCAACCACGTAGCAGACATTCGACACGGCACTGAGTGGAGCGAGGGTCCGATGGACCAGGTCGGGAATCGCGGCGACCACCTGGCCGGTCGCGGTCAACCCCAGAGACGACGCCAGACCGAGGCGGGCCGGCCGATGCTCCAGACTGCCCTCCGCGGCGGCCATCGCCACGGCTATCGCAGCAGCTCCGGGCGCCACGACGCAGGAGATATCCTCGAAGAGGAGCCAGTAGTTGCGAGGGTTGAGGGCCTCGAGAAGGGCCGACGAAGCCGTGATCGCCAGACCGACGACTAGCGCGGTCAGGGCCGGTCGGCGGATGCAGGCGGCGACGAGCGACGCCGTTTGGGCGCGTGCGCCGGAGCCCACGCGTCGAGTGGTCCGGCGCGTCGACAGCCGGCCCGCCGCAGGAAGGTTCACGCGCCCGTGCCCTCCCGAGTCCAACCCGGTCCGGCATGGTGCGGTCGCGAAGTCGGCTCCATGGCCCTCGACTCGCTGGTTGATCTGCCGCCGCTGGCGGGCTCTCGGTGCCGGCCCGCGGACTCCAACACGCACACGGCCGCAACGTATCGGCCCTGCCTCGTAGGTATCGGCCGGACGGCCGGCCGTTCGAGTCCGCCATTGCTCCTATTCGGGCCCGATTCGGTACCGTAGGAAGGCCGCAGGATGGGAGGTCCGATGCGCTTGCGAGATTTCGCCCTCGAACGGTTCTTCGCCCGCTGGGAGTTCCGGGCCGAGATGCTGCTCTGCGCCTCCGACGTGGAGGGCTGGCCGATGCGTGAGTTGCTCGAGCTCGCGGACGACGACGGCCGGCGCCGATGGGCCGACCTGCGGCTGGGCTACACCGAATCGCCCGGCGACCCCGCGCTGCGGGCCGCGATAGCGGGCCTGTACGAGCGGGTCTCGCCGGACGAGGTGCTGATCTTCTCCGGCGCCGAAGAGGCCATCTTCGCCATCCACAACGTCCTTCTCGGGCCGGGCGACCACGCCCTCGTGGTGCGACCGGCCTACCAGTCTCTGGCCGAAGTGGCTCGGGCGGCTGGCGCGGAGGTCACGCGAGTGGACCTGCGCGAGGCCGACCGCTGGCGCCTGGATCCGGACGAGGTGCGCGCCTCCATGCGGCCGAACACGCGGCTCATCCTGATCAACGAGCCGCACAACCCGACCGGCTCGCTGAGCGACCGGGCGACCTTCGATCGGCTGGCGGAGATCGCGGCGGAGAGCGGCGCCCACCTGGTCGTCGACGAGGTCTATCGCTACCTGGAGTTCGACCCGGCCGACCGACTGCCCGCCGGCGCCGACGCGCTGGCGACGGGCGTCAGCATCGGGGTCATGTCGAAGTCGTTCGCCCTTGCGGGCCTGAGGATAGGCTGGGTCGCGACCCGGGACCGCGAACTGCTGGAGCGATTGGCCGCGTTCAAGGACTACACGACGATCTGCGCCTCGGCTCCGGCCGAGGTTCTGGCCCTGATCGCGCTGCGAGCGCGCGAGCGCGTCCTGGCGCGAAGCCGCGGCATCGTGGAGGCCAATCTCCCACTCCTGGACGGGTTCTTCGAGCGCTGGGCCGGAACCTTCGAGTGGGTCCGGCCGCGCGGCGGAAGCATCGGCTTCCCCCGTCTTGTCGACGGTCGCCCGATCGACGGGTTCGTCGAGGATCTGGTGCGCGAGACGGGCGTCCTGCTCCTGCCGGGCACGGTCTTCGCCGACACGCGCAACCACTTCCGGATCGGCTTCGGCCGCTCGAACCTGCCGGCGGCGCTCGAACGCCTTGAGGCGTACGCGAGTCGGACGCTGCGGTAGCGACGCGGGGCGGCGCGAGATGTGCCAGCCTGCTCCACCTCCGCCCCGTTGCCTCTTGACAAGCGACTTAGTGCTCACTAAGTTACGGGCGTGCGTGTGACCGCCCGGCTGACCGCGGATGAACGTCGCGACGAAATCGTCGCGGCGGCGTCGATCGAGTTCGCCGTGGCCGGCTACTCCGGCACGTCGACCGAATCGATAGCCCGGCGCGCTGGGGTTTCGCAGCCTTACCTGTTCCAGCTGTTCGGCACGAAGAAGGAGCTCTTCCTCGCCGCCGTACGAGACTGTTTCCTGCGAACGGAGCGGACTTTCGAGCAGTCCGGCAAACCGATGCGCGATGCAGGTGCCGCGCCCGGACGGATCCTCGAGGAGATGGGCCACGCCTACGTGCGGCTGCTGCTGGCCGATCGAGGCATTCTGAGGCTGCAGCTACAGGCTTATGCGGCCTGCCAGGACCCCGACATTCAAGCCGTCGTTCGGGACAACTACGGCACCCTGTGGCAAACGGTTGCCGCCGTCTCGGGAGCCGATCCGGGCGCCGTCCGAAGCTGGTTCGCGGACGGAATGCTGATCAACGTCATCGCCAGCATCAGCGACGAATCCACGCTCGAGGACTTCTTCGGTTCGTTGACCGGAGGCGAGTTCGGCCATTGCTAGCCAGTCCCCCTTTTTTGTCCACGTAACTTAGCGAGCACTCAATTAGTAGAGAGGATTCTCCATGAACCGGCGAACATCGACGCTCTGGACCTTCGCCATAACGGCGACCGCTCTCTTCATGGTCAGCCTGGACAACCTGGTCGTAACCATGGCCCTGCCGGTGATCCGGCGCGACCTGGGCGCTTCTCTCAGTGATCTCGAATGGACCGTCAACGCCTACACATTGACCTTCGCCGCACTCCTTCTGATGGGCGCGGCACTGGGCGACCGCTTTGGACGGCGGCGGATGTTCACGATCGGAGTCTCGATCTTCACGCTCGGCTCCGCGGCCGCGGCTCTCTCCCCGACAAGCGGCATTCTCATTGCCGCGCGGGCCGCGCAGGGCCTCGGCGGAGCCATCGCGATGCCCCTGACATTGACGATCCTGTCCGCCGCGATCTCCGCCGAGAAGCGACCGCTCGCGCTGGGGGCATGGGGCGGAATCGGCGGCCTTGCCGTGGCCGTCGGGCCCGTGGTCGGCGGCGCCATCACGCAGGGCGTTTCGTGGCACTGGATCTTCTGGATCAACGTCCCCATCGGCATCGTCACCGTCGTGCTCGCTCACTCTGCGCCTGGAGGAGAGCCACGGCCCCGACCGTTCCCTGGACCTGACCGGCGTGGCCATCGCCAGCATCGGTCTCGTGGGCATCGTTTGGGGCGTGACGCACGGCAACGGTCGGGGCTGGACGGACGCCCAGGTGATCGCCGCCATCGTCGCCGGCTTCGCCCTCGTCGGCGCTTTCCTCGTCTGGGAGTCTCGGGCTCGTCACCCCATGCTTCCGCTCCACCTCTTCAAGCGCCGCGCCTCTGTAGTAGCCAACGGAATCTCGTTCCTGATGTCGTTTGGGATGTTCGGGTCGATCTTCTTGCTGTCGCAGTTCTTCCAGATCGTCCAGGGACTGAACCCGCTCGAGTCCGGGCTACGGATCCTCCCCTGGACGGCTACGCCGGTCCTCGTCGCGCCGATCGCGGGGTGGGCGTCGGGACGGATCGGAGCCAGACCGATCCTCGTGACCGGTCTCGCCTTGATGGCCGCCGGCCTCGGCTGGGTCGCCTCGTTGACCTCCCCCACCGTCTCGTACCCCAGCCTCGTGCCCGCCTTCGTGATCAGCGGCGCGGGCATGGGGCTCTTCTTCGCGCCAATTGCCAACGTGGTCCTCTCGGCCGTCCCGCGCGACGACGAAGGAAAGGCCTCGGGGGCGAACAACACCATCCGCGAGCTGGGCGGCGTTTTCGGGATCGCGGTCCTCGGCGCCATCTTCTCGGCCACCGGGTCCTACGCCACTCCCCAGACGTACACCGACGGGCTCGTTCCGGCCGTCTGGGTCGGGGCCGCGGTAGTAGCCGGCGGAGCGTTGCTCGCGCTCGTCCTGCCCGCCGCGGTGGCCCGGCTTGCGAGAGCTGAGTCGCCCACGGAGCCTGTCATGCCCGGGGACATGGAATTGGCCGCGTAGTCCATCGGGCGTCGCGTCGGGGCCGTTGCCGCGGCCCCGACGGTCGACCGGCCACCGGTCCCGGCGGGGCTCTACTATTCAACCGGCGGGCCTGCGCTCGCCGCCGATCCGCCCAACCACGCCGGAGGTTCAACGATGGTATCCAGCCTCGGTTTCGGCCTTTTCTCCGGCCACAGCGGATCGGCGCCTTCCCCCTTCGACGCCATCAACGGCCCCAGGCTGGCGGGTCCAGCGGGCAGCCATCCCCTCCACTCGGTGGCCGCGGAGGAACTGCTCAAGCCCACCGACGGCGCGGTGACCGGTGAGTTCGTCCTCGACGCGCCGGCGCGTGTCGGCGACGGCATCACGGGCCACGTCCGCCTGACTGCCGTCAAGGCGGTCTCCGCGCGCAAGGCGTATCTCCGGCTCGTTGGCCTGCGGCTGGACGAGGTCCGCCGCTCGGAAGAGCACCGCGACGGCGCTGGTCGCGCCACCACCACCGAGAACTGGGTCGAGACCCAGGGCAAGCTCTTCTCCGCGGATGCCTTCCTGGAACCGCCGATCCCGACGGAACTCCAGCCGGGGGCAACGTGGGAGGCTCCGTTCGCCGTGCCGGCGCCGCCACTCGGTCCGCCGACGGCGCACCTGGGCGAGTCGATCATCGCCTGGGCGCTCGAGGTCCGATGGGACGTCGCCATGGGCTCGGACCACTGGGCCGCGAGCTACCTGCCGCTGGCCCAGCACCCCGACCTTCTCCGGGCGGGCGTGGGCAAGCAGGGCGGCACGAGCCTGATGGCGAGCGTGCCCGTGGGCGACGGCTCGATCAGCGTCACCTCGCCACTCCCCGCCCCGGCGGGTCAGGAAGCGGACGTTCAGGTTTCGTGGCCGTCGGCGCCGAGCGGAAGGGGCGCCCGCATCGAGATCCACCGCCGCACCAACGCCCCGAACGGCGTCGAGGGAGTGGTTGCCTCGGCGGCCGTGGATCCGGCCTCGCTGTCGAGCGGCGCCGCCCAGGCTCGGTTGCTCGTGCCGGCCGGGTCGGCGCCATCGTTCGACGGCGCCGGCCTGGAGATCGACTACGTCATCCGCGTCCTGGTCGATCGCCAGTTCCGCTCCGACGCGGCCATCGAGCGGCCGCTGGGCATCGTCTGAGCACGCGGGATGAATGCTCGACGTGCCGTTCCGTTCTGGGTTGGGTGGGCTACGTCGAGCGGCGGATGAGCAGAACCGGCACGGGGGAGTGGTCGACCACGAACCGTGCCACGTGACCCACGCTCTTGGGCCCGGGCTCGGTCGGGCCGGTTTGCGGGCGAGCGCCCAGGATGACCGCGTCCGCGTTCAGCCGGCCGGCAGCGGCGACGATCTCCTGCTCCGGGCGACCCAGCGCGACGAGTTGTGCGATCTGCGCCTCGGGCAGGGCCGCCGAGAAGCGCTCCTGCCAAACCGCCAGGAGCTGGGTCGCTGTTTCGTCGTCCGCGTCCGCGAGACGACGGTCGATCAGATCCCTCCGGGGCAGGGGCCAGGGTCCTCGGCGAACGACAGGGTCTTGGATGGCGAGTTCCCGAGGGCCCGCTTCCTGAACGTGCAGGAGCGTCATCTCGAGGTCGGGTCCGCCGGCCCCCACAATCTTGGCGACCCGCTCGGGCAGAGCGGCGTCCTCGGTTCCGGCCAGGGCGACGAGGAACCGCCGAGGTGCGCTCACGGCCTCGTCACCTCGGCACTCCCAGAAGCAGAGCGACGCCGAGCGCGGCGACGATGGTGACCGGAGTCACGATGAGCCCGATCCGGATGTAGCTCCACGTCGACACCTCAAGGCCACGCTGGCGCAGGAGCACGAACCACAGGAGCGTGGCGACCGATCCGACCGGCGTCAAGTTGGGGCCCAGGTCGGCCCCGATGATCGTACCGATGGCAGCGGCATGAGCGCTGGCCGTACTCAGGCCGGCGCCGTGGACGGCGTCGGCGAAGACGAACGCGGCGGGCAGGTTGTTGACCAGGTTCGAACCGAAGGCCGCCGCGAAGGCGGTCACGACCATGACGGCGGCGGGCGAGTCGCGCACCTGCCCCAGCACGACCTGCGCGAGCCAACCGGTTATGCCGGCGGATGAGAGCCCGTCCACGAGAATGCCCATCGAGGCCACGAAGACGAGCAGAGACCAGCCGATACCGTCCAGCGGCCGATCCGGACGCCGGCTCGTCCATTCGACGCCGAGCAACAGAAGCCACACGGCCGCCATCGTCGGCCCGAGCGGCAGGTCCACCACCGAAGCGACTGCGAATGCGCCGACCGCCACGCCGAAGGCCGCAAGCAGTCTCCGCGGAACCCCGGTCCACGAAGCCCAGGAGGCCGACCGGGGCACGAGCGGTGCTCGAGCGGGAAGCTGCCGGCGGTAGATCAGGAACAGGCAACCGAGCAAAGCGGCGACGGACGCGATGGCGGACGGCAGGAGCACCGGCACCAGGCCGGCCGCGCTCACGCCGAGGCGGTCGCTGACGATGACGTTCACCGGGTTGCTCACCGGGAGCGCGATCGATGCGGCATCGGCCACGAAGGTGCAGGCGAGCACGTATGGAAGCGGCGCCAGGCCAAATCTGGCCACGAGAACGTAGACGACCGGAGTCAACACGAGCGCGGCGGCATCGTTGGACAGCAGCGCCGCGACGATCGCGCCCGCGGCGACGACCGCCACCAGCAGTCGCCTGGGGCTGCCCGCCGAAAGCCGCGCGGACGTGCCGGCCACCGCGTCGAAGAGGCCGCTTCGCTCCGCTACCGCCGCCGCGCCCGTCAGGCCCACGAAGAAGAGCAGTACGTTCCAATGGCCGGCGACGTCGGAGACGGCACCGCTCGGCGAGACGAGCCCCGCCAGCGCCATCGCGCCTGCGCCAAGCGCGGCGGACGAAGCCTCGGTCAGACGCCGCGGTCGAGCGATGACCAGGCCGATCGCCACCAGGAAGATGGCGGCGGCCAGTGGCGCATCCGGGGTCAACAGCGACTGGCTAGGCAATGGCGCAATGGTCCCACTGCCTTCGCGCCGGCGCTACCTCGCGCCGCGTCGCCGCCGAGGGCCGGCCCGCCGGTCGGCGGGTCAGCGAGCCTGTTCGATCGCCTTCGCCGCTTCCGCCGCTCGCTGAGCTGCCCCTACCGACTTGAAGAAGTCGGCCGGTAGAGTCACGCCAGTGGCGTGGTTCGGACAGTAGCCGTTCGGGTTCTTGTCGAGGTACTGCTGGTGATAGGCCTCGGCGAAATAGAACTCGGGCGCCGGACGGATCTCCGTCGAGATCGTGCCCAGACCGGCCGCCGTCAGTCGCTCCTGGAAGGCAACCCGCGACCCCTCCGCCTCGCGCTGCTGCTCCGCGCCGTGTGTCAGGATCGCCGAGCGGTACTGCGTGCCCTGGTCGTTGCCCTGGCGCATGCCCTGGGTCGGGTCGTGCTCCTCCCAAAAGATCTTGAGCAGCTCGGCGTACGAGATGCGCGCCGGGTCGAAGATGACCCGGACGGTCTCGATGTGGCCGGTCCGGCCCGTGCAGACCTCCTCGTAGGTTGGGTTCGGCGTGAAGCCGCCCGAGTATCCGACCGCCGTAGAGACGACGCCGGGCGTCAACCAGAAGAGCTTCTCGGCGCCCCAGAAGCAACCCATGCCGAATTCGGCGATCTCGGTGCCGGCGGGATAGGGCGGTCGTAGAGCGGTGCCAAGGACGGCGTGCCGCGCCGGGACCTGCATGGCCTCCGGGCGGCCGGGCAGCGCTTCGTCTGGAGATGGCATCTTGAGCTTGTGAGAATCGACGAACCAGTTCATAGACCGAGTTTAGCGCCGCGTCCAGTCGCCAGCCCGCGGCCCCTCGGGCGGTCCGCCGCATGGGTCGCCGGCCGGCCTGCCGCCTACATGTCGAATAGCAGGACTCGGATCGACCATTATCCGAGGCGGTGCGCGCGCAGTGACGGGGCCGGAAGTGCTCATGCGCCGAACGTAGGGCGCGCGGCGGCCGGCCCGCCGGGCGGAACGCCGCTCGCCGCCGGGCGCCGCCACAGACCCGTCGGTTCGGGCCAGAATCCAACCCATGACGCCCGAACGCGCGCGCTGCCTCGAACTCCTGGCCCGGATGATCCTCCGCGTCGAACGCCCCCATCCGGTGCGGGTGGCCATCGACGGGCCGGACGCGGCCGGAAAGACGATCCTCGCCGACGAGATCGCGCCCCTCATCGAGCGCTCGGGCCGGCCGGTGATCCGGGCCTCGGTCGACGGATTCCACCGGCCCAGGGCGCAGCGCTACGCCCGCGGCACGGAGTCGCCGCACGGCTACTTCCACGACTCGTTCGACTATCCGACCCTCCGGGCGGCGCTGCTGGATCCGCTCGGTCCCGGCGGCAATCTCACGTTCCGGCGCCGGATCTTCGATCACCGGACTGACGAGCCAGTCGCGGCGCCGGCGGAGAGTGCGCCGCCGAACGCGGTCCTCGTCTTCGACGGAGTGTTCCTGCTCCGCCGCGAGCTGATCGACCTGTGGGACTTCACGGTCTTCGTGGCCGTGCCATTCGCCGAGACGCAGCGGCGAGCCGTGGCTCGCGACGCGGCGACGCTCGGCGGAGAGGAAGCGGCGCGGTATCGATACGCCGTGCGCTACGTGCCGGGCCAGCGGCTCTACTTCGCCCAGGCCCGTCCGCAGGACAAAGCTGACGCCGTCGTCGACAACGAGGATCCCGATCGGCCGGCGCTGAGAGTGGGCGCGTCCCCGCGCTAGGAGAGGCCGCCCTGACGGAGACGCGTGATCACGGCCGGCAGCCACCGATCCAGGTACGCGGCGTCGTAGCGGGCGCGAACGGTGGCCGGCGCCGTGACCCGATCGAACGGCGAGGCGTCGGCCAGGGCCTCTTCCACGGACCCGTACACGCCGCCGGCAATGCCCGCCACCAGGGCCGCGCCCAGCGCCGCAGCCTCGTCGGTCCGGACGACCTCCAGCCGCCCTGGGCCGAGCGCCGCTTTGGCGGCCACCCAGCGCCGGTTCCGCGCCCCGCCCCCGGTCAGCTTGACGCGGTCGAGCGGCGTGCCGGTGATGCGGGCGAGCTCGTCGAGCATCCAGCGGACGTGGTACGCGCAGCCGTCCACGACGGCCGCGGCCACGTCGACGAGAGTGTGGGTCTCGCGCAGTCCCTCGAACTCCAGGCCCGCCGACGGATCGCGATGGGGAGCCGTTCGGCCCCGCAGGTACGGCCGAACGATCGGCTCGACCGGACCGGGACCGGCCCGATCCAGAAGCTCGACGAAGCGCGCGTACCGTTCGGCCTCCGCGGCAGTCGACCCGCCGACCCGGCCGTGAGCGCCGGCGTGGCCCGCCCCGGCAGCCTTCGCTTCGCCTCCGTCGAGGAAGGTGTCCAGGAACCAGTCGATCAGGGCACCGGATGATTGCAACCCGCCGGAGACGTAGGCCAGACCGTCCAGCGCGTGGCAGCCGCTCGAGTAGCCTCCGCGCCGCAGCTCGTCCGCGAGCACCGGCCGCTCCGACACCAGCAGCGTTGCCTCGGCGCTGCCCATCGAGTCGAGGACGTCGCCGGGCTTCGTGACGCCCGCTCCCAACGCCGCGGCGAGATGGTCGTGGCCCGCGATCGCCACGGGCGTTCCGGCCGCCAGTCCGAGTCGGGTTGCCGCCGCCGCGCTCAACCCGCCGACCGCCTCGCCGAGTGGCAGGACGATGGGCATCTCGTCGGGCCCCAGGCTGGCCAGGCCGAGCAGTTCGACATCCCAGGCCCGCGCCGTGACATCGAAGGCGAGGGTCCGGCAGGCGAGCGAGGCGTTGGTCGCGAGGTTCCCCGTCAGGTCGAGGGCGACGAGCTCGGCGACTCCGGCCCAGCGCCTCAACCGAGTAAAGTCGGCCGCCTTGTGCTCGCGCAGCCACAGCAGCTTGGGCAGGGTGTACTTCGGCTCCGGGCGGAGGCCCGTCCGGGCGAAGAGCGCCGGGGCCCCGATCTGCCTCTCCAGCCAGGCCGCCTGCCGTTCGGGCCGCGGATCGTGCCACGCCAGGATGTCGCCGACGGGCAGGTTTCGGCGATCGACGGGGACGCCGGATTCGGCCATGCTGGCGATGCCGACGGCCGCGGGCTTGCGGCGCGCGCCGGCCGCGGCCACGCATTCCGCGATAGCCGAGTTCACCGCCGCCAGCACCTCGCCGGGACGGTGATACGCGCCTCCGCCGCGGACCTGGTGGGTCTCCGTGGCGCGTCGCGCCACGTGGAGCACGCCACTCCCCGGTTCCACGAGCGCGGCCTTGATGTGGGTCGAACCGACGTCGACGCCCACGAGAGTCGGGGCGGCGCCGGCCCGTTGTTCGGACATGGGCCAATCATGGCGCAGCCGGAGGGGCTCGTGGGCTCCGCGGCGCCGCGCAGCGGCGGAACGGCGAGCCGGCCCGGTCTCGTTGCGTCGAACGCTCGCCCAGTGTCAGTCGGGCTTTGCGGCCACCGCCCCGAGGTCGACGCCGACCGTCAGCTCGTCGACGCCGCGAACCAGGCCGATCTCCAGCCTGCCGGATCCGGCCTTCGCCAGGGCCGCGTGCAGCGTGTCGGGATCGGGCACCGGCGAGCCGGCGGCGGACACGACCAGGTCGCCGGTGCGGATTCCGGCGGCTTCGGCCGGACTGCCCTCCTCGACGCCCCGCACCAGGATGCCGTCTCGGTCGGGAAGACCGACCGCTCGCCGAAGATGGCGAGCCACGTGACCCGGTGCGATGGCGATGCCCAGCCGCGGCCGAACGGTCGACTCGCCGCGAATCAGGGCGTCGATGCTGCTCTTCAGAGCCGCGTCGGCCGGTATCGCCAGGTAGAAGCCCCCGCCGAGCCGCTGCGTATTCAGACCGAGCATCCGGCCCTCGGCGTCGAGGATCGGACTGCCGGACGAGCCGGACGCCAGGGGCGCCGTATGCTCGATGCCGCCTCCGATAAGCCGACCGCCGGGTCCCCGGAATGACTTGGCCACGCCCGAGACCTGGCCCGCGGTGACCCTAATTCCGCCTTCGCCCGCGCTGGCAACCGCGAAGACGACCGTCCCGAGCTGCGGCGAGGCCTCTTCGCCGGCCCACGAGAGCGGCGCGGCGCTGCCAGTGTCCACGTCGAGGACCGCGAGGTCTCCGTCCATGTCCTGGCCGAGCAGCTTGCCCTGCTCCGTCCGGCCGTCGGAGAAGACGCAGATGGCGCCGTCCTCGTAGACGTTGTGCGCGTTCGTCAGGACGCGATCCCTGGCGACGACCACGCCGCTGCCTCGATGCCGGTGTCCGCCGATGCCCACGACCGTCGGAGCGGCACGCTCGGCCACCTCGGCTACGACCTGCTGCAGTTCATCCAGTGCGCTCATCGAATACTCCCGGGGTGGTCCGGATGCGACCGGCCCGCCCGACTGCTGGTATATAGTCACTTGCAAGCAGCAAGTTACTACCTCGTGACCCTGGGCGCAAGAGTGGAATCGCTACCATGGGACGCATGCCGGAACAGCCCGAATCAACGACCGAGATGAAGGTCACGGACGGGCCGCCCGCCTCGACTCGGACCCGCCGACCCGCGCGAGACGGTCAGACGGGCACGTCCCTGCCGTCGCCGCTCCAGACGGCGCTCGCTCGAGTCGGCGACCGCTGGTGCCTGCTCGTGGTGGAGTCCTTGCTCGGAGGCCCGCTCCGCTTCAACGACCTGCAGGCGGCTCTGCCGGGCATCGCCCCGAACATCCTGTCCGACCGACTCAAGCGCCTCGAACACGAGCGGGTGCTGCTGGCCCGCCCCTACTCGCGGCGCCCGCTCCGCCTGAGCTACGAGCTGACGGCCGAAGGCCGGGAGCTCGCCGGCGCCCTGCGCCTCCTGGCAGGCTGGGGAGCGCGGGCCGGCTCGGCGGAGGCGCTTCGTCACGAGACCTGCGGCACGCCCCTCGAGGCGCGCTGGTACTGCCCGACGTGCGCTCGGGCAGTCGTCGACGACGAGACTTCGGAGCTGCGCTGGCTGTAGCCGGGCGTCTCCCCCACCGAAACCGGCCGGGGCGTCCGCGACGCGTACCGTGGGCAATTCGCCACCGATGCGGCGGCGCGCGCATACTCGTACGGTCCGGCGGGGCTCCGGATAGGCCCACACCGGACCTCCGGCGGGGAGCCGGCAGGAACGGCAGAGACGGCGGGCCCGGCGGTCCGCGATTGAGGTGACGATGGCCGGCCGCAGTGAGGGGCTTGCGCTCGAATCGCTCTGGCAGGCGCCCGGGCCGAACGCCGATCTGGTCGACGTCCGGGGTGGCCAACTGCCGCCGCCGCTGGCGAGACCGATTCGCCGGCGAGCTGGCCGTCAGCCTCCGGCTCGATCGCCCGACCGTGCTGGCCAACTTCGTGACCAGTCTCGACGGCGTCGCGGCAATGGGCTCGGGCGAGCTGGGCACGGGCGGCGGCGACGTCAGCGGCTTCTCCGAGGCCGACCGATTCATGATGGCCCTGCTTCGCAGCCTGGCCGACGTGGTGATCGTCGGGGCGGGAACCGTTCGCGCCGGGCGGCGCCACGAATGGACGGCCCGCCACATCCAGCCGGCCTTCGCCGGTTCGTTCGCGGCGTGGCGAACCGAGCTGTGGCTCGCGCCCCAGCCGACCACGATCGTCGTCACCGCGAGCGGCAACCTGGACGCCACGCACGCCGGCCTCAACGCCCCGGACGTCCCGGTCATCGTCGTCACCACGAAGGCCGGCGCGGAACGGCTGGCCACTCTGCCCCTCGCCCCCAATGTCCGGGTCGAGGTGACGGGCGACGGCGCGCATGTGCCCATCGGAACGTTGATCGAGGTCGTCCAGGGCACAGGCGCTCGCATCGCCCTGTGTGAAGGCGGGCCGCATCTCTTTGGCGAGCTCCTCAGGGCCCGCCTGGTGGACGAGCTCTTCCTCACACTCGCCCCGCAGATGGCCGGCCGCGACGGATCGGCCCACCGCCTCTCCCTGGTCGAGGGCACGAGCTTCGGCGAGGGGCGCGGCCACTGGGCCGGACTGCTCTCCGTCCGACGGGCCGGCGACGACCTCTTTCTGCGCTACCGATTCGAGGGCTAGCTTCGGGGGGCCGGCGCTCGCGCTCGGCGGCGCTCGCGTTCGGCTGTAACCCCACTGAAAGGCGGCGCGGCAACGATGGCGTCATCGAACCCGAGCCGCTGCCGGTGGCGCACAGGGCGCGCGGCAAGTCTCGGGGCCGGCCCGTCCAGCCGGCTTAGCGTGAAAGGACGCCGTCACCCATGATCGACCCCGCCGAGCCTGCCATGCCGGTCGCCGCCACCCCGGTCGGCCGCCACCGGGCAAGAGGCCTGTCGCACCTCGCGATTCCCGCAATCGCCATCTCCATCGTGCTGGCCGGATGCGGCTCCGGCGCCGCCGCAACCGCCACGGGCCAGGCCGCGGGGGCGGCCTCCACCGCAAACGCCGCAAACGCCAATCCTGCGCAGCCGAACGCCTCGGGCGCTCCAGAGGCTCCCGGCGGCGCAGCTCCCAGCGGCGCTCCCGGCGCTCCCGGCGGCGCAGCGCCCGGCGGCGCAGGCGGCGCGGCTCCCGGCGGCGCCTCTACCGCGCAGTACACCCCGACGGGCGCCTACACCCTGAGCAGCGGTACGAGCACGAAATCGGGCGTTGAGCTACGACGCCACCGACGCCGACGAGTCGGCCGTGCTGGTCAACGGCACGGGCGATCTGACCCTCAAGGACGCCACGATCGCCAGTTCCGGCGCGAGCAAGTCGAGCGACGAGAGCAGCTTCTACGGCCTGAACGCCGGCGTGCTGGCGCAGAGCGGCGGGAAGGTGACGCTCACCGGCGGCACCGTCACGACGACCGGGGACGGAGCGAACGGCGTCTTCGCCTACGGCACGTCTACCGTCACCGCCTCGAACCTGACGATCAAGGACACCGGCCAATACGCCCACGGCGCGATGGCCAGCGGAGGCGGCACGGTCACGCTCACCAACGTGAACATCTCGACCGCGGGCGCCAGCTCCGGAGCTATCGCCACGGACCGCGGCGGCGGCACCATCACCGCGACCGGCGGCACGGTAACCACCTCCGGCGCCAACTCGCCTGCCATCTACTCGACGGGAGCGATCACCGTCACCAACGGCACGCTGTCCTCCAGCGGCTCCGAGGCCGCCGTGATCGAAGGCGGCAACTCGATCACCCTCAACGACTCGAGTCTCACCTCCACCCTGACCGGCAAGTGGGGGGTGATGATCTATCAGAGCATGTCCGGCGACGCGTCGGGCACGAAGGGCACTTTCACCATGACCGGCGGTTCGCTGACCGGCGCGAGCGGCGGGCCGCTCTTCTACGTCACGAACTCGACCGGCGTCATCACCCTCAAGGGCGTCGCCGTCACTGCGGGCGGCGGCGTGCTCATCAAGGCCGCGACCGGAAACTGGGGCACCAGCGGCTCGAACGGCGGCACGGTCGTCTTCACGGCCGACGGCGAGACGCTCACCGGCGACCTGGTCAGCGACTCCTCGAGCTCGATCGCGGCGACTCTCCAGAACGGCACGACGCTCACGGGCACGATCGACTCGGCCGCGCTCACGCTGGACTCCGGCAGCGTCTGGAACGTCACCGGCAATTCGACCCTCACCAGTCTCTCGGACGCGAGCGGCATCTCCGGAACGACCATCACGAACATCCACGGCAACGGTCACACCGTCTACTACGACTCGAGCCTGGCGGCGAACAGCTCCCTGGGCGGCAAGACCTACAGCCTGAGCGGTGGCGGCGAGCTCGCCCCCAGGTCATAGCGCTCGACAAAGCCAGGCCGGCCTCCGCCGTACGCAGGGGCGGGCTGTTCCGCCGGCCGGGTATCCGCCCCGCCGGCGGAGCCGCGCGCTTCTTGCCGAGTTCACACCAGACCGACATTGGGAAAGACTTCGCACAGCCGGGCCGGGCGAATCGGGGCTGCCGATCGATACCGGCCCGGAAGTCGCCGTCCACCTGCGGAACTGCGGCTCCCCAGGCGGCTACGCTCGCACCCCGAGACGGCGCGGGTCAGCATCCGAGCAAGCGCGGGCGTAGCCGCGTTGCCCAATGTCGCCCCGGCGTGAATTGGGAAATGACGCCGTCAGCCATGCGCACGGAGCGGTCCGGATTCGCCGCAAGCCAGGTGAGGCGCCGCGGCGGCGCCTCGCCCACGGCCGCGTGACCCACCGCCTCGGGGCCACGCGGCCACCCCGCTCGTGACGCGGACGTCACGTTTCGTGTCGTTCGGACCGGCGCCTGGGACCCCGCGGGCCTTAAGATGTGGCTGTCGTAACACCGCGGCCGCTTCGTTTCGGCCGCGACTGAACATCCACGGAAGGCACGCATGAGTCGAACTCCGCGCATCGGCATCCTCACCGGCGGCGGCGACGTCCCGGGATTGAATGCCGTCATCAAGAGCGTCGTCTATCGCGCAACCGAGATTGGCTACGAGGTCTACGGCATCCGGCGCGGTTGGGAAGGCCTCACCCACATGAAGCCGGGCCCCGGCCTCGACACCGACTACATCGTCCCGCTCGATCGGACCAACACGCGCTCGATCGATCGGACCGGCGGTACGTGGCTGCACACCTCCCGAACGAACGCTCGCAAGATGAAGGCGGGCAAGCTGCCGGAGCACATCCCGGCAGAACGCCTCAAGCAGCTCGAGGTCAAGGACGGCGTCTACAACTTCACGCCGGTCGTCCTCGAGAACATCGAGCGCCTGGGACTGGACTACCTCGTCCCGATCGGCGGCGACGACACCCTGAGCTTCAGCCAGGTCCTCGCCGACAAGGGCGTCAAGCTGATCGCCGTTCCCAAGACGATGGACAACGACGTGCAGGGCACGGAGTACTGCATCGGCTTCTCGACTGCCATCAGCCGGGCCAAGGATGCGATCAACCGCCAGCGGACCACCCTCGGCTCACACGAGCGGATCGGCGTCTTCCGCATCTTCGGCCGCGACGCCGGCTTCACCGCCCTCTACACCGCCTACGTCACCAGCGGCCGCTGCCTGATCCCCGAGTACGAGTTCGATCTCGATCACCTGGTCGAGCTGCTCGTCGAGGACAAGAGGAACAACCCGAGCCACTACTCCTTCGCGATCGCGGCGGAAGGCGCGATGTGGCAGGGCGGCGAACTGACGGAGTACGGACCGGCCGACTCCTTCGGTCACCGCCACAAGGCCAACGTGGCCGAGGTCCTCGCCTCGGAGATCCAGGCTCGGTCCGGCCAGGAGACGCTGGCCAGCGAACTGACCTACGACCTGCGCTCGGGCGACCCCGACGCGGTGGACGCGATGGTGGGCATCACGTTCGCCAACGTCGCGATGAACCTGATCGCCGACGGGATCAGCGGCCGAATGGTCGCCATTCGCGGCGGCAAGTACAGTCACTCCCCGCTTCCGAACCCCGATCAGGGCCCGCGCTCGATCGACATCCCCACCATGTACAACACCGACCGCTATCGTCCGATCTACACCAACCGGATGGGACTGCCGCTGCTGCTGGGCATCCCGGTTCCCGAAGATCCCTCTCTTCTCAAGTAACCCCCACGCCACGAACTCGAAGGCCCGGCGTTCGCCGGGCCTTCGACGGCCGGGACCCCGCTCGGCGGCGCACGTTGGACCACGTTTGACAATGCACGAGCGGCAAGGCACGGTTGACCAGTGACCACACCACCATCTCCAACAGTTCTCCTCAACGGCCGCGACCTCCTGCGCGCCAACGGCCTGCCGGTCGAGGGACCGGTCCTGTGGGGTAAGCCGGTCTCGGGCGGCGGCCCAGGCGTCTTCATCGTCGAGCTTCCCGCGCCGCAACCGAAGGTCTCGATCGACCCGAACGCCATCCGTGAGTGGCTGGGCCGCGTCCCCGACCTCCGCCTCGACGGCAAGCGGCCGTCGGTAGCCGAACTCCAGTCGCGTCTCGCCTCGTTCTGGCTCCCGAGCCAGGCGATCCTGTTCATCGGCTCGAGTCAGAAGTCGGTGGCGGCACGTTTGGCCGGCATGTACAAGACGCCGCTCGGCGAGCGCCGCCCGCAGTCGTTGGGCTACTGGCTCAAGACTCTCCACGATCTCAACAAAGCCCGCATCTGGTGGGCTCCGACGAGCGATCCGGAGCTGTACGAGGACACGCTCCTCGCCGCCTTCATCGAGGCCGCCGGAGCGCCTCCGTATGCGGTTCTGGCGACTCCCAAGGGCGATCGGCGCGCTCATGGCCTGACCGCACCGCTTCACGACGATGCGGCTGCCCGGCCGGTCAAGATCGAGAAAGTGACCGTGCTGCCGGACGCGAACGAGAGCGAGATGGAGTCGAGCAGCTCGTCCATGCGAGCCCGCCCGACGAGGCCGGCGTTCCTGGCCAAGCCCACACGCCCGAAGGCGGCGCCGCGCAAGCCGGCCAAGCTGGTGCAACCTACGACCGGGCCCTCGGCGATCGAGACGCCCGTCGTTCGACGCTCGTCGAAGAGCGCTTCGGCGCACGGAGGGAACCAGTCCGGCGCCCCGACGCACCTCACGGCCGCGGGCCTGGCTGCCCTACACGCCGAGCTCGATGAGCTGACGGCACACCGACGGCCCGAGGTGATCGCGCGGATCAAGGCCGCCCGCGAGCTCGGCGATCTCAGTGAGAACGCCGACTACGAGGCAGCCCGCAAGGAGCAGTCGTTCCTCGAGGGCCGCGTGCAGCAGCTCGAGCAGATGATCAAGTCCGCGGTCATGATCGAGGCCAGCTCCGAGGGCGGAAGCGAGGTCGTGCTCGGCTCGACCGTCGTCGTCGAGACCGACCGCCACGGCGAGGAGACCTTCACGATAGTCGGCTCAGCCGAAGCCGACGCCACGGCGGGCAAGATCAGCTTCACGTCGCCCATCGGTCGGGCGCTTCTGGGTCGCCATCCCGGCGAAACGATTCGCGTCCAGGTGCCGGCCGGCACGCTCGACTACAAGGTGGTCGAGGTCCGCTGACCACCGGCCGCCCGGGCCAATGTGGAGGCCGGGAGGAGCGCCGGCAGGATCGCCCGCCGACACAGCGCGAAGTCGCGCTCCAGAGGCGGCGCGGCATGCCGGCATCCGTACGGCCGATCCAAGCTACGGCGTGGGGCTACCGCGGCCAGGCTGGAGGCCGGGAGGAGCGCCGGCAGGATCGCCCGCCGACACTGCGCGAAGTCGCGCTCCAGAGGCGGCGCGGCATGCCGGCATCCGTACGGCCGATCCACGCTACGGCGTGGGGCTACCGCGGCCAGGCTGGAGGCCGGGAGGAGCGCCGGCAGGATCGCCCGCCGACACTGCGCGAAGTCGCGCTCCAGAGGCGGCGCGGCATGCCGGCATCCGTACGGCCGATCCACGCTACGGCGTGGGTCTACCCGGCGGGTGGCGTCGGTGGCATTGGGGGCGTGGGCTGCTCCACGCCGTCCCATGCGTCCGTGCCGGCCCGGCCCGATCGCGATCGCCCCGGCAGCAGATTCCAGATCACGATCAGCACGCCGAGGCCCACCGCCATCAGCGGCAGCGCGTCGCGCAGGGCGGTGTTCGACTGGCCTTCGTCGATGCCGATGACGTTCTCGAAGAAGAGCCCGAAGCCGATGAACAGCCCGAGCCCGACCATCGCCGTCCGCAAACCCGCATCGAGCAGATCCCAGCGACGGTGGAGCAACCCGAAGAGAGTCAGGGTCAGCCCGACCGATCCGGGTGCAACGAGAGCCCAGGCGTAGGACCAGCTGGCGTAGGCGCCGGTGGCATCCTGAAATGCCAGCACCAGCCCGACCGTGGCGATGATCCCGCCGGGGATGGCGGCGCCCAGGCCGCCCTCGTGCGGGATGGCCAGACCCACGACCAGCAGGAAGACTCCCGGCGCGATGACGAACGCCGGCCAGCCGAAGCGGCCGATGCCAAAGGTCGACTGCTCGGACGCCAGGAAGAACAGGCCGAGCAGGACCAGCAGCAGACCGACGGTAAGGGCGCCGCGCTGCCTCTCGGCCTCGCCATCGTCGTTGCGTTCGTGCCATCGATCGCTCATGACCAACCTCACTGCCTCGCTGCCGCAGGAGCAAGTCTAGCCACGCCTCGGGCCGCCGGGATCATCCCGCAGTCTGACTCCTCGGCAGTCCGGACCCTCCTCGAGGAGGAGCGCTCCTAGGAGTTGGAGGCGACGAAGACCGGCACGTCACCCACGTAGAGGATCTTGTCCGGGCCGAGATCCTCCCGGCTGCCGTTGACGACGAGCGAGACGCTCACGTCGCTGGTGGCCGTGAGCATCGGCGTCCCCATAGCCACGGCTCCGTCGACGAGCGTGTCGCGCGGGACCTTCTTGCCGGGGATCGTGGGCGTCCCGTTGCCGTACACCAGCAGCTGATTCATAGCGTGCGTCGGGTCGATCGCACCGGGCGGCAGGCTCAATCGAACCGGGTCTATGACCTGCCACGCGGTGACGCCCAGCTGCTCGACGAGGACGTGGAAGCCGCCGTTGGTCGGGACCGCCTCGACCACCGGAAGCGAGCCGGTGTACGAGACGACGACCCGCGGCGTATTCGACCAGCCCGCCAGCCCGAACTGGTCGAAAGAAACATCGACCATGGAGGCCGCCGACGTCCGAATGTCGACCGGCAGGGCCACGATCCATCGGTCGGGGTCGGACTTGATCGAGGCAAGCGCGTCCGAAATGAGCTTGCTCACGACCGGGCCGGCCAGGACTATCCCGCCGGTCTCGGCGCTCGATCCGTCGGCCTGGCCCATCGTGACCAGGGGCATGAACTGGCCCGCGTACGAGCCGGCCTTGAGGCCGTAGCGGTTTCCCGCGAGAGCGTAGTAGTAGGCCTTGCCCGACTGTATCTGGACCTCCAACCCGGGCACCGGCATGACCGGGATCGTCGATCCATCGGCGGCGTAGTACGCGAATCCGTCGCCCTGCTGGACGAAGCCCGTGACGCGCTCCGAAGGCTCAACGGAGGCCGTGGGCGTAGCCGATGCGCTCGGTCTCGGCGTACCGGGAGCGCCGCTGCCGAGGCGTGCGGTCGGGCGGGCGATCGGAGATGCGCTGATCGGAGGCGCGCTTGGCGGGGGCACGCTCGCACGCGCGCTCCCCGTCGCTGCTCCGCCGACGACGAAGCCCGAGTCGAAGACCACCGCGGCCACACCCACGCCTATCAGGGCGAAGGCCGCTACGGTCAGACCTGCGACGACGCGCCGCCTCGGTTCCATTGATTCGCAACTCCGCGTGCGGAGACCAGCTAGCAGTCTAGCGGCGCCGGCGCGGCGCCAGGGGCCGGGCCTCGCAACGGCTCCGGGAGCCGCGCCCGGCAACGGGGCCGAATGGCCCGCGCCCGCCGACCTGATGGCACTCCCCGCGCATCGGCCCTAAATGCATGCTCGCGCAATGGACGATTACACCTCTGTCATCGCCATGCTCAACCACACGTGGTTTGGAGCCGAGCTCTCGCCCGAAACGCAGGAACGCCTGGCCAAGCTCGGCGAGATCCAGGACTTCGAGGCGGATGAGGTGATCCTCCACGAAGGCGACGACGCCCGGGCAATGGGCATTCTCATCCGCGGTCGGCTGGCGCTGAGGACGCTCGTTCCCGAACGCGGGCCGGTCACGATCCTGAGCGTGGAGCCGGGCGACATCTTCGGTTGGTCCGCTGTGCTGGCCGATACCCAGGCTCAGTCGACTGTCGTAGCCACAGAGTCCAGCCAGGCTCTCGTCATCGAGGGCACCCGGCTGCGTGCGGCCCTCAAGGAAGACCACGCCCTCGCCGCAAGCCTCTACCCTCGAGTCCTCAAGGCTGTAGGCCGCCGCCTCAGAGCGACCCGCCTGCAGCTTCTGGACCTGTTCGCCCGCTGACGATCGGATCAAGCCCGCCTCTCAGTCGTCTCCCGAGGAGGTTTTCGGAGCTGTGATCACCGGCCCTGCCCATAGCCAGACGGCCGCGGCCAGGCAGTGGTTCCTGGCCCGCCAGGACCTCGGTGCGCTCGTCGAGGCCATCCGCGCCACCGGTCGACAGGTCATCGGCCCCACGGTTCGGGATGGGGCGATCGTGTACGACGAGATCCAGACGGCCGCCGATCTGCCCGCCGGATGGCGGGACCAGCAGACTGCCGGACGGTACCGGCTGGAGCGCAGCACCGACGAACGGGTTTTCGCGTACTCGGTGGGACCCACACCCTGGAAGCGGTTCACCTTTCCGCCCAACCTGTCGATCTCGACCGCCCATCGCGCCGGCAACATCTCATTCGACCAGCCCGTCCCCGACGTTCCCCCGCTGGCCTTCCTCGGCGTTCGCGCCTGCGAAATCGCCGCTCTGGGAATCCAGGATCGAGTCTTCCTGGGAGGCCAGTTCACCGACGAGGACTACCGGGCTCGGAGGTCCGCCGCCTTCATCGTCGCCGTACAGTGCTCCACCTCGTCGAGCACCTGCTTCTGCACGTCGATGGGAACGGGGCCGGAGGTACGCGGCGACTACGACATCCTCCTGACCGAACTGGAAGAGGGTTTCGTGATCCAGGCGGGGTCGCCGGGCGGCGCCGCGATAGTGGCCGAGCTGCCGACTCGCCGCCCCACTCACGCCGAGGTCGGCGCGGCGGTTGACAGCGTCGAGGCCGTCAGGACCCAGATGGGCGAGCCGCTGCCCATGGAGGGGATAGGCGAACGCCTGAAGCTGCAGCTGGACCACCCTCGCTGGGCCCAGGTCGCCGAGCGCTGCGTCGAGTGCGGCAACTGCACCATGTCCTGCCCGACCTGCTTCTGCACCTCGGTCGTCGAGATGTCCGACATGGACGGCAAGTCGAGCAAGACCGAGCGCCAGTGGGACTCCTGTTTCGACGTCGCCTTCGCGAAAGTGGCCGGCGGAGATTTCCGCGCCCGGCCTCGAGACCGTTACCGCCAGTGGCTCACGCACAAGTTCTCGACCTGGTTCGACCAGTTCGGCACGTCCGGCTGCGTCGGCTGCGGGCGCTGCATAACCTGGTGCCCGGTCCGCATCGACGTGCGCGAAGAGCTCGCGGCCATCGCGCCGCCAATCCCGCCGGTCATTCTGCCGGTTGCGGTCGAGCCGGTCGCCGCCAGCCCGGGGACCTTCTCCATCGCCCGCCTCGCGTCGATTCGCCCGGAGACGGAGGACACCACCACTCTTTCGCTGACGGACGTGGATCCGGCCTTCCTGGGCGGCCGGCCGGGGCAGTTCGTGATGATCGCGCTGCCGGCCTTCCCGGCCGTGCCAATCTCCATCTCGCGCTTCCGATCCAACGGGATCGATCTCACGATCCGGGCGGTCGGGCCCACTTCCACGGCGCTCGTCAACCTGCATCCCGGCGCCAAGGTCGGTCTGCGCGGTCCGCTAGGCACGTTCTGGCCCATCCAGGAAGCGTACGGCCGGCACGCGGTGGTAGTCGCCGGTGGCGTCGGCCTCTCCCCGCTCCACGGCCTCGTGGACGCGCTCGTGGCCAACCACGACCGCTTCGAATCCATTTCGCTGTTCTACGGGTCGCGTACGCCCGAGGAGCAGCTCTTCCGCGACGACCTGTCGGCCTGGTCCGCCAGCAAGACGATCGACGTCGCCGTCACCGTCGACCGCGCCGGTCCCGAGTGGAAAGGCCGCGTGGGCGTCGTGACCACGCTGTTCGACATGATCTCCTGGGACTGCACCAAGGTCACGGCCTTCGTCGTGGGACCCGAGCGGATGATGCAGGCCTCGGTCCAGGGCCTCATCTCCAAGGGCGTCCCCGCGGACCGCATCTGCGTCTCGATGGAGCGGCACATGGAGTGCGGCATCGGGCTGTGCGGGCACTGCCAGATGGCCGGTCGCTTCGTCTGCAAGGACGGTCCGGTCTTCCGGCTCAACGACCTCGGCGACATGTTCAACCGCGAGGGAATCTGATGGCAACCGCAGGCAGGACCGCTCGACCGCGAGTCGCCGTCGCGAAGTTCGCCTCCTGCGACGGCTGCCAGCTCACCATCCTCGACCTCGAAGACCAGCTGCTGGAGATCGTCACCAGGTTCGACATCGTCGAGTTCCCCGAGGCCACGTCGCGCCGCTCGCCAGGCCCTTACGACATCGTCTTCGTCGAGGGCTCCATCAGCGCGCCGGAGCACATCGACGCCATCAAGGAGCTGCGCAAGCAGGCCCGCATCCTGGTCACCATCGGGGCTTGCGCGACGGCGGGCGGGATCCAGGCCATGCGCAACTGGGCCGACCACGACGCCTATCGAGCCGCCATCTACGAGCATCCCGAGTGGGTCGAGTCGCTGGCGACGGCCACTCCGGTGGCGGAGCACGTCAAGGTGGACCACGAGCTGCGCGGCTGCCCGATCGACGGCGGCCAACTCCTCGAGCTGATGACCGCGGTCCTGGTCGGCCGCCGGCCCCAGATCCGCGACGAAGCCGTCTGCCGCGAATGCAAGCGCAAGGGCATCGTGTGCATGGTCGTGGCCACGGGCCAGGCCTGCATGGGTCCGGTGACTACTTCCGGGTGCAATGCCCTTTGCCCAACATACGGCCGGGGCTGCTACGGCTGCTTCGGGCCGCGCACGAACGCCAACGCGAAGAGCTGGAGCATGGGCCTGCTCAAGTCGGGCCGCCCGCCGGAGGAGGTCTGGCGGCTCTTCGCCGGCTTCACCGGTTACGCCGAGCCGTTCCGCTCGGTCATCACGGAGCTCGGCAAGGCCAAGGGATAGGCGGGACCCGCCATTTCCTCGAAGAGGGCAGTTGGAGCCGGGCAACGTCCGCGGGCGCCGCGCCCCGCAGGTCGGATCGGAACCCAGGCTGCGGCGAGCTAAGCGCCATGGCCGGATCAACCTGCCGGAGAGTGGTCGCATCGGCGGATTGGGCCGATCGCCCGTCGAGGACTACGACCCCATTTCGCACGCTCTCGGTCGCGGCCCGCGATCTGGCACGAGATCGGACGGAGATTTGGCTAGCCGGGGCCGAGCGGGCGTGTCAGGATCTGGGCATGAACGAAAATGAGAAGGATGCCCGGCCACTCGGACCCGCCGACGTCTCCCGGCGGCCACTGACTCGGACGCGGCGCCAGACCACCGGCGAGCCATCTATGACCCGCGAGCCGGACTACCAGACCAGCCGGCCGACCAAGATCGCCATCGTCGGCGTGGGCATGGTGGGTTCGAGCTTCGCCTACACCCTGCTCCTGTCGGGCGTCGCCTCGGAGATCGTCCTCATCGACGCCAACTCCGAGCGGGCCGAGGGCGAGGCGATGGACCTGAACCACGCCGTCCCGTTCGCCCACCCGACGAAGATCTGCGCCGGCACCTACGCCGACTGCCAGGGCGCCGCCATCACGGTCATCGCCGCGGGCGTCGGCCAGCGCCCGGGCGAGACCCGCCTGGAGCTGGTCCGCAGGAACGCCGCGATCTTCGCCCAGATCGTGCCCAGGATCGCCGAGGCCAACCCCGAGGGGATCATCGTCGTGGCCACCAACCCGGTCGACGTCCTGACCTACGTGACGCTCAGGCTGGCCGAGCTGCCGGCACAGCGCGTCTTCGGGTCGGGCACGATCCTCGACACGGCCCGCTTCCGATACATGCTGAGCGAGCATCTCGGCGTGGATCCGCGCAGCGTCCACGCCTACATCATCGGCGAGCACGGCGACAGCGAAGTGCCGGTCTGGTCGCTGGCCAACGTGGCCGGCATGCGTCTGCCGTCTTTCTGCGCGGAGAACGGCATCCCGCTCAGCCCCGACACGATGGAGCGGATCTTCCACCAGACCCGTGACGCCGCCTACGAGATCATCAGCCGCAAGGGCGCCACGTACTACGCAGTGGCCGCCGGCCTGATGCGGATCACCGAGGCGATCCTGCGCGACCAGAACACGGTCCTCTCGATCTCCAGTCTGGTCAGCGACTACTACGGCATCGACGACGTCTGTCTGAGTCTCCCGACCGTCCTCGGGCGGCGCGGCATCGAGCGAGTGCTGCGCCTCGACCTGAGCCCGCGAGAAGCCCGGGGCGTGCGCAAGTCGGCCGACGTGCTGCGCCAGACCATCGAGTCGCTGGAGAAGGGCACCGAGCCGGCCTGAACCGGCGATCCGGCGGCAGCGTCCTGCCGTGGACCTGGGGTCCGGCTCTTCCTACCGCGGCAGCGGATGCTCCTCGAGCGGCGTATCCCAGTGGGCCTCTACCAGCTCGAACCGCCGCTGCTCCTCGCGCGCCAGCTTCTCCGCGTCGGGGTATAGCCGGGCCACGATGGCCGGGTCGGTATGCTCCTCCATGGACGCCCAGTCCCGGTACGTGATCGTGACCTCGAAAGTCCAGTCCTGCCGGCCGTCGCCGTGGAAGCGCGGCGCATAGGCGCGCACGTCGAGAAGCCGGCCCGACTCCAGCTGAGCCCGCAGCAGCGGCCAGTGATTCCGCTCGAACAGCTCGACGAACTCGTCCTGGAATCCCCACCGGACCTTGTAGAAGTACTGGACGGTCACGGGCTTGCCGGCGTCGGCCATCTCCAACTCCTCCTCCGAGCCCGGCAGCGCCGGGCTATGAATGTCCATCGATCGGCGGATCGTCGGCGGACCGACCGGGCCAGCCTACACGCTCCGGCTCCGACACGCCCGTGGACATCTAGGGCGGCGCGAGTCGCAGCCCGCCCCGCGGTCCCGGGTGGTCGGAGGCCCTTTGGCGACCCGCCCGACACCCTTCGGCACCGCGTCCCGATGCCCGCCGGCACTCCGCCGCAGCCCGCAGGCGGAGGATGCTTCATACAACCGCCCGACCTCGCCACACGGACGCCGAGGTCGCGGACTGAGCGTCCAACCGTCCGGACCGAGAAGACCGAGCATGACAGGCATCCTCCCCCCGCGGGCCACGCCCGATTCACTCGCCTCCGAACGAACGCCCCTCGAGCAGCGACTCGAGGGCCTCGACGGCAGCCACGCCGCCGCGCCCCAGCTGGGCTTCATGCTCGCCGGCGCGCAGTGGCGCGACTCGTGGCTGCACGGCTTCCGCAGCCTCTATCTGGTGATGGAGGTCATCCTCCTAGGCCTTGCCGGCGGCCTGCTGGTATCGATCCTCAACCTGGACGTGAAGCGCGCCTGGGTGCCTGCGCTTCTCCTTGTCGTCGACGCGGTCGGCAGCCTGATCCTGCTGGCCCGGATGCGCCGCGCGGCGGTGGGTTTGGGCGACGACGTCCGCTTCTGGCATCGTGAGATCGTCCGAGCGGAGCGCGAGCTGCCGCCGGAGCGCCGCGTCTTCACCCGCTTCAAGCTGCTTCAGCATTCCCGGAACCACTCCGATACCGACCAGCTGGCTACAGCCGCCCTCTCCTCCGACGGATTGGACGAAATCGGTCTGGACCGCCTGGTGGAGCCGTTCAACCTCAGCGCGACGCGCCGACTCATCGAGAACCGAGTGCCGGCGCTGATCGCTGTGTTGTGGGTCTCGTGGGTGATCGCCGGCGTGGGAGCGCTCTACCTGCGAGCGCAGGGCGTCATTCCGTGACGGTCTCCCGCGAGTCCGAGTAGACGCGCCGCGTGGCGGCGACCAGCCGCTCGAGCGACCGGATTCGCGCCCGGCTGAAAGACACGGAGATGGTCGCCCGCCGGACCTCGAGGCGCTCCGCGATCTCGGACTGCCGCAGGTCGTCGATCAGGGCCAGCCGGGCAACCGTGCGCTGACGCGGCGTCAGGCCGTCGAGCATGTCGACGAGGGCCGGCGTCAGATCGGCGAGCAGAGCGTCCACGCCGGCCCCACCCGTGACTATTACAAGCCGATCGTGGCCGCTCCTGGCCTTCGCCATCGCGTCGCGGGCGGCGGCAACGGCGGCACCGGTTCGCTCCGTAGCAGGGGCCCTGCCGTCGGTTGGGTCCGGATCCACATCGCCCCGCACGGCCGCCCAACGCACGCGGAGCGCTCCCGGTCCCAGAGCCGCCAGCAGGAAGGCCCTGAACGGATCGGCCTCCGGAACCAGAATCCCCTGGATCTCGTCGCCACCCGTGAAGCCGAACGGCGCGAGCCGCTCGCCGCCGTAGGCCACGTCGAGCTCGGCGACGAGATCACGCAACCAGGCCGTCGACCCGGAACTGTCGCGCCGCGACCCCAATACGTCGCCGAAGAGAACCAGCCCGCGAGTCGTCGTCATCCGTTTCAGGCTAACTGCGGCCCGGATAGCCGTCAATGACTATCGATGCCTCGGATAGCCGATTGCGGATGACGACCCGCCCGGCCCGGCCGCACGCGTCGCGCGATGCGGGCGATCGGGGCGCCGTGTTCCGGCGCGCCGCGGAGCGGCTATCCTGAGCCGGTGACGGCCGAAGCCCGCGCTCCGGGACAACCCGGCGCTGCCACCCCATCGATCCCGCTCAACCCCGGTCGGCGCGACCTGGGAATGAGGGCGACCATGATCTTCCCGAACCGGGAGATCGTGGAGCGGTACTACGTCCCGATCATCTACACCGCTTGCCGGACGTGCTACTCGGAGCTCGCGCCCGACGACATATTCGAACGGGCCGTCGACGGCCGGATAGCACCGGAGAAGCAGCGGGAGCTGATCGGCAGGGTCATCGAGTCCGGCCACGGCAGCACGATCGAGCACGTCGTCTTCACCTTCGCCATAACCGGCGTCAGCCGCACGCTGAGTCACCAGCTCGTCCGCCACAGAGCTGGAGTGGCCTTCGATCAGCAGAGCCAGCGTTACGTCTCGTACAAGAAAGGCGCTTCGACCATGCTCCCCGGCACGATCGCAGACGCCGACCCGGCTCTCCTCGAGCGCTACGAGGACCAGGTGGAGGGTGCGCTCGAGCTGTACACGGAGCTCGTCGAGGCCGGAATCCCCGGCGAGGACGCGCGCTTCGTCTTTCCCAACGCCACGCGGACGAACCTCGTGATGACCGCCAACCTGAGGGCCCTTATCCACATGTCGGGGCTGCGCCTATGCACGATGGCGCAGTGGGAGATCCGGCGGCTCTTCCAGCTCGTGCGGCACGAGGTCTTTGCCGCCAGCCCCTTCCTTGGAAGCTTCCTGGCTCCGAAATGCGTGGCTCTGGGATATTGCGACGAGGCCGGCAACCGGGACGAACACTGCCCAATCAGGCCCCACAAGAACAAAGTACTGGGAGCGTGGGCTGAGAAGGCTCGCGCAGACCGCCGCGCCGGACCCGATTCGGCCCCATAGCTGCCCGCCCCGGCCTCGACGAGGCCCGGGCAGCGGTTCCTGGGCCGTCTCGTCAGGCGGTACGGAAGGCGGTTGGTCCTGGTACCTCCAGCGGAGTGCCCGGCCGCAACACCCGGGCCATGATTCGACCGACGAAAAGCATCTCGTTCCTGTCCTCAGGCCGGCGACCACTATTCGCGGCCCTGAGGCCGGTCGCGGGGCGCCTGAAAGTCGCAGCGGGGTAGTAACCTGAACGGGAAACCTCCGGCGCTCGGCCGGGGCCCGTAGAGACAGACCACGGGAGATGAGCGTGAACGACACGGCCGCGCGTCATCCGAACCAATTCCTGGCGGACCTCACGCAGGCCATGCGTTCGACCGCCGAGACGGCGCGGCAGGCGACGATCGATCAGTGCCAGGCGGACGCAAAGACATACACGGAGAAGCTGCACGCTCGCACGGACGACGAAGCCGCCTCCCTGCGCAAGGCAGCCGAGGCGGACGTCAGCGCAATTCGCGACTGGTCGAAGGCCGAGATGGAGCGCATCCGTGTCGAGACCGAGCAGCGCATATCGCGCCGCCGCGAGCTACTCGAGCAGGAGCTCCAGGAGTACAACTCCGCGATCGAGCTCGAGATCGAGCGCGTGCAGAAGCGCGTCGCGACCTTCGAAGAAGAGGTCGCCAGCTTCTTCGAGCAACTCCTCCAGGAGGCCGACCCCACGGTCTTCGCCAGCATGGCCGCCCAGATGCCCGATCCTCCATCCTTCGATGAGAGCGAACGCGGCAGCATCGCGGCAGACCTGCGGGCGCGCCGTGAGCAGATCATGCGAGTCGATTCCGATACCGGTGCCGGCGCCGTCGGCGTCAGGCCGGCCGCGGAACCCTCGGCCCCGGCTCCCGAGCCGGCCGCCCCACCGGAGGAGGCGCCCGCCAAGCCGGCTCCGATCGAGTCGACCCAGGTCGTCGTCGTCGGACTCGTAAGCGTCGCCAGCATCGCCACGTTCAAGCGCCAGGTGGGCCGCCTGCCCGGCGTCAAGAACGTCGGCGTGTCGTCCGGACCGGACGGCGAGTTCATCTTCACGGTCGGCCATGGCTCGGAGACTTCGCTCAGCACTCTGATACCGACCCTGCCGGCCTTCCAGGCACGGGTCGTGAGCGAGCGCGACGGCGTGCTCAACGTCTCCGCACACGACCCTGAGGCGGAGGGCTAGACTTCACCGAACGGCTCTCGTGCCACAGGGAGAATCCGTTACGTGCCACGGTCCGCAGTCGCTATCGCTCTACCGCCCGCCGAGTTCGCAGCTGTCAGCGCGCAGCTCGCGGAGGCGGGCTATGAGCCGATCGACGTCGAGACGGCGGACGATCTCGAGGCGCTGCTGAACAAGCGCCGCGATATCGGCGTCGCCATCCTCGACGGCGAGAACGATTTCGACCGGTCGCTCGAGATGTACTCGCTCCTCCATGAGGAGGACCGCAATATCCCCGCCCTCATGGTTGTCGCGGCTCGGGCGCTCGATCGCATGAGCCTGGCAGGCAAGGCGCGGGTCAACGATGAGTACTTCACCCGGCCCTATTCGGCCGAGTCGCTGCGGTGGCGCGTCGAAGCCATGCTCATCCGAGCCGAGATCCCGGCCGACGACATCACCAGCGGCATCATCCAGGCAGCGCCGGCGCCGGGAGCCCCGGAGTCGGTAGTAGTGGGCGCGGCCGAAGAGGCCCACCGCGGCCAGATCGTGATCGTCTTCAACCCCAAGGGCGGCGTCGGCAAGACGACGATCGCCGTCAACGTGGCCGCGCTGCTGCAGGTCCGCAAGAACCAGCGAGTCCTGCTCGTCGATTGCGACACCGTCACCGGCCACGTGGCCTCGTCCCTCGGCATGGAGAACGTCCGGACCGTCGCGGACGCCTGGACCGAGGACGTCGACACGGGCATCGCGGAGTCGTTCTCGGAGATCGCCTCCCCGCACCTGAACGGCGTCTCGGTTCTGGTAATGGCCGAGTCGCCGCTCCACACCGAGATTCTCGACCCCAAGCGCGTGGCCGAGGCCATCACCACCGCCTGCCGCGTCTACGACTGGGTCATCGTCGACATGCATCCCGACTACGGGCCGCTCAACCAGGTCATCTTCGAGCGCGCCGACAAGATCATCGTCCCGGTCACGCCGGACGTTCCAGCCATCAGGGCCGCGGTCCAGCTCCGCGAGGTCGCGGTCGAGTTGGGCATCCGCGATCGCCTGGCCATGGTGGTCAATCGGGCCAACAGCGGCGTCTCGGTCGCGGACATGGAACGGACCGTGGGTATGCCGGCCCTGGCCGAGGTTCGGTCGGCGGGCATGCTCTTCGTTCGGGCGGCCAACGAGGGTCGCTCCGCGGTGGAGCGCTTCCCCAGGGAAAAGGTGATCGAGGATATCGAGACGCTCTGCGATCGAATGATGGCGACGCGCGACTCCGGCGCCGCCAAGTCCGGCCAGGGGTTCCTCGGCATCTTCAGCGGCGGTAGGAACACGAACCCGTCCATGCGCGCTTCCTAGCAGTCGATCGCCGGTCAGCCGGCCGATGCCTTCGTTGCCTTCTCCGCTCCTCGCTCACGCACCTTCAAGTGCGCTCGCTGCGGTGCTCGCGCGGCGCCTCGGTCTCGGCTCGCCGGACCGGCGATCGGGGCAGTTGCAGCTCGGGCGGGCGGCCGATCCCTTCGTTGCCTTCTCCGCTCCTCGCTCACGCACGCTTCGAGTGCGCTCGCTGCGGTGCTCGCGCGGCGCCTCGGCCTCGGCTCGCCGGACCGGCGATCGGGGCAGTGGCAGCTCGGCTCGGCCGGCCGATCCCGTGGGCCAGCCGAGGAGTGACACCAGGGCGGCTCGCCGGCGCGCCCGGCCCAGACCGCTAGCCGTGCGGGATTTCGATGCCGCTCTCCGCGAACGCGGCCAGCAGCCGCTTGCGCAACTCGCCGCCCACGGCCCATTGCTCCGACGCTCGGACCTTGCCCACGATCTTGAGCGTGATGCCCAGTTCGCCCAGTGCGGAGACCTGGTCCACGCGCGGCGCCTCGAGGATGCGCGGCCCCCACTTGACGTCGTCGGCCAGCTCCTGCCCCACCTGGTTGACGACCGCTGTCGCCTGTTCGATGTCCGTGCCGTAGACAACCTGGACTTCCTGGTTCACGCGCGCGAATACCCGCGTCAGGTTCGAGGCCACGGTGATCTCGCCGTTGGGCACCGTGTGGACCGTCCCGTTGCCGTCGCGAAGCGTGGTCCGCCGCAACGTGAAGTCCTCGACCGTGCCGGAGACGCCGGCGATGCGTACCACGTCGCCCTTGCCGTACTGGTTCTCGATCAGGATCAGGGCGCCGTTGAGGTAGTCGCGGACCAGGTGCTGCGTGCCCAGGCCGATCGCGATGCCGGCGATGCCGAGGCCGGCGATGGCCGGACCCACGTCGAGCTTGAAGGCGGCCTCCAGGATCATCAGACCGGCGATCACGACCACGAAGAAGCGAATGACGTTGACGGCCAGGGCCTCGATCGTGTCCTGCCGCTTCTTGAGCTCGACCGCGGTCAGCTCCTGGGCAGTGCCCTCGACGTTCTCGCGGCGGAGAAGCGCCAGGGCTATGCCGCGGACGAAGGTGTGGGCGAGGCGGATGACGATGGCCGCGACCACCAGGATCGCCAGGCGCCTCGGCGCCGGCGGTAAGTGCGCCGCCCAGATGAAGCGGCGCGCCGCCCCACGGCGGAGTGAAAGTCGGGTCGTTCAGGTCCACGGCGATAGCGTAGCGCGGCCGGCCCCGCGACGAGCCGCCCACTCCGCGCGCGGATAAGAAGCGACCCCTCGGGAGGGGGACCGAGGGGCCGGTCGGATGCGGACTATGTGTTGCCCGCGCCGGCGGGCCGACGTTCAGATCGACGCCACCACGCCGCCGATGCGGTCGGTGATTGTCGCTGCCACCTCGCGGGCCCGATCCACGATCTCGGGCACGCGGCTCGGTGTGATCCTGTTGCCGGAGGCGCGGACCTCGAGGGCCGCCACGACCGACGCGCGCTGGTCGAAGACCGGCACGGAGACGGCGTTGACGGTGGGCTCGTGCTCGCCGAAGGCGGTGGCGAAGCCGCGCTTGCGGACGCGTGCCAGTTCTTCGAGCAGGAGGTCGACCCGAACGATCGTGTGCGACGTATACGGCGTGAAGCCGATCTTTGAGAGGCGGATTACCTCGCGTTCCGGCTGGCTGGCCAGCAGAACCTTGCCCGGCGCCGTCGCATGCAGCGGCGAGTTGCGGCCGGTTCGATCGCGCCCCATCCCGGATGCGTCCGAATAGGCGATCGTCAGGACGCTGTCTCCCTCGAGAACTTCGAGGGTGGTCGTCTCGCGGATCGATCGGGCCAGCGATTCCAGCTCCGACATCGCGATCGAGCGCAGGTCGAGCGACTTCTCCGCATGCCCGCCGAGTCGAACCACGGCGAGTCCCAGTCTGTACTTGCCAGAGTCGTCGTCCTGCTCGACCAGTCCCCGCTTCTGAAGCGTGGCGAGCAACCGCGACGCAGTCGACTTGTGGAGGCCGAGGCGGCGTGCGAGCTCGGTAACCCCTGCCTCTCCCTGTGTATCCCCGAGAGCTATCAGGAGTGACGCAGCACGATCGACCGACCGTACCGCATTCCCATCGAGCATCGATATCTCCTAGCGGGCTTCCTCCGATTGGAAGCTGACTGCTTCCCGGCAGCATCGGGGCTGCTTGTCGATCCGCGCCCGAACCGGACCGACGCTATGTGTGCCTGAGTCGCGGCGACCGCGCCGCCTGCGTCGCATTCCCGCCGCGACCTACCTGACCGAGTCGTCATTCCGGTAGGAATGGCTCTATTCGTCCCGGGAGGCGCAACGTCTGGTGGAATGTTTACATAGTTACTCGGGATTAGTCAAGCCCTCTCGCGGCCTCCTCCACGGTCGGCTCGTGTCAATTTCGTGACACAAACGGTACAGGCGGGCGTAGTTGCGCCCGCACGCATCGATCGCCCCGGACGCTTCAATCTGCTCGCAAAACCGACTTCAGCGTTGTTTGGAGGCGGCGGTGGGATCCGGCGCTGGTCCTGCCGCGACGCGCGCCGTACCATCGGCCGTGTCAGCCGCTCGACCCATTCCGGGAGCCAGGATGCCCAGCGATCGCCCGCCTCGATCCAGCGCCGCCTCAGTCCGGGAAGCGGACTCGTCCCACCCGATCGGCGCGGGGCCGGGCCTGCAGGCCGTCCGGGCGCAGTTCCCCGCCCTCTCGCGACGGCACGACGGCAGCGCCTACAGCTACCTGGACGGACCCGGCGGGACGCAGGTCCCCCGCCGCACGATCGACGCCATCGCCGGCTATCTCGAGCGATCCAACGCCAACCACGACGGAGCCTTCCCGACCAGCGAGGAGAGCGACGCCATCCTGGCGGAGGCCCACGCCGCGGCCGCCGACTTCCTGGGCGCGGAGCCCTCCGAGATCGCCTTCGGCCAGAACATGACGACCCTGACCTTCGCTGTCAGCCGGGCCATTGGCCGGACGCTGCGGGCCGGAGACGAAATCGTCGTGACGCGGCTCGACCACGACGCGAACGTGGCGCCGTGGCTCGCCCTGGAAGAGGAGCGCGGCGCGGTCGTGCGCTGGGTCGACATCCGCGCCGGCGATTGCACGCTCGACATGGCGAGCCTGGAGCGCGCTCTGGGGCCGCGCACCCGGGTGGTGGCGGTTGGGCTGGCGTCGAACGCGGTGGGCACCGTCAACCCGATCGGGCGCATCGTCGAGATGGCTCACGCCGTGGGGGCCTGGACGTACGTCGACGCGGTCCACGCCGCGCCGCACATCCCGATCGACGTGGCCGAGCTGGACACGGACTTCCTCGTCTGCTCCCCCTACAAGTTCTTCGGGCCGCACCTCGGCCTTCTGTACGGCAAGCGCGAGCGCCTGGAGCAGCTGACCGCGTACAGGGTGCGCCCCGCCCCCGACGTTCCACCGGGAAAGTGGGAGACCGGCACGCTGCCGGGCGAGGCGATCGCCGGGCTGATCGGGACGTTCGGCTACCTGGAGTGGCTGGGCCGGGAATTCGGCGGTGCGGGCCAGGGAGCGACGCGGCGAGAGACTCTGGCCGCGGCTGTCGGGGCGATCCGCTCCACCGAACGAGGGCTCGCCCTTCGCGCGCTGGCAGCACTCGGCGGCGTGCCCGGGCTGAGCCTGCGCGGCATCGTCGACCCGGCCCGCATCGAAGAGCGCGTGCCCACGTTCGCCTTCACTCTGGCCGGCTGGAAGCCGCGCGACGTAGCCGCGGAGTTGGGCAGGCGCGGCATCGCCGTCTGGGACGGCGACTACTATGCCTACGAGCTGATCCGAGCTCTCGGCCTGGCGGACTCGGGAGGGATGGTTCGGGTCGGTTTCGTCCACTACAACGAGCCCGAAGAGATCGAGCGCCTGGCCGAGGCGCTCCGCGAGCTGGCGGGGCCGGCCGCGACTCACTCGCCGATTCGACCGTGAGGAACAGAGGATGACCGGCCGGAAACCTGCCACCGCGGCATTCTTCGAAGCCATTCGCAAGGGCAACGACATGGCCGTCGACACCGCGATCGGCGCCCACCAGGAGTTGGTGCGGGCTCGCGACGATGCCGGGCTGTCGCCGGTCCTGGTAGCCGCCTTCTCGGGCCACCCCAGGATGGCCCACCGGCTCGCCGCCGTGGCGGCTCAGACGCCGGACGGTCTCGACTTCTTCGACGCAGCGGCGATCGGCGATGTCGGCGTCGTGCGAAACCTGCTGTCGAGCGAGCGGGCCTCCGTGGACGATCGAGGTCCGGACGGGTTCACGGCCCTCCACCTCGCGGCAGCCTTCGGGCAGATGGAGGTGGCGCGCCTGCTGCTCGGCCTCGGCGCGGACCCCAACGCCGTCTCTTTCAACGGCATGCGAGTGACGCCGCTCCACAGCGCCGTGGCGGCGATGCATCGGGACACGGCCAGTCTCCTGCTCGCCCTCGGGGCATCGCCGAACTCGGTACAGCACGGCGGCTGGACGCCGCTGCACACCGCCGCCCGGGACGGCGACGAGGCCATCGTCGACATGCTCCTGCTGCGCGGCGCCGACCCGACTCGCGCCAGCGACGACGGCAAGACGGCTATCGACCTGGCGGAGGAAGGCGGCCACGCCGCCCTGGCCAAGGTGCTGCGCGGGTCGTCTTCGAGGCGCTAGGGCCGAAGCACGAGGCCGCGCGGGGCGAGTGGCGCGGCGGGCGAGCGGCGAGGGCGCGCGGTCGCCCCGACCCTACCGGCCGATTCCGAGCCAGCCCGGCAACTCTTTGGCGAGGGACGCGAGCGGCAGCGTGCCGTGGCCCAGGACGGCGTCGTGGAAGGTCCGGATGTCGAAGGCCGGACCGAGCGCCGCCGCCGCCTCGCCCCGCAGCCGCTCGATCTGCCGCTGGCCCACCTTGTAGGTGAGAGCCTGCCCCGGCCAGCAGATGTAACGGTCCGTCTCGATTATTGAGTCGGTCTCCGACAGGCCTGCGTCGAGGAGCTGCTCGACGCACCGCTGGCGCGGCCAGTGGAAGGCGTGGATGCCGGTGTCGACTACCAGACGCGCAGCCCGCCAGGATTGGCCGTCGAGCATCCCGAATCGCTCGGCCGCGTTGAGATACAGGCCCATCTCGTCGGCCAGCCGCTCCGAGTACAGGCCCCAGCCTTCGACATAGGCCATGCCGACGGTGCGCGAGCCCATGCGGCGGAAGGCGCTGAGCGTCGGGTGCTCGGTCTCGAGGGCGATCTGGAAGTGATGGCCCGGCACCGCTTCGTGGAAGCTCGTGTCGGCAAGACCGACGTAGCTTCGGTGCGGCAGGTCGTAGGTGTTGACGTAGTAGATGCCCGGACGGCTGCCGTCGACCGACGGCGGGTAGTAGTAGGCCGCGGCCGCGTCGACTTCCTTGTACGGCTCCACGGGGCGGACCTCGCAGGTCGCGCGCGGGAGGCGGCCGAAGTAGCCGGGAGCCGCCGCGAGAGCGCGCTCGATCTGGCCGCGGGCGCGGTCGAGCAGTTCGTCGACCGACTGCGGTATCGCGGCGGGGTCGCTCTTCAGGGCTGCCCGAGCGGCCTTGGTGTCGTCGCCGAAACCGAGATCGCGGGAGATGGCGCGGCGTTCCTCCTCGAGCGAGGCCAGCTCTTCGAGACCGATGCGATGAAGCTCGCCGGGGTCGATGTCGAGCGAGGTCCAGGCCCGAATCTGGGTCCGGTAGAGCCGCTCCCCGTCGGGCGCGGAACACAGCCCGGGTTCCGTGCGCGACGCGTCACGGTACTGCCCGCTCAGCGCCTCGAGGAAGCCGCGGTCCGCCGGGCGAACGTACTTGCCGATCGCCTCGACGACGCGCTCCCGGTCCGCCGGTTTGGGAAGCTTCAAGCCCATCACGATGGGCGACTGCTCGTCGGGCATCGCCTCGAGCCGCTCCAGCTGGGCGATGACCCGATCGGTAACGATGCGGGCGGCGGTCAGGCCGCTGGTCAAGCCCTCCCGGACGAGCTCCGCGTTGGCCGCCATGAAGCGCGGGTAGTCGGCGAGCCTGGACATGAAGGCTTCGAACTGCTCGGGCTTCCCGGTGGGCTGGATCGCGGCCAGCAGCGGAAGGACGGTCTGCGGGCCCTCCGCCTGGTCGACCACCTTGAGGCGATCGATTCGCTGGTTTCGCTGTTCGAGTTCGACCTCACAGATGAGCTTCAGGATGTCGAGGGTGACGGTTTCCTCGACGGGCAGACCTTCGGTGGCAGTGTCCCGAGCCTCGATGGCGACGACTTCCGCGAGAGTCTCGGTCAGCAGCGTTCGGGCCCGCTCCCGGCCTTCGGGTCCGGGATCGTCCAGCCGATCCATCCCGTTCTCGTAGCCGAGCATGGTAGCCGTGAGTGGCGATAGATCCAGGATGCCGTTCCAGAAGCGATCCGCCAGCGCGTTCACCGCGTCGGCCGCGTTGCCAACGTCGACCACTGGAGCCTCCACCCACTCGGCAGCGACCGGGCACAGCGCACACCCGGCGGGAACTGTCGGCGATAGGTTACCGCGAAGCCGTCGTTCGGGAACGACCGGGTCCTGTGAGGGGTGGGGGCCGGCCGGGGGGCTGCGGGGCGGCGCGGGGCGAGCGGCCGAGCCGGGGCGTCGGGGCGGCCGGGGCGAGCGGCCGAGCCGTGGGCCGGGGCGAGTGGGGCGGGCGGACGGGCCCGATCTGACTGCCATGAAGAGGGCCCCATGGCGGCAAAGTGGGTTCTCTACGGAACCAAAGCCAGCCAGGAGGCCCACGTATGTTGTACGCCGGATTGGACCTGTCGCGCCAGAGGCTCGATGTCCACGTCCTCGATGAAGACGGGGCAGTGGTCGCGGTCCTCGCCGTGCGTCCCGATGCCGATGCCCTCCACACCCTCGCCGCGCGCCTGAACACGCTCGGACACCCCATCGAAGCAGCGATCGAGTCGATGAACGGCGCCCGCTTCGTGCACGACCAGCTCGAGCTCTGTGGCTGGGACGTGGCGATCGCCGATGCGGTCAAGACCAAGGGCCTTGCGCCACTCGCTGCTAAGACCGACAAGATCGATGCTCGCGTGCTCGCCGAACTTGCCCGACGCGATCTCGTGCCGGCGATCTGGCTGCCCGACCCGACCGTTCGAGCCGAGCGCGAACGAGCTCGCTATCGACTCCATCTCGTCCATCACCGAACCGCCCTCAAGAACCGGATCCACGCCACCCTCATCGCCTTTGGTCATCCGGTGCCGGTCTCGGATCTCTTCGGGGTCGCCGGACGGGAGCTTCTGGCCTCCCTCGCGATCCCCGAGCCCTGGGCCTCCACGCTCCGCGGAGCACTCGAGCTCGTCGATGAGCTCGATACCCGGATCGCCGCCGCCGAGGCGGAGCTTCGGGCGCTCGGCGCAGACCACCCCTACGTCGAACTGCTCCGGACCGTGCCGGGCATCAGCTGGATCCTCGGCTACACGATTGCCTCGGAGATTGGCGACATCGCTCGCTTCCCCTCGGCCAAGAAGCTCAGCGGCTACACCGGTTTGTGTCCTCGGGTCTACCAGTCAGGCGGCACCGATCGCCGCGGCGCCCTCAGCAAGGCCGGACCGAAATACCTGCGCTGGGCGCTTATCGAGGCTGCGGTTCACGCCGCCCAGGATCCCCGCTACAAGGCCCACTACGAACGAACCAAGCGCCGGCTCGGCAAGCAGCGAGGCAGCCGGATCGCCCGAGTGGAGCTCGCTCGAGAACTCTCGGTCGCGATCTGGCACATGCTCACGCGCGGAGAGCCGTTCCGTGCGGCAGGCCCCATTTCTGGCTTGGTCGCTTGACGACCCTCATTTGACTTGGGCCGCCGCTGTCTCCCACCACACCTGGTCCTTCCCGGAGAAGGCACATAGAGACGTGAGACGCGATCTTCCTTTCCACGCCCGCGCCCCCGCGTGAACTGCCCGCTTGACGCCAGCCACTTCTTCATAGAGGCCAGATGCCGACCGGGGTAGCGCGAGGCGGGGCATGCGGGCGCGCAAAAGGGCTCGAAGTCAGACAGGACCCTCGATCGAGCGCTCGGCGGAGCGTGACCAGGCAGGCACGAGCCCTGATTCGGGCTGTCGGGCCCCCACCGACAGGCCCGGGTGACGGCCCGGCGCTACGGGGGCTGGAATCTGGCAGAAATCTCGGGCGCGGCGGCGCAGCGCCCGGCAGGGGGCTGGGCAGCGCGGGTGCGTGGCGAGGGGCGGGCTGCGGGTCGTGGCGAGGGGCGTGGCGAGTTACCTGCGGGCGATCGGGCGAGGCGGGGTGCGTCCGAACGGGCGGCCGGCGAACCGACGATCAGCTGCCGAACAGGGGCAGCTGCTCACCGACGGAGTCGGCCACGGCATCGAGGCCCAGGTATGGCTCCAGGTCCGCCAGCGTCGCCTCGGGCCGAGCGGCGAACTCGGCCAGGTGGTTCCACTTGAAGAAGTGCCAGTTCCTCTCCTCGATCGCCTTGCGCAGCAAGGGCGAGCGGGCCAGCTTGACCTTCACCAGCTCTGCCCTCTCCGGAGGTAGGACCAGGAAACGGACCACCTTGTCGTCGATCGGGTAGCGGGCGTGGTGGACGAGGACCGGGTCGCCGAGCATTGCGGTCCATTCGACCTCGAACAGGAAGCTCGCCTTGCGGCGGACGTACCAGGCGCAGTCGACTCGCTCCAACTCGCCCTCGGGAGCCCAGGTGATCAGCGGCAGGTGAGCCTCCCGTTCGGCGTCGTCGAGCCAGGCCGCCAGCGGCCGACCGTCGACCCGACGGCCCTGCTGGCGCCTGCCGATCCAGACCCGCATCCCGAGCCGGTGACCCACGTCGGCGAGCGTGGCGATGACCCTGTCGTGCTCGGCGGTTCGAGCCTCGAGCTGCTCGAACCCGACCACGGCCTCCGGAGTGCTGGTCGGGGCCATGTAGCTGGCCAGGCAGGCCTCGATGAGCGCTCCGTCGGGCGCGTCGTTGCCTCTGAACAGGGCCGCGGTCCGGTCGATGGCAGCGCGCTGGGTGAGGTGCCCGCCCGCCGACAGCAGCGAGAAGACCGCCCATTCCACCCTGTCGGTCAGCGGCTGGGCGGCAACGCCGCGGTCCTCGTCGGAGGCCAGCCAGTACTGGCCGGGCTCGACCTGGCGGATGCGGCGGTTGTTGGGCCTGTCGAGCTCGCCGTGAACTATCTCGAGCAGCCGCTCGACGGGGCAGAGGCGCGACTCCTGTTCGACGCCGTCCGTCGCCGACCCGACGCCGCCCCGCGCCCAGGAAGGGGTCCCCGACCCGGCGCTCGCACCGTCTCCGCGGCGGACGGCTCCCCCGGCCGCGCCACCGGCGCCGGCGGCGCCGCCGGCAGAACCCGCGCCGCCCGCGCCGCCGGCCGAGCTCGCGCCGCCCGCGGCCGCGCCACCGGCAGCCGACGGGGCCGGCCGAACCCCGTCCGCCTCCACCCAGGCCGCCCATCCGTCGTCGGCCCGCTCCGGTCGCATCTCTCGGGCCAGCCTCGCGAGCTGGCCGGACCGATCGAGACCGATCAGCAGATCGCCCAGCAACGCGTCGAACGACGCGGGCTCACCGCGGGCCTTCAGCAGCTCGACGGCCGTGTCGGTGACCGTTTGGGCGGCCACGCCCGCGCGAAACGGGCCTTCGTCGAGCTTCTCCGGCGCGGCGAAAACGCCCCGGCCCCGGATCGTGCCGGGATCGCCGGCACCGCCTGCAAGCGGCGGCAGCGGACGGTTCGCTCTGGTCCGCGGCCCGGGGGACATCACGCCCGTCGACGGCACGTACATCGCGATTCCGGCGCTGTCGGCGCCGCCGCGGTGGAGCCTGGCATCCACCAGCCTGCAACCGGCCGCCGCTCCTCCGAGGGCCGCCGCGACCAGCGTCGCCGGCTCGTCATCGTCGAGCAGGATCACGGCTCGGCCCGTCTGCGCGAGGGCGGGAGTGGCGATCGCCAGGGTTCGGCCAACGGAGCGGGCCAGGTCCATCGCCTCGTCCATCGGGGATGACTTCGCGAGCGGACGGAACAGCGCGTCGTACGGCAGGATGGAGACCGCCGCGGATCCGAAGACCCAGCCGGTGCCGTGGTACGAGGCCGCGAGACGTTCAGGCGTGGGGCGAACCGGCGCCTGCCCCAGCACGAGCCGAACGCGAGACGGCGAGCCGGAGTGGGACATTCGCTCGCCGTGGAGTCCCAGGCGACGCAGCGACGCCGGAGTCGCCTCCCCCACCGTCACGTTCGAGGTGCTGCCTTCCAGTTCCGCCAGGTTTGCCCCGAGGCGGGCCACGGCGGCGCGCGGCGTCCCGGCCTCGAGGCGCTGCACGAACGTCCTGACCAGCCTCAGACCGCCCTCGAAGGCCTGCCACGGATTGACTTCGCGCCACTCCCGGGTCGCGGGCACCTTCAGGACGCCGTTCGAGATGCGCAGCGGGGCCGGCTTGCCGTGGGAGACGTTCAGGCGGCTGGCGATGATCACGGCGTGAAGGAATGCCAGCCGAAGCACTGCCGTGACCGCCCCGACGCGATCCTCGGCGTCGATGCGCGTCAGGATGGCCTGGAGGCCGAGGAGCTGGCGGGGCGTGTGCAGATCGATGATCTGATCCACCAGCGGGTGCGTGGGCCGCGGCGCCGGGAAGCGCTGCCGAATCGCCTCCCGGACCTCGCCGCTCGCAGGGACGGACTCCGCCAGCCGCACGTCGCCGTACGTGGGATCGGCCGATCGCAGCTCGGACCCGCCCAGCTGCTCGTGGCAGGGGGCGCATCGATACTCGCGGGCGATGGCCCGGAGCGACTCACCGGGTCCGAATGCCAGCTCCGGAAGGGCGCCGAGCGTCGCCGACACCGCCGCCTTGCCGCGTCCGCCGGCGCGCCCGGTCGAGGCGGCGCCCCCCTCGGCCCGCGCCGCGGAGGGAACCGGCTGCCAGACCATCGACTCCAGGACGGCGGGCCGGCCGCAGCGCGGGCAGGTGCTGGCGAACAGCGCCTCGATCGTCCGCCGGATGGTGGAGCCCCCGAACGGCGCGTTGCCGAGGACCATCACCGCGGAGTCGATCTGGCGCAGGTCCGGCGGGCGAAGCACCACGTCTGCCAGCAGCCGCGTCAGCGGCCACGTCTCGAAGTCGGCCGCGCGGCGTTGCTCGGCGATGGCCGCCCGAGCCACCCAACCGCCACGGCCGTTCAGGTCGAGAACGACCTCCCCGGGCTTGGTCCACGCCTCGATTGCCGCTACGAACTCCGCCGCGGAGGCAGGCGGCGCAAGCCGCTCGAAAGCGGGCAGAGACGGAACGTTGGCGAGCTTTGGCTCGGGGTTGGTGGCGGCGCGCCCGACCATGCCGCAATTGTGACAGACGGGGCACTACGCGAGCGCGGAGTCTCCGCCCGGCGGCGACCCCGTTCGGGCGAAGGCCTACGGCTCCTCGAGCTCGTCGGTCTCCTCTTCGAACGCTTCGTCCCCGGTGACTTCGGCCGGTAGGACTCGATCGAGGTCCTCGATCTCCTCGTCCTCCTCGTCCTCCTCTAGCTCCTCCTCCATGAACTCTTCCTCGCGGAGGAGCGTGCCCTTCGTGTACGGCCGCAGGTCCGAAGATCGGGCCGCCGTCGGGAAGCTGACCTTGCCGTAGTTGCGGGGGTCCTGGAAGATCTCGCGGATGACGATTCGCACGTCCCGGTCGCCCAAGGACGTGATTCCGGCCGAGTACTTGTTGCCGTCCACGAGCAGCTTGAGCAGGCGGGCCGCGACCCGGGGCTCGACGATGCCGATGCGCGTGCCGTTGGCCTCGGCGTAAAGGCGGTTGCCGTCGGGGATCAGCTCCACGGCGTCGCCCGGGTTGACGTGGGCCAGGGTCCGCGGCGCGGCCAGGTCGGTCAGCATCGCGAATCCGGTCTTGCCGGTCTCCTCTACGAAGATGGCCACCGGCGCCTTCTCGGCCTTCTCCGCGGCGACGGTCTTCTCGCCGGCCTCGCTCATCAGGACGCGAAGCCGCTCGATGTTCCGCTCGGCAATCCGGTTCGTGGGATCTACGGCCAGCGCTACCTGGTAGTGCTCGCGGGCCTCGCCGAGCTCGCCCATCTCCCAGAGTGCCTTGGCCAGGCGGTTCTCGGCCTCGGCATCGGCACCGAGCTCGAGGATCTTGCGGTTCGTCTCGGCCGCTTCCGTCCAGCGACCCTCCGAGCCCTGGGCGATTGCCTGCTCCGCCAGCTGACGCTTGATCCGAACGGTGTTACCGCCGGTGCCCTTTTCGAGTTCGGGGAAGGCCAAGTAGATGCGTCCTTTCGTCAACTGCGCCAGACCGATTGCTGGAGCGGCGATACGGCAGTGACCGCCGTGTCGCGGAGGGCATGTCAATTCTGACGGGTGCGACCCGTCCGGACCAAGCTTTCTAGCACCCGTCCGCTCCCCTGTCAACGCGGCCGCCGCGGAGTCGCCGCCGCGGAGAGTGAACGGAGTGTCGACGGGGCCGCCAGGGGACGCCGGAATGGCCGGCGCGGACGGCGCCTCCCCAACGCCGGTCAGGCGGGGTGGACGAAGGCCCGGAGCTCTCCGGCCCAGACCTGGAGGTCCAGGACCGCGTCGTCGGTCCGCACCAGGAGGCCCGTCAACTCGAGCAGCTCGTTGAGCTGCGGGATCGCCTGCTGCACCGTCCGGCCAACGAGCGATCTGTACGGCGCTCGATCGCTCACGTCGACCGCGCACCACCGTCCATACCGGGCCACGTAGGCGCGGTCGGACTCGCTCAGGGGATCGCGGAACGGATCGACCCAGGCCGCTCCGAAGAACTCGAGCGTCCAGTCGGCGGCGGAGTCGCACATCACGACGTAGCCGTCGGCGAAGGTCAATTCGATGGCGCCGTCGCTGGTGTTGGCCTCGCCCTCGAAAACATACTGGAGCCGCCGTACGCGGGCGATCTCGCGACCGACGAGCTCGGGGGCGGTCGAAAGCCGGTGGGCGTGGCTCCAGCCCTCGTGCCTCGGCAGGCGCGCGCCCGGGGTCATGACCAGCGTGCGGAAGATGTGGTCGAGGGTGTTCGACGGATTGTCGGTCAATCCGGTGTGAACCTCGGATCGCTGGACCATTGTGCTGCTCGGCGACGAGAGCCAGTGGAAGCGCTCCGGTTTGGCGAGACCCGCGATCGGACCGGCGGAAGCGTCGCCGCGGGCCACGCGCTCGATGGCGCTCAGCTGGGCGACTATCTCCTCGGCGTCGCAGTCGGGGGCGAGGGCCGCGAGTCGAATCCGGTCGAGCCCGGTCCGGGCCGCGAGGAACTGCCGCTCGCGGCAGAACAGGATCGCGCCGGCGTTGATGAACTCGGCCCGCTCGACGTGCGGAACGGCCCGCAGGACGGTGTAAGCGAACGGGCTACGCGGCGGTGCGGGCACGTTCGACCTCCTCGGCGAGTCGTCGATGAGCGGCCAGCCGGCAGCTCAGGTAGTCCAGATAGGCGGCCCTGTGAGCGGCCGGGTCGGTCAGGCCGTCACCGGCCGGAAGCCAGACGTCGGGCACCGACTCGAGGATCGAGGCAAAGAGATCCGGCGTCAGCAGCGCGGCGAGCCTGTCGTCCGCATCGAGGATCGAGCCGGCCCGGGGCAGCAGCACATGGCTCTTGATGGCGGCCATCGGCTTGCGGGCGTGGGCCGCCGGATCCTTCCAGGTATGGTGGATGTACAGGGCCGAGCCGTGGTCGATCAGCCACAGGCGTCCATGCCAGACGAGCATGTTGGTGTTCCGGGCGTCTCTGTCGACGTTGGTGACGAACGAGTCGAACCAGACGACGGCTGCGCAAAGCTCGGGCGGGGGCGCGAAGCCGGCGGCCGGATCGAAGCCGAGCGCACCGGGCAGGAAGTCCAGGCCCACGTTCAGGCCACTGCTTCGCTGGAGCAGATCCCGGATCTCCGAGTCGGGCTCCGCGGCCGCCAGGCGGGGATCGACGTCGACGAGCACGATCTCCGGGACGAGCAGCCCGAGGGCCCGACCGATCTCGCCGGCGACCAGCTCCGCCACGAGAGCCTTCTCGCCGTGACCGGCGCCTCGGAACTTGGCGACGTACAGGCCGTCGTCGTCGGCCTCCACCACAGCCGGCAGCGAACCGCCTTCACGAAGCGGGGTCACGTAACGGGTGGCGGTGACCTGGCGGATCACACGGGGAAGTATCGTCCCGGCGACGGGAGGTCGCACAGCGGCCACGACGGGGAGTGGCACGAACCTTGGGGAGTGCCGGCCAGTTCGGGGAGCGGCGGCTCACTGGGGAGTGGCACGAACCTTGGGGAGTGCCGGCCAATTCGAGGAGCGGCAGGCGCCGCCCCCGCCCGAGCCCCTACTTGATCGCCAGGCCCCAGGCGACCACCGCGACCGCGGCCACGCCCAGGACCGCCAGCTCCTCGAGCAGCCGCCGGTTCTCCGGCAGCGGCTCGGCCGACTCGCGCAGGTCCGTGACCGCGTACGCGACCAGGGTCAACAGTGCCGGAATGAAGAGCCGCGGCAAGGCCAGCGAGCGCAGGAAGAACGCCGCCACGGCGACCGGTACCGCGTACTGGCCTACGGCCACGACCCGAACGATCCGGTCGAAGCAATTCGGCGATGTCAGCGCCGCCAGTCGATACCCGACCGTACCTGCGATGGCCGCTGCGAGGATCACGAACTCGGCCATGTGATTCCTGGTCAGCTGCTGACGGTCGAGCGCGAGACCGTCCGGGATCAGACCTCCGACCGCAACGAAGCATAGGAAGGCCAGCCCGAGCGCCGCCGAGCGCACCGCCAGCGGTCGAGGGTGCGGCGGCAGCTCGGGAGTGTTCACGACCACGGGCTCGGCCACGATCTGGGGCAGATCGAACTCGGCTCGCCGCCTGGGACGCAGGCGGACGGCCGGCGGTGCGGCCGCTGCTGCCACGGAGCCGCCCTCGAACTCGGCGCCCGGCGACCCGTCCGCGGTCAGAACCTCCGGGGCCGTCTCGAGACGGACGAGCCAGGCCAGACCAGCCCAGCCCGCGACGAAGAGGAGGGGCAGCCACGGCACCGGGTCGACGATGCGGGCGATCCCCGCTATCGAGAAGGCGGCCAGGGCGGGCAGGGCCATCGGGATCAAGGGCATGCGCCAGAGACGCCACTCCCCGACGATGGGGCCCGTGCCGGCGGCGGCCGCGGCAACTACCAGGGCAGTGACCGCCAGAGCCGGCGCCGCGTCCAGCCAGTGGACGAGCACAGCGACGGACGTCACCGCCAGCCCGAGTTCGCGGGCTACGTTGCGTTGCTGCATTCGCGCATGGTACGCAACCACGTCCAATCGCGGCGGGCCAGCACGGAACCCCGGAGCGTTACCCGGCGCGGGTTATGACGTCGAGGGCGCTCGGCCGGGCAGCTCGCGGACTCGACCCGGCTTGCCTGCGGCCCAGTCGAGGAGGTCCGCCCGCGACCGCGTGTTCATCACCCTGTCGGCGGTGAGCCAGGCCCGCCGGGCCATCGCGGTCGCCCCAGCGCAGGTTGTCGAGCTCCTCGGTCCGGTGAGCGTCCGAATCGATCGTGAAGACGCAGCCGAACTCGGAGGCTCGGCGCGCTCGAACGTCGGACAGGTCGAGCCGCTCGTCCGAGCCGTTCAGCTCGAGGGCCGTGCCGGTCTCCGCGGCCTCCGAATAGACCGCGTCCCAGTCCAGGTCCAGGTCTTCGCGCGAGCCGATGTATCGACCGGCGGGGTGGGCGACGATGTCGACGTTCGGGTTTCGAATCGCGGCCAGCGTCCTCGCCGTCAGCTGCTCTCGGCTCTGCCGTCGCGAGACGTGCACGGAGGCCACGACCAGGTCGTAGCGGGCCAGAATCTCGTCCGGATAGTCGAGCGTCGCGTCCGCCCGAACCTCCAGCTCGCAGCCGTGCAGGAGCCGGAAGCCCTCCGGCGGCGTCTCGGGCGGGGCCGTGCCGTCGGCCTCCTCGGCCTCGAAACGACGGTTCAGCGCCGCGACGACCGCCCGCTGCATCTCGACCCGTTCGAGCGAGAGGCCGCGCGCGATCGCGAGGCTGACGGTGTGGTCGGACAGGACGAGGTACGAGTAGCCTCTCCGCCGGGCGGCTTCCGCCATCTGCTCGATCGAGTGCACCCCGTCCGACCAGTCCGAGTGGCTGTGGCAGTCGCCGCGCAGGTCGGCCCGCGCGACCAGCTCGGGCAGAGTCCCGGCTAGGGCGGCCTCCACCTCGCCGCGATCCTCGCGCAGCTCGGGCTCGATGAAGGACAGACTCAGGAAGCCGTACGCCTCCGCCTCGGTCGGGAACGTGCGCAGTTCCGCGGCACTGCCCGTCAACGGCTCGCCGTCGTCTCCGAGCCGCAGGTAGCCCTTCTCCGAGAGGCTCCAGCCCATGTCGCGAGCCATACCGCGGAGCCGGACGTTGTGCTCCTTCGATCCGGTGAAGTGGATCATGTACGTGCCTGCCTGGCCGGGCGGCATGATCATCAGATCGACCTGGGGCCCGCGAAGGAGCCGGACGGCGGCCTTGTGCGGGCCCTTCGCGATGACCGACTCGACCGAGCCGAGGGTGGTGAAGCGCTCGACCAGCTCCTCGGGCCGGTCCGTCTCGGCCAGCAGGTCCAGGTCGCCGACCGTCTCGCGACGGCGCCGGAAGGACCCGGCGGGCTGTATCGATCGCACGCCCGGGACGCCCGAAAGCTCGGAGACGAGCGTCTCGACTATCGACTCGGCCTGTCCCAGGCGCATTCGCTCCTGGCGCGTCTCGAGCGCGGCGATGCCCGCGAGGATCCCCAGCTCGGTCTTCTCGGACATGCCCTTGAGACCGCGCAGCGCCCCGGCCTCGGCCACCCGCCGGAGATCGTCGAGCGTCTCGACCCCAAGCTCCTCGTGAAGCTGCTTGACCGTCCTCGGGCCGACGCCGGGAATCCCCAGCAGCGCCACGAGGCTGGGCGGAACCTCTTCGCGCAGGCGGTCGTAGAAGGCCAGCCGTCCGGTTCGCGCCAGCTCCTCGATCTTCTTCGCGATCGCCTCGCCGACCCCGGGGATCCGGGGCGGCGTGCCGCTCAGGTAGGCGCGCGAGACCTCGACCGGCGAATGGGCGATCGCGTCCGCGGCCTTGTGGTAGGCCACGGTCTTGAACACGAGCTCGCCCTTGACCTCGAGCATGTCGCCGATCTCGTGGAAGATGCGGGCCAGCTCGCCATTCGAGAGGATCGGAGGCGTCTCCGGGGCTTCCATCGATCGAATGGTAGCCCGGCCCGGCGGTCGCGCGCCCCGACTTTGCCAAATGCCGGCGGGGGTAGCGCGAGGCGGGGACTCGACCGCGGATGGCACCCGGAAATGCGACGGGAACGCGAGACGAGGGCTCTACCGAGCGTCCGCAGGCGGCCACGAGTCCGGGTTTTCGGGCACGCCGGGGGCTGGCGGCGGTCCGACTCTCGGCCCGGCGCTAAGGGGGCTGGAATCTGGCCAGAATCGCGGGCGCGGCAGGACGCAGACGGGCCAACCGTAGGCGCGTGGCGGTCCAGCTCTCGGCCCGGCGCTACGGGGGCTGGAATCTGGCCAGAATGTCGGGCGCGGCAGGACGCAGATGGTTCAGGCGAGACGCGACCGGGCGGCGGGTCGCGGCGAGACGCGGCCGACGGGAGAACACAACGTGCCGGCTTCGGCCGACCGCGGAATCGGCCCGAAGCCTGCCCGATCGCCGGTCCGGCGAGCCGAGACCGAGGCGGAGCCGAGCACCGGAAGCGAGCGCACTTGGAGGTGCGTGAGCGAGGAGCGCAGGCGACAACGAAGGAATCGGCCGCCCCAACCGCCACGGCCCCGATCGCCGGTCCGGCGAGGCCGAGACCGAGGCGGAGCCGAGCACCGCAGCGAGCGCACTTGGAGGTGCGTGAGCGAGGAGCGCAGGCGACAACGAAGGAATTGGCCGCCCGAAGCCTGCCCGATCGCCGGTCCGGCGAGCCGAGACCGAGGCGGAGCCGAGCACCGCAGCGAGCGCACTTGGAGGTGCGTGAGCGAGGAGCGCAGGCGACAACGAAGGAATCGGCCGCCCGACCGGCGATCCTACTGGGCCACGTCCGCGTGCCAGGCCTCGACGACGCGATCCCGGCCCGTCCGCTTGGCCGCGTAGAGGGCCCGATCGGCACGCTCGACGATGTCCTCGATGGTCTCGCCGGCGCGCTGCCCGGAGGCCACACCGACGGAGACGGTCACCCGCTCGGCTACACCGACGTCGAGCAGGTCCATCTCTCGCACGTTCTGACGGATGCGCTCGCCTATCTCCAGCGCGATGCCGGGCGATGGATTGCGCAGCAAAACCACGAACTCCTCGCCGCCGAAACGGACGGGTACGTCCTCTTCTCGAATCGACGCCTGAATCGAGTTGGCGATGCCTCTCAGGACGATGTCGCCCACCTGGTGACCGTACTGGTCGTTGAGCTTCTTGAAGTGGTCCGCGTCGATGGAGAGGATGGCCACGCGGTCGCTTGACCGGCGGCGACTGGCGAGAAGCCTGCAGTACTCGTCGAAGTAGCGGCGGTTGGGCAGCTGGGTCAGTTGATCGGTGCGCGCCTCGGATTCGGCCGCCTGGTGCGAGTAGACGCGGACCAGCGCCGCGGACGCCTCGTTGGCCGCGCTGTTGAGCAGCCTTACCGCGGCCTCGTCCCACACACCGCTCGTGCGGCGCGACAGGACGATCGCGCCGGCGATCGACCGGCCGGATTGCAGCGGCGCGGCAAGGGTGTTGCGCAGGCCGTAGGCGTCGCGCAGCCGGTAGGCGATCCGATCGGCAACCTCCCGAGCGCGGGCCTGGTCCTCTATCGAGCCGAGGCTTCGAGATCGCGCCCGGACGTTGCCCCGAAGCGGTTCCGTGGCATCGCCCGCCGCCCCGTCCGACCCGCGCGCGCGGTCCCCCTCGTCACGCCAGACCGGCGAGGGCTCGCCGTCGACGAGGCGCAGCGACGTGGCGCTGGCCTGAGGCAGCGGCAGCTCACGCATGTGGCGCGTCTCGACCGGCTCGAGCTGCCGTAGGGGCATGACCGTGTTCGAGGTGGGGGCGCCCGGGAGCATCGAGACGAAGGTCACGTCCAGAACCGTGCTTCCCGGCCGCAATCGCACTACCGCCACGTGGTCGGCATCCGTGGCCGCTCCGAGCTCGTGGACGATCGCCTCGACGACCGCGTCCGGGGAGACGGATCGGGACAGCGCCCGCATGATGCGGCTGAAGCTCTCCGTCTCGGTATGGCGCCGCTCCCCCTCTACGCCGCTGGCGCGCGCGTTCATCACGGCCGAGGCAACGAGGCCGGTAACCGCGATCGACAGGACCAGCTCCGCCGGCCCGCCGCCGGCTACGAAGAACTCGAACAGGCCCTTACCCACGAGAAGACCCGACGCGATCGCGAGAAGAACCCAGGTCAGCACGACGCGCGAGTCTCGTGGACCTCGGTATCCTCCGGAAGGGTCCTGAGAACTGGGCAGGTTCACGAGGAAAGAATGCCGCAAGCGCGACCCGGCTTTTCGTGCTCCGGCCTGGTACATCCGGGTTATCGGCGACCGTACTTCCGTTCGAGCAGCCCGTCGTACGTCGCCGGGAAGTCGTTGCGGCGGTTCCCGCGGCGGCGTCGTTGACCCATCGAGTGGGCGCGGGCTAAACTCCGGAATGGTCCGAGGGCGAGGACTCCCGTGCCCCCGAGGACCGTCAAGACCCGCTTCTGGAGGATATCTCCCTCAGTGGAGACCGGACCCAGTACCACCGGCGCCGCGCGTCCACAGTCCGCGCTCCGCGCCGATGTCCTCTACCTGGTCCGCCCAACCTTCTAGCGGTACGCGCCCAATAGCGGCGCTGCCACCTGGGGGCGGGACGGACCCCGTCCGCAGACGCCCCGTCGAGGTGGCACATGCTCTATCTGAGCCAGGCGATCGGCCGGCCCGTGCGCGACCAGCACGGCGAGCCGATCGGAACCGTTGCCGACCTGATCGTCGCCATCGGCGATAGGTACCCGCCGGTGACCGGCATCGTCGTCAAGACGAACGGCCGCGAGATCTTTCTGCAGTGGAGTTCGGTGACGTCCCTGGACGCCGGCGGCGCGGTTCTCGGCACCTCCGCGATCGACATCAGCAAGTTCCAGCAGCGGCCGAACGAGATCCGCCTGAAGCGTGATCTGATGGACCGCCAGATCGTCGACATCGACGGCCGCAAGGTGGTTCGCGTCAACGACCTGCGCCTGGACGAGGTCGAGGGCTCACTGCATCTCGTGGCCGTGGACGTGGGCGCGTCGGGTCTGCTGCGCCGGCTGGGCATCGAAGGACCGTGGCGGACGATCGCCCGCGGCCTGCACCGCGACGTCCCGGAGCGCTACATCGACTGGGAGGACGTGGATCCGGTCGAGCGCACGATCGCCAGCGTGAAGCTGCGCGTCCCCCACAAGGGTCTCGCGGAGCTGCACCCGGCAGACCTGGCCACGATCATCGACCAGCTGAGCCGAGACGACCGCGTCGGCGTCATCACCGCCCTGGACGACGAGGCCGCGGCCGACGCCATCGGCGAGATGGAGCCCGAGACCCAGGTCGACATCCTGGAGGACCTCGAGCCGGAGCGCGCCGCCGACATCCTCGAGGAGATGGATCCCGACGAGGCGGCGGACCTCGTCGCCGACCTCTCGGACGAGAGCCGAGAGGAAATCCTGGGCCTAATGGAGAAGGAAGAGGCCGAGGAAGTGCAGGAGCTGATGACCTACGGCGAGGAGACCGCCGGCGGCATCATGACCACGGAGTTCGTGGCGGTCCCGGCCACCCTCACCGCCGCCCAGACGATCGATCGCCTGCGCGAGCTCGAGCCGACGGCCGAGACGATCTACTACGTCTACGTCACGGATGCCGACAACCGCCTGGTGGGCGTGCTGTCCCTGCGCGACCTCATCGTGGCCAAGCCAAACACCATCATCTCGAAGTTCATGTACGACGAGCCCGTCGCCGTCCACACCGACGCCAGCCAGAACGAGGTGACCGGCGTAGTGGCTCGGTACAACCTGCTGGCCGTCCCGGTCGTCGATGCCGAGGGCCACCTCGAGGGCATCGTCACGGTCGACGACGCCATCGACACGCTCCTGCCCCAGCCCTCGAAGCGTCTTCTGCCGCGTCTGTTCGGACGCTCCGGTGCGTCCGATCGATGAGGAAGCCGGCGCTGGCGCTGACCCCTCGCGCCGTCAATCGGGTCCGGTTCGCGGCCATTCTGGGCGTTCTGGGCCCGGGCCTCGTCAGCGGCTTCGCCGACAACGACGCCGGCGGCATCTCCACGTACTCGGTCGCCGGGGTTCGATTCGGCTACGACCTGCTGTGGGTGCTTCTGGCAAGCCAGATCGTGCTCTTCTTCACTCAGGAAGTGGGCGCGCGGCTCGGGCTCGCGACCGGGCAGGGCCTGGCCGGGCTCGTCCGGGAGAAGTACGGCGTGCGCTGGGCCGCATTCCTGATGGCGGCGATGCTCGTGGCCAACGTCGGCTCGATCATCGCCGAGTTCGCCGGCTGCAGCGCCGCCCTGGGACTGGTCCTGGGCTGGGCCAACTGGGCGAGCGCGCTCGTCGCGGCGATCGTCGTCGTGCTGCTGCTCACCCGTGGCAACTACAGCAAGGTCCAGTACCTCTTCGTGGCGGTGGGCATCTGCGTCTCCACCGCGTACTTCATCTCCGCCCTGCTGGCTCGCCCGGACTGGGGCCAGGCCGCCAACTCGCTCGTGATCCCGCATCTGGAGTCGAACGCCGCGTACTGGGTGGCGGTCGTGGCCACGGTCGGTACCACGATCACGCCGTGGGGCCAGGCCTTCATCCAGTCCTACGTCGCGGACAAGCGGCTCGGGCCGGAGGACCTCGTCGGCGAGCGCCTCGACGTGGGGTTGGGCGCGTTGCTGACGAATCTCATCGCCGCGTTCATCGTGGTTGCCTGCGCCGCCACGCTCTGGTCGACCGGCGCGACCGGCGCCACGGACGTCGCCACGATTGCCAAGGGGCTCGAGCATCTGGCAGGGCCCTTCACGACGATCCTCTTCGCGGTCGGTCTGCTGGCGGCGTCGTTCCTGGGCCTGGGCGTGGTCCCGCTCACCAGCGCCTACGCGGCGTGCGAGGCATTCGGGTGGGAAACCGGGGTGGACTGGCGGTGGCGCGAGGCGCCGGCCTTCTACGGCCTGATGATCTTCTTCATCGTGAGCGCGGCCCTCGTCGTGGTCGTTGTGCCCTACAGCGGGCTGGTCCAGGTGATGTTCACGGCCCAGGTGGTCAACTGCCTGCTGCTGCCGTTCGTGCTCGTCTTCGTGATGCGCCTGTCGGCCGACAAGGAACTGATGGGCCCGCTCGTCAGCGGGCGGTTCCTGCTGACGATCGGCTGGCTCGGCACCGGGCTGCTCGTGGTCCTGTCCCTGGCGCTGGTAGCGACGTCGTTCCTGGGCATGTGACGCGCGGCCCGGCCGCGGCTGCGGGCTTGGCCGCGGCGGCGGGCCGGAGTCCCGGCCGCGAGACTCAGCGCCGGAGAGCCAGCGCCCTGTAGGCGTCCTCCATCCCGCCCAGATTGCGCCGCACGTCTCCGCGGTCGATGGCAGCCTTCCGAAGACGGGCCCCCAGATCCGCGCGCGCCGCCGGGTCGAGCGAGAGCCGGGCGAGGATCGCTTCGGCTACGGCGGCCGGATCGTCTCCGGGCACGATCGCCGACGGATCGACGGCGCCCAGGCCCTCGTGGGCGCTGGGAACGTCGCCCATGACCACGGGCACACCGCACGCCATCGCCTCGAGAGCCGTCACCGGGAACGCGTCCGTGGAGGGCAGCGAGACGATCACGTCCGCCAGGCGGTAGTGATCCGCCATCGATTCGTGGGGAATAGGCGGCAGCCACCGGACCCGCCCCTCCAGGCCGCGCTCGCAAATCAGCTCCTCCAGGCGGGCGACGTATTCGGGCCGGGCCTGGGACTTGACGAGGAGCAGTACCACGTCCTCCGGCAACCTCGCCAGGGCTTCGACGGCCACCTCGTGGCGGTACAGAGGTGTCATTCCCCGCGGCGACAACACGACCCTGTGGCCTTCCAGCCCATAAGCGGCCCGCAGCGACTCCGGCGGCGGCATCGGCGTGAAGACCTCGGGATCGAAGCCGAACTGGACGATCCTGACGCGCTCAGGCCGCGCCCCCAGGCGAACCGCTTCGCGCGCCAGGTCCTCCGAAACAGCGGTGACCAGCGCGGCTCTGCTCAGCGTCCGGCGAGCCCAGCGGCGATGCATTGCGGACTCGCGGGGCCCGACCAGGACGTCCGAGCCCCAGACGGTAACGACGAGCGGCCGGAAACCGGACAGCCACGCGGCCCAGCCGAACCACGACAGGTAGTGGGCGTGCAGGACGTCGGGCCGGACGCGGCGGAGGATGCGCTTCAACTCCAGGGCCGTGATCGCCGAGCCGAGGCCCCGGATGTGGGTTCGCGGCCAGGGTCGATAGACGTGGACGTCGATGCGGGGGTCCAGGCCGGGCTCCAGCTGGATCGAGCTCGGGACGAGCAGATGAACCCGGTGTCCCCGCGCGAGGAAGAAGCCGACCCAGCGGCGCGTGTGGATGCTGTTGGGATCGGCGACGAAAGCCAGCGTCAGAGCGTGCCGAGCGGCCACGACCTCGTCGAGGCAGCCCGCAAGGCGTGCCGCCAGGTTGACGCGGTCGTATCGGCCTTCCGGGTCGGCCCGTCGCGTTGGTGGAGGCGACGCGAGGAGTCGCTCCACTCCGGACGCGACTCCCTCCGGGGTGGGGTCGACGACGATTCCCCAGTCCAGCTCACGAAGAACCTCGCGAGCCACGCCTTCGGGGACGGCGGCCAGGATCTGCTTGTCCTGACCCAGGTACTCCATCAGCTTCCCGCCCTGGATCTCGCCCTTGCGGGGATCGTCGGCGATCAGCTGCAGCAGCGCATCCGCCGCCGACGCCCTGCGCAGGGCCTCGACGTGGGACACGAAGCCGGCGAAACGGACCATCGACCCGAGACGATCGGGGCGCTCGTACTCCGCCGCAACACCGCGGCTGTGGGCGCCGAGCCAGCCGACGAACTCGACGTCCAGGCGGTCCCTGACCTCCGGCCGCCGCCCGACCAGCAGTTCCAGTCCGTCGAGGAAGATCTCCAGCTCGTGGTCGCCGTAGAGGCTGCCCGTGTAGACGAGCCGGAAGCGCCGGCCGTCTCCGTCGACCGCGGCGTCGCTCGACCCGTCGGCGGCAGCGCCGGACTGCGGGAAGTCGGCCCTGTCGTAGCCGTTCGGGATGACGCACATCTTGCCGGCGGCCCACGGGTAGCGCTCGGCGTAAGCCTCCATGACTCCCTTCGTCGGAAAGATCAGGCGATCCGCGCCGTCCACGATCTTGCGTTCGACGGTCCGTTGCCGGCGAGCGTTCAACCCACGCGGCGGAGTGGCGAAGGCATTGCCGATCCACGGGTCGCGGAAGTCGGCGACCCACGGCAGGCCGGCTCGGGCGGCGATGCGGCCGGCGATCAGGTGGCACGAGATCGGGCCGGAGGTCGAATAGACGACGTCCACCGGCGTCTTCTCGTGGATCGCCAGGCCTCGACGGGTGGCGGCTCCGACCCAGCCGGCCACCGCGTCCGGGAAGAGCAGGGCTCCCCAGACTCGATTCCAGAGGATCACGCCCTTCATCAGGAGCCGGGCCCGCAGTCCGGAGGGCGCCGGACGGTCCGCTCCGGCCTGCGCGGCGGCCGCGCCCGTCGACAAGCCCGCCGCGTCTCGCCGCCCCCGGCGCAATCTGGCCTCGACGGCGTTGGAGAGTCGAGCAGGCTCGAAGCTTGGCGTTCGCTCCACCTGGAGATCCGCCGGCAGCTCGTCGAGGAGAGTCGCGTCGCGAACCGTGTAGGCCGGCCTGGCCGGAGTGACGACTATCGGGTGCCAGCCGCTCGCGGGCAGATACTTGACGTACTTGAGGGTGCGCTGGACCCCGACGCCGCCGAGCGGCGGGAAGTAGTAGGCGATGACGAGGACGCGGCCGCTCACGGGCGCGATCGAGGGACGGCGCGAACGCTGGCGAGAGGGAGCGGGCCGGCTGGCATGCCGGCAATTCTAGCCGCCGGGATTCCGGCGGCGGCGGGGCGGGGGCCGCGAGAGGAGACTCGGCTCCGGGAAGCGCGCTCAGCCTTCGGGCGCGCCGGGCGCTCCCGCGCCGCGCTCGGCCACGACCTCGTCCAGCACGGCGGCGAGCTGCCGGGCCAGGTTGACCCGATCGTAGCGACCCTCCGGATCGGTTCGGCCGGGAGGGGGCGGATCGTCCAGCAGCCGCTCGATGGCATCGGCGACGCTCCCCGGCTCGACATCGGCAACGCGGCCGGTCGGCAGGCTCTCGACGAGCCGGCGGCCTTCGCCGGGGGGCATCACCGCCAGGATCGGTCGATCGAAGGCCATGTATTCGAGCAACTTGCCGCCGACGAACATGCCCGTGCCGGGCTCGTCCGTCATCAGCTGGAGGAGCGCGTCGGCGCCGGCCATGCGGGCAAGCGCTTCGCGGCGGGGAACGAAGCTCTCGAAGTCGACCACGTCTCCAAGCCGACCGGGAGCCGTGAACTGATCGGCCAGGCGGCGGTTGCCGCCGCTGACGCGGCCGACGAACTGGACGCGGAGCCTGGCTCGGAGGTCGGGCCGGCGCGCGACCAGTCGCTCGACGCCTACCAGGAACGCATCCAGCTCTCCGGGACGGTAGAGACTTCCGGCGAACAGGATCGTGAAGCGGCCGCCTTCCCCGGGTACCGGCGTCAATCCCGCCAGATCGGCCCTGTCGTAGCCGTTCGGTATGTACACGAACCTGTCCGATAGCTCGGGATAGCGCTCGACGAACAGGTCGCGCAGCCCGTCCGTGGCCAGGACTACGCGGTCGGCTCGGGCGACGATCCACCGCTCGGTGCGCCGTTGCAGCCATCCCTTCGGCCCGCGCATGGGGGCAACGAAGGGATTGCCGATCCATGGATCGCGGAAGTCGGCTACCCAGGGCCGGCCCGTCGAGCGCTTGAGCAGCCCGGCGATCACGTGGGCCGAGATTGGCGAGGCGCTGGAGTAGACGGCGTCGAACCTGTGCTCTCGATACGCCTGCCGCCCGGCCCGCGCCCCGAACGGGACCCAGCCGACCTGCGCGTCCGGGAAGAGCACGGATATTCCAGATGCGGCTCCACAGGCTCCGGGACTTCGCGACCAACCCCGCGAGCCGGCCGGCGCCGCCCAATCGGCGAATGAGGGCGTTGTGCAGCTGACCCGGCTCAAAGCCGGCGGTGCGATGGACTTCCAGGTCGGGCGACAGAGCGCCGAGCAGCGACGCGTCGCGGACCGTATAGGCGGGATTCCGGGGCGTGACCACTACCGGCTGCCAGCCCCAACGCGGTAGGTACGTCACGTACTTGAGAGTGCGCTGCACGCCGATGCCGCCGAGCGGCGGGAAGTAGTAGGTGACTACGAGGAGGCGGCCGCTCATCGCGACGCAATGCCCCTCGCCCGCGCCAGGACCTGCAGCATCGCGGTCCGAACCGCGGCGAACTCTGCCCTGCCGGGCACGATCAGGTACAGAGGCGACCGGCCGGACAGGCGGCAGGCCACGACCAGCATCATCAAGGCCATGGCCGTGTACGAGAGAAGCGAGGCGGCCGAAGCGCCCACGATCCCCAGCCGCGGGATCAACAGCACGTTCGCGGCGAGGTTGAGGGCCAGCGTGATCGCGGCAGCCACTGAGATCGGACCGGGCCGGCCTCTACCGGCGATGTAGCTGGTCAGCACCTTGGACAGGCTGAGCGAGACGACGCCCGGGAGCAGAACCAGGAACGCCGGCATGCAGTCGACGTATTTGGGCAGCACCAGGTGGATGCCGACCCAGGCGACGGGGATGAGCGCCAGGGCACCCGAAACAGTCGCCAGCATCGTCAGGCGGGAGACGCGGCCCAGCTTGGCGTCGGCTTCTTCCGGCGTCGACCCGGCCACCGACGGCAGGAAGATGGTGGTCACCGAGTCCGGGATGTAGAAGATCAGCTCGGCCATAGTGACGGCCATGCTGTAGAGACCCAGCGGGCCGTCCGACCGCACCATCAGCGCCTGGATGATGAAGGTGTCCGCGCGGTAGTTGAAGAACCCCGTGATGCTGGCCGGGTAGGCGCGGAGGCCGTAGCCGAAAAACGAACGCCTCGAAACGGGAGCGCCGTCCGGATGGCGTCTGGACACGTGCATGACTGCGAGGAGCGTGACCAGGGCCCCCAATGTGCTGATTGTCACTGTGCCCAGAACCGCCCCCGGCACGCCAAGTCGGAGAACGCCGACGAACAGGACGAGGATGACCATTGTGAAGAGGGCCTGGCCGACCATGATCGAGGTGTAGAGCCTGACCTCGTGACGGCCGTAGAGGATCGGTCCGACGAAGCCCGCTATCACGATCGCCGGGACGGCCAGAAGGATCAGGTGGAGCAAGGTGTCGCCCGCCGCCGCGCCGACGTTCTCCGCCACGGCGGACAGGATGCTCGTCTCCAGCACCGGCAGCGCGAACCACAGCAGGACGATGGCCGCGACCGAGATAGCCACGGCGGACACGTCCGACAGCAGGAGCAGGCGCCGAACGGAGATGCCTCGCGCCGCGAAGTAGTTCATCGCGTTGGGGATCCCGAACAGGCCGATCGCCCCGAGCATCCCCGGCAACGCGGTTACGGCCACGTAGGCGCCCTTGCCGTTGGGGCCGAGCAGCCGGTTCACGACGATGGTCGTTATCAGCCCGACCCCAAAGACGATGGTCTTCGCCCCGAACACCGACGCGACTCGTCTGGCGAAGGGGCGGCCCGGAGCCGCCGCGGCCGTCATCGGGCCGCGCCCGCCGACTCGCGGTGAAGCCTCATATACAGTTCCTCCACCGCGCGCAGGCTCTTCGCCTGATCGGCCCGCTCGCCGACGATGGCGCGTCCGCGCCGGCCGATCTCGGAACGCTGGGCGTCGTTCCGCGCGAGTGCCCGCGCGATCGCCGCCGCGGTGGCCGAAGCGTCGTCGACGGGAACGAGCGACTCAGGATCCAGATCGAACAGCCACTCCCGGACGCTGGGCAGGTCCGACGCCACGATCTGCCGCTCGGAAGCCAGCGCCTCGAGGATCGAGGACGACGTGGAATTGGAGGCGGGCACAGAAACCACGACCTCCGCCAGGCGGTAGAGGTCCGGCATGTCGGCGTCGGAGATGTCGGGCACGATGACGGCGCGATCGGCCAGACCCAGGTCGTCGATCCTGCGGCGGACCGCGGCGATCCCTTCCGCGGTGCCGTGGCGCGCGCTCATGACGACGACAGTCGGAGGGAGTTGGGCGAGTGCCTCGACGACCACGCCCTGACGGTAAATAGGACGCAAGCCCCGCGGCGAGAAGATGACGCGCCGGCCCTGGAGCCCCAGCCTCTCCCGCAGCGCGGCCGGATCCGGGCCAGGCCCGAAGCGTGTCAGGTCCACTCCCCACTGGACGATCGCCGCACGGTCCGGCACGGCACCCAACGCAAGCGCAGCATGCAGAAGCGACTCGGAGTTGGCCATGACCATGTCCGCCGACCGGAGAGCGAGCCCGGCCATGATGCGCACCGCCCGCCACCTGCGCGGGCCGACGTAGATGTCGGACCCCCACAGCGTGATCGCGTACGGATGAAACCCGGACAGCCAGGCGTGCCAGCCGTGGATCGTCAGGAAGTGGGCGTTCAGGATGTCCGGCCGAAGGCGGGCGACGGCTCTTCGAACGGACCAGCAGGAACGGACCAGGCTCACCGGTGCCAGGAGGCTGCGCGGACTGAAGCGGACAATGACCTCGAGGTCAATCGACGGCGGCAATCCGGGATCGACGGCAAGACCCCGCGGGACCAGCAGGGTGACGCGATGCCCGCGCTCGGCGAAGAACGTGACCCAGCGCCGCACGTGGATGCTGTTGGGGTCGCCCAGGAAAGCAAGCTTCAGCCCTTCGTCGGCCTCGGCGACGGCGGACGAGCCCTCACTCACCAGGTCGACCTCCAACTGGATGGAAGACTGCCGGGATGCCCGCGACCCCGAAACGGACGGGCGGCAACGCGGCCGATTGTAGCGGACCGGACCCGTCGAACCGCCCCGCGCCGCGTTCGGGGACCTCGGACGACACCGCGGCGAGCGCGCTCGACGCCGGCGCGAGCAGGCACTACCGAGGTGGTAGGCTTCCGGTGCCAACCGCCCCGTGGTCGCGGCCACGCCCCGGCGGAGCGGCTTCGTATCAGCCAGGAGGAGCGGCGCTGTCTGGGGTCGTAGCCGTCACCGGTAGCGAGGGTTTCATCGGATCGCATCTCGTCGAGGCGCTCGTGCGGCGCGGCGATCGGGTCCGGGCGATGGTCCTGTACAACTCGTTCAACTCGTGGGGCTGGCTCGAGTTGCTGCCCGCCGACGTGCTCGAGTCCGTGGAGATCCAGCTCGGCGACGTCCGCGACATCGCCTCGGTGCGCGAGCTGATGGAGGGGGCGGACGTCGTCTATCACCTCGCCGCGCTGATCGCGATCCCCTACTCCTACCGTTCCCCGCGGTCCTACGTCGACACCAACGTGTCGGGCACGCTCAACGTCATGGAGACGGCCCGGCAGCTGCGAACGCGGCGCGTGGTCCACACGTCCACGAGCGAGGTCTACGGGACGGCCCGCAGCGTTCCCATCAACGAGGATCACCCGCTCCAGGGCCAGTCGCCCTACTCCGCCTCCAAGATCGGCGCCGACAAGATCGCCGAGAGCTACCACCTCTCGTTCGAGGTCCCCGTCGCCACCCTCCGGCCGTTCAACACCTACGGCCCGAGGCAGTCCAGCCGGGCCGTGATCCCAACGATCCTGTCGCAGATCGCCGCCGGCCAGCGCCGGATCCGCCTCGGCGACGTCCGGCCGACTCGGGACTTCACTTTCGTAGGCGACACGGTCCGCGCCTTCATGGCGGTCGCCGACGCGCCGGCGGAGGCGGTCGTCGGCCGCACCCTCAACGCCGGCACGGGGGTCGAGACATCCATCGGCGATCTCGTCGGCCTGATCGGGCGGGCGGCCGGGCACGAGGTCGAGGTCGTCGAGGAATCCGCGAGGCTTCGGCCGGCCGGGTCGGAGGTCATGCGCCTGGTGTGCGACAGCTCCCGCCTGACCGCCGCGACAGGATGGAAGCCCACCGTGAGCCTGGTCGACGGGCTGGCCGAGACGGCGGCGTGGTTCGCCCGGCCCGACAGCCTGGCCCGATACAAGTGGGACTCGTACACGGTATGAGCCCCCGATGAGCGCCGAGCGCCCGACTAGCCCGCGCCACGCCGTCATCCTGGCGGGCGGCAAGGGCACGCGGCTCCGCCCGTACACGACCAGCATCCCCAAGCCGCTCGTACCGATCGGCGACGAGAGCGCCATCCTGGAGCTAGTCCTGCGCCAGCTGGCGCGAGATGGGTTTCGCCGGATCACGATCGCGATCGGCCATCTCGGCGAGTTGATCCGCGCCTACGTCGGCAGCGGCGAGCAGTGGGGCCTCGACGTGGACTACGCCACCGAGGCCGTACCGCTCGGGACGATGGGCCCGGTCGTGGCGGTCCTGGACCGCCTGCCCGAGCACTTCCTCGTCCTCAACGGCGACATCCTCACGGACCTCAGCTACGCCGCGCTGCTGGATGCCCACGCCTCATCCGACGCTCCGCTGACCATCGCCACGTACCACCGCCAGGTGGACGTCGACTTCGGCGTCCTCACCGTCGAAAACGGCCTCGTAACCGGCTTCTCCGAGAAGCCCCGGCTCGACTACGAGGTCAGCATGGGCGTGTACGCGATCTCCCGATCGGCCCTCGCCGGCTATCCCGCGGGAGCTCCGCTCGGGTTCGACGGCCTGGTCCTCGACCTGCTGGCCAAACGGCGCTATCCGGCCTCCTACCCGTTCAACGGCTACTGGCTCGACATCGGGCGGCCCGAGGACTACGACCGGGCCAACATAGAGTTCGAGTCGCTCAGGTCGCTTCTGCGCCCGGAGTCCTGAGTGGCCGTCGCGATCGTCGTGGGGGCCAACGGCTTCATCGGAAGCCACGTTGCCGCCGCCCTGGCCGCCCAGCCCGACTTCGAGGTCGTGGGGGCCGGGCTGGGGCCGCCACCGCCGGGTCTCGAACGGAGCTGGCTCGACATCGACCTTCTGGCGGAAGCCGGCCGGCTCGAAACCGAACTGCGGGCGGCCGGGGCGGGATTCCTCGTCAACTGCGCCGGCGCGACGAGCGGGACCGCCGCCGATCTGGTCCGCCTGAACGTGCTCACCACGGCGAGCCTGCTCGAGACGATCGCCCGACCGGGAGTCTCGGTCCGGATGATCCACATCGGCTCGGCGGCCGAATACGGACCCGGCCCGACGGGCGAGCCCGTGGCCGAGACGGCCTGCCCGAGACCGATCGGCGCTTACGGCATCGCCAAGCTGGCCGCGACTCAGCTGGTCGCGGCCGCGGCCGCGGGAGGCCGGGACGCGGTCGTCCTGAGGGTCTTCAACGCGCTGGGCCCCGCCATGCCCGCGGGCACTCTTCCCGGGGCGGCACTCGGCCGCCTGACCGACGCGGTGGCGCGCGGGCAATCGCGGGTCGAGATGGGGCCGCTCGAAGCCGTCCGCGATTTCGTCGACGTCCGCGACATCGGGGCCGCCGTCCTCGCGGCCTGCCGCGCGCCGCGGATCCAGGCCCGAGTCGTCAACGTCGGATCGGGCACCGGCCACTCGGCGCGGGAGCTCGTCCGGGCGCTGGCCGAGCGGCTGGGGTTCGCCGGAGAAATCGGGGAGGTCGGCGCCGGATCGCCCCGATCGCCGGACGTGCCGTGGCAGGTCGCGGACGTGGCCCTCGCGCGGCGGCAGCTCGGCTGGCGGGCGGTCCACGATCTGGGCTCCACCGTGGAGTTCATGACGTCGGGCCCGCAGCCGAGGCGAGCCTGATCCGAGCGTCAACCGCGGCGGTCGACCAGCCCGCGGTAGATGCCCTCCATCGCGGTCATGTGAGCGTCCTGGCTGGCCCGTTCCTGGACGATCGCCCGCCCACGCCGGCCGATGCCGAGCCGCTCTTCGGCGCCTCGAGCCAGAACCCTGGCAACTGCCGCGGCCGTGGCCGCGGCGTCGTCGACGGGCACGAGCGAACCCGGGTCGAGCTCGCCCAGCCATTCCCGCACGCTCGGCAGGTCGGTGGCCACGACCGGCGTCTCGCACGCCAGGGCCTCCAGCAGCGTCACCGCCGTGGCGTCGCTGGCCGGGATCGACACCATCGCGTCCGCCAGACGGTAGAAGTCCGGCATCTCGGTGTGGTCGATGCCCGGCACGACCTGGACGCGCCCGGCCACGCCCAGGGCCTCCGCCCGCGCCAGGATGGCCGTCAGTTCGGCATGATCCACGAGGTAACGGGCCATCAGCAGGACGACGTCATCCGGCAGCCCGACAAGCGCTTCGACCGCGACGCGGTGGCGGTAGAGGGGCGTGACCGCGCGCGGCGAGAGCAGGACGCGCCGTCCAACCAACCCAAGCCGCTCCCGAAGGTAGGCCGGGTCGGGACCGGGGGAGAAGCGCCCCGTGTCGACCCCGAACTGGATCAGATGGGTCCTCTCTCGCGTGGCTCCCGCCGCGATCACGTCTTCCACGAGATCCGCCGAATCGGCGGTCACCAGGTCGGCGCCGCGCAGCGACGTGCGGCCGTAGAAGGCCGTCCGCCTGGACCGGCGCAACGAGATCTTCACATCGGAGCCCCAGACGGTTATCGCGTACGGATGGAAGCCGGACATCCAGGCATGCCAGCCGTATTCGGTCAGGAAGTGGGCGTGCACGATGTCGGGCTCGAGGCGCCCGAGGACGCCGCGGAGCGATCGCTTCTCGCGCAGCGCGCCGAGAACCTGGTTGCGGCTCCGGTAGTACGGCGTGAACCGCTCGACCGAGATGCCGGGCGCCAGACCCGGATGAATCTCGAACCCGGCCGCCACCAGCAGGCTGACGGTGTGGCCGCGGTCCGCGAACCAGCCCGCCCAGCGGCGGACGTGGATGCTGTTCGGGTCGCCGACGAAGGCCAGGCGCAGGGGTCGATCGGCGGGCGAACGCTCCATGACGGGCTGGTTGGGCATGGCAAGTATTCTACGGGCCGCATCGGACCAGGGAGGTCGGCGGCCTGCCCGCGCCGCCGTTCGTCCGGCTGGTCCAGACCGGACCGGGCCTTGGAGTATGATCGGCCGCGGTCAGCCCGCCCGAGGTCATTCGCCGTCTCATGCCCGACGCGATCCAGCGCAGCCTTGCCCTGCTGGGATCCGTGTTGACCCTGCCCCTCCTGTTGGCGCTGGCGGTGGCGGTTCGCCTCGAGACGCGGGGCGCTCCGATCTACTCGGCGACGCGCGTCGGCGAGGGTGGGCGGCCCTTCACGTGCTTCAAGATCCGGACCATGGTGACCCGCCAGTCTCCGGGGCAGCGCCTGACAAGGGCAGGCGACCCGCGCGTCACGCGGATCGGCCGCCTGCTGCGCCGGACCCATCTCGACGAGCTGCCGCAACTCTGGAACATCGCCCGGGGCGAGATGCGATTCGTAGGACCTCGGCCGGAGGATCCCCACTTCGTGGACTTCGACCTGCCCCTGCACCGCCTGGTCTTCAACGCCCGCCCGGGCATCACCGGCCTGTCGCAGCTGCTCAACGCGGACGAGGAGACGCGGCTGGCAGACCCCGAGCCCGAGCGGGCCTATCGCGAAGTCATCCTGCCGCGGAAGCTGGAGCTCGACGCGGCGTACCTGCGCCACCGTTCGGCCCGGCTCGACCTGGCGATACTCGCCCAGACGCCACGTGCGGTGCTGGGACGGCCGGTCAGGCTGCCGGCCTCGGTGCGAGCCGAAGTTGGCCAGACTCCGGGAGCCGGCCTGTGAGGACCTTCGTGCCCCGGGGCAGGCATCTCTTCGTCTACGACATCGCGGCCACGCTGGCGGCAATCGCCATAGGCTTCGGCCTGCGGTTCGACACGGTCCTTGTCGGCTCGTCGATCTCGCCGTTCATGCCGATCGCGCTGCTGCCGCTCCTGATCATGCCGCCCACGTACGCCGTCTTCGGCTTGTACCGGCGCGAGTGGCGCTACGCCTCGGTCCAGGAGATGTTCACGCTGGCGGGTGCCGTCGTCGCCGGCACGATTCTGACCGTGGCCGTCTTCGAGGCCCTCGCGTACGCCGGCCTGGGCGGAACCGCCGGCTTCCCGGGGTCGATCTTCGTGTCGGAGGCGCTCCTGAGCCTTGCCCTCGTCGGCGGCGGACGCTTCGCGCTGCGTGCCAGCCTGGAGCGACGCGGCGTTTCCGGGGGCACGGACGAGGAGATCGGACTGGCCACGATCGTCTACGGAGCCGGCGAGACGGGGGCGACCGTCGCGAGGGTCGCCGCGCGCGACCCGGATGCCGGACTGAACATCGTGGGCTTCATCGACGACGATCCCTCGAAGCACGGCTCGCGCCTGATGGGCAAGCGCGTCTACGGCGGGCTCGAGACGCTGCCGAAGGTGGCCCGCGATACCCACGCCCGCCAGCTGCTGGTGGCCATGCCGACGGCCTCGGGGCCGGCCGTCAGGCGCGCCTTCGAGCGCGGCCAGGAGCTTGGCCTGCAGGTCCGGACGGTCCCGCACCCGCGCGAGCTGATCGGCGGCGACTCGCTCGCCCACCGGATTCGAAAGGTCAGCGTCGAGGACCTGCTCCGCCGCGCCCCGGTGGAGATCGACACGGACGCGGTGGCGGGCTACCTCAACGGCGCCAGCGTTCTGGTGACCGGCGGCGGCGGATCGATCGGAAGCGAGCTGGTCCGCCAGATCCTGGCCGTCGGCCCGCGCCTCCTGACCATCGTCGACAACCACGAGGAAGCCCTCTGGTCGATCGAACGCGAGCTGGCGGAGCGAACGGCGGCCAGCCCCGACGTCGACTGCGAGCTGGTTCTGGCCGACATCCGCTCCCAGGAGGCCGTCGACGCGGTCGTCGGACGCGCCCGGCCGGACGTGGTCTTCCACGCCGCCGCCCTCAAGCATGTGCCCATGGTCGAGCACTCCCCCGCCGAGGGCGCGATGACCAACGTCTTCGGCTCACAGAACGTGATCTCCGCCTGCGAGCGGCTCGGCGTGAAGCGTTTCGTTCTCATCTCGACGGACAAAGCGGTCGAGCCGATCTCGGCCATGGGCGCCACCAAGCGCCTGGCCGAGCTGCTCACCGTCGCGGCCGCGCGCCGCACCGGCAGGCCGTACGTGGCCGTACGGTTCGGAAACGTCCTGGCCTCGAGTGGCAGCGTCATCCCGATCTTCCAGCGGCAGCTGGAGCAGGGTCTGCCGATCACGATCACGCATGCCGACGCCACGCGCTACTTCATGACCATCCCCGAGGCCGTCAGCCTGGTGCTCCAGGCCGGATCGGCGCCTGACAGCGGTGTGATCTTCGTCCTCGACATGGGCGAGCCCGTCAGGATCGTCGACCTGGCCCGCGACCTGATCCGACTCTCCGGCCTGGCCGAGGACCAGGTGCCGATCGTCTACACCGGCCTGCGCGCCGGAGAGCGTTTGCACGAAGCCCTCAGCCACGATCACGAGATCACCGAGCGCACCGGCCACGAGTCGATCATGCGCGTCCGTGCGAACGCGGTCGGGGTCGTCGGCGAGGAGCTCGACGCGCTGCTCGGCAAGCTCGCGTCGGCTACGCGGCGCCACGACGACGATCGGGTCCGCGAGCTGCTGCGCGGGGTGGCGGCGCTGAACAGACCCGAGGCCGACGAGCCGGCCACTCAGCCGGCGGGCGCGGCGGCGGCCACTCAGCCGGCGGGCGCGGCGGCGGCCTCCACGACAAAGGCGGGCCATCGATGAGCCACCACTCCCAGGCCGCGAACGCGGCCGACAGCTCCCGCAGCCGCAAGATCCCGTTCCATCGCCCGTCGATCGGGCCGGGCGAGCGCGACGCCGTGATGGAAGTCCTGGACTCGCGCTGGCTGACCACCGGGCAGAAGACCGTGGCCGTTCGAAGAGGCGGTCCGGGCCCGCGTCGGCAGCGGCCATGCCGTCGCCGTCAACTCGGCCACCGCCGCGCTGCACCTCATCCTGGAAGCCCTGGGCATCCGCTCCGGCGACGAGGTCGTCGTCCCCACGTACACCTTCGCCGCCTGCGGCGAGACGGTTCGCTACCTGAACGCCAGGCCGCGGCTCGCGGACGTGGATCCCGTCACGTTCAACGCGACGGCCGAGACGATCGAGGCGCAGCTCCGGCCGGAAACGAAGGCCATCATGGTCGTCCACTTCGCCGGGATGATGGCCGACATGGGGCCGATCATGGACCTCGCCGGAAGCCGGAACCTGCCGGTCGTCGAGGACGCGGCCCATGCGCTCCCGTGCAGCCGCGACGGCCGCCAGGCGGGCACGATCGGGGCCGCCGGGGCGCTGAGCTTCTACGCCACCAAGACGGTCACGACCGGCGAGGGCGGAATGATCGTGACCGACTCGGCCGCCATCGCCGATCGAGCGCGGTCGATGCGGCTCCACGGCCTCACCCGCGACGCATGGAAGCGCTACTCGGGCGGCGGCAGCTGGTACTACGAGATCGAGGACGTGGGGTTCAAGTACAACCTGACGGACCTCGCCGCGGCCATCGGGCTGGTCCAGCTGGATCGGGCCGAGGCCATGCGGGTCGAGCGAGAGCGCGTGGCCCGCCGCTACGAGCAGGCGTTTGCCGCCTCGGACGCGAAAGATCTGGTCGAACTGCCGGCCATGCCCCACCCGAACGAGATCCACGCCTGGCACCTCTTCCCGATCCGACTCCATCTCGATCGGATCGGGGTCACGCGAGCCGAGGCCATCGACCGCCTGACCGAGGCCGGCGTCGGGACGAGCGTGCACTTCATCCCGCTGCACGTGCATCCCTATTACCGCCGCACGTACGGCTACGCGCCGGAGGATCTGCCGGTGGCGAACCTGCAATACGAGCGGGAGATCTCGCTGCCGATCTACCCGGATCTCACGGACGGCGACGTCGACTACGTCGTCGAGCGCCTGGCGGAGATCCTGCGGCCTCGCTAATTCGAGAGGCCCGAGATCGGCCGCGCGAACCTGCGGTCGGGGTCGCCGCGGACGACCTCCGGCGAGGTGGCTCCCGACAATCGCTGGCAGTCTGGGAGGGCGGAGTCCTCGACTCAGTTGCCTTCGATGCCCACCTCCGACCGGAGCACTATCGGGCCTACCGGCAGGACCGATCCACTCCTGGGCGGCGCCCTCGCGACCGCTCCTGTCGGGTGGCGTTCTAGAGAACGCCCACCGCAACTAGATGCGCAGCCCACGCCTCCAGGGCCCCCGGTAGCTGCGCGCGCACCTGATCCCACCCGTGCGGGAGATCGGCCTCTTGGGCAACGTAGTTGTAGCCCAGGAGCGAAAGGAGATGTTCGAACTGAGCGGACTCTACACCGAAGAAGGGCTGGCTGGACTTGGCGACGACCACGAAGAAGAGCTTGGCGCGCACGTCCGCGGGCAGTTCTGTAGCGGCGACCATCGGCGATGCCGCTGCCAGCGCGCCTTCGTTGCCGGCGTTCGCTTGCGCTGAGTTGGCGGTGCCCTCGTCCGCCCAGAAGTAGCCTGAGATCGGGATTCCAGTTCCGAAGACCGTCGGGTGGCGGAGGGGCATGATTGCTGCGCAGTAGCCGCCGGTCGAGAAGCCGGTGACGGCCCTGGCGTCCGCCCGTCCCATTGTCATGTAGTTTGAGTCGACGTAGGAAACGACGGTCTGGCTAATGAACGTGTCGATTCCAGGCTTGCCGTCGGAAGGGTCCGCGCAGTCGGTAATCGCCGCCGGGCTGCGCCAGGCGTTGATGAAGACGACGATCATGGGTGGAATGGCTCCACTGTCCACGAGAGAGTCGAGGGCGACCTTGATGTTGAGAGCCGAATCCCAGGCCTGGTAGTCGAAGGGCGCTTCGTACAGGACTGGATAGCGACGCTGACCGTGCGGGTCGTAGCCCGGAGGCGTGTAGATGCCGATGTCTTCCGTCGTGGATGCGCCGCCCGTCCAGGGAACGGGCAGGTTCAGGACCGTGGTCGCGCCGCCTCCGGATGGCTTCCACGAAAGCCACGGCCTCGGGCCGGACGAATCTGTCCCGTTAGCCTGTGGTGCGGTTTGGGGGATGAGACCGATGGGCTGCGGCCCTCCATGGAGCATCCGCGCATCGGTCGTGTAGTTGACCATGTCTCCGAAGACTGGGACGCAGACCACAAGCCACACAAACACGCCAGCCACCATCAGAGCCCGACGTAGGAGACGCCGATTGGGCCGTCTGCGCCAATCGCATCGCCCACATACAGACCGGCGTCGGCCAGCGTGGGACGCACCGCTCCGGCAAGCGTGGCCCCGGCCCAGCTCGAGATCAAACCTGCCAGAAGCAAGGTCAGGCCCGTCAACAGCCAGCCGACGAGGTCGAAGGACCCGTTGGCTCCACTAGACTGCAGCGCCCTGTGGGTCTGGTGGGCGAAGGTGTAGGCGAAGAGCGCGGCGAAACTGCCCAGGCCAGCTAGCACTCCCTGACCCTGTCGGTTCGCCAGGAGTACTACCGCGCCAGCCGTCCCACCTGCCACGAGCAACGACGTGATCAACTGAGCGCGATCCGCATCGAAGCCCATGAGCATCAACGTGGCGTTGGTGGAATCGACGCTTCCGGAGGCGACCGCTGCGGCGGCGATCGCTGCGGCGGCAAATGCGGAAACGCCCACATTCGTCGCAATCGGCCATCGCCTAATCAATCGCACGAACCGCGCGGGCTCGTTCATCCCGGTACCTGAGCGGGAGGCCATTCAGCCGACGAATGCTGCTGTTCTTGGTATCTGGATGGGTTCGAACCGGTTCGTAGCCCCCCTTGTCCCATCGGGACTCTCCTCCTGTCCAGCGTCAACTTCACGGTTCCTCGCAGACAAGCCATGCCTGGCCGGAATCGCCTTCAGCCCGCGATCCGAGCTCAGGGGAGCACCTTCTGCGGCCCGCGACGCCGCCGATGCTACAACAGCCAGCGCCGAGCAGACGCGCCGGAGACTTGGCGAAAATGCGCCCCGCTGGGCTCTCCGAGTGTGTCGGCAGCGCGGGTCAACTCTGAGGCGGACAGGTATTGGCCGGCGCGGGCTTGCCGTACCAGGTGCTGTCCTTGCCGAAGAGCTGGATCGAAAGCGCGGCGACCCTGGCGTTGATCAGACACGTCGTCGAGGCGCCATTCACGTTGTTGACGTCGGTCAGCGTGTACGTAGGCGGCCCGAGAACGACTTGCGTTATGTTCTGACTCGGAACGTTCTGCCCAGCCGCCACATAGTCGGCCACCTGATTGGCCGGGAAGTCCGTGTTTATGCTGGATCCGAGTGCCGGACAGCCCGGGAGGGCCATATTTCGCTCGGTTGCGCCATCTGGTGTAGCAGGGCGACCAGAACTTGCTGCTGCCGCGAGGATCGCGCCCAGTCGCTGTTGTTGGCGCCATGACGCGACCTTACGTAGCCGAGGGCCTGATCGCCGTCGAGGTGTTGTGGGCCGGCCGCCAAGTGGTAGCCAATGACCGTGCCGACGGGCGTAGCGTAGGACGGGTCGTCGATCGCGCTCGGGTTGTCGATGTCGATGCCCCCTACCATATTGATCATCGCCACGAACCCGTCGAGGTTCATAACGGCGTAGTAGTTGATCGGAATGCCGACCAGGTAGCCCACCTCGTTGACGAGCGTCATGTAGGGGCTGTCAGGCGACTTATCCAGCCGTTGTGAACGTAGGTCGGGACCGAGTTGATCCTGGTGGTGACTGAGACCACGGGATGGTTCCCGTAGTACATCGGGAAGCTGGCGCTATCGCGCGGCACGCTGACCATCTGCACCGAGTTGGTCTTTGGATCTGAGCTCACGACCATGATCGAGTCGTACAGGAGAGGTTCCTTGCCGCGGAGGAGTCAACGCCCGTGAACAGAATTGTCACGCGGCTGTTGATCGACGGTGTTCCGATTGGTGAAGGCGACGATGGCATCAGCGGCGTCTGGGTGGCTCCTTGGCGCGGATATGGGGTTGTCAGGTCGACGAACGACGGGTCGGGACTTCCGAACACCTGCTCCCCCGCGTTGGAGTAGGTCAGCAGGAGATAGCCGCTGCCAAGGTGAGTGGCGACTATGACCGCGGCCAGCGCGCCGATGGCGACCCTTTCCGCGATCTGGCGATTCCTGTTTGAACTCCGCTCGCCGGCCCTGAAAGCGAGCGCGACGGCGACAAGCCGCCAGGCCCCAAACAGGACGAGGATCGCTATTACCCCAAGGCCCAGGTTGCGGTCGGCGAGCAGTTGTGCGGCGAGCACGATAGGGCCGCGGCGGAGTTGGTAGGCAAGCAGAAGCGCAACGCCCAACGACGGCAAGGCGAGAATTGCCGCCAGGCGGCGATCTCGGAGGTAGAACTGCCCAAGGCCGGGCCACAAGAAGGACAGCAGGGCTGCCAGCGACGGCGAACGCCCGCGACCCCTCGCGTTCGGCGACTTCTCGTCCAAATCGACGGGACTCTAGCACATCGCACAACAGGTCACCGGTTGCGCACCCGGGCAACTCGATAGATACTGGCCGTTCTGGGCCGGGTGGAATTGATGTGCCCAGGGAGGAAGGGGGTTGAACGCATGATCCGCCGCTACGCCGCGGTGCTGCGCTGGACTCTCGCGGTTGCGGACCTGACTGTGGCACTGATCGTCGTGGTTGCCGCCACGAATATCCGGTCCGGCGATACCAACGGCGGGAGCATGACCAGCTGGTGGCCGCATGACATCACGACCTCCCTTCCGGATCCCAACCTGGCCGTGGCCGTCTTCCTGGCCATGTGGATCGGCGTGCTGTGGATGCACGGCCTGTACCGCAGCCGTGTCAGATGGACCCGGCGGGGAGACATAGCCGCGGTCCTGCGGGCCACCCTCATTTAGCTCGCCCTGACGCTGGGCCTGCTATACCTGTTCAAGCTTCCCGACGTGAGCCGTCTCCTCCTCGTCGTCGGCTTCCCCGCTCTCGCGGCGGCCGCGATCGCCACCCGGATCGCAATGCGGCAGGTCTTCGTGCTTGCGCGCGATCATGGCCGAAACGTCCGCTACATGTTGGTCCTCGGCGCCAACTCATGAGCCAAGGCCTTCGCCGACCTCGTCCAGAGCCACGCCGAACGCGCCTTGTCGTCATCGGCCACCTGAAGGCCGACGCGGCGGATGGCGGAGTGGTCCTGGGCCGGCCGGTGCTCGGGATGTTGGACGACCTTGAGCAGATCCTGCACAGCCAGATCGTCGACGAGGTCGCCATCTGCCTGCCGTTCTCGATGGAGGAGCTGATTGAGCAAGCGGCCTATGTTTGCGAACGAGAGGGCAAAGTCGTCCGGATCCCGGTCGCCCCGGTGGAGCGCATGCTCACCATGGGCAGCCTCGAGAATATCGACGGCGTCGGCGTGTATTCGCTCGCGAACGGCCCCGATCGCGCCGTCAGCCTGTTGTTGAAGCGAGTCGTCGACATCGTCGGCGCAGCCTTCTGCATGGTCGTCCTGTCTCCGCTTGCGGCCCTTCTGGCGATCGCGATCCGCCTCGACTCACCGGGTCCGATCCTTTTCCGCCAGGAGCGAGTGGGTCTCCACGGGCGACCGATCATGGTGCTCAAGTTCCGTAGCATGTGCAACGACGCGGAAGAGCGACTGCCGGACCTTCTGGACCACAACGAGGTCAACGGCCACGCCTTCAAGCTCGCCGACGACCCGCGAATCACGCGCTTGGGGCGCTTCCTGCGCCGATCTTCTCTCGACGAGCTGCCCCAGCTCTGGAACGTGCTGCGGGGTCAGATGAGCCTAGTCGGCCCGCGCCCGCCGCTGCCAAGCGAGGTCGCCAAATACGACACCTGGCACCGCCGCCGGCTATCCATGAAGCCAGGCATGACCGGGCTCTGGCAGGTCGGCGCGCGGCACAACCCGGAGTTCGATCAATGGGTCGAGCAGGATCTCGAGTACATCGACAGCTGGTCTCTCTGGCTCGACATCAAGATAATGGCCCGAACCGTGCCCGCCGTTCTTGCCGGGACCGGCCGCTAGAACAGCCGGTTCAAGGCCGTCCCGGCGTGTCTCCGGGCGCCCGGCGAGAGCCGCGCCGCTCGGTGTGCGCTTCACAGCGATGTTAGGATTGGGGAAAGGGCCAAATCCCAGCAGGTTCGCCTCTATCGCCGAAACAGCAAACTGACCAGTCAGTCGCCTCGTCCAAAGAGCCGTTCGCTCCGTCTCCGGAGCGAATCGCACGGATCGTCGTCGTCTGCCGCCTAGCGCAGGCGATCGCGCGATCGCATGAGGACCGTCATGTTCGACCGCCTGTCGGTTGCGCTGCCCCCCTCGCTGCACCCCTGGCGCCGCCGCACCAACTCCGCCAGCGCGCTGCTTGCGATGGGACTCGCCGCTGCGCTCGCCCTCAGCACCAGCCTCTCGGCGGCTTCGCCCGTCCTGGCCCTGGCTCCCAGCGCCGCAGACACGCTTGGGCCTTCGATTCAGTACCAGGAAGCCGTCGCCCACGCTGAGCACAAGTACACGTTCACGCCGGGCGGCGTCGCGACCGTCCCCTACCGGCCGCGCCCCGGGGACGCCTCCGTGGTGGACGGGGCCGCGCCGGTCGCGCTGCCGGCCGGAAAGGGAGCCGCCGTCAGCCCGCAGACCGCCGGTTCGGGAGCCGCCAGCCCAGACACCGCGATTACGGTCCTGCGGCGCGAGGTTCTGGGGTTCCTGCCGTACTGGGAACTGGGCAGCACGCTCGACTACAACACGCTTTCGACGGTCGCCTACTTCGGCATCGACCTGAACACCGACGGCAGCCTCAACGAGACCCTCAGCGGTTGGAACGGCTGGCGCAGCTCGACCATGACCTCGGTGATCAACAGCGCCCACGCTCACGGCACCCGGGTCGTGCTTACCGTCGAGAGCTTCGCCTGGGAAAGCGCCGGTGCCTCTTCGCAGACTGCGCTCCTGTCGAGCCCGAGCGCGAGCCTGAACGCGGCCCAGCAGATAGCCGCCGAGGTGAACGGCAGGGGCGCCGATGGCGTAGACCTCGACTTCGAGCCGATCGCCCCCGGCCAGTCGGCCAACTACGTCTCCTTCGTCAGGACGCTTCGGGCTCAACTCGACGCGCTGCATCCGGGGTACGAGCTGACCTTCTGCGGCACAGGAGCCCCGGGCACCTATGACCTGCCCGATCTGCTGGCCCCCGGCGCCGCCGATGCGGTCTTCATCATGGGCTACAACCTGCGCGGCGGGACTCCCGCATACACCGGCTCCATCGATCCCCTGACCACCACGACAAACCGGTACAGCCTGACCTCGGTCGTCAACACGTACCTCTCACAGGTTGCCCCCTCGAAGGTCATCCTGGGCCTGCCCTGGTACGGCGAGGCCTGGTCCACCGGAACCAGCACCGCTCTCGACGCGCCGCCAGGCGACAGGACCACGTACGGGCAGCCGGTCGAGGTGAACTACGCCTGCGCGAACGCCCTTGCGGATGAGGATCCCGTCATGATTCCCAAGTCATGCGGGGTGGGCCCTCTGCCAACCTCCTTCCTGGGCTGGCAGTACGACACGGGCGAGCAAACGGCCTGGACCGCCTACTACGGCAACTACGGCGGCACCCAGAACACCTGGCGCGAGCTCTACTTCGACGACTCGCAGGCCCTCACCGCCAGGATCGCGGCGATCGACAACTGGAACCTTCGCGGCGTGGGGATCTGGGCCCTCGGCTACGACAACAACAACGGGGACGGCGATCTGACCAACACGATCGCGACCCAGCTGGAGGCCAACGAGACGCCCTCGACATACACGGCTCTGCCGCCGGCGCGGATTCTTGACACGCGGAACGGGACTGGGCTGTCCGGTCCGTTGAGCTCGCACGTAGCCCGGACGTTCGCGGTCACAAGCCAGGGCGGCGTGCCTGCCGGCGCGACGGCGGTGACGGGAAACCTGACCGTAACCGGACAGACCTCGTCCGGCTATCTGTTCATCGGCCCGATGCCGACGAACTACCCGACGAGCTCGACTCTCAACTTCCCCGTGGGCGACGATCGAGCCAACGGAGTGACCGTGGCTCTCGGCCCCGGAGGCACGCTTTCCGTGACGTATGTGGCTCCAACGTCCGGCCCCACCGCTCACGTGATATTCGATGTCACCGGCTACTTCACGCCCGATATGTCCGGCTCGACTTATCACGCCCTAGCGCCCGTCCGCCTGCTCGATACCCGTAACGGCACGGGCGGTCTGCCCGGTCCCTTCACCAACCACGCCGCCCGGACGTTCCAGGCAACTGGCCAGGGCGGTGTTCCTTCGAACGCCACCGCCGTCACTGGCAACCTCACCGTGACCGGGCAAACGGGCAGCGGCTATCTGTTCATCGGCCCGCTCGCCACCGACAACCCCACCAGCTCGAGCCTGAACTTCCCATCCGGCGATGATCGAGCCAACAACGTGACGGTCGCTCTCGGCACCGGGGGCACGCTCTCGGTCACATATGTCACTCCGACGCCCGGGAAGTTCGCGTATGTCATCTTCGATGTGACTGGCTACTTCACGCCCGATACGTCGGGCGCCAGGTTCGTTCCCCTCACGCCTTCGCGGGTCCTCGATACGCGCTCCGGCATGGAACTGTCCGGTCCCTTCGCCTCGCATAGCGCCCGGACGTTTGGCGTGACCGGCGCCGACGGCGTGCCTTCCAACGCCACGGCCGTCACCGGCAACGTGACCGTGACCGCCCAGACTTCGCTCGGCTACGTCTATCTGGGCCCGATCGCGACGAACAACCCGACCAGTTCGACTCTGAACTTCCCCCGCAACGACGATCGGGCCAACGGCGTCTCTGTGGCCATAGGCCAAGGTGGCACGCTGTCGGCTACGTACGTGGCACCGACATCCGGGAAGACCACCCAGCTGATATTCGATGTCACCGGCTACTTCGCTCCGTAGAGCGGGCTCACGGGATCGTCCCGGACGGCGAGGCGACGGCCCGGATCGACTCACCCGGGCCGAGCCCGCGGGTGGCGCCCGGGCGTGCCGCCGATTCGCGCGCCGGTTTATCGGGGAGCTGGGGGTCGCGGCCCTGCTGGCGGCCTTCCTGTGGCTGCCGGCCGTCGCCGGGCCGCCTCCCGCGCAGGCTGCCTCGTGCACCGGCTGGTCCAGCACCACTACGCCGCCGCCCACGATCCGGGTCCTGCGGTCGACGGGCGTCGTACAGACCGTCGACTTCGAGACCTACGTCAAGGTCGTCATGGCCGCAGAATGGCCGCCGACCTGGCCAATCGAGTCGCTCAGGGCGGGCGCCGTGGCCGCCAAACAGTACGCCTGGTACTACACGATGCACTACCGCGGGGGCACCGGCACCGGCGGTTGCTTTGACGTGTACGACAACTCGAACGACCAGATCTACGCACCGGAAAAGTGGACGCCGGCGACGAGCCACATCCAGGCCGTCGAGAGCACATGGTCCGAGTCGATCACCAGGAACGGCGCCTTCGTGTTCACGGGCTACAAGCCGGGCAGCACGAACGTTTGCGCGGCAGACGTTGACGGCTCCCACCTGTTCCAGCACAGCGCTCGCGGCTGCGCTCTTGCGGGCGACAGCGGCGAGCAGATCCTGCAGATCTACTACGGTCCGGGCCTGGTGATCCAGGGAGAGCCGGTGACCTACGCCCCGACCACATACCACGCCCTCACGCCGGCACGCATCCTCGACACCCGCAACGCCATCGGGTCGTCGGGTCCGCTGGCCTCGCACGTGGCCCGGACGTTCGCGGTGACGGGTCAGGGCGGCGTGGCGGCGAATGCCACCGCGGTGACAGGCAACCTGACCGTGACGGGCCAGACTAGCGGCGGCTATCTGTACGTAGGTCCGGCGCCGACGAACTACCCGACCAGCTCGACTCTGAACTTCCCGGCCGGCGACGATCGAGCCAACGGCGTGACGGTCGCTCTAGGTACGGGAGGCACTCTCTCGGTCACCTTCGTCGGCTCGAACTCGAGCCAGAGCGCCCATGCGATCTTCGACGTCAGCGGCTACTTCACGCCCGACACGTCGGGCTCGACCTATCACGCTCTCACGCCCGCCCGCCTGCTCGATTCCCGTAACGGCACGGGCGGTCTGTCGGGTCCATTCACCAACCACGCCGCCCGGACGTTCGCCGTGACGGGTCAGGGCGGAGTTCCGGCGGGTGCGGTCGCGGTCACCGGCAACCTGACCGTGACCGGGCAGACGTCGGGTGGCTACCTGTTCATCGGCCCGGCGGCCACGAACGATCCGACCAGCTCGACTCTGAACTTCCCGGCCGGCGACGATCGGGCCAACGGGGTGACGGTCGCTCTCGGCGCCGGAGGCACGCTTTCGGTCACCTTCGTCGGCTCGAACTCGAGCCAGAGCGCCCACGCGATCTTCGACGTGACCGGCTACTTCACGCCCGATACGTCGGGCGCCGACTACGTTCCGCTCGCTCCCGCCCGGATCCTCGATACCCGCTCGGGCACGGGGTTGTCGGGCTCCTTCGCCTCCGATAGCGCCCGGACATTCACCGTGGCAGGCGACGGCGTGGTTCCGACGAACGCCACCGCGATAACGGGCAACCTGACCGTGACCGGCCAGACGAGCAACGGCTATCTGTTCATCGGTCCCGTGGCGACGAACAACCCGACAAGCTCGACTCTCAACTTCCCCCGCAACGACGATCGGGCCAACGGCGTCGACGTGGCCCTCGGTTCCGGAGGCACTCTATCGATCACCTATGTGGCTCCGAGCACCGGGCCCACGACTCAGGTCATTCTCGACGTCACCGGCTATTTCGCACCCGGGTCGTGAGGAGCGGAGGGGACGGCCGCAAGCGGGGCTGTAGGCTTGCGGCGGCGGGTTTCTCGCCGGGCGCGGATCGTGGATCGTCGGGTAGTCGTGGAGGGTCAGCCTTGACAGGGACTTCGCGTGCGGCGCGACGGATTGCCGTGATCGTGGCGCTCAGCGCCCTGGCAACTTCCCTGTTGGGGACCGCCGTCGTCGTCGCCGCTTCGCCCGGGACGAAGGCGGACGATGTGCAGGCCGCCTGCCCTGCGCCGACCCCCGGCCACGCCGAATGTCTCGCGCTCCTTCGCACCGATATCGCGGCGAGTCCCGCGTCCGCGGCTTCGCCCCAGGCGACGACCGAGTTTGGGTACGGTCCGCCCGACATCCAGAGCGCCTACGCGCTCCCAGCGAGCCAGGGTACGGGGATGACGGTTGCCGTGGTCGACTACACCGACCTTCCGACAGCGGAGGCCGACCTCGCCGTCGTATCGAAGCTACTACGGCCTGCCGGCCTGCACGACCGAGAACGGCTGCTTCCACAAGGTGGATCAGTACGGCGGGACCGCGTATCCAACCGACCAGGACCCGGGTGGCTGGGGTCTCGAGATCGCACTCGATCTCGACATGGTCTCGGCCGCGTGCCCGAACTGCGACATCCTGCTGGTGGAGGCCAGCTCGAACAGCATGAACGACCTGGGGCAGGCGGTCGACACAGCCGTCTCGCTGGGAGCCGTCGCCGTGTCGAACAGCTACGGCGGTCCCGAGACGAGCAGCGGCTTCAGCGACGCCTACCTCGACGCCAACTACTACGACCACCCGGGCGTGGCCATCACCGCCTCCACCGGCGACTGCGGGTACGACTGTGACGGCAACGTTTCCAGCCATATCCAGGGCGTCGAATACCCCGCATCGTCGCCGTATGTCGTCGCGGTCGGGGGCACGAGCCTGACGGGCAGCTCCAGCACGGGCTGGAGCGAGACCGCCTGGGGCAACGCCTCCGGCGGAGCGGGCAGCGGCTGCTCGCCGTACGAGCCAAAGCCATCCTGGCAGCAGGACACAGGCTGCGGATCCTACCGGACCCAGGCCGACGTCTCGGCCGTCGCCGACCCCATGACCGGCGTGGCCGTATACGACAGCAGCTACAGCGCCTCCCACCCGTGGCAGGTGGAAGGCGGGACCAGCGCCGCGTCCCCGATCATCGCCGCCACCTACGCCCTCGCCGGCGGACCCGGCGCCGGAACGTACCGCGGCCAGCCAGCCTCTACATGCACTCGGCCGGCCTGAACGACGTGGTCGGCGGCAGCAACGCCTCTACTACAGCTGTTCCGCCGCCTACCTCTGCAACGGCGTCGCCGGCTACGACGGCCCGACGGGCCTGGGAACGCCCGCATGGACGCCGGCGCTTCTCTGGGTCCAAAGGCACCCCCGGCACCTACCACGCCATCACCCCGACGCGCGTTCTCGATACCCGTAACGGCACAGGCGGACTGTCTGGTCCCTTCACCAACCATGCCGCCAGAACATTCACCGTGAGCGGAGTTCCAAGTAGCGCCACGGCCGTCACCGGCAACCTGACCGTGACCGGGCAGACGTCGGCGCTGGCTATCTCTACATCGGTCCGGTGGCCACGAACAACCCGACCAGCTCGACACTCAACTTCCCAGTCGGTGACGATCGAGCCAACACGGTGAGCGTCGCTCTCGGAGCGCGGAGCACTCTGTCGATCACCTTCGTCGCACCGGCTCCACGGCCCAACCGCCCACGCGATCTTCGATGTGACTGGCTACTTCACGCCCGATACGAGCGGTGCCACCTATCACGCGATCGCACCCGACTAGAGCACTCGACACCCGCTCGGGCACAGGCGGCCTCTCGGGTCCCTTCACCAACCATGCCGCGAGAACGTTCACGGTGATCAGCAGGCGTTCCCGCCGGTGCAACCGCCGTCACCGGCAACCTGACCGTGACCGGCCAGACGAGCAACGGATATCTCTTCATCGGTCCGGTCGCTACCAACAACCCGACGAGCTCGACTCTCAACTTCCCGCTCGGTGACGACCGGGCCAACGCGGTGACGGTCCAATCGGTGCCGGAGGCGCACTCTCTCGATCACCTTCGTGGCTCCGACCAACGGCCCTACCGCTCAGGCCATCTTCGATGTCACGGGCTACTTCACCGGCGATACGTCGCGGCGCCGTCTACGTCCCGCTCTCGCCCGAGCCGCGATCCTCGACACCCGCTCGGGTACAGGCGGCCTGTCTGGTCCCTTCACCAACCACGCCGCCCGAACGTTCACCGTGGCAGGCGTCCCGTCGGGTGCAGTAGCGGTCACCGGCAACCTGACCGTGACCGGGCAGACGAGCTCGGGCTATCTGTTCATCGGTCCGACGGCTACCAACAACCCGACAAGCTCGACTCTCAACTTCCCCGCTAGGTGACGACCGCGCCAACGCGGTGACGTGGCTCTTGGCGCCGGCGGCACCCTCTCGATCACCTTCGTGGCGCCGTCGAACGGCCCTTCGGCCCAGGCCATCTTCGACGTCACCGGGTACTTCGCACCGGGTAGCTGATCGGCCGGAGCGGCCAAGACTCGCGCCCCGCGCCCGCAGCGTTCAGGAATTGATGCCCGCGTCGACGCTCGATCCCTCCCGCCAGAGAGTGAGGGGAGTTTCGTACGCGACCGCGACCGGCCATACGGCGTTGACCCGTAGCTGGAAGTCCCGATCCGAGAAGGGCACGACGCGCTCGGCCGCGTCCGAGCGGTATCCCCCCACGGCCTCCCAAGCGACCTTGAAGAAGCACGATCCGGAGTGGGTCATGTTGAGGTCGTTGTACCTCCGGTAGCGGAGTGCATCCTCCGGCCGCTGCACCGTGAGCGGCAGCCCGGCAGGAGCGTAGTCCGTGCTGAGCTTCGGGGCGGCGGCGAGTGCCTCGTGCCCGGTGAAGTAGATGCAATGGGCCCCGATCAGGGCCAAGTCTCGATGCCGCCCGAACCAGCTCAGCATCGACTCGATGGCGTCGCGCATCAGGTAGTCGTCGTCGTTGAGAATCATGACCAGGTCGCTCGAGGCGGCCGCGATCCCCCGGTTCAGGCTGGCCGCCTGACCTAGGTTCCGGTCGTTTCGAAGCACGGAGACGCGGCCTCCGGCCAGCTCCGGATGCGCCGCGACCAGATCCGCGAGGACCTTCACAGTGTCGTCGGGTGAGCGATCTTCGACGAAAACCACTTCATCGGGCGGGCGCGTCTGGGCGAGCAGGCTCTCGAACGTGTCCGCCAGGAACGCCGCATGCCCATAGCAAGGGACGACCACAGCGATCGAACCCGGAGCGTCGGGGGGCAGGCTCGGCCTGGGACGGCGATCGAAATCGCGGAGGAACTCACTCAGCCGCCGCTGTGAGACCTCGGGGCGTTTCCGCAGCCGCCGGGCCGTCCCGACCACGCGGGCGGGCACGATGCCTCGGAGTCTTGCCGCCGGCGAACTCATGGTCGAGATAGTAGCAACCGGGCAGCGGGCCGGCCGCGACGGGCGGCGGCTGACGACGGCACTCCGGATTTGGGGCCCGGGCGGTCCGTTACAATGGCAGCCACTCAGGGCTGAGGTTGCCAGGCCTGAAGAGAGACCTGGAGACGGACAACGAGCGCAGACGACCGCCCTCACCGATGACCGAGTCGCTCACCGTCAGTCCCATCGAACCCGTTCGCTCGCTGCTCGGGCGCATCGTTCGATACCGGCGCCTGCTTCGACTTCGGCCCTACGACACTTCGACGCCGGAGGGCCGGTCCGCCGAACGCTATCGCCGCGTCGCCTGGTCGACGGCTCTGTCCACGGTCGCTCGCGTGGTCGGCATGGCGACGGGGTTCGTCTCCGTTCCTCTCGTCGGCGGGTACCTGGGCAGCGACCGCTACGGCATTTGGCTGCAGATGAGTTCGTTCGTCGCGGCGCTGGGGCCACTGGACCTGGGCATCGGGCTCGGATTGCTGACCCTGGTTTCGGACGCGTACGGCCGGGACGACAGGGAGGCCGCCCGTCGGGCCATCTCGACGGCCGCGGCGATGCTGACCCTGATCGCCACCATCGCTGTCGTCGTCTTCGGCCTCGCCTACTTCTTCGTCCCGTGGGCTCGGGCGTTCAACGTGACCACGCCGACCGCGATGTCGGAGGCGGGCCCGGCGGCGGCGGTGCTATTTGGAGCATTCGCCGCGGGATTGCCGCTCGGGATCGTCGCGCAGGTGCAACTGGCCCATCAGGCCGGCTACATCTCCAGCGCCTGGGCGATCGCCGGCAACCTGGGCTCGTTCGTCGCGCTCGTCGCGATCATCGTCCTCCACGGCAGCCTGCCGCTCCTGATCCTCGCCCTCACCGGCGTGGGCCTCGTGGCCGCCGCCCTGAACGGTTGGTTCCTGTTCCGGCGACCAGCGCCGCTGGTTGATGCCGCGGTTTCGGGACGTCCACCTGGGCACCGCCCGCCCGCTCCTCAAGACGGGCTCGTTCTTCCTGGTGCTGCAGCTCACCGGCCTCGTCGCCTACTCGCTCGACAACGTGGTCATAGCCCAGATCATGGGGTCCTCGGCGGTGCAGGAGTACGCGGTCCCGACCAAGCTGTTCGGCCTGGCGCCAACGCTTCTCTCGTTCGCGCTGGCGCCTCTATGGCCCGCCTACCGCGAGGCGATGGCCCGCAGGGGACGGCGGCTGGGTCGCCCGCACCCTGCGCCGCTCGATCACCCTGGCGGCGCTCGATCAACATCCCCAGCAGCCTGTTCCTGGTCGTGGCCGGCCCGCTGATCATCGGCATCTGGACCCCGACGAACTCCATCTCCACCCCACCACGCTGCTGCTCGTGGGGCTCGGCACCTGGACCATCATGAACACCCTCAACGGTCCATTCGCGATGCTCCTCAACGGAGCCAACGTGGTGGGCTTCCAGGCGGCCTGCTCCACCCTCATGGCGATCGCCAACGTGGCCATCTCGATCTATCTCGTGCAGCGGATCGGCGTCTCCGGAGCCGTCTACGGGAGCGTGATCTCGCAGCTCTTCTTCATCCTCATCCCGGAGGTCTGGTACGTCCGGCGCTTCCTGAGACGGCTGCCGCGGGGCCCTGCCGAGGCTCCGTCGTCAACGTGACCGCCGTGGCAGGCCCGGGAGGCGTGGCCGCCGGCGGGGCGAAGCGCGTCCACCTGGTCTATCCGCACGGCGATCGCATCTCCACGCCAGACTCGATCGGGCGGGAGCTGGGGCGGCGCCTCGAGGCCCGATACCGGGTCGTGTACCACCAGTGGTCGGAGCGCGACGCGATCCGACCGGAGCCGGGGGACGTGCTGCTGGGCCACCCGAATCCGGATCCGAACACCGTCTTCCGCCGCTCGGTCCGGCTCGGCGGCTGGCACCGCCGGCTCATGATGGCGCCCTTCAACCACGGCGATATCCGCCAGGTCGCCTTCGAGGATCGTGTCGTTCCCCACTGCGATCTGGTTCTCGCCATCACGGGTCCCTACTGGTTCCGCACGGTCGCGCAATCGCGTTGCTCGCACTGGCGGCCGAAAATGATCCACCTCGACCTGGCCATCGATCGGCGCGACTTCCCCCCGGTCAAGACTTCGTTCGAGGCCGCCGGCAAACGCCGCGTGCTGTATGTCGGCCACACCCACCGCTACAAGAACACGCCGTATCTATCGAAGATCGCGTCCCTGGTCCCCGAGGCGGAGTTCGCCTGGATCGGCGAGGGTACGCGGGCGATCCGCGGCCTGAAACCGCTGGGGCCGGTCGAGTTCGACACGCAGGCCGGCCGGGATCTGGTCGCGGAGTTCGACCTCATGCTGACCGTCGGCAGCGCCGACGCCAATCCGACGACGATCCTCGAGGCCATGGCGTGGGGCCTGATCCCGGTCTGCACGCCGACGAGCGGATACGGCGACATCCCGAGCATTCCAAACGTGCCGCTCGACGACGCCCCGGCCGCGGCCGCGATTCTGCGCCGGCTGCTCTCCGCCGACGCGTCCGAGCTGGCGGCCATGCAGGCGGAGAACTGGCGGCTGCTCGACGAGCACTACAACTGGGATCGGTTTGCCGGCCAGGTCGTCGCCGCCATCGAATCCGCCGATTCGCCGCCCGTCCTTCACGAGTCCGTGGGGCGCCGCCTGGTCTTCACTTTCTGCGATCTCACCTCGCCGTACGGTCGCGGGGGCCGGCTGATGTCGAAGGTCGACCGGCGCTGGCGTCGCGTTCGGACTGCCCGGACCGCGGGCCGGCGTCAAGGGTGAAGCAGAGTGCCTGAGTCGTCTGCTCCGCTCACGGTCTGCCTGGACGCTCGCCTGGTCAGCGGCGAATGGGGCGGCGTCGAGCAGGTGATCATCGGGCTCGCCGGCGCGCTGTCGCGCCTGGACGACGGCGACGAGCGATACCTCTTCCTGGTCAATCCGGGGCACACGGCCTGGCTGGAACCCTTCGTCTCCAGTCCGAGCTCCCTGCTGCTCGCGAGCCCTCCGGCTTCCGCTCCCGTCGAGGACCCAACGCTCCGGGCCACCGCACGGCGGGCCGTCGGCCGCGCCATTCCTCGGAGCCTCCGGACCGCGATCCGCGATCGACTGCCCCGCACCTACCTCCTGCCGGAGTCGGACGGGACGATCGAACGAGCCGGCGCGGACGTCATGCACTTTCCTATGCAGGTCGGCTTCCGGACCGGGGTGCCGACCATCTTCGCCCCGCACGACCTGCAGCACCTGCATCTGCCCCAGTTCTTCTCCAGGCCCGCGATCGCCGAACGAGAAGCCCGCTACCGGGCCCTGTGCGACCGGGCGTCGATCGTGACGATGATGTCCAGCTGGGGCCGGGACGACATCGTGGCCCGCTACGGGCTGCCGCCGGAGAAGGTGCGCGTGGTCCCGGGGGCCGCCGCGATCGAGGTCTACGACCTCCCGACCGAGGGCGAGACGGCCGCGGCGAGAGCGAGACTGGGATTGCCCGAGCGCTTCGCGCTCTATCCGGCCAAGGCCTGGCCCCACAAGAACCATCTCCGCCTCGTCGCCGCCCTCAAGCTGCTGCGCGAACGCGGCGTGGACGTTCCCGTGGTCCTGACCGGCGAACAGGCCGGCAGCGACGTCGCCATCCTGGCGAGGGCGGAGGCGCTCGGAGTGGCGGACCTCGTGCGCTTCGTCGGTTTCGTGACCCCGGGCGAGCTCGTGGCCCTCTACCGAGCGGCGCGCATGATGGTCTTCCCGTCGCTGTTCGAGGGCTGGGGCCTGCCGGTGGTCGAGGCGATGTCCGCGGGTCTGCCCGTCGCCTGCTCGAACGTCACCTGCCTGCCGGCGGTGACCGCGGGCGCCGCCGAGCTGTTCGACCCGGCCGATCCGTCGGCCATCGCCGACTCGGTGGGGCGTGTCTGGGGAGACGAGCGACTGCGCGAGCGTTTGATCGCCGACGGCCGGGCGCGAGCCGCCCGCTTCTCCTGGAACCACACCGCCCGGATCTTCCGGGCCTGCTATCGAATGCTCGCGGGCCGCGAGCTGTCGGTCGAGGACCGCGCTCTGCTGGACGCGCCTCCGATCGCCTGACCGGCCGGCGCGCTCAGTCGGCCTGAGTGGGGCGATTGCGACGCAGGATCCGCCTGGCGGTCCTCCTGGGCCACCCCAGGATCGGGTCGAAGAAGCCGTGGCGTACCAGCGCTCGCCCGGCGGGGCTCCTCAGCGGCATTCCGTGCCGCCTGCGGATCGACAGATCCTCTCGACTCGCCGCGGCGGCGGCAACGACCGACTTGGCGTTTGGGTGCAACCGAAAGCGCGCAAGCACGACGTCGCGCAGCAGGACGACCCGCCCGGCACTCGCCAGGCGGAACCACAGGTCCACGTCCATGGCGAGGTCGTAGCGACGGTCCAGCCCGCCCACCCGCCGGTAGGCCTCGGCCCTGAAGAAGGTCGCGGGCTGGGCCAGGTTCGTCGGGTGGCGCAGCAGTCGCTCGAACTCGGGCCGGGGCGGCGTGGGAATCGCTCCCAGGACGGCACCGTCGGGGCCGACCAGCAGACTGCTGCCGCTCACGATCACGGCGTCGGGATTCGCCACGAATACCTCGGCGACCCGCTTCAGGGCTCCCGACTCGAGCACGTCGTCGGCGTTTAGCCAGCCGAGCACGTCGCCGCTCGCCCGATCGAAGCCGGCCGCCAGGGCGTCCGTCTGCCCGCTGTCCTTCTCGAGAACCACCTGGTAGCCCAGTTCGGCGTGGGCGGCCAGCCACTCCCTCGAGCCGTCCGTCGAGCCGCCATCCCGGATCAGGTGCTCGACGTCGACCTCGTCGCGCTGGCGGGCCACCGACTCGACCGTCTCGGGGAGCCAGGGCATCCCGTTCAGAACGGGCGTGACGATTGAAATGCGCATTTGATTCCCCGCACGAGTCTTGCGGCTTGAGATTGTACCGGCGCTAAGGGGCCACGCTTCGCGATCGCCGCGCCTCCAAGGCCGCGTCGCGACGGAGGCTCAGGGTGGAGCACCTCCGAGCCACCGCGCCCGCGTCGGCCCGGACGCCGGCGCGCTGCCGGGTTGCCGACCCGGCGCGGCGCAGACTCCCTATACTCACGCCCATGATCATCGTCACCGATTCCGTACGCCTCCGGCCCGCATGAGCACCTACTGGGATGGCCGGCGGGTCATGGTCACCGGTGGAGCCGGGTTCCTCGGCTCGGCCGTCGTGCGGCACCTGCGGGAAGCCGGGGCGACGGAGATCTTCGTGCCGCTCGTCGAGGATTACGACCTGCGCAAGCTCTCCGACATCGATCGCGCCCTGGCCGACGGCAAGCCGGATCTGATCATCCACCTCGCGGCCATCGTGGGTGGCATCGGCGCGAACCGGGAGAATCCGGGCCGCTTCTTCTACGACAACTCGATCATGGGCATCCAGCTCATCGAGCAGGCCCGTCAGACCGGCGTCGGCAAGTTCGTCGTGATCGGCACGGTATGCGCATACCCCAAGTTCACCCCGGTCCCCTTCCACGAGGAAGATCTCTGGAACGGCTATCCGGAGGAGACGAACGCCCCGTACGGCCTGGCCAAGAAGATGCTCCTGGTCCAGGCCCAGGCGTATCGGGACCAGTACGGCTTCAATGCCATCTACCTGCTGCCGGTGAACCTCTACGGCCCCGGCGACAACTTCAACCCCGAGAGCTCTCATGTCATTCCGGCCCTGATCAAGAAGTGCATCGACGCGCGTGAAAGCGGCGAGTCGTTCATCGAGGCCTGGGGCACGGGGTCGGCGTCTCGTGAGTTCCTCTACGTCGACGACGCGGCGAGGGGAATCGTCCTCGCCGCCGAGCGCTACGACGGGCGCGACCCGATCAACCTCGGCGTGGGCAGCGAGATAACCATTCGCGACCTGCTCGAGCTGATCGCCCGCCTGACGGGCTTCAGCGGTGAGATCCGCTGGGACCACTCCAAGCCGGACGGGCAGCCGCGGCGGGCGCTCGACACCAGCCGGGCGCGCGAAGCCTTCGGGTTCACCGCCGGCACTTCTTTCGAGGACGGGCTGCGGGCCACGATCGAGTGGTACGAGCGGAAGCGAGGCCTCGCGGGTACGTCCCGCCAGGAGGGGCCGTCTTCGCCCCGATGACCGCAGCGGACGGCGTCGCGGATCGAGGCTCGGCTCTCGGGGGAACGCAAGGCCACCGGGCATGACAGTCTCGGTGATCGTCCCCGTCCACAACTACGGCCGGTATCTGGGGCAGGTCGTCGACTCCCTTCGCAACCAGGTCTACGCCGACTGGGAGTGCGTACTGGTCGACGACGGCTCAAGCGACGAGACCGCCGGCATCGCGTCGACTCTGGCCGCGGACGACCGCCGGATCGCCTATCTGGGCCAGGATCTCGGCCGGGCGCCGTCGGGGCCATCGGGGCCGTCGGCGGCCAGGAACGCCGGCCTGGCCGCGTCTTCGGGCGAGTTCGTCCAGTTCCTCGACGCCGACGATTTCCTGGGTTCGCGCAAGCTCCGGCATCAACTGGACGTCTTCGCGCGGCAGCCGGAAGCCGACATCGTCTACGGCAAGGTCCGCTACTTCATGGAGGGCGGCACCGACTCAGCCGAAGAAACGGAGCGCTCCTGGACTGCGGGATCGGCGCGTCACGCCGTCTCCGGCCGGGGCGACGAGATTCTCGAGCCGCTCGTCGACGAGAACTTCATGGTCGTCGAGGCCCCGCTCATCCGGCGGTCGCTGCTCGAGAAGGTCGGCGGCTTCGACCCGAACGTCCGGCGGATGGAGGACTGGGAGCTGTGGCTGCGCTGCGCGCTCGCGGGCGCCCGATTCGTCCACGACGGCGGCGAGGACGATGAGCTGCCACATGTCCGAATCCATCCGAGCAGCAGCAGCCAGGACCAGGTCGCCATGCACCGGGCCGCCGTGGAGGTTCGTCAGGGCGTCGAGAGCCGGCTGCCGACGGCGGCTCTCCGCCGGCTCAATCGCAGACGGATCCACGAACACCTGGCCGTGATCGGCATGCTCGAAGGGCTGGGCGGCCGGCTCGGCGTCGGTATGCGCTGCCTCCTGACGGCCGGCTTCTCCGAAAGGAGGGCCAACTGGCTGGCGTGGGGCCTCGTGATGCCGCTGGTACGGGTTCCACCTGGGCGTTGGGCGATGGGCAAGCTGCGGGCCTTCCGCGCCAACCGACGGGGCGAGGAAGTCCGCGAATGGCGGACCGAATGGCCGTGAGCGGCGCCGAGGCTACGGGGCCCGGGGCGAGGCTCGGGGCGGCGCCCGAGCCCGGGGCTGCGCCCGCGCCCGTGGGGACGCCTGGGCCCGGGGCGGCGCCCGCGCCCGGGGGGACGCCTGCCGCTGCGTCCGCGCCCGACAGGGAGTCCGTCGCCGCCGTCGTTGTGACCTTCCACCCGGGTCCGGACCTGGCGGCCACGCTCGCGGCGCTGCTGGCCCAGGCTGGTACGGTGGTGGTCGTCGACAACGGGTCGTGCCCGGCCGACCTGCCGGCCGTCGACGACGCGGCGTCGGGAGGCAGGGTCGAGATTCTCGCCAATGAGCGGAACATCGGGCTCGCCGCCGCCCTGAACCAGGGGCTCCGGCGCGCGCAGGAGCGCGGGTTCGGCTGGGCGCTGACCATGGACCAGGACTCCGCGCCACTCCCCAATCTGGTGGCGGCGGCCGGGCGAGCCTTCGACGCATACTCGGAGCCGGAGCGACTGGCCGCCATCGGTGCCAGGGTCGCCGGCGCGGAAGGCGCCACGCCCACAGCCACGGTCCCCTACCGGCGGATGAAGGCCGTGATCACGTCTGGCACCCTGCACTCGGTCTCGGCGTGGGAGCGCCTGGGCGGGTTTCGCGAGGATTTCTTCATCGACTGCGTGGACACCGAGTTCTGCCTGCACGCGCGCGCCCGGGGCTTCGAAGTCGTGAGTGCGACCGAGCCGGCGATCGAGCATCGCATCGGCGCTCCGACCCGCAAGCGAGCCCTGGGCCGGTGGATGATGCCGACCAACCACAGCCCCCTTCGGCGCTACTACGTGACGCGGAACCGGCTCTCCCTATGGCGCCACTACGCACGAAGCGATGGGCGCTTCGTGCTCACGGACATGCGCCAGTCCATCCGGGAGTGGGTCGGAATCGCCTTCGCCGAAACCGATCGTCCCGCCAAGCTGCGCGCGATCCTGGCCGGGTTCAGGGACGCGGCGCTCGGGAGGTATGGGCCGAGACGGCTGCCCGGCAACCCGCATCAGCCTTCAAGCGGTTCGTGAAGCCGATCGACGCCGCGCCTCGCAAGGCGAAACCTCAGGTAGCGACCCACGTCGCGCAGGTGCGAAGGTAGAGCTCGAGGCCCGTCGGAGACCAGCCGCTTCCCCGCGTTCGCGCATGTAAGCAGCCGAACGCGACGCCCGGCCCCGGACGACAGCGACTCGCGGATCTCCGGGTGCGCCCGCAGGCCCTCGAGAAGCCACACGCGATCCAGCCAGGCCGAGCCGCTTCGATTGTTCGAGGCGCTGACCGATCCCGCATGGACGCGGAAGGTGACGAGAGGCTCCGCGACGAAGCCGACCTGGTAGAAGTAAGCGACGCGGAGCCACATCTCGAGATCCGTCAGCTGGCGGGTCTCCACGTTGAACAGGCCGAGCCTGGCAAGAGCCTCGCGCGAGACCATGACGGCCGTCGGCTCGCCGATCATGTTGTCCCGGAACCGATCGCCTTGCATCGCCGCGAACAGGGAGCGGCCGTCGTTGACGCGAGCCAGCGCGCCGAGGCGGGCGTGAAGCTCGCCGAACCGCTCCCGGAAGTCGACAGCCCACGGATCGTCCGGCTGGTCGAACTCCAGGTCCCGCGCGCAGAACACCATGCCGGCGCCGGGTTCGGTCGCTATCAGGTCCTGCATGCGTCCGACGCAGTCCGGCGCCAGGCGGTCGTCCTGCATGAGGAACTTGACGTACGCGCCCCTCGACTCCCGGACGCTGCGATTCCAGTTGCGGGCCATGCCGACTCGCTCGCCGTTGACGATCACGCGGACCCGGGCATCGCCGACTCTCCTCGCCACCTCGACCGTCTCGTCGGTGGACGCGTCGTCGCACACGACGACCTCGAGGTCGGCGAAGTCCTGCGCCAGGGCGGAGTCGATGGCGGCTCGAATCCACGGCTCCCCGTTGAAGGACGGGATGCACACCGATACCTTCGGGCCGCCGGGCTTGGTCGCGGTCGCGGGCGCGGGCGAGGTCGCGGGCGCAAGCCCAGCCACCGGCGCAGGCCCGGGCGGGGGCGCGGCGGAAGATCGCGCCTCTTCGCTCGTACTGGACACGCTCGCGCCATCCTCCTGATGCCCGGGACTCGTCGGACATGATACGACCGGGATACGACCCGGCCGATCCGCGGCCGCGTCGTGAACCCGGCACGTCCGCCGCTATGCTTTCTCGCGATGCACCCTTCGACAGGCGGGCCGGTCGTCACCGCGATCATGCCCACCTACAACCACGCGGCCTTCATCGGTCAGGCGATCGAGAGCGTCCTCGCGCAGACGTTCGAGGCCTGGGAGCTGGTCGTCGTCGACGACGGCTCGACCGACGGAACCCCCGACCTCGCGCGGCGCTACCGGGACGACCGCATCCGGGTCATCGCTCGCGACCACGGCGGCCTGCGCCGACTGGCAGAGGCGTATCGCGCCGCCATGGAGGCCTCGACCGGTCCGCTGGTGGCAATCCTCGAGGGGGACGACACCTGGCCCGCCGACAAGCTGGCCCGCCAGGTCCCCGACTTCGACGACCAGGGCGTCGTCCTCTCATACGGGGCCGGCCGGCTCATCGATCAGTTCGGCTGCCGGTACGGACTGGTCGAGCCGCCCTTCCCCGAGGCCAATCGCACCAACGAGCCGCGCGGTTCGATCCTGCCCTTCCTACTGTCGAACAACGCGATCCTTTCGCCCACCGTCGTTCTGCGGCGCTCCGCCCTGGAGTCGATCGGCGGCTTCTGGCAGCCCGAGGGAGTGCCGTACCTTGACCACCCCACGTGGCTGCTCCTGGCCGGCGAGGGCAGCTTCGCCTACCACTCGGCTCCCGTGGGGTCGTGGCGGCGCCATCCCGGGCAGTGGACGACCGGCATCGTCGTCGCGGGCTCGGAAGCGCCAGAGGCGGCTTACGTCGACCTCGCGGTACGGCGCCTTTCCGGCAAGGTTTCGCGCGCGACCGGCATGCCCACCGGCGTCGACCTGGTGCGCGGCCACGAGGAGCGGGCCGCCCTCAACCGCTGGCGGCTGGCCCTGCTGGCCGCCGGTCCGCGAGACATCCTGCGTTCGTTCGGTCGGCTGGTGCGCTCGGGACGTCCGCGTCTGATCGCGCTGGCGTTTGTCGGCCTGGCGATGCGCGGCGCCGACTCGGACCTGGAGTGGCTGCAGGTGCGGCGCCATAGAGTGGCGTGGCCTTCCAGGCGCCACATGAGACGGCACCGCCAGCACGACGCCTGACTCGCCCCGCTACTTGGCGGTGATGTCGATGATGTCGCAGGCGTTGTCGGCCGACGGCCTGTTCAGCGGGCAGACGAACAGCTTCGTGTAGCCCAGGTCGCGGAGATGCGGATAGATCTCGGGTCCGCTGCTGCCGCGCACCATCAATCCCTCCCGCCTGGCGTAGTAGAAGATCGAAGGATCCCAGTCGTCTCCGGCGAGGGCGACGAGTTCGCCCGGCTGCGTGTGGGCGTCCACGAACTGTGCCGCCGGAATGATCTGCTGAGGGTCGTCCGTGGGCATGAACTGCCGGCCCCAGTAGCCCTGGCTCAGGTGCAAGGTGATCCCCCAGCCGACCACCAGCGCCAGGATCAGGACCTTCGTGACGAGCTGGTGTCGCTCCCGCCAGAGCCACCCGGCTGCCAGCCCGATCCCGACGGCCACGAGCGGGCTGATCGCGGCCATGTAGTACTCCTGGCCGGGGACGAGATACTGCGTCGTGAAGAGCACGGGACCGATGGCGGCCGAGAGGACCAGCGCAACCGCGAAGGCGCGGCGTGCCAGCAGCAAGGCGGCACCGAGGGCGAGCAGCACCCAGAGCCACAGCGTCCCGCCGAACATCAGCCCCTGGGCCTCGTCGGCGAGGGTGAACCAGGTGGACGGATCGAGCTTCTGCTGCAGGGTGCCCAGGTAGTAGCCCGCCAGTCCGCCGGAGGAGGAGAACCACGCGCTTTCGGGGTTGGAGGCCCGCACGCCGTCGGCATAGACCGTCCAGCCGGCGGCAAGGATCAGCGGGATGCCGAACAGCGCCACGATGGCCAGCACGTAGACGGATCGCCGGGCAACCGGCAGCCGGCCCTTCCACCAGGCGCCGAGCACGAGAACCGCGAGCGGCACCAGGTAGATGACGCCCGTCGTGGACTTCACCAGCAGCCCGATGGCGCCGGCGACCAGAGCCGCCACGTACCAGCGCCACTTCCCGGTTTCGTGCCAGCGCAGGCCCCAGAGCACGAAGGCCAGGGAGCCCGCCGTGGCCATGTACTCGATCAGCGACATGCGGCTGACGATTAGGCCGAGCGGGCTGAAGAGGAACGCCGCCAGACCGGCCATGCCGGCCGCCTCGCCGGCGATCGCTACCAGCACTCGCCACACGAGCACCGCCGTGACCGAGAAACAGACCAGGGCGGTCAGGCGCACCGCCGCGTCCGGAGAGACTCCGAGATGCATGACCAGGCTGGCGGCTGCCTGGAACAGCGGGAACTCGATCGGAAGGGTGAACGGCGGTCCGAAGACCGGCACCTGGGGCCGGAAGAGGTCGATCCCCTGCTGGTAGAAGAGCAGCGCCGGGTAGGCGGTCGTCGTCTGCCGGAACGATTGCGTCTCCAGGAGGGGCTGGTTGAGCGTCGGGATGTGGATCAGGAATGCCAGCCCCACGAGCCCGAGGCCCACGGCCACGGGATTGGCGCTCGAGGCGATGCCCCATAGCGTCGTCAGGCGCCGACGGGCCTCCCTCGAGGCGCGTCCGACTCCGCTGGAGTGGTCCGGACGACTGTCCACGGCTGCGCTCTCCTCCTCCTGCGGCCGGCCTGAATGTGCCCTGTGTGTCAGACAGGTTCCCTACTCTCGACCGGACCGCCTTCGCCGTTCGTCCTTCATCACAAGCCAAAGTAGTCGGGCGTTGCCGACCGTGTACCTGCCCGCAAGCCGGCGCGGCTCGGTGAGCAGCCGGAACAGCCATTCCGTCCCGGTTCGCTGCATCCAGCGCGGCGCGCGCCGCCTCCGTCTCGCGTGCAGGTCGAACGCGGCCCCCACGGCCAGTAGCGCCGCCGCTTCGAGCAAGGACCGGTGAGAGGCAACCCACAGATCCTGCTTCGGCGTGCCGAGGCCGACCCACACGTAGTCCGGCTTGGCGGCGTTGATCTCGGCGACGATCGACTCCTCCTCGGCCGGAGTCAGCTCCCGGAACGGCGGCGACATCGTACCGGCGATCCTGACGCCCGGATAGGCCTTGCGCAGCCGCCTGGCCAGCTCCTCGGGGACCCCCGGGGCGCCGCCGTAGAAGTAGTGGGACCGACCGAGCGGGACGCCTCGCTTCACGAGCTCCGGCATGAAGTCCGGCCCACACACGCGTTCGGCTTTGAAGCCGCGACGCCTGGCCAACCAGACGAGTGGCACGCCATCGGGCTCCACGATGCCGGCATTCAACGCCGAACACATCCGGGGGTCCCGATTCGCCTCCACCAACGTGTGGCCGGTTGCGAAATGGAGGGCCAGCCGGTCGCCCGTGTCCGGAGCCCTGAGCACCGCGTCGACGGCGTCGTCGAACGGCGTCACGTTGACCTTAACGCCGAGGAGCTCGACGGGGCGGGAATCAAGCATGCGGAGCGGTCTCCCTCGCTTCGATCAGCCGCCCGTACGTGCTCAGAAGGGCGGCCAGGTGCGCGCCGCCGCGGTATGTGGTCTCGTACGCCCGCCGGGCGGCCGACCCCATCTGCCGCATCTCATCCGGGTGATCGCTCGCCCAGCGGAGGCGGCCGGCCAGATCGGCAGCGTCGCCCGGTCTCGCAAGGAGACCGGTCACGCCGTCCTCGATCATCTCGGCAAGCGATCCGATCCTGCTGGCGATCACCGGAGTACCCGTCGCATAAGCCTCCAACACCGAAACAGGCATGCCCTCGAACCACACTGACGGCAGAACCATTGCCACCGAGGCCGCCAGCTGTTCGAGGACAGCTTTCTTCTCGAGCTGGCCCAGGACTTCCAAATCGCCCGTCCGAGCAGCTGCCTCGACCAGCGGAGACAGCGGGCCCCAGCCGGCGACGCGGATCAGCCCCGGCGCCAGCGCGGACGCACCTACAAGTGTAGACGCGCCCTTCTCCGCGGACAGGCGTCCCACGAACAGAAACCCGCTGCGGTCACCCACCGAAACGCCGGGATCGGGCTCCAGGAAGTTCGGCACGACCTGGATTCTGTCGGCGGGCAAGCCCCCCTTCACCAGCAGGTCGCGTTGGAACCCCGTGAGCGCGATGTAGGCGCCGATCCGGCGGGAGTAGGTCCGCTTCGCTCGACCGACCGTAAGGGCGGCGGCCACGACCGCGGACTGGGCTCGCGACCCCCTGTAGCAGGCATGGACGACCGCCGGCCACGGGATCCCGCGCCCCAGGCAATCGGTGCACGGACGGCCGTCCCGATAGACCGTGGCGGCGGGGCAGACGAGGCGGTAGTTGTGTAGCGTCTGGACGACGGGTACTCCAAGAGCGCCGGCAGCCGCGTAGACCGAGGGAGAAGCCGCGACGAAGGTGTTGTGAACGTGGACCACCTGCGACCCGTTGGCCTTGATCGCGTCCCGCACGCGCCGTGCGGCACCGCGCGACCAGATCGCCGCAACGCCCTGAGCCAACGGCGCGGGCGACAGACGGCTCCCACGCGATCCAGGGTTGTCGAAGACGACCTGGGCCACGGACAGCCCCGCCTCCTCAAGCAGCTGCCTCTCCGCCGCCACGACCTCGTCCTCGCCCCCGGCCTGGCGATAGCGGGTGTGCACCTGCAGCACTCGGTGCACGGTCCGAGGGTCGGTCATGCCGCCTTGCGTCGCGGCGCGAGACGGATCAGCACGAGCCCGAGCCCAAAGAGGGTCCAGAACCAGATGCCGCCCTGCGGGCTCTCGATGTACGGGTCGAAGACGCTGTTCACCATCATGGCGGTCCAGAACACTCCGACCCAGGCCGTCACCGCCGCGAGTTGCGAGTCTCTGGCGCGCCGATACAGCAGCAGGGCGCGCAGAAGGACCAGGGCAAACCCAAGCTGCAGAAGGATCCACAGGACGAGCCCCGGGACGCCCATCCTCGCCAGCACCGACAGGTGGCTGTTCGGCGGCTCGCGCAGAGTCGAAGGTCCGATCCCTTGAACCCATCATCCACGGCCAGGTTGACGCCGAACCCCTTGCCGTCCCAGAAATAGGGACCGTTGAACGTGTAGCTCACGATCTTGCTCCACCAGTCCAGCCTGAACTGCTTGGTTCCCTGGAGCTGGACGTTGGTAGAGTTGAAGAAGATGCTGAGGATGTTGTCCCACCACTGAGTCGTAGTGGCGGCGCGGGGAGTCGTCCAGATCGACCACAGGCGTCGGTGCCGGCGCGGGCGTAGAGTAGCCTCCCCAATGGGCGGCTCGGATTGGACGACCACGGGTGTTGAGGGGGCCGGCCCAAACGAGGGCACTGTGACGTTGGCGGTCACCATGGCGGCGAACAGGACCGCCCCCGCGATCAAAGGGATCCAGTTCCGCGTGCGAGCGGCCACCATGCCGAGGAGACCAACGCATGCCGCGACGGCTACGAGACCGCCGCGAGTGACTGCGCCGGTGGTGTAGACCATCCAGGAGGCGGGCAGGGCGACCACGAAACGCCAGATGAAGTCGCGAACACGACTGAACAGCGGCGTCCCAACGACCAGGAATGCGATCGCCCCCGCCGTCTGGACGGCCATGTCCTGGGCCTTGAAGAAGAGGATCGGAACGTCGGATCCGGGCGCGTTCGGAATCAGCGAGCTGCTGAAGACGAAGGTCCCGGGCGCCGTCTGGACAGTGTAGTTGGTGAACAGGAAGTAGGCGACCGGGCCCCAGAAGAGGAACGCGATCGCCATGTACCCGTACAGCCTGAAGAGCTTCAGCACCCAGTCGCGATCGAGCAGAACGAAGACCATCAGCGCGAAGACCGCGTAACCCCACAGGACCCCGTCCCGAAGCGCGTCCGTGCCGTCGGTCCGGATGAAGGGGACGGTGCGGAGCAGCCCCCACGCCATGAAGGCGACGAGTACGACGACCAGCCACGAGCGCCGTGTCTGGAGTCTGGTTCGAACGGCTGCCACGCCTGTGGCTACGAGACCCAGCACGAGCACGAACTCGCCCACGTACACGGGCCCCACGCCGATATGGGCGAACCCTCGACCCAGGTACGCATAGCCCATCAAGAGCACGCCGAGGGTCAGCAGGAAGAAGCGGACGATCCTCAGATCGGTCGGCTTCGAAGTCTTACTCTGGTCGGCCGCCGGAGCCGCTAAAACGGCCGGCAAATTCTCCCCCGACCCATCGGAGGTATTGGAGGCGCCCTCGGTCACAGTCTCCTCACTCGGCAGAAACCCTCTCCACCACTAATGCCATTATCCCGGTAATGGGGAGGCTTTGTCGCGTCTTCGCGTCCGATGCCGGCGGTCGCGGAGCGCCGCCGGCGCCATGGCAACTCGGGAAGTCGATCCCCGGTATCCTGTGGGCCAGCTTCGCTCACGGAGACTCACCCCAGTGATGAACCGAATCAGACCCGCAATCGAACGCATTCAGGCCTCCCTGGCGCGTATGTGGAGCGGCCACCGGAAAGTGGTCGTCGCCGTAGGCGTCGTCGCCGTCGTGGCGATCCTGGCCTCGGGCGTGCTGATCGCCGTCGGATCGGGCGGAACCGCCCAGGCGACCCCGACGGCCGCGCCTTCGGCCAGCGCCACGCTCATCGCGGCCGCCTCACCCTCCGCCTCCGAGTCGTCGGCACCTCTCGGATCCCCGTCCGACACGCCCTCCCCCTCTCCGCAACCCAGCGCGGACTGGGTCGCCTCCGACCTCGACGGGGTCCTGGCGCCCACGAACCTCGCCCACCGCGAGCCCGTGGCCGTGATGATCTCCGACAACGCCATCGATCGGCCGCAGTCGGGAATCTCGTCCGCGTCGATCGTTTATCAGGTTCCGATGGAGGGCGGTGAGGACCGCTACATGGCCGTCTTCCAGGAGGGGACCGCCACCGACATCGGCGGCGTGCGCAGCGCGCGGCCCTTCTTCGTGAGCTGGGTCATGGAGTACAAGGCCGTATACGCCCATGTCGGCGGGGATCCGAAGACCCTGACCCAGGTCATCCCGGCGAATGCCGGCAACTTCTACAACATGGACGAGATCAACGGCGGCAGCTGCGCCTACCATCGCGTGTCCACCCGGCCCGCTCCCCACAACGACTACACGAACACCGCCGCCCTGCTGGGCTGCGCCGCCAAGCTCAACTACCCGACGAGCTACCAGAACCTGCCTACGCGTCCGTTCAGGGACGACACGCCCACCGCCCAGCTTCCGGCCTCGCAGACGATCTCGATCCCCTATCACACCGGCACGGTCGGCTACCAGTTCGACCCCAAGACCGACAGCTACCTCCGGATCATCGGCGGCAAGCCCGAGATCGACCCGGCCAACAGCCAGGAGGTCTATGCCCGCAACGTGATCGTCATGTACCAGACCGTCTCACTCGATCCAAACACGGACCCCGGCTACAACCGCATCCTGCTGGGCAACGTGGGCTCGGGCAAGGCCACGCTCTTCATCGAGGGCAAGACCATCAACGCCACCTGGAAGAAGCCCTCGAGCACCGCCCTCACCCGCTTCTACGACTCGTCCGGCAACGAGATCCCGCTCGTACGCGGCGAGATCTTCATGCAGGTGGTGCCGACTACCGGGACGACGGTGACGGCCAAGTAGGCCGGCAGGGCCCGCGCAGTCGCGGGAAAGCAGGCCGGAAACCCTCACCACAAATTCGTCGCGGCCCCGGCAGTGAGCGGCCGGCGGGCGCTCTGCACGGCTCGTTGCGCCTTCCGGCGCGCCGCGCGATACTCGCCTCTTCGATAGCCAGGCTAGTTTGACCGAGGGAGGAGCTGAACGCATGATCCGTCGCTCCCCCGCGGTGCTGCACCGTAACGTGGTGGTCGCCGATCTGACCCTTTGGCACCGGAACGCGCCGAGCCTTGCGCTCCTCGCCGGATCTCAGCAGGCCGCGCCGGCCGGGACTGGACACCAGCGCCGGTGCTAGATTGCACACCGGAGGCAATCCGAGATCGGCCCGGTGATTCTGGGCACCCCAAGCGTGGTGAGGTTTCCTCGTGACCGCAGACACGGCGAAAGGCAGTGACACAGGTCTGCCGCATCGCGTTTGTCTGGTTGGGTCGAGCGGCGGTCATCTCTCGCAACTCATTGCGCTGGAGCCCTGGTGGCGAGAGCGGGATCGCGCCTGGGTGACCTTCCGCAAACCCGACGCCATCTCGAGGCTCAGGGGCGAGCGCGTCTACTGGTGCTACCAGCCGACCAACCGGAACATCCCCAACCTGATCCGTAACACCTTCCTCGCGATCCGGATCCTCCGCCGTGAACGGCCGGATCTCGTGGTCAGCAGCGGGGCGGCGGTCGCGGTTCCGTTTGCGTATGTAGCCAGGATCATGCGCATCAAGTTCGTCTTCATCGAGGTCGTGGACCGCGTCTCATCGGCAACGCTGACGGGCAGGCTCGTCCGCCCCGTGGCAAACCTGATCCTCGTGCAGTGGCCAGAGCAGCAGCGGCTCTATAAGGGGTCGAGAGTCATCGGGCGGCTGCTGTGATCTTCGGCGTCGTCGGGACCCACGAGGCCCGAATGGACCGTCTAGTCAAGACGCTGGACGGCTGGGCCGCGACGCACCCCAACGAGACGGTCGTCCTGCAGGCCGGCAGTGCCGCCGGCGAGGTCAAACACGCGACCGCGGTTGCCTACGCCTCGGAGGAGCAGATCCAGCAATGGCTCAATGAGGCGGACGTCGTGGTCACCCACGGCGGCCCAAGCCTCCTGCTGGCCCTGGTCGATAGGGGCAAACGCCCCATCGTGATGCCCCGCGAGCGACGATACCGTGAGCATGTCGACGACCACCAGGTCGCCTTTGCCAGGTTCCTCGCCACGCGTCACCTGATCGTCCTGGTTCGCACTCCCGCCGAGCTGCTCAGAGCCCTCGAGCACCCCGAGGCTGCCCGGGGCGACGCGGCCCCCCTGCCGCCCGTCGATCTTTCGGCCACCGTCGCCAAGTTCGATAAGCTGGTCGGCGGCCTGTTCTAGCGAAGCAACCGTGCGCGGGCCTCCAGCGAAACCTCCTGGGACGACGAGCGTCGGGCCTGCCAGCTAGGACGGCGAGCTTACGAGCGTCGCCAGGGCATCCCTGAACACCGAGCGCAGCCGCTCGCTCTCCTGCACCGTCAGATGAAGCACCAGCCCCTGTGGAACCAGCCACACCCCGTTGGCAGCACACGTCCCGGGCTAACGGAGGACGGTAAGAGGTCGAGGGTCGACCTGTGCAACGGCCTGCCAGCATGCTTGGCGGTCGGGCTGGCCCATGAACCACCCGCCTCCATCGACCTGAGCCGCAGTCCAACCTGAGCTATAGTAGCTTTCAGTGTCCGGTCGCGACCAAGGAGATACCCCTTCGATGCCTTCCAGCAGTGGATTCCTGACCGTTGCGGAACTTGAGCACCTTGGCATCGAATTCGGTGCTGACGTCCAGGTCGATCCCAGCGTTCGCTTCATCGGCGCCGAGAACATCCGGCTCGGATCTCACGTGAGGATCGATGCTGGGGTTCACATCACGGCCGCAGCACTCGTGACAATTGGGAACCATGTTCACATTGCGGCTGCAGCTCATCTCTTTGGTGGGGCCGGCATTGAGGTTTGTGACTTCGCCGGGTTGGCATGTGGCGTCTCGCTGTTCTCGTTGTGTGACGACTTTTCGTTGGGTTACTTGACCAACCCCACGGTTCCTGCGAAGTATCGACACGTCGATGAAGGGAAGATCGTAGTTGGCCGGCACGCGATCGTGGGAGCCGGCTCAGTCGTATTGCCTGGTGTTAATGTCGGCGAAGGGGCCTCGATCGGGGCGCTCAGCCTGGTAAACAAGGACATTCCCTCGTTCGCGATCGTCCACGGCAACCCAGCGCGTCGATTCGGTACGCGCGATGAACAGCGACTCAGGAGTCTGGAGGCGTTGCTGTTGGAAGAGGAGCGCGAGGAGCAGGGACGATAGTCGTTCATCGGCTTGGGGGAGCTTGAAGATGATTGCCGAACGACTACGCCCCATGCGATGAATGGATTATCGCGACACCAGGCGGTCGGTCGAACAAGGAGATTTACATGATCACTAGTGACGAAGTCGACGCGATCATCTTCCACGCTCTTGAGGCGCTCAATGCTGACCTCGATCCAGCGGATCGGATCGTTGCGTCGCTCGCGACCCCTCTGCGCGGTCCGAACTCGGCGATCAATTCCCTTGGCTTCGTATCCCTCATCGTTGACGTGGAGACGGCGCTCAACGTAGACCACGGACTGAACATAAGCCTCGCGGATGATTCCGCGACGTCCGGTGCGCAGTCGCCGTTCGCGACCGTGGAGACGCTGAGGGAGTACATCCTGACACTCGCCGCAGGACAGTGAGTAATGGCAGCGCACGAGGCGGCTAAGTACTCCGACCAGGTTGTGGTCGTCACGGGGGCCCGCAAAGGCATTGGCCGAATGCTAGCGGAACACTTCCTCGCGGACGGCGCTCGGGTGATTGGCGTGAGCAGGGGCGACGCGACGATCGCCCACGCAAACTACGACCACCGCAGCCTCGACGTAGGCGACAACCTCGCGGTTAGGTCGGCCTTCGCGTCAATCTCCCGGACCCACGGCCGGGTAGACATCGTCATCAACAACGCCGGAGTGCTCACGTCCGTCCGCGCGTTGCTAATGCCGGCCCCACGAGCGGAAGAGATGGTCCGAACCAACCTCCTCGGGACTTTCTACGTTGCAAGTGAGGCCGCGAAACTGATGCTGAAGCGCAAGTTCGGCCGGATCATCAACATCGGATCGATGGCATCGGTGCTCGAGCCCGTTGGCGACTCGATCTACTCGGCGACAAAGGCCGCCTCCATGACCATGACGGGCGTCCTGGCGAAGGAATTCGCCGGCTATGGGATCACCGTCAACACCCTGGCAGTCTCCGCGTTCCAGACGGACATGCTCGATCAGATACCACAGGACGCGATGGCGGCGGTCTTGGCCGAACTGCCCCTCCCCCGGCTGGCCACGCCCGACGACATATTCAACGTGGTTGACTTCTTCGCGTCGCCGCAGAGCTCACTCATCACTGCGCAGACGCTGTTCCTGGGCGGAGCACACGCGTGATGGAGAACGAGACCATCCGCCTCGGCGTCGAGACGCCTGTCGCATCCGATGACAGCAAGCGATCCCATGCGCTCTCGAAGAAGCGGCTGGGTTTCGCGGACGGGACCATGCCATGAACGCTAACGGCGTGAGAGCGGAGATCCGCGGTATCGCCTACGTGCTACCCGATCTGGTCGTCACCAACGAGATGCTGGGAGCCGAGAACCCGACCTGGGACATGAGTCGGGTCGAGTCCCGAACCGGCGTCGCGGCGCGGCACATTACGCGCGAAGACGAGACGGCGTTCGATCTGGCTTGCCGGGCGTGCGACGTGCTGTTCGAGGAGCATCCAGAGGCGCGCGAGCGAGTGGACGCGATCCTCTTCTGCACGCAGAGCGGCGACTACGTAATGCCCCCGAATGCGTGCCTGCTCCACGAGTATCTGGGCCTGCCTGAGGATGTCTTCGCCACGGACTTCAACCTGGCCTGTTCCGGCTTCGTCTATGGTGTGGGCCTCGCCCAGTCTCTTCTCGCCAGCGGGATTGCGACAAACGTCCTTCTTATCAACGCTGACACATATTCCAAGTACATCAATCGTGGCGACCGTTCGGCCCGTGCGCTGTTCGGGGATGGTGCCGCCGCGACATGGTTCGCAGCCTCTGACTCCGGCCGCGGGCTGATTGGCATTCGCTGCGCGACATCTGGCAAGGACCACCGCAAGTTCATCATCCCGGCCGGGGGATGCCGACTGCCTCGCTCTCCAGAGACTGCTATCGAACAAGCCGACACCGGCGGCAATCTCCGCTCTCTGGAGAACATCCATATGGATGGAGCCGGAGTGCTGTCAGTGTTGAACGCCACGGCCCCACGACAGATCCGAGCTCTCCTCGAAAGCAGTCAGATGACCCTGGACGACATCGATCTGTTCGTCTTCCACCAGGCCAGCAAGATGGCCCTGGACTCCCTGGGGGCCCGCCTCCGCATCCCGGCCGACAGGTCGTTCTCGAACCTCCGGGGCGTGGGCAACACAGTCTCGGCGTCGATTCCGATTGCCATGCGGGACGCGATGGACCTTGGGCGTATCAAGCCCGGGGATCGTGTGCTCGTCTCCGCCATTGGGGTCGGGATGTCATGGGCAACAGCCATCATCGAGATGTAGCCATCGGAGTCGACGAGGACGAGCACGCCGCCGACCTCGGTCCCAATGGCGCCCTCTTACAACGCGGAGGCCTGGTCAGGTCCGACATCGTCGAGTGGTGGCGGCGGGCCTGTGAAACCGGGCGGGCCAAGACCTCTCGGATCCACGCCCGAAGCGACCGTCAGTTCCTCGTCGACTGACCGTTCCGATAGTGGTCGATGGCTCGCCCAAAAACCATCAGGTAGCTCTCGGCTGTCCGCTTCCAGGTGTAGGGCTTGATGGCCTCCCGCGATCGCGCCGCCATGGCGAGCGACTCTTCACGCTCCGACAAAGCGCGCGAAATCACCCGCGCCATGTCTTCCGGATCGCGCGGGTCGAAGGTCCAGGCCTCTACCCCGAGCCCGTCGAGCTGCTCGAGAAAGGATGGGATGTTGGAGAACGCGACGGGGACGCCGAACTGCCACGCGTCCATCGCCGGACCGCATCCGGCCTCGTACAGAGACGCCGAGACCAGCAGGCGTGCGCTTCGCGTGAGGGCGTCCACCTCCTCATCGGTCACGAATCCCAGGCCGCGCACGTCCTCGCCGAGAACGAGCGAGCTGGAGGCGAGGAACTTGTCGATCTCGCCCAACGTGGACCACTTGCCCTTGCCCAGACCGTCGGTGCCGAAACCGGTGATCACCACCGGGTATGAAAGCGTGCCGCTGCGCTTGAGCAGATCGGCTGCGCGAACCAGGCCGTACAGGTTCTTGTGCGGCGAGTGGTTCGCCGGGTAGACCAGGTATTCACGGTCACGGAGTCCAAAACGGGCCAGCGCCGCCCGCCTCGTCGATTCGTCAAGTGGAGCGTAGCTGTACGGGGCCGCCCGGACCACCGACGATCTTCCCGACACGCCAGGAAAGTGCGTCAAGAGATCGTGTTCGACGAAGTCCGACGAGACTACGGCCCCGTCGACGCGCTTAGTCCAGTAGGCGATCTGCCGGTTCAGATTGCGCTCGAGTGAGGCACTGACCGGAAAGTAGAGGTAGTTCAGGTCATGGAACGTGCCTACGACCGGCGCCTGGATCGAGGCGGGCTCGAGGTAGAAGGGAAACGGAAAGTACACGACATCGTAGTTCGACAACCTGTCGACCACGTCAGGAACCAGCGCGACCTCGTACCAGTGTTTTGCGAGCTGGCGCCCCTGCACTCTGTGCTTGGCTCGTCGAGCCGACCAGTACAGCGATTGGGCCACGCGGTGGATGTTGCGATGTCTGTCGAGACGGAGGCTCACCCAGGCCACGACGCGCTTCCAACGCGCCTCGGACCCCAGCGCCACGGCACCCACATCCGGAGCGTCGGGATCGTTGATGCCGACGACCGACACTCTTGGTTCGTCGCCGAATATCTCACCAATCCCTTGCCGGACCAGGCGCTCATGAGCGAAGTAGTCGATGGTCAGTCTCGGGTCGGCTTCGATGAACCCCGCGATCAGCGCGTGCGTGAATCGGACCAGGCCGCCGTGATTGGGCAGATGCGAAACTACTGCGACCTTCATCGCCCGTTGGACTCGACAAAGCGACGAATCAAGGCGCAGATCTCGGCCACTTGCTCTGCCTCCAGCTCCGCGTACGACGGCAGGTTGATGCCTGACGCACCGACACGCTCGGCCACGGGGTAGCTCGCCCCGGTCGAATACATCGGCAGAATATGCGCCGGGTAGAAGAACGGCCGCGTCTCGATCCCCTCGTCCGCCAGGTGCGCCCTGAGAGGGTCTCGCAGTTGCGGGTCCACAAGGATGCTGTTCATCCAGTACACGCAGGACGCCCACGGCGCCTCACTCTGAACGGTCACGCCCTCGACGTCTTCGAGGTTCGCCCGATACCAGGCCGCAATGATGCGTTTGGCGGCAAGCGTCTCGTCGACTCGCTCGAGTTGCGCGCACCCGATTGCCGCCGCGATGTTGGTCATCCGGTAGTTGAAGCCGAGGATATCGTGCCAGTACGTACGAGTCGGGGAGACACCCTGGCCGCGCAGATGGCGTACCTTCGCCGCCAGCTCGTCGTCGTCGGTGACCAGCATCCCGCCTTCGCCGGTGGTGATTATCTTGTTCCCAAAGAAGCTGAACGAGCCCACCGTGCCGATTGAGCCGACCCGACGCCCCTTGTATGTGGCGCCGTGGCATTCGGCCGCATCCTCGACCACGCACAGGTTGTGGCGAGCCGCAATCTCCAGGATCGGATCCATGTCAGCCGGATGTCCATACAGATGGACAACCTCGATGGCTTTCGTCCGGGGCGTTATCGCCCGCTCAACCAGTCCTGGGTCCAGATTCCAGTATTGCGGTTCGGAGTCGACGAACACGGGGCTCGCGCCTGTGTAGGCGATGGCGTTGACCGACGCGACGTAGGTAAGCGTGGGGACGATCACCTCGTCGCCCGGGCCGATCCCCAGAGCGGCGAAGGCGAGGTGAAGGGCCACCGTGCCGTTTGACGCCGAGATCCCGTTCCTGGAGCCCAGGTAGGCGGCGAATCCGCTCTCGAACCGGTCGAGGAACACGCCTCGGGACGAGATCCAGCCGGAGTCCATCGCCTCCGCGACGTACCGCTTCTCCCGCTCGCCGATCGACGGCCTGTATACCGGAATCATGAGTCCTCCGCTGGATCCGGCCCTAGCGTGGCTTCAAGCTCCCGACCAATTGACCGAGGAGCGCTCGGTCCCCCGCCGTCGCCAGGCCCAAGACAAGATACAGGATCGGCAGGGCCGCCGCGCTTATCGCCATGGCGCACAGAGTCGAGAGCAGGTTGAACGCAACCAGGTGGAGCCCGACCGCAAGCAGAGCCTGGAGCAGCACGGCTGGCACGACGCGCAAGCACTGCCGAAGAAACTCCAACCCGCTGAGGCCCATGACCAGTCGTTCGACGCAGCAGATGAAAAGCGGGGCGCCGATGGCCGCGCTGGTCAGGTAGGCGGCGGCCGCCCCTACGATCTGGTACGGACCGACCAGCAGGAGGAAGAGAACGATATCGGCGATTCCCATACCGATCGCGAAGAAGGCGTTGATCCTGGGCTTTCCGGCTCCGAATGAGAGGCCCCATACGACGCCCGTCATCCCCAGGCAAACGTAGGTCCCTACCAGAAGCATCATCGGAACCGTGCTCCGATCGGCGAATTCCGGTCCCATCCAGTAGCGCAGGAATGGGCCGGCAAACACTGCCATCGGAACTCCGAACGAGGCTCCCAGCAGGAACAGGAGCCGAGTGCCGTCCCGGTAAAGGCGAAGTAGCTGGTCCCTGTTACCGGCAGCGAGGATTGCCGAGGACGTCGGGAAGACGATCTGGCTTGCCGCCCCCATCAGGCCTTGGATTCGGTTGGCCAGGTTCCCCGGGACTACGTAGAACGTAACGGCGGCAACGCTTACGAGGGACCCTACCAGGATCTTGTCGAGGCTGTAGAGAATCAGCACTCCGACCGAGGCAGCCAGAAACCAGCCCCCGAAGCCTGCCAGCCCGCGCAGCACGGTGAGATCCAGGCCCAGCCTCAGCTTTCCACCGTTGAGCAGGCCACGTCCCACGCGGTAGTAGGCGACGGCGGCGATACAGTTCAGAAGCAGCGACGCCAGCGCAACGCCAGGCAGCCCGAAACCTCGGGCGACCGTCGCCACGGTTACGAGGGGACCGATGGTGGAGAAAACGACAGCGACGCGCGTCGACAGATCGAAACGCTGTGCCGCTTTGGGCAGCGACGCGAACGCGCCCAGGATCAGCGCAACTGGAAAACCTGCCGCGGAGATGTAGAAGGTAGCCGTCGCAGCCGGTTGCAGATCTGGCGGAACCGACAGCACGCGTGACACAAGCACTGGCGTGGCCAATGCAATCACAGCAGCGCCAATCGCCCCGATCACGAGGTACGCGGTCACAACGGTACCGAGCACCTTGGCGGCAGCCTCACCATCTCCTCGCCCGAGGTTCTGGGAGACGGCCCTGACGGCCGCCCCCCCGATGCCCAGGTCGAGGAGCCCGAAGAACCCGAGCGTCACTGCCGCGATGGCGAGGACGCCGTACGCGCTCGTTCCCAGGCCTCGCACAATGTAGGGGGTCACGACGATCGACAGAGCGATCGGCCAGGCGTACTCGACAATCGCATATGCCGAGTTCTTGACCGCCCGCCAGGCAGCTCCCTTCGGGTTCGTAGCTGCCACGGGTGCCGCTTCTTCCGCCATTTCCTACCTATCTAGCGAGAGTGTCAGCAGTCCCTTGACCTGCGTTGGATCGTCGGGGATCTCCTCGAACACGAAGCCCTCAAATTCGTATATGGGACGTGCGGCCGGATTGTCGACGTTGACCTTCAGCATCACTGAGTTCGCCCCCACTTCGCGGGCCCGCTGGATGGCATATCGAAGGAGGCTCGTCGCGATCCCGCGGCCACGATAGGGTGCGCCAACGGCCACCCCGAAGCTTGGGACTCCATACCCCTCATCCCAGCCTCGCAGCATCGCGTAGCCGACAAGTCGCTCGCCAAGGAAAGCGGCGAAGTAGAGGTCTCGCCGAGTCACAGCGCCCTCGGCAATCCTGCGAGCTTCGCCTGCTGTTAGCGGATGTGGGTGGAACTGCCTTTCGTCGCTCCCACCAGCCAGAGTAACGAACAGCGCGCCAAGTTGCTCAGCGTCGGCGGGGACGATGGGTCTGATAGACAGGTCTTCTATCGTGAGCTACTCCCGAGCTTGAGAGGACGAGCGGGCACAGCCGGATGGTCGGAGTGGCAGCACCGCTCTTAGGTTAGTGGATCGCCCACACCCGGGCGCAACGCGCCCGAGGTTGCCGGCGACCGGCCGGATCCGGAGCGGCTCCTGGCAGGCGCGATGCATTCGATAGAATGCGCCCCACCGTTGTCTCGAGTAGCGACCGAGGTTGAATTGCAGCAGAGCTTGCTCCTGGACGTAGGCCCGGCCGTTGGCGCTCATGGGGCCCGCGGCATAGGGCGCTATGTTCGCGGCCTGGTCCAGGCAATCGAGGAGTGGCCACCGGAGCGCAGGGAACACGTTTCCGCGGTCGGGTTGCCCGGTCCGGCGCTCGCTTCGTTCGGACCGCGAGGTATCGAAGCCCGATCTCTGGCCCTGAGGCCGCTCGACCTCGGATGGCTCCTCGGCCCGCGGGCTCTGGGCAGCGCCGCCCGAAAGTCGGGGGCTTCGGCGTTTCATGCGACCGACCCGCATCGCCCCTGGCGCCCCAAAGGCCTGAAGAGGATCGTCACGGCCTATGACCTGATCCCGCTGCTCGAGGCCGACTTTCGGGCCACCTGGCGGCCTCATCACCGCCTCGTGTACGAATCGTTTCTGCGCCAGCTTCGGGCAGCGGACTCGATCGTCGCGATCTCGCAAGCCACTGCCGCGGACCTGGCAACTCACCTGGATATCCCGGGAGAGCGCGTCCGCGTCGTGTATCCGGTCGTTCGGCGCCCGACCGCCTCGCCTTGGTCGCCCGCTTCCGAACCCACCTTCCTGTACGTCGGCGCCCTTGATCCCCACAAGCAACCGGAGCTGGCCGTGGAGGCTCTGGCGCGTTTCCGCGAGCGCGAGCACGAACCCGCCGCCCGGTTGAGATTCATTGGGCCGCCGGCTCCGGGGCTGCGCCAGCGGTTGCTGGAAAGCGCGACTCGTCTGGGCATCGCGCCGAACATACAGTTCGATGGCTGGATTCCGGACGCCGATCTCGACGCCGCGTTCTCGAGCGCCAGAGCCCTTCTCTTCACGTCCCGAATTCGAGGGGTTCGGGCTGCCGGCCGTGGAGGCGGCGCTGCGCGGAGTCCCCGTCATCGCCGTCGACACGCCGGCCGCCCGCGAAACGGTGGGCACGGTTGCCGCGCTCACGCCGAGGGACGCCGAGGCTATCGCGGTCGCGATGGCCTCACCACGAGCCCCTGACAAGAAGGCCGTTGAGGATCTTGCCGAGCGGTTCTCAGTCGACGCCGCAGCCGACGCTCTTGCCGCCGTATACGACGCCGCGCTCGCCTAGAGAGCCGCGAGCACGTCCCTGAGCGTCTGCTGGAGCGGAATTGCGGGCTGCCAGCCGACGAGCTGACGGATGAGAGTGGCATCGCCGCGGATCTCGGCCGGATCGTCGGCCCGGACCAGTGACTGGTCGATCTCTACGACGGGGGTCACGCCGGCGAGAGCGCACAACCGCTCGATCACGGACCTCACCGTTACGACGTCGCCGGAGGCCACGTTGACCACCGTGAAGCGATCCTTGAGCGCCCCACCGGCAGCGGCCTCGACCAGCAGCCTGTACGCCACGACGACGTCGCGCACGTCCGTCAGGTCGCGGCGCACATCGATGTTCCCCGCCGGTATCGTGGTCGCCTGTCCCCTCTTCACTGCCAGGACGCGGTGGGCCATGGCCGGCACGACGAAGACGGGACGCTGGCCCGGCCCGGTGTGATTGAAGGAACGCGCCACGACCACGGGGAAACCGTAGCGGGCGGATGCCTCGGCTGCCGCACCCTCCTGGGCCACCTTGGATAACGAGTAGGGACCGTGCGGAGCAAGTGGCGCATCCTCCCGCAGGGGCAGATCCTCCGGGCGAGGCGTGCCGTATGCGTCCGCCGAGCAGCTCACCAGTACGGGCGGCCGGATGCCGACCTCGCGGAGGGCTTCGAAGAGCGCGACCGTGCCGCCTGCGTTCACGCGGAAGGCCTCGACCGGGTCGTGACCGGCATCCGGCGCAAAGGCCATTCCGGCGAGGTGCACGACCGCGTCCGGTGGCCCGGCCGGGTCGTCGAGCCAGCGCGCCAGGCCGGGCCGATCCACGATGTCGAGCACTTCGGGACCGGGCGCCGACACGACCTCGTGGCCGGCGCCGAGAAGGTCTTTCTCCAACCACTGGCCGACGAAGCCGATCGCGCCGGTGACGAAGATTCGCATCGGACGTCAGGCGTGACTGGCGGGAAGGGCCACGTCGAGCCGTGGAATGGAATGCCCCTTCAAGCGGAGGATGTCGGCATCCACCATGGTCCGCACGAGCTCCTCGAACCCGAGCCGAGGCTCCCAGCCGAGCTCGGCTCGGGCCTTGGCCGAATTGCCCAGCAGATGATCCACCTCGGCCGGCCGATACAGGCGCTCATCGACGACGACATACTTTTCGTAGTCGAGGCCGACGTGCTCGAAGGCTACGCGGCACAGGTCCCGCACCGAATGAGCGATGCCGGTTGCCACGACATAGTCGGACGGTTCGGGCTGCTGCAGCATCGCCCACATGGCCCGGACGTAGTCGCCGGCAAAACCCCAGTCGCGCTTGGACTCGAGGTTCCCCATTCGAAGCTCGGTCGCCATCCCAAGATGGATTCGAGCGACGCCGTCGGAGACCTTCCGCGTAACGAACTCGAGGCCTCGGCGTGGGGATTCATGATTGAAGAGAATCCCGGAAACGGCATAGAGACCGAAGCTCTCACGGTAGTTGACGGTCAGGAAGTGGCCATATGCCTTCGCTACGCCGTACGGGCTGCGGGGATGGAACGGAGTCAGCTCGGTTTGCGGGATCTCGCGTACCTTCCCGAACATCTCGCTCGACGACGCCTGGTAAAAGCGGATCGACGGATCGACCTGGCGGACGGCCTCGAGCATGCGGGTCACGCCCAGCCCGGTGAATTCGCCCGTCAGCACAGGCTGATTCCACGATGTCGGCACGAAGCTCATCGCGGCCAGGTTGTAGACCTCGGCGGGTTCGGAAGACTGGAGCGCCGCGACAAGCGAGGCCTGGTCCAGCACGTCCCCCTGGACGAGCTCGATGCGGTCAAGCAAATGCTCGATGCGGTCCATCGCATTCGTGCTGGACCGGCGAGTCATGCCGACTACGCGATAGCCCTTCTCGAGCAGGAACTCGGCCAGGTACGAGCCGTCCTGACCTGTGATGCCGGTGATGAGAGCTGACTTCATGCTCCGGAGTATAGAGAGTCTCGGCGCCTCCCCGTCGGCCGCGGAGCCCTCGCATGGACCTCCGGCAGCAACCCTGACGCGGCTGGCGACGACTCGGTCGCGCGGCTATCCTTCTCGGCCAGACAGTCGCTGATCGAGGAGCGCATTGGGCAGTACTAGCCATGGCGGCGTCGACACCGACTTCGGCAAGGCAGCGGCGAGCGGGTCCGTTGCCGCGTTCGACCTGAGGTCGGCCGCCGGTCGCGCGACCGGCGTTGGCCGCTATCTCCTGTCCATCGCCCTGGCGGCGACCGACCTCGAAGGCGTCCGCGTCCGGGCATATCTGGGAAGAACCGATCTCGACCTCCCGCCCCGGGTCGAGAAGGTGTCTATCGCATCGACCGGGCCGAGGTGGCACCTGTCCGTGTGGAAGCACCTGCGAGCGCACCCGGTCGACGCGTACGTTTCGACCAGCCTCGTGGTACCCGCGCTTCCGGGGGTCAGGGCATTGTCGGTCGTACTGGACTTGAGCTGCTTTCGTGTGCCGCAATACCAGCAGCTGCGAACCCGCCTCTTCGAGCATCTGCTGCTCGGCCGAGTCGTGCGCCGCCATCCGCTCATCTTCGGGAGCGAAGCCGCCGCTTGCGACGTGAAGGACCTCTTTGGCCGGGCTCGTGGCACGGTAGTTCCACCGTGGTTCCCTCGCAACGCCGAGATCCAAGAGAACGAGCCCGCCCTGACGCGGCTGGGTGTACGGAAGCCCTACGTTCTGGTCGTAGGAACAGTGGAACCTCGCAAGAACATCTCTTTTGCCGTTCGAGTCGTGAGAGAGCTGAGGACGCGAGGCCACGATCTCCAACTCGTCATCGTCGGGTCTCGCGGCTGGGCGCGCAAGTCCGAGATCGAGGAGATCCAGGCCGCCCAGGCAGCGGGCATCGCCGTCTGGCCGGGGTACGTGTCCGACGACGAGCGAGACGCCCTGTACGCGAGCGCGACCGCGCTGCTGCTGCCTTCGGTCTATGAGGGCTTTGGCATGCCCATGATCGAGGCGATGGCCGCGGGCCTTCCATGCGTCTGCTCCGGGATACCGGTCTTCGACGAAGTATCCGGCGGCGCAGCCCTCAGTGCGGATCCACGCAATCCGGCCGAATGGGCGGATTGCGTGGACGAGCTCATGGCGAAGCCTGGGCTGGCCGCGAAGCTGAGGGCGGATGGTCTCGACAGGGCTGCGTTCTTCACCCGAGAGCGCACAGCGCTGGCCTTCCGCGACGCGCTGCTCCAGCAATCATGGCGCGGCCCGGTCCGCGGCTGAGCGATCCCTCGAAGCGACGCCTCGCGGACAACCGGCACCGGCACCGGCACCGGCACCCAGCAATGCGGTTGCCACATGAGGCAAGCCCGTCGCCATGATCGGGCTCCTATAATCCGGGGGCCCGGTGAGGGCAACGAATGAGGAGGGATCCGTGTCAGTAGTTGCAGACGCAGCGTCCGGGGCTGCCCTGAGGGACGCCACCGGCGACGGCCTCGTGCTCAAGAGAACCGCCAGGTTCGTAACTTGGGCCCTGGTGCTGCTGGTCGTGTGGCTGCCGCTTCAGACGCCGATCGCGATCGCCATCTTCCAGTACGGCCATTCGGTGGGTCTGTCGCAGGCGACGCTTCTCCTGAAGGATGTCGTCGTGGCCTTGCTGGCGCTCTACGCGCTGGCGGTGACGTGGCGGTCGCTGAAGCTGCGCTGGTTCGACTGGCTCGCGATCGCGTACGTGGTTCTAGTCGGGATCTACTCGACGGTCCCGTGGTTGCTGGGCTCGAAATCAGTCGTTCACCGCTGTGGTTTCCTCGGCCCGCGAGTTCGCGCTACCGGTCGAGGCCTATGCCCTGGGGCGACTGGCCTACCTGGCCGGCGCCGACATGAAGCTGATCTTCAAGTGGTTCGTGGCGGCCTCGGCTGTAACCGCGGGCGTCGCTCTTCTTGAGTATTTCGTCCTGCCGATCACGTTCTGGTCCACGACGTTGGACCTGGTGACCTTCGAGCGCGTCGTCCAGCAGCATTCCGTCGGCTCAGAGCCTATGGGACATCAGCCTGCTCGGGGACTATGGGACGGGGCAGGGCGTCTACCCGCGGGCCATCGCGACCTTCACGCATCCGGTGGGCGCAGGAGGCTACTTCCTTCTGCCGCTCGGACTGAGCGTGGCAGCCTGGTTCGGCGGAGAGGCCCACGGCAAGCGGTGGATGACCGCTGGCTTGATCGGGCTCACTCTACTGTTTGGCCTGGCGACGATCGTCACGATCTCTCGAGGCGCATGGATCGCCGCCGCCATCGTGGTCTTCATGTGCGGCTACAGCTTCAAGCGACTTCGGATGGCCGTCTTCTGCCTCGCGATCACCGGGGTGTTCGTCGCCGGAGTGCCGCCGTTCGACGAGTCGATCTCGTCAGCGCTGAACCGATCCGACTCATCCGTTGTGGGGCACATCGAGGCAATCGGCCGCGACACGCAGACGTTCCTCAAGAACATCATCGGCATGGGTTTGGGGAGCGCCGACCGCGTAACGGCGATGTCTGCAGAGCCCACTCCGGGTCCAGCGGCGCAAGTCGGCGCAGGCACCACCAGCGCCGGCGTCGACAGCGAGGACGCCGGCATCGGAGAGGATCTCTACCTGTCAGTGCTCGTGTCCACCGGCCCGCTGGGGGGGTTGACCTTCTGCGCCTGGTGTTTGGGCGTGATCCTCGCGCTCTTCCGAGTGTCCAGGAAAGCCGCACCCAACTGGCTCGTCATCGGCACCGCCACCGCCCTCGTCGGCTCTCTGGTCTCGGCGTTGACGTCCTCCACCCTGATGCGGTTCACGACCGCGGCCTCATCATGGCTTCTGCTGGGCCTGGTCACGGGTATGGTGCTGGCGACGTCCCCCGGAATCGCCGGCTTCGCCTGGAAGGACCTCAGCGCCGGGCGCCTGGCTACGCGCCTTCGCCGAGAGGCGCCCGAGACCTGACGCGCACCTGGTTCCTCGGCCTATCGCGGCCGTGGCACGGCTCCCGACCGACAAACGCGCGTAAAGCCCGTCGATCTGACCCCTGAGGCGGTCGATACCGAAGTCGGCCGCTCGAGCACGCAACCTCGTCGAGAGGTCGGCGAGCTCGCCCGCGTCCGCCGTCAGCAACCGGCGGATGGAGTGGGCCGCGGCGTCAGGATCGCCGAAGTCGATCAGCTGGCTTTCCAGGTCGCCCAGCAGTTGCTCATGGGCCGGAATGCGGTTGGCCAAGGCCGGAACGCCCGCCGCCATGGCCTCCAGCAACGAGATGCCGAACCCTTCGCCCGTGCTCGGAAATGCCGCCAGGGACGCGGACTTCAGCAACTGGGGCAGCTCCTCCTCCGGAAAACTGAAGACGAAGGTCACGCGGTTCCGAACCTTCAGACGATCGACCTCGGCCTCGATGCGGGCCAGCTCCTCGGGGTTGGGATCCCCGGCGAGGACAAGCGACCACTGGGCGTCGTGAATTCGCGCCAGTGCCCGAACCAGGTCGGTCAGGGCCTTGTTGGGGACCATTCGTCCGATGGACACGACGCGGCCGGGGACCGGAGCGCGCTCGAGGCCAAGCAGCGGCTCGAGCGGGATTGCGTTGAGGAAGGTCGTGGCCGCTCCCGCCAGATATGGCGCGTCGCGCAGCAGTAGCAAGCGATCGGAATCGCTGTCGGCAACGACTCGAACCCCACCAAGCCGAAGCAGCGGGCCGAAGTAGAGGCGCATCGCCAGTCGCTTCAGCCGGCGCCCACCGCCGGAGTGGAAGATCAGACCGTGCGTGTGGAAGATGCGCGGTCGGCGCCACGCGAGTCCGCCGACTATCGAGCTTGCAAACGCAAACCTGAGGTCGTGTATGTGCACGACGTCGTGACGAGCGATCTCGCGCCAGATCCGATCCGGCCGGTAGGTGAATGCCACTTGCGGAGTGCCCCACCCCGGAACGCGGACGACCTCAAGGCCGTCCAGGGTCTCCCGGGCGGGAAGGTTCCTAGCGCTTCCGAAAATGTCCCGGTCAAGCGTGAGGATCGTCACCTTGCGACCGGCCGCGGCCTCCGCTACCGCGAGATCGCGTACGGCCTTCTCCGTGCCGCCGACGAAGGGGCGATACCGCCGGCAGATGTGGAGAACGCAAATCGGCGGTACGGACCGGGTACCCGGAAGGGGCTTCGTCATGGTGAGATCGAGCATACGCGGAGTATGGCGAATGACGCGGCAGGAAGCCACGCGGCAGCGAGGCGGCTTCGTTACAATCTCGCAATGCCATACCTGTACCGGGGCGGCAAGTCGTCCCGCTGGAATAGCCGCGCCCTGATTTCGGCCCACTGGCGTGAGGCGATCGGCCTCGCCGCGGTTTTGCTGGTGGCTGCGTTCCTCCGGCTGAACAACCTTCAATCGCGCGCCGACTGGGACTCCGATCAGGGCAGCGAGATGCTCGCCATCTGGAACGCGCTGCATTCGGGCACTATCCCGCAACTCGGCCCGCTGGCATCGACGGGGACGTTTCACCACGGTGCCCTCTACTACGATCTGATGCTTCCCGGCGCTTGGCTCGGTGGAGGCGCTCCGACGGGGGTACTCATCGAGACCGCACTCGCGGGCCTGATGGTCGTGCCGATGGTTTGGTGGGTGGCGCGGTCGATCGGCGGGCCGGCCGCCGGACTGTCGGCAGGGCTCCTGGCCGCCACCTCCGGTGGGCTGGTTGGGTTCTCGACGTTCATCTGGAACCCAACGCTGATCGAGCCCGGCGCAGCTTTGGCTTTGCTCGGGGCGTGGCAGGCATGGTCCACTCGAAACCCTGCCTGGCTGCTCGCCGCCGCCGCCGGAACGGCAGTGGCAATGCAAGCCCACATCACCGCCGGCGTGATCGTGGTGCCGATGAGCATGGTTCTCCTTGCTCTGCTGTGGCGCGGTCCCGCCGGGCAGCGACGCCGGATCGCGCTATGGGCCGTTGCGGCCGTGGCCTTGATCGTCGCGACCTACGTACCCTTCATCCTGTACGAGGTCGGCCACGACTTCGCGGAAACCAGGGCAATCCTTGCTTTCATCACGGGTCCGGGCGAGCAAGCCGATCACGGTCCCGCATATCGGCTTGCGACCAGCGCCGTTCGCATCCTGGCCTGGCCGCTGACCGGCTGGCCGATCTGGGGCGGGGAGCCCGACCGTCCCGTAGCGATCGGCGTAGCTGGGGCCTTCGCCGGCGGCCTGATCTGGCGCCTCAGCGCGACCGCAACTCCGAACCGGCGGCGTGGAGGCGAAGCGGCGGACGACGCGATTGAGGCGTCCTTAGACGCCGCAGATCCGCAGCTGCGGGAGCGAGACGGCACCTGGCTCGTGGCCGGCTGCCTGGGTGCCCTGATCCTTGTCATGGGCCTCGGTATCAGCAGCACGTCGGAGATCGTTCCGCAGCTCACCGAGCAGTACCACATCGTCGCCGACCCGTTTGTCATCGTTGCGGCCGGCATCGTCTTGGGCTCGCTGTGGCGCCTCGGCGCCCGACGCCGATGGATCGGGGCGTTCGGCCGCCTTCTTGGCATTGCGGCGCTGGCCGCCGCAGTCTTCAACAGTTCGGGGCAATGGGAGGCCGGCCCGAACCCCTACTCCTGGTCCCAGGCCCAGGCCGCCGCCAGCCGGGTCATGCGAGATGCCGACGGCCGGTCGATCGCGCTCATCGGGCTGCCAGACGACAGGAGCACGGACGCGTACGGGTTCCCGCTCGTTCTTGACGGCGCGACAATGGCGACTCCCGACCGGGCGGCGGTCCTCGTGGTTCTGTGCAACGCGTCGTTCTCAGACACGTGCGGCGGGCCAATGGAGGGCGCCTGGCTTGCGGTCCAGCCGAACGGATCGAACCGCGAGCTCCTGGACCGCTTCACGGCCTCGCCCGATCGGATTCTGTCCGTCTACGGCCTGCGATCCGGCTGAGCAAGGTCGGGTCCGGTGGCTGCGGGATGCCCCGTCTCTCGTGCCTTTGGCTGCCTGGCGGCCTGGCAGGACATCACCGGGAGCTCCAGAAGCACCACCTTCACTCCTGAGAAGGCGGCCTCGGACTGGACCGTGCCGCAGGACGTGTACGACGCCAGCAGTGCGGCATCGCCTTCAGGGACTGGATCCCCCGATCGGTACACGACCCAGACGCGTCCCGTCGGCCTGGCATCTGCGAGCGAAGTCTTCAGAGTCGTCCGGTTCTCGTCATCCGGCAGGTACTGCCCCCAGCCGACGGGCGGGAACAGAGGCGACACATCCCAAAGACCGGCTGCCGACCAGCGTAGTAGTCGAATGGCAGGCGGGCGTACCCGGGGTAAACGATGACGCCGTCACCCGGTTGGGCGTCGGCGGCGACCATCGCAACGGCACTCCGCCAGTCTTCCTGCGGTGCCGCATCGACATCCCCGACGGACCGCAGTGAAAGCGCGGCAACGACCGCCAGGGCCACGGCAACGACGACGGCGGACGGCCGGGACGAAGCCCTCATGCGCTGGGCGCCCCGAGTCGGCCGCCAGGTCGACGCGAATTCGACCGCAGCCCCGATCAAGAGGGCGAGCCCGGGGATCGCCATCGCCAGGTAGCGCTCGATAAACATAGGGCGCAGCAGCGACACGAAGAGTTCGAGCAATACCGGCGCGATGCTGGCCGCGATGAGAACGGAGAACTCGAGTCCGCGCCCGCGTCGCGACCACGACCAACCAACGAAGGGAGCCGCGATGACGGCGACGCCGGTGACGACAAGCAGCGTCCGCCCGCCAGTCAACGCCTCCAGCGTGGCACGGACGGTATCGATCGATGGAGGCGCAACACCGGCGAGGCCCTGTGCCGAGAACTGTCCAATAAGTGGAAGGCCCGCCAGGACGATGATCGCGCCCGCCGTGAGGCGCCCAGCGATCGTGGAGGCGGAACGACCGCGGACCAGGATGAGGTCGACGCCGGCCGCGGTTCCGTGAGCGGCGATCAGATACGCGACCGTCGTGTGCACGTAGATGCCCGCGGCCGCCACTGCGGCGTACAAGAGCCAGATCCGGAGTTTCCCGCCCTTCATGGCCTCGTAGAAGACGAGGGTGAGTGCCGTCGAGACGAAGATCACGAGAGCGTACGGCCTCGCCTCCTGGCCCTGCGCTACCACGAATGGACTCAGCGCAACGACGGCCGCCGCGGTCAGGCCGGCCGCTCGGCCCATGAGTCGGGAACCCACCAGATAGACCAGTGGAACGGAAGCTACAGCGAACATCGCGGAGAGCAAGCGGAGCCACGCTTCGTCGCTGCTCACGGCGGCCCAGAAATGGAGTACGAGGTAGTAGAGAGCCATGGCGCCCGGCGTCGGCGTCGCATATGTGGCACTCACCCCGTCGGCCGGACTGAGCTGGGCGATCCTGGCGCTCAATGCCTCGTCGAGCCATAAGCTCTTCCCGCCGATCGAGTGAGTCGTCAGCAAGGCAGCGACGGCCGTGAGTATCCCGACCACGACCCATCCGGCTCTGGGTGTCAGGAGAACTCGCCGGAACCGCTCGAAGCTGGACACGCCAGGGCGCTGCCGGGCATCCGAGATACGGGAGCCATCAGCCGGCTCCCCACTCGCGACGCTCATCGACCGTTGCCTCCCCTACCCCAGCCCCTCCCCCGCGACCCCGCGACCCCCGCGACCCCGCGACCCCGCGACCCCGCGACCCGGAACTACATCATCACCAGGCCGCCGTCCACCGCCAGGACCTGGCCCGTAATGTATGCGGCTTCGTCCGAGGCGAGGAACGTCACCGCCGAGGCGATCTCGTCGACCGTGCCGAATCGTCCGAGCGGCGTCTGGGTCTTGATCTGGTCGGTCAGGCTCGCCGGGAGGTCCTTGGTGAGCTCCGTGACGACGAAGCCCGGGGCGACGGCGTTGCAGGTGATGCCGCGCGAGGCGACCTCGCGAGCCGTGGCCTTGGTCAGGCCGATCAGGCCCGCCTTGGACGACGAGTAGTTGGCCTGGCCCATCTGACCGGCCTGGCCGGACACGCTCGACATGTTGATGATCCGGCCGGCGTGGGCCTTGAGCATCGGCCGGATGGCGGCCTTCGTCATGTAGAAGGCGCCGAAGAGGTTGACCTCGAGGACCTTCTTCCAGTCGTCGATCGGCATCCGCATGATCAGGTCGTCGCGGGTGATGCCGGCGTTGTTGACCAGGATGTCGACCTTGCCGAAGGCCTCGATCACGGCGGCGACGGCCTTCACGCAGGCCTCCGGATCGGTCACGTCAGCGGAGATGGAGAGGGCGCGGCGGCCGAGCGCCTGGATCTCCGCGACGGTGGCCTCGGCGACTTCGGGGCGGCCGACGTCCACGAACGCGACGTCGGCGCCCTGGCGGGCGAGGGTCAGGCAGATGGCCTTGCCGATGCCGCGGGCGCCGCCGGTGACGAGCGCGGTCTTGCCGGTCAGATCGAGCATTTGGCTCCTCCTCGATTGGACTGCGCCGCCACACGCCGTGGCAGCGGGCGATCGTTGTGTCGGTCGAACCGCCGGGTCATCGACCGTCGGCGGGTGGCGCGGAAGCGGCCAGGAGCCACTCCAGCGCCGGCGGGAACGGATTGACCGGCTCCAGGTAGCCGGGCATGACGGAGACGTCCTCCGGCCCGATGCCGGCGGCGCGAGAGGCGGCGGCCGGATCGGCGGTCCACTCCAGGGTGATCGCGCCGGACGTGAGTCCCGCGCCGAACGCGACCAGCAGCAGTCGATCGCCCTTCTTGACGCGGCCGGCGGCCACGGCCTCGTCCAGCGCCAGTGGGACGGACGCCGCGGAGGTGTTGCCGTAGCAGCCGACGTTGACGAAGACCCGTTCCATCGGGAAGTCGAGCGACCGGGCGAGGGCCTCGATGATGCGTACGTTGGCCTGGTGCGGGATGACGAGGTCCAGGTCGTCCAGCCCGATCCCCGCCTTGTTCAACGACGCCACGGACGTGGAACCGAGAGTCCGGACGGCCATCTTGAACGTCTCGGCGCCCTTCATCTTCATGAAGTGCTCGTGGGCGGCGAGGGTCGAATTGCCGGCAGGTCGAGCCGCGCCGCCGGCCGGCAGCCAGATGAAGTAGGCGCCCGAAGGCTCGGTCGTCATCTCGATGCCGAGCGTGCCGCCCGGTTCGTCGGAGGCCGACAGAACGGCCGCTCCGGCCCCGTCGCCGAAGAGGATGCACGTCGACCGGTCTGTGAAGTCCGTGCAGCGGCTGAGCGTCTCGGCGCCGATGACCAGCACGTGCCGGGCCATCCCGCTGGACACGTAGGCGTGGGCCGTGGCGTAGCCGTACACGAAACCGGAGCAGGCCGCCGCCAGGTCCATCGCCGCGGCGCGCTTGTTGCCGATGGCGCCCTTGACGAGGGCGGCCGTCGACGGCATTGGGTAGTCGGGCGTGAGGGTGCCGACGATGATCAGGTCGATGTCGTCGGGCTCCAGGCCGGCGGTCGCGATGGCCCTGAGCCCGGCGACGGCCGCCATGCTGGCGGTGGTCTCGCCCGGTCCGGCGATGCGGCGCTCGCGGATGCCGGTGCGCGAGACGATCCACTCGTCGTTGGTGTCGACCATGCGCTCGAGATCCGCGTTGGTGAGGATCTGGCTCGGGGCGTAAGCGCCCCAACCGGTCAGGTGGACGCCGGACAGGGACCGCGGCATTACGGCTCGACCTCTATCAGGGGCTGCTTCGCCTTCACGAGCTTGCCGGACTCGGCCACGACCCGGACAACGGTGCCGGCCTGGTCCGACTTGATCTCGTTGAAGAGCTTCATGGCCTCGATGAGACCGATGACGTGGCCAACGGCGATCCGCTGCCCGACGGTGACGTAGGGCGGCGAGCCCGGCGACGAGGCGGCGTAGAAGATGCCGGTGAGCGGCGCCTTGACGGTCTTGAGGGTGGAGGCCGGTACGGGCTCGGTCGGCGCGGCGCCCGTCGCCCCGGCGGTCTGAGCCCCGGCCGGAATCCCGGCGCCGGCCGCCGGAACCGGCGCCACGGACTTGCGCAGCACGATGCCCGTCTCGCCGGCTTCGACCTCGAGCTCTTCCAGGTCGCTTCGCTCCAGGAGCGAGCCGAGCCTGTCGATCAGGGAGAGCAGCGACGCCGTCTCCGGGGAGACCGCCGGCCCGTCGACCGGACCTTCCGGCCCCGTGCCCCCGCCGGCGAGTGGATTGGTTGGCTCGTCGTGACGATCGCTCATCTATCGCGCCCTCACTCGGCCCAGCGCCGGATTACCAGGGCGCTGTTCTGGCCCCCGAAGCCGAAGGAATTGGAAACCGCCACGTCCACCTCTCGCCGGCGGACCACGTTCGGCGTCAGGTCCAGGCCCGCGGCCAGCGGGTCTGGATCCTCGAGGTTGATGGTCGGTGGGATCAGCCCGGTCCGGAGGCTCATGATCGTGGCGATGGCTTCGATCGCGCCGGCGGCCCCGAGGGTGTGCCCGAGCATGCTCTTGTTGGCGGTCACGCTGACCTGGCCGGCCCGCTCGCCGAAGAGCGTCCTGATCGCCTCGAGCTCGCGCGGGTCCCCTTCCGGAGTGGAAGTGGCATGGGCGTTGACCATGGTCACGTCGTCGACGCCGAGGCCGGCCTTCTCCAGGGCGCGGCGGATGGCCCGTACGGCGCCAGCTCCGCCGGGCGCCGGCAGGGTGATGTGCGAGGCGTCGCCGGTGGCGCCGTAGCCCACCATCTCGGCGAGCGGCTCTACGCCCCGGGCGCTGGCATGGGCCAGCGATTCGAGCACGACCACCCCGGCTCCCTCGCCGATCACGAAGCCGTCGCGGCCGGTGTCGAAAGGCCGTGACGCGCGCTCGGGCTCGTCGTTGCGGGTGGAGAGGGCGCGCATGGCGGCGAAGCCGGCGACCATCGACTCGTGACCCGTGGCCTCGGCACCGCCGGCGATCATGACGTCGGCGTCGCCGCGCCGGATCGTCTCCCAGGCCTCGCCGATCGAGTGGCCGCCGGTGGCGCAGGCTGAGACGACGCTGAAGTTGGGGCCCTGCGGGCCGAAGTGAATCGCGATCACGCCGGCGGCCAGGTTGCTGATCGCCATCGGGATCAGGAACGGCGACATCCGGTCCGGGCCCTTCTCGCCCATCAGCAGGATCTGGTCGGCCAGGGTCCTGACGCCTCCGATGCCCGTGCCCACGATGACACCGGTCCGCTCGGCCAGCTCGCCTTCGAGTCGGGCCGGCAGCCCGGCTTGATCCATCGCAGCGCGAGCCGCGACGAGCGCGTACTGGACGTAGAGGTCGTTGCGGCGCTGGTCCTTGCGCTCGAGGACGGCAGACGGGTCGAAGTTCTTGACTTCTGCGGCGATCCGGGTCGTCAGGCGCGAGGGATCGAAGTGAGTGATGGGAGCGACGCCCGAGCGGCCGGCGAGCATCGCCTGCCAGGTCGACGCCACGTCGAGTCCGAGCGGGGTCACCGCGCCCATGCCGGTGACGACGACGCGGGGCTGGCCGTTGGTCTGGCTCATCGAACCAACTTCCCTGTCCTTATGGTGGCGGCGCGATACACGTCGCCGGGCAGGCCGCGCGCCGAGACGGCATCCGAGGCTGCCATGACGTCGTAGTTCGTCCGGTGGATTTCGGCCCTGACGCCGTCCTCGTCGATCTCGATCAAGGCCCAGCTGGCCGTCGGATCGCCGTCGAAGACGTAGCCGGCGCTGCCGACGTTGACGATCGTCCGCCAGCCGACCTCGCGGACCTCCGGCAGATGCGTGTGGCCGCAGACGATGACCTTCGCGTCGGTTCGACTCACGCGATCGACCGTGACGACCGGATCCAGGTCCATGCCGAGACCGTCGGTCAGAGAACCGGGCGAGGCGTGGCAGAAGAGGACCAGGGCGCCGTCCCGCGAACCGTCGTCGCCCACGCGCAGCCGGCGCTCCCACGGCAGCCGGCGCAGGTAGTCCACCCCATCGTCGCCGATCTGCTCGCGGGCCCAATCGGCCGCCGCGAGGTACGAGTCCGGCGGGCCGTCGGTGAACCACGGGAAGGCGGCGGTGAAGTCGCCGTCTGCCACCGCCAGGTCAGTGTTGCCGAGGATGACGAAGGCGCCCGCGCGCTGGAGCTCCTGGACGAGGGCCAGGGAACCGGCCGGGTCCGGACCGTTGAACACCAGGTCGCCGCAGATGGCGACGTAGTCCGGGCGCGCCGCGTCGACGGCCCTGTGCACGGCCGCAAGCGCCGGCAGGTTGCCGTGGATGTCGGATAGGGCGGCGATCCGGACCATCAGCGGAGCGCGCTCTCTGGCGCGATGATGAAGCTGATGAGAGCCTCGCAGGCGACCTCGCCGTCGACCGTGGCGACGCCCCTGCCGCGGCCGAACTTGCTGCCCAGGCGCTCCATGGTCACTTCCAGGCGGAGCTGATCGCCGGGCGTGACGATGTGCTTGAAGCGGCATTCGTCGATCGCGGCGAAGAGCCCGAGCCGATCGCCGAAGCCGGGCTGCTGGGCCACGAACACGCCCATCGTCTGCGCGAGCGCCTCCACCTGTAGCACGCCGGGCATGATGGGCTGGCCCTGGAAGTGGCCCTGGAAGAACCATTCCGTGGCCGTGACCGACTTGAGGCCGACGATGCGTTTGGCCTCGACGTCGTACTCGACGATCCGGTCAACGAGGAGGAACGGCCAGCGATGCGGCAGCAGCTTCTCTATCTGGCGGGTCGTCAGGATCGGCGCGGTTGTGGAGGTCTCGGTCACGGGGCGGCTCCTGGTGGGCGTGGGCGGGGCTCAGCGGTTGCCGGCGGCGACGAACGGGGCGCTGCCGACGCGGTCGAGCAGGCTGGTCGTCACTTTGCCGTCGATGAAGACCTGGTTGGCCAGGATGGCGCGATGCAATTCGATGTTGGTGGTGACGCCGTCGACGAGCATCTCGCGAAGAGCGGCGTCGCCGCGCGCGATGGCCCCGGCCCTATCCGGAGCCCAGACGCACAGCTTCGCGAGAAGAGAGTCGTAGTAGGAAGGGATGTCGTAGCCAGGGTAGAGGTGCGAATCCATTCGGACGCCGGGGCCGCTCGGGGCGAGGTAGGCGCCGACCTGGCCGGTCTGGGGCCGGAAATCCTTGGCCGGGTCCTCGGCGAGGATTCGGAACTCGATGGCGTGGCCGCGCGAGACGATGTCGGCCTGGGTCATTCCCAGGGGCTCGCCGGCCGCGATCCGTATCTGCAGGGCGACCATGTCGATGCCGGTGCAGAGCTCCGTGATCGTGTGCTCGACCTGGACGCGGCAGTTGATCTCGATGAAGTAGGCGTCGCCCTTGCCGTCCACGAGGAACTCGAGCGTGCCCAGGTTCTCGTAGCCGGCGGCCGCGATCGCCCGGAGAGCCCGATCGGCGAGCTCCGCGCGTGCGGCCTCCGAGAGGGCCGGGCTGGGCGTCTCCTCGATGATCTTCTGGTGGCGGCGCTGGACGGAGCAGTCGCGCTCGCCCATGTGAACCGCGTTGCCGAAGCGGTCGACGGCAACCTGGATCTCGACGTGGCGGTTGTCCTCGAGGAACTTCTCGAGATAGAGCGAGTCGTCGCCGAACCCGGCCTTGGCCTCGGAGCGGCTGATCTTGAGAGTGGACTCGAGCTCGCGCGGAGTTCGGACCATCCGCATCCCCTTGCCGCCCCCACCGGCCGACGGCTTGATCAGGACCGGGTAGCCGATCCGCTCGGCCTCTTCGAGGGCATGGGCCTCGTCGCGCAGCATGCCCGATCCCGGGATGGTCGCCAGGCCGTGGGCTGCCAGCAGTCGCCGCGTCGCTTCCTTCGAAGCGAAGCGCTCCAGCACCTCGGCGGGCGGCCCGATGAAGGTCAGGCCGTGGGCCCGGACGACGTCGGCGAACCCCGCGTCCTCCGAGAGGAAGCCGTATCCGGGATGAATCGCATCGCAGCCGGTCACGACCGCGGCCGAGACCACGGCCGGAGCCGAGAGGTAGCTGTGCCGGGCATCGGCCGGGCCGATGCAGATCGCCTCGTCGGCGAGCTGGGCGGCCAGGCTCTCGCGATCGGCCTCGCTGTACGCGACGACGGCGCCGATGCCGAGGGTCCGGCAGGCCCGCAGAATCCGCAGGGCTATCTCGCCGCGGTTGGCGATCAGGACTTTGCCGAACATCAAAGACTCCCTGCCACGCCGGCGGGCCGGCGTCCCGGTTGTCCGGCTTCCCCATCGGCGGCGCGGTCGGGCTGCTCGATCCGGACCAGTTCCTGCCCGTATTCCACGGCCTCGCCGGCCTCGGCCAGGCTGGAGCCGATGGCGCCCTCGATCGGCGAGACCACGTCCTGGTGGACGCCGAGGACGTCGACGTAGCCGATCCGGTCGCCCGAGCGAACGTGCATCCCGACCACGAGGTCGCGGCGGGGATGGAAGATGCCGACGGCCGGAGACTTGGCCGTGATCAGGACCGACTCCTCGACCGCCTCTTCCTCCGTGTCCGGATGGCGGTCTCGCTCCTCCGGCCGGCCGTGAGACGGGGCCCCTCGGCCGGCGGCATGGCCGTGGCCCGCGTGGCTTTCGGCGGCGGCCACGGCGGCGCGCCGGGCGTCGGCGGACGCGGCGGGCTTGCGGAGCCGCGCCTTCCAGCCGCCCTCGCGAATTTCGATCTCGCGCAGGTCGCTGGCCGCGAGCCGTGCGATGAGCGCGGGCAGGATATCGTCGGCGAGGCGGGCGATCGACTCATGGTCGCGCCGCGACCGCGGACCGGCCTTGGGGTCGGCCGCGGCAGAATCGGCCCCCGATGGGCGGGCGGGCATCGCTTACACCTCCTCGCGGCCCGAGGGGCCGGTGCCTCTCGTGCCACGGAACGGCGGCATGGACGGCCTCGTGGCCAGCAAACCGCGCAGCCGATCGGCGATCCCGACCCGCTCGGGCGGAGCGGCCGGTCGATCCGCGACCGTATAGGGGCCGTAGGCCCGGTAGCGCTTGAAGCGGGCCTCGACGAGGTCGTCGATGGGCATGCGACCCAACGTGTCGAGATGCTCGAGCACCAGCTCCTTGACCCGCCTGGCGGTCTCCGCCGGATCCGTGTGGGCGCCTTCTCCCGGCTCGGGAATGACCGCGTCCACGATCCCGAGCTCGAGCTGCTCGGCGGCGGTCACTTTCATGGCCATGGCGGCCTGGGCGGCGTGCTCGGAGGACCGCCACAGGATCGTGGCGCAGCCTTCGGGGCTGATGACCGAATAGATCGAGTTGTCCAGCGCGAGAACGACGTCGCCCACCGCCAGCCCGAGCGCGCCGCCGGAGCCGCCCTCGCCGGTGATCACCGCGACGATCGGGGTCCGTAGACGGGTCATCAGGCCGACCGACCTGGCGATGGCCTCGGCGATGCCGCGCTCCTCGGCCGCCGCGCCGGGAAAGGCGCCCTGGACGTCGACGAAGGTGAGAACCGGCATCGAGAAGCGCTCGGCCAGCTCCATGATCCGCATGGCCTTGCGGTAGCCCTCCGGATGGGGCAGGCCGAAGTTGCGGCGGATGTTTTCCTCTGTGTCCTGGCCCTTCTGGAAGCCAATCACGACGATGCGCCGCCCGGCGATCCTGGCCAGGCCGGCCACGATGGCCGAGTCGTCGCCGAAGAGCCGGTCGCCGTGCAGCTCGACGAACTCGTCGGCGATGAACTTGAGCAGCTCGAGCGTGTGGGGGCGCTTGAGGTTGCGGGCCTGCTGGACGTGGGCCCAGACCACGGCGGTGGGGTTCTCGGGCTCGCCCTCGGCACTGCCCTCGGTGTGGGTCCGGCCGAGAATTCGATCAACCACGGGGCGCCTCCCCGCGAGCCGCGTCGGACTCGCCGTTGCGCGACTCGCCGTTGCGTGACTCGCCGTTGCGTGACTCGCCGTTGCGCGACTCGCCGGCGCTCTCGCCGCCCAGCGCGCCGGTGAGGGCGGACAGGAAGGAGCGCGGCCTCGAGACCGGCGCGGCCATGGGCTCGCCCGAGCCGTTGAGCGGCGGCGCGACCAGGAATCCCAGCAACGAGACGATCTCCTCGCGAAGGTGAGCCCGCGGCACGATCCGATCCACGAAGCCGTGGCTGAACCAGAATTCGGCGCGCGCGTAGCCGGCCGGCAGCTCCTCGCCGATCGTGCCACCGGAGACGCGGTCGCCGGCGAAGCGGATCAGCGCGTTGGGCTCGGCGAGGTTGACGTCCCCGACGACCGCGAACGAGGCGAACACGCCGCCCGTCGTGGGGTCGGTCATGACCGAGATGAACGGCACGCGGGCCGCCTTGACTCGCTCGACGACGCCCATCGTCTTGACGAGCTGCATCAGCGAGTACGTGCCTTCCTGCATGCGGGCCCCGCCGGAGGACGAGACGATGATCAGGGGCACGCGATCGGCCAGGGCGGCCTCGCCGGCCCGGGCGACCTTCTCGCCGACCACCGAGCCCATCGAGCCGCCGATGAAGCCGAAGTCCATGACGCACAGCGAGACCGGCGTTCCCCCGATCGCGGCCTTGCCCCAGACCGCGGCATCCCGCAGGCCCGTGGACAGCTGGGCCGCCATGAGCCGGTCCGGATAGGCCTTCAGATCGACGAACCCCAGGGCGTCGACCGGCTGGAGGTCGGCGTCGCGCTCGACGAACGAACCGCCGTCGACCAGCTGCTCGATCCGGACCCTGGCCGGGATGCGGAAGTGATGGCCGCAGTGCGGGCAGACCCGGAGCGACTTGTCCAGCTGCTTGTTGAAGAGCATCTCCGTGCAGCCCGGGCACTTGGTCCACAGGTCGGTCGGGTAGGCGTCACGGCGTGGGCGGAATGGCAATCTGACCGGCATCAGGACACAACTCCAAGGATTCCGTCGATGACCCCCGTTCGGTGACCTCGGCCCGCATGAGGAGCCCGGCCGTGGGCCGCGCGCGCGGCCCGGCCCATCCGACCCGAGGCCGGGTGGGAGTGGCGCCACGCGACGTAGACGGCGCCGATGGCGCGCCGACGCGACTCCGACGCCCACGCCGCCAACGATGAGTGGCCGGGACTGCCGTGTGGCCATCTCCGGGAAACGGCGGAACGCGGCCACGGTCCAGATCGCGGGCGACTGGCCGGCCGGCTCGGGTGCGAGATCCCGGCGGCGACGGCGACGGCGACGCAGCAGCGGGCTCCGCGGCGGCGAGGGCGGCTGCGGCTTCCGCGGCCGATGGTGCGACGGCGGCCGCTCCGGTGGAACGGCTCCGGAACGGGGCCACCGTGCCCCGAATGGCCGTGGCCGGGGCCTCCTCGAGCGAGAGGCCGGCCTGCAGCCTGGCCGCTCCGGCAGCGAGCCGCGCCGCGAGCGACTCCTCGAATCGGAACGAGGGATGAACGCGGGTCAGGCCGGCACGCAGTTCGCGCGCCGCGGATCGAACCGCGGGGTCCACGTCGACGTCGGCCGGGACTTCGGCCACGCGGCGCTCGTCCGCGGCCATCAGCCCGTCGAGGTACAGCTCCGTTCGCCGAGCGTCTCGCGATCCGTTTCCCAGCATCAGCTCAACCGGCTCCGCAGGTCGTCGGCGACGGAACGAAGGGCGCGGTGAAGCAGGACCCGGACGGCTCCCTCGGAGCGATCGAGCACGGCGGCGATCTCGGCCGTGGACATCTCGTCGACGAAGCGCAGGATGACCGCTCGGCGGCGGTCCTCCGGCAGCCGCGAGACGGCCTGCCAGGCGGCGCCGGCGGCCTCGCGAGCCGCCGCGGCATCGACGACGTCGTCCGGAGCGGATAGCTCGGCGGCGTCCTCGAGGCGCGCGACGGGACGGCGGCGATCGCGGCGGCGCTCGTTGGCAATCACGTTGCGGGCGATCCGGAAGAGCCACACGCGGAACGTCGAGATGTCGGCGGAGTCGGCCGCGTCCACCGGCGCGCGCGAAGCGATGAACTGATCCACCCGCTCCTCGAAGCGGGGCAGACCGGCGAGCGCCTGCATGAAGACGCGCTCGGTGGCGTCCTCCGCGGCGTGATGGTCCCGGAGCTCGTAGAAGGCGTAGCTGTACACCTGGGCCAGGTACTTCCGATACAGGGCGTCGAATTCGAGTCGGGTCGCGCCGGGCCGCTTCGACAAGACCGCGGTCGCGATCGAGCCGGGCGGGACGGGCGCCCTCCTCCGCAGTACCAAACACCGGCCGGCTCAATGCGTTACACCCCGGCCGCCGAAGACGCCGGTCGCGGCCCCATCCTCCCGCGCGAGCCGGACGTGGACCACCTCGCCCGCGAGGAGTTCCGTTTCGATGCCCGACTCGTCCTCGACCAGCAGCGCCCCCGTGGCGCCGTCGACGCCGACGGCCCGGGCCACCCGAGACGTCCCGTCGGGCATGTCGACGCGTACGGTTCGACCGGTCGTGACCTGACGGGCATGCCAGCCGGCCACGTCGAAGTGCCCGTCGCGAAGAGCCAGCAGGCGCGGTTCCAGGTGCGCCAGAAACGCCTCGAGGAGGGAGTCGCGGTCGACGGGGCGGCCGTGCGAAATCTCCGCCAGGCTGGACATGATGTCGGCCAGCTCGACGGGAAACCGGTCCCGCGGCCAGTCGGCGTTGACGCCGATGCCCACGACGGCCGTGACGTCGGGCGTGCCGGCCCCCTCGCTCTCACCGAGCACGCCGGCCACCTTGCGGACTCCCGCGGCGGCGGCTTCGACGACGATGTCGTTCGGCCACTTCAGCTTGAGGTGTCCCGCAGGCAGTCCCACGGCTTCCTCGGCCGCGTCCGCCATCGCCAGGGCGACGATCGCGCCCAGCCGCCACAGCCGGTCCGGCGCCGCGTAGGTCGGCCGGAAGCCCAGCGAGAGCAGCAGTGCGGCTCCCTCGGGCGCGACCCAGGAACGGCCGGACCGCCCGCGACCGGCGGTCTGCTCGCCGGCGACGGCGAGACAGACCTCGGGCGTTCCTTCGGTCATCCAGGTTCGAACGATGTCGTTGGTCGAGGGGACCGACCGGAAGCGCTCGTGTCGCGAGAGGAACTCGGGCCGCGCGGGACGCGGCGCGTCGTCGCTCGTCGTCACGCGCCCGTCTTCGACGCCCCGCCGGACCCGGCCTCGGCCGGCTCGCCCTGCAGAAGTGGCTCCGGCTCCTCGAGCGCGAAGGCCTTGTGCAGCGCCCGGACGGCAGTCTCGACCTGGTCCTCGGCGATCATGCAGGTGATGCGGATCTCCGAGGTGGAGATGATCTCGATGTTCACGCCGGCCTCGGCCAGGGCCGCGAACATCTTGGACGCGTAGCCCGGCGCGTTCTGGATGCCCGCGCCGACGATGGAAACCTTGGCCATCGCCGAGTCGGTGGTCATCTCGCGGAAGCCGAGCTCGCGGATGATCGGCTCGAGAATGCGCTTCGTCTTCGCCAGGTCGCCGCGGGTGATGGTGAAGCTCAGGTCCGTCGTGCCGTGGTGGCCGACGTTCTGGACGATGGTGTCGACGTTGATGCCGGCCTCCGCGAGGGGCGCGAAGACGGCGTGAGCGACGCCGGGCCGGTCCGGGACCTCGACCAGCGTCACTTTGGCCACGTTGCGGTCGTGGGCCAGCCCGCGAACCTTGTTGCGCTGCTCCACGAACGGATCCTCCTTGATGAGCGTGCCGGGGACGTCCTCGAACGAGCTCAGCACCTCGATGACGACGTTGTTGACCCAGCCGAGCTCGACGGCTCGGACCTGCATCACCTGGGCGCCCTGGTGGGCCAGTTCCATCATCTCCTCGTACGAGACGACGGGCAGCTGGCGAGCGTCCGGAACGAGTCGGGGGTCTGCCGTGTAGATGCCCCGGACGTCCGTGAATATCTGACAGCGGTCGGCCTCGAGCGCGGCCGCCAGCGCGACGCCGGTCGTGTCGGAGCCGCCTCGACCCAGCGTCGTTATCTCCGACAGCGTCGGGTCGTGGATGCTCTGGCCCTGGAAGCCGGCCACGATCACGACCCGACCGGCGGCCACTTCGGCGTGGATCCGCTTTGGGTCGATGCCGGCGATGCGAGCCTTGCCGTAGTTGCCGTCGGTTGTGATTCCGGCCTGCGCGCCCGAGAGCGCGATGGCCGGAACGCCCAGAGCGTGCAATGCCATCGAAACGAGCGTGGCGCTCTGGTGCTCGCCCGTCGCGAGAAGCATGTCCAGCTCGCGCGGATCCGGGTCGTCGGTGATGGCGCCGGCCAGGGCGAGGAGCTCGTCGGTGGTATCGCCCATCGCCGAGACGACGACGACCAGGTCGCAGCCCGTCGCCCGCTCGCGGGCGACGCGCGCGGCCACGCGCCTGATCCGGTCGGCATTGGCGACCGACGAACCACCGAACTTCTGTACTACGAGCGGTTTGGACATGGCGGGCATTCTATCAGCCGGAGGCCGGGCTTCTCGACACCGTGCCGCCCGTCCCGACACCGCGAGGCGCAACCGGCGGCCCGCTTCAGCGCGCTTGCGGCTCCCCGTCGGGACAATTGCCACCCCCACGCCTAGGAGCCAGGCACCATGTGTTTCGATCTGGACAGCGACCCACCCATAGCGCCCCGCGCCGGCGCGGCGGTCGAACGCGCCACTCCCATTCTTCACGCCGCGGACGGAGCCGAGTTTCGGGCCTTCCATGCGCGTCCCGCCGAGCCCACGGGCAACGCTATCGTCATCCTGCCGGACGTCCGCGGGCTCCACCACTACTACGAAGAGCTGGCGGTCCGATTTGCCGAGATGGGCGTCGAGGCCCTGGCCATCGACTACTTCGGGCGGACGGCCGGCACGGGCGGCCGCGGCGACGACTTCGACTACGGCCCGCACGTCGCTCAGACGACCTGGGCCGGGCTGTCGGCCGACATCGCCAGTGCCGCGGCTTACCTTCGCGGCGACGCCGGTCAGGGAGCGAGGTCGCTCTTCGTGACGGGCTTCTGCATGGGCGGCCGGAACGCCTTCCTGTCGGCGACGCTGGGGCTGAGACTCTCGGGCGTGATCGGCTTCTACGGCTGGCCCGGCGGACCTTCCCGCAACGACACTCCCTCGCCAACGGAGATGGTCTCGAAGTTCGAGTGCCCGGTGCTGGGCATCTTCGGCGGAGCCGACGCCGGAATCCCTATCGTTACGGTCCAGCAATTCCGCGATGCGATGGCGTCGGCCGGCCTGGACCACGAGGTGGTCGTGGAGCCGGACGCCCCGCACAGCTTCTTCGATCGCAAGCAGCCCGAGTTCCAGAAGCAGTCCGACGACGCGTGGGCCCGAGTAGGGCGTTTCATCGAGGTCCACGGGGCGAAGTAGCCGGATCCGCTCGGCCGCCACCCGGCCGAAGCCGGCCGTGGGCCGAGGCCGGCCGTGGGCCGAAGCCGGTCGTGGGGTCGGCCGCCCAGGCCGAATCCGGCTGTGGGGTCGGAACAGACGGCGGCCGCCCAGGCCGAAGCCGGTCGCCGCCCGGCCGTGGGCCGAAGCCGGCCGTGGGGTCGGAATAGACGGCCGGGCCGCCCAGACCAAAGCCGGCCGCCGCCCGGCCGCCCAGGCCGAAGCCGGTCGTGGGGTCGGAATGGACGGCCGGGCCGAAGCCGGCCGACACCGCGACCGGGCTGGCCCGCGGCTGGCTTGGCCCGGGGCTGGCGGCCTCGCGGCGGCGTCGGCGCGCGTAGCCGACGGAGGCGATGCGGCGCCGCGCTCGCATCGAATTCGGCCGTCGGTTGGCCCGCGGACCGCAGGCAGGGTGGTGGCGGCCGGAGCGTAACCGGGCGGCCGCGCCGACGTATGTGACCAGGTGTGAATACAGACCCAACCGTTGAGCCGGACTTGGCTGCCCGGTGCTCATGGGGTGATCACATGTGACACGTTGTCGGCTCCAAGAACCCGAGCCGCGTCGCTTCTGTCCAGCGAGGCATACAAGCGCGACCTCTTCTGCTCCTGGAGGGCGACTCTTGGGCCGTCACGTCGATCATGTGGTTCAGGATGAGCAGATTCGACGAGGCGAGCCCCACATGGCGTGCTGCCAGGTCGCATTTGACCGCCCGGTGAGCAGCCCGTCCCCCAATCGAGGCCGTAGGTCGAATGTGTATCTCCAGCCGAGCGGAACCGACCGGCTCGCGTGGGGCAGGGACGCCGACTCGGGCTGATCCCGGCCGGAGGCGGCGGCTCCATGGGCATCGACTGGCTCGCGCGGGAGCAGGGACGCCGACTCGGGCTGATCCCGGCCGGAGGCGGCGGCTCCATGGGCACCGACCGGCTCGCGTGGGGCAGGGACGCCGACTCGGGATGATCCCGGCCGGAGGCGGCGGCTCCATGGGCGCCGATCGGCTCGCGCGGGAGCAGAGACGCCACTCGGGCTGATCCCGGCCGGAGGCGGCGGCTCCATCGATGGCACGGCCCGGTTCAGTCCGGCGCCCGGCCACGCCACTTTCGCGGCTGTGCGACCATTCCGGGGCGCGCATGCTTGCGCCGGCAGCGGAGGAATCGATGTTCAGGCGACCCGATCGGCGCGACAAGGCGAATGACCCGGATGACGCCCGCGAGGCCGCGGTCGCCGGGGACCTCGACGAGCTCGAGGGGGACGAGCTGGAGGACGACGAGCTCGACGACGAGCCGGGGGATCGGCCGGAGGACATGACGGCCGACCTGGAGTCGCAGGCGGCCGACTACCTGGCCGACAACGACGTCTGGATGTACGGCCCCAACGCCGAAGCCGTTCTGGAGATCCTGGACCGTCTCGAGGACCTCGTTCCCGACGAGGCGCGACCTCTCGCCGAGGCCTGGCTGGCCATACCCAAGTCGGATCGCGATCGCGCCCGGAAGGCGGCCCGCAAGCTCGCCGAGGAGAACCTGGAGATCGGCCGCCACCTCCAGCTCGCCAGGGAGGCCGTCGGGACGTGGATGGCCGTGACGGGTCCCTACCCGGAGTTCGTCAACACGGTGCCCGACTGGGGCCGCCTCTGCTCCCAGGCCGGCGAGGCGGCGCTGGACGCGGCCACGGCCGTGATCCTGGAGGGCAAGATCGAGGAGTCGCACTACGAAGCGCTGCTCGAGCCGTGGGAGGAGACGATGGCCCTGCTGGAGGCCGCCGCCGACGCCGCGAGACTCGAGGGCCCGGACGAAGGCGAACCCGACGAGGAGGACGAGGAATCCGAGGAGGATGGGGGCGACGAGGAGGCCGAGCGCGACTTCGGGCCCAACTCCGACGCCGTCACCGACTTCCTGAACCGCCTCTGGCTGCTCACGCCCGAGCTGGTCGGGCGACTCGTGAGCGGCTGGCAGAACGGCGATCGCGAAGACCTCAAGACCGCGCACGAGAGCCTCAATTCGCTCGTCGACGAGGATCCCGAATGGCGCGACCAGGTCCGTCGAGCCCAGAAGCAGCTGTCGCCGTGGCTCAACGCCGGCCGAATCGAGGAGACCGCCGGGTTCCTCGGCCAGGCCGGTCAGGGCGAGTCGCGCAAGATGGCCGGCCCGGCCCTCGCCGACGCCGTGGCCGCCCTCGTGCTCGGCGATCTGCTCGACCGATGGGACGCGGAGGCGCTGTACGGGCCATGGTTCAATCTCATCGGCGCGCCGCCGCTGCCGGAGGCCGACGAGGACGAACCGGTCGAGGAGCCGGCCAAGGCCGCGGCGAAGGCGGCTGCCAAACCGGCCGCCAAGGCGGCACCCACGGCCAAGCCGGCTGCCAAGCCGGCCGCAAAGGCGGCACCCACGGCCAAGCCGGCCGCAAAGCTGGCGGCCAAGGCCGCCGCCAAGCCCGCGGCCAAAGCGGCTGCCAAGCCGGCCTCGGCCGCCGCGACGGCTGTCAAACCCGGCGCGAAACCAGCGGCCAAACCCGGCGCCGCGGCCGCAGCGAGCGGCAAGACCCCGAAGAAGTAAGCCGGAGGCCCGAGCGGCGCTCGGGCTCGGAGGACCGATGTTCAGACGGACCAGGAACCAGGGGACGGCCAATCGCCTTCGCATCGAAGCCAGGCCCAACGAGCTCAGCTGGACGTCGGGCGACGCGGACGACCCGGCCGGCCGGGACCTGGACCCGATCCTCGAATCGGATCCGTACGAGGACGAGTTCGAAGACGAGCCCGAGGCCGACGATCCGGAAGCGGCCGCCCGACGCGCGGCCGAGCTCCAGGCCGAGCTCGAGCGGCAAGCCGAGGAGTTCGGGCTGACCGGCTCGAACGTCGTCGACATGTACGGCCCCAACGGCGAGGCCGTCGTGGCGCTGCTCGACTCGCTCCCGACCATCGACTACGAGACCGCCGAGGCGATCGCCGACGCGTACGAGGCGATCCCGCCGGCCGAGCTCAAGGTGGCTCAGACCGTGGTGCGAAGGCGCCACCGCGGCGGCAAGCTCGACGCGGAACTGCGCGCTGCCGAAGCGGCCGTCTCCGACTGGCACGCCTCGCTGCTGCTCACGGACGAGGACGAGGCGCTGTACGGCGTCGTGGCGGACGCGGCGACGGACGCCGTGGACGCGCTCGTCCTGGAAGACGAGCTGGCCGACGTCGATTTCGACACTCTTTACGGGGCCTGGTCGGAGGTCATGGACGCCGAGGAGGAGGACGAGGAGACCGCGCCGGCGAAGGGCACGGCGAAGGGCACGGTCGGGGCTTCGGCCGATGCCGGCGCGCCCGGGCAGGTCGACGCCGAGGGCGGCGCGGAGGACGTGGGAGAGTTCGGGCCCAACACCGCGCTCGTGGTCGAATTCCTGGCCAGGCTGGGCGCCCTGGAAACCGCTCGGGTCGCCGAAGTCGTCGCCGAGTGGCGCGAGCGACCCAGAGAGGAATTGAAGATCGCCCACCGAGCCGTGCAGGCGCTCGCCGACGAGGACGCGACGTGGCGCGAGCAGCTGCGTCTCGCCCAGGAGGAGGTCTTCGCCTGGATGGAGGGCCGGACGACCGAGCACCAGGAAGGCGCATACGTGGCCAGGGAGGATGCCCGGATCCGCCAAACCGCCGGGCCCGCGGTGGCCGACGCGGTAGCCGCCCTGGTCATGGCCGACATGCTCGAACCCGAGGACGCCGCGGCCCTCTACGCGGCCTGGGCGGAGACGGTCGGGGAACCGGCGCTGCCCGAATACGAGGAAGACGAAACGGACTGAGCTGCCGGCACGCGCGCGGGCCGTCTCGACGCCGGCCGGTGGCACGCCGAACGTCCGCAGGAGACCAATCGGCGGCGCGCCGAGTGGCCGAGTCACCCGATCGGACCTCGCCGGCCGGCTCGGTCCACATCTCCGGGCGGCTCGGCTGGACACCTGACCGGCCGACATGCAAGACTCCGCGTCCATGAAGCAATCGATCGTGACCCTGGACATGGAAGGCGTGCTGACACCCGAGATCTGGATCGCCGTGTCGGAGAAGACCGGCATTCCGGAGCTGCGCCGGACCACACGCGACGAGCCGGACTACGACAAGCTCATGCGCGGACGCCTGGCCCTTCTGGACCGGCACGGCCTGAAGCTGTCGGACATCCAGGGCGTGATCGGCACGCTGGCGCCGCTGCCCGGAGCGAAGGAGTTCCTGGACGAGCTGCGCTGTTCCGTGCAGGTCGTGATCCTGTCCGACACGTTCGAGCAGTTCGCCTCTCCCCTGCTCCGCCAGCTGAACTTCCCCACGTTGCTGTGCCACCGGCTGATCGTCGAGGACGACCGCATCACCGGCTACCGGCTGCGGATCCGCGAGCAGAAGCGCGAGGCCGTGGCCGCGTTCAAGCGGATGAACTACAACGTCATCGCCGGCGGCGATTCCTTCAACGACACGGCGATGCTCGGCGAGGCCAACGCGGGCATCCTGTTCCGCGCGCCCGCCAACGTGATCTCGCAGTTCCCGCAGTTCCCGGCCGTGGAGACGTACGCCGACCTGATGGGGTTGATCAAGGCGGCGATGGCGTAGGCGGCCTGGGAGGGCTGGTGGCGTCACGAGAGCCGGCGTGGACTACCTGGCCGGTGCCCCCTATCTGGTCAAACGTGCGTGGAGTGATCGTTGGGTTGGCTATCGGGGCCCGGTGGCGGGGTGGCGGCGACCGGAGACCGCCGTTGACCGTCCTTTCACGCTCAGCGGCGCGCCACGGGAGCGACCGAGGCACTACTCGAGGACGGCCATCGACGGTGCGTCTGCCCTAGCTCTCCTGGGAGGCAGGTTTGACCAGATGCCCCGAGCCACGGCTCCGGTAGCGACCGAGCCGCCCCGCTCCTCTACCAGCCCAGGGCGCGCATCACGCCGGCAGTCGTCGGCGCCGCGTCGATGATCGCCCCGGCGCCGCCCGCGGTGCGTTCGGCCGTTTCGGGATCCTTGAGGCCGTGGCCGGTCAGGACGCAGACGATCGTGGCGTCGGCCGGGATCCGCCCCGCCGCGGCCAGCTTGCAAACACCCGCCAGGCTGGCCGCCGAAGCCGGCTCGCAGAAGACGCCCTGGTGCGTGGCCAGATCCCGATACGCGGCCACGATCTCGTCGTCGGTGACCGTCTCGATGAGCCCGCCGGACTCGTCGCGAGCGGCCTCGGCCTGCTTCCACGATGCCGGATTGCCGATGCGGATTGCCGTGGCGATCGTCTCCGGGTGCTCCACGGGATGGCCCAGCACGATCGGCGCGGCGCCGGCCGCCTGGAAGCCGTACATCTTCGGCTTCGCCGAGATCCGGCCTGCGGCCTGGTAGCGGTTGAAGCCTGCCCAGTAGGCCGTGATGTTGCCGGCGTTGCCGACCGGGATCGCCAGGATGTCCGGGGCGCGGCCCAGGTCGTCGCAGACTTCGAAGGCGGCCGTGGTCTGGCCGTCGATGCGGTAGGGATTGACCGAGTTGACCAGCGTGACGGGGTGTTCCTTCTGCTCGGCCATCTCGCGGACGACGGTGAGAGCCTCGTCGAAGTTGCCGTCGACGGCGATGATCTTCGCCCCGGCAGCAAGCGCCTGGATCAGCTTGCCGAGGGCGATCTTGCCCTTGGGCAGGACGACGATGACTTCGAGGTTCGCGGCGGCGCCGTAGGCGGCGGCGGAGGCCGACGTGTTGCCGGTGGAGGCGCAGATGACCGCCTTCGCGCCCTCCTCGACGGCCTTGGAGATGGCCATGACCATGCCACGGTCCTTGAACGAACCGGTCGGGTTCATGCCCTCGTACTTCACGTACAGGTTGGGTACGCCGATGCGCTTGCCGATGTGGTCGATCCGGACCAGCGGCGTGTTGCCTTCGCCCAGGCTGATGATCGGAGTGGCGGCGGTGATCGGCAGGAACTCGCGGTACCGCTCGACGAGGCGCGGACGGGCCGTGGCTGGGGCTGTGCTGCTGGCGGGCGAGGCGCCTGTGGTGGCGTTGGCGGACACTTCGATCGGCTCCGGCTACGAGGTCAGGATGGGATAGATGGGCACGTCGCGATCGGCCGCGACGAGCGGTTCGATCGCCTCACGGACTTCGTCGAGCGGCAGCGGCCGAGTCTGGACCGCGACCCAGGTCCGGCTGCGATGTCTCGGCACGCTGCTCGGCGGCGGCCCGGCCACTTCCTCGGCGAGGCGGCCGGGGACTTCTTCCGGCAGCACGCCCGGCAGGCACACGAACCACGGCCGGCGGACCGTGGCGCGGTCGTCGGCGAGAGCCACGAGCTGCGGCGCGGCGGCCGGCAGGTCGGCCCAAGTGCTGAGGCCGCTGCGGGCGACTTCGAGAAGGTCGGCCAGGACCGCGCTGCTTGTGGCCGAGCCGCCGGCGCCGGGACCCTCCATGCAGACGCGGCCGACCGGATCGGCATCCACCTCGAGGCGGTTGAGCACGCCGTCGGTTCTGCCGAGCGGCGCGCCGACCGGCACGGCGGACGTCATGACCGAGCCCGCCAGGCCGAAGTAGGGCTCGGCGGTGCCCGGAGTGCTGGCCGTGGCGACGAGCCGGATCGCGAGGCCCAGACCCACCGCACCGGCGATGTCGGCCGCGGAGACGCCCGTGATGCCGGGCTTGCCGTCGCCGCGCAGGGAGGGCGGGCTGGCGACGATCGAACCGATCTCCGGCCACGCCCCGAAACACAGTCGGGTCAGGACGGCCAGCTTGTTCGCGGCGTCGCGGCCCTCGACGTCGGCGCTCGGATCGCGCTCCACGTAGCCCTGGGCCTGGGCCGACGCGAGAACTTCCTCGTAACCGCGGTGGGCCTGCATCATCTCGGTCAGGATGAAGTTGGTGCTGCCGTTGACGATGCCGCGCACCCGTCGGACGCGGTTCGCCGCCAGGCCGCGGGCTATGGTGTCGAGGACCGGCGTGCCGCCGCAGACCGAGGCTTCGTAGCGGAGCGCCGTGCCCGTCTCGCGGGCGATCGACTCCAGCTCCAGCCCGTGGTGGGCCAGGACGTGCTTGTTGGCGGTCACTACCGGCTTTCCGGCGGCGAGCGCCTCGGCGATGAGCGTCCTCGCCGGCTCGTCGCCGCCCAGCAGCTCCACGACCACGTCCACGTCGTCGCGCCGAACGGTTGCGACGGCATCGGGCGCGATCAGGTCTCGTGGCATGCCGCGATCGACGGCGCCCTGGACGTTCATGTCGGCGATGGCCACGAGCTCGAGCATCCGGCCGCCGGCCGGGCCGATCTGCCGGTCCGGGTTTCGAAGGAAGCCGCGGGCCACCTCCGCGCCGACGGTGCCCACGCCGAGGATCGCGACACGAACGGGTCGTTGATCGGGGGCCATGGGCTTCGTGGACTGGGGCCAGCGGTGCCGAGATGGCGCCGCAGCCGACGGGAGACCGGTGTAACTTGTCGTTCGGGAATGGTAACCGAGCGGCGCCTGCGCGGACCCGCCGGGAAACCGGTGGGGGTGAACTCGCGGCGCGGCCGAACCGAGGAGCGGAGCGGGCGCCTCGGCGCCGATTGCCGAAGTCCGGAACCGGCGGACCGAGCGAAGCGGGAGAGGGAGAGGACCATGAGCGAGCGGGGCTTCCGCGATCCCATTTCGAGACGGGATTTGATCAAGACGGGACTGGCGGGAGCGGCCGGGCTGACGGCCCTTCCGGCGCTGATCGCGGCCTGCAACGCGGCCGGAGTCACCGCGACTCCGACGGCTGCGGCCACGCCACTCCCCACGGCCTCGCCCACGCCGGCGCCGACGCCCGTTCCCAGCGACTTCCTCAGCCGCAGGCTCTCCGGGCAGCTCAAGCTGGGCACCAGCTATGCCGGCGCAACGGGAACCTATCCCGACGCGGCCGAAAAGGCCGGGATGGAGGCCATCGACGCCGACTTCGTGAAGCTCACCGGCCTGCAGCCCACGCTGAACCTGTTCAACCCCTACGGTGCCGCCGTCACTTCCGTCGCGGGCCCTGTGCCTGACTACCTGAACGGCACGCCCGACGATCTCCTCAACTGGCCCTGGTGCGCCGGATACGTGATGCGCGACTGCGCCCAGAAGGGTTTGATCCTGCCGATCGACGAAGTCTGGGCCCTGGTGAAGGACAAGTTCGGCCCTGGGCTTGCCGGCACAGTCACCGGAGATGACGGCAAGGTCTACGGCATCCCGGTCGACCACAACCCCTGGGCGATGTTCTACCGCAAGAGCATATGGGCGGCGCACGGCTACGACGTGCCGACTACCTGGGATCAACTCCTTGCGCTTTGCGCTCGAATGAAGAAGGACGGGCTCACGCCGATCGCCTTCGGCGACCTCGACGGCTGGCCGGCCCTGGGCACCTTCGACGTGCTCAACCTGCGGCTCAACGGCTTCCAGTTCCGAATGGACCTGCTGGCCGGAAAGGCCAAGTGGACGGACGACCGGGTCGCCGGTGTCTTCACGGAGTGGACCAAGCTCCTCCCCTACTACACCGGCGAATGTGGCAGCATCGCCTGGGAGGCGGCCTGCGACACGCTCATCCGCGGGCAGGCAGGCATGAGCTACATGGGCCTCTTCATGACCGCGGAGGTCACGACGATCGACGACTCCGTCCTCGACGACATCGACTTCTTCGAGTTCCCCTACTTCGGCAACGAGTTCGACGCGGAGGCGGCCGTCGACGCCACGGTGGACCTCTGGGTCATGCCGGCCAGATCGACGACGCTCGAGGCGGACAGGGACAACGCCCGCGCGTACCTGGAGTTCGTGGCCCAGGGTTCAACGCAGCTCACGATGTATCAGGCGCAGCCGAGCTTCGTTCCCGCTTCGTCCGACGTCGACGCGAGCAAGCTCGATCGTCTCAGCGCGAAGTCCCTGCAACTGGTCGGTCGAGCCCAGCGCATCACGAACTTCTTCGATCGTGACACTCGCCCGGACGGGTTCGCCGGCGCGGATGGGATGCAGAGCTTCCTTCACAACTTCGTCATCAAGCCCGGGCTGGACATCGCCGAGTTCCAGCGGCAGATCCAGGGGTACTGGGACGCGCTGCCCCCATACGGCCAGTAGCGGGACCGTCAAGGCGCGAGGGAGAGGGCGATGAGCGAACCGCGGCTGAGAGATCCGATATCGAGGCGAGACCTCATGCGGGCAGGACTCGCGGGAGCGGCCGGACTCGACGGCCCTTCCGGCGCTGATCGCGGCCTGCAACGCGGCCGGAGCCACCGCGACTCCGACGGCTGCGGCTACGCCACTCCCCACGGCCTCGCCCACGCCGGCGCCGAGCCCGTTCCCAGCGACTTCCTCAGCCGCAAGCTATCCGGGCCGCTCGAGCTCAGCTGCACCTACTCGAACGTCGCGGAGAAGGCCGGCGTGGAGACGGTCCAGGCTGCCTTCGGAACGCTCACAGGGCTGAAACCCACCCTGCACGTCGTCGACGTCGATCAATTCCAGATGAACATCGACACATACCTCGGCGGCACGCCGGACGATCTCTTCACCTGGTTCCCCGGGTACCAGATGCGGTTCTTCGCCCAGGAGGGTTTGGTCCTGCCGATCGACGACGTCTGGGCGTCGGTCATGGACCGGTTCACTCCGGCTCTTGCCGGCGCCGTCACCGGAGATGACGGCAAGGTCTACGGCATCCCCGTCGACTACTACCCCTGGGCGATCTTCTATCGCAAGAGCGTATGGGCGTCGCACGGCTACGAAGTGCCGACCACCTGGGATCAGCTGCTGGCGCTTTGCGCGCAGATGAGGCAGGACAAGCTGACTCCCATCGCCTTCAGCGACCTGGAGGGCTGGCCGGCGCTGGGGGCCTTCGACGTCCTGAATCTGCGGCTGAACGGCTACGACTTCCACATGGCTCTGCTGACCGGCCGGGAGAAGTGGACGGACGAACGGGTCACAGGCGTTTTCAAGGAGTGGGCCAGGCTGGTCCCGCACTACACCGGTGACTTCCAGAAGCTGACATGGCAGCAGGCCTGCGACACGCTCACCCGTGGGCAGGCAGGCATGTACTACATGGGTCTCTTCATGACCGGCGAGGTGGCAACGGTCGACGGCTCGGTCCTCGACGACATCGACTTCTTCGAGTTCCCCTACTTCGGCAACGCGTTCGACGCGGAGCGAGCAGTCGAAGCGCCGATGGACGTCTGGGCCATGGCCGCCAAGTCTCCGACGCTCGACGCGGACATGGACAACGCCCGCGCCTACCTCGAATTCTGGGCGCAGGGTTCCACGCAGCTCCTGATGTACGACTCCGCGCCGAGCCTCATTCCCGCCGCTTCGGATGTCGACGTGAGCAAGCTCGATCGCCTGAGCGCGAAGTCGGTGCAACTGGTGCGCCGGGCCCAGCGCGTCACGAGCTTCTTCGATCGCGACACCCGCAACGACTGGGCCGGCGTCTCCGGCGGCGTGGCGGGGTTCTTCCTCCGCTTCCTGGTGAACCCGGGCCAGGACCTCGCCAAGCTACAGCAGAACATCCAGGACTTCTGGGACGCGCTGCCGCCGTGGGGCGGGTAGCCCATGCCGGCCTCCGCCCGCCGTGTAGGCCTCCGAGGCTTCGCCGTCCGCTAAACTCCTTGCACCATGACGATCGAATCCACCGCCAAATCGTCCGCTTCGACCCGACCGTCGAGCATGCCCGTCAAGCCGCGCGCCTTCAGCGGCATCCAGCCCAGCGGCGTCACGCACCTTGGCAACGATCTGGGCGCGATCCGCAACTACGTGGCGCTTCAGAACCGCGGCGCCGCCGAGGGCTTCGAGACCATCTACTGCATCGTCGACTACCACGCCCTCACGAGCAGCCACGATCCGGAGGCCCTGCGCCGCCGGACGCTGGAGATGGCCGCGTCCCTGATCGCCCTGGGGTTGGATCCGGACAAGTGCACGCTCTTCGTCCAGTCGCACCGACCCGAGCACACTGAGCTGTGCTGGCTCTTCAACACCGTCACGCCGGTCGGCTGGCTGCAGCGCACGCCGACCTACAAGGAGAAGCGCGCCAACCAGCCCGACGACGTCAACCACGGCCTCCTCACCTATCCCGTCCTGCAGGCCGCCGACATCGCTCTGTACAAGGCCTCGCTGGTGCCGGTCGGCAAGGACCAGGCCGCCCACCTGGAACTGAGCCGCGAGATCGTACGCGCCTTCAACGCACGCTACGGAGAGACGTTCCCCGAGCCGCACGCGGTCTACACCGAGGCGCCGGTCGTGCTCGGGACCGACGGCGTGAAGAAGATGAGCAAGTCGGTCGGCAATACCATCGAAATCCTTGCCGAGCCGGACGTGATCCGGAAGCAGATCATGTCGATGGTCACCGACACGCAGCGGATCCTGAGGTCGGACCCGGGGCGGCCGCAGGTCTGCAACGTCTGCCAGCTGCATCGGTTCTTCGGGGAGGACTACGAGGAGATCTGGGAAGGCGAACGGACCGCCCGAACCGGCTGCGTCGACACGAAGAAGCTGCTGGCGCAGCGGATCGTCGACCACTACGCCCCGGCTCGCGAGACCTACCGCGAGCTCATGGCCGACCCGGCCAGGCTCCACCGCATCCTCGACGAGGGCGCCGAGCGCATCCGGCCGATCGCCGCGGCCACCATGGCCGAGGTTCGAGAACGGATGGGCTTGCGCTAGCCGACGGGCTAACATTCCATCGACCCGATCTTGCTGAGGATTGAGGGACGATGAGCGACACGCCGGTCACGAGCCCACTCGGGTTGACTCCGCGCGAGCATCGCTGGCTCTCGGCGTTGCTGATCCTTGCCACGCTCGTCGTGGGCTTCGTCGTGATCGACTACGTCGGGAAGTGGGTCGCGTACTTCGAAGACGTGATCATGATCTTCTTCCTGGCGTGGCTGCTGGCGTTCATCCTCAGCCCGATCGCCAACGGCCTCGTTCACCTCTTCCCGCGCCTGCCGCGCGCCATCGCCGTGATCGTCGTCTACGCGTTGCTGATCGTCTTCCTCATGGCCGCGGTCTTGCTGATCGCGCAGCAGCTGTACTCCTCGATCAACAGCCTCGTCAGCATCATCAGCTCCGGCTCACTGGACAGCCGGCTGCACGATCTCCTCGATCCGCTGCAGAGCCGTCTCAACTCTCTGGGCGGCAGCCAGATCGACCTCTACAGCCAGGTGAAGCTGCTGCTGGACAACCTGAACACGGGCGCCGGTCAGCTGGCGAAGCCGATCGGAGACGTCGCGGTCGCGAGCCTCGGAATCTTCGGCAATCTGCTCTTCATCTTCTTCCTGTCGCTGTACATGGCCGTGGACCGCGACCGGATCATGAGCTTCCTGTTCCGTCTCGTGCCGCCGGCGTACGACGACGAGGCCCGACTCCTGGAGCACAGCATCTCGCGCTCCTTCGGCGGCTTCCTGCGCGGCCAGGCGCTGATGGGCCTCCTCTACGCCGCGATCTCGATGGCGGCGAGCCTTCTGCTGGGGCTTCCGTACATGCCGGTCACGGCCGTTTCGTCGGGGATCCTCCAGGCCATCCCGTTCTTCGGGCCGTTCATCTCGTGGACGCCGCCGGTCCTGGCGGCCGTCTTCTTCCGGCCCGACGCGATCCTGCCCTCGCTGATCATCATGGTGATCGGGTGGTTCGTGCTCATGAACATCATCCAGCCACGCCTCATGTCCGAGGCCGTGGGCCTGCACCCGGTCGTCGTCCTTGGGTCGGTGATGGTCGGATCGAAGCTCGCGGGCATCCCCGGCGCGATCTTCGGCATCCCGATCGCCGCCGTCATCGCCTCGTTCTTCTTCTACTACCTGGGCCGAAACCGGGACGTCGACTCCGTGGCGCTTCGCGCGGCACGCCGCGTCGAGGAGCGCCAGGGACGGCCCGTCCGGGTTCCGCGCCTGCCCCAGCCGGGTCAGGACGCGGAGGTCGAAGACGTCGCGTCGGCCGAAGGCCAGCCCAACCTGGAGCGGCGTCGCCGAACGCCTCGGCCGGCCGCCGGCGGAGACCTGGACCCGGCCGAGTAGGCCGCCCGCGCCCGGACCGATCGGGCTTCGACCGCCGCGCCGGAGCGGCTGGGAGGGTCCCCGACCTACGGCTTTGGAACCTTCACCATTGCCGCGGCGAAAGCCACGACCTCCGCCTGCGGCACGCCCGCGCCCCCGACGAACTGATACGCGTCGGTCGTACCGGCGTTGACGTAGACCGCATAGGTGGAAGCGGACCGAGCCACGAGCGAGCCTGGCAGATCGCCGAACGAGGCGGATCCCAGGCTGGAGGTCAGGATCCAGCAGTCCGGGGCGCCGGGGCAGAAGTTGCCCTCGCCCACGGTGACGGTCAGGCCCTTCAGGTTCTTGTAGGAGATGGTCAGCATTCCGCCGTTGGGCTGCTGGTACTGAGTCGCCTGCAGCCACCAGCCGGACGGCAAAGCCGCGCAGTAAACGTCGAAGCCGAGCTTCGCCGCAGCGTTCGCGAAGTAGGCCTGATGATCGGCCGTGCCCGTACAGGCGGTCACGGGGCCCGTCATCGCCGGCGTCGGATTGGCCGATTCCGACGCTGCAGCGCTTGGCGACTCACCCGCGGACGGCGACTCGCCCGCCGATGGGCTCTCGCCGGCGGACGGCGGTTCGCTGGCCGAGGGGACCTCGCTTGCCGCTGTGGTTTCGCTTGGGGTGGGCGCCTCGATCGGGGTGGGCGCCTCGGTTGCAGCCGTGGTCACGCTCGCGCCGGGAGTGGGCGTCACGTACACCACCGCGGGGCTCGCGGAGGCGCGGCAGGCGGCGAGAGCCAGGGCCATCGCCAGAACAGCCGCCCCGAGGCCGGTGGATCGAACAGATGCGGTTTTCATGTTCCCCCCTTTGTCGTCGCGCTTCGAGTCACCAATACCGTACACCCCGTTCGGATCCATCGGACCTCAGGACTTGGCCACCTTGACGACGGCGGCCGCGATGGCGGCGAAGGCGCCCTGGCTCAATCCCGAACCCGTGACGGTGTAGCCGGTCGCGGTTCCCGGGTTGACGTACAGCGCGAAGCCTCCGCCGGAGAGCGTGTCGAGGCTGCCCGACAGGTCCCCGAAGGCGGACGTGCCCGCAACCGTGGCATGAGGAGAACAGTTGGCGGCGTTGCCCACGCAGAACGCGCCCTCGCTGACCTCCAACGTCGCGCCGCCCGGGCCGGCGTAGAAGATCTGAACCGTGCCGCCGCCCGTCTGGACGTACGAACCGCCCTGGGCACCGAAGCGCCAACCGGACGGCAGGACCGGGCAGTAGACGGCCCATTTCATCGCCGCCGCGGCCTGGGCCCAGAACGTCTGGTTGTCGACCGTGCCGCCGCAACTGCTCGCCGGGACGGCCGCGGCGGCCGGCGGGGACGTGAGCGTCGGCGACGACGCCGGAGTCGGGACGGCCGTGGCAGCCGGACTAGGCGATTCGCCGGGCGCGGCCGATTCCGAGGCCGCGGCCGGAACCGACGGAGCGGCCGATTCTGAAGGAGCGGCTAAGGCCGATGCGGCGGCTGCCGAACTCGGCGACACGGCCGGCGACGGCGTCACATAGACATAGATCGGCGTCGGCTGCGCCCTGCCGAACGCGCAGCCCCCGACCACCAGGCCGACCGACATCGCGAGGGATGCGAGTCCGATCAGGCGCGCTCGAACGCGCTTCACAGGCATGTGCTCCTTACTGGCTGGATTGGTCCGTGGCGATCGGGACCGGCCGCGCTCAGGACTTGGGAACCTTGATGAGCGCCGCCGCGATGCTGACGAAAGCGGCCTGGGTCACGTTCGTTCCCGTCGCCGTATAGGCCACGGCGGTGCCGGGGTTCACGTAGATCGCGAAACCGCCGCCCGAGATGGCGTCAAGGGAGCCGGACAGGTCTCCGAATCTGGCCGAGCCGACGACCGTGTCGTGCGGCGAGCAAGTGCTCGCACCCGAGGTGCAGAACGCGCCCTCCTGGATGACGATCTTCCCGCCGCTGAGGTTCTGGTACGTGGCCGTCACCACGCCCGACTTGCCGTAGGTGCTGTTTGCCGACGAGAAGAACCACGGACCGGGCACCACGGCGCAGTAGACCGCATACGGTTCGTTGTTCGCCGTCCCCGCCCAGAAGGACGCGTTGTCGGGCTTGGACGCACCGGAGCAGGCGGCGGCACCGCCGGTGGGACCGGCCGTCGGCGTCGAGCTGGGCGCTGGAGTCGGCTTGGCCGGCGCGGGTGTCGCGGACGCCGCCGCGGGCGTGGCCGACGACCCCTCGGGTGCGGCGCTGGGCGCCTCGGTTGGAGCCACGGTCGGGGTCGGCGGATACGTGACGATGATCACGATCGGCGTCGCGTTGACGGTGGGGGCCGGCGTAGCGGTCGTGTATACGTAGATGGGCGTCGGGTGCGCGGCAGAGCAGGCCGCCATCGCGAAGGTCAGGGATACCGCCACGGCCATCATCGCCGGGGCACGCAGGCGCCGCTTGGTCACGAGCATTCCTCGGTGGTTCATCTCTGTCCCCCAGGTCTCCCGTTCAGGGCGCGACTGGGAGCCGGCGCTCGATCGGGACGTCTATCTCGAGTGCTCGCCGGCGTCAGGAAGGAACGGCCGGCTGTGCTGTGAAGATGGAGACCTGCGCGGTCTCGGGGAGCATCACGCCCAGGATTTTCTGCAGGGAAAGAACGTGGACGCAGGAGCCCCAGCTCTCGAAGAAGTGGCAGGTGCAACGCCAGGCTTCGCCGTCGAGTCGAACCGTATGGGTGTCGTTGTCGCCCTTGAAAGTCACCGCGAGCTGTTGGAACGAAATCCGATCCAGCTCGCGGGCGTAGCGGTTCGCCTTCTCGACCTTCCCGATGAGAGAGCTGTGCATCGCCAATATCCCTCCGTCGCCCTGCATGCCCCGAAGAGGTCACTGCCCTGCCACGGGGTCGCGGCGGTGGGCAGCTAGGTCCCCACTGTACAGGCTGCGAGCCAAGAGAGGCCGCCCGGTTCCGGTGGCAATCGTCGACGCCGCTCGGGCCGGCCGCGGTCACGCCCGGACCGCGCCGGGGAGAGCGCCGCAAGGCGGCCTACGCCCCTCTGACGATCGCCTCGCCCGCGGCCAGATTGGCGTCGACGGCGGCCGGCGACACCGCCTCCGTGTAGACCCGCACGAGAGGCTCGGTGCCGCTGAAACGGATCAGCAGCCACGATCCATCGTCGGCGAAGAACTTGAAGCCGTCGTTGGTAGAGAGGGTCTGGGTCCGGACGACCGGGCGGCCGGCGAGATCGCGCGGAGCCTTCTGCGGCAGCTCGACCAGGAGTCGATCCTTCAGGGCCGGATAGACCGCCCGATCGAAATGGATGTCGACGCGGCGGTAGCTGGACGGCCCGGCGATCTCGTGGAGGTGGGCGATCGCCTTGGACACGGGCCAGCGACCGGCGTCCCTCTCGCGCAGGAAAAGATCGAGCAGCATCAGGTCGGCGAATATCCCGTCGCGCTCGGGCAGGTGCATGCCGAAGCCGTAGCCGCCGGACTCCTCGCCGCCCATCATCGCGCCGGTCTCGATCATCCTGGGGCCGACGTACTTGAAGCCGACGGGAACCTCGTGGACCGCGACACCGTAGCGCTCGCCCAGCCGCTCGGCCATCGACGTCTCGTTGACCGTCTTCACGACCGGCGCCCGAAGGCCGCGGTGCTCGACCAGGTAGTACATGAGCAGGGCAAAGATCTGAAGCGTGGTGATGAACGTGCCGCGCTCGTCGGCGGCGCCGGCCCGATCCGCGTCGCCGTCGAGGAACAGGCCCAGATCGAAGCGGCCGTTCGCGATCGTGCCGAGAGCTTCGTCGACGTTCGGCGGGATCGGCTCGGGGTTGACGCCGCCGAAGTACGGGTTGCGCTCGGAGTGCAGCTCCGTGACGCGGATCCGACCGCCGGCCAGCAGACGCGGGATCCATGTCGCCCCGGACCCGAAGAGCGGATCCACCAGGAGGTCCATGTCCGCGGCGCGAAGGCGGTCGAGATCGAGATTCGGCCTCAGGAACTCGCGGTAGGCGTCGAACGAGTCGTAGCGATCGACCATGCCGGCGGCCTCCGCGTCGGCGAAGGGCCGGGACTCGACGATCCTGCCATCGCCGCCTGCGATGCGCGCCTCGATGTCGGCCAGCATCTCCGGCCCGGCGGCCGCGCCGCTCGGCGACTTGACCTTGAAGCCGTTGTCGGTCCAGGGGTTGTGGCTGGCGGTGATGACGATGCCGGCCGCGGCCTTCCGCTGAACCACTTCGAACGATGACATCTGCGTCGGCAGCGCGTGGGCCGCAAACGCGATCGGGATGTCGTGGGCCAGCACGACTTCGGCGGCCGCCGCAGCGAAGTGCTCGCTGGCAAAGCGGCGGTCGTAGTCGATGACGATGCCTTTGGACTGCTCGCCGCGAGCGACGACGTACTCGGCCACGGCCTGGGCGCAACGCCGGACGTTGACGAAGGTGTAGTCGTCGGCGATCTTCGCTCGCCAGCCGTCCGTGCCGAAGACTATCCGCGTGGCCGGCTCCCGCGTCCCGTTCAACGTGTCTCCTCCTGTCCGGACGCCGTCCGGTTCGACCTCGAGATCTCCTCGGCCACCGACCGGACGTCCTGTGAGCGCTCGGCCGAGCAGACGAGCAACGCGTCCGGAGTGTCGACGACGATTATGTCGCGCAGCCCGATGGTGACCACCAGACGCCGGTCGGCGATCACGAGGCTGCCGGCGGAGCCGACGTCGAAGCGATCGCCGAGGCCCACGGGGCCTCCGTCGGCCGGGCCGCCGGCCCGTTCACGCCAGGCATCCCGCAGGGCGGCCCAGCTGCCCAGGTCGCTCCAGCCCACGTCCATCGGAACGACGGCGACGGCGCCCTCGAGCGAGGCCGGCTCCATGACCGCGTAGTCGATCGATGTGGCGCGGATCGACGGGTAGGCCGCGTCGAGGTCGGCCGGGGTGCCGGCGGCGCAGATGGCCCGGATCGGGCCCAGGACGTCCGGCGCGTGGCGGGCCAAGCGGTCGCGGATGGTGCCGCGCGTCCAGGAGAAGATGCTCGCGTTCCAACTCGCCAGGCCGGTCGCGATCATCTCCGCGGCTCGCTCGGCGGAAGGCTTCTCGACGAACCTGTCCACGGCGAAGGTCGGGCGGCCGGCCACTTCTCGGGCCGGCGGCCGCGCCATGACGTATCCGTAGCCCGTTTCCGGCCGATCCGGCGTCACGCCGAGCGTCACGAGCGAACCGCCGCGGGCAACCTCGGCGGCAGTGGTCAGAGTGGCGCGGAAGTCCGCCTCGTCGGCGATGTGGGCGTCGGCCGCCAGGACGAGCATGACCTCGTCGTCGGGCCGATCGATGGCTTCGGCCGCGAGAGCCACTGCCGCGGCGGTGTTGCGGCCGATCGGCTCGCCGATCAGATTCGCCGCGGGGATCGCGGGCAGCTGTTCGGCCGCGAGCGCCAGGTGGCGCCGCTCGGCGACGACGTAGACGTCCCGGGGCTCGATCAGGGGCGCCAGCCGGGCCACCGTCCGCTGGATGAGCGTCTCGTCGCCGAGCAGCTTGAGAAACGGCTTGGGACACTCGGGCCTGCTCAGCGGCCAGAGGCGCGTCCCGCCTCCACCGGCAAGTACGACGGCGTACACGACGACCTAGCGCCCGGCCGCTTCCGGCATGGCGACACCGCACTCGTCGGCAAGGGCGGCGGCCTTGTTGGTGCGTTCCCAGGGGAAGTCGTGGTCGGTTCGGCCGAAATGGCCGTAGGCGGCCGTGGGCTGGTAGATCGGCCGGCGCAGATCGAGCGCCTCGATGATCCGCGACGGGCGGAGGTCGAAGTGCTTGGCGATGGCGGCCATGAGCTTCTCGTCCGAGACCTTAGCGGTGCCGTAGGTCTCGATCGAGACGGACACCGGGTGGGCGACGCCGATGGTGTAGGCGATCTCGATCTCGAAGCGGTCGGCCAGACCGGCGGCGACCACGTTCTTGGCGACCCACCGGGCGGCGTAGCTGGCGGACCGGTCGACCTTCGTCGGGTCCTTGCCGGAGAACGCGCCGCCGCCGTGGCGGGCCATGCCGCCGTACGTGTCGACGATGATCTTGCGACCGGTCAGGCCCGCGTCGCCCATGGGGCCGCCGATGACGAAACGGCCGGTGGCGTTTACGTGCATGACCGGGTCCTGGACCCTGAGCTCGGCCGGGACGATCGGCAGGATCACGGACTCGACGATGTCCGAGCGGAGCCGAGCCATGTCCGCGTCCGGGTCGTGCTGGGCGGCCACGACCACGTTCGTGACCCGCTTGGGCACGCCGTGGTCGTACTCAACTGTGACCTGCGTCTTGCCGTCGGGCCGCAGGTACGGCAGCTGGCCGCTCTTGCGAACCTCGGCCAGGCGCCGCGCCAGGCGGTGGGCCAGGGCGATCGGCAGGGGCATGAGCTCGGGCGTCTCGCGGCAGGCGAAGCCGATCATCATCCCCTGGTCGCCGGCGCCAAGCTCGTGCCTGGCGGCTGAGGTCTTGCCGTCGCCGCGCGTCTCGAGCGCGTCGTCCACGCCAAGGGCGATGTCGGGCGACTGCTCCTTGACCGAGACGAGCGTGCCGCAGGTCAGGTAGTCGAATCCGCAGTCGGCGTTCGTGTAGCCGATCTCCTTGACCGTATCGCGGACGACCGCCTGGAAGTCCACGTACGTCGACGTGGTGATCTCGCCTAGCACCAGCACCAGGCCGGTCGTGGTGGCGGTCTCACAGGCGACGCGCGCGTTCGGGTCCCCGGCGAGGATGGCGTCCAGGATCGCGTCGGAGATCTGGTCGCACATCTTGTCGGGGTGGCCCTCGGTCACCGACTCGGACGTGAACAGGTATTGCGGGTCGTCGAGAATGCTGGTCATCGTTCTCCCAGGGAGCCCTGCCGGCGCTCGTTCAGTTGGTCCTCAGCTCCAGCCCGAAGGGTAGCATGCGCCTCATCCTCGCTCTCCCGCCGGTCCGGCCGCCCGAAGCCTGCCCGAAATCGCCCGAGCGCCGGTCCGGCGAGCCGAGACCGAGGCGGAGCCGAGCACCGCAGCGAGCGCACTTGGAGGTGCGTGAGCGAGGAGCGCAGGCGACAACAAAGGAATTGGCCGCCCCAACCGCCACGGCCCCGATCGCCGGTCCGGCCGCCCCAACCGCCACGGCCCCGATCGCCGGTCCGGCGAGCCGAGACCGAGGCGGAGCCGAGCACCGCAGCGAGCGCACTTGGAGGTGCGTGAGCGAGGAGCGCAGGCGACAACGAAGGAATTGGCCGCCCGACGGCGATCGGATCAGGTGCCGTGCTGCCAGGAGGCCAGGTACTCGGCCTGTTCGGGCGTCAGCGGGTCGAGGACGATGCCCATGGCCGCGAGCTTGAGCCGGGCCACCTCGACGTCGATCTCCTCGGGGACGTCGTAGACGCCGTTGGCGAGATCCTTGTGCTTGCCGCGCAGATACTCGGCGGTGAGGGCCTGGTTGGCGAAGCTCATGTCCATGACCGCTGCCGGATGCCCTTCGGCGGCGCTGAGGTTGACGAGCCGGCCCTCGGCCAGGATGTGCAGCCGCTTGCCGCCGACCGTGTACTCGACGACGTTGTCTCTGACCTCGCGCACCCGGCCGCCGGCCAGCTCCGCCAGGGCCGGCAGGTCGATCTCGACGTCGAAGTGGCCGGAGTTGGCCATGATCGCGCCGTCGCGCATGAGCTTGAAGTGCTCGGCCCGGATGACGTGGATGTCGCCCGTGGCGGTGATGAAGATGTCGCCCCAGGGCGCGGCGTCGCCGATCGTCATCACCAGGTTGCCGTCCATGAGCGCCTCGAGGGCCCGGACCTGGTCTACCTCGACCACGGCGACCTGCGCGCCCATGCCCCGGAACCGCGACGCGATCCCCTTGCCGCACCAGCCGTAGCCGGCGACCACGACGTGGCGCCCGGCGATGAGCAGGTTCGTGGCCCGCAGGATGCCGTCGAGCGTGGACTGGCCGGTGCCGTACCGGTTGTCGAAGAGGTGCTTCGTCAGCGCCTCGTTCACCGCCACGACCGGATAGCCGAGAGCGCCGTCGGCGGCCATCGCCTTGAGGCGGATCACGCCCGTCGTCGTCTCCTCGGTGCCGGCGAATATCTCGGACAGCTGGCCGCGCCGCTCCTGGTGGATCAGGGTCACCAGGTCGCAGCCGTCGTCCATGGTCATGTGGGGCCGGGTGTCGGCGGCGGCGTTGAGGTGGCGGTAATAGGTGTCGCGGTCGGCGCCGTGACGAGCGTAGGTGGAGATGCCGTACTCGGCGACCAGCGCCGCGGCCGTGTCGTCCTGCGTGGAGAGCGGGTTGGACGCGCACAGGACCACTTCCGCGCCGCCGGCTTTCAGGGTCCGGACCAGGTTAGCGGTTTCGGTGGTGACGTGGAGGCAGGCCGCCAGGCGGAGCCCGGCCAGCGGCTTCTCGCGCTCGAACCGCTCGCGGATCAGCCGGAGGACCGGCATCTCGCGCTCGGCCCACTCGATGCGTCGCTTGCCTTCCGCGGCGAGGTGGAGGTCCGCGACGTCATGGCCGGGCAGGCTCGAATTGGTAGCGCCGGGCGCCGAGATGGAGGCGGCCGGCGGGTTGGGGATGGCCATGCGGTTCACGACTCCTTGCGAGCGAGAAGGCGGCGAAGCGCTCCACTCCAGCCGCTCCATAGGGCCTCGGTTCGATGGATCAGCCTCTCTTCGAAGGTCGCGTAGACCTGGTAGCCGAGCCTTCGATAAGCGGCCAGCGCAGGCGGATTGTCCGCCCGGACGTTCAAGACGACCTGATCGCAGAACCGCAGCAGATCCGCGGTCACGGCGCCGGTGACGGCCGTAGCGTACCCGCGTCCGCGGAAATCGGCGTGGGTCATGACGTTGCCGACCACGGCCAGCCTGGCCGACCGGCTGATGACGTGGGTACCGGCGGCGGAAACGAGACGGCCGCCGACGCGAGTGCCGTAGTACAGCCCGTCGCTGATGGCGCTGGCCGGCAGCCACGAAGCGAAGCCGAGCTGGTAGAGGCGGTTAAGCTCGCCGATGTCGACCGGCAGCAGCCGCTCCACGTCCGCCGGGAATGGCCGGAAGTGCGCCGGATCGACCCACATCCTCAGCATCGGCGGCCCCGGCTCTACGCGATAGTTCGCGGCGATGGCGGACAGATGCGCGGGGCGGGCGGCGACGTAGGCGGTGCGCGGCTTGATGACGTTGGCCAGAATGGCCTCGATGCCGGGGTTCTCGCCCATGACGAAGATCGGCTGGGGCGAGTAGCCGGCGTACTGCAGCACCACGGCGACGGGCTGTCCTGCGGACAACGCCACTCCCCAGCGAGTGCGGAGGAACTCGCGGTCGTCGAGGTCGCACAGGGCATAGGCCGAGTAGATGCGGTCGGTCTCGAGGAAGGCCCGGAGCATCTGCCGGTCGGCCGTCTCGTGGACCACGAGCGCTCGTTCGCGGCGGGCGATGGCGCCGGTCGTCACAGGATTCGGCTCCGGGAGCGCGCGGCCGAGGGTTTCACGACACCGTCCGTGGATCAGTACTGGATGACGCTCGTCGTCTTGAAGCCCTGAAGCCGATCGCGTCCCTTCAGGAACAGCAGTTCCACCAGGAATGCCAGGCCGACGATCTGGCCCCCGAGACGCTCGACGAGCTCGATCGTCCCGCGAACGGTGCCGCCGGTGGCGAGCAGATCGTCGACGATGAGCACGCGCTGACCCGGCCGGATCGAGTCCTTGTGGATCTCGAGAGTATTGGAGCCGTACTCGAGGGCGTATTCCACGGATACCGTTTCGGCCGGCAGCTTGCCAAGCTTTCGGACGGGGACGAACCCGGCGTTGAGCTGGTAGGCGATCGGGCCGCTGAAGATGAAGCCGCGCGATTCCATGGCCACCACGAGATCGACGCCGGCGTCGCGATACGGCTCGATCATCAGATCGATGGCGTCTCTGTACGCGCCGGGATCCTTGAGCAGAGTGGTGATGTCGTAGAAGAGGATGCCCGGCTTGGGAAAGTCGGGAATCTCGCGAATCTTCGCGCGCAGTTCCTCGGCTGACATGGTCGAGGCGATCCTCCAGGCAAGCGACGGCGGGTTCGGCAGGCGAAGTCTACCGCAGGCCCCGACCGTTCCGAACCCCTCGCTCGCCGGAATTACTCACGAGGAACTCGGGCCCGGAGCGATCGACGGTCTGGCCCAGGCGTTGAGGATGGCCATCAGCTGGGCATCTATCACGGGACCGAGGCTGGTCGAGAACGTGGCGGTGAGATGGTGTTCGTCGCGCCACACGATCATGTTGTCGATCACGACCGGGCAGTCGCCGGTGCCAGGGCAGATGGCGTCGGTCAGGACGATCAGCCCCGCGCCCGTCGCCTTGGCCGCCGCCTGTTCGCGCGAGCCCATCGCCGAACCGAAGCCCTCGCGGCGCGTGTAGGCGCACTTGCGCCAGTCGGACATGTACGTGGACAGGCAATCGGGCACTTTCTCCGCGGTGGGCAGCGGCGGGTCCTGGATGATCACCACTTTGGAACTGGACGGGATCTTCTGGATCATCCGGATCAGCGCGGCGCTCTCCGTGGCGACGTTCTCCTCGTTGGCATCGGCTGTGAAGATCCAGCGGCTCATCGAGATGATCACCAGGTTCGGCGGGTTCTTCTGGAGCTTGCTCACCACGGTGCTGTTCCAGGTCTCGCACTGCGGGTAAGCGATCATGGGCGGGCCGTACCACATCAGATCGCTCAGATCCAGGAAGGAGCAGTTGATCTTCAGATACGGGATCAGCTTCCAGCCGTGGGCCTTGGCGACAGCGTTTACACCCGGGAACAGGGCCGAGGCGTGCGAGTCGCCGACCAGGGCCACGGTATAGGTGCCGCTGGGATTGCCGTAGATGCACTTGCTCGACGGGTTCGGCGTGGTGGTCGCCTGCCAGCCGAGGCAGTTGTCGTGCCAGGGCTGCTCGTAGTCCGTGGCGGCATTGCCGAGAGAGGGCCGTATGGCATTCGTGATCGCATACGACGTGGGCGGCTGCGGGCTAGGACCGAACGTGAGGGCCGGGGTCATCCCCGGGGCGGGCGTCGGCGTGGCGTTCGGGGCGAGCGAGGCCGGCGCGATCGACTCTAGCGTCGGCGTTGGCATCGGGGTCGGTGTGGCGACCGCCAGCTCGGTCGGAGTCGTAGTGGCGTTGGAATCGGCGGTCGGATTGTCCAGGGCCGCGAGCGCCGATTGAGCGCCGAAGTCGAAGCTCGTGCCTACCAAGGCCACGAGCACCATCACCGCGACGCCGGCGGCCACGATCCGGCTGGGCCGCGGCAGCGGGATCGCGCCGCGTCGGAACGGCTCCTCGACGAAGAACCAGCTGGCGGTCGCGACCGGGATGGAGAGCGCCGCCAGGACGACCGCCTGGCCCGGAGTGAGCCACGGGTTCAGCGGCGTCGTCAGGTAGAGGCCGCCCAGGATGAGCATCGGCCAGTGCCACAGGTAGAGCGAATAGCTGATCTTGCCGAGGAACCGGATCGGCGGCAGCCGGAGAAGAATGCCGGGGCCCGCTCGTTCCGGGCCGGAGGCGATGAGCAGCACGCCGGCGATCGTCGGCACGAGCGCCGCGGTGCCCGGGTAGGGAGTCCCCACGGAGCTGATGACGAACGCCGCGGTGATCAGGGCGGCCAGGGCGGCCCAACCGGCGTAGGCGAGCAGAAGCTTCACCACGCTCCGAAGGGCGCCGGGCAGCCGATCGAGCGACCCGGATCCAACCGCCAGCAGACCTCCGGCGGCCAGCTGCCAGGCTCGGGTCGGGAGCATATAGAAGGCCGTCGAAGGCGAGTTGGTGGTGACGATCGCGCTGGCGATGAAGGACACCACGACGACCACGGACAGCGCCGCGGCCGCGCCGGCACGAGGCCACTTCCAGGCCACGACCGCAAGCAGGGCCGGCCAGACGAAGTAGAACTGCTCCTCGACGCCGAGGGACCAGAAATGCAGGAAGGGCGAGTAGTTGACCGGGTTGAAGTAGTCGGTCGTCATCGCGAAGCGGATGTTCGCGATGGAGAGGGCGGCCGAGGCCGCGTCCTCCATGGCCGACGAACGCTCGACCAGCGTGACCAGCGAGTTGGCCAGCGGGATGGTGATCAGCAGCGTGACGGCGGCCGCTGGCAGGATGCGCCGGACCCGGCGGGCGTAGAAACGCGAGAAGCTGATCTTCCCGGTGCGCTCTCGCTCGCGGATCAGCAGCCCGGTGATCAGGTAGCCGGAGACGACGAAGAAAAGATCGACGCCGATGAAGCCACCGGTGAGCTGAACCGAGGCCTGGGACAGCAGCCCGGCGTGGAACAGCACGACGAGCGAAACGGCGACGCCGCGAAGCCCCTCGATATCGGGACGGAAGTTGTCCTTCTCGCCCGAGCGGCTCGCCTTCGGGTGCGCGACGCCCGATATTGCCTTTTCCGATCGTTGCATCCCACGTCCTTCCCGGCCGGGTGCACACGGCCGCGTGGTCGCCGTGGCGCGGGGTGCGACGGAACTCACCGGCTTCCAGTGACGAACCCCACCGGGGCCCGGTCCACGCCCTTTTCTCGGGCGCGAACCGCCCATAGGTTACGCGATCAAGCCGGCGTCGGGACGGCGCGCCTTCCGGGGACGCGGTCGGTTCCGTCTCGCGGCGCACTCGCGGGGTTGCGTTTCGGGGCCGGCGGCTACTCCGGACGACCCTGGGCGGCAGCCGCCCGCTCCCGCTGTGCCTGCTGCTCCGCGGCCGCGGGAAGCAGGCGCGAGACCACGGATTGGGCCACGCTCCAGGACCTGGCGGGATCCCGCGGCAGCCTGATGCGGGCCTGGTTCGTGCCGAATCGGACTGCTTCGCGGCCCATCGGGGCCAGGGCGCGGATCGCCGCCGCGCGAGACAGCGTCCCGAGCCGGACGACCAGCTCGCCCTCCTCGCGCGAGATCGAGGCGATGCCGGCGCTCTCGGCGGCCATGCGCAGTTCCACGACCTCGAGCAGCCGGAGCACCGGCTGCGGCAGCGGCCCGAAACGATCGAGCAGCTCCTGGCGGAAGGCGGCCAGCTCCCCCTCCGTGTGCACGCGCCCGAGGCGCCGGTAAAGGTCGAGCTTCTGCGACGTCTCCGGGACGTACGAGTCCGGCAGGTGGGCGTCGACCGGCAGGTCGACGACGGCGCCGGGACGCTCGATCTCCGCCGGCCGGCCTTCGAACTCGGCCTTCTGCTCCTCGACGGCCTCGGCCAGGAGACGCGTGTAGAGGTCGAAGCCCACCGCCGCGACATGGCCGTGCTGCTCGGCGCCGAGGATGTTTCCCGCGCCGCGAATCTCCAGGTCCGACAGGGCGATCTGGAAGCCGGCCCCCAGCTCCGAGGCGTTGAAGATGGCCTGCAGCCGCTTGCGCGCCACGTCCGAGAGCTTCTCGCGGCGCCGGTAGAGCAGGTAGGCGTAGGCGCGTCGGGAGGAGCGTCCGACTCGCCCGCGGAGCTGGTAGAGCTGGGCCAGCCCGAGCGTGTCGGCGCGGTCGATGATGATCGTGTTGGCGTTCGGGATGTCCAGTCCCGACTCGATGATCGTGGTGCAGACCAGGACGTCCGTCGCGCCGCCGGCGAAGGCGAGCATCACCTTCTCCAGCCGGCCTTCCGGCATCTGGCCGTGGCCCACGGCGATCCGGATGCCCGGCAGCAGCTGGCGCAGCTGATCGGCCTGCGCCTCGATCGTCTCAACGCGGTTGTGGACGAAGAAGACCTGGCCGCCACGATCGAGCTCGCGCAGGATCGCGTCGCGGACCAGGCCTGTGGACGCCTCGGCGACGCGCGTCTGGATCGGCAGGCGATCCTCGGGCGGAGTTTCGATGAGCGAGAGATCGCGGACGCCGGCGAGAGCCAGGTTGAGCGTCCGCGGGATCGGCGTCGCGGAGAGAGTCAGTACGTCGACCTCGCGGCGCAGCTTCTTGAGCCGCTCCTTTGCGGCCACTCCGAAACGCTGCTCCTCGTCGACGATGACCATGCCGAGGTCGCGGAAGCGGACGTCCTTGCTGAGCAGGCGATGGGTCCCGATGACGAGATCGACCGCGCCCGACGCGAGACCCTCGATGGTCTTCTCCTGCTCGTGGTCGGGGACGTAGCGCGACAGCAGCCTGACCGTGATCGGGAAGGCCGCGAACCGCTGGCTGAACGTGTCGTGGTGCTGCGCCGCCAGGATCGTCGTGGGGACGAGAACGGCGACCTGCTTGCCGCCCTGGATCGCCTTGAAGACGCCGCGAAGCGCGACCTCGGTCTTGCCGTAGCCGACGTCGCCGACGACCAGCCTGTCCATCGGCCGGCCCGCTTCCATGTCGAGCTTGACCTCCGCGGTCGCCCGGAGCTGGTCGAGCGTCTCCTCGTACGGGAAGGAGGCTTCGAGCTCCGCCTGCCAGGGCGTGTCCTCCGCGTAGGCGAAGCCCGGCGCTGCGGCCCGAGCGGCGTAGATCTCCAGCAGCTCCCTGGCGAGGTCGGTGACGGCGCGCTTGACCCGCTGCTTGGTCCGCAGCCACTCGGCGCCGCCCAGCTTGCTGAGAGCCGGATTCTCACCGCCCGAGTAGCGGCTGATCCGGTTGATCTGCTCAACCGGCAGGAAGATCTTGTCCGTCCCGGCGAAGCTCAGTTCCAGATAGTCCCGCTCCTCGCCGGAGGTGCCGCGGCGGAGCATGCGCTCGTAGCGGGCGATGCCGTGGTCGATGTGCACGACCAGGTCGCCCGGAGTGAGGCGCTCGAGGACGTCGCGCGGAACGACGCGCCGCAGCGCCTTGGGTCGCCGAACCCGGACGGAGCCGAACAGCTCGCGGTCGGTGACGAACGCGAGTCCGTCCGGACCGTCGGCGAAACCGCCGTTGAGGCTCCGGCCGATGAGGGCCCGGCTGCCCCGCGCGGGGGCGTCCGAGAGCCGGTCGACCACGGCCGTCGGCAGACCCTGCTCCGCCAGCAGGTCGGCGAGACGGGGAGCCTGATCCGAGGCGAGCACGACCCGGTCGCCCTCGATCGCCCAGCCTTCGATCGTCTGGGCCAGGCGCGCCGTCCTGGCGGGCGGCAGAGCCGGCTCGCGCCAGCCGAACAGGTCGCCGAGCGGCGTTCCGCCGCCCGTTGGCGTTTGAGCCTCCGACTCCCAGGTCAGCTCGAGAGTGCGACCGCGCAGGAGGCGGGCCTTCCAGTCGCGCGGGCCGAGGTAGGCCTCGGGCCACCTGTCGGGCAGATCGCCGCCGGCCACTAGCTCCGCCCGCCGCTCCTCGGCCTGGCGCCACAGGAAGTCGGCCGAGTCGGCGATGTCGCCGGGCTCGTCGAGCACGAGCAGCGTCCCGACGGGCACGTGGTCCAGGCCGGTCGCCGGGCACAGCACGGCCGCCCAAACCTCGGCCGCGTCGCCGGTCTCGAGGGCGCGGGCGGCCGCGGCGACGTGAAGCGGGCCTCCGGGGGACTGGCGGGCTCGCTCGTGGTCGTGACCCGGCCGGGCCCCGAGATCGCCCGTCCCGGCGTGGACTCCCTCTTCGAAGCGGGCCAGATCCGCGGCCAGCCGCTCCGGCAGCTTCGCATGTCGTCCGGGCAGGGCGGCGACGCGGTCCCGGATCTCCGCCATGCCTCCGGGCGGCACGAGGAACTCGCTGGCGGGCAGCAGCACCACCTCGTCTACGGCGTGAAGACTGCGCTGGTCGGTGGGATCGAAGGCCCGCATCGAGTCGATCTCGTCGCCGAAGAGCTCGACCCGAATGGGCAACGGCGAGGCCGATGGGAATACGTCGACGAGCCCTCCGCGCCGGGCGAACTCACCGCGACCGGCTACTTCGAGGACGGGGTCGTAACCGAGCGCAAGCAGGTCGCGGAGCAGAGCGTCCTGGTGAAGGCGCGTGCCCACCTTGAGGCGGCGGGGCTCGGAAGGAACCTCCTGCGGGTCCAGGGTGTGCTGGAGGAGCGCCTGAACGCTGGCAACCAGGACCCTGGCCCGGCCGGAGCGCCAGGCGGCCAGCGCGGCGACGCGTGCGGCGGTCTCGTCGCGGACCAGCTCGCTGCGTTCATAGGCCAGCGCGGTCCGCGGCTCCAGCACGGTCACCGCGTCGGGATCGCCCAGCCACGCCTGCAGCTCCTCGGCCACGCGATCGCCGATCTCCGCGTCGCGAGCCACCCAGCAGAGCCGCTCCCCGACGACCGGCGCCACGGGACGGCCGGCGGCGGCGCCGGGGACGCCGGGAGCCGGAATCTCGGCCGGACCCGCGGAGTCGCCGACTGCCAGGGCCGCCGCGAGGAAGGACTTGGCCCCGTGCGGGACCGAGGCCAGCGACGCGTGGCGGCCGCCGCCGGGGAGTGGCGCGTTCTCCGCCCCGAGCCGCTCCCTGAGCGTGGCGAACGCTCCGCTGGAGTGGAGCAGCGGCGGCAGCACGCGAAGATCGGGCAGCTTGCGCGCCGTCGCCCCCGACCCGGAACCGGCCGCCGCGGCCGCCCGGTTGGCCACGTCCCGCGCCGCCTGGGCGGCCTGGTAGGCGACCCGGATCTCCTCGTCGACGTGCCTCTCGTGGCCTCGCTTGCCGCGCCGCATCGGCGCCGAGGCGCCATCGTCCGCGACCGCGAACTCGTCGTCCGGGCCGGCCGGGGACGCGCGGTCCGGCAGTCCCAGCCCGTCCGCGCCCAGCGGGTCGGCCTCGCCGCTGAGCGCGGCTTCGATCTGGCGGCGCAGAGGACGGCCTCCGCGGACGCTCACTCGCCGCCCTCGGGCGACTTCGGCTTGCGCCAGCCCGTTCGCGTGCGCCTTATCCCATCGGCTCCGGGGGGACCGTCGACGGCGCCCGGGGGTGCCGACCGGGCCGCGTCGTCGGGCCGCAGCTCGAAGGCGTTGAAGTGGTTCGCGGCCTTGCTCGTGCCGTCGCGAGCCCAGGCTTCGACCGCGTCGGCCGCGGCGTCGAGCAGTTCGGACAGCCGGGCCTTCTCGCCCCGCCCGAATTGGCTCAGGACGTGGTCGATGGCGTCCCCGCCCGGCTCCCCGATGCCGACTCGAAGCCGGCTGAACTGCTCGTTGCCGAGCTCGCCGATGATCGAGCGCAGGCCGTTGTGGCCGCCGGCGCTGCCGCCTTCGCGGAACCGCAGCTTGCCGAACGGCAGGGCGAAGTCGTCGCAGACGACGAGCATCTCGGACAGCGGCGCGTGCTGGCGGGCCAGTACCTTGCGCACCGCCAGCCCGGACTCGTTCATGAACGTCAGCGGCTTGACCAGCACGAGGTCCAGCCCGCTGTAGCGGCCCTGAACGACCGACGACGCGTCGCGCGTCCGACCCCTGCCGGACCAGCCGGCCCGGTCGGCCAGTCGATCGAGGACCATCCAGCCGATGTTGTGGCGCGTCTTCTCGTACTGGGCGCCGGGATTCCCCAGGCCAACGACGATCTTCACCGCTGCTCCAGAGTGGGCCGCCGCGCTTCCACGCGACACGCAAAACCAGCCCTGATGCGGGTTCGCAGGGCCTGCGCGGATGGTATCAGCCGGCGCGGATCCGCCCTCGATCGAGTCTCGGCGCGCCGCTGTGCGGGAATGCTCTGCGGGAACGCCCGGCTCGCCCCGAGCGCCCTACTCGACCTCGGCCGCCTCGATCGTCTCCGCGGCTTCGGCCGCCCCGGCTGCCGGATCGTGGCCGGCCTCGCCCGCGTGTTCGTGACCCGGAGCCGGCAGCGACGCCAGAACGCGCCGCTCGAGAGCCCGCATGGCGGCCTCCTCGACGGGCTCGGCGTGGTCCCAGCCGCAGATGTGGAGCGTTCCGTGGACCGCCAGCAGGAGCAGCTCCTCGGCGGCCGTCCAGCGAACGTCGCCGCTCTGCCCGCCCCGGCCGTCCCCCGCCTGAGCGATCGCCCTCTCGACCGACACGATGACGTCCCCGAGGTGGGCTCGCAGGCCCGGCGGAAGGGCGAAGGCCTGCTTGAGCGCGGCGGCCACCCAGTGGTCGCGCTGAGTCGAGGCGCCGCGCTCGTGGGACGGGAACGCCTCGGGCGGAAAGAACGGGAACGAGAGCACGTCGGTCGCTCCGGAAACGCCCATGTGCATGGCGTTGAGCTGCGGCCAGTTCGGAGTCGTCCGACAGGACCACGCCGATGGAAGCGGGACCGGGCGCCCCGGCTGCCTCCAGCGCCGCTCCTACGGCGGCTGCCACACGGTGGCGCGATACGACATGGGGCACTTCCGGCCGGACCGTCACGTCGATCCGGAAGGGCGGTAGATACGTCGACGAGGTCGCGCCTTCGTCCGCCTCGGAAGGATCGTGCGGGGCGCCCGTCATCGAAGCGTCGGCCGAGCCGCCGGCGGAGGCGCCAGCGCTCAAGCGGGCGAACTCTCGATTGGCGATCGACCCGCCCGAGCCGACCTCCGGTTCCGCCATGTCGAGTCCCCTCCTCTGCTACCCCGCGCCTCGTTCACGCCGCGATTCGAGCTCGACGACCTTGTTCTGCGGATACTCGATCCGCTGGTGGTACATGCCCAGGAGCTGCCCCACGAAGGCCTCCCGTATGTTCTCGAGATCTCGAATCGTGAGGTCGCACTCGTTCAGCTGGCCGTCGCTCAACCGCTCCTGGATTATCTGGCCCACCATCGCCCTTATTGTCGCCTCATCGCGGCTCGAGAGTGAGCGAACCGACGCCTCAACGCCGTCGGAGAGCATGAGGATCGCGGCCTCGCGCGACTGGGGTTTCGGGCCGCCGTGACGGAAGCGGCGCTGGTCGACCGCGTCGGCCGCGGCCTTGCCGGCGGGAGTGCCTTCCCCGCCGAAGGGCTTCGCCGCGGCCTCGCGAGCCTTCCCGTACACGTACCCCAGGATCGCCGTTCCGTGGTGCTGCGGAATGAACGCGATCAGCGGCTTGGGCAGATGCGCCCTGTAGGCCATCTCGATTCCGTCGGGGACGTGCTGCTTGAGGATCGTCGCCGAAACCTCGGGCTCCAGCTGCTCGTGGACGTTCTCGCCGCCGGCCTGGTTCTCGATGAAGGCGAGCGGGTTGGCCAGCTTGCCGATGTCGTGGTAGTAGGCGGCGGCGCGCGCGAGGAGCGGATCGGCCCCGATGGACGAGGCGGCCCGCTCGGCCAGATTGCCCACCATCAGCGAGTGGTGATACGTGCCGGGTGTCTCGATGAGCAGCCGGCGTAGCAGAGGCTGCGACGGGTTCGCCAGCTCGAGCAGCTGCGAGCCGGTGAGAATCCCGAACAGATTCCCGAGCACCGCGAAGGAGCCCAGGGCGATCACCGTGGCGATCAGTGCGCCGCCGACCGCGGCGGCCCCGAGTTGCAGCATGCCGGTCATGTCGTGCTGGCCCAGCAGCCCGAACGTGCCGATGACCGCCAGGTCGGTGACCGCGACGGCCAGCCCCGCCTGCAGGAAGAAGTGCTGCCGCTCGCCCTTGCGGATGGCCAGGATGCCGGCGAAGCCGCCGAGGAAGACGTACGCGGAGAGCTCGACCGGCGAGCCGCTGACGGGGCCGGCCAGAACTGCCAGGAGCGCGACCATGACCACGCCGACGCCGGCGTCGAGCAGCAGCGTGAGCAGCATCCCGGCCGCGGCCGTGGGGATCACGTAGGGCAGCCAGGCCCGGCCTCCGGGCAGCTTCACCGCCAGAACCGACACTACGAAGATCAGGCCGATCAGGACCAGCGTACGGCTGCGGTGCCAGTACTCGGGCCTGAAGCGCCACAGCCAGCCCAGCAGGAGCGCGGCAACGATGGTTCCGAGCAGCATCCAGGCCCCGGGCTTGCCCCAATCAACGGTCGACTTGTCCAGGCCGAAGTAGCTGATCGCGATCATGTCCGACGCGCCGATAAGGTGGCCCTGGTCGACGATCACCTGGCCGGCCTTGAAGACGTCCTCGACGGTGGGCACGGCGGCCACGGCCTTGTCGCGCGCCTGCTGCGTCAGCGTGGGGCTGTACGCGGAGTTGGCCACGAACAGAGGCGTGGCGATGCCCTCGGCGAGCTGCTCCTCGGCCAGGCTCAGACCGAGACCCGGCGGAATATACGGAGCCGCGAGCGAGGCCTGCCTGGCGGCCAGATCGGTGTCGCGCAGTTCGACCTGTTCGCCGGCGCTCAGCGCGCTCTCGGCCGCCTGCTCGACGTAGGGCCAGCGCGACGGATCGAGGGTCAGGAGGATGGTCCGATTGTCCGACGACAGCGAGGGCAGAGCCGTCTGCAGCGCCGCGGTTCTGGCTTCCGGAGCCGTCGACGAACTGAAGGCGTCGTCGACCGGCTTGAGGTCGAGCTGCAACTCGGCCACCTGAAGGGCGGCAATGGACTTGGCCCGGTCCGGGGTGTAGTCGTACACGGGCGTTTGGGCCGCCGAAGCGGCGTCCTGGGCCTGCTTGGTCTTGATGGCGTCCGGGATCGTGGCGTCGCGCGGGGCGACGACCGCCGATTGGGCGATGGTCCCGGCAGCCAGGTTCGGGCTCGACGGCGTGAGGTCGCTGATGACTCCGGCGGCCAGAGCGGCCACTATGAGGACCGCCGCGAGGACCAGCCGGACCGCGTCGCGCCGGCCGAACGGACTGGGTCGTTCGTGCGGCTCCCTCAGCACGGCGCTTCCGTCACGATCCGGCGGCGCGGGCTGCCAGCAGCTGCGTCACCATCTGATTGACGGCCTTCCCGTCGGCCCGACCGCGCGTCTTCGGAGAGAGCCAGCCCATGACCTTGCCGATGTCGCGCGGGGACGCGGCCCCGGTCTCGGCAACGGCCTGTTCGACCAGGGCCCGCAGCTCCGTTTCCGAGAGCGGCTGTGGCATGAACTCGGAGACGACCGCGATCGCGGCCTCCTCCTTTGCCACCAGGTCTTCGCGGTGGCCGGCCCTGAATGTGTCCACGGACTCGTGGCGGACCTTGAGCTCGCGGGTCAGCACGCCGAGCATCTCGTCGTCGGCAAGCCTGTGCTTGCCTTCCTTTTCGGCTCGCTGTACGGCCGCCAGCACCATGCGCAGCGCATCGCGGCGCACGGCGTCGTTCGACCGCATTGCGGCCTTCAACTCTTCGTCGAGTCGATCGCGGAGGGACACCGGTGTGGCACCTCGGGGCGGGTGTGCGATCAGCAGTCGGGCGCGCACCCTTCGACGGCGTGACTGGTCCCGCTAGCTCTGCTGCTGGCGAGCGACCTTCTTGCGCTTCGCTTCCTTGCGCTTGCGCTTCACGCTCGGCTTCTCGTAGTGCTCGCGGCGACGGGCCTCGGCCAGGATGCCGCTCTGCTGGATCTTCTTGTTGAACCGGCGCAGGGCACTCTCGAAGCTTTCGTTCTCACCCACACGGACTTCTGCCAATCCGGAAATCACCTCCTTTGGGGCTCGTTCGCGATCGCGGCTTGCCATCCGCTCCGTGGAGCGTACACACGCCGCCCGCGAACAGGGCGCGCGGAGTGTAGCCCGATCCGCGCGCCCTTGTCTACGGGACGCACTTCCCAGGCCCGAGCCGTGGCCGCCCCCGGCGTGGGCGGCGCCGTACGCCCGAGCCCGTGGCTGCCCCGGACGGCACCTCGCCTATGATGGCCCGCGCATGGACAGACTCGACAGCCTCCTCGACATCATCGACCAGGGCGAAAGCCGCTACGGCGATCGTGCGGCCTTCGGCATGCGCGGCGACGACGGCTCGATGGAGCGCTGGACCTACCGTGAGCTAAATCGGCGCAGCCGGATCGTCGCCTGGCGGCTCAGGGCGCTCGGGCTCGAGCGGGGCGATCGGCTGCTGGTCTGGACGCCTTCCAGCCCGGCCGTCCCGGCCCTCTACTTCGGTGCCATGCGCGCCGGCGTGGCCCTCGTGCCCCTGGATCTGCGCATGTCGCCGGGGGCCATCGAGCGCATCGTCGTCCGGGCCGACGCTGGCCACCTGGTCCTGGGCACCGGCCGCGACACGCCCGACCCCGCCGATGCCCGGCTGGAGCACTTCCCGACCTCGATCGTCGAGCGGCTGGCCGGGGAACCGGACGGCTCCTTCCCGGCCGACTGGGAAACCCAGGTCGAGGCCTGGCCGCGGCCGTCGGGCGGCGACATCGCGGAGATCATCTTCACCTCGGGCACCACCGGAGAGCCCAAGGGCGTCGTCCTCACCCACGCCAACCTGATAGGAACGCTCGACGCGGCGCACAACCTCCTCCCCGAGCAGGAGCACCGCGCCGTTTCACTGCTCCCGCTGTCGCATCTGCTGGAGCAGGTGTGTCTCGTCTTCTACGGCATGAGCGTCGGCGCCGACATCCTCTACGTTCGGAGCCGCAACCCGCGAGTCATCTTCGAGGCGATCCGAGACCACCGGACCACGTCGCTCGTGCTGGTGCCGCAGGTCATTGACCTCTTCTGGGCGGCGATAGAACGGGAGGTGGCCGCCCGCGGCCAGCTCAGGAAGTTCAACGCGGTTCGCCGGATCGCGCGGCGGCTTCCCTATCCGGCTCGACGGCGGCTGTTCGCCGAAGTCCATCGCCAGTTCGGCGGCTCGCTGAACCTGATCGTCTCCGCGGCCGCGTTCCTGCCGCCCGCGCTTCAGCAGGCCTGGGAGGACATCGGGGTGGTGGTCATGCAGGCCTACGGCGCCACCGAGTGCGGCGTGGTCTCGGCGACCAACCAGCGGGACCACGGCCTGGGCACGGTGGGGCGGACGGTCCCGCCGGTGCGGGTCAAGCTGGCCGACGACGGCGAGATCCTGGTGGCGGGGCCGACGCTGTTCGGTGGCTACTGGCGCGATCCCACGACGACGGCCGGCTCGTTCACCCCGGACGGCTGGTACAAGACGAGCGACATCGGGCGCCACGACGAGCGTGGCAACCTGATCCTGATGGGCCGAAAGAAGGACATCATCGTCCTGCCCAGCGGCCTCAACGTGTATCCCGAGGACATCGAGAACGCGCTCCGGACGGCCGGGATCCGCGACGCGGTAGTTGCCGAAACCGTGCCCGGACGAATCGAGGCGGTTGTTCTCGCACCCGGCGCGCCGGTCCTGCCTCAGCCCGGGGAACCCCCCGACTCGACCCGAGCCCCACTGATCGACGACCCGGTCAGAGTGCGGGCCGAGATCGACGCCGCGATCCGGGCCGCGAACCGCACGCTTGCCGTGCATCAGCGAGTCGCCGGCTGGCGATTGTGGCCGGACGCCGACTTCCCGCGGACCCACACGTTCAAGGTTCAGCGCGATCGCGTCCGCGCTTGGGCCGTCGTCGACGAGCCTCTGCCCGTCCGCGAGGACGGCCGCCTGTCCTAGCTCCGGACGGGGCAGGCGCCGGCTTCCGGGCGCGCTGCCGGATCAGCCGGGGGGCCAGGTCATCTGGCGGCCGCCGAGCATGTGGACGTGCAGGTGGTCGACGGTCTGACCGCCGTTCCGGCCGACGTTGACGACCAGCCTGTAGCCGCCCTCGGCGATCCCTTCGCGCTTCGCTAGTTCGGCCGCCACCTGGAACATCGCGCCCATCAGTTCTCGGTCGGCATCGCCCACCTCACGGACGGAGGCGATGTGTTTGCGGGCCAGCAGCAGGATGTGCGTGGGCGCCTGCGGGGAGATGTCGCGGATGGCCACGACCAAATCGTCGGAGTAGACGGGGGCCGAGGGCAGCTCGCCCGCGATGATGCGACAGAAAAGGCAGTCGGACGGCATGGCGCGCTCCCTGAGCTCTCTGAGGGCGGCCTGGTGGCCATGCCGATCTTGCTACTTGCGCGCCGCCCGCGCCAGTGGCTGCCGATCGATCCCGCCCAACTCGGGTCCGAGCGGCGGCCGATCGACCGCCAGCAGCCTCCCTGTGAGTCGATCCGGGGCCTCGGGTTCGACCGATTCGGCCCGAACCAGACCGATCGCGTTGTCCAGCGAGCCTCCGTCGGGCGCCGCCGCGGCGACCAGGACGTGGCTCTCCGCATGGCCGAGCCACCGCCCGTCGGGGAGCGGCCGCTCGAACAGCACCCGCAGCTCGCGGCCGAGCTGCCGGGCGGCGAAGCTCGCGCGCGCGTCCGCCGCCAGCGCCAGCGCCTCGGCGGCCCGCCGCTTCCTCGCCCGGCCGTCGACCTGCCCGACCATTCGCGCCGCCGGAGTCCCGGGCCGGGCGGAATAGCGGAACACGTGGATGCCGGCGAGATCCAGGCGGCGCAGGAACGCGGCCGTCCGAGCCCACGCCGCGTCGTCCTCGCCCGGGAATCCCACGATCAGGTCGGCGTGGACGGCCGCCTCGGGCATCGCCTCGCGGACCCGAGCGACCAGCGCGGCGTAGAAAGCGGCGTCGTAGCGTCGCCCCATGCGCCGCAGGATCGTATCGTCGCCGGATTGCAGTGGGACGTGGAAGTGGGGCAGGCAGCGCCCGGTCGAACCGACCCAGACGTCGAGCAGCTCGTCGTCGAGGTGCTGCGGCTCGATGGAGCTGAGTCGGATCCGCTCCACGGTCGTCTCCAACAGGATGCGCCGCACCAGTTCGGGCAGTGTCAGGGGGCATTCGACACCCTCGCCCCCGTCGTAGGTGCCCACGTTTATGCCCGTCAGCACGACCTCGCGATGGCCCGCCGCCAGCGCGCCGCGAATCTCGGCAAGGACCGCGTCGGGAACGATCGAGCGCTCCGGGCCGCGCGCCCGCGGGATCACGCAGTAGGTGCAGTGGAACGAACAGCCGTCCTGGATCTTGACGAAGGCGCGCGTCCGATCGGCTGCCGCCCGTGACTCGAAGTCGTCCTCGATCGAGCCCTCGTCGACTTCGAGTTCGAATGACCGGCGGGGTGGCGACTCGACCGCTCGATCGACGCCCGAGAGCGTCGGCTCGGCCCGTCCTTCGACCGGTGCGAGAAGTTCGGCCAGGTCCGCGAGCAGGCGGCCCCGGGATTCGCCTTCGTAGAGGCGGGCCTCGGGGTCGGCGGCCGCCAGCGACTCCGGCTCGATTGCCACCGAACAACCTGTGACCAGGACCCGTGCGTTCGGGCTCGTCCGCCTGGCGCGCCGGACGGCCTGGCGGGACTTGCCGTCGGCGACCGCGGTCACGGTGCAGGTGTTGACGACGACGAGGTCGGCCTGCTCGCGGCCGTCGACCAGCTCGACGCCCCCGGCGCGGAGCATGCGCTCGACGGCGTCCATCTCGGCCTGATTCACCTTGCATCCGAGGTTGACAGTGGCCGCGCGACGGACTGGAGTAGAGGCGGCGGGAAGATCGCTCACGGCCAGATCGTACGCCCGCCCGCTCGCGGCGACCCGGAGACCCGGCGACTCGCCCGGTCCGACTAGACCGCCACGGCCTCCAGGGCGACCCAGTCCTCCTCGGCCCAGCGGCGTCCCAGCCGCAGGCCGGCGGATTCGAAGGCGGCCCGGACGTCGGCCTCGCGGTTGCGGAAGATGCCCGAGGCGAGGATCCGGCCGCCGGGCACGAGCTCGTCCCGGAGAGGCCGCGCCAGGTCGACGAGCAGCGACGCGATCAGATTGGCCAGGACGAGATCGAACGGGCCCTCGCCCGAAGGAACGCTGCCACGCCGGACGCGGATGCGGCGCGTCAGCCGGTTGAGGCGCGCATTGGCGATGGTCGACTCCACTGCGATCGGGTCGGTGTCGACGGCCAGCAGCTCGCCGGCGCCGAGCTTGCCGGCGGCGATGGCCAGGATTCCGGAGCCGCAACCGACGTCGATGACGCGGGCCACTCCGGCGCGCGCCGCGCCGACGCGGGCCGCGCCGCGCCGACCGGATCCACGAGCGAGCAGCCCCTCGTCGGCGAGCGCCTCCAGGGCCGCCAGGCACAGCCGAGTGGTGGGGTGAAGTCCCGTCCCGAAGGCCATGCCCGGATCGAGGGAAAGGACCACGTCGCCCGGCAGCCGGCGGTGACGCCGCCAGGTCGGCCGAATGACCAGCCGCCGCCCAACCCTCAGCACCGGGAAGTGGCTCTTCCACGCCTCGGCCCAATCGTCCTCGTGGACGAGTCGCGTCTCAAGCTCGCCGATCGGTCGGAGCCCGAACGCCTGCAGGTGCCCCAGGGCCGTCCTCGCCTCCGCGATCGCCGCCTCGACGGCCGCCGGATCCAGGCCGGGCAGGTAGGCCCGCACGATGGCCGGCCGGGTCACGTCCACCACGGCGCCAAGGCCCTCGTCCGTCAGGGCGAAGCCAGGCTCCACGCTGGTCCCGCCTGGCGCGTGGCGGGTCAGGATCTCGCTCACGACCTCGACGGCTTCTATGTCGGCCGCCACGGAAAGCTCCACCCAGACTCCCGATCCGAGCTCGACGGGGTCGGCCGGACCGGCACCGGGCGCCCCGGCCGAAGCGGGATCGCGGCCCTCGGAATCAGCCGAGGGCATCTTTCATCCGATCGAAGATCCCGCCCGGGAGCACGGCCTCGCCCGACTCGGCCGCCAGCTCTTCCAGCAGCTGGCGTTGCCGCTTGGACAGCTTCGTCGGCACGTTGACGCGGACCATGACGTGGAGGTCGCCGCGCGAGCCCTGCCGGCGCAGGTGCGGGACGCCGCGATTCCGCAGCCGGATCTCGGTGCCCGGTTGCGTGCCCGGCCGGACCTCGAGGTCCTCGTCGCCCTCGATGGTGGGAATTCGGGCCCGGGTTCCGAGGGCGGCCTGGGCGATCGACAGCTGGAGGTCGTAGTAGATCTCGGTCCCGTCGCGACGGAGCAGCTGGTGGGGCGTGACGTGCACGGCCACGTACAGGTGGCCGGCCGGACCGCCGCGCGGACCGGCCTCACCCTCGCCGGAGAGTCGAATCTGGTGTCCCTCGTCGATGCCGGCCGGGATCGCGACCCGGATCTTCTTGCGCCTGGAGAGCCGCCCCTCGCCGCGGCAGGCGGTACAGGGCGACCCGATGGTGCGGCCCTCGCCGTTGCAGCGACTGCAGGCGGTGACGTTGACGAGCTGCCCGAGCATGGTCTGACGCACGCTCCGGATCTCGCCGCGGCCGCCGCACGCCGTGCATGGAACCGGAGTGCTGCCGGGCGCCGCGCCCGTCCCGGCGCAGGTGGCGCAGCGGTCGAGCACGTCGAACTCGACTTCCTTCTCGACGCCGCGAACCGCCTCGTCGAAGGTGACGCGGAGGTCGTAGCGCAGGTCCGAGCCGGACTGCTGCCTGCTCCTGCGCGAGCCGGCCGGGGCGCCGCCCATACCGGCGAAGAAGGCGTCGAACAGGTCGCCGAAGCCCCCGAAGCCCTCGCCGAACGGCGAACCCGCGCCCATGTCGCCGAGTCCCGAGCGCCCGACCATGTCGTAGATCTGGCGCCGCTTTGGATCGGACAGGACCTGGTAGGCCTCGTTGATCTCCTTGAACTTGTCGGCGGCGCCGACGTCCGCGCTGACGTCGGGGTGCCACTGCTGGGCGAGCTTGCGAAAGGCGCGCTTGATCTCGGCGTCGGTGGCGGTTCGCTCGACGCCGAGAATCTCGTAGTAGCTGCGCTCGGTGGCCATCGGCGCAAAGGATACGAGACGGGCGAGCCGGACGGGTTCCGGACGGGTCCCGGCAGCATAGGGCGCCCGCGACCCGGGGCGCCCCGGACTTGCCGCCGGACGGGGCTCATGGTTTGATGACCGCGCACCACGGCTGTGGCCGGCACGACCGAAGGCGGCGAGGAGGGCGGCGTGACACTGGCTCGACTGCGGGCGGCCGCACGCAGCTTCTGCTCTCACCCGGCCGGCCCCACCATCCTTGCCGTGGCGCTGGCGCTGGCGGCGTGGCCGATCGTCGCTCTCACTCTCGATGCGGTTCAGGCTCCCCCGACGGATGGGTCGGCCTACGCGCCGCTCCAGCTGGCCGCCACCGACGCCGGCCGCTGGACGGCCGCACTCGGTTCCGTCCTCGTGTCCGCTCTCGTCGCCGGAACGTTCGGCGGTTGGTGGAGCCGCCGAAAAGACGAGGGAGAGGTTCTGACCATCCTCGTTGCCTGGGTATCGGCGATCGCCGCGAGCCCGCTATTGCCTGCACTGCTTGGCCAGAACGTCGGGTTCGGCGTCATCTGCATAGACAGCTGCGGCGTCATCGTCCGGTCGGACAACCCAATCAGCGGCCCCATCGCCGCGCTCATGTTCCCGATTCCCGTGTTGTACGAATACAAGGAACTCGGCACGCTCGTGGTCGGCTACGCCATCTGGCTGGTGATCGTGCGACGCTTCGGCCGCAGGCCCGTGCCGCCCGTGCTCGCCGTGCCGCCCGTGCCGGCCGCGGCTCCTGCGGCTCCGGCGCCGCGCCCTTGATCCGCCCCTACGACTGGAGCAGCTTCCCCAGGCGCCGGGAAGTGATCGCCAGACCCAGCGTGCCCATTGCCACCAGATAGACCACGTCGATCGCGAGAGTGAGGTCGGGCGTGCCCGTGGTCATCGCCCGGATCAGGTGGACGCCGCGATAGAGCGGCGTGCACTGCACGAAGGCCTGGAGCGCCGGCGGGTAGGCGTCGATCGGGTAGAACGTGCCCGAGAACAGGAACATCGGCATGATCGCCAGCTGCAGGTAGTCGAAGTCGCGCCACTGCCGTACGAAGGTCGTGGCCGCCATGCCGGCCCCGGCGAAGGCGTAGCCGACGACCATCGCCGCCGGGAAGGCAAGCAGTCCGAGCGGGGAGCTCAGGAGCCCGAGACCGGCCAGGCCCAGGACGGCGATGACCGCGAGAAACCCGATCGCGTACAGGCTGCCTCGCAGCAGAGCCCACAGGACCTCGCCCCTGGCCACGTCGCCGAGCGACATCGGCGTCGAGATGATGGCGTCGTAGAGCTTCGCGTACTTGAGCTTGTAGAAGAAGTTGTTCGACGTTTCGTAGATGGCGCCGTTCATGGACGAGGTGGCGAGCAGAGCCGGGGCGACGAAGACCGCGTAGGGAACGCTCGTGCCGTTGCCGAGCGAAAGGTTGCCTATGAGAGCGCCCACTCCGTAGCCCATCGAGAAGAGGTAGAAGAGCGGCTCGAAGAAGCCCGAGAAGATGACGAGGAAGGTCCGGCGGTAGACGAGCGTGTTGCGCTCGACCATCCGCACAGGGCGGGTCAGGGCGAGAGGTGGCGAGATACGGAGAGTCGACATCAGACGACCAGCCTTCGTCTGAAAGTGATCCGACCGGCCGCTACGCCGGCCAGGGCGACGGCCGCCAGCGCGGCCACGTGAACCGTCAGGCCCACCGGGTCGACCTGCCCGAGAGAGAGCGACCGGGCCGCGGCGACCCCGTGATAGAGCGGCGTGATCCAGGCCAGCGGCTGCAGGAAGAGTGGCAGCCTCTCGATCGGGAAGAAGGTGCCGGAGAAGAGGAAGAGCGGCGTGATGCCGAACCGGAACAGGGCGTTGAAGCCGCCGTCCCCGGTCTGGGTCGCGGTGAAGGCCATGATCGGAGCGGCAAAGGCCAGGGCCGTGAGGACCGCGATCGGGACCGCCAGGACGACGAGCGGCGATCCGGCCGCCCCCATCAGGACGATCACCAGGAGGAACAGCACCGACAGCAGCGTGGCTCGGAAGCAGATCCACATGAGATCGCCGGCCAGCAGATCGAGCGCGCCCAGAGGCGTGTTCAGGGCCGCGTGGTAGGTCTTCTCCCACTGAATCTTGCCCATGATCGGGTAGGCGGCCTCGAAGGCGCCCGCCATCATCGCCTGGGTCACGAGCAGCGCCGGCGCGATGTAGTCGAGATACGGCACGCCGCCCGGAACCCCTCCGTTGCGGTTCACGTAAAGCCCCAGGCCGATGCCCATCGACACGAGATAGAGGAACGGCTGCGAAAGTCCGGACAGCAGGTAGCTGTGCCAGCCGCGCCGGAAGACCAGCAGGTCGTGCTCGAGGATGCGCAGAGCGCGGCGCGAGGCGATCGCGCCGGGCCGGCCGATGCGCAGGCCTGCGAACGCCATCAGTCGACCAGGCTGCGGCCGGTGAGGCTGAGGAAGACGTCTTCCAGGCTGCTCCGCCGGACGAGAGTGCTCGCGGGGCGGAGGCCGCGCTCGTACGCGGCCGCCGCCGCGGCTTCCCCATCGGCCGTGTAGACCAGCACTCGATCCGGCAGCTGCTCGATTCGGTCGGCCAGACCCTCGAGCTTGCCGTCGAGCGAGGCCGAATCGTCGGTCTCGCCCTCGGCCCTCACAAAGCGCAACTCGAGCACCTCGCGGGTGACGTACCTCTCTATGAGCTGGCGGGGCGACCCCTCGGCGACGATCCTGGCCCGATCCATGACCACGAGCCGATCGCACAGCTGCTCGGCTTCGTCCATGTAGTGGGTCGTCAGGCACAGGGTCACGCCGCGCTGCTTTAGCCGGTACAGCCGATCCCACAGCAGGTGGCGGGCCTGGGGGTCGAGGCCGGTCGTGGGCTCGTCCAGAAGGAGCAGAGACGGCTCGTTGATCAGCGCTCGGGCGATGACGAGGCGTCGCTTCATGCCGCCCGACAAGGGCTCGACCTTGTCGCCCGATCGTTCGGCCAGCTGGACGAACTCCAGAAGCTCCTTCGCGCGCCGCCGCGACTCGGCCCACGAAAGGTCGAAGTACCGCCCGTAGATGAGCAGGTTCTCGAGGACCGTCAGATCGTTGTCGAGCGTGTCGGCCTGGGGCACGACGCCGAGACGCATTCGGATCCGGGCACCGTGCTGGGCCGGGTCGAGCCCGAAGACGGTCAACTCCCCGGAGGTCACCGGCGACACCGTGCCGATCATTCGCATGGTCGACGTCTTGCCCGCGCCGTTCGGGCCGAGGAAGCCGAACGCCTCGCCCGGCGCCACGTCGAAGTCGACCCCGTCGACGGCCGTGAAGGAGCCGAAACACTTGGTCAGGCCGCGGGCGCGGATCAGGGCTTCGGTTGGCGTGGAGGTCTCCGGCATGCTCACTCGATGGTACCGCCCGCCGCACGCGCAGACGCCGCGCCGGCTCGGGCGATCCCACGGGCCGTCCGCGACCGCTCCGGCGTGCGTATCATCGTGATCTACCAGCAAAGGTGAGCCGTGGACGAGTTCTGGGTATGCCAGCACTGCCGGTCCCTGAACAGGGCCGGCTCCGGCAAGTGCTACAGCTGCAGGAAGAAGTACGGCAGCCGTCCCAAGGAGAGCGACGTCGTCGTTCCGACGGCTGGAGCGGCGACCCCGCCCGCCAGGCCGGGGGCCGGCCCCGGCGTGGCCCCGGTTCAGACGACCTACTTCTCTCGCCCGGTGGCGCTGGCGTCCGCCGCGGCGCCCGCCGGCCAGATCGCCCAGGTGCCCCGCGGACGGTTCCACGTCCCCAATCCCGTCGCCGCGACGCGCCGCCGTGTCGCCTGGTGGCTGGCAATGCGCCAGTCCATATCGGTCGACTGGCTGGGGTACGTAACCGTGGCCCTGCTGGCTCTTGTCCTTCTCACCGGTGCGGTCGTGGTCATGACGGCAATGCCGGCGGCCGCCAGCCTGCTTCAACACGCCGATCCGGGGAGCGCCTGGGCCCAGCTCACCGCCGGCCAGCAGGCGTCCCTGGAGACCGTCTCGGTCGCCTTCGCGGTCATGGGGCTGCTGGCGTTGGTGTGCTTCTCCGTGTTCCTCGGCCTGACGACGCACAACGCCCCCGGCCTCGGAGCGGACCTGCCGCTGCTCACGCCGTACCGTGCCGGGACCTCGTGGGCCGGCGCGATATGGGCTCAGGCGCGGATCGCGGTGGGGCTGGCGGTCCCGCCCGCCCTGATCTGGCAGGGCTATGTGATTCCGGGCCTGCTGGCCGCGGTAGTAGCCGTCGAGATCGCCCAGCGCCACGTCGACGATCCCGCCGGCTGGCTTACCCGTCCGAGCCGGCACGTGCCCGACCTGTACGACAAGCTCGGCGTGGAAGGCTCGATGTCGGCGCCGATCGCGTCGATCTGGTCGGCCTGCTTCCGCGCCGCGAACTCGATCGCGATCGCAGTCGCCGCGCTTCCGTGGATCGCGCTGGGCGTCTTCGTGGCCTCGGTCATGGCGGGTCGAAGCGACACGTTCGGCTGGCAGTCGAACGGCCTGGGGCTGATCCAGGTGGCGGTGGCCCTGCTCCTCGGCTGCCTGGTCGGCTTCGGAGCGGCATCGCTGCTGCTGCTCGCCCTTGTCAGCATCGGCCTCGTCCGGCGCCAGCGGACTCGGAGGACGCTCGTCCGCGTCGGCCGCTCACGGTCCTGGGCCGGCCGCCCGGGCGAGCGGGGCTACGTGCTCGGTTCCCAGGGCGAGCCAGCCGACTACGGGGACATCGACGAGGATCGGATCGTCGAGCGAGTCCCCAGGTACGGGGCGCAGACGTACGAGAGCCCCGACGCCGGCATTCCCGGCTTCAACGGCCCGCACCATATCGATGGGCCCGGGTTAGGCGGCCCGAGACAGGACTTCGGCAGTCCAGGCCCCGGCCTCGGCGGGCCCGGATTCGGCGCCCCCGGCCCCGGTTTGGGCGGCTCTCCGTTCGCCGGTCCGCCGCCGAGCGCCCCCGGCCCGGGCTTCGTGGGCCCGGACCAGGGAGTCTCGGATCAGGCTTCCTTGAACTCGCCTTCGACGACTTCCTCGGCACCCGAGTCGGGCGAGCCGGCGGCCCCGTCGGAGTGATCGCCGGCGCCGCCGGCTGCCCCACCGTCGGTGGCGGCACCGGCCGCCGCGGCAGCCTGATAGGCCGCCGTGCTCACCTTCTGGAGTTGCTCGACCAGCGCATCGGACGATGACTTGACCGAGGCCAGGTCGCTGCCCTTGAGAGCCGACCGAACGGCCTCGACGCGGCGCTCCGTCTCGGCCCGGTCCTCGGCCGAAACCTTGTCGCCGAGATCTCGCAGGGTCCGCTCGGCCTGGTAGGCCAGGGCGTCGGCCTGGTTGCGAGCCTCGACCTCGTCCTTGCGCTTGCGGTCCTCGTCCGCGTGGGCGGCCGCCTCGCCGACCATTCGATCCACGTCCGACTTGGACAGCATCGAGCTGGCCGTGATTCGAACCTGCTGTTCGCGGCCGGTGGCCCGGTCCTTGGCCTTGACGTCCAGGATGCCGTTGGCGTCGATGTCGAAGGTGACCTCGATCTGGGGAATGCCGCGCGGGGCCGGCGGGATGCCGTCGAGGATGAACTTGCCGAGAGTCTTGTTGTCGGTGGCGAAGTCGCGCTCGCCCTGGAGGACGTGGACCTCGACCTGCGTCTGGTTGTCCGACGCCGTCGAGAAGACCTGGCTCTTGCTCGTGGGGATCGTCGTGTTGCGATCGATCAGCCGGGTCATGACGCCGCCCATCGTCTCGATGCCGAGCGACAGCGGAGTCACGTCGAGAAGCAGGACGTCCTTGACCTCGCCCGCGAGCACGCCGGCCTGGATCGCGGCGCCGATGGCCACGACCTCGTCCGGGTTCACGCCGCGATGCGGCTCCTTGCCGCCGAACATCTGCTTGACGGCTTCGTTGACCGCCGGCATGCGGGTCTGGCCGCCGACGAGCACGACCTCGTCGATCTCGCCGGGCTTGAGGCCCGCGTCGCGCAGCGCCTGGGAGACCGGGCCGCGGGTCTTGTCGATCAGGTCCGCGGTCAGGTCTTCCAGCTTGGCCCGCGTCAGGGTCATGACCAGGTGCTTCGGCACGCCCTCGTAGGCCGTGATGTACGGCAGGTTGATCTCGGTCGTGGTCGTCGTGGAAAGCTCGATCTTGGCCTTCTCGGCGGCCTCCTTGAGCCGCTGGAGCGTCTGCTGGTCGCTCCGGAGGTCGATCCCCTCGTCGCGCTTGAACTCGGCCAGCAGCCACTCGATGACCCGCTGGTCGAAGTCGTCGCCGCCCAGGTGGGTGTCGCCGTTCGTGGCCTTGACCTCGAAGACGCCCTCGCCCAGCTCGAGAATCGAGATGTCGAACGTGCCGCCGCCCAGGTCGTAGACGGCGATCTTCTCGTCGTGCTTCTTGTCCAGGCCGTAGGCCAGGGCCGAGGCGGTCGGCTCGTTGATGATTCGCTTGACGTCCAGGCCGGCGATGCGGCCCGCGTCCTTGGTGGCCTGGCGCTGCGTGTCGTCGAAGTACGCCGGAACGGTGATGACCGCTTCGGTGACCTTCTCGCCCAGGTATGCCTCCGCGTCGGCCTTGAGCTTCTGCAGGATCATCGCGCTGATCTCGGGCGGGGTGTAGGTCTTGCCGTCGGCCAGCACGACCTTGATGCCGTCGCTGTGCGGGTCGCGCTCGAGCTTGTACGGGACCAGATCCTTCGAATGCGCCACCTCGGGGTCATCGAAGCGGCGGCCCATGAAGCGCTTGATCGAGTAGACGGTATTGGCGGGGTTGGTGACGGCCTGGCGCTTGGCCAGCTGGCCCACGAGCCGATCGCCGCTCTTTGTGAAGGCGACGACCGACGGGACGGTCCGACCTCCTTCCGCGGACGGGATGACGGTAGGCTCCCCGCCTTCCATCACCGCCACAACGGAGTTCGTCGTGCCCAGGTCGATGCCGATGATCTTGCCCATCTGTTCAGTGCTCCTCGCAGGGATCGGTGGTGTGTCAGTTGGCGTGTGAAGTGGCGTCGCCCGCGGCCGCTTCGCCGCCGGCGATTGCGACCATCGCCGGTCGCAGGACTCTGTCTCGAACTCGGTAGCCTCGCTGGATCTCGGCCACGACTTCCCCGTCGGGACGGCCGGAGGCCGGCACGCTGGCGATGGCCTCGTGTTCGCGCGGATCGAAGGGCCGGCCGATCGCCTCGATCGGCGTCACTCCCTCGCTCTCGAGGAGCGCCCGGAGCTTGCGATCCAGCAGGACGATGCCCTCGATCCAGCCGGCGCCCCTGAAGTCCGGCGGCATGGCGTCGAGCGCTCGATCGAAGTCGTCCGCGATGGCGAGCAGCTTGCGCAGGAGCAGCTCGCTGGCCAGCCCGAGGTCGCGCTCTCGATCCTCCGCGGTCCGGCGCTTGAAATTGGCGAAGTCGGCGGCAGTCCGCTGGAGGCTGGCGAGATGCTCCGCCGCGAGAGCCTTGGCCGCCTCGAGCTGGGCGCTGAGATCCTCCACCGTCGCCTCGTCCGGCGCGGAACCGTACGGCTGGCCCTCGGCGGGCCGGCCGGGCCAGTCGCCCGCGGCGCCACGGTGATGGGTTCGGCTTTGGGTCGGTCGATCAGGCATACAAATGCTCCACCAATTCGTTCATGAGCCCCGAGACGAACTCGACCGAGGCGATCGCGTGGGCGTACGGCATGCGCGTCGGCCCAAGGACGCCGACGACGCCGATCGCTCGGCCGATCCGGCCGTACGGCGCCAGCACGAGCGAGACGTCCTGCATCTCGAGCGGCCTGTTCTCGTGTCCGATGAACACCTGTATCCCGCCCGCTCTGGCCACGCTCTCCACCAGCGAGCCGAGGTAGACCCGGTTCTCGAGGGCGGCGAAGACGCGCCGCACCTTGTCGCTTCGGTCGAACTCCGGGGCGGCCATCACGTTGAGCAGACCGTCGCTGAAGAGATCGTCGATAAGCGTGGAATCGAATTCGCGCATCGTCCGCACCAGCCCGTCCCCGATGCGGCGCAGCAGGTCCAGGTCCGCGGAAGACTCGTCGACGCCCGCGACGCCCGCCAGATCGGCCAGGCCCGCGGCGATCTCGTCGGCCGTGCGATCGACCGCCAGGACGTTCAGCAGACCGGCCGCTCGGTCCAGCTGTTCCTGGTCCGCGGCGACGGGGAGGTTCTGGAGGGCCTGCTTCATCGTGCCCTCGCGGAAGAGAACCACCAGCAGCGCCAGGCGGTCCTGGACGGCCAGGAGATCGACTCGCCTGACGCGCGCCGCCTGCGGCTTGGCGGTCGTCGCGAGGCCGGCGGTGCCGGTGCTCGCCGCCAGGGTGCTGGCCGCCAGGCGGAACCAGTGCTCGCTGGCGAACTCCACCTGACCGAACTGGTGGCGGATCATGCGCTGCTCGACGGCAGGCATAGACCACTCGGCAGCGAGGGCCTGGACGTAGTAGCGATACCCCGCGTCAGTGGGGACTCGCCCGGCCGAAGTGTGAGGATGCGTCAGCAGACCCAGAACCTCGAGATCCGACAGGATGCTGCGAACGGTGGCGCTGCTCACACCCAGCGGGTAGTTCGCCACCAGCGAACCCGAACTGACGGGCGTCGCCGAGGTCACGTATTCGTCGATGACGGCCCGCAGGATTGCGCCCGTTCTGGCGTCCAGCGAACCGATGCTGCGGCGCGGTCGTCGCGCCATATCCGACTCCACTTCCCCGCCGGTTGGGAGCGACATCGTGATCGGGGGCGGGCGCGACTTCTGCCCTTCGGCCGAGGGTCCGCGTCCGGCCTCCGATCCCCAATTCGGCATGGCTCCGGCGGTGGTTAGCACTCTCACTGGGTGAGTGCTAACGTCTCGGGTGGATCGTAGCAGTCTCACCCGGAGAGTGTCAACGGCCCAGCCGGCCCAGAGGCCACCCGGCTCCGCGCCACCGACCGTACCGCGCCCCGCGGCAAACCAAAAGGAAAGAGCCGGGGCGGGATGAGAGGGCCGCCCCGGCTCTTGAACTCCGCGGTGCGAGCTAGCCCTTGAGGGAGCCCGCCAGCAGGCCGCGGACGAAATATCGGCCCAGGACGATGAAGATCAGCAGGGTGGGCATGGCCGCCAGGAGCGCTCCGGCCATCTGAACGTTCCAGTCCACGCTGAAGCTGCCGGCCAGGTTGTTGAGGGCAACCGTCACCGGCCAGTTCTGCTGCGTCGTCAGGGTCACGGCGAAGAGGAAGTCGTTCCAGACCGAGTTGAACTGCCAGATCAGGACGACCACGAACCCTGACGCCGAGAGCGGCAGCAGGATGTAGCGGTAGAGCCTGAAGAATCCCGCGCCGTCGACCTTGGCCGCCTCCAGCAGCTCCGTCGGTATGGCGGCGTAGTAGTTGCGGAAGATCAGGGTCGTGATCGGAATGCCGTAGATGATGTGGACCAGGATCAGCCCCTGCAGCGAGCCGTACAGCCCGATGTTGGACATCACCTGCGTCAACGGGATCAAGATGGCCTGGTAGGGAATGAACATGCCGAACAGGATCAACGTGAACAGCGTGTCGGCGCCGCGGAACTTCCACTTCGCCAGCACGTAGCCGTTCATCGATCCGAGCAGGGAGGAAAGGATCGCCGCGGGGATCGCCAGCTTCAGGCTGTTCATGAAGTTGGGTCCCAGCGCGTTCCAGGCTGCGATGAAGCCGTCCAGGTTCGGGGGAATTGGGAGAGTCCACATCTTGTCGAGCGTGACCTGGCTCGAGGGTTTCAGGCTGGTCACGAGCAGGATGTAGATCGGAGTCAGGTACCACGCGGCGAACACGAACAGGATCGCGTACATGAAGAAGCGCCCGATCCGCGCCCTGGGTCCGTGGGAGTGCGCACCCCTGCTGCCGCCCCTATCCGTTTGGATTGCCTTTCGCGGAGCGGCCTCTTCCTCCTCCGAGACGATGACGGCGTCGAGCGGATCGGCTCCGCCGGCTACCGGAGGAAAGCCGGAGGCGGCCCCGCCCATCTCCTGCGAGCCGGCCGGATCCGAGGACCGGGAGTTGGCCTCGCCGCTCATGCTTCGACCTCCTGCCGGCGGTTCCACACCAGGTACGGCACCACGACTCCGGCGACGAGGAGCAGCATGATGATGGCGACCGCGGCCCCTCGCCCGAAGTAGTCGTCACGGAATGCGGTCTGCCACATGAAGAGAGCGGGCGTGTCCGTACTGAAGCCCGGCCCCGACCCCGACATGGCCACGGTCAGGTCGTAGATCTTGAGGCTGATGTGGCCGAGGATGATCATCGCCGAGAGCGTGATGGGCGTCAGCAGCGGGAAGACGATGTGGCGGAAGATCCTCCACTCCGTGCAGCCGTCGACGCGCGCTGCCTCCTTGAGCTCCTCGGGGATGGCCCGCAACCCGGCCAGGTACAGGACCATCACGAAGCCGGACATCTGCCAGACGGCGGCCAGGACGATAGACAGAAGGGCGATCGGTATGCCGATGTTGGGGCTTGTGATGAAGCCCAGACCGATGCTGTGCAGGAAGCCGTAGATCGGACTGTCCGGGGCTATGTAGACGACGTGCGCGTCCGTAAGCCAGCGGTTGGAGGCCGGATCCAGCCCGAAGAGCTGGTTGATGCCTTGCGGGGCGGCGGGCGTGCCGTATGACGCGGCCTGGCCCGGTGAAAGGATCCACTTCCAGACGACCCCGGTGACGATGAAGCTGACGGCCATCGGGAAGACGAAGATGTTGCGGAAGACCCCCTCGGCCCGAATCTGTCGATCGATCAGGTTGGCCAGCAGCAAGCCGATGACGAGCGATGTCGAGATGAAGAAGATCGTGAAGACGACCGTGTTCCGGATGTCCATCAGGAACCGGTTCTGGGCGAAGATGGACTGGTAGTTGGCCAGGCCGACCGGCGTGTAGTCGGGACGGAGTGTGTCCCACTGGACGGTCGAGATGTAGCCGGTCCAGATGATGAGGCCGTAGACGAAGACCGCCACCGCCAGGACCGACGGCGCGATAACGAGCAGGGAGCTAACTCTGTCGCGACTGATTCTCATGTTCTCGCTGCATTCCTGGGCAGGGCGAAAAGGTGGAGGGGGCGAACGAAGTCGCCCCCTCCGAGAGAACCCGAGGGCTGACTACTTGCAGACCTTCGCGTCCTTGCAGGCCTGAACCAGTGCCGTCTGGAGGGTGGGCACGTCCGGGTTCGCGACGAACGACGTGACGGCCGTCTCGATGGCGCCCTTCCAGCTCGGAGCCGCGGCGGCGCCGTGCTCCATGCTAGGAACGATGGTGTCGGTCTTCCACTCGCCCATGGCCCACTTCTGGTAGGTGCTGTACTGCTTCTGATCAGCGGGCGGGTTGCCGGCGGTGGTGTTGGCCGGGATGGAACCCTTGTACGGGTTGAAGATGTCCTGGCCGGCGGCGGAGCCGAGGAGGGTCAGGAACAGCTTGACGCCCGCCTTGTCCTTCGCCTTCGAGGGAAGTCCGAAGGAGTCGGCGAGGGCCTGGTAGATCCCGGACGTACCGGGGGCGGCGGCCCAGCCGTAGTCGGTGAAGTTCTTGTTGTCGAACTCACCGGCGGCCCAGTCGCCCATGATCGTCATCGCGGCCTTGGGCTGCGCGCCTGCGCTGGCCGGAATGAGGTAGTCGGCCGCCTGGTCCCAGGTGAGGGACGAGTGGTCGGAGTTGATGTAGGTGAGCACCTGCTGGTAGGTGTTCAGAGCGGTGGTCACGTCGGCACTGGACCAATCGGTCGAGCCGGTCCAGAGACCGTCGAACTTGTCGGCGCCGAGCTGGGCGAGGAGGGTGTCCTCGAGCAGCATGCCGCTGGCCCAGATGCCGTTGTCGCCGACGGCAAGCGGGGTGATGCCCTTGGCCTTGAGCGCGGCTGCGTCGGTCAGGAAGTCAGCCCACGTCGTCGGGGGCTGCAGGTTGTTGGCCGTGAAGACGGTCTTGTTGTACCAGAGCACGTTGGCCCGGTGGATGTCCAGCGGAACGCTGTAGTAGTGCAGCGTGCCGGAAGAATCCGTGGCGCTGACGATGCTGAGCACGCCCTTCGGGAACTGCGTGGTCCAGTTGTTGGCCGTGTACAGGTCGTCCAGGTTGTCCATGTAGCCCGGCGTGACGTACGTGTCGAGGAGCTCATGGCCCATGTGGACCTGGAAGGTATCGGGCGGGGTGCCGTTCAGAACGCGGTTCTGAAGAGCCGCCTGCGCGACCGAACCGGCGCCGCCCGCGATGGCGCTGTTGGTCACGAAGTACTGCGGGTTGTCGCAGTTGAACTTGTTGATGATGGCGTTGAAGCCGGCGGCCTCACCACCGGTGGTCCACCAGGAGACGGCCTCGATCGGGGTCGCGTTCGCCGCCTGCGCGCACGTACCGCTGGCGCCAGCGGCGGCGGCCGACGGAGCCGTCGTTGCCGCACTGGAAGAACACGCCGAGGCGACCAGGGCCGCCACGGAAATCACGGCGAGAATCCGCCGCGACGGGAGCTTCACGGATAGCACCTCACTGACCTGGGATTCGCCGATGAGGTCACTTGATCAGTCGAGTGACGCCATCGGACCTAGTCGGTGGGTCAGGCAGGTGCCCAGGACCGCCTGGCCTCCACGGCCTCCCAAGGCCGCTCCAGGCGATCGCCTCCCTCACCCAGAAGCTACTCCCTTGCCTCACCTCCTCCGCACGAGCGCCGGCAACGCAACGCGGACCCAAGACGGCCTCGGGTCGAGCCGTCCCGGGTGCGATCATTAGCGGGCCCGCCGCGATCCTGGGTACGCGGGAGCCGCTACTCCGTTCCCGTGTGCAAGCTAGCCGAGGTTGATAACGTTGTCAACATTGGAGCGCGAACGCCCCCACAACTCTCCGTTGACGAGTAGCCTGGCAGCATCGACACTATGGCAACGATGTCAGAAGACCGTTCGCCCGCCCGCCGTGGCGGATTTCGGGCGCTCCCGCACTGAGCACCACAAGGGGCCCCGGCCGCAGTGAGCGACTCCCCGACTCCCGAGACAACCGACCCACGGACTGCGAAGCGGAAGTCTCCACGTCCCCGCTCACGCCCCGAATCTCCGCCTCGCAACGGCGCCCCCGGGGCCGAGGTCTCAGACCGCCCCACTGAACGCCCCGGGCAAGCCACGATGCGCGACGTCGGCGAAGCCGCCGGAGTCAGCCTCAAGACCGTCTCGCGCGTCGTCAACAACGAGCCGGGTGTCCGGCCGGAGATGCAGCGACGCGTCGAGGACGCCATCGTCGCCCTCGGCTTCCGCCGCAACGTAGTCGCTCGCAGCCTGCGGACCGGCCATCAGATCGGCAGCATCGGACTCATCGTCGCGGACCTGATGAACCCCTTCTACTCGAGCGTGGCCAAGGCCGTCGAGGTAGTGGCCGGCCGGCACAACGCGGTCATCATCATCGGCAGTTCGGGCGAGAACGCGGTCCGCGAGCGGGAGCTGGTCATCAACCTGCTTCATCGGCCCGTCGACGGGCTGATCCTGGTGCCGGCCGGAAACGACCACCGCTACCTGGAGTCCGAGCGCAGGTTGGGCGCGCAGATCGTCTTCCTGGACAGACCCGGAGGAGGCATCGACGCGGACGCGGTTGTTCTCGACAACGGCGGCGGGGCCAGGCGTGCAGTCGACCACCTGATCCGGCAGGGCCATCGGCGCATCGGTTTCATCGGCGACTCGGTAACGGTCCGCACGGCGGGTGAGAGGCTGGAAGGCTACCGGGCCGCCCTGGCCGCGGCGGGCATCCCCTTCGATTCGGATCTGGTCCGACTCGGCTCGCCCGCCGTCGAGATGGCGGAGACGGCGGCGGGGCAGCTGCTCGCTCTCGAGGATCCCGTAACGGCCTTCTTCGCGGCCAACAACCGCCAGTGCGTCGGCGTCCTGCGAGCCATTCGAACGTCGCAAAGACCGATCGCCGTCGTGGGCTTCGACGACTTCGAGCTCGCCGACCTGCTGCGGGTCCCCGTTTCGGTCATCGCCTACGACCCGGCCGAGCTCGGTCGGGCGGCGGCCGAGCTGCTCTTCTCGCGCATGGCAGGCGACTCCAGGCCGGCCCAGCGCATCGTGATCCCGACTCGCCTCGTCGCACGCGGGTCGGGCGAGATCCCGGCCTAGGAGATCCGATGACAGCCCGAGACGAAACCCCGAAGGAGAGCGTCGCTCACTACACGTGCCACCGAACGAGGAACCCGGGACTCCTGGACGGCGAGGCCGACGGGTTGGTGTGGCACGACGCGCCGCGATCGCCGCGATTCGTGGACATGGTCACGGGAGAGCCCGGCTACTTCGACACTCGCGCGGCGGCCCTCTGGGACGATGAGAACCTCTACGTCACGTTCTGGGTCGAGGAGCCGTTCCCCGAGGCCCACATGACGCAGCGCGACGAAATCGTCTTCGCCGAGAACGACGTGGAGATCTTCGTCGACGGCGGCGACTGCTACTACGAGCTCGAGCTGAACGCCGCCAACACCGTGTACGAGGTCTTCTTCATCTGGCAGGACGCCTACCGGCGCGGCGGAAGGTTCGACACGCCCGAGTTCGACCTGCTCGATCGGCACGCGCTCTCATTCGGCGGAGACTACGACCGTCGGGCCGCCACCTTCTGGAGAGGCACTCATCCGCGCGGCTTACGCTGGGCCTTCCGAGAATGGGATCTGCCCGGGCTTCGCAGCGCCGTACATGTCGACGGCCGTCTCAACGACCGATCGTTCCCCAGCAAGGGCTGGACGGCGCAGCTGGTCCTGCCGTGGAAAGGGATGGAGCCGCTCGCCAACGGCCGCTCGCTGCCGCCGAAGGACGGCGACGTCTGGCGCATGTTCTTCGGCCGGTTCGAGAAGATGACGGTCGGCGGCGTCGAGGTCGAGCCGCACCCGGCGTGGTGCTGGAACCCCCACGGCGTCATGGACACGCACCTCCCCGAGAAATGGACGCTTGTCCAGTTCTCGAGCCGAGCGATCGAGGAGGAGTAGGACGTCCTGGACCCGCGCCGGATCGCCGGTGCGATCGTCGGGCGACGCGGCAAATGAAACGGCGCCCCGGCGGCGATTTGCCGCCGGGGCGCCGGAGATTACGCGCTGACTTCAGGCGTGGGCGACTACCGTGCCGGCGCCTCGTCGGGACAGCGAGTCGACCGTGACCGCGGCCAGGAGAACCAGGCCCGTGGCGATCAACTGCCACTGGATGGAAAGACCGAGCAGATACAGGCCGTTGTAGATCGCTCCGATGACCAACCCGCCCAGGAGACCGTGGATGGCCCGGCCTCGGCCGCCCGACAGGCTGGTGCCACCGATGACCGCGGCGGCCACGGCGTACAGGACCAGCTGCCCGCCGTTGATGTTGGTGCTCATGCCGCCCTGCCAGGACAGGTAGATGATGCCGGCGATGCCGGCCGTGAACGAGCACAGGACGAAGCCCCACGTCCGGACCATGCGGACGTTCACGCCGGCTCGGCGGGCCGCTTCGGCATTGCCGCCGACCGCGTACATGTGGCGTCCGAAAGCCGTTCGCTCCAGAAGCATCGTCCATGCCGCCAGCACCAGGAGCACGATGGGCAGTACCCACGGCACGCCGGCGATGGGCAGGAACGTTCCGCGGTTGATGTTGCAGATGGCGACGACCACTATGCCGGCTATCGCCATGAAGGCGATCTTGGCGACGGTCAGCCCCACGGGCGGAGCCACGAGCCCGCTCCGGCGGCGCCCGGTGTCGCGCAACCACATGGTGATGCCGAGCCCACCCACGATGACCACGAGCCCGATCCAGCCGATCATCGGGTCGATGTTGCTGTTGACGATGCCGTACAGGACCTGCTGGTTGGTCAGAGCGGTGGCGGTGATCGGCAGGCTCCCGCCTGGCCCGAGCATGATGATCATGACCCCGAACCAGGCCAGATAGCCGGCCAGGGTGACGACGAAGGCCGGCAGATTCAGCCGCGTGATGATCAGGCCCTGGAGCAGGCCGATCCCGGCGCAGGCGGCCAGGCCGAGAATGATCGCTATCCACCAGGGCCAGCTGTACTGCGGCTGAACCAGGTTGGCAGCCACGATCCCGCCGATGGCGCCGACGTAGCCCATCGAGAGGTCGATCTCACCGAGCAGCAGGACGAAACCTTCGCCCATGGCGAGGACGATGAAGACCGAGCTCTGGATGAACAGGTTGACCAGGTTTCCCGCGGAGAGAAAACGCCCGCTCGGGCTGACGATCTGGAAGACGATGGTGACCAGCGCCAGGGCAACCACGACCGGCAGGATGCCGGCATCGCCGCTCCGGACTCGCACGGACCAGGCCCGCAGATACTGGCCCAGGGACCCGGCCACGATCTCCGGCGGAATGACGTCCACGTCCGCGGCGGTGAGATCGGCCGCTGCTTCGGCCGCGGCCCCATTCTCCAGAGGAGCGGCAAGGCCCCCCGGATTGTCCTCGCTCCCTGTCATCGATCGGTCCTCACCTTGTTTGCCGCCACGTCTCGGGTCGACTCGCCCGTGGTCATGTAGTCCACCGCGCTCTGCCTGTCGAAGAAGGAGGCGTTTTCCTGCACCACCATCCGACCCAGATGCATTACCGCGATCCGGTCGGCCACCTCGAACACGTCGTTTAGGTTGTGGGAGATGACCATGACCGCCAGGCCATGGTCCTTGAGCCGTTTGACCAGGTCCAGCACCATTCTGGTCTGGGCCACGCCGAGGGCCGCGGTGGGCTCGTCCAGGAGCACCAGCTTGGAGTTCCACATGACGGCTTTGGCGACGGCGACGGCCTGGCGCTGGCCGCCGGAGAGGGTGCCGACGGGCTGGCGAATCGATCGAACTGTCGTTACGTGCAGGCCGGCGAGAGTCGCACTGGCGGCACGTTCCATGTCGTCTTCGTCGAGGAACAGGCCGCTTAGCCGCTCGCGGCCGAGGAACATGTTCTGAACGATGTCCAGGTTGTCCGCGAGAGCAAGATCCTGGTAGACGGTCTCGATACCCAGATCGGCGGCGTCCCGGGGGCTGTGGATGTGGACCGGCCGGCCTTCGAAGAACATCTCGCCGTGGTCGGGCTGATGGATCCCGGCAATGCACTTCGTGAGGACGGACTTGCCCGCGCCGTTGTCGCCGCAGAGAGCGGTGACCTGTCCGGCCGGAAGATCGAGGTCGACCTGATAGAGGGCCTGGACCGCGCCGAAATGCTTGCTTATGCCGCGGAGCTTGAGCAGGGGTTCGGAACCCGCCGACGCGGCCGGTACAGCCATACCGTCGTTCGAAACGGCCATTCCACTCGGTAACACTGGTGTGACTCCCTTATGCGGTCGCGAGGCGGCTCGGGTCTGCCGTCGTCGCGGTTCGCCGCAAGAATCCCCCTGCGGCTCATCCGATACCGTTCCGGCGGCGTTATTCGAGGGGCGGTGGCTGCAGTTGCGTCAGGTTGCGGCAGCCTGGCTCGGAGACGAGCCAGGCTGCCGCGCTCAGCGTGTTGCTACTGGATGCCGGCCTTGCTGCAGACGTCCGCGCCAACAGCGGCGCAGAGGTCAGAGGCCTTCACGAAGTTGTCCTTGATGACCGTGCTTTCCATGTTGGCGCCATTGACCCAGAGCGGCGTCAGAAGCGACGCGGGCTCGGAGATCGTGGCGTCCTTGGGATCGACGGTCGTCCCGTTCATGAGGCTGGCGGGCGGGGTCTGACCGGCGCGCACGTAGGTGGCGACGGCGACTGCGTCCTGGGCCTCGAGGTAGATCGGCTTGTAGACGGAACCGCACTGGTAGCCCTGGAGAACGTTCTCCATGCCCTGGAGGGTGGCGTCCTGACCGGTCGTCGGGATCGTGTTGGCGGGAACGCCCTTGGCCTTCAGATCGCCGACCACCGCGTTGCCGAGACCGTCGTTGGCCTCGATCGTGGCGTTGATCTCCGGGTGAGCCGTGTACTGCTGGGAGAAGATCGTGCCGCCCTGGGCGTTGTCCCAACCCGGGGTGAGCTGCTCGTGAACGAGCGTCATACCGGCGGAGTTGGTGGCGCCGTCGGCGACCTGCGCAACGGACTGGCCCCAGACCACGGAGTTGTAGCCCTTGGCGAAGTCGATCGCGTTCGGGTCGGTGTCCTGGCCGCCGTCAAGCGTGAAGACCTTGGGGCTCGCGACCTTCCAGGCCGTGACGCAATCCATGAAGCCCTGGCCGATGAGCTTGCCGACGTTGACGTTGTTGAAGCTGACGTAGTAGGTGTTGGTGCCCTGGAACGTGGCGCGGTCATAGCTGATCATCGTCACGCCGTGGGACTGCGCGTAGGCCTGGATCTGGTTGCCGACCGTGCTGTCGATCGGGGCGACCAGCAGGACCTTGGCGCCGTTTGTGATGTCCGCCTGTGCCATCGACAGCTGAGTCGCGTCGACGCCCTGGGCGTTCTCGATCTTGAAGTCGCTAGCCGAGTACCCGGCGTCCTGGAAGGCCGTGGTCAGGTACGGGGCATCGAAGGTGACCCATCTCGTCGACGAGGTGGTGTCTGGCATCACCACTCCGACGAGGCCGGAGCCGGCGGACTCGACCGACTTGAGCTGCGCCATCGCGGCGAACGAGCTGTCGAACGAGGTGGGGGTAAGTGCGACGGCCGGCGCGGCGGTCGGCCCGACGGTCGGCGCCGGGGTCGCGCTGCTACTACAGGCGGCGACTGCGATCGAGACCGCAGCTACTGCGGACAGCAACTTCGAGTGAGCTTTCACTTCTTCCTGTCTCCTTCTTGCGCGATCTGCCTCTTTGGGCGCATCGCGTGGCCAGATCTCGGTCGCAAACAAGGCCGGATCGACAGCCACGCACGGATTGGGACCATCCTTCCTCTCTCACCTCCTTGGTTTGCCGAGCATCGTGTCACGCAAGCACTGTCCACGATAGCTCATGCCGCCGAGGCATTACACCTGCCTTCCAAGTTCCGGCGGAATTCCGAAGTGGGCCCGGAACCCGGAGCGGCCGCGACGCCCCGTCGATGTGCAATGGTATGCTTCAAACGATTGCATTAGCAAGCCGGGCTGTAGCGGCGCGATGCTGTCAGCACGGGAGCGAGCAGTGCCAGAAGCCTCCGTCCGGGTCGGCGATGAGCCGATGGGCCTCGTGTCCCTGCGCCTGGACGGCCACTTCGCGGAGCACCCGGGCAGGCGGGCCACCTGCCCCGCAGTCGCGCTCCTTCCGCTCGCGTCGGACACTGCCGAGGGGGCAACACGGTCGCCGGGCCCGAGCGGGCCGCCTCTCGGCCCCAGGAGATTCGGACTGCGGCAGGAAATGTCTCGAACGCCGCAATTCAGGGGCATTTCATGGCTACCATTCAGAAGTCCCCACAGCCAGCAGGTTGACACGATAGCCATGTTCCGGATTCGCACCACGCGGGCGTCCGATGCCAGATAGCGACTCCGACTCCGGTACCCGGGCCGCGCGGCGGCCTCGAACCGGTCGCCCTGCGTCTGCGCCGGCAAGTCGAACGCCGGCTGGCGATCCGGTGGAGCCGACCGAAGGCACGGCCGCGGCGCCGTCGCGTCTCTCGCGGGTCCCCACGATGCAGGACATAGCCAGCGCCGCCGGCGTCTCGCAGAGCACGGTCTCGCGAGTCCTGACGGGCGCCCCAAACGCGATCCCGATCAATCCGGCCACTCGCGAACGGATTCTCGAGGTCGCGCGCCAGATGCACTACCGGCCGAACCCGCTGGCGAGAGGCCTGCGCGGCGCTCACACCATGCTGCTCGGAGTCATCGTCCGGGAGATCACCGACCCGTTCTTCGCCTGGGCGGTCGACGCGATCTCGTCCGAGGCGAACAGGCGCGGTTACAACGTCGTCCTGGGAACCGCTCACGGCAAGGCGGATGAAGCTATCGCCCTGCGCGCCGTCCTCGAGACGCGGCATTGCGACGCGATCCTCCTGCTGGGCGACACCAGCGATCAACCGCGCCTCCTCGAGGACCTTCGGGATACGAACATCAACGTCGTCGGGCTGTGGCAAGGATCCGTGCGAGTGCCCGGGATCTCGACCGTCAACGTGGACAACAGGGCGGGGATGGAAGCCCTGATGAAGCACGTCCTCGGCCTGGGCCACAGGCGTCTTGCGTTCATCGGCGGCGGCTTCGGCGAGGGGCCCTTGCTCGGAGACATCGGCGAGCGGCGGGCGGCGTTCCTGGACCTTATGGCCAGGGCGGGCCTGCCGGTGGACGACGACTACGTGTGCGAGATCGGGAACAACCTGGGCGGCGGAGCTACCGCGTTCGAAGCGTTGATGAGCCTGCCGGCCCGGCCGACTGCCATCATCGCCTCTACGGACCTTCTGGCGATCGGCGCGATCTACTCGGCGGGTCGCATGGGCATGACGGTACCGGGCGACATTTCGATCGTCGGTTTCGACGACCTTCCGATGGCCGAGTTCACGAACCCGGCGCTCACGACGTTGCGTCAGCCGATGTCCGGGATGGCCGCGGCTGGCGTTGCAGCGGCCATCGACAATGCCGACGGCGGAGAAGTGCCGATCTTCAAGCTTCTGGCACCTTCGCTGGTCGTCCGCGAGTCCTCCGGGCCGCCGCCTGCTCGGACCTCGTAGTCGCACACAGAGCCGCAGGCGTCCTCAACTGCGGCTGATCGGGCTGCTCCTGGTCGGGGTCCCTGCGCCGGATTGGACCGGCCCTGGAGCCTGACCCAGGCGCGAAACAAGGGGCCCGGGAAGCGGCACGTGTCTACGGTGCGCATCGAGGCGAAAACTCGGTGCAAACCTATGTAGCATACGTGTGCGCATATCGACGTTCGAAACGGGCTTGCTGACTGTGGATATCCGGCATACGATTTCAACCCCTGCCCGGGCGGGCCACGCGCCCGAGGGATCGGCCCGGGTGGACGAATCCGCACTCATCCCCTTCTGAAGGAGATCACGAATGACCCTGGATCGACAGAGCGCCCTCGGCGAGGACTCGCTGAAGCCCCGCCCCGAGCACAAGTTCACGTTTGGGCTCTGGACCGTCGGCAACACCGGTCGTGACCCATTCGGCGACTCCACGCGGCCGCGCATCGACCCCAACGAAAGCGTTCGCCGGCTGGCCGCCCTCGGCGCCTACGGCGTCTGTTTCCACGACGACGACCTCGTTCCGCCTGGTTCATCCCTTCCCCAGCGGGACGAGGTCGTTCGTCGCTTCAGATCCACGCTCGAAGAAACGGGCATGGTCGTGTCGATGGCCACGACCAATCTGTTCGGGCACCCCGTCTTCAAGGACGGGGCGTTCACGTCGAACGATCGAGGCGTGCGCCGCTACGCGCTAGCCAAGACCATGCGGGCCATCGACCTCGGGGCCGAACTGGGCGCGCCGATCTACGTCTTCTGGGGCGGTCGCGAAGGCACCGAAGCCATGGCTGCCAAGCCGGTCGGCGACGCCCTGGACCGTTTCCGCGAGGCGATCGACTTCCTCTCCAACTACGTCGTCGACCGCGGCTACAAGATGCGCTTTGCGCTGGAGCCCAAGCCGAACGAGCCGCGAGGCGACATCCTCCTGCCGACGGTCGGACATGCCCTGGCCTTCATATCCACTCTCGACAAGCCCGAAATGGTCGGCGTGAACCCGGAAGTCGCCCACGAGACGATGTCGGGGCTCTCCTTCTACCACGCCGTCGCCCAGGCGCTCTGGCAGGGCAAGCTCTTCCACATCGACCTGAACGGCCAGAAGATCGGCCGCTACGACCAGGACCTCCGATTCGGTTCCGAAGGCCTCAAGGACGACTTCTTCCTGGTCAAGATGCTCGAGGAGTCGGGCTACGCTGGAGCCCGCCACTTCGACGCCCACGCGTATCGGGTCGAGGATCCGGAGGGCGTGTGGGACTTCGCGGCCGGCTGCATGCGCACCTACCTGGCACTGCGCGAGAAGGCTCGCCGATTCGCCGCGGATCCGGAGATCCAGGCTGCGCTCAGCGCCGCATCGGTTCCCGAACTGGCGAAGCCGACCGTCGGCAAGTACTCCGCCGCGGCCGCCGCCGAGCTGAAGGCAACCGTCGTCGATCCGGCCGATCTGGCCAATCGCGGCTACGGAAACGAGCGGCTCGATCAGCTGGTCATGGACCTCCTGATGGGCCTGCGCTAGGCAGCCATTCGAACTTGCGAGCTACTGCCGGGGAGAAAGCGCGATGACACTCGTCGCCGGCGTGGATTGCTCCACGCAGTCCACCAAGGTCGCCGTCGTCGACGCCGACAGCGGCGAGCTCGTCGGCTTCGGCCAGGCCGGCCACACGGTGACTGGAACGGGCGGAGCCCGAGAGACCGATCCGGCGAATTGGTGGGAGGCACTTCGATCCGCGCTCGCCCAGACCAGACTCGCCGCCGACGTCTCGGCGATCTCGGTGGCCGGGCAACAGCACGGTCTGGTCTGCCTGGACGCCGCGGGTGCCCCGATACGGCCGGCAATGCTCTGGAACGACACTCGTTCCGCCTTGGACGCCGCCCGGCTGCTCGAGGCTCTGGGTGGGGCGACGGCATGGGCGAGCCGGATCGGAGTCGTCCCGGTGGCCTCGTTCACGGCTACGAAGTGGGCGTGGTTGCGGCGGCGAGAGAGGCAGACCGTAGCTCGGACGGCGGCCGTCCGGCTGCCACATGACTACCTGACCGAAAAGCTTGCCGGTGCCGGCGTCACCGACCGCGGCGATGCATCCGGGACCGCGTGGTGGTCTACGGAATCGGAGGCGTACGCGGGAAGCGTGCTTCAGCTTCCGGAACTCGCCCTTCCGGCCGAACTGCTGCCGCGGGTCCTATGGCCGGACGAGCCGGCCGGAACCGTGACCCCGGCCGCCGCTGCCGCCACCGGCCTCACGGCGGGCATAGTCGTGGGACCCGGCACCGGTGACAACATGGCCGCGGCACTTGGACTCGGCCTCGAACCCGGCGCCCCGGTCCTGAGTCTCGGTACCTCCGGCACTGTCTACCTCGTCTCCACGACCCGCACGGCCGACCCGACCGGCTGCATCGCCGGATTCGCCGACGCCACCGGACGTTTCCTGCCGCTTGCGGCGACTCTCAACTGCACCCTCGCCGTCGATCGGATGGCCTCGTGGCTGGGGCTCTCCCGCGACGACGTCGTGCCCAGCGACGGCGTGGTCGCGCTCCCCTATTTCGACGGCGAGCGGACCCCGAACCTGCCGGAGGCGACGGCGGCGATCCTCGGCCTGCGCCACGAGACGAATCCACGCTCCATCTTGATGGCCACGTACGAGGGAGCGGTGATGAGCCTTCTGGATGCCCTGCAGACGATCGACTCCGCCTCGTCCGGCGTGGACCCCAGCGCGCCCCTGACCCTAATCGGAGGCGGCGCGAAGGGCGTCACGTGGCAGCAGGTCGCGCGCCGACTCAGCGGCCGCACCATCCGAGTGCCGTCCGCAGGGGAACTGGTCGCGATCGGAGCGGCAGCCCAGGCTGCGGCCGTCCTGCGCGGCGTTCGGCCGGAAACCGTTTCCGCCGGCTGGCGTAGCGACTCCGGCGTGCTTCTCGAGGCGATGCCGCGCGACGACGAGGTCATCTCCCGTCACAGGGCGGTCCATCAGGCGGCCGTCGAGGCCGTCCAGATCCACCCGGCGAGCCGCTGACGGTCGAGCTGGCTGGGACGGGCGCGACCCGGGCCGTACCGGCCGACCGAACGAGGCGGCTTCCTGCTAGGCCGATAGGCCGGGCTGCCTCTGCGCGACGGCAACGCCCAGCGAATCGATCTCGCAGTCGCGTCCGTACAACCTCACCGTCACGGGCTCGCCCTCCAGCGCCTGAACCCGAACCTGGTCGGCGTCAACGCTCACCTGGAGCAGGGCGCCCCGATAGCGCACCCGGAACCGATACGATCGCCATTGCGTCGGCAGCGCCGGCTGAAGGATGAGGACATCGCAGTCGGTGCGCATCCCGCCGTATCCGAAGACCATGCTCGCCCAAACTCCGGCGGCAGACGTCACATGCAAGCCCTGCTCGGTGTTGCGGTTGTAATTGTCCAGATCCATCCGGGCGCCGTATCTGAAGAACTTATACGCGTCGTCCAGCTTGCCGAGCTCGACAGCGAGGATCGCGTGCAGTGACGGCGACAGGGACGACTCGTGGATCGTTCGGGCTTCGTAGAAGTCGTAGTTCGCGAGCTTCTCCGACAGCGTGTAGTCCTGGCTGTAGAAGTACATCAGGTTCAGCACGTCCGGCTGCTTGATCATGTCGTAGCGGAAGATCTTCACGTAGGCCCAGTTCTTGTAGATCGGGATCTGGTCGGCAGGGATGCTGGCCAGATCGACGTGAGGGAGATCGAAGTAGCCTGCGTGCTGTTCCAGCACGCCAGACTCTGCATCCCGCGGTATCCGCATCATCTCCGCCATACGAGCCCAGCGCTCGGGCTCGTCGTCCTTCAGACCGACCTTCTCGATCGCGTCAAGATACAGATCCGGGACTTGGGTCCGCATCTCGTCGAGAACGGCGAGCGTGAATTCGAACGCCTTCTTGCCCATGACGTTCGTGTAGCAGTTGTGGTTGACCATCATGTGGAACTCGTCGGGTCCCATCACGCCGTAGAACCCGAAATCGCCCTTGGACGGACTCCACCCACCTGCGCTCGCCAGGAAGCGCGAGATCTGGAGCAGCATCTCGATGCCTTCGCGATACAGGAATTCCTTGTCTCGCATGATGACGTCGTGGTGCCAGATCGCGTACGCGACCGCGCAGTCGGCATGTATCTCGAGATCGACGTGCTGCCAGGTTCCCGAGTCTTCGGTGCCCGTAATGGTCGCGAATGGGAAACGCGCCCCCTCGCAGTCGAGCTGCTTCGCTCTTTCCAGCGCCTGCTTCAGCCGATGGTGGCGGTACAGGAGGAGGTTTCTGGCGGCAGGCGGGTCGATGAACATCATCAGGCGGTGCGAGTAGATCTCGCTGTCCCAGAACACCCAGCCGAAGTAGACCTCGCCGGTCATGCCCTTGCACAGGGCGTTCAGGTCGGCGTTTTCACCGTGGTACGACTGGTAGGTCTGAAAGCTGGAGAAGCGCAAGCCCTGCAGGACGCCGGGATCGCCTTCGATCTCTATGTCCATGACGTTCCAGACGCGCGCCCAGAAGGCCGCGTGCTCGGCCATCGCGGTGTCGAACGTGGCCCCGGCGTGGCGCCGCATCAACTCGAGGCCCTGGTTCCACAGGGCGTCCACGTCCGATGTCCTGGCCCACTCGTTGACGGCGATCCTGTCTACCGTGGTCGCCCGGCCTTCCGTCAAGCTCAGCTCGAATTCGACGCCGATGAACTTGACTCCCTCGATCGACGAAGTATCGATGGCCTGGTCGGCATGAACCCGAAAGCCGGAGAAGAGCTGGTGGTGGCTCCTGCGCGTTTCCGACTGGATCGCCCAGCCGCCCTCGACCGCGCCCTTTCGCCGGCAATCCCAGAAGTTGACGATACCGCGGTCCTTCGCCTCGCGACCGCCGGTCTGGTCCCATCCGGCCCCGATCTCGTAGTTGGTGTCGAAGTCCAGCCCCATCCGGACCTGCACGCTGCCGGAGAAGTCCAGGGGCTCGAGGACGATGCGCTGGCAGCCGAGGCGCGTCGACTCCATGTCCGTAAAGCGGGAGAAGGTCAACTTGAGATGCTTGCCACCCGCCGTCTGCCACACGAACTCGCGGGTGAGCACACCGTCGCGCATGTCGAGCCGACGCGTGAAGCCGGAGAAGGCCGACTTCGCCAGGTCCAGTTGCTCGCCGTCCACGAAGAGCCTGGTGTAGAGCCAGTCCACGGCGTTGACCATCGCCGCGCCCTGCGTAACGAAACCCTTGAAGAGCTGGTCGTGGCCGATGTCCATGAGCTCGTACAGATGATTGAAGTAGCTGCCGAGCAGATGGTCGCCGCCGTAGCCTTCTTCGAAGTAGCCGCGCACGCCCATGAACTCGTTGGCCACGGAGAAGACGGACTCTGAGACTCGCTGATGGGCGGGATCGAAGCCCTCTTCAACGATGGTCCATGGATCGCCGCGGAAGTAGTCGACGGGCGTCTTGGGCAGGTGCATGGATGAAGCTCCGGCGGACTCGGGACGGTGGCAGTCAGTAAAGGGTCGGCCGGTCGGGGGCCCGGCCTGTCTGGAGATCACCCGGCGGCAGCGGCATTCATCCGCTCCAGCACGTCGGCCAGGGTTCCTTCGAAGGGCCCGGGCTTCTCCATCTTGATCGACACGAGCGCCGCCGCGAACCTGAGCAATTCGTCGACATCATGGTCGAGGCGACGGGCCATGTAGGCCGCGAAAGTTGTATCGCCGCGTCCAGTCCGGCCCACGACGCTTCGAATTCGAGAACGGAGCCCAGTACGACTTCCCGTCGACACGGGCCAGAACGCCGTCCGCCCGCGTAATCAGCGTCTCCTGGGATCCCCAGTCTTCGAAGACTCGGGCGGCCTTTTCCAGATCCTCGGTCCCAGTCAGGACGCCGGCTTCAACCACGTCCAGCTTGACCATGTCCAGGAGCGCGGTGATCTGCGCCTTCTGCGGAACGTCTCGGAACGCGACGGAGTGGGTCATCGGGTCGACCTGGCGCACGAAACTCTGCATGTCGGCCGAGAGGCGACCAGTCCGAGCCCTCATCCCCCGGACGAACTCCAGGTCGAATTCCTGGTCGGTGATGCCGGCGAGATGGATCTGCCGGACATCCAGATCGGGGATGCTCGCGACGGCAAACCGGCCGGCATTTTCGACCTGGCGCATCGCCCGATCGTCGACGTTGGCGTTCGTGTGGACGACCCTCATGTAGGTCGTGACGTCGGCCGGAATTACGTGAACCGCGATGCCGCCGGCCCTCATCGGCTCGAGGATTTCCTCGTCGCTGACGGCCATCCTGGTCACGACCGCGACGCTGGCGCCGGCGCGTGAGGCGGCGAGGGCTCCACACAGCACCGCGCTGCCCGGCGCTACGCGGCGCGGGCGGTCGGGGGAGACAACCTCGTCGAGGCACATATGGCCTATGAACGCGAGATCGGCCGTGAGTGGACCTTCCCGGCTGCCGGCATCGAAGGCGTCGCCGGTTCGACTTGTGTCCAAGTTCACCTCATCACGTTTCGCACGCTATGACCATCGGGACGCGCAAGACGACAGCTCACTGCCGGGAGCTACATCCGGAGCCGAATCCCCTAGGCGCTGCCCTTCCTGGGAGCGCAAGTGGTGCCGCGGATGGCCAGCTCAGGCCGCACCAGCGTCTGCTCGGGCTCCGTTGGACCGTTCTCGAGCCGGTCCAACAGCATCCGGGCCGCGACATTTCCGAGTTCGTCCGCGGGAAAAGCGATCGTCGTCAGCGGCGGCGTGGCGAGCTCGGCCGCGGTATCGCTCACCATCGCCACGACTGACAAATCGTTGGGAATGCGCCGCCCCAACGCTTGAGCCGCTCTGAGGACCCCCACCGCGGACTGTTCCTGCGGAGCCACAAAAGCGCTGATCTCCGGATGGCTGAGGATCATGCCCTGGGCGGCGACCGACATGGCCTCCGTCGTCAAGCCGCCGAGACATGGAAATGCGTGGAGGCCGAACCGGTGACACGTCTTCTCGTAGGCTCGAAGGGCCCACGTCGTGTAGCCGTAGGTCTTGTCCTGGACGATCGGATCGAAGGTGAGGAACCCGATGGCGCGATGGCCGAGTCCGACCAGATGTTCCATCGCGATCTCGAGGCCGTAGTCGACATCGATGTCGGCGAAGCTCAGGCCGCTGTTGTCGATCCGGTGCCCGATCATGACGAACGGGTAGCCGTGGTCGCGCAGGAGCTCCGGGCGGCGGTCGTCGGTCAGGACTTCGAGCAGGAGGATCCCGTCCACCTGGCGGCTCCGGAAGATCCCCAGGAGCTCGGCGTCGCTGAGGGTGCGCGTAATGATGTTGATCGAGTAGCCGGCATCCTCGACGCCCAACGCTGCCGCCATGATCACGGGAAGGTTGGGAGGGTTGAATTCCTGGGGCACGTGCATGCCGATCAACCGAGTTTGCCCCGATCGGATCTGGCGCCACGCACTTTGAGGCGCGAAGCCGATCTCGTCCATGACGCGCAGCACGCGTTGGCGCGTCTCTTCGGCGACGTCCGGCTTGTCGTTCAGGATGCGCGAGACGGTGGTTACGGAGACTCCGCAGGCTGAGGCGATATCCACGATCGTCGTCTTGCCGACCTTCGAGCGTGCTGCCACCTTGGGAGTACTCCTTCTAGTTCCCGGCGAGGGCGAGGCCCGCGGCCCGCGCCCGTGCGCCAACGATAGCCCGGCCCCCGAACGTCGAATGCCTGTGGCCCCGGCCTTCTCGGGCCGGCGCAAGGAACGGCTCGATCCGCTCGCCCCGAGACAGCCCTACGAGAGTGTGGCGAGGCCGGTTCATCGGTGCCTAGCCCTTCACCGCGCCGGCGGAGACCCCGGACAGGATCCATCGCTGCGCCACCACGTAGATGAGGATCATGGGCATGATCGTCAGCACGACGTCGGCGGATACGAGTGCCCAGTTCGACTCGTACTGACCGAAGAAGTTGTAAACGGCGAGGGTCATCGGCCAGTTGTGCGTGCTGTTCAGGAAATACAGCGGGATCAGGAACTCGTTCCAAAGGTTGAGCATGTTCAGGACGCCGCAGGTCACGAGCACCGGGGTCAGCATCGGGAGAATGATCGAGCGGAAGGTCCGCATCGGCGAGCAACCGTCGATGAACGCCGCCTCGTCGAGTTCACGAGGAAGTGTGTCGATGAACGCGTAGATCAGGAAGACGCTGAACGGGATCTGGGTGGCGGCGTAGAGAAGGATGATGCCGAGCTGCGAGTCGATCAGGCCGGTCACCTGCATCACTTTCGTCAACGTGACGAAGTTGGTGGGGATCGCGATGCCCATGATCAACAGCATGTAGATGATCTCGTGCCGCCTGGTCCGGCGGCGCGCCAGCACGTAGGCTGCCAGCGCGGAGACCAGGACCGACAACACTGTCCCGCCGACCGAGTAGAGAACGCTGTTGAAGAAGGCCTCTACCAGCTTGCCCTGGTCGATGACGGTGGCGAAGTTGCCCCACTGCGGATTCAGCGGCAACTCCATGCTCATCGTGGCCGAATCCGTCTGCGTCTTGAGCGCGTTGGCGAACACGAGGTAGATCGGCGCGAGGGCGATCAGTCCGGCACCGGATGCCAGAAGGTTGTTGATCGTGGCGCGGAAGGTGCGAACTGCGTACACGGGTCAGGACTCCCGGCTTGGGCGCATGATCCGAATGACCAGGAAGCTCAACGCGAGCATCACGAGGAAGAACAAGGTGGACAACGCTGTGGCCGTTCCGTACCGGCCGAGCGAGAAGTCCTGGAAGATCGTCGTGTAGACCGTCTCGGTGACGAAGCCGGGTCCGCCGTTGGTCAGGACGAAGACGATATCGAAGACCCGCAGGCCGTACAGGAGATTGAGCACGGTCGTTACCAGGAGAACCGGCATGAGGAGCGGCAGGGTGATGTGCCAGAAGGCCTGTCGGCCCGAGGCTCCATCGATGGACGCGGCCTCGTAGTACTCGCGAGGGATGGCCTGCAACCCGGCGATCAGGATGACCATGATGTAGCCGACGCCGCGCCAGGTATCCACGGCAATCACGCTCCAGAGGGCTATCGAGACATCGGTCAGCCACTGCTGCGCGAGGCCGCCGAGGCCAACGAGCCGGAGCGCCGAGTTCAGCAGCCCGGTGTCCGGATTGAGAACGGACTGGAAGATCACACCGACGACGAGGATGGGGATGACGGCCGGCAGGAAGATGAGCCCCCGGTACAGATAGGAAAGCTTCCTCACGCCGCTGGTGAGCAGAATCGCCAGGCCCAGCGCGATGATGGTCTTGAGGACGATCGTCGCGATCGTGAATATGACGGTGTTCTGGATCGCGCTCAGATAGTTGGAAGTCGGGTCGAGGATGGCCGCGAAGTTGTCCAGGCCGACCCAGTGAATGTCAGTCGAGTATGCGTTCCAGTCGGTGAAGGAGAAGACGAAGCCCAGCAGGGCCGGCACCAGGACGAACGCACCGTAGAGTAGGAGGGCACCCCCGGCGAACCATGTCGGATAAGCCTTCTTCTTCATACCTGGCTCTTGAGTAGGGACGTGAGATGAGGTGTGAGGCTTGACTGGGGCGGGCTGTAAGGAGCCCGCCCCAGTCCTTGTGTTCGCCTAGCGCGCGCCGGCCGGGGCTACGGCCAGGCCGGGTCTTTGGCTGTCTTCGCCTCCTTGGTTCGCTCAGTGTCGATAAGCTGGAGGACCTTCTGCGGCGTGGCCTTGCCGGTGAACATGGACACGAAGTCCTGGCCCATCGTCATCCACTGCGGGTTGACGTAGTTGACGCCGTCCTGCAGGACGGGGACGGAGGCTTCCTTGTAGGTGTCGAAGAAGGCTTGCTGGCTGGCATCCCACTTCGGCTTGACGCCGGTGAAGGGGAGCGTCTCGAAGTCGGGGGTGTTGTCGATCAACCACTGAAGAGTGTCGGGCTGCATCATGTAGTCGAGCCACTCTTTGGCCTCGGCGACGTGCTGGCTCTTGGTGTCGATCATCCAGGTCGGGCCGGCCGGGTGGACGGGCTGCAGCTGGTTGTCGAGGATCGGATCCGGGAAGTACCCGAAGTCGGTCGCCTTGAAGGTGGGGAATGCGGCAGAAATCTGAGTCCCGCGAGAGATCTCAGACAGCGTCATGGCGTACTGGCCGCTGGCCATTTGCTTTGACGTATCGGCTTCTTTGGCCGACAGAGCTGACTTGCCGAAGTAGCCCTTCTGGTAGAGGTCGTTGAGCTGCGTGACCGCCGTCAAGGCGTTCGCGTCGGCCGCGAAAGTCGTCTGGTTCGCGTTGAGCTTGTCGTACAGACCGGGCTCGAGCGCCTCCATCTGACCGCCGATCGAGGGGAACCAGAGGACCTGGTGCCAGCCGTCCGAAACCGGCTCGTAGATCGGCGTGATGCCGTTCTGAAGGAGGGTGGCGCACACCGACTCGAAGTCGGCGAACGTCTTCGGAACGCTGAGGTTGTACTTCGCGAAGAGGGCCTTGTTGTAGGACACGACCCAGTAGTTGGCACCGACCACGTCCCAGACCTCGGCGCCGTAGAGCTTCTTGTTCACGGTCGACTGGGCGGCGACAACTGGGTCGAGGGTGCTGACCCAGGGCTCGTTGCTCAGGTCAACGGCGTTGACCGGAGCGTTGTAGGTCAGCTGCATGTCCGAGACGCCGGCCTGGCCAAGGAAGAGGTCGACGCCCTGTCCGGACTGGAGCTTGGTCGTGAGGACGTTGAAGTACTGGTCGGACGGGATGATCTGGAAGTCGAGGTGGATGCCGGTCTGCGCCTCGAACTTGCCGGCAAGAACCTGCTCAGACGACTTGATCCAGTCCTGGCTCGCCATCACCTCGAGGGTCACGTTCTCTTTGGTGGGCGCGGCAGTGACAGCGGGCGGGGGAACGGTGGGAGCGAGCGTCGGATTGCCGGCTGCCTGCGTGGGCGCTGCGGTCGGGGACGGCGTCGCTGCGGTCGAAGAGCAGCCGACAACGAGCGCCCCGATGGCTATGGACACGAAAGCACGTGTAAGTGATCTGTTCAATGTACGGTCGCCTTTCGCTCTACGACACAACAATGCCCGTGTTCGGTCGCCCCGCGACGGTCCTTTCGTGACGGGCTGAGTGACGATTCGTCCGCCCCGGGACACAGACGCGCGCAGCCTGAGACCGGAGCGCAATCATTGCCGGTATCATTACCGGACATGCGCAGTGTAGCCATGTTCGAGGCGCCGTCAACACCCGATTCCGCAGTCCTGGAAGATTGCGCAGCCAATTCCACATCGACTTTCAGGACTCCGTCCATTCCCTATACGAGCCTCGCAAACAGTTCGTTGCTCAGGAGCCGGCCGCGCGTGGTCAAGCGCAGACGCGGTTCGCCGTCGAGGACGATGGTTTCGAGGATTCCCTCGGACAAGGCCCATTCGAAGGCGGCGTTCACGCTCGAGGGCGCGCCGGGGGCCACGACCGCTGAGGCCGCGACTCCCTCGTCGAGGCGAAGGGCCAGGATCAGGCCTTCGATCGCCGCCTGGGCGGGCGAAATCTCCTCCTGGCCGCCGGGCGGAAGCCGGACGTGTCCGCTCTCGGGCAGCAGAGCGTCGACGTAGCCCGCCAGCTGCGCCGCGTTCCAGCGCCGCACGGCGCCGTCGAAGGCATGCGCACCCGGCCCGACGGCCTCGTACGGCCGCCGCTGCCAGTAGGCCAGGTTGTGGCGGCTCTCGTGACCCGGCCTGCTCCAGTTGGAGATCTCATACCCTCGCCAGCCGCCCGCGGCCAGCAGCTCGGCGGCCAGGCCGTACTGGTCCGCCGCCCGATCCTCGTCCTGTTCCAGTCGGGCTCGCTCGCGCCAGCGCCGCGCACCGGGCGGGGTGGGCAGATGGTCCCCTTCCCGGCCCGTGATCCCCTCGGCGTCCGGGTCGTCGAGAGTGAGGGCGTAGAGGGAGAGATGATCCGGGGCAAGTTCCAGGGCCGCCCGCAACGTGGCCTCCCACGCGGCGACCGAGCTCCCCGGCAAGTCGTACAGGAGGTCCAGGTTGACCGAGCCGATGCCGGCCTCCCGGGCGCCCGTCACGGCCGCGGCCACGTCCTCCGGGGAGTGGCGCCGACCCAGGCGTCGCAGCTCGCCCGGGTCAAGGCTCTGGGCCCCGAACGAGACGCGAGTCACTCCGGCCCTGCGGAACGCGGCGAGGTCGCCCCGATCTTCCGGGCCCGGGTTGGCCTCCAGGGTTAGCTCCGCGTCGGGGGCGATGCCGAACCTGACGCGAACGACCGCCATGAGTCGCTCGAGCCACTCCCCGGGGACGAGGGACGGGGTGCCGCCGCCGAAGTAGACGCTTCGCAGGGGCGCGCGAGGGCCGCCCGAGTCGGGCCGGCCGAACCGCTCGTCGAGCGCGTCAGCACGCAGCTCCAGTTCACGGCCGATCGCCTCATACAGCCGCTCCGGCCGTGCTCGCGGCCCGCGGGCGTCGCCGCCGGCGTACACGACGAAGTCGCAGTAGGGGCAGCGAGCCACGCAGAACGGCAGGTGGAGATACAGCGCCTCGGGCGGCATGGGCGAGCTCACTGGTGGAGCGTAGCCGGATTGCCGGCCGCGGCACGCCCGTGCGGCCGCGCTCCGACCCACCCCTCGCCGGGGACGGCGTTGGCGCGGTACCTCGCCCCGGTACCTCGCCCCGGGACGAGGCCGTCTAGCGTCCCTGCCCCCGACCGATGCGTGTCAGGGCACGACCGGCGGATCGGATCCGCGCCAGCATGCCGCCCGACGGCTCGCCCGCGATCTTGCGCCGGCCCGCGCGGACGGCGTAGCCCGAGGCCTCGATCCGCTCGGCGATGTCGCGCGGCTCGGCGCCGCGGCCGGGGACGAGCGGCCGCCGCGCGTCCTGCCAGCCCTGTGGCGGCGCCTTGCGGAACTCCACTTCCTCCGGTTCGCGGCCGAAGCCCGGCACCTGGCCGGCGTGGCCGGTGCAGACGAAGACCGCGAACGAGGCGATGGCATGGCCCACGATCGGCGCCCCGATGCCGCCCGAGGCAAGAGTGGCCCAGCCGCCCGCGAGGCCGATGCCGAAGGCGACCAGCAGCGCGTAGCGACTCCGTCCGGGCGCCGCCAACCTCGTCGTCAGGACGTACACCAGGGTCGCGATGAGAACCGCCGGAACGTCCGGAACGCCGATCGCCACGAGCGAGCCGAGGAGAGCGCCGCGAAACGTGGCCTCGTCGATCACTGCGGTGGCGATCGAGTTGATCGTTGCGCCCGGATAGGCGCGAGCCGCCGGCAGCCGGAGATACCCATAGCGGAACCAGGCGAAGACAACGGCCTGGCCGAGGCCCACAAGGGCCAGCAGGGCGCCGTACGCGATCATGTCGGACCGATGGCCGACCACCAGGAAGAGGACGTCGTGCGGGGATGGGTGGACGACGTACAGCGCCGCCAGAAGCGCCAGCCCGAGCGCGTACCAGGCGAGCCGCGTCCAGACGCTGCCGCGGCCTCGCCCCGGCTCGTCGTACTCGGCCGCGCCGAAGCGCCCCGCTTCCAGCCGCAGAAGCAGCAGCATCATGAAGAAGCCGATGGCGATGAGGATCCTGATCGAGTCGGCGCTCATACCTCGTCCATGCGGAGAACCGCGAGGAACGCTTCCTGCGGTATCTCGACGGACCCGACCCGCTTCATGCGCTGTTTTCCCTCTTTTTGCTTCTCCAGCAGCTTGCGTTTGCGGGTGATGTCGCCGCCGTAGCACTTGGCCAGGACGTTCTTGCGCATCGCGGCGACGCTCTCCCGGGCTATGACGTTCGACCCGATCGCGGCCTGGATGGCGATCTCGAACATCTGGCGGGGAATGAGGCCGCGCAATCGATGGACCAGCTCTCGCCCGATCGCCTGGGCCCGGTCGCGGTGGACGATGACGGACAGGGCGTCGACCGGGTCGCCGGCGACCAGGACGTCGACCTTGACCAGGTTGGCCGCCCGGTAGCCGGCCTCCTCGTAGTCCATCGAGGCGTAGCCCTGCGTCCGGCTCTTGAGCTGGTCGTAGAAGTCGACGATGACTTCGCCGAGCGGCAGCTCGAAGGTGAGCAGGACGCGCTGCGGGTCGAGGTATTCCATGCCCAGGAAGCTCCCCCGCCGGTTCTTGGCCAGCTCCATGAGCGTCCCGATGAAGTTGGACGGGGCGACGACGCTCAGCTTGACCCAGGGCTCCTGGATCTCCTCGATCTCGCCGGCGTTGGGCATCTTCGACGGGTTGTCGACGGCGACGACGCCCTGGTTGTTGATCAGGACGACGCGATACTCGACCGACGGCGCGGACGCGATCAGCTCCTGGCCGAACTCGCGCTCGAGCCGCTCCTGCACGATCTCCATGTGGAGCAGGCCCAGGAACCCGCAGCGGAAGCCGAAACCGAGGGCGACGGAGCTCTCGGGCTCGAAGCTGAAGCTCGCGTCGTTGAGGTGGAGCTTCTCCATGGCCTCGCGCAGAACCGGGTAGTCGGTTCCGGCAACGGGGTAGATGCCGGCGAAGACGAGGCTCTTGGCGGGCTGGTAGCCGGGCAACGGGTGGGCCGCCGGGTTCGCAACGGTCGTGACCGTGTCGCCGACCTGGGCCTCGCGAACGCTCTTGAGCCCCGTCGCCACGTAGCCGACGTCGCCCGCGTGAAGCTCCGAGACCGGCACCAGCTGCGGCCGGAAGAAGCCCAGCTCGAGCAGCTCGGCCTCCGCGCCGGAGCCCATCAGGCGGATGACGTCGTGCTGGTGAAGCGTGCCCTGGGCGAGCCTGACGTAGACGACCACGCCCTTGTAGGCGTCGTAGTGGGAGTCGAAGATCAGGCCCTGGAGCGGCGCCGCCGGGTCGCCCTTCGGCGGCGGAACGCGGGCCACGATCGCCTCGAGGATTTCGGGCACGCCGGTGCCGTCCTTGGCCGAGGCCAGAAGCACCTCCTCGCGAGGGATCGCCAGGACGCTCTCCAGCTCGTCGATGACGACGTCGGGCTGCGCTGAAGGGAGATCGATCTTGTTGAGGACCGGGATGATGGTCAGGTTCTGGCGAAGAGCGAGGTAGACGTTGGCGAGCGTCTGGGCCTCGATCCCCTGGGTCGCGTCGACCACGAGGATCGCGCCCTCGCAGGCCTGGAGCGAACGGCTGACCTCGTAGCTGAAGTCGACGTGGCCGGGCGTGTCGATCAGGTTCAGCCCGTACACGAGCCCATCGGCGGCCGTGTATTCGAGGCGGACCGCCCGGGCCTTGATCGTGATCCCCTTCTCGCGCTCGAGATCCATCGAGTCGAGGACCTGGCTGGTCATCTGGCGCGCGTCGATCGTGTGCGTCAGCTCGAGCAGTCGATCCGACAGCGTCGTCTTGCCGTGGTCGATGTGGGCGATGATCGAGAAGTTGCGCAGGCGGTCTTGCGGGATTCGACCATCGCGCTCCGGGCTCATGCCTACCAGGATACCGGCTCGGGGGGACGCCACGACGAGACGACCCGCCCGGCCGCCTCGATCCGGCAGGCCGGGCCCGGTAGCGGCCCCCGGCGTCGCTCAGGCCGCCGCAAGACCAGCAGCTCTCAGTACTCGACGACCCTCGGCAGCTTCTTGGCCTGATCGATCCAGCCAGCGATCATCTCGACGGTCGGCAGGCGGCGGACGAGGTTGCGCGCGGCGTTTGCCTCGGCCATGGTCTCGGCCAGGTTGGCCGGGTTACGCTGGGCCAGCTCCGGCACGGTGTCGACGCCGGCGACCTCGAGCAGGTCCGAGTATTCGGAGCCCACGCCGTCGATCCGGTAAAGGTCGACTCGATTGACCCACTTGAGGATGAAGGCGTGGCCGATGCCCGAGGCCTCTTCGAGCTTCTCGCGGCCCTTGGGGGTCGCGCCCTGCGCCAGCAGGTCGTCGGTCGTCTTGACCCCGACCGCTTCCAGTTGGCCGGCGTAGACGGGGCCGATCCCCTCGACATCGATGATCTTCACGAGATCCCTCCAGGTGGCGATTGGCGCGGTGAGCCATGCGATTATGCGACCGCGGCCGAATTGGACCTCTCCGTTCCATTCGGGCTCCGACTGGCGAGACCCGAGGCGCACGCGTGGACTCGCCGCCGGGCGACCGTCCCGTCGGTAAGCCGCCCGAGCCCCGGCACGGCATAGGCGGCGCAGCGGCGCGGCGCTGGGTGGCCCGCGCCCCGGTGCGCACGGCATGGGCGGCGCGCCGGGCCGCCGCTGGGTGGCCCGCGCCCCGGTGCGCACGGCACGCGAGGCGGGTCGGGCCTCCGGCAAGCAGCCGTATGGACTGACTTGCCTCACACGGGAATTGGGCTCGACCGAATGGCCGAGCCCGCTCCGGAAATCCCGGCTGCGATGGGTCGGGTTTGATTCCGATTGTGGAATCAGCGAGTGTTGGCGCCCGTGTCGCTCCGCGGGCCCATGCCGCGCCTCAAAGGCGGCCCAACTTGCACCTGAGACAAGTTGGACCAGAAGCACAGGCGGTCGAACGGCCGGCCGGAACCTGAACTGGCTGCCCTCGTCACGGTCGCATCTACACGCGCCTGCGCGCCTGCGCGAGACTCTGCTACCATCAACCGTCGCGTCAGTCGGCCCAGTTCTGGCTGCCTGCCGCTCTCCTTCTGCAGCACAGAGGTCTTCGAACTTGGCCAAGACGCCCCGAGGCTGGACCGGCGCCCGCACGCCGTCAGCGATCAAGCGGGTCCGCCAGGCAGAGCGCCGGCGGGCCATCAATCAACCGCGCAAGAGCGCGGCGAAGACGTATGCCGCGAACGCCGTCAGGATCGCCAGCGGCGCCAGTGAAGGCGACTCCGCCACGGCTCTAGCCGAGGCAATGAGCGCGCTCGACAAGGCAGCGAAGGTCGGGGCGATTCACCCGAACAACGCGGCCCGCCGCAAGTCCCGGCTCGCGATCAAGATCAACGCTCTGGTCGGAGGAACGGCCGTCCCGACGACGGCGCGCGTCACCAAGACGACCGGCACCGCTGCCGCCGTGAAGGCCGCCCGGAACCGCATCGCGTCCGGGAAGGCGAGCAAGGCCAAGGGCCCGCAGACCGCCGCCGGCAAGGCCAAGGCCGCCCTCTCCAAGACCGCCCGTGCCGAGGCCGCCCCGAGCACGGCCGCCCCGGAGGCTCCGAAGGCCGCCGCCAAGGCTCCGGCCAAGGCTCCGGCCAAGGCTCCGGCGAAAGCTCCGGCGAAGGCTGCCGCTCCCAAGGCCGCCGTCAAGACTCCGGCCAAGTCCGCCGCTCCGAAGACTGCCGCCAAGGCTGAGAAGCCCGCCGCAAAGGCTGCTGCCCCGAAGGCCGCCGCCAAGGCTCCGGCGAAGGCCGAGAAGCCCGCACCGAAGGCCGAGAAGAAGCCGAAGGCCTGAGCCCCGTTCAACGCCAGTTCAGCGGGCCGGGTCGGAAGACCCGGCCCGCTCGATTCAGGGAGACCATGACCGACCCGAGAGCCCACGCACGACAGCTGGCCCGGGAGTCGATCGACCGCGGCGACGCCACCGGCTGGTTCGATCGGCTCTACCTCGAATCGGAACGAGACGGCTTCGCCATTTCGTGGGTCGACCTGGCCCCGAACCCGTACCTCGTCGCGTGGCTCGATAGACGCCCGAACCCAACGCACGGCAAGGCCCTGGTGGTCGGCTGCGGCTACGGCGACGATGCCGAGCTGCTCGAAGGGATCGGTCTCGACGTCGTGGCTTTCGACATCTCGCCCACTGCCATCCGCCGCTGCCGGAGCCGCTTTCCCGAGTCGAACGTGAACTACGTCGTGGCCGACGTCCTGGCGCCGCCCGCCGAGTGGGCCGGCGCCTTCGACCTCGTGTTCGAGGCCTACACGATCCAGGTGCTCCACGGCGAAGCCAGGTCGGCCTGCGCGCGATCGATCGGCCGGATGGTCGCGCCCGGCGGCGTTCTGCTGGCCGTCGCCAGAAGTCGCCGGCCCGAGGATCCCGAGGGGCTGATGCCCTGGCCGCTGACCCGCGCGGAGCTGGACGAGTTCCTCGTGCCGGGGCTCCGGCTGGCCGGCGTAACCGAGCTGCTCGAGCCGGGCGATCCACCGGTGCCGCGTTTCGTGGCCGAGTTCGAGCGGCTTTAGCTGCGGTACTGGCTTCGGCGTCGGGCGGGCCGCGGTCTCAGCGCTGGACCGGCATCTGGAATTTCTTCGAGACGTGGGTGAAACCCACGGACTCGTAGAAGGAGTGGGCTTCGACCCGCTCCAGCCGGCTCGTGAGTTCCAGCCGATCGCAGCCCCAGGCCCGAGCCTGCTCGACGGCGGCCTCGACGAGTCGTCGGCCGATGCCACGCCCGCGGAAGGCCTCGTCCACGACGATGCTCATCAGTCGGGCTGTGGGCAGGTCGGCGTGGAACAGCCAGGCGTAGTCCAGTCCGGCCAGACCCACGACGCGCCCGTCGACGACGGCGACCAGGACTCGATCCGTGCCGGCGAGACGGTGGAGCCGCGATCGGATCTGCTCCGGCGTCGCCGGCCGACGCATCAGCTGCTCCATGAGCGGCGACAGCGCCTCCGCGTCCCCTTCAACGGCCTCTCGAATCTCGATGCTCATCGGCCAGGGTACCGCCGGCGGCCGTCCGGATTGCGCCCCGCGGCGACGCGCTTCGAGCGTCCTCGATCGTTCGCGCGCGTCCCGGTTGAGGTTCGTCAAGCCTTCCCTTAGCCGATCTTCACGTTTCGTCGCGCCGGGCGGGACCTCAACCCAACCTCCACCCAGCCTCCATCCTCGCTCCACCTCGGATGCGCTTCCGGGTTCGAGACTGGCCTCCTACCCGGTACCCGAGGGCAGGCTTTCCCACACCGGCAAGCCTCCCGGAAGAGACCACCGACGGAGGTCGGGCGGTGAAGCAGGAGATCCAGCGATGAATTCGATCCATCGCCTCGGGCTCGCGATCGCAGCGGTGGCAGCCGCCCTGACGGTAGCGGGAGCGCTCGCCGTCGCGGGCCGCATCGGGGCCCAGGTTGCCACGGCCGAGGCCACTCCCATCCCGGGAACGGCGGCCAGCGCGCCCGAAACGACCGCGACGCCAACTCTCCAACCGCTGACCATCTACGTCCGGCCGGCCGCGACGCCGGGGATCGTCACGATCACGGGCACGGCCGCCCCGGGAGGTCAGACGGGAACGCAGGCCAGTCCTCAGGCCACTCCCCAGGTTGTTCGCGTGGTCGTCCCCGGCCGCGACAGAGGTCACGAGGGCAGCGGAGACGGCAACGGCGGGAGCGACGGCTGATGGACGCTTCGCATCCCCCACGGATTCCATCGCAGGCGCACACACCCAAGCCTCGGCCGGATCCCGGCCCGATGAGGCTGGCCCTCGGGGCAGGCGGCCTGGCCGCCCTGTCCGCCCTTGCCGCGGCGATCGTCCTGCCGCCCCGGCCGGCGACCCAGACCATGATCGTCGTGCAGCAGGCGGCGGTGGTTCCGACGACCTCGCCTGGCCTGGGCCAGGTGCGGCGTCCCGTCCAGTACGTGCAGCTCGCGCCCGGAGAGACGGCGCCGCCCGGTGCGACCGTCATCGACGGCTCGGCACCGACGCCCGTCACGGTGGTCGTACCGGTGCCCACGCCGGCTCCTCAGGCGCCCGCTCAGAAGCCGGTCATCATCAAGACCACGCAGTCTGGCAAGGTCATACCGTGATACCGGCCTCCGGCATCGGCGGGCACGCGCCGACACGAGCCGAGCCGCCGTGGACACGAGCCGAGCCGCGGTGGGAGCAGCCGGAGCTCGTCGCGATCGAGCCGACGAGCCTGGCCACGACGTCCATGGGAGGCCGCCTCGTCGTCCATCTCGATGCCCGGGGCCGGCATGACGAGGCCCGGCGCGATGGCCGGCGCACCATCGCCCGCATCGACCGCTGGGCATCGCGGCTCACGCGGCACACGGAGACTTCGGATCTGGCGGTCCTGAACGCAGATCCGAAGCCGGAGGTACATGTCAGGCCGATACTCGCCGCCGCGCTGCTGGCCGGGATGGTCGCCGCGGAGGCAAGCGGGGGCTTCGCCGACATAACCCTGCTCGACGCCCGACTGGCGGCTGAAGGAGCCGGTGAGGCGCTCGACTCGTTTGCGCCCGGCGAGTGGCGGATCATGCGCGGTTCCCGCGGCGCCGCCGTCGTCGACCGCTCACCCGGCTTGCGCTTCGATCTTGGCGGCGTGGGCAAGGGCTGGATCGCGGACCGGGCGCTCGACCTTCTCGGAGCCTGGCCGGGCGCCGTGATCGACGCCGACGGTGATCTGGCCGTTCGCTGCGCTCCGGGCACGTACTGGAAGGTGGGCGTCGACGACCCGCGCGCGCCCGACTCGAATCTCGCCGTCCTTCGGCTCGGCGCGCCGCACGGCGGCATGCCCGCTCGCTGGGGAGTGGCCACGTCCGGCACGTCGGTGCATCGCTGGAACGTCGGCGGCGAAACCAGACACCATCTGATCGACCCGCGCACCGGCCGGCCGGCCGTGACCGACGTCGTCCAGGCCACGGTGATCGCGGGATCGGCGCTGCGTGCCGAGGCTCTGGCCAAAGCGGCCGTGATCGCCGGCCGCGCCGCGGGGCTGGCCTTGCTCGAGCGCGCCCGCGTTCGCGGAGCCGTGGTTCTGACGTCGGGCGGCGAAGTGCTGGCCCTGCCCGCGACGCTGCCGCTTCTGGTCGGCTGAAGAGCTCACGATGCAGCCCGACGGCATGCCGCTCTCCAGGCCCCGGCCGGCCCGCGCCTCCGATTCGCTCTCGGGGACCGGCGCGTCTCCGCGGTCGTCTGCTCGCGCCGGCGACTACCATCCCAGGCTCTCGCAGAGCGATCCGGCCACGCCTCCGGATGCCCGGACGAGCGGCGCACGCCACTCCGCTGGCGGGGGCCGGCGCCACTCCGAGGCAGCCCGCTCCGCGGCCGGCCGCGCGCGCGGGGTCCGCCTATCGAGGCCTGCCGTGGCCGGTCCAGGTCCTGAGCTGGGCAGCGCTGGCCGTCGTAGTAGGCGCCGTCCTCGGTTCCACCGCCCCGACGGCGATCGGCCGGATTGGAGCGGTCGCGGCCATCCAGCCGGGCCTGCTGGCCTGGTATTCGGTACGGGCTCTGGGCTTCCTCGCCTACCTGGTGCTGGCAGGCGCGGTTCTGTACGGCCTGCTGCTTTCGACCAGGATTCTCGACGCCATAGCCCACCGCCCGGTGAGCTTCGCCCTGCACAAGGACCTCTCGATCGTGGCCCTGGTCCTGGCGAGCCTGCACGGCACTCTGCTCATCTTCGACCAGAGCTTCTCGTTCACGCCGCTGGCGATCCTGGTTCCGTTCGAATCGCCCTATTCCCCGCTCACGGTCGGCGTCGGTCAGCTCACTCTCTACGCCTCTGCCGTGGTCACGGCGAGCTTCTACGTCAGGCGGCACATCGGCCAGAAGACGTGGCGGCTGATCCACTACGTCACGTTTCTCGCCTTCGTCGGGGCCTCATTCCACGGCATCGCGTCCGGGTCGGACAGCGGCTCGGCGTGGGCGTTCTGGATCTACCTGGCACCGGTGACGGCGGCCGTCTTCCTGACGACCTATCGAATCGTCGTTACCGTCTCGACCCGCGCCAAGCAGCCTCGCGACCGGCGAACCGGCGTTCGCGTGCCGGCGCCCGACGGCCGAGGTCCGCTCGACCGTCCCGGCGCCGCCCGCGAGAGTCTCCCGTGATCGACCCGCCGTCCCGGGGCCGGCCCGGTTGAACGCAGATATCGCCGCCCCTCGGGCTCGCGGAACCGCCCCGTGGTTTCGTCCCTGGGCCGACTCCACTATCGTTGCCGCTATGGGATCGCGAATTCTGGTCGCCGACGACGAGCCGCACATTCGGGCGGTGGTTCGGGCATACCTCGAGCGCGAGGGCTACGAGGTCATCGAGGCCGCCGATGGCGACGCCGCCCTCGAGCACGGCCGCAACGCCGGGCTCGACCTCCTGGTGCTCGACGTCATGCTGCCGGGCCGCTCCGGCTTCGACGTCCTGCGGGCGCTCCGAAGCGAGGGTTCGAGCGTCGGCGTGCTGATGCTGACGGCCCGCGACGACGTCATCGACCGCGTGGCCGGTCTCGAGCTCGGAGCCGACGACTACGTCACGAAGCCGTTCGAGCCGCGCGAGGTCGTGGCCCGCGTCGGCGCCATTCTGAGGCGCTTCGGCCGGCCGGTGGGAACCGGACCGGTGGCCGGTGCGGGCGGTTCGAGCGAGCCCGCGAGGCTTCGGCCGACCACAGCTTTCTTCGACCTCACGATCGACATGGACGCCCGGGACGTCTCGCGGGCGGGGGTCAGCCTGCCTCTGACCCGGACCGAGCTCGACATCCTGGCCGCGCTCGCCGAGCAGCCCGGCCGCGTCTGGACGCGGGAGCAGATCGGCCAGCGGGTCTTCAGCGAGTCGTTCGACACCTTCGACCGGACGATCGACAGCCACGTCAAGAACCTCCGCGCCAAGCTTGGCCTGCGCCCGGACGGCGGCGCGTACGTGGAAACGGTTCGGGGCGTGGGCTACCGGGCCGCGCGTGCGGTCGACCAGGCCTGAGGCCGGGACGGGGCCGTGAGCCTGCGCTGGCGCATCGCCATCGGGTTCGCCCTCGTCGCGCTGGCAACGGCGGCCGTCATCGCCCTGGCCACGCCGCCGATCGTCAACCAGGGTTTCTCGGACTTCGACAGGGACAACGACGTCGACCGGCCGGCCCCAACCGTGGTGACGCCTCCCGCGAGCGGCGGCCTCGCTTCCGGCGACCAGGGCGACGAGTCGACTCCCGGTCGGACCGCCGCCGCCCCCGCACCCGAGACGCTCGCTCCGTTGCCGGCCGGGTCGACGAACAACGGGCAGGCCCAGTCCACGACCATCCTGCGCCTGATCCTGGCGGCGATCGCCGCGGCCGCGGCGGCTTCCCTCATCGGTCTGCTCGCCGCCGGCAGGCTCGTGCGGCCGCTTACGCACCTGGAAGGGGCGGCCGCCGCGGTCGCCCGCGGCGACCTCGCCAGTCGTTCGGGTCTGGCCGACCGAAGCGACGAGTTCGGACAGCTGGGCCGAACGTTCGACTCCATGGCCGAGCAGCTTCAGGAGGCCGACGAGACGCGGCGCCACTTCCTCCAGGACGCCGTCCACGAGCTCAAGACTCCGCTCGCGGTCATCGACGCGACGTCCAGCGCCATCCTCGACGGCGTCTACACGCCGGAGCGGCGTCATCTCGAAACCATTCGCGACCAATCCCGGATCCTGGCCCGCATCGTCGACGACCTCCGTACGATCAGCCTCGCCGAGGGCGGGAACCTGCCGCTCGAGCGTCTCCGACTGGACGTGCGGACGGTGCTCGACTCCGTTGCCGCCGGCTTCGAGGCTCGTGCGGCGAACGGCTCGGTCAGTCTCTCGGTGGCAGCTCCGAAAGGCCTCGCCGTCGAGGCGGACCCGGACCGGCTGCGCCAGGTCGTGGGGGCGCTCCTCGACAATGCCCTGCGCCACACTCCGGAGGGAGGCTCCGTGCGCGTCGTGGCGGTGGAACAGCCATCGGCCGGAGGCGCCGGCGCGGGCAGAGCCGGTCAGGCGGGACCGACCATCCGGCTGGCGGTGGAGGACACGGGGCCGGGCATTCCGGCCGAGTCGCTGCCCCGCGTATTCGAGCGCTTCTACCAGGCCGATCCATCGCGCAGCCGGGGCAGCGGGACAAGCGGCCTCGGGCTTTCGATCGTTCGAGCGCTGGCCGAAGCCCACGGCTGGCGCGTCGGCGCCGAGAACCGGCCCGAGGGCGGCGCCAGACTCTGGATCGAGCTCCCGGCCGTCCGTACCGCCTGACGCGGGTCTCCGACATGTGGAAATCGGGACGACGCGGCCGCCAATTGCTCCGAAGCCCGTTCGCGCCGGAGGCACTTGGCCCTACAATCGAGCACGGTCTCGTCGCCGCGAAATAGGAGCGTCCAGATGACCTCGGGGACTTCTTCGTCCGGGTTCGAATCGCCGGGTTTCGACCCGCTGAGTGCGGACCTGCCGATCGGCGACTCGAAGACCGAGACGATTCGAGCTAGTCGGTCCGCACCTGCGAGTGAGCGGCGAGATCCGCCTGGCCAAGTTCAATCGACTCTCGGACCTGTTCAACCACAACCGCGGCTACATCCGACTCAGCGGCGCCCGGCTGAGGCGCCGGAACGGCGAGGAGACGAACCTGGTCGTGCCGGAGTTGATGGTCAACCCGGACGAGATCACCTTCATCGGCCAGAGCGCCGAGGAGGTCTCGGCCCCTCAAAGAGGCAGCATGGACCGTCCCCTCATGGAGCGCGTTCCGCGCCGGGTGGTCGTATTCACCTCCGGCCACACGCTGACGGGCTCGATCTATCTGTTCCCCGAAACCGACATATCGGACTTCGTGGACGCAGCCGATCCGCGGTTCGTACCGCTCATCGACGTCACCGCGCGCTCACTGGCCGACCGGCGTGTCATCAGCCACTTCGGTCTGGTGCTGGTCAACCGCACCCAGATGACCGCGGCCTCGTTCCTGGAAACGGCCGGTGCCGCGGCCGAGACCGGCGTCGCCGTCGAGTAGCGCGGGGCGGAGGGGCCACGAATTGAACGGGCCGGTCCCGAAGGGCCGGCCCGCTTTGGCGATGTACGGAGCCTGCTACGGCTTTGAGCCGGCGAGAGCCTTGCGCCCGAGGTAGAGCGCGGCGCCGCCGAGCTCTTCCTCGATGCGGAGCAGCCGGTTGTACTTGGCGACCCGCTCCGAGCGGGAGGGGGCGCCGGTCTTGATCTGGGCCGTACCCATGGCCACGACGAAGTCCGCGATCGTCGTGTCCTCGGTCTCGCCCGAGCGGTGGCTGACCATGGCAGTCCAGCCGGCGCGGCGTGCCATCGCGATCGCGTCGATCGTCTCGGTCACGGTGCCGATCTGGTTGAGCTTGATCAGGACCGAGTTCGCGGACGACTCGCGGATGCCGCGGGCGATGAACTCCGGATTGGTGACGAAGATGTCGTCGCCCACGAGCTGGACCTTCGAGCCGAGACGCTTGGTGAGCTCGGCCCAACCGGCCCAGTCGTCCTCGGCCAGACCGTCCTCGAGGGAGATGATCGGATACTTCGCGATCCACTTCTCCCAGAGGTCGATCAGCTGGCCGGAGTCGAGAGTGCGGCCCTCGCGCTCGAGTCGGTACTGCCCGGTCACGTTGCCCGTCCCGGTGCCTTCGACGAGTATCGAGCTGGTGGCCGGATCGAGGGCGATGGCGACCTCGTCGCCCGGCTTGTAGCCGGCCTTCTCGATGGCTCGCAGGATGACCTCGACGGCGGCCTCGTTCGACGGCAGGGACGGAGCGAAGCCGCCCTCGTCGCCCTGGCCTACGGAGAACCCTTCGGCGCTCAGGATGCCCTTGAGGGCGTGGAAGACCTCGGCGCCGGCGCGCAGGGCGTCGGCAAAGGTAGCGACGCCGACCGGCGCGACCATGAACTCCTGGAAGTCGGTGGAGTTCACGGCGTGCTTGCCACCGTTGAGGATGTTGAAGAAAGGAACGGGGACGATGCGCGCCCCGACGCCGCCTAGATAGCGGTAGAGCGGCATCTCATAGCTGGCCGCGACCGCGTGCGCCGCCGCGAGGGAGACGCCGAGGATCGCGTTGGCGCCGAGCTTGCCCTTGTTCGGAGTGCCGTCCAGGGCGATCAGCGCGGCGTCGAGGCCGGCCTGGTCGGAGGCGTCGGTGCCCAGCAGCTCGGGGGCGATGACCTCTCGGACGTTCGCCACGGCCTTGAGCACGCCCTTGCCGCCGAACTTCGACTTGTCGCCGTCGCGCAGCTCTACGGCCTCGTTCGCTCCCGTTGAGGCGCCGGACGGCACCGCCGCGCGCCCGACCGAACCGTCGACCAGGACCACGTCGACCTCGATGGTCGGGTTGCCGCGCGAATCGAGAATCTGGCGGGCTTCGATTAGATCGATGGTTGTCATCAAAGACTCCGTCTACTAGCCGGCCTTCGCCGGCGCCTTGTCGAGGAGCACGGCTACACCGGGCAGCTCCTTGCCCTCGAGGAACTCGAGCGACGCGCCGCCGCCCGTGGAGATGTGAGTCATCTTGTCGGCGAGACCCTGCTGCTCGACGGCGGCCACCGAGTCGCCGCCCCCGACCACTACCGTGGCGCCGGCCTGGGCCCGACCGGCCAGGAAGCGGGCGATCTCCTTCGTACCGACGGAGAAGGTCGGGATCTCGAACACGCCGAGAGGGCCGTTCCAGAAGACGGTTCGAGCCGGCTCGAGGGCCTTGCGCATGGCCTCGAGGCTCTGCTTGCCGACGTCGACGATGTTCCAGGAGGCCGGCACCTTGTCGGACGCGAGCGTCTTGTACTCGCTGCCCCGAGTGACTTCCTTGGCCACGACCACGTCTGTCGGCAGGATGATCTTGGTGCCGTGCTTGGCGGCCGACTCCATGATCGCCCTGGCGTCTTCGACGCGATCCGGCTCGACCAGGCTCTTGCCGACCGGCTTGCCCTGGGCGAGCAGGAAGGTGTTGGCCATGCCGCCGCCGATGACGAGAATGTCGACCTTGTCGACCAGGTTGCGCAGAACCTTGATCTTTCCGGAGACCTTGGCGCCGCCGATGATCGCGGCGAAGGGCCGCTCCGGGTTCTCCATGAGCTTGCCGAGGAACTCGATCTCCTTCTCCATGAGCAGGCCCGCGTAGGCCGGCAGGAGATGGGCGATGCCCTCGGTCGAGGCGTGGGCGCGGTGGGCCGTGCCGAATGCGTCGTTGACGTAGACGTCCGCATAGCTCGCCAGTGCCTTGGCGAACTCGGGATCGTTCTTCTCTTCCTCGGCGTGGAAGCGAAGGTTCTCGAGGAGGATGCACTCGCCCGGCTTGAGGCGCTTGATGGCGTCCTCGGTGCCGACGCCGAGGGCGTCGCCGGTGACCGGAACCGGCATCTTGAGCAGCTGCGAGAGCCGCTCGGCGACGGGCCGCAGGCGCATGCTGTCCTGGACCTTGCCGTCGGGCCGGCCGAGGTGGCTGGCCAGAATGACGATCGCGCCCTGGGCAAGCAGCGCCCTGATCGTCGGCAGGGCGGCCACGATCCGGCTGTCATCCGTGATCTTGCCGTCCTCGAGGGGAACGTTGAAGTCGACGCGGACGAAGACGCGCTTGCCTGCCGCGTCCAGGTCCCGGATGGTGAGCTTGTTCATCTTGACCTCGAGCTTGGCTGAGGCCGGTCGGGACCGGTGACTATGCCAGCGGCCCCTGTCCGACTTACGTAGCGCTGGTTAGAGGCGCTCGGCGATGAACTTGGTCAGGTCGGCAACGCGGCAGCTGTAGCCCCACTCGTTGTCGTACCAGGACAGAACCTTGGCGAACTTGCCCGTGCCGCCGATGACCATCGTCAGGGCGGAGTCGACGATCGAGGAGCGCGAGTCGCCCTTGAAGTCCATCGAGACGAGGGGCTCGTCGCTGACGCCGAGGATGCCCTTGAGAGGGCCGGCGGCGGCGGCGCGGAACGCGTCGTTGATGCCCGCGGCGGTGGTCTCGTCGCGAAGCTCGACGGCGAAGTCGACGATGCTCACGGTCGGGGTCGGGACGCGAAGGCTGAAGCCGTCGACCTTGCCCTTCAGCTCGGGGATGACGAGGGCGAGGGCCTTGGCGGCGCCGGTCGTGGTCGGGATCATGTTCAGGCCGGCCGAGCGGGCGCGGCGGGGATCCTTGTGAGCCACGTCCAGGATCTTCTGGTCGTTGGTGTAGCTGTGGATGGTGTTCATGACGCCCTTCTCGATCCCGAACGAGTCGTTCAGGACCTTGGCGAAGGGGGCCAGGCAGTTGGTCGTGCAGCTGGCGTTGCTGATGATCGTGTGCTTGGCTGAGTCGTAGAGACCTTCGTTGACGCCGAGGACGATGGTGATGTCCTCGCCTTTGGCCGGGGCGCTGATCAGGACCTTCTTGGCGCCGGCGGCGATGTGGGCCTTTGCCTTGTCGGCCTCGGTGAAGCGACCGGTCGACTCGATGACGATGTCGACGCCGAGGTCCTTCCACGGCAGCTGGGAAGGATCGGTCAGCTGGAAGACCTTGATGGTCTTGCCGTTGACGACGATGGCGTCGTCGGTGTGGGTCACGGTGCCGTGGAAGTTGCCGTAGGTGGAGTCGTGGCCGAAGAGGAGCGCGTTCATCGGGACGTCGACGATGTCGTTGACCGCGACGACTTCCAGGCCGGGGGCGCGCTCGATGATCGCCTTCAGCGACTGGCGGCCGATGCGACCGAAACCGTTGATGCCGACACGAACTGTCATGTTTGATCCTCCAGAGGATTCGTTGCCGCGCTCGGTCAACCGTTCGCGGAGAGGGAGGTAGCCCGACCGCCGCGCCAGGCCGGGTCGCCGAGACGCGCGATCACGAGTGGGTGGCCGCCTGCCAGGCTGACGTCCCCGCCGAGCTCGGCGTGGACGATCTGGACCCGGCTGCGGGGCGTGCGGAAGGCGGTGCTGGCGACCGCGGCCCTGGCCGGACCGAGAAGTCGCTCGCCCTGAGCGTCCGAGATCGCGCCGCCGACCACGATCCGGGTTGGGTTGAGTGCGTCGACGAAGCCGACGCAGGCAACGGCGAATGCGCGCCGACCGCGCTCCATGATGGACCGGCACGTTTCGTCGCCGGCGTCTTCGCCCTCGGCGACGTCACGCGCCTCGATGGCCTCGATGCCCTTCTGGGCCGCGCGAGCGGCCAGGTAGGGGCTCGTTCCGTCGGCCACGGACGCGCGAGCCGTCCTGGCCATGGCCGCTCCCCCGATGAAGGCCTCGAGGCAACCCGTGGCTCCGCAACCGCAAACGCCTTCCATGGAAACCGGGGTATGGCCGAGCTCCCCGGCCGTGCCGTCTGGGCCGTGGAAGATGCGACCCTCGGACACGATCGCACCGCCGACGCCCGTCGAGACGGTCAGGTAGATGAAGTCCGGGCAACCCCGAGCCGCCCCGAAGGCCATCTCGCCGAGCGCGGCTACGTTCGTGTCGCGCTCGAGGAAGGACGGCAGGCCGAGTCGTCTGAAGAGTTCCGCGGCGATCGGGATGTCGATGAACCGCGGGCCCATGTTGGGCGTCTGCGACACCACGCCGCGCCACGGGTCCACCGGCCCGGGGCTGGAGATCCCGACGCCGACGACGGCGTCCTTGACCTCATCCGGGACTTTGCTCCTGACTTCGCGAAGGGCGGCCTCGCAGGCATCGAGGATCGCCGCCGGGCCATCGACGATCGGCGTGCGCCCCTTGACCAGGGCGAGTCGGGAACCGTCGTCCATTACGACGGCGGCCCGAATGTGCGTCCCGCCCAGGTCGAGGGCAAGGACAGGGCGTAGTGACAGGGGAAAGCCTCGCGACTTCGGATTTGGTGGGATGCTCGCCAATTCTAGCAAAGCGGATTCGGGCGCCAGCGGGCCGGTCGGCCCGTTCGGGCCGGCCCCTCCGACCGGGGCCGGGCGGGCCGGCCCTCCCGCCCGAGCGGGACGAGCCCGTCAGGACGCCGGACACATCGCGACCCCCGCCGAGGCGGGGGTCGCGATGACCATCTGGTTCGGGCCGATCAGGCGCCGATTCGGAAGACCTTGCCGCCGCAGTCCGGGCAGGTGCCCTGAGTCGCCGGCTTGCCGTTCTTCATCGTGATGCGCTCGGCATTCTGGATTACGACCTTCTTCTTGTCCTTGACGCAGTAGCCCTCGGCCATTGTCTCAAGCCTCCCAGTGACGAACGGAGCGTGGCCCCGACATTGATTAGTCGCGCCTGCTCAGGCAAGCGTACCTGATGGCGGTAAATCGAAGGCTGCCTGGCCGATCGGCACCGGCCACTGCCGACTCCGACGGTCTCGGCATACGCCCGGCGTTCCACCCTGTGGAGCCCCTGAATCGCTCAAGGCAGCAGTGGGGCCACACGGAGAGGTCCGCTTTCGGCAATACCTCGTCCCTCGTAGTTGGTGCGCATAGCTGGGCACCTGAAACGAGCATAGACGGCCCCAAAGTTGAGCGTCAAGAGCGGCCAAACGGGGCTCACTGGACGCAAAGGCCCGGCGGGCGCCTCATCGATGCCTCCTTCGCCCGAACTTCGGCCGTCGTGGACCGCGCCGAACCAGCCAGGAGGAGAGCGCCGACGGACCCGGAACGGTCAATCGGCGAAGCGGTCCACCAGGCCGGGCGAAGACGACCGCAGCTGCCGCAGCCCCGATCGCAACGAGTGCGAGCATCAGCAATGCCGGGCCATCCGCGGGCGTCGCCGTCGGCGAGACTTGACGAATGGAGGCGTCCACGGCCGTCGAGACGGCCGTCGACACGAAAGCGGGCGTGGCGGCCGACGACGTGGACATGCCAGCGGGGAGGACGGCCGGGCTGACGGCATCCGTCGTCGCGTCGTCCCAATCGCCGGGTAGATCGACGATGGACAGGGGATCCGCGTCGACGACCAGACCCGCGTCGTCTCGCTCCAGCAGGCCGGTTACTTCGACGGCGTCACCCGGCTCGAGCATGGCGATTGCGTCGGCTGCCGCCGCGCCGCCGACTCGGACTTCGCCGCTGCCGTCGTCGAGCGTGACGGTTCCGGCTGCCGTCTGCGTCACGAGACCGGAGACGGTGACCGAGCGACCGACGTAGGCGGCGAGCGACCCGATCCCAACGGTCGAAGCTGCCGCCGCCGCCGCGGAGCCTTCGCTGCGCGTACCGCCGTCCGCTGCGCCCGCCGAGCCCGCCGCGGCCCCCGCGCCAAGGGCGTTCGGCGCAGGCCCCAGGCGAAAGTCAAGCGCCGTTCGCGGCAGCAGCTGGAACACCGACGAGTCCGAGGTCGAGCGGCGCACGATGCCGATCACCACGGCCAGGCGCCCAACGGATGTCTTCGAGAGGGGTATCGCGGCGGAGGGCTCGCCCAGGATGATGACCGAGTGGCCGTCGACGAGCATGTCGGCGCGCCACCGGGCGCCCGCCGGAACGAATTCGGTCTATCCGGCCGGAGACCTGGACCAGCCGCCACTCGAGTGAGCCGTCGAGTGGACCGACGGTCGGCCGCGGGGCGATGGCCTGGAGGCTGCCCTGAGCCTCCACTTGCGCGGCGATGACGGTTGGGCCGCCCTCCCAGCTGCCGACTTTTCCGGCCACGCGTACCCGCATGCCCACGCGGGGCACTTCCGCGCCGCCCGGCAGGACGACCGCCACCGCAGCCGTACCGTCGTCGACGACCACCGTCGGGTTGCCGAAGTCGAGCAGACCCGCCGTCGCGGTGACCGTCGCCTCGACGTCCACGGCCGCGCCGCGGATCCTGAGCGCCGCCGACAGGCTGCCGTAGACGGGCGTCCCGGTCGGCGTCGACGGGGCCTCCGGGGCTTCGGTCGCGATCGGGGCCCTGACGATCAGGTCTGTCGGGCGTCGCAGCCACAGGCGGTAGCCGTCGAGGCGACCCGTCGCGGTCGCATGCTGACCGACTATTCCCGTGGCCAGGACGACGTCGCCCTTCGAGACATCCGACTTCGACAGGCCCGCCGGCGGATCGGACAGGACCCGAACCGAGTTCGTGCCGTCTCCGACCATGATCGTCAGGCGGCCGCTGTCCGTTTCGACCGAGGCGACCGTGCCCCGGATGGTGAGCAGCGATCCCTCGGTCCCCTCGCCCACGTCGGTCAGTTCGGCGCGAGCCCCGGACAGCTCGGCTTCGTCGTCGCCGACGGCGAGAGCGGTGACGTCGCGGACCTCGAGTTGGCCGTACGGCGCGGCGAGCGTGCCTTCGACATCGACGGTGCGGCCGATCGCGGGGCCATCACCGGGTGCCGGCAGGCGTACGAAGATGCCGCCCGACGAGTCCTGGATCGCGAGCAGGTCATCGGCTCCGACGAGTCCCGGCCCGACGGTGACGATGCCGGCAACGTGAACCCGCGTGCCCGACGGCTGCGCGCGAGCGGCCGCGATCGACTCCACGCCGAGGACCTGCTCGGTGGGCGCGGCCGACGGCGAGGTCGACGGCGACGGGGACGGAGACGGCGACCGTGTCGGGGTCGGCGTTGGGGTGGCGGGGGCCGGAGTCGGTGTGCGGGAAGGTGTCGGCGTGGCAGTCGGCGTCTGGGTCGGCGTAGCAGTCGGCGTCTGGGTCGGCGTGGCAGTCGGTGCCGGAGTGGCAGCCGCGGTCGGTGCCGGAGTGGCAGCCGCGGTCGGTGCCGGAGTGGCGGCCGCGGTCGGTGTCTCGGCCGGCGTTGACGAGTCGCCGGGCGATGTCGCATCGGTCGGCCCCGATGTCGGACCAGGCTCGGGCGTGTCCGTGGGCACAGGCAGCGACGATTCGAACTCGGTCGGATCCGGCGTTGGGGTGTCGGATGCAGCAGGTGTCGGAGTCGGCGCGGCCGTGGCCGTGGCCGACGGGGACGCCACCGCGGTTGCCGAAGGCGTCGCCGTCGGGCCCGGCACGGGCGTGGAGGCAAGCGACTGTGGGATCGGGTTGGGCTGGACGAACCAGTCGGCCCGGTTGTCGTTGGTGTCCTGGGTATTGCCGGCCAGCCCGCCGGGCAGGCGCTCCAGGCTTGACTTCGCCGGCGGAGCCGGCGCGACCGTGCCCTCCACGTACGAGTTGGTCGCCGTCCCCCAACCGACAGCGTCGATGACGGTCCCGTCCACGCGGCGCAGCGCCAACGCACCGCCGTCCGCCGCAAGCCCACCGGCGTAGGTGGCATCGGCGAGCGGCCCGTAGATGCCCGCGGCGTTGGCCACGAGCAGATGCTGTCCGGGCACGAGAGGAAGCGGCGATGCGAAGATCGCCTTGCGCGTCGTGGTGGCGCCCGTCGCCGTCACGTAGACGAGCTCGCAGCCGCCCAGGTCGGCGGCCGTGGCGCCGGCGTTGGCGATCTCGACGTACTCGTCGGAAGCGGATGCGCCGCCCGTAACGACCTCCGCCAGAACGAGCGCGCCCGACGGCGGCCAGGCCGGGCCGGCGGCCGCCAGACCAGCGGGAAGCGTGGCGGAGAGGGCCGCGGCAGCGACCGTCAGCGGAGCAAGCAGGGCGAACACCCCGCGGGGAGCGCGCATTCGACACCTCGGGCGACCTCTCCGGCGGGAGTAAGCCCGGATGTTCTACGCCCGGCAGATTGGCGGTCGCTTATGCGGCGCTTATCGGGCCGCGTCGCGTCCCGTGGCCGACACACGCCCTGTGACCGAGCCCGCCATCGACTACCATTCCGACCGCGACGGTCCCCAGCGAGATCGCCCGCGTACTCATCCAGACGACCTAGGAGGCGACGTGGCCCGCGCCAAGAGGACCGATCGAGCAGAGGCGCGACGCAAGTACCGCGCTTACCTGCAGGCGCAGGAGGAAGCGGAGGGGGCTGAGGCCGAGAGTTCGGCCGTCTCCGCCGGCGCCGCCGGCTCCAAGCCGGCGAGCGGGCGCGATCAGAAGCTCCAGCCGGGCCCTCAGCCGGGCGTTCGCATGGGCATGTTCGCCGCCGCCAGGGCGGCCTATCGAACGCCCCACTACCGCGACGATCTGCGCAATGTACGGGCGCTCGTCTTCGAGACGAACGCGATCTGGCCGGTGCTGATCGTCTGCCTTGCCACGGGCGCATACAGCGTGGTGCGGATCAACGCCGGTGCCGCCGACAGCGATCCCATCCTGCCCGCTCTCTTCCAGTTCGTCTTCTACCCGGTCCCGCTCCTGCCGCCGATGCTGGCCGGTTTCCTCGCCCCCAGATCGAGCTGGCTGGCCGGCGTGATCGCCGCGTTCATCTCGACGATGACGCTGGTCGGCGTGTTCGCCCTGACCAAGATCGAGGTCCCCGACTCCACGGTCTCTCTCACCGGTACGAGCCTGCTCACGCTGACGGTCATCCTGCTGTCCCAGTCGCTGACTTTCGGCTTCATCATCGGGGCCCTGTCCGGGTGGTACAAGCGCTTCCTCAATCTCACCTCCGGGGCCAGGCCCCGGCCGACCTCCAAGTCCGGCGGACGCTCGTCGCAGCGACGACCGGCAACGAAACGCTGACCGGTTCGACGCCGGTCGCGAAAGTGTCGGCCGCGGCGTCGGCCCTGTGGATTCAGCCGCGGCGCATGCCGCTGTAGCCGAGCGCCCGCACGCCCTCCGGCCCGGCCGGACCGCCGACGCCCTCCGCCACGACGGGGAGTGGCTCGATATCGCGCGCTATCACGTTCACTACGTCCGCCTCGCGCTGCAGCATCCCCTCCACGTAGAGCAACGCGTGGCGTCGAACCACTCCCCGAAGCCGCGCCCACGCGTCCGGCCAGAGAGTGACGTTGACCATGCCCGTCTCGTCTTCGAGAGCCAGGAATACCGTGCCGCGCGCCGTCATGGGGTGCTGGCGAGTGACCACCAGCCCGCCGAGCCGGACCGGTCCCGGGCCCCGATCCGCAAGCGAGGCGTTCGTGACGGCACCGAGCCGATCCAGCGCCGGACGGAAGAGCGAGACCACTTGCCGGCGGGCGTCGAGCGATAGCACCGCGTAGGAGTCGCCGAGCCGTTCGCGCTCGGTCAGCGGAGGGAGTTCCGGGGCGGGCGTGGGCGGAAGCCGCAGGTCCATCGGCCGGCCGGCGGCGGGAATCGATCTGGCGGTGGTCCCGGTCCGGCCGCCACGGCCGCCGACGGCGCGACCGCCGACATCGGCGGCGCGCCCGACCGGGCCGCCGGGCAGGCTCCGTCCGCCGGGGGTCGGGCTCGATCCGCCGGCCGGACTCCGACCGTCCTTTGGCCTTCCTTCCGTCCGTCCCCTGGTGGCCCCGATTACCTCTCTGAGCTGCCACAGCAGCTCGCGCCGCGGTCGGTGGAGCGAATCCAGGGCGCCGGCTCGGATCAGCCTTTCGATCGCCTCTTCGGGCAGTTCCGTGCGGGCCACGACGTCCGCCAGAGAGTGGTAGGGGCCGCGGGCAAGCTCGGCGTCCAGGAGCTCCGCATGCTCGTCGCCGATCCCTTTGACCAGCGACAGGCCGAGGCGTATGCCGTAGCCGGTCGCCGAGTCGGGCGTCCAGCGCGCCCGCGACTCGGGCGAGGGAACGATGCAGCCCGACGACCGGACGGCCCTCGGGCGCGGCGCGAGCGGCGGGGAAGCCGCCGGTCGCTCGTAGCGCGGCCCGAGCCCACCGTCGCTCCGCGCTAAAGCGGTGGCCAGACCGACCGGCCCAGACAGTCGGTCGCGCTGCGCGAGTGGCGGCCTCGGACCGCTTTCCGTCATGGCAGCCCGCGGTCCGCCCTCTCGGTCGCCGTCGCCGTCGCGTTCGCCGTCGCGTTCGCCGTCGCGCCCGACCCACTCGGTCGCGGTCTTGTATCTCGAGGCGTTGATGTCCACCGGAAGCACCGCGACGCCGTGGCGCCTGGCGTCGTTGATCAGCACCTCGACCGGGTAGAAGCCCATCGGCTGGGCGTTGATCAGCCCGACCGTGAACTGGGCCGGATAGAAGAGCTTGAGGAACGCGGATTCGTAGGCCGTGCGGGCAAACGCCGCGGCGTGGCTCTTGGCGAAGCCGAAGCTGGCGAAGGCCGCGACCTGCCGGAACAGCTCCTCGGCCTGCTCGTCCGTGAGGTCGTTGGCGGCGCGGCAGCCTTCGACGAAGCGGGCGTGCAGCTTCTCCATCTCGCGGCTGGAGCGCCACGTCCCCATCGCCCGCCGGAACCCGTCCGACTCGGCGGCGCTGAAGCCCGCCACCGTGATCGCGATCTGCATGACCTGCTCCTGGTACAGGATCACGCCGAGGGTTTCACGCAGGACCGGCTCGAGGCTGGGGTGGAGATACGCGACCGGCTCGATCCCCTGCCGGCGGCGCAGGTACGGATGGACCGCGTTGCCCTGGATGGGCCCCGGCCGGATGATCGCGACCTCGACCACCAGATCGTCCAGGTTGGCCGGCTTGGACTTGGGCAGCGTCTGCATCTGGGCCCGGCTCTCGACCTGGAAGACGCCGACCGTGTCCGCGGCCTGGAGCATCGCGAATACCTCCGGCACGTCCTCCGGGAGGCGGTCCAGGTCCACGCAGGCGGCGCAGTCACGCTCGATGAGCTGGAGCGCCTCGTCGATGGCGGCGAGCATGCCCAGGCCGAGCAGGTCGAGCTTGATGAGCTTGAGCGTCTCGACGTCGCGCTTGTCGAACTGGACGACGACGCGGTCCGGCATCGTGGCTCGCTCCAGCGGCGCGATGTCGATCAGCGGCGCGGCGGTCACGAGCATGCCGCCGGAGTGGATGCTGAGGTGTCTGGGGAAGCCGTCGATGCGGGCACAGAACGCCAGCCAGCGCTCCCACTCGGGCATTCCGATCGTGGAACCGCGCAGGGCGGCGGGCGGGAACTGCGGTCGAGGCTCGACCCGAGCGACGCTCGAATGCGGCTCCTGAGCAGCTCGCGCGCCCGGCCTGCGCCCGCCGTCCTCGAGCGCCCGGGCCGGCGCCTTCGCCGCTCTCTCCGCGGCTCGTCCGGTCCTGTGTTCCGCGGCTCGTTCGGTCCCGCGCTCCGCGGCCAGCCGGGCGATGCTAGCCGGGGAGTCTCCGGGGCCACCCTCGTCGTCCGACACGACATGCCGGCGCCGCGCCAGCCTGCGCTGCTGCTCCGTGGCCGATCCGCCGCCCAGGTCGACCAAGCCGACCCCGCCGGCCACTCCCCGCTCGTCCGGCCGATCCTGCCGCTCCGGCCGATCCTGCTGATCCTGCCGCTCCGGCCCATCTTGCCCGTCCGCGGTTTCTCCGGGATATAGCTGGGGGCCATAGTAAGTTGGAAGCCGAGCCCGAGACGAAGCCAGAACCTGCCCTTGAAGCCCATGAGATGGCGTCTTTGAGCGTGGATCGGGCCGGGCCCTGCTGCCCGCGCCGGCCGAAATCGTCAATCCTCGAGTTGATCTCTCCATAGCATTGCCCGGGTCACTATCACGGAGAAACTCGCCGGCCCGGGCAGGGCCCGAACGGCCTGTCCAGCCACTCCCGATCCTGCCGCCGCGGGGATGATTGAGCTGGCCCATTCGGTCGATCAGGCCGCGCTCGCCCGCCTTCTCAGCCGCCGCCGCGACTCCTGAGGGCGTTCCGGCCGCGGTTGAAGCTGGGCAACCGACCGCCGGAGCGGCACCGGCCGCCGGGCCGGACACTCTCGCCGCCGGCTCCACGGCCCCGGCCACGACTCCTGCCACCGGCCCGGCCGCTCCCGCCTCCGCAGCCTCCCGCTCGACAGTTTCGGCGAAGAACTGACCGAAGCCGCCGTCGGCCTCGAGGTCGCGCCGGACCATCACCGAGTCGTAGGTTTCGAGCGCCTTTGCGACCCGATCGACCAGCGGCCGCGGGAAACCCAGCGCGTACCCCACTTCGCGCACGGCCGACCGGGCTCGATACGTGACCAGGTTGCAAACCATGCCGGTGTGCTCGGCGCCGTAGCGCGCGTAGACGTACTGGATCACCTCCTCCCGCCGTTCGGACGAGAAGTCGATGTCGATGTCGGGATAGCTCGTTCGACCTTCGTTGATGAAGCGCTCGAAGAGAAGGCGGTGCCGGATGGGGTCGACACGGGTGATTCCGAGGACGTACGCGACGATCGAGTTGGCCGCGCTGCCTCGACCCTGGGCCGGGATTCCGCATTCGCGGGCGAACCGCATGATGTCCCAGCAGATCAGGAAGAACTCGGCCAGGCCGGTCTTTTCGATGACGTCCAGCTCGTGGGCGAGTTGCCGGACGACGGGAGACGAGATGGGGTGATATCGGCGGCGGGCGCCCTCATGGCACAGCTCTTCCAGGTACGAGAAGGGAGTGTTGCCCTTCGGGACGGGGAAGCCGGGGAAGCGATAGCGCTCGAAGCCAAGGTCGACCGAGCAGCTGGCGGCCAGCTCGCCGGCGTTCCCGATTCCCTCCACCCAGGCAACCGCGGTACCGGCGTCCGCCCCCGAAAACACGGCCGGAGCGTCACCTTGGGGAGGGCCGCCGTCCGGGGCGAGGTGGCGTGGCGCGCCGCCCGCGACGCCCGTGCCGCCCGCCAGAGAGTGGCCGCCCGCGCCGCCCGCCAGAGAGTGGCCGCCACCGCCGCCCGCCAGAGAGTGGCCGCCACTCAACTCCCCGCGCCCCGGCGGCAACGCCATCAACTCGCCGGCCGACTTCAGAAACGACTCCCCGTCCCGACGCCGAAGATCGCGCAACTCGCCGAGCGAGCGGCCGTGGCGAATCGCCGTCAGGACGTCCTGAAGCTCGCGGCCCTCGGGGTAGGCGTAGTGGACGTCGTTCGTGACCACGACCGGCAGACCGAGCTCCCCGGCCAGGCGGGCGGTCTCGGCCACGAGCCAGTCGTCGTCGGGCAGCAGGTGGTGCTGCAGCTCCAGGAAGAACGAGGCGGTGGCGACCGAATCGAGCCGGGGCCGCCGGCTGGCGAACAGCCGGGCATAGCGCTCCGCCGCGGCCCGCGCCCCTTCCCGGTCGCCGGCCCGCAGGCGCCGGGCGATCTCGCCCTCGCGGCATCCGGAGAGAGCCACCAGCCCGTCCGTGTTCTCGGCCAGGAGCGCATGGCTGAAGCGCGGCATCGACTTGGTTCCGTCGAGATTCGCCCGACTGACGAGCCGGCAGAGGCTGCGATAGCCCGCCGCGTTCCGCGCCAGCAGGACTAGGTGCGGCCCGCGCTGCCCCTCTCCGACGCCACGCAGATCCTCCTTCACCGGGTCGCGGTGGCCTGGAAGGCGGGCACGCGTGGGACGCGGCCATGCCGGCAGACCCTCACCGCGCGCCGCGTCATCGGGGAGTGGCGCCGCTCCCGCAAGAGAACGGCCTCGCCGCGGCTCGCGCCGGCCCGGTACCGCGATGCCAGCCGGATCCGGCACGGCCGCGTCGGCAAGCTCTATCTCCACTCCAATGACGGGGCGCAGCCCCGCCTCCTGGGCCGCCGAGGCAAAACGCACCACGCCGTAGAGACCGCCGTGGTCGGTGATCGCCAGCCCGGACAGCCCGAGTTCGACGGCGCGGTCGACCAGCTCGTCCGGCGCCGAGGCGCCGTCGAGGAATGAGAAGTGCGTGTGGCAGTGGAGTTCCGCGTAAGCGGCCACCGGCGCCTCGGTTCGTCTGTCCTTGGGTTGTCCGCGGCGGCGGAAAACTCGATTATAGAACATACGTTCGAGTCGCCAACGGGGGTCCGCCGGACGGGCGATCCGGTCGTGCCGCCGGCTAGATTCCCTCGGGCCAATCCATCGGCGGGGGCTCCAAGGCCGGCGCGTCCGTCGGCGCGGCCTGCGGCGGCTCCACGGCCGGCGGCTCCACGGCCGCCGGCTCCACGGCCGGCGACGGCGCGGCAGGCGCGTCCACCGGCGCGGCAGGCACCGCCGGACCGGGGACGCGATACCGCGGAAGCGCGCCCGACGAAGGTTGAAGCACCCGTCTGGGGGGCGCGTCGGGAATCGGCGCCGCGGGCATCGGCGAATCGGGCATCTGCGCATCGGCGGGCGGGGCAGCCTCTTCGTACAGCGGGTATTCGTCGGGCAGGGGCTCCGGGTAGGCCTCGTTCCCCTCGAGCTCCTCCCGCGCACGAATCCAGCGAGGACGCCTGAGCTCCCCGGCCGGCGACTGTGGGACGGACTGCCAGGCAGGATCGGCGGCCGGCGTCGGCGCGCCGGCGGTTCCGGCCGGCCCCGGGAACCGCTGGGAGGCGGCATCGGCCGACTTGCTCTGAAGCAGATCGACAGGCACCCACGCCACCGGCCGCTGAGACGCCGACGGCTCGGTGAACCCGGCCGGCCGGGGCACGGCGGGAGCGACCGGAGCGGTCGGTGCCACGGGAGGGGCAATCATGGCGGGAACGACCGGAACGATCGAAGCGATCGGAGTGATCGAAGAGACGTGCGAGGCCGGTGGAGCGGCGTAGTCGGTGGGAGCGATCGGGGCGGGGGGATAGGTCGCTAGAGCGGCGTATCCGCCGGGATAGCCGACGCGGAACGCGCCGAACGGCGTGCCCGCGTTCTCCATCACCCACCTGCGCCTGGTGTCCTGGGCGTCGGCGAGCGACAGCGTTATGCCCGCCAGCAGGGCAAGGGCAATGACGTTCGCGATCATTTCGCACAGCACCATCAGGTCGACCAGAACGGCGAAAGCCGTGGCGATGTCGCGCAGGTCGTAGATCGACTCGGAGCCGGCCTGGAAGCCGACCATCTGCGGAATGGCGGCGAAGAAGGCGATCACCGCTCCCACAACGATCAGCACCGGACCGATCGCGTCTATCAGTCGAGCCGAGACCCAGGCTGCCGACCACATGCTGGCGAGGCCGCTGGAGGATCCTCGCAGGCCGAGACGCCGGGTCAGGTCTTCGAGCAATCGGCCCGGCTTGCGCAGGCCGTCGATCGGGGATCCGAAGATCCACAGCGACACCGTCACGAGCGCCACCGCGATCGGTATGCCAAGCAGGCCCAGAACCTCGGACACCCGCAGGCCGAGGTACAGAGGCAGCCAGATCGTCAGGTCGACTCGCCAGGTCCAGAGCAGGGCTTCGATCCACCAGGCGCCGGCCCGAACGGGACCGAACCGCGGTTGGCCTCCGCCCAGAGACGGCGCGTTCGCGTCCGTCAGACCGAGGAAGATGCCGTGGACAATGGCCGCCAGCACCTGGGACAGGACGTAGCCGACGAAACACACCCCCGCGACGATCGTCGCGCCGTCACCCAGCTCATACGTGGCGGGCGACAGTAGGGCGATCAGGCCGGCCAACAGGATGGTTATGTACCCGACCTGGCACAGGATCGAGAGGAGCAGCAGGGCCACCGAGACGTATGCGAGGGCCGAGACGGGAGTGTAGGCATGCTGGGACCGCATGGCCGCGGCCGCGCCCTGGTCGAGCCGATCGACTCCCGGCACGAGGACGTCGCCGAGCCGCCTCTCGTGAACCGTCGCCATGGTCGAGTTTTCTCTCGGGGCCCGGCAGCTGTAGCAGCGGTCGGCGTCGGCGCGGTTCATCGACCTGCAGGCTTCGCAGAACCAGTACTCCTGCATTCCCTCTCCCGCTCTACCCGACGATCCCGCACCGGTTGCGGGCGTTGGCGGGGCAACCACGCTGACGAGTCCAATGCTACCGACCCGGAGGCCCGGCGTCGCCTTCCGGCACTCGACATACCCGACTTCTCCGGCTGGCAGGCGGTTCGGTCAGTCGTACAGGCGCTCCAGGTGCCAGGTCCCATCGACCCGATCGAGATACACGAGTGCCAGCCAGCTTCCGCCGGCGACCTTGAAGTAGTCTCGGGCGATCGGCTGGCTCCACCAGCCCTCCTCGACGCGCCAGCGGTTGCAGACCTCGATTCGTTCACGCCGGCCGTTCCAGCGAAAGGCGATCGGGGCTCCGTCCGAACCGAGCTCGACATCGATCGAGGGATGCTCGCGCAGCAGCCGCGTCATGGCGCCGACTCGCGCCGGGCCCGGACAACGGCGCCGCCGGGCCCGGTCCGGGCGCCGGTTCCGAGACGACCGCGGTCGCCGGTCACGGCTTGAACGGCGGAGCCCGGCCCCCGGCGCCACGTCCAGCGCGCCTCGGCCAGAGCCGCCTCCGAATCCTCCAGCTCCATCCAGCCGACCCGTCCCTCGCCGAAGCGAAGCTCCAGCCGCGCCAGCTGCCATCCAAGCCGGCCCGTCCGACCCGTCTGCGGTGTGAAGAGCGAGAGCTGCGTTCCGGCAGCCGGCGCCACGTCGTCCAGTTCCAGGTCCACTCGCGCCACCGGAGCCGGCGGAGGAGCGGCCTCGAGGCGGGCGATCAGCAGGCGCTCGATTGCCAGCGCCTCGGAAGTGGGTTCGGGCAGGGCCTGGTCTATCGTCAGCGAAGGCGGCACGCCGCCGACCGAGAACGAGAGATCCAGCTCGAGGGTCAGCCGGGCCCGGGCCGTCGCCGCGCCCCGAGCCGCGAGTTGATCGCCGAAGGCCGCGGCCAGCCGGTGCAGCACGAAGCGCAGGCCCTCGACGTCGGCCACGGGCGGATCTATCGGCAGGGCCATGGCCATCCGCTCCGGGGCCCGGTACGGCCGAAACGGATCCGTCTCCTCGCCGCGGGCCCGGGCATGCAGCCACTCCCCTTCCGGCCCGAACCGGGCCACGATCGCGAAGCGCGGCACCTCCGCGACCTGGCCGATGACGCGCAGCCCGAACCGGTCCAGGCGGGCGCGCACCTCCGGGTCTCGACTCAACAGGGACGCGGGAAGAGGCGCCAGGAAGGCAGCGTCGGCGCCGGGCTCGACGACATGGAGCGCGACCGGGCCACTCCCCGGGGCCGGGCCACTCCCGGGGCCACTCCCCGAGCCACTCCCGGGGCCACTCCCCGGGGCCGCTTTCCCAGCCAGCGCGGCCGCCACCGCGGCCGCGAACCGCGTTCCGCCGATCCCCGCCAGCGGCGGCCCGGGCAGGATTCCCGCCAGTGCCTCGCCGATCCCGCGGACCATCGCCGGTTCGGGCCCCCACAGCCGCTCGAGGCCGTCGAGCTGGACTTCGATTCGCCCGAAGCCCGGCTCGGCCGGATCGGTCACGGCCGCCACGCCCGGGCTGAAGCCGGAGGTTCGATCGAGCGCCGACTTCAACGCCGCGGCATCGGCATCCGGATCCGGGTCCAGGAACAGGGCTTCCGGAACGAGCTTATGAGCCGCTCCCAGCGGCATACCGGGCCGGACGCCCAGCTCGAGCGCCGACCGGCTCGCGTCCAGGACCGAACCGTCCGTCCACGGCCTTCCGCCCAGAACGATCGGCACCGCCCCGAATGGCTCGGAAGCTCTTCCGCGGGCCAGTCGAAGGAGAAGGTGGGGCCAATGAAGATGGAGAAGCCGCATCGTCGGGGACCGGGATGGTGGAGAGATGGAGGGGCGGCGACGGCCGAGTCACCAGGGTCGGAGCGCTCGGCCGAAAGCCCCCGGGCGGAGCGACCCCGGCCAGCCGGTCGACTCGCGCTCTTTCGGCTATGCCCGGCCGGCTCACCGCCCCCAGCGCGCTCTCGCTCAGGAGCTCGCTCCTCGCCAGGCGGGCGTCGCGCAGCCCGCCCTCCGCGTACAGGATCCGCAACTCCGCCGCCCGCCCCGGAGGCCCGAACCGATCCCGCGCCACTCGAACCTCCGTCCGCTGACCGATCACGTCCCGGCCCAGGCGAATCCAAGCTCGCCGGCTCAGTTCCAGCCTCAGCGCGGCGACCTGGGTAAGGACACTCGTCAGAGCGGAGGAAAGGCCGAGCGGTTCCATGACGATCGTCTGAACGCCGGCTCGACGGGCCATCGCAGCCAGCCGGCCGAATCGCTCCGCCAGGCTCGACGCCGAAATCCCGGCTTTCTCCGGGATCCAGAACTGCAGGTCCAGCAGCAGCAGGTCGACGGCTCGATCCTGGAGAAGCATCGCCGCCATCGACAGCGCTTCCTCGAGCGAATCCGGCGTCAGGACGACCAGCCAGTCGAGCTGGACGCCCCGAGATACGGCCTCGACCGGATCCAGGCTTCTGGCCAGATCCACATAGGCCACGATCCCGCCGGCCGCCTGAGCCTGAGCTACCGCCTGCAGTGCGAGCGTCGTCTTGCCGCTGGTCCCATCGCCGTGCAGCGCGGTGGTCGCAGCCCGCGGCAGGCCGCCCAGCCCGAGGATCGCGTCCAGGGCGCGAAAGCCGGTGGGTATCGCCCGATCCGGCGCGCCCGGCCGGTCGCTCGGTATGCCCGGCGCGCCCTCCGGATCGTCGCGATGACTCGGCCGCGGAGCCATCGCCAGCGCCCCCACGACTTCCCCGCCCCATCGCGGAGCTGCCCCGCCCCAGCGTTCCCGCAGGGACGTCAGAGCGGCCTGGACGGTCGTGGGAGGGGTTGTCATGGGACGTCTATAATAGAACAGACGTTCTCATAGTCAAGCCGTGGCCCGCCCATCGGCAGACCGGAAAGTGCCTGGGTCGTCCCGCGGATCAGACCCGGCTCCGGCCCGTCCGATCGGCCTGCGTGAGGTCAACGAATGACCGAGATTGCAGTAAGCTCCGTCCCTCCCAGCCTCTTTTCAGGAGCCGCGCGTCCACCGTGCCACTGATCGAAGCGAGAGGGCTGACCAAGAAGTTCCGCCAGGCAGTCAAAGAGCCGGGGCTGGTCGGTTCGCTCAAACACTTCTTCGCTCGCCAGTACAAGGACAAGCTGGCCGTCGACCACATCGACTTCGGCATCGAAGCCGGGGAATCGGTCGCCTACCTCGGTCCCAACGGCGCGGGCAAGTCGACCACGATCAAGATGCTCACCGGCATCCTCGTTCCCACCTCCGGCAGCCTGGTCGTGGACGGACTGGTTCCGCACGAGAAGCGCCAGCAGAACGCCCGCAACATCGGCGTCGTCTTCGGCCAGCGGACCCAGCTGTGGTGGGACATTCCCGTGGTCGAGTCGTTCAACCTCGCCCGCGACATGTACGAGATCCCGGTCAAGCGCTTTCGGGACAACCTGGCCCAGTTCACCGAGATACTCGGCCTCAAAGAGTTCATGAACGTTCCGGCCGCCAAGATCTCGCTCGGACAGCGGATGCGAGCGGACCTGTGCATGGCCCTTCTCCACGACCCCAAGATCCTCTACCTCGACGAACCGACGATCGGGCTGGACATCGCCGTCAAGGACAGCATCCGCCAGTTCGTCCGCAGCCGGGTCGAAGAGCGCGGCACGACCGTGATCCTCACCACCCACGACCTGGGCGACATCGAGGATATCTGCAGGCGCATCGTCATCATCGACAACGGCAGGATCATCCACGACGGCGACCTGGCCACCCTCAAGGACGACTACGCCCGCGACCGGGTCATCCACTTCCAGCTGGCTCGACCGCCCCAATCGATGGCTCTCATCCGCGCGGGGCTGCCGGCCTGCGAAACGACGTCGGAAGGCCTGCGCCTGTCGGTGCGGTTCGATCGCTTCAGGTTCGCCGCCGGCGAGATCGCCGCCGCGGTGATGCCGCACGTCGAGGTCGTGGACTTCCGCATCGACGAGCCCGAGGTCGAAGACCTGATCCGGAAGGTCTACCTCGGCCAGCTCAGCCTGACCGCGCCCGAGCCGGCGTCCGCCGGTGCGCCTGCGAGAGCCTGAGATGGGCGGCCTGCGCAAGTACTCGGCCATTGCCCGGACATCGGTCGAGATCTGGTTCGTCTACCGGACGACCTTCGTCCTGAACATGATCGGCTCGATCTTCTACGTCTTCGCCATGTTTTACCTGTGGCAGACCATCTTCCTGGGCAGCCCGGGGGCGCTCGCCGGGTTCACGTGGCCGGAGATGAAGGCCTACCTGCTGGTGTCGTTTCTGCTCGGCTCGCTCATGCCCTGGTTCGCCGAATGGAACATGGGCATGGACCTGAAGGAGGGCCGCATCGCCGTCGACCTTGCCCGCCCCATGGACTTCCAGGCCTCGCGCTTCGCCAACGCCGTGGGTCCCGTGCCGTTCGAGTTCTGCTCGGCCCTGGCGGTCGGTGCCGTCGTGGCCTTCATCTTCGGCGGCATCGCCCTGCCGGCGGACGGCGCTCACGCCGCGATCTTCCTGGTCAGCGCCGCCCTGGCCACGTTGATCAAGTTCGGCCTCGTCTACTGCGTGTCGATGACGGCTTTCTGGACGACCGGCACGGACGGCATCACGGTGGGTCGCGTGGCGGTCCAGAACCTCTTCTCGGGGGCGCTGATCCCGCTGGTCTTCTTCCCCGACTGGCTCCGCGCGGTGGCGGCGGTGCTGCCGTTCCAGGGCATGGTCTCGACGCCGGCGCTGGCATACCTCGGAATGATGGACGCCCCCACCACGGCGCTGATGCTGGGCGTCCAGGCCTTCTGGGCGGTCGGGCTCATCCTCCTTGGCCGGCTGGCGTGGCGAGGAGCGCAGCGAGTGGTGACGATCAATGGCGGCTAGCGGCGCGATCGCGGGCCGGGTTCGATCGGCCCGCCGGCTCGTATACCTCTACTTCCGCTGCCTGGGCCAGCAGATGAAGGCGATCCTAGCCTACGAGGCGGACTTCGTCGTGCTGCTCTTCTCGGCCGCGCTCGTCCAGCTGACCGGTTTCTTCTTCATATGGACGATCTTCCAGCGCATCCCCAGCATCAACGGCTGGACCTTCTGGCAGGTCGTGATGATGTACGCCTTGATCTTCGTGACGGAGGGCGTCGGCTCGCTCTTCTTCGAGGGGACCTGGCGACTCTCCTACCTGGTCTACACCGGCCAGTTCGACCAGATGCTGGTCCGGCCGATCTCCCCGATCGTCCAGGTGCTGGCCTCCGCGGTGGGCTTCAACGGGCTGGGAAACCTCGTCACCGGCTTCGTCCTCATAGGCATCGCCATCACCAACGTCCCGGTGCCCTGGACGCCGGGGCGGCTGCTGATGCTCGCGATCCTAATCGTCAGCGCGGCCACGATCCGCGTCGCCATCAACCTCGGTTCCGCGGCGACGGCCTTCTGGATCAGCGCCCCGTGGAGCATGATTCCCATGTTCGTCCACCAGCTCGGCGAGTTCGCCAAGTACCCGATCACCATCTACTCGCTCGCGGTGCAGGCGATGATCGTGATCGCGATCCCGTTCGCGTTCATGAGCTTCTACCCTACCGCCTGGGTCTTCGGCGTCGATGCCTGGAGCCTGCCGGGGCTGCTCACGCCGCTGGTCGCGATCTACACGATGGTCATGGCGGTCGCGATCTTCCGGGTCGGCCTGCGCCGCTACGAGAGCTCCGGCCACTGAGCCACGGCGGAGCGAGGGGCGGCCGGGTCCGGCCACAAGGCGGCCCTGAGGTTCGTGGGTTCGCGGCGCGGGGGCTGTGCTAGACTCCTCGCTCGCGTGGGGATGTAGCTCAGCTGGGAGAGCACCGCGTTCGCATCGCGGGGGTCAGGGGTTCGAGTCCCCTCATCTCCACCACCCGCCTTCCCGATCGTCCCCCGACCATGCCACGGCTTCAGCGCGCCCGGCGCACGCTCGCACGGTATTGGTCACACGCGTGCGGCAGACTCGCGGATGGAGATGGGTAGCCGCATCGGGATGACCACGGACGCACCATCCAACGGGACGATGCCGACACTCCGCCCGGTCAGGGCGACAATCGGCAAGTCGCCAGGACCGGCCTCCACGGGCGAGTCGAGCGACGAATGCGTGCGACCGCTTTGACGTCCCGGCCTGTCAGGCGCGTCACGTCCCGGCCGGGCGCCACTGGAGGACCCGTCTGTGGCTTCCGCCCGGCGTCTCGCGACGCCAGTTGCGGCCCTCGCCGCGATCGTGCTGTTCCTGCTGTACGACCCCTGGATCATCCCGCCCGACTGGGCCCGGCCGGCCCTGACGGTTGTCTTCTGGGTCGCCGCCCTGGCAACCATGGTCCTGCTCTTCAGCGACCGGACCAATCCGGAGGCTCAGGTCGTGGAGGTCGAAGGGCCGGGCTTTGCCCGCTATCTCTTCAGCAACACGCGCGCCGGCCTGTTCTGGCTGCCGATCCGCATCTTCGTTGGCTTCGAGTGGCTTCTTGCGGGTTGGGAGAAGCTCAGCGGATCCGGCTGGACCGACGGCGGATCAGCGCTGCTGGGTTTCTGGAAAGGAGCCGTCGCCATCCCTCAGACCGGTAAGCCATCGATCACGTTCGAGTGGTACCGCAGCTTCCTCCAAATCCTCATCGACAACAACGCGCAGGGCTGGTTCGGGTGGCTGATCGCCCTTGGCGAAACGGCCGTTGGGATCGGCATCCTTCTCGGCGCCCTGGTCGGTATCGCGGCCTTCTTCGGGGCGACGATGAACATGTCCTACATGCTGGCGGGCTCGGCCTCCACCAACCCGATTCTGTTCGCTCTCACCGTCGGTCTGATGCTCGGCTGGCGTGTGGCCGGCTACTACGGCGTCGATCGGTACCTTCTGCCGGTCCTCGGCGTGCCCTGGAGCAGACGGCCCGTGGTCGTTGGCGACGGCGGCCCGGGGGCAAGAGCGTCGACCTGAGCCGCCGACTGGCTTCAACGGGGATCGCCACCGAACGCCCGACGGCGCCGGGCGCAGCAGATTGGCGGGTGCAGGGCGCGGCCGATTGGCGTGCGCCGGGCGCGGCAGATTGGCGTGCGCCGACCCGTGCCCCTTCCTCGGCGACCGGTCCGAAGGGACGCGCCGGGCCCGAATCTGGACACATTCCAATGGGCGTAGCACGAGTCCCTTAGGGGTCACGATCCTGCCACGGAGCGTTCCCGCGCATCCGGTCTCAGATCCCGATTCGAACCCAGACGAAGGGTCGGAGCGGGCGCCGGAGCCGGATTCGGCCGGTCGGAGCCAGGGCACGGCCCCGACGGCGACCCTGCCGCGCACGATAGCGCCGCTGCCGCGACGGAACCCGCCCGGCGGGCCTGCCCGGTGCTACCCGGGTTTGCGGATGGCAGCATCCCGCCCCACCTCGCGCCAGCGGTGCTACCTGGGTTGGCAGATGGCAGGATCGCGCCCCCTCTCGTCCAGCGGGCCGGCCCCGTGCTACCTGGGTTGGCGGATGGCAGGCTCGGCCTCCCGGACTCGCCCGCGTGCCCCGAAGACCCGCCCGCGTGCCCCGAAGACCCGCCCGGAGCCGCCGGCGGCTACGGCCGGTACAACTCGGCGGACGGGAGATCGGCGGATGGGCCCGAGCTGCCCACAATGAGAACGCGGCCGTCCGGCAGCAGCGTGGCGGGGGCGCCGAAGTGCGCGGCCGCCATCGGACCCGTGGAGACGAAGACGCCGGTCTTCGGGTCGTACAGCTCGGCCGAGGTCAGGACGGTTGAGCCGTCGGAGCCACCGGCCACGAGCACCCGACCGTCCTGCAGCAAAGTCGCCGAGTGGCCGTTTCGACCGGCCGCCATCGAGCCCGTCGCGCCGAACGTGCCGGTCGCCGGGTCGTACAGCTCCGCGCTCGCAAGTCCGCTCGTCGTGCCGTCGCCCTGCGGCCGTCTGCCTCCGGTGATGAGGACCCGGCCATCCGGCAGCAGGGTCGCCGCCTGATCCTGGCGCGCGGTCGTCATCGAACCCGTCCGGGAGAAGGTGCCTGCCGCCGGGTCGTACAGCTCGGCCGAGGAGAGGGCCTCGACACCGTCGTTGCCTCCGGCGATCAGCACGCGACCGTCGGGAAGAAGCGTGGCCGAGTCCTCCCGGCGTGTCACCGTCATCGAGCCGGTGGCGGTGAACGTTCCCGTCCTGGGATCGTAGAGCTCGGCCGAAACGACGGGCCCATTGCCGGTCCAGCCGCCCGCGATCAGGACCCGGCCATCCCGCAAGAGAGTGGCCGTCTGGCCGAAGCGAGCGGTGATCATCGAACCCGTCGGGCTGAAGTAGCCGGTCCTGGGGTCGTAGAGCTCGGCAGAGGCGTATACCACCGAGCCGAGCGGACCCTCGCCGCCGGCGATCAGGACGCGGCCGTCCTGGAGCAGCGTGGCGGTATGGCCCTCGCGCAGGGAGCCGAGCGCGCCCGTCGTCCGAAAGGCACCGGTCGACGGGTCGTAGAGCTCCGCTTGCGCGGTCAGGAGATGGCCGAGGCCTCCGCCGGCGACGAGCACCCGCCCGTCCTGCAGAAGAGTCGCCGTTTCATACTCCCGGGGAATCGCCATGGGCCCGGTGATCGCAAAGGTGCCAGGACCCGTGGCAGGTGAGCGGCCCCACGGCCCGACGAAGACGAGAGCCAGGCCCACGAGAACGCAGGCCAGCATGAGGCCGGCCACGAGAACTACCGGCCGCTTCCGCGACGCGACGCGGCGCCTGCCGGACGTTCGAGGAGCCCCTGCGTCGATCGACATCTTTCGCCCCCTTGGACGACCTTGATCGCCCGGCCGTCCGAGGGCCATCGTCCGATCTGGATCGACGCGCGTCAAGGTTGGACCCTCGGCTGAGCGAACCTGTGCCTGGACCTCGCGCCGTGTGAACCTCCCGACTCGGCACCGCAGTCGAGCGCCCGGACGTCCCGTCGGGGCACCCCTCGGTCCGGCCGTTTCCGCCGCTCACCCGGACAAGACGAAACCCCGGTCGCTTTGACCGGGGTTTCGCACTTCTAGGCTGTTGTTGCGGCGCCGGAGCGCCGCACCGGACCGGCGTCGATCGGGCCGTTCGCGGCGGCGGACCCAGCCCGCAGCCGCTCGGAGCCGCTCGGACCCGCCGGCCCTATCGACCTCGACTACGTCGGGACTGCGACCGCGTTGGCCGGAGGCGTCACGACGTTGGCCGGATCGTTGACGTTGGTGATGTCGAAGCTGAAGCCGAAGCTTCCGCTCTGGCCACCGGCCGACGCCGAGTATCCGTACACGCCGCTTACCGGGTAGTTGCCGCTCACGGCAACCCACAGGTCCGCCTGGAAGTTGGCCGAGACGCCGGCGACGCCGGCGAGAGCGCCGAGCGACGAGTTGCCCTTGTAGTGGACGCACTGGACGCCGTTCTTGGTCTCGTTGCCGGCAACGGTGAAGTTGGTGGCGTTGGTGTCGAACCAGGTGCCGTAGTCAAAGCCGGGCAGAAGGTCGGTCATGGTGCTATCGGGCGTCGTCGGGCCGGTCCAGTTGGTGCCGTCGAACGAAGTCCACTCCTGGTTTCCGATGTCGATGAACTGGACGCCCAGGTCGTTGATCTCGATCGCCTTCGTGCCCTTGTTGACGACGGTGCCGGAGATCAGGAAGGTTCCGCTGTCGCCGGGCGATGCGGCGGTGCCCGACGTCTGGCCGGCGATCGATTCGGTGAACTTGTAGCTGTCGAGCTTGTCCAGGTTGGACGACAGACCGGACGTCAGCGAGTTGCCGCCGCCGTTGTTGTTGTTGTTGCCGTTGTTCGCGGCGCCCAGGCCGGGTATGGACAGGGTCGACGACGAACTGCCGCACGCAGCGACTACGAGTCCGATCGCAAGGCCGAGCGCGACCAGACCGCGAGCCCTGCTGTTGGAAGTAACCATTTGGCGAGCCTCCGCTCCTCTCTCTGTGGCCAGGCGGGACGCAACCGGCCACGCCGGGGCCGACTCTACTCGGATGGGCAGGCGGAGTCAGCCTTGGGCTGAGATTGTTCCGCCAGGCAACATCGTACAGAAGGGCGGCCCGACCGGCCCGGCAGGGCACTTCCGCGCACCAGACGGCGTAGCTCCGGGAAGTGGCGACGCGCCTGGAACGCGAGGCCCGGGCCCTCTCAGGCGCTCGCCCGCGCCGAGCCCCGGCGCCTCCAAACCCGTCCCGGCTACGCGCCCGTCACGTTGGTCGGAGCGGCGACCTTGTTGGCCGCGTCGTTGACGTTGGTCAGGTCGAACTGGAGCTCGTAGGCAACGCTGTTGTCCGCGCCCTTGCCCAGGATCGACAGGCTCACCGGATAGCCGCCGTTCTGCGCGATCCAGACGTCGGCCGTCCACGTTGCGTTGTCGATCCCGGCGACCGACCCGATCTCGGCCAGCGCCATCGCGCCCGCCTGATAGTGCTCCGTGACGACGCCGTTCTTGGGCTCGGAACCTATGTCGTTGAAGCCGCTTGCCGGCGGACCGTAGGCCGTGAACATAGAACCGGGCGTCCACTGGTCGGTCAGGCCGGCCCCTTGCAGGTCGGTCTGGGTGAAGCCGGATCCGTTGAGGTCGATGTAGTCGAAGCTGTCTACCTCGACGATGTGAAGGTTTCCTATCGTGATGTCGGTGCCCTTGTCAGGCTGGAGCACGACCGTTCCCTTGACGGAGAAGGCGCTGGTCTCCGAGGCGGGCGAGCCGCCGACGTTCGAGTACATGTCATCGAACGGGCCGCCAGCCAGGGTCATGGTGAACTTGTAGCTCGTCAGGTTCCCCAGGGCCGCGGCGGCGCCGCTGAGGTCGGGCCCGCTGCTCGGCGACGGGCTCGGCGCCACGGCCACGGTCGACTGCGCTGTGGCAGCTGAACTCGGGGCGCCGGTTTCGGTCGCGGATTGCGTAGGAGAGCCGCCCGCGCAGGCGGCGGCAACGGCGACGACGGCGGTGAGGATCAGCAGACCGCGGCCGTTGCGCGGAACAACCTGGAACACCGTCTACCTCCGCTCGCTCAGGGCGATCCATTGAATCCGTATCTCAGTCGCCCGGCATCAAAGATGCCCGGTCTTTGATACACCCTCTCCACGATCAAGGTATCACGATGCGTGGTCGTCCCTCGACACTCGTCCATCGACAGTCCGCCCCTGGGCCGCCCGACTCGGCGGCGGTCTTGGTGAAGGCGTGGGTCCCGGCGGGTTCGCGTCCCGCGGCGCGGGCCGCGTGGCGGCGGTTTCGGCTTGTCCTTGACGTCCGGGAGCGGCGCCGGGCATCATTCCGTTCGTGAACTCGCGCCATTTCGCCTGCTTCTGTCCCCGGCGGCCCCGCCGTAGGAGGTAGCCGGCTGCTTCGCGCTCCCAACGGGGAGCCCGCCGAGTCGCTCCAGGGGCCGCGGTCCTAGTCGGAACCGCGGCTTTTCTGTTTCCTCCCACCGGACGGGCCGCATCAGACAGCGAGCCGCCTTCCAGGCGCGCGATCCCCGCCATCGCGGGGCTGGTGCACTCCCGGACCGCGGCCCCCGCGCTTCTCCGACCCAGGCTCCGCCGCCAGCTCCGAGGCAGTCATGGTTCTCCCGCTCCGATCAATCGACACGAAGAAGGCCCGCCAGGCCCCCGCCGATCCGCTCGACGGCCTGGCGTCGCGACTTCACAGCGTCCTGGCCGACGACCGCGGCCAGCGTCTGGCGAAGGCCCGCGTGGCGGCGTGGATCCGAGCCCTGCTCGACACGCTCTTCCCGCAGACCGCCGAGCAGACATTCGCCACGGCCGGCGAGGTGCGCGACGCCCTGGACGCATCGGCGTCCGAGCTGCGGGCACTGCTGCGACCGCTCGAGGACGACATCGGCGATCCGGCCGAGGTCGCCGAGAAGTTCTTCCAGTCTCTGCCGGAGATACACCGGCAGCTGATGATCGACGCCACGGCCATCGAGCGCGGCGACCCCGCGGCCGAGAGCGTGGACGAGGTCATCCTGGCCTACCCCGGCTTCCTGGCCATTGCCGTCCACCGCATCGCCCATCGCTTCTGCGAACTGGGTGTACCGCTTCTGCCGCGCGTCCTGACCGAATGGGCTCACGAGCGGACGGGCATAGACATCCACCCCGGCGCGAACCTGGGGCATCCGGTCGTCATCGATCACGGCACCGGCATCGTCATCGGCGAGACCGCGGTGATCGGCAACAACGTGAAGCTCTACCAGGGCGTGACCCTGGGCGCGCTCTCCGTGACCAAGTCGCTCGCCTCGACCAAGCGTCATCCGACGATCGAAAGCGACGTGGTCATCTACGCCAATGCCACGATCCTCGGCGGCGAGACGGTCATCGGCCGTGGCAGCGTCATCGGCGGCAACACCTGGATCACCTCCAGCGTGCCGCCCAACTCCATCGTCTATCAGCGCAGCGAGGTCCATGTCCGGCAGGGCCGGGACGACTTCGAAGCGCCCGACTTCGTCATCTGAAAGCAGACGTTTGGAAAAGCTACTCACTTGATTCAAGGTCCGGCAAGAGCAGGCGCCCGCTCGTGCGGAACGCCTGACCCTGAAGAGCCGGCCCGGCCAAAGCGGCCGGGCCGACGACGGACGAAGCCAGGCGGCCCGGCCAAAGCGGCCGGGCCCAACGAGAGCCCCAACCGCGCCCGACTGCCGGGCGGAAGCGTCCCACTCAGCAAGGAGATACCCGTGGCCAAGGCCAACAACATCCTGGAGACCATCGGCAACACGCCGGAGCTTCGGATCAACAAGCTTTTCGACCCGCGCGTCGAAGTCTGGGTCAAGCTGGAGCGGCAGAACCCAGGCGGCTCGATCAAGGACCGCATCGCCCTGTCGATGATCGAGGACGCCGAGAAGCGCGGCGTACTGAAGCCCGGCAGCGTCATCGTCGAGCCGACCTCCGGCAACACCGGCGTCGGCCTTGCCCTCGTCGCGGCCGTCAAGGGCTACAAGCTCATCCTCGTCATGCCCGAGTCGTTCTCTGTCGAGCGGCGCAAGCTGATGGCCGCCTACGGCGCGTCCTTCGAGCTGACCCCGCGCGAGCTCGGCATGAAGGGCGCGATCGCCAAGGCCCGCGAGATCGTGGCCTCCACGCCCAATGCCTGGCTGCCGATGCAGTTCGACAACCCGGCCAACCTCGAGGTTCACAAGCGGACGACTGCCGAGGAGATCGCGCGCGACTTCCCGGACGGCCTCGACTACATCTTCGCGGGCGTCGGCACGGGCGGCCATGCCACCGCGGTCGGCGAGGTCCTGCGGCCGCGCTGGCCGAAGCTCCAGGTCTTCGCCGTCGAGCCCGAGCTGTCGCCGGTGTTGAGCGGCGGCGCGCCGGGCCCGCACCCGATCCAGGGCATCGGCGCGGGCTTCGTACCGGGCAACTTCCACGCCGACGCCGTGAACGGGGTCATCCAGGTCGCGGCTCCGGACGCCTTCAAGTTCGCCCAGCGGGCCGCCCGCGAGGAGGGTCTGTTGATCGGCGTCTCGTCCGGGGCCGTTCTCGCGGCCGTGGCCAGGAAGCTGCCGGAGATCAAGAACGGCGCCCGCATCCTGGCCTTCACCTACGACACCGGGGAGCGGTACCTGTCGGTGCCGGGCCTCTTCGACGTGGAGCCGGAGGCGGTGTCGGCTCCCTGATCCGTGGCGGTGTCACCGAGCGGTGGAGCGGCCGGCCGAAAGGCCGGCCGCTCGGCGAATGGACCGCGTTGGAGCGCGCGCTGCCGCCGGCTCGTCGGGGCGTCGGTGGCTCCATCCAATAGCAGACCCCTCAACGTTCATCGACTTACTCAGGGCCCTCAGGCCCGCGAGATTCGCACCCTGGAGCACTGTGGAGGGCGCTCGCAACGGCCGATCCTTCCACTCCAGGCCGGACATCGAACCGGCCGGCTGAAGCGTCCCACAGGAAGTCGCCATGCGCGAGACGCTGGGCCGCCACTTCGACCTCGTGGTGGTCATATGGGTGTTGACTCTCGCCCTCGGCTGGTCCGTCCTCGCCCTGTCGAGGGCTCAGCTGTCGGCCGACCAGTGGTCGTCCGCCCCACAGACCGGCCCGGCCTGGGTGATCCCGAGCGGCAACCCCTCGCAGTAGCGGGCTAAGGGACCAGGGCCGAGCGGTCAGGCGCGAGCGGGGGCGTGCTCGCGCACTCCGCAGAGGATCATCTGGGCGGCCGTCTCGTAGCCTACGCGGCCCGTGTTCACGATCAGGTCGTACTCGTTGGGATCGCACCAGTCGTGGCCGTACAGCTGCTTCGTGTAGGCGGCCCGGTTCGAGTCCGTCTCGTGCATCCTGCGACGGGTCTCCGGCTCATCCAGCCCGAGCCGGGCCATCAACGTCTTAACTCGATCCTTGTCCGGAGCCCGAAGGAAGACCCGGAACACGCCGGGCCGGTCGTGCAGGACGAAGCCGGCGCCACGGCCGACGATGACGACGTTTCCGCCGTCGGCCACTTCCCGAATGATCTCCTCGGTGAGCTGGATGATGTCCTTGCGGGGATCGTAGAGCGGGTCGGGATATGGCGGCGTCCAGCCGGCCCCCATGCCGGGCTCGAGCGCCGAGAAGGATCTGACCAGCCGCTCCAGCAGCGTGCGAGGCCGTTCGACTTCGGCCTCGACGTCGCTCGGTTGAAGGGCCAGCCGATTGGCCACTTCCTCGATGAGCTTCTTGTCGACGACCTCGGCGCCCAGGTCGGCGGCGACGATGGCCGCCACGCTCGAACCGCCCGCGCCGTACTCGCGAGAGATGGTGACGATGGGCATCTCGGGCTCCTTCGTCCACTCGCGTCGACCGCCCGGCGTCGTTCGAGCAGGGGCGGGCTCGACGCCGCCCAACTGTAAGCCCGCCGGCGCGGCTCCGCCAAGTGCCGACTGCACCGGAGCGCTCAGGGCGCGACGGGGAGCCACTGCCGGCTCGCGTTCCGCCCGCGGTCGCGGCCGGGCTACTCGCCGGAGGCGAGCGCGCCGTGCAGCTCCAGGGCGTGGTCTCGGAGCCAGCGCCGCCAGCGCCGGTGATCGGGCCGCCGGCTCGCCACGATCGCCCAGAAACCGGGGCCGTGGCCGAAGACCCGGAGATGTGCCAGTTCGTGCACGACCACCGTCTCGAGTGCCTCGGGCGGCGCCAGCACCAGACGCCACGAAAAGGAGAGGCGCCGCGCTCGTGAACAGCTGCCCCAGCGGGTCCGGGCGTCGCGGATCGTGACCGCGGCCGGGGCGACGTCCAACGCCGTCGCGTGGCGTTCGATCTCACGATGGATCGCGACTCGGGCCTTCTCGCGCAACCACGCCTCCATGATCGCGTTGAGGCCGCGCCGCTCCGATGGGCCGAGGCGCACGATCAACTCGTCGCCGTTGTCGCCGCCCTCACGGCTGACCGTCGTGCGGCTCCGCACTGGGCCTGCCACTACCCGAAGACGGTGCGTCTCCCCGCGATACCTGAACGTGCCGCCGTCACGGAGCGGGCCCATCGCCTCGAGCTCCTCGCGCTGGCGGGCCTGGTCGGCGAGGTGCCTGCGTAGCCACGGCTCACGCTCGGCCACGAACGACTCCGCAAGCCGCTCGGCTTCGCCTCGGCTCCGGGCCGACCGGGCGGGAACGGTCACCAGGGCCACGTGTCGGGGATCGACGGTCACCCGGAGATGCCGCGCCCGCGTCGATCGCCTGACCGTGCATTCAAGGCTTCCGCCGGCAAGTCTTAGGGATGCGCGCCATTCCGTCGTCGAGACCATCGACGGAAGGGTATCGCGGCGTCCGCCCCAGGGTGCGAGAGCCGGCGGCGTCACGGGGCTCGCGCCAGGGGGCCGCCGAGTCGCGCGTTGCGGCGGCGGTGCCCGCGCCGGCAGACCTCCCCAGACCGCGGACGGCGATCCAAACGATCGCGGCAATCCCCTGTCGCGCAACGACGCCCGGTTGCTGTAACATTCGCGGTCGCGTGGGGCTATAGCTCAGCTGGGAGAGCGCCTGCATGGCATGCAGGAGGTCCAGGGTTCGAATCCCTGTAGCTCCACCAATCCCCACTGACGCCGGCCTCGGTTGCTGCTGCCCGAGTCTCGGGGCCCAGACCGCAACCCGTTGATCCTGGCCGCCGCCTCGGCCCTTGCTGATGTCGAATGGGCCGGGCTGCCCGGTTGATCGGGCCGTAAGCGGCAGTGAAGGGCTGGGCCCCAGACTCGTCTCGTGGACGATCAACAGCTGGGCAGGCTCGTTCGGGCGATCAGGCAGCGGCGCCGCATGCGCCAGGTGGATCTGGCCGACGCGTCGGGCGTCTCGCACGCCACGGTATCCCTGCTCGCGCGCGGCCACATCGACAGGCTGTCGCTGCAAACCATCAGAGGGATCGCGACGGCGGTCGACGTTCGGGTCGAATTGGCTGCGCGATGGCGGGGCGGCGACGCGGACCGGCTGCTGAGCCGACGTCACTCCCTGCTGGCGGAAAGCTTCGCGTCGTTCATGGAGTCGGCTGCGGGCTGGGTCGTCGAGCCCGAGGTGTCGTTCGCGGTGTACGGCGAGCGCGGCATCATCGACCAGCTGGCCTGGCATGCGGGGACCGGCCATCTGCTGGTCATCGAGCTCAAGACCGAGTTCGTGGACGTCAACGAGATGCTGGGGACGCTCGATCGCAAGGTTCGGCTTGCCCGAACCGTCGCGGCGGGGCGTGGATGGAGGGCTCGCCAGGTCAGCGCGTGGCTGATCGCGTCGGCCACGCGCACCAACCGCCGCCATGCGGCGGAGCATGCCGCCCTCCTGCGCAGCCGGCTTCGACTCGACGGCCGGCAACTCCGGCCGTTCCTGCGCAACCCGTCCGAGGCGACGTCCGGGCTCGCGTTCTGGACATGCGCACACGGGAGCGGCACGAGCAGGGACCGCAGCTAGCGTTCCGGCACCGTCGTCCGGGCCCCGTCCCAGCGCGTGGTCCGGGCACCGTGCAGGGTTGTACGAGCCTGCCGGCAGTTCCGAACTTTGCGGCGCGGCCGTCCGAGGCGGTGTCCACCGCGTGGTCTGCACTCCGCGTGTTCTGGACGTCGCGTGGGTCCGCCGCCGGGTGGTCCGCTGCCGCGCGCTCCGACTCCGCGTGGTGTGCACGCCGCGCGGTCCGGGCGCCTCGTTTCTCCTCCGCGCGTTCTGGACGTCGCGCGCTCCGCCGCCGCGTGGTCCGCTGTCGCGTGGTCCGCTGTCGCGTGGTCCGCTGCCGCGCGGTCCGCCGCCGCGCGGTCCGGGCGCCGCGCGGTCCGCCGCCGCGCGGTCCGCCGCCGCGCGGTCCGCCGCCGCGCGGTCCGCCGCCGCGTTCTGGACAGATGCAAACGGGGGTAGCACGAGTCTGAAACTTGCCCACGACATCGCCGCGTCGCAGGGTCGCCCGGAGCTCGGATCCGACCCAAAGAGTCATCTGGCGTCGGCGGCGAGGCCAAATCCGGGGGCGATCGGGCAATTGATGGTCCTGAACACGGCCCAACGGGGCCGTCTCCCGGACCCGTGCTACCCGGGTTAGCGGATGGCAACCAATTGGCCCGATCACGAGGACCGGTGCTACCGGGGTTGCCAGATGGCAATCTGATGGTTCCGCCAGGGTCGTCGAGGGGCTGCAGCGGGGCTCGCCCCTGCCGCGGGCCGGTCATGGGGCTGCGCCCAGTGCCCGCGCCAGCGCCCGGTGCCCCGGGCCCGCGCCCAGCGCCCACGCCCGCGCCCAGCGCCCACGCCCGCGCCCAGCGCCCGTGCCCCACGCCCGCGCCCCGGCGCCCCACGCCGGCGCCCCACGCCCGCGCCCTCGCCGGCGCCCCGCGCCAGCGCCCGCCCCCAGCGCCCGCGCTCAGCGCCCCGGGCCAGCCCCAGCGCCCCGACCCCGCGCTCCGGCGGCGCTCGGTGGCGAGGCCACCGCCCCCCTCCGCTACACTGGATGCTCGTTCGCGCGTGCGCGGGCAAGGAGGCTCGCCCACCGCCCGCCAGCCACAGAACAAGAGGTCAACCGTGTCGGCAGCAGAGCGCACCCGCATCGACCGCTACGAACCCGCGGCCTTCGAGCCGCGCTGGCAGCAGCGCTGGGCGGAGCTCGGCCTACACGAAACCAACCTCCACGACGACGCGCGGCCCAAGTACTACCTGCTGACGATGTACCCGTATCCGTCGGGCAGCCTGCACATCGGCCACTGGTACATCATGACCCCGACCGACGCGCTGGCCCGGTTCCACCGCATGCACGGTGAGAACGTCTTCCTGCCGATCGGCTTCGACGCGTTCGGGCTGCCGGCCGAGAACGCCGCGATCAAGAACAAGATCCACCCCCGCGCGTGGACGCTCAACAACATCGACAACATGCGGCGGCAGCTGCGGTCGATGGGCGCCACCTTCGACTGGACGAGCGAGGTCGTTACCTGCGACCCCGGTTACTACCGCTGGAACCAGTGGATCTTCCTGCGCTTCCTCGAAGCGGGCCTGGCCTACCGCGCTAAGTCCCCGGTCGACTGGTGCCCCAACGACGGGACGCTCGCGCGCGAGCAGGTCGAAGGCACGGACCGCCACTGCTGGCGCTGCGGCGCTAGGGTCGAAAAGCGCGAGCTTGACCAGTGGTACCTGCGGATCACGAAGTACGCCGACGAGCTGCTCGACTTCTCCGGCATCGAATGGCCCGAGCCGATCCGCATCATGCAGACCAACTGGATCGGGCGGTCGGAGGGCGCAGAAGTCGACTTCGCGACCGAGTTCGGAGACACGCTGCGTGTCTTCACGACCCGCCCCGACACGCTGTACGGCGCGACCTTCATGGTCCTTGCGCCCGAGCACGCCCTCGTGCCCAAGCTGACCCACCCGGATCGCGCGGCCGAGGTGACCGCCTACGTGGCGGCGGCCGGTCGCGAAACCGAGATCGAACGGATGTCGACCGAGCGCGAGAAGACCGGAGTATTCACCGGCTCGTACGCGATCAACCCCGTCAACGGCGAGCGGATCCCGATCTGGATCGCCGATTACGTCCTGGCCGGTTACGGCACGGGCGCCATCATGGCCGTGCCCGCCCACGACGAGCGCGACTTCGAGTTCGCCCGCAAGTTCGAACTCCCGATCCGCCGCGTCATCGCCGGCCCGGAGATATCCGACGCGGACGTCGCGACGCCGCTGACGGAGGCGTACATCGCCCACGGCGACGCCGACCGGATGGTCAACTCGGCCGAGCATTCGGGCAAGCCGGCAAGGCAGGGCTTCGCCGACATAGTGGCCATGCTCGAGCGCGACGGCCGGGGCAAGGCCGCGGTCAACTACCGCATCCGAGACTGGCTGATCAGCCGCCAGCGCTACTGGGGCACTCCGATCCCGGTCGTCTACTGCGACCGAGACGGCATCGTGCCCGTACCGGACGACCAGCTGCCGGTCCGGCTGCCCGACGTGGTCGACTACGCCGGCCGCGGCGACAACCCGCTCAAGTCGGATCAGTCGTTCGTCACCGCCACCTGCCCGAAGTGCGGCGGGCCCGCCAGGCGCGAAACAGACACCATGGACACCTTCATCGACTCGAGCTGGTACTGGTTCCGCTACCTCTCGCCTGCCGACGCGAGCGTGCCGGTCGATCGATCGATCGAAGCCCGCTGGAGCCCGGTCGACCAGTACACGGGCGGCGCCGAGCACGCGGTGATGCACCTGCTCTATTCCCGCTTCTTCACCAAGGCCATGGCCGACGTCGGAATGGTCCACGTGCGCGAACCCTTCAAGCGGCTCTTCAACCAGGGCCAGATCCTGGGGGCCGACGGCGAGCGTATGAGCAAGTCCCGGGGCAACGTCCAGGATCCGGACGAACTGGTTTCGCGCTACGGCGCCGACACGGTTCGCCTGTTCCTGATGTTCATGGGACCGTGGGACCAGGGCGGTCCCTGGAGCCCGACGGGCATCGGCGGGATCAGCCGCTTCCTCAACCGTGTCTGGTACTCGGCCCTGGACCCCATGGGAGTGGAGGCCGGCGACCCCGAGTCGGGCGTGCTGCCGGCCGGCCAGGACGCCGCCGCGGCCGAGAAGGCGCTGCGAGCGGCCGCCCACCGGACGCTTCGGATCGTCTCCGAGGAGTACGCGGAGCTGCGCTTCAACACGATGGTCGCGCACCTGATGGAGCTGTCGAACCTGCTCCAGCGCTACCGCGGGACGGAGATCGCCGGCGGCGCGGCCTGGGACGAGGCGATCCGGCTGCTGCTGCTGATGCTGGCGCCGGCGGCGCCGCACGTCGCCGAGGAGCTGTGGTCGCGGCTGGCCGAGGCCCGCGGAGAGGCGTGGACGTCGGTCCACGCTCAAGCCTGGCCGGCGGTCGACGAGGCGGCCGCGGCCGAGAACGAGCGCGAGGTGCCGGTCCAGGTGAACGGCAAGCTCCGCGATCGCGTGATGGTCCCGGTCGGGACGCCCGAGCCGGAGCTCGAGCGGCTGGTCCTGGCGCGGCCCAAGATCGTGGCCGCTCTCGAGGGCAAGGCCCCGCTCAAGGTGATCCACGCGGGCGGCAAGCTGGTCAACATCGTCGTCCGCTAGAGGCGCCGCCCGCCAAGGGCGAGTCCTCGTGCCGCGGGCCACGCCACCGCTTCGCCGGCTCGTCCCCGACCGGCCGGCTATCCTGGCTTGAACATCACCCGAAGCCGTGGAGTCGAAAATGAGTGCAGCGAGATCGCCGCTCAGGGTCGGACTGCTGGGATACGGGCTGGCGGGCCGGGTATTCCACGCACCGCTCATCACCGCCACGCCGGGCTTGACCCTGGCGGCGGTCGTCACGTCCAACGCGGAACGCCGGGCCCGGATCGGCGCCGACCACCCGGACGTCACCGTCGTGGACACGGAGGCGCAACTGCTCGCGGACCCCGGCAGCCTGGATCTCGTCGTCGTGGCCGCCCCGAATCGATTCCACGCCCCGCTGGCGCTGGCCGCAATCGCGGCCCACGTGCCCGTCATGGTCGACAAACCGATCGCTCCCACCTCAGCGGACGCGCGCCGCATCATCGACGAGGCCGCCCGCCAGAGAGTGCCGCTCACCGTCTTCCAGAACCGGCGCTGGGACGGCGACTACCTGACCGTCCGGAGGCTGATGGCGGAGGGCGTCCTCGGCCGCGTCTTCCGGTTCGAGTCCCGATTCGAGCGCTGGCGCCCGCAGGTCGGTACCGGATGGCGTGAGGCCCCGGAACCGGAGGAGGCCGGCGGCCAAATGTACGACCTGGGCGCGCACCTCGTAGATCAAGCCCTTCAACTGTTCGGGCCCGCGACCCACGTCTATGCCGAGATGGACGTCAGGCGGTCCGGCGCGCGAGTGGACGACGACGCCTTCGTGGCCCTGACCCACGCTTCCGGCACGCGCTCCCACCTGTTCATGAGCGCGGCGGCGGCCCAGCTCGGTCCCAGGATGAGGGTCCTCGGCGAAAAGGCCGGCTACACCAAGTTCGGGCTCGACGGTCAGGAAGACGCTCTCGCCGCCGGCGGCCACCCCAATTCGGACGGCTGGGGCGAGGACCCCGCCGAGCAGTGGGGCCTTGTCGGTACCGAGGGAGACGCGAAGCCGCTTCGAACCGAACGCGGCCGATACCAGGACCTGTACGCCGGCGTTGCCGCGTCGCTCCGAGATGGAACCCCGATGCCCGTCGATCCGCGCGACTCGCTGACCGTGCTGGAAGTCCTCGAGGCGGCGCGGCGATCGGCGGAGACCGGGACCGTGGTGGCGTTCAAGCGCGGCAGCTAGGCTCGGACCGGGGCGGCTCGACGAGGCCGATAAGCCGCAGATAAGCGGCCTTCGATAGGGTGCGGGCGACATCCGCCGGCACACCGAATCGGAGTTCAGGAATGGATACGAGCGCGCCCTGGCGGGCGCTCGAGGCGCCGGAATCGGGCCCGACCGAGGCGGCTCCCAACCGAGGGCAGCCGTCCGCGTCCCGCCTGATCCTGGCAGCGGCATTGCTCCTCGCGGTCGGATCGCTGGCCGTCGTCGCCTTCGTGGAGCTCCGACCGGGAGGGCAGGTCGAGGTAGTGTCGGGACCCGGCAATCCGGCGGAATCCGGGGCGCCGGCGTCGCCGGCGATGGTCGTCGTGCAGGTGGCCGGCGCGGTTGTCCGGCCCGGCGTCTACTCGCTGCCGGCGAGTTCCCGCGTGGCCGACGCGATCAAGGCGGCGGGCGGCTACTCGACGGACGTCGACCCGCGCGGCGCGGAGACGAAGCTGAACCTGGCGGCCAGGCTGCAGGACGCCCAGGCGATCGTGGTTCCCAGAAGAGGCGACGGGGCGAGCGGTTCGCCCGGCGCCGAGGTCTCGGCCGCCCCGAGCGGGCCCATCGACCTGAACACGGCGTCGGCGGCCGAACTGGACACGCTGCCCGGGGTCGGGCCCGCGACTGCCGCCAAGATCATCGCCTCGCGCGAACAACTTCCGTTCGTCAGCGTCGACGACCTCGTCAGCCGCAAGATCGTGCCCGCTTCCACGCTCGCTAAGTTCCGCGACAAGGTCACGGTCTGAGCGGCCGATGCTGCCGCGGCCCGCCTGGCTCGCCCTGGGAGTCGTCGTAGCGGCCGGAACGGCCTCGTACGAGCCTCTCGGCGGCGACTCGGGCGTGGCCGTGCTCGTGGCCGCGGCCACGACCGTGGCATTGGCCGTGGCATCGGGCTTGGCCCGAGCCGCCGGCCGCCGCGGGCTTGGGTCGTCGCTGGCGGTGGCCTCGCTGGGCGCGGCGCTCGTGGCGGCACGTCTGGCGATCGGGCTGATCGTGGGCAGCGGCGCCGCCCCGCCCGAAACCACGTCGTTGCCGCCCGGAACTGGGCCGTGGCTGGCCACGGTGGAGAGCGCACACGTGTCCGGCGGGCAGCAGATCGCCACGATCTCGCTGGCCGACAGGCCCGTGCGCTGCGCGGCTCAGATGCCGGCCTATCCCCGGCTAGTCGCGGGCGATGCCGTCTCCTGGTCCGGCCGGGTAGAGGCGCTCACCGACAGCGACTACGACCGTTTCCTCGCCGCGCTGGGGATTTCCGCGAGCTGCCGGGCCACGGACCTCGCTGTGGTGGCGCACGACGACTCGCCCGCCGGCCGGCTCGAGGCGCTGCGGCAGGCGTCGGGCGACGCGCTTCAGCGAGTGCTGCCGGAGCCCGAGGGCGGCCTGGCCGCGGCAATCCTGATCGGCCTTCGCGACCGGGTGGATCGCGACCTGGCGGCGGCCTTCACGACGGCCGGCGTCAGCCACATCGTCGCGATCTCCGGCTGGAACATCGCCATCGTGGCGGCGACCGTGGCGGCCCTCCTGCGCGGGCACTTCAGCCGGCGCCGCCGGGCGATCGTCACGATCCTGGCCATCGTCGCATATGCGGTCTTCGCCGGGGCATCTCCTTCCGTGGTGCGGGCGGCGGTGATGGCCGGCGTAGCGCTGGCCGCGGTGGAGAGCGGACGTGGGTCCAGGGTCACGGTCGGGCTGGCTTGGGCCGTCGCGATCATGGTCGTCGCGGAGCCGGCCACGATCGCCGACGTCGGGTTCCAGCTGTCTGCCGCCGCCACGGCCGGGCTCGTGGCCTGGGCGACGCCACTCACCGATTGGCTGGCGGCGCGGGCGCCGCGCCTGCCGGGCGCGCTGCGGGAGAGCCTGGGTGTCTCGCTTTCGGCTCAGGCGGCGACCCTTCCGATCGCGCTGCTGACCTTCGGGCGACTCGCCGTCATCGCGCCGGCGGCGAACCTCGTGGCGGTTCCACTGGTTCCACCGGCGATGGCGGCGGGCGCCCTGGCCTTCGTCGCCGGCTGGCTCGCCGCTCTCGGAGCGCCCGCCTTCCTCACCGGCTTGCTGGCTATGCCGGCGGCGCTGCTGCTGACCGCTCTCGTCGACGTCGTGCAACTCGCCGCCGCCGTCCCGGGCGCGAACGAGACACTGCCGTTCCCGGCCAACATCGCCGCGGCGGCCGGAGCGACGGGGCTGATCTTCCTTCTGCGCCGGGCGCTCTCGAAGCCCGCACGAACGAAGGACCGGCCGCGCCCGGGATCCGCCAGACCCACTCGGGGGACCACGCAACGCGAGTCTCCGAAGTACCGTTGGGCGCTGGCCGGCTCAGCACTCCTGGTCGTGCTGGCGGGCTCGGTCGTCGCCGCGCGCCCGGACGGAAGCGTCCACGTCATCGTTCTGGACGTCGGCCAGGGCGACTCCATCCTGCTCGAGGGGGATCGAGGCGGCAGGATTCTTGTCGACGGCGGTCCGGACGCGAACGTACTGATGACGGACCTGGACCGCTACATTCCCACCTGGGACCGCCGCCTCGACGCGATCGTCCTGACCCATCCGCACGACGATCACGTCACCGGTCTGGTGGCGGTCGTGCAGCGCTACCAGGTCGGGCAGGTGTTCGAGTCGGGCTGGTCCGTCGACACCCCGGCCTATCGAGCCTGGAAGTCGGCCCTCGGTTCGCGGGGGCTCGCGGCCAAGCGCCTCTCCACGGGCGAGGTGTTGAGGCTGGACGACGCCACGCTGCGCGTCCTGTGGCCCGACGACGGCAGGGTTCGGCCGAGCTACCTGGACCCGAACGCGACCGACAATCGCAAGACCAACGACGCCTCGATCGTCCTGCTGGGCGAATACGAGGGCCGGCGATTCCTGCTGACCGGCGACGCCGAGGACGACGTCGACCCGATCCTGTTGAGCCGGGGCCTGCCCGCGGTGGACATGCTCAAAGTCGCGCATCACGGCAGCGCGACGGCCTCGTCGGACGTGCTCCTGGCGACCCTGCGACCTGAAGTCGCGGTGGTCTCGGTGGGCGCGAACAATCCCTACGGCCATCCCAACGAAGCGACGATGGCCCGCCTGCTGGCTCACTCGTCGCGCGTCTTCCGGACCGACCGGAACGGGACCGTCGAGACGACGCTGGACAGGACCGCCGTGACCGTGACCTCCTCCCGGTCGATGTCCGGCCCCGACGCGACCGCCGTGTCGGCAACGGGGCAGGCCCGCACCGCCGGGCTCCTGTACGCTTCCCTCGATGTCCGTCCCGAGCCGTCGAGAGAGCGCGGCACTCCTTCTGTCGCTGGAACCGCCGCCGTGGCACCTCCGCCATTCGCGAGCCGTCGCGGAGACGGCAGCGTGGCTGGCGTGGCGGGCGGCGTCTGCCGGTCGATCGCTCGATCGCCGCCTGGTCGAAGCGGCGGCATTGCTGCATGACGTCGACAAGCTCGGCACGGTGAAGCCCCAGGTCGAGGGGCTGGCCCACGGCAGCGGGTCGGCCGACTGGCTGGCCCGACGGGGATACCCGGAGCTGGGAGCGGCGATCGTCGGGCACCCGGTGACACGACTCGCGGACGCCTCCTGGTTCGGGCGCTGGATCGCCGATGCCTCTCCGGAGGCACTGATCGTCGCCTATGCCGACAAACGAGCCGGTCAGCGCTTCGAGCCCATGGCCTCGCGCTTCGCGTCGTGGGAACGCCGCTACCCGCCGGCGGAGCGCGCCCTGCGCGTTCGTAGCAGCTGGACGGCGGAGACGCTCGAGCAGGTGCGGCTCCGCGCGGAGGAGCTAGAGCGGCGAGTCTGCGCTCTTGCGGGAGTCGCACCGAGCGACGTGCGCCGCTTGAGATGGACCGGCCGCGCAATCGCCGCGGCCCGCTCGGCGGCCGCGAGCCGGGGCGCCGCCGCGGAGCCGCCCGCCGCGGAGCCGCGCGCCGCGACGCCTGACGCAGCCGTGGCCGCGGAGCCGCTCGCCGCCCGAGAGGGAAGCCGCTGATGCCACCCACCGCGCCGCTCGGCTACTACTGGGGCGACGACTCCTACGGCGTGAACCACGCTCCCGATTCTCTTGCCACTCGGCTGGCGGGGGGCGGGCCGCCCCTGGATCGGGTCCGGCTGTCGGGCGCCGAGACTTCCGCAGCCGAGATCGCCGAGAAAGTGGCCACGGCGACGCTCTTCGGCGGCGGCACGCTCGTCGTCGTCGCGGAGCCGGCGCCGCTCGTGGCCACGAAGCCGCTGGCCGCCCGCATCGCGGAGGCCATCGGTGCGGTCGCGCCCGGAAACGGCCTGGCCTTCCTCGACACCGTCGACGGCACGGCTCGCCGCCCCGCATCGCTCGACGCGCTGCGCAAGACCGTGGCCGACGCCGGCGGCGACGTGCGCGAGTTCAAGGCAGCCACCCAGGACGGCATGGCTCGCTGGATCGCCGACCGGGCCCGCGAGCGCGACATAACGATCTCGGCCGCCGCGGCCACCGAGCTGGCCCGGCGCGTCGGGGCCAACGTCCGTGAGCGCGACGTCGACCGCCGCCGCCAGGGCGAGCTGGCGGTGGCAGAGCTGGAGAAGCTGGCGATGTACAGGCTGGACGGCCCGATCGGTCCCGAAGACGTCAAGGCGCTCGTGGCCGACGCCGTGCCCGGATCGACCTGGGCCTTCCTCGACGCCGTGGGGATGCGTCGCGCCGATGTGGCCGCCGACCTGGCCGACCGTCTGGAGGACGTGCCGGCCCCGCTCCTGGTCACGCACCTCCATCGCCGGATCAAGCAGCTGATCGACGTTGCCGACCTTCTGGCCTCGGGCACGCCGGCCGGAGAGCTCGTTCGGAGGCTCAAGCTCAACCCGTATGTGGCCGAGAAGCTGGCGGCGCAGGCTCGGACCTGGACGCTGCCCGAACTCGACGCCGCGCTGGCCGGCCTGCTGGACCTGGACGCCGCGCTGAAGGGGCACGATGGTGGGGGCGGGCTGCGCCGCCGCGCCGCGGTCACTCTCTGGATCGCCGAGAAGGTCCGGCGGCCGGGCGGGCCGAGTCGCGAGCCGGCAGTCCATGGACGTCTCGCGGGGAGTTAAGGCGAGCCATTCTCCGGTTCGACTCCTTCCCGCGGCGGCCACAGGGCGGAAAGGCCGCAGGCGGTGAACAGGCCGAACGCAGGAATCGAGACGACGATGGGCCAGTAGACCGCGAACACGAACCCGGCGAGTCCGGCCAGCATTCCGATACGGGCCCGCTCCGACGCGCGCGACCAGGCGAAGAAAGCGAACGGCAGAAGGGCAACGGTGTAGTGGTACCAGATCGCCGCCGGAGCCAGGGTCGAGGCCACCGTCGCGGCGAACAGGGCGGCAGGCCAACCGCCCTTCCGTCTCGCAAGCCAGATCGACAGTCCCAACAGCAGTGCGGCCGCACCGATGAAGCAGCAGCCGCGCGGGCGTCGCCAGGACTGCCAGAGGCGCCAACGCGGGATCGGCCACCAGAGCACCCGCCGGGGCAAGGTTGTTCCGATAGGCGGCGCTGCCGGCGAGCATGTTGGGCAGGACGACGGCGAAATCGGACCAGGCCCCCGGCGAGAGGACGATCGAGGGGAGGATGAGGACGGCGCCGGCGGTCAGGAAGCCGAAGACGCCCCGGCCACCCCGGGCCGCGAGAGCCGGAAGGGCAAGTCCCGGAACGATCTTGATGAGAGCACCGCCGGCCAGGGCCACACCGGCCGTGCCCTCTCCGGCGACCAGGGCGAGCGTCAGCAGCAGGGCGAGAGGCCCTTCGATGTTGCCCTGGAGCAATCCGGCCCAAACCGGCAGAAACACCGTGAACGCAAGCCCGATCGAGATCGCGCGATCCAATCGGTCCCGGGCACCGCCCGCCCGGCCCGCAATCCACCGGGCCGATGCGAGCGCCGCCATCTGCACGCCGAGCCAAACCAACTTGGCGGCCCAGAGAGGCATCCACGAGAGGGGGATCATCAACTGGGCCAGCAGAGGTGGGTAGCGGAAGGCGCCAAATCCCTGCGCCGGGAATGGGCCCGCCAGCATGGCCGGCGTGTACGGCGAATGCCCGACCGCGACCTGCCCCGCCGCCAACCAGTAGGCGCCGAAGTCGATGCCGAACTGCGGGTCCGAACTGGCCGCGGCGCCCACGATCGAGCCACCGAACAGCAACCCGAAGACGCACAGCGCCATGACCGAGTACACGCGGCCGCGATGACGGTCGTGCAGGAGCGCGGAGAGGCGCGCCCGCCAGGCGCCGGCCGGTGTGCTGGGGATACGCCGCGACGAGGCCCCCTCCTCCGGTGATCGGGTCGTCATCGCTCGGTGGCCGCCGCCGAGTCGGAGCGCGCCCTCAGATGGAACGACACCCCGTAGACCTCCCCGCTGGGATCGACGCGAGGCACGACCGTCATGCGCCAGTCCTCGCCGCCATAGCGGATCCACCGCGCCAGCGGCCGGCCGCGCTCCAGGACAGCGTCGAGCAGAGCAAAGGCCCCGGCCGGCAGATCGAGGAGGCTCTCGCGCGCGGGCATGCCGACCGCCCGCTCCCCGAAGGCCGCGATGAAGGCCCGATTGCCGTAGACGACGATGTGGCCCGGCCCACGGCACATTCCGGCAGGGTGTCGGGCGGGGGCGCCATCGTCGGGGACGGGGACCGCGGCGGCGCGATCTGGCTCACTCACGCGGTCGATTGTGCGCCGTCGGCGCAACCCCGCCATCGCTCGGCCGGGCAGGAGGCGGCGACGGGCGCGCCGGATCGGCGACGGTGGACGGGAACGCAGGAGCGCCGGAGTCAGTCGGCGCTGGACCAGGCCTGTTCCTGGACGACGAGATCGCTCTCGATGGCGAAGACGCAGCGGCCCTGGCCCAGATCGAGCAGCTCGATCAGCTCAGGGTCGATGTAGAGCTGATGGCAGTCTTCGCATAGGCCGCCCGGGATCCCGAAGCAAAGGCGCTCGCTTCGATCGGGCAGACGGAAAGTCGTGTCGAAACGGGTGCTCACCAGGCGCCTTCCGCAGCGGGGGCAGCGTTCGCGGGCCCGAGTCATCGCATCCGACCTCACACCGGGCGGTCATTCGACCGCATTGACGGTGGTGATGCTAGGTGCCGCGGCGGCGAGAGCATATGACTCACAGGTACCGCTTCACCCGTACTCAGGCCGTAGTCTCGATGGAGGGGTCCACCGGTGGGGTGGGCACTAGTCCGAACGCAGCGTGCGCGCCGTCACCACACGAGTGCTTCCCGTCACCACCCTGCTCATATCTACGTACCCACCCTCCCTGACAGACCAGTAGCCGCACGCCACACCGGCTGATAGCCTGCGCCCATGAATCGCCGCCGCGTCGTTGGCGTCGCTCTGGGTGCGCTGGCCGGCGCCGGATACGGCTTTGGGCCCTTCCTGTTCAAGGCCTCGGTGCATCCCGACGGCGTCGATTGGATCGCCATGCTGTACTGGCGCTTCGGCCTGGCGGCGCTCGTGAGCTGGGCATGGCTGCTCGCCCAGCCGCGCGCAAGGGCGGCCCTCAGAAGCCTCGACCGCAGGGCCGTCGCCCGCCTGCTGCTGACCGGCGCCGTATTCGTCGTCGACGCGAGCCTCTACTTCGCGGCCGTCGAGAAAATCGACATCTCGCTGGTAGCCCTCATCGCCAGCACCTACCCGGCCCTCGTGGCGGTCCTGTCCCTCCGCCTCGGCTACAAGTTTTCGGGCAGGCTGGCCTGGGGATCGCTCGTGCTGGTCCTGTGCGGGACTGCCCTGACGATCGGCGCCATCGGTCCCAGCGCGAACCAGGGCGGCATCCTCCTGGCCCTGCTGGCCCCCGTCGCGTACACGGCCTACATCATGCTGGCGGCATGGATGGCCGGCGAGCGGCCGGGCAAGACCGCGGACATGCGTTCCGGAGGCAGGGGCGCCGAAGTCCCACCGCCGGTCGCGGGGGCGATCATGACCACCGGCTCGTGGATCGCGACACTCGTTCTGGGCCTCGCGGCCGGGGAGCCGCTGCTGCCGACACAGGTCCCCTCGGCAGCGTGGCCGGGCCTCATCGGAATCGGCGTTCTCTCGGCTGCCGTAGCAATCCAGGCGTTCTACGCGGCGGCGGCCAGAATCGGGGCCGCCCGGGCTTCGCTGATGACAACCGTCCAGCCGGTCGTCGTGATCGTTCTGGGAGTCGCGTTCCTGGGCGAGGCCTTCACGCCGGTTCGCGCGTTGGGCGCGGCGATCGTCCTGGCCGGAGTCGTGCTGGCCCAGTTCGCGACGCTCCCGGACGCTCGTCCTGCGCCTGCCGGGTCTCAACCGGCCGTTGCGGCCGAACCCTGACCGAGCCGCCGGTGCGCGGGTGCACCGCTCGCGGCGGCAACGACCGCCTTGGAAGTCGCTACTCTTCCGGCTGACACGGCCGGCATCGTGGCCGGCCCGCCAGGGAGAACCAACCGACAGATGGCGACTCTCTATGCCCAGGTCGAGCGGATGCGCACGGCGCGGGACAATCTGGTCCGGGCGCGTAGTCGAGTCGAGTTGAGCGCGCCACCGCCGGAGGAGCTGCCGCGTCGCCGCGAGTGGGTTGGACGCGAGGTCCTGGCCCACATCGACGAGATGCTCCCCTACTGGCTGGGCGAGATCGAGCGCGTGCTCGCCGGATCGATCGAGCCCGTCCCGTTCGGGCGCCCACCGTCCGACTTGATCCGAATGCTCACGGTCGATCGAGACCGAACCTTGCCGGTCTCCGAGCTCTACGCGCGCCTGGACAACTCGCTCGAACGGGTTCTGCGCCGGCTGCTGGAACTCGACGAGCGCCAGGTCGCCCGCCGCGGCCTTCACAAGCAGCGGGGAGAGATGACGGTCAGGCAGATCGTCGACGTCATGCTCGCCGGCCACCTCGAGGACCACTGCAAGCAGATGGCGGCCGCGCTGGACGCCGAGGCGGCGGTCCGGGCTTGACTCTCACCCTGCCCGAGACCGTAGGAATCGACCTGCAACGCAGCAGGAGGAACCGATGGCCACGACGGCAGTGAAGAAGCCCGCCGAACCGGATCACGCGGCTTCCGGGAAGCCCGCCGCAAAGGCGACGCCCGACCTCAAGAAAGCCCTGGCGCCGCTGTTCAACGCGCCCCGGGATCCCGTCCTGGTGGACGTTCCCGCGCTCAACTACCTGATGATCGACGGGACGGGCGCTCCCGACGAGGGCGCCGAGTACCCCACGACCGACTTCCAGAAGGCCTTCGCCGCGCTCTACCCGGTCGTCTACACGATCAAGTTCTCCCTCAAGCCGGCGGGCATCGTCGTGCCGGTGCTGCCGCTCGAGGCGCTCTGGTTCACGCGGGCCGACGGCGGGTTCGACATGAGCGTCGCACCCGAGAAGTGGGGCTGGCGCGCCCTGATCGCCGTCTCGGATGAAGTGACGCCGCGGATCTTCGCCGATGCCGTCGCGGAGGTTCGCCGCAAGAAGGGCGACTCGGACTCGCTCGAGCGGCTGCGCTTCGAGCGCTGGCGCGAAGGCCGCTGCGCCCAGGTCATGCACCTCGGGCCGTACAGCGAGGAGCGCCCCACCATCGAGCGACTCCACGCTTTCATCGCCGCCCAGGGCTGCAAGCCCCGCGGCGCCCACCACGAGATCTATCTGGGAGATCCGCGCCGTGGGGATCCGGCCAGGCTCAGGACGGTGCTGCGCCAGCCGGTCGAATAGACGGCGCGACCGGCCGAGACGGCGCTACCGGCCGAGACGGCGCGTCGAGGCGGCTACTGTCCGCGCATCCGGCGGGCTTCTTCCTTCACCACGGCCCGCAGCATGAAGCCGACGTTGGCCGGCCGCTCGGCCAGGCGTCGCATGAAATACGGGTACCACTCCCGGCCGTAGGGGACGTAGATGCGGACCGTGTAGCCGCGATCGAGGAGCGTCCGCTGCAGGTCGCGTCGGACGCCGTACAGCATCTGAAACTCGAACCGGTCGCTCCCGATCCCATTCCGCTCGACGATGTCGATCGCCCTGGAGATCAGCTTTGGGTCGTGAGTGGCAAGGGCCGGGTAGGCGTCCGCGAGAAGAAGCCGCTCCATCAGCCGGGCGTAGTTCGCGTCGACGGCCGCTTTGGTCCGGTAGGCGACGCTGGCGGGCTCGTCGTACGCGCCCTTGCACAGTCGCACGCGGCCGCCGGCGGCGATGATCGAGTTCACGTCGGCCGAGCTGCGCCGCAGGGCCGACTGGATCACCACGCCAACCTGGGGATAGGCCTCGTGGGCCGACCGCCAGACATCCAGCGTGGCCTCGGTCGCGGTGTGGTCCTCCATGTCGAAACGGACGAATCCATTCACGCCGCGAACGGCGTCCACGACCCGCAGCACGTTGGCCCGGCACAGGTCGCGGTCTATCTCGAGGCCCATCTGGGTCAGCTTCAGGCTCACGTTCGGGTCCAGTCCACGCTCGGACAGGGCGGCGATCGTCGCCAGATACCGATCGACGGCCGCGGCGGCGAGCTCGGGCGAGGTGACCGATTCGCCCAGGACGTCGACGGTGGTCCGAAGGCCCGCGCTCTTGAGGGCGGCGATCGCCGGCAGTGCCTCGGCCAGGGTCTCGCCGGCGACGAAACGCGCCACGACGGGACGTGTCAGCGGGCTGCGGACGGCCAGGCGGGCCAGGGAGCGCCGGTGCGACAGTGAGATCAGCAGCGAGCGCATAGTCCGCTGCGGCAGAAGTCGAACGTCTTCGGCGAAACCCATGCTCAGCCCTCCGGCTTGTTCCCGTTGGACTCCGTTGAGGATTCGGCTGCGTCGGCCTCGCGCGCGAACTCGGCGACCCTGGCCGCCTCGTCGCGCTGGAAGGCTTCGAGTCGAGCGCGTCGGTGAGCTTCGACCGCCGCCAGGATCGCCTCGATCGGCGGGGAGCCCAGCGGCCGGCCTTCGGCGTCGCGATAGATCCGGCAGCCGAGCGCGACGGGGAGCTCGGGCTGGGGGACGACGTCGTCGCCGTTGACGCGGATCGTCGGCGAGCCCTGGAAGCCGAGGAACTCGGCGTCGTCCGGGCCGGTCACGAAGATCAGCTGAATCGGGACCTCGATGATCCCCCGGCGCAGCACGCTCTCCAGGTCTCGACGGGCCTGTTCGAGGTGCGGGCAGTCCTCGATCGCCAGCAGTTCGACTCGAAGATCGGCCACCGGCTGAGCCTACATCGAGTCGCCGAAACGGGTGCGGAAGCCCATGCCGGCGTCCTGCGCCGGGCCGCGCGGCAACGACTCGCCCCGCGACTCGCCCTCGTAATGCTTTCGACAGCTTCGCCACCGCAACGTATTGGGAGCGGTCGGTGGAAACGCCCGAATCGGGTCGGCCCTGACTCAGCTGGACTCGTCATGGATGCAGGGCTCGGCCGCACGCAAGAGGCATGGACATGAAACTCAGGTTGGCAGCGATCGCACTGATCATCGTCGGCATAGGGGCCGTCGCGCTGGTCGTGGTCGGCCCCACCCTCGGCGCAACGACCAGCTCCAAGTACGACACCTCGACGGTCACGACCGGCACGGTCAGCGACACCGCTGTTGCCACCGGGACGATCGCCGCGAGCACGGTATACGGACTCAAGTTCGGTTCCACGGCGGACATCGTGAGCACGGCCGCCACCACGTCCGGTGCCGGAGGTTCGACGAGCAGCAACATAGGAAACTCGTCCAGCAGCTCCTTGACGTGGCCTGTCCAGACCGTTACGGCGACGGTGGGCCAGAGCGTGACCAAGGGCACGGTCCTCGCGACCGCCGACGCCACGGCCGCGCAGCTGGCGCTCGCCTCGGCCCAGGCGACCCTCGCCTCGGCCCAGTCCAAGCTCACGACGGACCAGGGCGGCCCGACCGCCCTCACGCTGGCTCAGGCCAAGAACCAGCTCAGCCAGTCGTACAACAACTACGAGCAGGCAATTGCTAGCCGCACCAATACCAACCAGCAGAATGCACTGAAGCTCTCGCAGGCCCAGGCCGCGGTCAGCTCGGCCCAGAACCAGCTCGCGGCCGATCAGGCCGCGGCGGCTCCGCAGGCCACGATCGACAAGGACAACTCCGCGATCGCGACCGCCCAGCAGAACCTGGCCTCGACGCAGCTCTCGGTCAACCAGTCGAACCAGCAGGCCGCCCAGCAGGTCACGAATGCGTCGCTCAGCTACCAAGCCGCGAAACTCCAGTATCAATCGCAGACGTCCACCGCTCCGACCGCGACGGTCCAGGCTGATCAGGCCGCCGTCGCCGCGGCCCAGTCCACGGTCAACGCCGATCAGGCGGCCGTGACGGCCGCGACCCTGACTGCTCCGGCCGACGGTCTGATCATCGCCGTCAACGTCCTGCCCGGCGTCAACGCCCCCACGAGCGGATACGCGATCGAGGAGTCGGTCGGGCCGATGGTGGCCAACGCGAGCTTCGCCGAGTCCGACATCTCCAATCTCAAGGTCGGCCAGACGGCCTCGGTGTCGGTCACGGGCGCGGGCGTCTCGGTTCCGGGCACGCTGACCCAGATCGTGCCGGTGGCCTCGTCCTCCAGCGGCGCCAGCAGCGTCGCCACGTACGCCGTAACGGTCACCCTCACGAGCCCGCCGGCGACGGTCCTCTCGGGCATGAGCGCCACGGTGACGGTCACGACGGCGTCGGTCGACAACGTCCTGCGCGTCCCGGCCACGGCCCTCTCGGGTACTTCTGGCTCGGGCTACACGGTCCAGGTCCTCAACGGCGACGGCAGCGTCAGCGACGTCACCGTCCAGGTCGGCCTCGTGACCACCTCGATGGCCCAGATCACGAGCGGCCTGTCCGCCGGTGACACGGTCGTCACGGGGACGGTCAGCTCGAAGACGACGACGACAACGACCGGCGGCGGGATCAACGTCCAGTCGCTCACAGGCGGCGCCGGCGGCGCCCGCGGGTTCGTCCCGTGACCACCGTCGCAGCCGAGCCGATCATCACCCTCGACGGCGTGAGCCGCGTATACGACACGGGCAAGGTCCAGGTCCCGGCGCTGTGCGAGGTGAACCTCGACGTGGCCAACGGCGAGTTCCTCGCGATCGTCGGGCCCTCGGGCTCGGGCAAGTCGACGATGATGAACATCCTCGGCTGCCTGGACCGCCCGACCTCGGGCCGCTACATCCTCGACGGCCAACCGGTCGACGAGCTCGACGACGACGGCCTCGCCTTCATCCGCAGCCGCTCCATCGGCTTCGTCTTCCAGAGCTACAACCTGCTGCCCCGCACGAGCGCCCTCGACAACGTGGCCACGCCCTTGATGTACCAGGGCGTGGGGCGAAAGGAACGCCTGCGCCGGGCCCAGGCTGCGTTGGAGCGCCTGGGTCTGGCCGATCGCCTGCACCACGAGCCCTCCGAGCTCTCGGGCGGCCAGCAGCAGCGCGTCGGCATCGCCCGGGCCCTCGTGACGGAACCCGCCCTGATCCTCGCCGACGAGCCCACGGGCAACCTCGATAGCCACTCTGGCGCCGAGGTGCTCGATCTCTTCCGCGATCTCCACGCTCTCGGGCGCACCATCGTCCTTATCACCCACGACATCGACGTGGCCGCCGCCGCCGATCGCGCCGTCCACCTGCGCGACGGTGAGCTCTCCGAGGCGGTGCTCGCATGAAGATCTCCGATCTCGTCGGGCTAGCCCTCTCGCGTCTCAGCACGGGCAAGCTTCGGACCGCGCTCACGATGCTCGGCATCATCATCGGGGTCGCCTCGGTGGTCGCCCTCGTGAGCGTCGCCGAGGGCGCCACCAAGGGCATCAGCAACCAGCTCCAGTCTCTGGGCACCAACCTGATCACGGTGAGCCCGGGCTTCAGCAGAACCGGGGCCACCCGCGGCGCGGCAGGCTCCGCCACCACCCTGACCCTCGACGACGCCAACTCGCTCGCGAGCCTCAACGACGTGGCCGCCATCGCCCCGGAGCTGACCACCAACAAGCTCGTCATCGCGGGCTCCCAGAACGAGACGACGCGCGTGGTCGGCACCACTCCCGGCTATCTGCCGGTCTTCGCCTATTCGATCTGGGCCGGCACCTTCCTGAGTCAGGCCAGCGTCGATCACAACCTGCGGGTGGCGGTCATCGGGGCCACCACCGCGGACAACCTCGAGCTCACCCCGGCCTCCATAGGCTCGACCATCTACGTCGGCGGGCTGCCCTTCGAGCTCATCGGCATCACCGAGCCCAAGGGCGGCAGCAGCACCGCGGACGACCAGGTCATGATCCCGCTCTCGACGGCCCACGAGCTCTTCGTCGGCTCCAGCAGCGTCTCGGCCATAGGCCTCTCGGCCACGAGCCAGGACGCCATCGACACCGTCTCCTCGGAGATCACGGCCACCCTCGATCTGCGCCACGGCATCACGAGCACGGGTACGGCCGACTTCACCATCGCGACCCAGGCCCAGCTCCTGGGCACCGTCAGCTCGGTCAGCGACGTGCTGACGTTGCTGCTCGCCGGCATCGCCTCGATCTCGCTCCTCGTGGGCGGCATCGGGATCATGAACATCATGCTCGTCTCGGTCCGCGAGCGGACGCGCGAGATCGGCATCCGAAAGGCCATCGGCGCGCGCGGCCGCGACATCCTCTCCCAGTTCCTCGTGGAGGCTCTCGCGCTCTCTCTCGCGGGCGGCCTGATCGGCATCTGCGTGGGCGTGGTGGCCTCCTTCGGCATCGGCACCTACGCCGGCTGGGGCTTCGTCTTCAATCCTCTGACCGTGCTCGTCGCGGTCGGCTTCAGTCTCGTCGTCGGGATCGTCTTCGGCGTCTGGCCCGCCAGCCAGGCCGCTCGTCTGGATCCCGTGGTCGCTCTCCGGTATGAGTAGGCACACACAGCACAAGGTTGAAAGGGGATAACGCATGACGGAGCCCGAGATCGGAGGCGCGACAGCCGCGCCGGCATCGAAGACAGCGGCCCGACCCCGGAAGCAGGACCGTCTGACGTTGGCCCTGCTCCTGGTCGCCGCACTGGTGGCGGTCGGCGGCATCGGCTTCGCCCTGGGCCACGTTACGGCGTCGAGCGCCACGACCGCCGCCAACCAGGGTGGCGGTCCCGGCGGGGCCGGCGGCTTCGGCGGTCAGGGCGGCGCTCCGGGTGCCTTCGCGTCCCTGGCTCCAGGCCAGACCCTCGGCAGCCAGTTCGGCGGCGGGCCGGCCGGACAAGGTGCAGCAGTGCCCGGCGGCGGCACCGGCATCGTTGGCGGCATCAGCGGCACGGTCCAGTCGATCGACGGCAGCACCATGACCATTCAGGAGTCCAACGGCACCTCGATCACGGTCGATCTGTCCGGCACTACGACGTACCACAGCGAGGCCGCCGCAAGCGCGAGCGACGTCAAGGTCGGCACCAGCGTCACGGTCTCAATCGACACCAGCGCTCTTGCCAGCCAGTCTCCCAACCCAAGCGCCACGGGTGCTCTCGGCGGTCGTACTCTGACGGCCAAAGACATACTCGTCACTCAGCCGTAGGGCGGTCGGCTCAGGGGCCGAATTACCCGCGGTTCCACCGCCGCCCGCCGGGCGGTGGGGACGTCGCCTCAAAGCCCCGCCCCGCAACGCCGACGCGAGCCCGCGCCGCCGTCATCTGACCACGTCGCGGCGGCACATCGCCCATGCGCCGATCGCCAGTCCGGCCCCGGCAACGACCACGCAGGCGACCATACCCGCGGCGTCCCAGGTCCCAACCATCGGCTGGCCCATGTGCGCCGTCAAAGCGAGCTGATGGACCCAGTCGGGCAGCTTCAGCGCCGGCGCCAGCAGGTCGATCAGGTAGGTCGCGGTCACGACGAGAGCCACGATCTCGGCGGCGATCGAGGTTCGGAATCCGCCGATCGCGAAGCCCACGCCCGCCGCGGCGGCCGCGTAGAGCCCGAGGGTCGTCGAGCCCGCCATCGGCGTGATCGCATCGCTACCTGCGACCGCGGCGCCGATCCCGACGCCCAGCGCGGCGACCGCCGTCAGCAGCGCGATCGCCGCAAACGCACCCAACCCGCTCAGGATCGCCCACCGCCCACGACCCAGCGGAGTCGCGAGCAGCATCTCGAGCCGGCCCGAAGTCTCGTCGGATGCCCAGCCGGCGACCATCGTGGCGGCCGCGAAACCCACCACGATGAACTCCAGCTGAACAAGCAACTGGAGGAACCCGCCGGCGGTGGCGATGTCGAAGCCCGGAAAGATGTTGCCGAACGTCTTCTCGAGGTCCGGCGACCGGGCGAACTCATCCGCCAGCGAGCCGCTGGCCGCAGCCATGACCAACCCGAATACGCCCAGGCCGAGGCCCCAGGCCAGGGCCACCGGCAGCCGCTCGCCGAAGGAGCGCACGATCGGACCTCGCAGCCCCAGCGTGGCGGCCGGCAGACCGGGCAGCCTTACGGAGCTGGCCGCGACCAGGTCCAGGCGGACGAAAGCCTCGGTCCCGATCGCCAGCAGCACGGCCGCGACCAGCGCGGTCGGCACCATGGGCGGCCAGTCGTACTGACCCCCCAGTGGCAGATGATTCGCGGTCCAGGCCCACGGCGTCAGGTCCGCGATCGGACCGAAGGCAGGGACCAACCCCTGGTAGCCGTTCAGAATCCAGCCCGCAAACATGACGAAGCCGGAGATTCCGGCCGCAGCCCCGCGGCCGAGGAATGGCGCCAGGGCAAAGGCCAGGCCGCCGAAGAAGACGGCCATGAGCCCCACCCACAGGGCAAAGCCGATCGCGGCCTGAGGCGGGATCGCGTCCCCGGGCAGGTCCCCGAATGCCGCTCCAGCAAGCCACGAGGCCAGGGACAGGACCACGAGAGCGGCGACCAAAGCGGTCAGATGGGCCGCCAGCTTCTCCACTGCGATGCGACGCTTCCCGACCGGTGAGGCTGCGACGAACTCGAGACTGCCGCGTCGGGTCTCCAGCGCCAGCGTCCCGGACAGGGCGAGGATCGACCAGATCGCCGCGACCCACAGCAGAACCGGGCCGTACTTCCACTGCATGTATCCGCCGAGGGTCCCGACGTTGACCGGCTTGCCGGCCATACCCTGCGCGACCGCGCCCAGGTCGGTGGCGAGCTTCGCCATCTCGTCGCGGGCCGCCTGCGTCGGGTAGTCCAGGGGAATGGCCGCTCCGACCAGCAGCATGATCCCGCCCAGGAGCCCGGCCGCGATGAGGAAGGCCCGGCGCGAGTCGCGCAGGGTCTTTCCGTAGACGCCGCCCAGGCCGTAGAGGCGGCTCCGAATCGAAACCCCCGCGGCGTCGACCGACCTGGATCCCCCGAGCTCGACGGCCATGACTCACGACCTCCGGGGCCTGGTGGCCCGACTCGGCCATACTACCGCGCGCCTGGCGGCCTCCGGCGCCGGGCCGGCCTCGATCCAGTTCGGGGTCGCCGGGCGAGCGCCGTCCGGCAGGATTCAGTCCCGGCTCTGGTCTTCGCTGGCGCGCAGCCACGGCTCGACGAGAATCTCGTGCGTGTGCGCGTCCAGGCGGCTCCCCAGGGCTACCGCCAGCGCCGCGTCGACGACCGCCTCCCTCGCCTCGCCCTTCACGAACTGCCTGTTGTCGTTGTCGCCCCAGTACGGGAGGGAGTTCGTGCCGCGCAGGACCCAGGTCATTGCCTTGTCCCGCACCCGGTCGATCTCCTTAGTCAGCCCATCGCGGACGCCCACCTCTCGGACCGCGGCCCAGGCCTCCTCGTGTTCGCGGTGGTTCATCGACTGCCAGGCCGCCCTCATCGCCAGCAGCTGGACCTTGTTCAGGCGGTCGAGCCGCTCGAAGAAGAGAGCCATCTCCGGCGTGTCGAGCAGGTTCACGCCCCGGCGGCGTCCCCACATCGGCCGAACCTTTCCTTTCTAGTCCTCGTCCGCCTGTTCGAGCAGATGGCGCCTCAGAAAGTCGATGCAGCGCTTCCAGGCGTCGCGACGATTCTCGCGTTTCTTCCAGCCGTGGGGTTCCTCGTCGTACCAGTGGAGCTGGTAGTGCTTGTTCTCGATCTCCAGGGCCTCGACGATCTTCTCCGTCATCAGCGGCGAGACGCGCTTGTCCTTGCGTCCGTGGAGGATGAGCAGCGGCGCTTCGATTCGCTCGGCCCGGTAGAGCGGCGAGCCGCGCCGGTAAGCGGCGGCGGCCTCCGGGTCGTCCGGCCGACCCATCATGCGCTCGAGGTCTATCCGGCCCGGACGGTCGCCGTGCCGGTAGCTCTCGGCGATCTCGGAGTCGCCGTACAGGTCGATGCCGGCCCGCCACAGCGAAGGTTCTTCGGTCAGGACGCACAGCGTCATGTAGCCGCCGTACGAGGCGCCGTAGTGAGCCAGCCGGCCGTCGCACCACGATTGGCCGGCGGCCCAGTGAGCGGCATCGATCAGGTCGAGCGCGTCGGCGTGACCCCACTCGCCGCGATTGGCCCAGCGGAACTGCCGGCCGTAGCCGGTGGAGCCGCGGAAGTCGACCGACATGAATGCCATGCCGGCCTCCGCCACCAGTTCGCGGAACGGCCACCAGTCGCGGAAGGCCTGATGCGTGGGCCCGCCGTGCGAGTGGATGACGCAGGGAACGCGCGTCGCTTCCTCCCCGACGGCGCTCGCGGGCAGGTAGAGAGTCCCCTCGATGACCAGCCCGTCCCGAGCTTCGAAGGCGATGCGCGTGCCCGAGGCAAAGCGCGTGGTGTCGACCGCGGTCGGCAGTGAGTGAGTCAGCTGTCGCGGCTTCGCGCCCTCCGCGGCGGCCTCCGGCGTCGGCAGTAGCCACAGGTCTTCCGGCGTCCGATCGCCCGACCCGACGGCCAGGATCGCGGACGAGTCGGGCAGCCACCCGGCCGCCAGCCACACGCCCTCGAATGGCGCGACCGACTCCGGGCGCTTCTCCTCCGGGGTCGCGGCGGCGGTCCCATCCGGCAGGTCGGAAACCACCAGGTCGGCCAGGCCGTCCCGGATCTCGACGCAGGCGAAGCGCTTGCCGTCCGGCGAGGGCAGAGGCATGTAGCCCCAACCGCCGCCCGGCTCGCCGTGCTCGCGCTCGCCGGTAGTCAGGACCGTCCGCTGCGTGCCGTCGACCGAGACGCGCACGACCTGGAACCAGCCGTCGCGGTCGGAGACCATCAGCAGGCCGGAGCCATCCGGCAGCCAGCGCGGCCCGGTGTCCCAGGCGGATTCCCCGGCGATCGCCCACTCCCGGCCCGTGGCGATTTCGACGATGTGTATCTGCGAGGTCAGCAGGTCCGGCAGTCGCTGCGACGTGACGGCGATGTGGCGGCCGTCCGGCGACCAGACGAAGTCGTCGATGTCGACGCCCGTGGCCGTCAGTGGAGTCGGTTCGGCCGAGCGGGGCCGTGTCGCGGGACGGCCGCGACGCGGCACCGGGGCGTCCACTATCCAGAGCTGATCCCAGCCGCGGCGACGCGAGATGAACCCGATCTGATGACCGTCGGCGCACCATCGCGGGGAGCGGTTGCCGGCGGGATGCTGCGTGACCAGGGCCTGATGCGAGCCCTCCACGTCGAGCATCCAGATGTCCTCGTCGCGGACGAAGGCGATACGGCGGCCGTCCGGCGACCACTGCGGGTCCGACACGGACACTTCCGTGGCGGTGAGCTGCTCGGGGTAGCCGCCGCGGACGGGCATCAGGAAGATCTGGCGGGCTCCCGCGGCCTCGGCGGTGAAGGCCACGCGGCGGCCGTCGGGCGAGAGGCGAAATTCGCGCGGCGACTCGACGGCCGCCGCCTGCTCCACGGTCAGGCCGTCGCGAGAGGAACGTCGGACGCGGCCGTTCTCCTGGGCCGCGCGGAGGGTGTCGGCGACAGCGTGCCGGCCGCCTCGCAGCGGCCCCGTCACCGGTTGCCCCAGTCCAGCCCGATCGGCAGACTCTCGAACTCGCCGGGCTTGGGCGGCGGATCTACCCGCACGAACGTCTCGTGACCGAACATCTGCGACAGCCCCTCCCTGACCTCCGGATCCTCCCACCGCCGACCGCGCATCTGGCTGTCGTGGCAGGCCAGCGCGGCCAGCTTGCGATCCAGCACCTCGCCGATCGCCACGATCGTCGTGATCTCCTCGTCGGGCCGGGCCAGCCGCTCGAACGCCTCCTGCTGGCGCAGGTCGTCCTCGGACGGCGGCGTCGTGTCGCCGGAGCGCCGCCGCTCCTCCTCCATCGCGGCGCGCATCCCCGGGATGCGGGAAAGCGGCATGACCTGGTGATACAGCGCGATCGGGCCGCCCGGCTCGGCGGCGGCCTTCCGATACGCCGCGGTCGCGGTGGCCGAGCACTTGACGTGGTCGGGGTGGCCGTAGATGCCGCCCGGGTCGAAGGTGACGATCACTGCCGGCCGCAACCGCCGGATTACCTCGACCATCCGCTCGACGACCTCGTCGGGATCCGCCAGAGCGAGCGAGCCCTCGGGGGCGCCCCAACCCTCCATGCCCGAGTCGCGGTAGCCCAGGAAGATCGGCTCCGCGATCCCCATCTCGCTGCAGGCGCAGCGCAGTTCCTCGAGTCGAATCTCCGGATCGAGCGAGTGGTCGACGCCCATCTCTCCCGGGCGCCCGCCCTGATCGCCGTTGGTCACGCACAGAACCCAGACGGGATTGCCCGCGGCCGCGGCCAGGGCCATCAGCCCGCCGGCGCCGTAGCTTTCGTCGTCCGGGTGGGGAAAGATCGACAGCAGGCCCCGCGGGCCGGCCGATCCCGTCGGGCCGGATTGTCCAGGCATCTCAGCGACCGATCCGCCGCTCGGCCGGCGCCGTCTGGCGCGCTCCGTTGGACGCCCGACCGTTCCCGGTCTCGCCGCTCGCGCCTTCGTTCAGCCCCAGGCCCTTCTCCAGGTCGGCGCCCAATTCGATGGTCCGCCGGTAGGAGGCCCAGACCGCCTCCGACAGGACCGTTCGTAGCCGGCCGGACTCGAGCTCGTGGATGGCGGCCGCGCTGGTGCCGCCGGGCGAGGTGACCATGTTTCGGAGCACGGCGGGATGCTGGGCGGTGGCCTTGGCGAAGGCCGTGCTGCCCTCCAGCGTCTCGATGACCAGATCGTGGGCCACGTGGCGCGGGAAGCCAAGGTGGACGGCCGCGTCGATCAGCGCTTCCATGACCAGGAAGACGTAGGCGGGGCCCGTGCCGCTGACCGCCGTCGCCATCTCGACGAAGCGCTCGTCCTCGACCTGGAGGTCGGTGCCCAGGGCGCGCAGCAGGACGCGCGCCTGATCGCACTGCTCCTCGGTCACCTCCGGCGTGGCGTACCAGACGGTGATGCCGCGGCCGATCTGAGCGGGCGTGTTCGGCATGCTGCGAACGACTTCGCGGTGATCGAGAAGGTTGGTGAGCACGTTGCAGTTGGCGCCGGCGACGATCGAGACGACCAGCTGATTCGACCTGAGGTGGCCGCCCAGCTCGTGGCCGACCTTGGTCAGCGTCTGGGGCTTGACCGACAGCAGGATCACGTCGGCGTCGACGGCCGCGTCCAGGTTCGAGGCGACCATGCGGACGCCGTACTGGCTCACCAGCTCCTCGCGCCGGTCGGCCCGAGGCTCGCTGCCGACTATCTGCTGAGGCCCCACCAGCTTGCCCCGGAGCAGGCCGGCGATGATCGCCTCGGCCATCACTCCGGAGCCGATTGTCGCGACGGTTCGGTTGGAAAGCGGCGACATGCCGGCGAGTATAGGCGCGGTTGGAGGCCCGCGAGGGCCGGTTTCGCGCGTAATTGCGCTCTACGGGCGCTTCGACGGGGACAAGGAACGGGCCGTGAAGGGCCCAGAACAGACGAGAGCCGGTCGCTGAGGGAGGGGAGGCGACCGGCTGTGTGTTCTCGTCTTAGCCCAGGGAGGAGAGGGAGGACTGAGGCGAATATTCGACCCGGACGCTGAACTTATCCTGAAGACGAAGTGTGCGTTTCATGAAGGTCGCGTGCAGCCTGGCCGCGGCTCACGGGAGATCCGGTCGCCCCGGGCGATCCCCCATCCGGACGGCCGACCGGCCATCGGCGGCGCGCCGGCCCGGGGCTCGTAGTAGCGAACCATCTCCGCATCGATGTCGTCGGGACGCCCTGCCTCGGCCTGCCTCGGCCATCCATCAACCCTCGAAGAGGGGCGTCCAGCTGTTCGGCGGAGACGTGTCGATGAAGCCCTCCGGGTCGAATATCTCGGCCAGCATGGCGACTCCGTCCACGACCCGGGGACCCGGCCGGCAGAAGTAGACGGGCTCCACGAAGAAGACCTGTCCGCGCCGGACCGCTTCGAGATCGCTCCAGAACTCGGGCCGCTCCACTCCACGCCACAGGGCCTGGGCTTCGAGGAGGCTCAGCCCGACGGGCGCGAACAGCAGCATCTCGGGATCGACGTCCCGGATCGCCTCCCAGCTCGTCGCGGACGAGGGCTCTCCCTCTCGACCGAGCACGTCCCAGCCGCCCGCCCGGCGAACCTGCTCGGGAATCCAGCGGCCGCTGGCCATGAGCGGCGACAGACCCTCGAGGATGGCGACGCGGTGCGGCCGCAGACCGGCGTCCTGGCGGACGACCACACCCTGCTCGATCTCGCCGATCTCCTCGCGCAGGGCCTCGACGAGTTCGATGGCGTCGTCCTCGGCCTCGGTCATCGCGCCGAGAGTCGTGATGGAGTGGAAGAGGCCCTCGATGGAGACCGCGTCCAGGCTGACGACGACCGGCGAGAAATCCGCTCCGATGAGTGCCGCTTCGAGCTCGCGCGAGCCCGGCCCGGAACCGCCGTCGCGCACGATCACGAGTTCCGGCCGCGCGGCCAGCAGCGCGGCGACGTCGAGCTCGCTCGGCCCGAGCTCGTCGTCGGGGTCGGCGCGCCGCGCCGGAGCAGCGGCATTGGCCGCGGCGGCGGTTTCGCGGTCGTGAATCGGCCGCGTGACGACGGCCACTCCCGCGATCTCCGGCGGGTAGTCGCACCGATGGCTGACGCCGACGAGCTGCTCGTCCAATCCCAGGGCACAGACGATCTCGGTGGCGGACGGAAGCAAGGAGGCGATTCGCATCGGCCAAGTCTAGCCGCCGGCGATCACCGGCCCGTTTTCGGGGACTCGCCGCCCCCATCGCCCCGAGCGCACTCCGGGCCCCCATGGCACCGCCCGCCCGCCGTCCCCGGAATCGGGTAGGGGCCGGGGTTAGCCCAGCCCCTCCCACACCACCGGACGTGCGGGTCCGCATCCGGCGGTTCGCCAGTGCTCCCGAAGACGACGGACACGTTCGCCGATCGGCACCAGGCCAAGCTTGGTCCAGTACGCGGTCGGCATGGCCCACTGCAAAGCAGGCGAACCCGACATGCGCCAGTAGCCCTTCCGGCTGCTCGCCCACTGGCGAGCTTTGTGGTCGGGGATGCCCAGCGCCCGAAGGTTTTGCCGCCGCGTAGGGCAACGCTTCCATTCCTTCCAGCGGACCTGCCGGAGACGACGCCTCAGCCACTCGTCGAACTCGTTGAACACCGAAGGCGTCTCGGCCAGGGCGAAGTAGGCCGTCCAGCCAGCGAGGAACCGGTTGAGAAGGCAAACTCGGTCAGGCATCGAGATCGAGCGGTGCCGATCGGTGATCTCGCGTAATCGGGCACGCAGACGAGCTTTCGTCTTGGGCCCGAGTCTGATCGCCATTCGACCGTGCGATCGATAGAAGCCGAAACCGAGCAAACCCCGGACGGTGGCCGGGGCGGTGCCGCTCTTGGCCTGGTTCACCCGCAGATGGAGCCGTTGCTCCACAAAGACCGTGATGCCGTCGAGTACCCGCTGAGCCGCCCGCTCGGAAGCCACGTAGACCCGGAGGTCGTCGGCATAGCGGACGAACGGATGGCCGCGCCGCTCCAGTTCGTGGTCAAGGTCGTCGAGCATGATGTTCGCCAGGAGCGGCGAGAGGGGCGATCCTTGCGGGGTGCCCTCCGTCCGCGCGATCCTCACGCCTCCGACCATGACGCCGGCGTCTAGATAGCGTCGAATCAATCGAAGTACTCGGCGGTCGCCGACCCGGCGAGCCACACGCGCCATAAGCGCGTCATGCTGGACCCGGTCGAAGAACCGTTCGAGATCGACATCGACGACCCAGGTTTCACCTGCTTCGATTGCCGCCCGGGCAGCCATGACCGCCTGGTGGGCGCTTCGTCCTGGACGGAAGCCGAAGCTTCGATCCGAGAACGTTGGCTCGAAGATCGGTGAGAGGACCTGGCTCAACGCCTGCTGGAGGAAACGGTCGGTGACCGTCGGCACGCCCAGCTCACGCTCGCCGCCATCGGGCTTGGGGATCGTCACCCGACGGACGGGAGCTGGGCGGTACGTGCCAGTGTCAAGGGCTTTCCGGAGCTCGGGCCAGGCGGTCTTCAGGTGCGGGCGAAGCTGCTCGACCGTCATGCCGTCAGGACCTGGAGCGCCGCGATTGACCTCGACGCGCCGGAGCGCCCGGGTGAGGTTGTCTCGCGAGAGGAAAACCTCCCAGACATCCTCAACTCGGGCGGGGTGAGGGGTGGTCTCAGGAGACGCCGGATCGGCGCTGCGCTCTGTACCCGGACGTGGCGGCTTCACCGTCGTTCTCCAGATGCAGACCCATCACAGAGACGGGTTGGCTGCGGTCGTAGCGCCGGTCGCGAGTCTGTCCGGGTCGTCCCTCGGACTGACGTTTGGCCCTTCCCGGCGATCTCGATCCCCGCCGGTACTATGGCCGCTGCTGACTCCTCGTCGGTCCGCTCCCACCTTGGGATGAGGGCGGCCGGATCACTCCGGCACCCGGCGAGGTCTCCCCGGATAAGAGCAGCCGCCTTCGCCCCAGCCCCGCCGCATTTACCTGACAGCCTCTTGGTGGTCGCGGACGTCACCGTGCAATGCCGGCTCATCCAGGCTGCCCAGCCTTGTATGCGGTTCGTGTTCCTCGGGTCGGAGCTTTGCCTCGGGCTTCCTTCCGACCCCACCTCACGGTGACGCCGTTGCCTCTGGCTAGCAGTTAGCACCACCGCCTCCTGCAGAGGACTTTCACCTCCAGGCTGCCGCCCATGCCGGGCGTACAACTAAGGCGCCCGGCCCATTGGGCCGGGCGCGGGATCGGTTGTGGCGAGCGTCAGGCCGGCTTGGCGGCGTTGACCTTGGCGCGGGCCGCGTCCTTGTCGGTGAACCAGAGAGCGTTGATCTCTGTGTAGGCGGCCCACTGGGCGGGCAGAGCGTCCTCGGTGAAGATGGCGTTGACGGGGCACTCGGGCTCGCATGCGCCGCAGTCGATGCATTCGTTCGGGTCGATGAACAGGGTGCGATCCACACCCTCATCGAACTTGATGCAGTCGACCGGGCAGACGGAAACGCAAGCCTGGTCCATCGTGTCGACGCAGGGCTCGGCGATTACATAGGCCATCGGGCTTCTCCTGGGGTCGTGAATTCTCTGTCAGCCTGGAGGCCCAGCGGCACTCCCAACGCTCACCCTGAGCGTACCACGCAAGGCGGGTTTGGCGGGGCCGACTTGCGAGCCCGAGCTACATGTGCGGCTCGTACTCCGGGTCCAGGTACTTCTCGGGGTCCTCCTCGAAGTCGAGCCGGCAGCCCCGGGAGCAGAAGTAGTAGGTCTCGCCTTCGTATTCGAACTTGAGGTCGGTGCTGGTGTCGACCTCCATCCCGCAAACCGGGTCCTTCGCGTAAGCCATGGCGCTCCTTTGACCGACGGGCGGTCGTGCGCTGGACGGCCCATCGATGCCGAAAATGCTGACGGCGAGTCTAGACCCGGCCGTCGTCCGGCGCCTCCGAACGCACCGATTGCCGGTCGGTCGGCGCCCGATTCGCTCGCCCTAGACCCGATCGGCCGGTGTCCCGATCGGCGCGCACTACCTCATCGAGCAGCGTAGGATGCCGTCATGGACCCGAAGCTGGTCGAGAACGCACGGCAAACGCTCGAGGCGGAGCGCGCGCGGATCCGGCTGGAGCTCTCCGAGGAGGTCGAGCACCCGCGAGTCGCCCACGGCGCCCAAACTGCCGCCGCCACGGAGGTGACCGAAAGCCAGCGCGGCCAGCAGCTCCGCGACCGCGAACAGCAGCATCTCGTCCAGATCGAGAGCGCCCTGCGGCGCGTCGAGGCCGGAACGTTCGGCCTGTGCCAGACGTGCGGCAAGCCAATCGCCCCGGAGCGCCTCGAAGCGCTGCCGTGGGCCCAGGACTGCATCGACTGCCACGCCAGGAATCGCCGCTGACGCGCCGCTCGGCGGCCGCGGCTAGATTGCGGCGCCCCGCCCGGCTTCCCGCATCACCCCCAGCGCAAGAAGGCTGACCAGCGAGTTGCCGCGCTTCGCTCCGGCCGGTCCCCAGTCGGCAAAGCTGCATCGGCTGGCGATGGTCGCGGATGCTTTCGCGTTGCGGTCCTCGAGCGGGAAGCCGCCGTCCGGGAGTCGCTTCGACTCGAGCAGTGCCAGAGCGTCGGCGCATCTCGGATCGCCGATCCGCCCCAGCTCTGCCATGACCTGCAGGGCGAAGAGCACGTCGTAGAACTGGATCGGGAACTGGATACGGTCTACCGCGCCACCCCAATCCGGCTCTATCAGCCGGCCGTCGCGTTGCCGCCACAGCAGCCGGCGCGAGAGCATCAACTCTGCCGCTCGATCCGCGGCTCGGATGGCCGGCTCGTAGCCGTGCCTCCGCCCGAAGGCCCACAGCCCGCGCGCCGGGATGGCCGTCTCCTGGAAGGACGACGACCCGGCGTCTCGCCGCTTGTCGCAGTTCCAACCGCCGTCCGGCCACTGCCAGCGAATCAGCCGATCCACGAGTTCAACCGTCCGCTCGTCCTCGAGCCCGAGCTTGACCGAGTACCAGACGGCGTTACCCTCCTGCGACCCGCAGCGTCTGACCCTGTTCTCCTGTCCCGGGTAGACCGTCGTGCCGGGCCGGCTCAGGTGCTGGGCAGAGGAGAGCCAATCGTGGACCCGCTCGACGAGCGGCCGGAGCAATTCGTCGCCCGGCGGGTAGTCGATCAGGGCCAGGCAGACCAGCGTCCAGTGCGGGCCCTGCCACTTGCGGTAGGCGTTGGTAGCCTCGCGCACTTCCAGCCCGCGACGCAGAGCCCTGGCCTTGGGCGATTTGGCGATGCGTGCGCGTATGGCATCGAGGCGGCCGGCCTCACCGGGTTCGGTCGTCAGGAGGTTCGCCCGGTAGGCCAAAACCGGATCGTCGGACGCGGCAAGTCGGGCGACCAGGGCGGACGAAGCCAGGAACCTATCAAGCGTCTTCATGCCGCCATTGTGGCAGCCGAGAGGTCACCCCCAGCGGGTCAGTGGGTCGTCGCCGGAACACCCGCAGACCGCAGAACTAGATCGGAATGTGATCTGCAAGCCCATCGGATACGACGAAACCCGGCCCTGAGGCCGGGTTTCAGAAATCGGCGTTGGTTGCGGGGGACGGATTCGAACCGCCGACCTTCGGGTTATGAGCCCGACGAGCTGCCGCTGCTCCACCCCGCGCCGGGAACTGTAGCGATGCGGGGATGACCCGTCAATCGGACCGAGCGGCGGACTGGGCGGCGGGGCGCCGCAAGGGTCACCGCGAGAGCCGGCGCACGCAGCACCCGTGGGCCCGCAAGTCCGCGGTCAAGTGTCAGCACGCGGCCGCCACCCCATCGACGGCCCCCACCGCGCGAGCCTTATGCTCCAGGGCCGACCGCCAGGCCTCCAACGCGATCGGCCACCAGACGTCCAGGGCGTCGTCCGAGCCGTACCACGGGCCGCCGGAGCCCGGGCCGTGGATGGCCCCGTCGAGCACGACCTCGCGCGAGCCCTCCAGAGCCGTCGCCACCACGGGCACGAGGCCGTCGCCCTCCGTCCCCGGCACGGCCGCTCGACCGATGACCGACCGATACAGCAGGTGGGCGACTCGCTCGCGGCCGGTCCCCTCCGGATCGCCGCGGATCGCCCGCGAGGTCACGGAGACGTAGCCGACTTGCGGTGCGAAGAAGGCGCCCGGAACGGCGGCCTCGGCGATGGACGAGCCCACTTCGTTGACCCGAGTCCCGATCCCTTCCGCGGACGAGAGCCGGTGGGGAGTGCCCAGAGTGACGATCGCGCCGATCCACCGCGCCGCCCCGAATCTCCGCCCCGGGATCGGCTCCGGGGCCGTGAGCAGCCGGCCGGTGATCCCGCCGGCCGAGTGGCCCACCACCAGCAGCGGGGCGCCCGAGGAGACTTCGGCGGAGAGGCGAACGGCATCGCGCAGGGCTTTCGCGGAGCGCGTGCAGATCGGCCCGATACCGCGCCACCCGGCGAGCAACCAGTCCGGCGTCCAGACGTCGGCCACCACGACCCCGGCGGCGGCGCGATCCTCCAGCCGCTGGACCATACGGCGGTACATCGGTGGGGCCGTCAGAAACCCGCCCAGGATGAGGACCGTGGGCGGGACCGACTCCGGCCGGTCGAGCCAGCCGGGATTGCCTTTCGATGGTCGTTCGGCGTCGGTCATGTTCGCCTCTCCCACACTCATCCTACGACCGCCCGGGGCCGGTGGGATCGGTTGCCGCCGGCGGCCTCGAGACGCGCGCCGCGCTCCGGCAGATCCGGGTCAAGCCGCAACGGCTCGGCCTTCAGCATTCACGCCGGGCCAGGTGCGCCATCATGTGCGCTGCAGCGAAACCTGGAGGCCCGGCAATGCGATTCGACGACGACAAGACGCAGGACGACTCGGCGACACCGCCCGAAGAGGCGGCGGGCTGGAGCCCGCCCGCCCCACCTCAACCGGACGCGTGGTCCGGCCAACCCATCGGCGCGGAAGCGGTCGACGCCGGCACCGCCGGAGCCACCGACGCCGGCTCCCCGACCGACGCCGGCGCGTCCGCCGGCGCGTCTGGAATCACGACGCCTCCGCCCGCGCCGCCCGTCTGGCAGCCGGCGCAGCCGAGCGATTGGAACGCGCCCGCGGGCACGCCATTCACCGCGCCGCCCGCCGCGCCCGCGCCACCGGCCGGACCGAGCCAGTGGCAGGCCCCGCAGCCGCCCGCGCCCCCGGCGCCGACCCAATGGCAGCAGCCGCCGGCACCGCCGGCCTGGCAATCGGGAACCGGCTGGCAGCCCGGGCAGGCGTGGCCGCCGCAGCCTGGTTGGCCGCCCAATCAGCCCGGCCTGCCGCCCAATCAGTCGAGCTGGCAGTCCCAGCAACCCGGCTGGCAGCAGCAGCCCCGGGCTGGCCGCCCAACCAGCCGCCCCGAGGAGCCGGGTACGGCACGCCGCCCGCCGGCGACCTCCACGGACGCCGCCCCAGCCGGCTTCCGCAGATCCTCGCCGTCATCGCCGCATGCCTGATCTCCTTCTCCGCGGGGATGCTGACCGACCACGTCGCGTTCCAGAGCACCGTCTCCTCGACGGCGCAGCCCGCCAGCGCGCCGACCGCCGACGGTACCATCCAGGGCTCGAGCCTCTACAACGAGGCGCTGCAGATCATCAAGCAGAACTTCGTCGGTCGCGCGTCGATCACGGACCAGCAGCTGCTCTACGGCTCGATCAAGGGCATGGTCGACAGCCTCGGCGACACCGGTCACTCGACCTTCCTGACGCCGTCCGAATACGCCGCCTTCCAGGCTTCGCTCAAGGCCAGCGTCGCCGGAATCGGCGTCGTTCTCGGCAACGAGTCGGGCGCGTTCAAGGTGGACAAGGTCATCTCCGGCTCGCCCGCGGCCACGGCAGGCGTCAAGGCCGGCGACCAGATCACGGCCGTCGACGGCGCCTCCACGGACGGCTTGACCCTCGACCAGGTGGGGGCCGAGATCCGGGGGACCGCGGGCACCAAGGTCACGATCACGGTCATCCATCTCGGAGACACGAGCCCGGTCGACATCCCCATAACCCGCGCCAACATCGACGTCCCGCTGGTGGACTGGGGCATGGTGCCCGGCACCCACGTCGCGGACATCGCCCTGGCCGAGTTCTCGACCGGCGCCGCCGACCAGGTGCAATCGGCGATCACGGCGGCCCAGAAGGCCGGGGCGACCTCGATAGTCCTCGACCTTCGCGGCAACCCGGGCGGGTACGCGAGCGAGGCCCAGGAGGTAGCCAGCGAATTCCTGACGGGCGGCGTCGTGTACATCCAGCAGGACGCCAACGGCAACGACGTCAAGGAGAACGTGGACACCGGCCGAACCCACACCAGCCTGCCGCTGGTCGTCCTGGTCGACCACGACTCGGCCAGCTCGTCGGAGATCGTGGCCGGCGCGCTGCAGGACTCGAGCCGCGCCAAGATCGTCGGCGAGCCGACCTTCGGGACGGGCACCGTCCTCCAGCAGTTCACGCTTTCGGACGGCTCGGTCCTCATCCTCGGCACCGCCTGGTGGCTTACCCCGGACGGCCATCGCATCTTCGGAGTCGGCATCAAGCCCGACCAGACGGTCGCGATGCCTTCGGGCGCCCTGCCGATCGACCCGACCGACCTCGGCACCATGACGGCCTCGCAGCTGTCGTCGTCGGGCGACGCGGAGCTGCTGGCGGCGGTGAGCGACCTGGGCAAGTAACAACGCTCCGGCCGGCCGGGCCGGGATCGGGGGCGGCGAGCGGTTACTATCGACTCAGCCGCCCCGGCGCGCGCAATCAAGGGCCGTTAGCTCAGTGGTAGAGCCGCCGACTTTTAATCGGCTGGTCGTGGGTCCGAATCCCACACGGCCCTCCAAGTTCACGCTCAGACTCCCCTTCCTAAGTCTCACTATCCGGTACTTGGCAGCTTCGCGGCATCTTCGCTGGTGTAGACTCCGAATGGCGCGAAGGCCCGCTGGAGCACGCCGCTGGCCTTCAGATGCCCTCCTGATCGGGAGGACGGCCCGTGGGCCAGGCTACCAAGCCACGCAGATCCGCCGGCGAGGGTGCCATCTACGACACCGCGGACGGACGACTCCGCGGCTCGCTGCTCGTCCAGTTCCCAGATGGCCGGACCAAGCGCGTCTATGTCAGCGGTCGGACCCGAGCCGAAGTCGTGCGCAAGCTCGATGCCAAGCGCAAGGAAGGCGCGTCCGGGGCCCTGACGGGTGAGACCCTGGAGGCCTTCCTGACCCGCTGGCTACAGGTTCACGAGACGCGCATCCGCCCATCGACGCAGGCCGAATATCAGCGGATCGTCCGGCAGTACTGGCTCGGCGTCAGCTTCACGGCCGACCTCAGGAAGCGAGCGATGACGCGCCTGCAGCCGATCGACGTCGAGCAGCGCATGGCCGAACTCCTGGCGCGGAAGCTCTCGCCCACCACTGTCCGCTACGCACGAGGGGTCCTTCGGCGAGCGCTGAATGACGGCATGCGCGAGGGCCTCCTCAATCGCAACGTTGCGGCCCTGGCGCGACCGCCCCGACTAGCAGCCCGTGAGATGCGGGCTCTGTCCCCTGCCGAAGCATCGCGACTTCTAAACGGGACCAACGATGATCCGATGGGGCCGCTATACGCCCTCGCACTCGGCACCGGATGCCGGCTTGGCGAATTGCTAGGCCTAGCCTGGAGCGACCTCGCGGCCGATGGCTCGGCGCTGACTGTCCGACGAGCTCTGGCTGAATCCGGTCGAGTCGCCGACGATAAGGGGCACCGGCACACCACATGGAGTCTGGCGGAGCCGAAGACCCGGCGGAGTCGCCGGACCATCATGGTGCCTACGTTCGTGCGCGAGGCCCTGCGGCGCCAGAAGGCAGCCCAGGCCGCGCAGCGGCTGGCAGCCGGCACAGCGTGGCAGGACCAGGCCGATCTCATCTTCACCGACGCCATGGGCAATCCTATGCGACCGGATGCGGTATCCCGCATCTTCCACGAGACGGCCACGCGCCTCGGTCTTCAGCCGGTCCGATTCCACGATCTGCGGCACAGCGCGGCAAGTCTGATGCTCGCCCAAGGCGTCCCATTGAAGACGGTCAGCGAGGCGCTGGGCCATGCCTCGATCGCCATCACTGCGGACGTCTATGCGCACGTGACTCCAGACCTTCGGCGGGAGGCCGCCGACGCGCTGGACCGAGCGCTGCAAGTGAAGGCCGCGGCAGACTGAACGAAAGGACCCATTTGAGCGTCGCTTCGGTCACTCGTGCCCTGACGCGACCTCGATGATGGCCGATGACGGAACCAATCGTCGCCGGCCGACCTTGACGCTCCGGATGCGTCCCGCCCCGATTTCCGAATAGAGGGCGGTCCGACCGATGCCGAGAGCCCGGGCGGCCTGCTCGATGCTCATCAGGCGATCGGGCTCGCGCTCGCTCGGGCGACGTTCGGTGGCGATCTCATCTCGTAGCGCGGCTACGAGCTCCGTCACGGCCGTCGCGAGCCGGTCGCTCATCGGACCACGCGCGCTCGAGAGCACGACGGGCAGGAGCGTCGGCCTGTCGATCTGGGCCTGGCTTCGTAACGACTGCCGTCCGGATCGGCGAGGTCGCTCTGGGGCAGGCTTGCGAATTGGCAGCTCGTTCATAGCGCGCGACCGATGCCGGGACCAGTGGCGTGCGGCGCGCGCCGACATGATCCGCTTCTGCTCCGACCCAGCAGCACCGATGGGCCCCGAACGACCCGACGGGGACGAGCCTCCACGGATACTCGCGGCCACAGCCCGCTCGGCCGGACTCAGCCCCGATCCGGCGTAGTGGAAGCTCCGCCGGATGACGACCTGGTCGCCGATGGCCTTGGCACGGATCTGGGTAAGCCAGGGATCGGCCTGCGGCTCGATACTCCGCCCGGACGGCTCGCAACGCCGCGAAGGTGACCGAGTAGCGACGGGCCTTGGTCAGGAAGTGGCCACGGAAGCCCAGGTTATGGGCCCAGCGTGGGCTCAGGGTCCAGGCCGATCGCATCAGCGCGCGGGCATGATCGGAGAGTTCGGCTCGCTCGATCACTCCCTCCACCCGGATCCGTCGGTCCAGACCACCGCCTGACTGCGCGTCCTTGGTGGCGTACTTGGCGAGGTAGCCCGCGACGCCGGCTCCGTGCCCCTCGCCGGCGTCGCTGGCCACCGGTGTTCATCGGTCTCGTGTCGATCTGGCTACCCCAGCGGATCACGAGCTCACGTCCACCCGGTCCCGCCACCGTGACCGCTACGCGCGCCGCGGTGCGGGCGACGGCCTCCGCTAGACGCTGCGCCGTCGCTCCGCCCGCGGGCGCGGTGTCGGGACCGTCGGGTCCGTCGAGCCGGATGACCGCATGGACGTGTACCGATCCACGGGCCTGGAACTCGGCGACCTTGGCATAGGCGACACGGACCTGGCGCCCGCAGGGCCGCTACGCTCAGATCCGCTCAAGGCTGCGAGCTCGCGCGGCAGGTACGTGATCGTCCGCCGCCACAGCGCTCCAAGGTTCGCGTTCCACAGAGCCGCGGCCTCGTAGTCGTAGCAGTCCGGACAGAGCGCCTGGCCGATCCGGGGATCGCCCTCGGCATGACGCTCGAGACAGCGCATCGGGATGCCGTGCGAGCAAACCTCGGCCTGACCACCGAGCCGGCAGCGGCGGACGCCACCGGCATCGACGACCCGGCGATGGACCGCCCCGAACGAGGGTGCGGTGAACGTCGCGAAGACGAGCGGGTGGGAGGCAACCGAGGAGGAGACTCCTCGGGCCTCGTCGCCTGCTGAGTCCCGCCGCGACGAGGAAGTAGGCGTCGCGGCGATACCGCTCCGAGCAGGGCGGGCAGCGCGACTCGCGTCGATTGCCACAGGCGACGAGGACGAAGCCTGGAGCCTGAGACCGCGTCGACCGGCGGGCGACGACTGCTCCGGTCCTTGCCGAGACGGCGACCGACTCGCCTTCGAGGCGGATCGGCGAGGTGCAGCCGCCGGTCCGGCGGATCAGCTCGACGACGGCCGGTGCGCCGGCGCCGTAGCGGCGCGCGAGCACCGCGAGCGGACGCCGGCTCGAAGCGGCGATGGGGACGCAGGACGACCACGGGTACCGCTCCTAGCCGGCCTGCTCGGCGCGGTGAGAGCGCCTGCGGGACCTGGGCCTTCGGCGTCGCTGCGCGAACGGCAGTCGCCCGGAACGACCAGGCCAGGCGCGGCCGAGAGCCCGAGGTATCCACGTAGCCGGTCGCCGTCAGGCCCTCGAACGCCACCGCCGGGAACGGCGAACCCGCCGGCGCCTGGGGAAGAACGGGCGGAGTTGCGGGCCGCGATCTTGACCCGCACGACCTTGGTCCGCGCCTCGGGATCGGCGTCGAACACCGAGATCGCCCACAGGGGCAGACCAGAGTCGCGATCGTGCGCCTGGACCCGCTGCTCGCGGCGTCGAGGCATCGAAGTCGACGACCTGCTCTACGCCTCCGACCGCGTATGCCCCTGCAGGGAAGACCTGGTCCATGCGTGATGGGAATGTGTCTGCCAAGTGCCATGTCATGACCTCCTTGTCTGATTTCGAACAGCCAGAAACAGCCGACGCTTTGCTCACAGCTATCGCAGCTGAAGAGCTCGTGCGGCTCCGAAAAGTGGGGGCGAGCGCTCGCTTCGGTCGAGCAATACGGTAACCGAACCAGTAGGTACGGGCAG